>CACJML010000016.1 GCA_902594515.1 uncultured SAR86 cluster bacterium | reverse complement strand
CAGGTTCTCAACATAGCCATATTCAACTTTTAAAGTTTCAGGTGTGTTTCCAATAAGTGCTCCCAAAACACCGATCAGCATAAAGAATGACAACATCAAGTAGACTGTTTGCCAAGAAACAAAATCTGCAAAAATTAGTGCAAGCGAGGTTGCAACCAATATTGATAATCGGTAACCAAACTGATAACTAGCTGCAAGATTACCTTGCTCATCAAGACTGACTAACTCAATCCTGTAAGCATCCACTGCAATGTCCTGTAGTGAGCCAAAAAAATGCTATTAAAACAGCAGTGATGACTATGAAATTGAGACTTGAAATAGGATCAAATTGACTCATCATTATGATTAAAATCAAGATCAGCAGTTGCATCATGAGAATCCAGGATCGCCTTTGACCAACAACTTGGTCTAGAGGCATTTTTATTCGATCCACAAATGGGGACCATAAAAATTTCAATGAATATGTAAGGGCTGCCCAGCTAATAAAGCCAATTACCGTTAAAGCAGCTCCAGCATCTCGCAACCAAGCAGATAGAGTTGAAAAGACCAACATGTAAGGAAGACCGCAGGAGAATCCTAGTGCAGATAAAACAAATATATTCTTCATCGATCTAAATGGCCTGCGTTTATTTTACTCCAATCAAAATTTGGTCCAGGATCTGTTTTTCTTTCCGGTGCAACATGCTGATGACCAACAATATTTTTATTAGGGATCAAGTATTCTTTTTTTAATAAATTTAAGATTGAATTCAATGCTTCATATTGTATTTCTTCAAAAATATCATCATCGCAACCCTCTAACTCAATCCCAATTGAGAAATCATTACAGTTTTCTTGCTCTTCAAAAACTGAAATACCAGCATGCCAAGCTCTTTTGTGAAAAGGCACAAATTGAAGGACATCTCCAGATCTAGTAATTAAAAGGTGAGATGATACTTTTAAATCTGAGACTGCCTTAAAATCTGGATGATCGTCAGGATTGAGCTCATTAGTAAAAAGTTTCACAATATTTTCAGTTACATATTCTCCAACAGGCATACTAATTGCGTGAATAATTATTAGGCTGATGGATGTTTTTTCAGGTCTTGAGTCATGATTTGGTGAAGCTATATAACGTGCATCATCAATAATATGATCAGAAATGTTCATGAATATGAACTATCTTAATTCAGGTGGTAACTTAAAGTATATGCTTTCTGAATTTCTACCTAACTCGGAAGCTTTTATTTTGAAGTATTTTTCAAGCTCATCCACCAGTTCTCTTACGGTACTCTCAGGTGCAGAGGCACCGGCCGTAACTCCAATTGACCTCTTATTCCCTAAATCAGATAAATTAATATCAGCCACACTATCAATTAATACTGCTTCAACACCACATTTTTCAGCCAACTCTTTAAGTCGATTTGAATTAGAGCTATTTATCGAGCCAACCACAATCACAATTTCAACTTCCAAAGATAGTTGTTTAACTGCATCTTGCCTATTTTGAGTTGCGTAGCAAATATCACTACTTCTAGGCTGATGCAGTGATGGAAACTTGGCATTAAGAGCATCGACTATGTCCTTTGTATCATCCAAACTTAGGGTAGTTTGGGTCACATAAGCAATGTTCTTTTTATCAGATACTTCAAGTCTTTCAACATCATTCACATCTTCAACTAAGTAAATATTTTTGGATGAACTAGGATCATGACGCCCAATCGTACCCTCAACTTCAGGATGTCCCGCATGACCAATTAAAACAACGTCTCTGTTGGCACGATTATGTCTGATTACTTCATTATGAACTTTGGTCACTAAAGGGCATGTTGCATCAAAGTAATTAAGGTTGCGCTCTTCAGCCTCATCCTCTACTGATTTGGCAACACCATGGGCACTAAAAATAACCCTCTCGCCGTCAGGTACTTCATCAAGCTCATCTACAAAAATAACCCCCTTTGATTTGAGGTCCTCAACAACAATTTTGTTGTGCACCACTTCATGTCGTACATAAATCGGGGAGCCAAATTTTTCTATGGCTTTCTCAACGATATCTATAGCTCTATCAACGCCTGCACAAAAACCTCTGGGATTGGCGAGTAGTATTTTTCTATTCATTTTGAGCCTTTTTGCTAATGTAGTTTGATAGCTCTATTCCAAAATATAAAACTGCTCCACATGAAATATATGCATCTGCTAAATTAAAGATAAAAAATGGCGTATTACCAACAAAAAAGAGTAGAAAATCAGTAACGACTCCATCCATCGCTCGATCAATTATATTACCCAAAGCTCCTGAAATAATCAGTATCAAGCCTACTTTTGAAGTTATGTTATCTTCTTGCTTAAAAAGCCTTACTAAAAAGACAGTAATGATCAGTCCTATAAAAAGTAAAACATAGTCGGTAAAAAAATTATTAAAATCCAAAAGACTGAAAGCTATACCTGAATTAAAAGCCAACGTAATGCTAAGAAAAGGCAAAATATTTACTACATCGCCTTGCTGAAAGAAGTCTTCAACATAGCCTTTACTAAAAAGATCTACCAAAATAAGTGAAGCCGCTGCTAGAAAAAACTTGATGTTAGACAAATTGTCTTACCTCACCACCACCTTCTATATTGAGCTCACATCTTGAACAAATTTCAGGATGCTTTTCGTTCTTTCCAACAGAAGAACATCGATGCCAGCACCTCACACATTTTTCATGAGCAGAGGTAGAAACTTCCGCCTTAAACTTTTTGCCTTTTTTAAGGTTGCACTCTGAGGTAATAAATAAAAAATGCAGCTCATCACCAAAGCGACCTAGCAAACTAAAGTCACTTCCCTCCAACTCTAACTCTAAAATGGTATCCAGC
>CACJML010000015.1 GCA_902594515.1 uncultured SAR86 cluster bacterium | reverse complement strand
AAAGACAAAACGATTTCTTGATGAAATTTGTTGGATCTTCTTCACTCTTTTATTCCTTATCTTTTGAAATTTAAAAAAAGCATCAGAAATATTTTTAGAGTTTTTCATTAGGTAAGACAAAGCAAAACTATCTTCGAGAGATGAGCAACCGCCTTGAGCCATAAATGGAAGCATGGGATGAGCCGCATCACCAATTAACGAAATCCTATTTGAATGCCATTTTGGTAAAAAGTGATCATAAAGCCCCCATTTTTTAATATTGGTACTTTGCATAAATATATTTTTTACTGTTTGATTTGCCTCTTCAATTAATGCTGTCACTTCTGATAAGGCAGCATTTTCCTTCCAGGATTCCTTTTTCTTATCAATATCTTTTGAAATTAATACGCAGTTCAAGTAAGACATTTTGCGAATGGGGTATGTTACGAAATGGAGATTTTTTGAGATAAATAAGTTTGGTTCAAGAAAAATTTTATCGATATCTTTATCAATTTTTATTAGAGATCTCCATGCAGAAAAATTTCTAAATTTTGGAGCATAGGTTGGAAAGAGGTATTTTCTTGCAATAGAATTTAGACCATCTGCAGCAATTAAAAAATCAGCTTGATAAGAATTTCCGCTTTTAGAGGAGATTATTACTTCCTTATCTAGCTCTTCTATTTTTGTGATTTTTTCATTTTCAATTATTTCTACACCTAACTCTTTGCTTCGAAAATACAATAATTTAATTAAATCTTGTCTATGAATATGATGGTAATCACCCGTAAACTCATTCATGCAATATTGATCTAAAGGAACAGAATGCAATCTCCTTGTGGTATCTATCTCTCTGATATTAATTGATGAGGGCTGATCAGATATCTTTTTAAATTGATCATAAATTCCAAGTTGTTTGATTACTTTTTCTGCATTTGGAGTTATTTGAATCCCAGCGCCATGATCTTCAAAAGAATTACTCTTTTCAATTACAACGACATGCTTGCCTTGTTTGGCTAAGAAAGCAGAGGTAGCCAATCCAGCAATGCCACCACCTAAAACTATAATCTTCATCGATAAATTATTTGTTATGCTAACTATATTGCCTTCTTAGTTAAATGGATATAACAAATCCCTCCTAAGGATTAGTTGCAGGTTCGATTCCTGCAGAGGGCACCATAGAAAAAAAATGGGCACATAAAGTGCCCATCATTAACCAGCAATCTGAGGTTAGTGAGAATGCGGTGATGCCTCAGGTTGATAATCATAATAGCCTTCTAAAGGTATCATTAAATGCACATATGGAGTTCCCTTAAACATAACGTAGGGACCTCCATTAGTATAGTCAGTAGATTGACCGTCCAATGATTTAGGATTTTTTGGCATTAACATCATATGTGCACCTGACTCAATAAAATGCTTATGACCTGCATTTTTTTGCCCATCAGTATAAGGAGTAAAGTTATCAACACCTAGATCTCCGTGAAGCATCCAAATCCATCCATCAGCTTCAAGTTCTGGAGTCTTGTTTGCTTTATACGCGTTAGCCCAAGCTACTGCATTTTTATCAGAGCAGGCTGCAGCAGTTTCATGAGCACTCTTGAAGCCGCCTTCAGGCATTGGCATAAAGGGCTCACAACGCCATCCATTTGTTCCTTTTCTTAAAACTTTTCCGGAAGCACCAATTATGGTTGCATTATCTCCAATGTAAGCTGGAGCAGCAGATGAATAAGCTTTTATTTCCCAAGCCTTTGAGTTACCTTTCTCATATCCAGCACTTAGGCTGAATGCAAGAAAAACCATTGAAATTGTTAATAGATTTTTCATATTTTTTACCTCAAATATAATTATTTAATTTATCAGGTTTTTTACTAATTAGTAAAATTAATTATCAAAATCCGTTGCTTGAGGAACGTGAACACCGCCATAGTTTGCTGGTGAGTAGTGTTGAGATCTAACAACCCACTTACCATTTTCTTTAACCCAGTTCATAGTAACTCGTGTTCTATAAGGCTGTTCAACGTCTCCAAATCCTGCCATTCCCTCATAATAAAATCTTGTAAAAACAACATTTTTAGAAAGCTGTACAGCTTCAGGATAATAAATATTAAGAGCTCCACCAGTACCTGAATTTTTCCAGTCATCAGCAGTTTGTTTAATTAAAGGCTTATGAAAGCTGCCATCAGAATTTGTGCTTAGAACACCAGCACTGCTTTCCATCGAAACAACTTTTTTCCAATCTTCATTTCTTCTGGCGTCATAGTATGCGTTTAAAGACTCTAAAACTGCTAACTCATCATCAGAATGAGTGTCAGCTATTGCTGTAAATGCAAAAAGAGATACAAATACACTTAAGAATATTTTCATTATTAACTCCTATGTTTATTAAAAAAGCTTACTATAAAAAAGTATCAACGTAATTTAAATTTCATTATTTTTCCTGCAGCATTAACAGGAAGTGAATCCAAGAACTCAATCTCTCTAGGAACCTTATAGTTGGCCATATTATCTTTTGCCCATTTAATAATTTCTTCTTTAGAAGATAAATCCTTTCCATTTGTAACTAGAAAAGCCTTGGGAACCTCCCCCATTCGCTCATCAGGAATACCTACCACTGCAGCCTGAATAATTGAGGGATGATTCAATAAAATGTTTTCTATTTCTGCAGGATAAGCATTAAAGCCGCCCACGATAAACATATCTTTTAATCGATCTGTAATTTTAAGGTATCCTTTATCGTCAATAATTCCAATGTCTCCAGTATGCAGCCAACCTTCCTTATCAATAGCTTCCTGAGTCGCTTCCAGGTTATCAAGGTATCCCTGCATTACATTAAATCCCTTAACTAAAATTTCACCTTGTTCACCTGAGGCAACTTCCTTTCCATCAACATCTACGCATTTCACCTCAACCCCTTCTATTGATTTACCGGATGTTGTTGCAATGGTTTCATAATCATCATTTGGAGTACACATGGTTGCTACACCAGTACTTTCGGTTAACCCATAGGCGGTTATAACGGTTTCAAATCCTAATTTTTCTTTCATATCTTTTATCAAACTAACAGGAATTGCTGCAGCACCGGTGACTCCCAATCGAAGTGAAGATACCTTGCTTGAATTAAATTCATTTGAATTAAGGATAGATTGATATAGCGTAGGAGGACCAGGCAACATGGTAATTTTATGTTTAAATATTTTTGAAACAATCTTCTCTACGTCAAACACTGCCTCTGGATATCCGGTACAGCCTCTCAACAATACTGACATCCATCCTGCCTTATAGCCAAATGTATGAAAAAAAGGATTCACAATCAGATATCGATCCTCAGAATTAAGACCTACAAAGGTGGACCAATAATCAAAAACATTTATGTTTTGTAATTGATTGATCATCACACCTTTTGGTTTGCCTGTTGTCCCAGATGTAAAAATAATATCAGCGACATCATCCTGTGCTATTTTTGGTAAATTAATATTCTGTTTAGAAAATAAATCTTTGATACTCGCTTCTGTTTCGCTTTGATTAGGATTTAAGACAAAGGTCTTATTCAGATTTGGCAGGTCTTGATTCTTCAGTAAATCGAGATAGTCAATATCTAAAAAATCATTCTCTGTAAACAAAAATTTAGCTTTTGATTTATTTAAAATAAATCCTGCTTCTGATCCCTTCATCCTTGTATTAATT
>CACJML010000014.1 GCA_902594515.1 uncultured SAR86 cluster bacterium | reverse complement strand
GAGATCTGGAAATTGCCTCAATAGTTTTTACGTATGAGAAAAATTCGATGTTGCTTCCTTTTTTATTCTTTTTTCGTATACCAGCGGTATCTATCAGGGTAAAGTTTTGTCCATCTAGCTTGAAGGGAACGTCGATACTATCAATGGTAGTTCCTGGCGTATTTGAAACAATAACTCTATTATCTTTTGTAACAGAATTTATAAAAGTAGATTTACCACTATTAGGTCTTCCAATTACAGCAACTTGAATGCTGTCACTTTCACTAAGAGAGTCAATCGTTGGTTTAACAGAAGATTTAATTGTATTTATTAACTCTTTAAAACCAATGGAGTGTTCTGCGCTGACAAGAATAAATTCTTTGATGCCTTTTTTAGTTAAGTCATTTTTTGCAGCAGATTGTTTTTTTATATCTACTTTATTGACTAAAACTTTAAAATCTATGTTGCTTTTTCTTAGCTTTGAAAGAATTTCAAGATCTTCTGATGATAGCTCTATAGACCCATCGATAACAAAAAGAACTAGATCACTCTCTTCTGCAGCAAACCAAGCTTGTGCAGAAATTGAGTTTTGAAGATCATCTTCCGTTTCACCAATTCCTCCCGTATCGATAATGAGGTATTTATTTTTGGTTGATGTTTTTAGGTAACCAATGTTTCGGTCTTTAGTGACACCAGAAAAATTTGAAACGATAGCTGATCTTGATGATGTTAGCTTATTAAAAATTGAGGACTTACCAACATTTGGCTTGCCTATAATTGCGACTGAGGAGATCATATTTAGATTGCATATTATTTTAAGCTTATCAACTGAAGATCTTTATCAAGAACATATAAGCTTTCACCTCTTCTAACAAGGTGTTTGATTGGATCTCGAGAGACCTTCTTCCTTCCAATTGTTTTGCCATTTAATGGATCCAAAATATGCAAGTATCCCTCAAGATCTCCAAATATAATATTACCTTTATACTCAATTGCATTTGATAGATCTCGTCTAAGGTATTCTTCGCTTACCCAAGATTCTAAAAATGTTTGCTGTGAAAAAGAAGATATGCTTCCATCATCATTGATAACAACAATTAAACCTTTAATAAATAAAGGTGAATGGAATGAAGAGACTTTTGTGTTCCAAACAGGCCTTCTTTGACTAGGATCAAATGCTGTAAGATTACCTTGATAGTTTGTAGCAAATACCAGTCCTCCCTCTAAAACAGGAGAAGAGTCAGCATCTATTAAATTTTCAAGCTCTGATGTGCCCTCTTTGTATGAGATTGGACCGTCCCAAACCACATAACCTGAATTTATATCAAATACACTGATCCTGCCATTATCAAATGTAACATACACGAGGTCTTCTGATACTAATGGTATGCTGTTACCTCTTACTGTTAAGGATGGTAACTGTGACCTATAAGACCAATTGATGCTACCAGAATTTTGATCAAGCGATACTACTTCGCCACTAGAAGAATGAATAATTACTCCTTTAGCATCAATTGCTGGTAAAGCCAGAATTTCGGAACCAATATTTTGAGACCAAAGTAATTGAATATCATCAAGTGAATATGCATAAACTGTCCCTTTAATGTCTGCAAATATTATTTTTCCATAACCCGTTACCACTGAAACAGCAACTTCATGACCTAACTTAGAGCTTTTAATTACCTTACCAGAGGCCGATTCGAGCTCATGATAAATACCTTTTTGATCAATGATCGCAACCTTTTTACCAATAAAGCTAATTCTAAAATTGCCAAGATCATTGTCTGAATTAAATTTTTTGCTCCAAGACCTTTGTAAAATAATATTATTACTGTAGTCACCTAATGGTCTTGGTTCTTCTAAATTTTCTTCATCTGAAGACCAAAAATTTATTGAAGAGCAGCTAGAAATAAATAATAAAAAGGAAATGAAAGTTAAGATTTTCATCAGTTAATTTAGCTTACTGAGCTTATATTCTATGATTAGTCTTTCTTCAGAAATTTGAGATATCTCAAGAGCTTTCTGATACTGTGCAATTGCAAGATCGGTCCTTCCTAGACCTAATAGAGCATCTCCTTTTAACGATAGAATTGTAGAATTTTCTTGATCAAGAATTATTGAATTAAGTGCTTTAAGCGCAGCATCGTAGTTCTTTAATGAGATTTCAATTCGAGCAATATTTCTATTTGCTAGCAGATGAAAAAGATTGCCACGCGACGTACTATTTTTGAGCTCTCTTAACAGATTAAGTGATTTATCCAACTGTTCATTTTTTGCAAATCTTGTTGACTCAATTAAAAGAGCAGATTTATAAAATCCTGAAAAGGAATAATCGTCTTGAAGTATCTCGAAAAGATTGCTGGCCAATTCAGCTTTATCCTCTTCTGAAGGGTCTATTTCTACCCATTTTTGATAAACAGAATAGGCTTCATAATTCTGATTGGTTTGATAGCTGTTAACCGATAAAAAAATTGTAGTTATTAGAACTAAGCCAACTGAAGACCAAATAATGTATGTCTTGTAATTATCAAAAAACCGCATTATTGCAGCGACCCTTTCTTCATCTGTTCTATATTCAACCATATCCAAGCCTATAACTTTTTAAACTTAACAATTAATTCGTCCAATGATAGAGATTGTTGCTCAATTTTATCGTCTAAATCTTTCCAAATAACTTCGTTTTTAGAGACTTCATCGTCTCCTATAATCAATGCAGCTGCAGCACCAGCTTTATTTGCACGTCTTAATTGCGACTTAGCGCTTGAAGTTAGCAATGGATCTTCAACAACAATATTTGTATCTAATGAACGCAAATTTTGGGCTATTTTATATGGATATCTCGAATTATTACTAGTTAAATTAACAATAAATACTTTCTTATTTACTTTGGCAGACTCTGGCATAATATCAATCATTCTCTCTAAACCAATTGCAAAACCTATTGCAGGAATATCTTTACCACCCAAAGATGAGAATAAACTATCATACCTTCCTCCTCCAATGAACGAATCTTGAGATCCTAATTCTTTTGAAGATACCTCAAATATGAATCCAGTGTAATAATCTAAACCCCTTACTAATTTTGGATCAATAGTTATGTTTGATTCACCAAAATCATCTGATAAGTCATTTAATATAGATAGATGATCAGGTTCAAGATAATCAGTATAAGAGGGAGATTTTTCAAGAATTTTACGAGTTTTTGGATCTTTAGAATCAAGAATTCTGAGTGGGTTAGTGCCAAGTCTAGTTAGCTCAAGATCAGATAGTTCACCTTCAAATTTTTGCAGATACTCAACTAGAGCGTTTGTAAATTCTTGTTTGACATTACTGTTACCAAGATGATTTATTTTAATGTTGTAATGTTTGATTTTGACTGAATTAATCAAAGCAATAACTAAAGACATTATTTCAAATTCTGCATGACCCTCTTCAAATCCAACAAACTCGACACCGACTTGATGAAATTGTCTCAATCGGCCTTTCTGAGGTCTCTCATATCTAAACATTGGACCCTGATACCAATATTTTCCAGTATCATTATCTTTCTTAGATTCTATTAAAGACCTAACCAACCCAGCAGTTCCTTCAGGTCTGAGTGAGATACTCTCATCATTTCTATCATTAAATGTATATAGTTCTTTATTAACAATATCTGATGATGATCCCACTGAACGAGCAAACAGATCTGTAGATTCAAGTATGGGATTTCTTACCTCACCTGCATTAAATTTTAAGAATACAGATTTAAAAGCAGTTTCTAAGGTTTGCCATTTAGCTAGGTCAATTGAAAAAAGATCATCCATCCCTCTTAGCGATTTAAATTTCATCTTTAACCTTTAGCAATAATATCAGATTCATTTTGATTTCTATTTAACTGCTCACGAACTTCAGATTCAATTCTATCAACAAGGGACTCATTAGAAACTTTTTCACTTGGTTCTCCATTGATATACATAAGATTTTTTGGGGAGGCTCCAGTAAGACCTATATCAGCGGCTTTGGATTCCCCTGGACCATTAACATAGCAACCGATTATAGCGACTTCAATATCATCTGAAATATCTTCAAATCTTGATTCGAGCTCATTAACAACGTTGATAACATCAAAATTTTGTCTTGAGCAACTTGGGCAGGCAATGATTTTGACGCCCCGACTTCGCAAGTTAAGACTTTTTAAAATATCCCAGCCCACCTTTACTTCATCAACAGGATTTGATGCAAGTGAAATTCTAATCGTATCGCCAATACCTTCACTTAGCAGCATTCCAATTCCAATCGAGGATTTTACCG
>CACJML010000013.1 GCA_902594515.1 uncultured SAR86 cluster bacterium | reverse complement strand
GGTTTCAATGGTATGGTTTTGAATGATTTGATAACCCGCTTCAACCAGCCTGCGTTCTTGTTCAAGCGTTAGGTCAGTAGTATTACGGTTGACTGCAGCGGCCACCCCAATTTGCTCTTGTGCAACAATGGAGGTGCTAAATAGTGTTAGTAATAGTAGTGTTGAATAAATTTTCTGCAATTTTTATTCTCTCCCTAATTTTTAAATTAGGATTATTTTTTCAATTTCAATCTATTTTACTAAAAAAGTGACATTTTGTCATTTTTATTAATTAGTCCAACAAATAAATACCTTCAGCCATGTAAAAATCATTGGCTTCAGAGGTACTGATGTCGCCAGATTTATACAAATTGACAGTGATTCTACCACCACTTTCATCGGGTGTGGTACCTCCGTATAAAGCCCCTGCCACAGTAGCCCCGCCCAACCAACCGTTGGTTAATGTATCGGTGGAGTTTCCGGTGTAAGTATGGTCGGTGCCGGCGATAGCTACGGTAAAGTCAACGAAGCCTGCATTAACAACAATTCCGTTGAAGTTGTCATAATTACTAAACTCTAGTGTCCCAGAGTAGCCGCTAGCACCCCAATTAAAGGTCGCAGAAACATCTGCTGTGGTGGTGTATTTATGCACATCATAATTGGTTCCGGTTTGAAGATGGCGAGAGGCTACTTTCATGACTGCTGCACCGCTCATCGAAGCAGTTCCTGAAGTTGGAATCTCATTTTGCGCTAAGGTTTCTCCACCCACCCAGGTACCTAAATGGACGGATGCATTTTGAGCGCCAGCATTGGGTGAGATATCCACTGAACTCATCGCCCAAAAGCCCCAAGTTGAATAAGCCGTGTTGGGCATCGAAGCATTAGTAGAATGAAACAGATCAGAGTCCTCTTTATCTAAAGTGTTATAAGAAACCATCACTCCAGTAAGGTTATTAGACCCCCCCGAAGAGCCATCAATTTGCGCGCCATCGTCTTGAATCTCTGCAGCGAAAACTTCACTGGAAATGTAAGCTGATTTCGCCTCATCGTTGATAGCATCGCCAAATTTAAGGGTCATGGAACCGGTATCCACAGTCGTCCAATTGGACGTATAGTTGTTAGATGGGGCTGCACTGATGGTCATAGGTGCCACCACTTGTAGATCGTCATTCGTGGTATCGAAGGTAAAGCTTGCCAAAGTATTACTGGAACGCATGGCAGCCAGTTGAGAATTACCAGCGCCGCTAACATCAAACTCTAAAATACCACTAAAAAATCCATTGTAAGTAGAGGCAGTGCTTTCATAAAAGCGTGACGCACGAAATACACTGTCAGTTCGGCAGCCAAACACGTTACAGCCTGCCCATTGATTGGTCTCCTCTGCTCCAGATAGAGCAACAGAGGTATATTGTTGACCATCAAGACCATCTATACCTGTTCTTAGAACTGCAACATTAAATGAGCTTGTACTGAAGGTATCGGTATTGGAATTGTAATTTACACTCAAGGTCATATCACCCGATTTGTATGGATCAGAGGAAGTGATCATAGCTCCTAAAAAACTTGAATCGGTAACATCATTCCATGCCCAAAAACATCCCGTTTCATTTGAAGTCGCGCATTCAACTGCTGAGGTTCCGTAATTAACTCCTAAACCGTCATTATTTGCGTTAGTTGGACCCTGATAAGACCAGTAGTGATAACCGTCCATGCCCATACCAGTGTCGCCTGGTGTGTATCGGGTGGTGTCATTTTTACGGTAATCGACATTAGAAATTATCACATTGAATAAACTTTCTTGATCCATACGCGTTCTTGACAAGTCAGGACCAGCGTATGAGTCTTTAAATGAAATCTGTACCCAAAGACCAACCCCCACTCCGTTTGGGTTTAGCACTTGCCACCACAAAGACTGCCCTTCTGGAACACGATTCCATGCGCTGTCTCCTATAACCGTTCCTCTAAATCTACTTGTATCCACATTATTCTGCTGCCAAAGTTGTCTTGACCAGAGGTAGTAATACATATTGTTTAAAAATTCGTAATTTCCATAAGGAGTTAAATCAGCGCATTCTGATTCATATCCAACGTATGCATTGCAATAATTCAAACCTACGTCCCCATATGACCATAGATTGATTGGAATAAAGTTGGGGTAAAAGTAATCTTGATGCCATGGGGTTGAAACATTAAAGCTCTCAATTGGGGACACCGCCATAGCAAAAACACGTTTATTGCCGTCTAGGTAGTTTTCAAGCCAACTATCAGGGTAAATAAGTCCTGCTAGAGTGACCTGATCTTCAAAGAAATTATAAGTTCCGGCTGGTGAATTAATTTGAAAGGAATCTTCAGTGCTATCGGTGGTCATAAACCAAAAAGTTCGGCCACCTGTTCGCCCTCCAGATATTATCCCCGAAGTATTAATACTTACATTTGTACCGCCTCCAGAAACATTACTGACCGAAGCAGATTGGTAAACAGCATTATTCCCTCTAAATATATATGGTCTATTACCATTAGCATGTTGATCATCAGTTACTATCAGTGGAAAGGTATAAAAAACATTTGCTGTGTTGGAATTACCGATGTTCACATAAACTCCACCGTTTTCTCCAGTTGCATTATCACCAGATGAAAAACAATTGCATGGAGTGCCCCCAGTAGATGCATCCGCATCACGGATGCTTGAGGAAGTATTATCTCCCACCTGCTCAAGATAGTAGGCTGGAAGATTAGAACCTGAGGGTCCTCGAGTTGCGGTTGCACTAAAGCCATTGCGTGAGGCTGAATTGTAAGCTGCTGAGTAACGCAATAACCCGGAAGTAAATTCGATTTCATTAGCAATATTAACGGTAAAGTTATCGGTCACTGATGTGCTGCCCGCGGTGGCCGTTAAAGTCAGCGTATAGCTTTGAGCAGTTTCATAATCAAAAGACGCGTTGGTGGTTACGTTCCCTGATGAATCAACACTAAAGTTCTCACTGCCGGTTCCACTTAGCGAATAAGTAATGGTTTCACCGTCAGGATTGTTTATGCTGGAACTAGCTACAACCGTTCCTGATCCAGATGACTCTGCAATAGCTGCTCCACCATTTGCCAAAGTAGTACTCAAGTTGTTAATCCCGGACTCAAATACATCACTTACATTGATGGTGATGGTTTCTTGAACTGAATTAGTCCCATCACTGGCAGTTAATGTAATCGTATATGAGGTAGCTGTTTCATAATCCAAATTGTTAGTTAAAGTTACACTGCCGTTAGCATCAACACTAAAATTATCACTACCAGATCCACTCAATGAGAAGGAAATGGTACTTGATTCTGGATCACTCGCTGAGCTGGTCGCAATCGTAGTTCCGATTGCCACGTTTTCGGCAAAACTTGCTGCTGCTAAAGTTGTGGTAAGAGTGGGTACTTCATTAATGTCCCCGACATTAATGGTAAAAGTTTCAGAAACAGAATTATCGCCATCAGAGGCAGTTAAAGTAATTTCGTATGCAGTTGCATTCTGATAATCAAGTGCACTTACTAGTGTCACGGTGCCATCAGAGCTCACTGAGAAATTCTCACTCCCGGTTCCAGAGAGACTATAAGTAACAGTTCCTGCTTCAGGATCGTTTACTGTGCTGGTGGCAATCGTGGTCCCAATTGCGGCGTTTTCTTGAACAGAATTTTGCGCAACTGCTACATTCAATGTTGGTGTTTCATTGATATCGGTAACACTCACAGTAATGACTTCAGTGGAAACATTAGTACCATCATCCACAGCTACTATTAATTCATAGGAAGTTGCTGTCTCATAATCCAAAGTGTTTATAAGCGTAATGCTCCCTTCGGTATTGATAGTAAAGTTTTCACTACCGGTGCCAGAAAGGGTGTAAGTCAACGAACTGTCCTCTGGGTCAGTGGCATTAATCGTTGCAATTGATGCGCCTATAGCTGTATTTTCATCAAATGAATCAGTGCTTAAATTTGCTGCAATCGTAGCAGGCTCATCCACATCGGTCACATTAAAGGCTAAAGCAAATTCTTGTACGTCACCATTGTCACTGGTAAAAGTGACAGCAAGTTCAACTGTTTCTTGGCTTTCATGATCCAAAGCTTCAGTAATTTCTAATGAGTTGGTATCTAAGTTATAAGTAAAGGCCTCGCTGCCCTCACCTGAAATGGCTACGGAATAGTTTTGCTCACCTGGATTGACCAAGACGAACTCAGTTAAACTGATTTCTGTGGTATTTTCATCCACACTTTCAACCAAGGTCGCAATTTCTACTTCAAAAATTGGAGCCACTTCAATTGGAGCCACTTCGGCGGTGGTTTCCTGGGCAGTGTCAGCCACTTCTTCGTTGACGTCTTCAGCCTGACTGTCACCGACATCAACTAAGTCAACTTCGGTCTCAACTTCATAAGCATCGGCGGTGCCTAATTCATCGGGAGCAACATCGGAAGAAACATCAGAAACGCCCGAAGAATCGAGTAAGCTTTCATCCACTTCCACATCAGTGGAGCCACCTGCATCAGCGACTTCAGTTTCAGTTTCGGTTTCAGTGTCTTGAGCAACTTCAGTGGTGGGCTCATCGCTGGATGAACCGCCAGTTTCATCACTGGCCTCGGCCGCATCGCTAGAACTTTCTTCAGCACCAGACCCATCAGCAAGAGATTGATCTGTACTTTCCTCACTTGAAGATTCCTCTTCAGCAGGTTCTTCTTCACTGGCTTCCAATTCATCTTGGACGGCCACTAAAGTCTCTTCGGTTACCGGCTCCGGT
>CACJML010000012.1 GCA_902594515.1 uncultured SAR86 cluster bacterium | reverse complement strand
GTTAATGAAAAACTCACCTTTAAGACCTCTTGGTCTACCTATTCGTCCAATTAATATGTGGCTATAGTCTGAAGTATTACTTCTTTTCGTCATCTGATGGAGAATCTTCTTCAGCTGGAGCTTCTTCCTCAGCTGGAGCTTCTTCTACTGGAGCCTCTTCTGCTGGTGCAGCTTCTTCGGCTGGAGCTTCTTCTACTGGTGCAGCTTCTTCAGAAGCAGCCATTTCTTCAGCAAGCTTTGCAGCTTTAGCTTCTTTTTTTGCTTGCCGTTTAGAATCTCTTTTTTCGAATTTGGCAGCTAGATCTTCAGGAGACATTTCAGCCTCTTGATGCAAAACCTTTACACGATCTGAAACTTGTGCGCCTTGGCCCACCCAATGATCAAAGCGCTCGGTATTAAAGCGCAATCTTTCCTCAGAACCCCTTGCAGATGGGTTGTAAAAACCAAGTCTTTCTATAAATCTACCATCTCTAGGCATTCTAGAGTCAGCAACTGTGATAAAGAAATATGGGTTTTTCTTTGCCCCACTCTTTGCAAGTCTAATTACTACCATAAATTCTGTTAATCCTAAAAAGGTGTGTATTTTAGGTTAAGCTTGATAAATTTGATAGTGTTAATATATAAAAGATTAATAATTTATTTAATGGCCACTCCTTTCCTAATTTTTACCCTTTTAAGCCTTCCAAGCTATGTTCTGCTTAAAAAATTCTTTAGTAATGCCATTTCATTAGGTTTGGTTGCGGGTGCCTTCAGTGCACTGTATGCATTAATCTTTGCAAACAGTGATTTTTTATATGATCTTCACGTATTGGCAACGATTTTAAGTGTCTCAATCTTAATTATTACTATTTTTGAAGCATTATTATTGGAGAGGCACTCTATTAATCTTAAAAAGGGTTTGTCTGAATCAAGCCTTCGCACACCAATTGAGAGCCAATTTAAATTTCTACTTAAAGTTCTTGGGATCGGATTAATTGTTTTAGTTTTTGCACTGGCAACAGGATTTTTAATTTACAGCGATCCAGATATTGAATCACGAATAAAGATATTGTTATCCTGCCTTGCTCTTGCGATCTATATAAGTGTTTACATAGCAATGAAATACTCTAAACTGAGTGCAAAATATGCTCTCAGATTTCTTTTGATAACATTTTTATTGATAATAATTACCTATTTCCTAAATATTCTAATCATCGACAGGTATACCTAAGCAGTGGACTCATTAATATATTTGCTACTATTATTGGTTGCGTTACTAATTTTTTCAGGATTTTCTTCAGGGTCTGAAACTGGCATGATGGCCTCAAACAAGGTCAAGCTTCGCCATAATTCAAAAAAAAGTAGAGGAGCCAGAAGAGCGCTAAGATTGCTGGCACGTCCTGATATTCTGCTGTCCGCAATTCTAGTTGGAAATAACTTTGCTAATATTCTTGCGTCATCGGTGGTGACCATAATCTTTATTAATTATTTTGGTGGTAACGTATTGTTGGGTTCGGTAATCCTTACCATTGTCATTTTAATTTTTTCTGAAATTACTCCAAAAACAGTTGCCACTGTGTATCCAGAAAAGTTTGCTGAAAAATCATCGTGGATCCTGAAGGGATTAATTTTTTTATTTAAGCCAATTATTGCTCTAACTAACTTCATCAGTTCAAGGTTATTAAAGCTTTTAAATGTTGATCCAGCTGATTCTGCTGAAAACGATAACCTTAATTCTGGAGAGTTAAGAACATTATTAAGCGAGCATGGAGACCTAATACCGGATCAATCAAGAACTATGCTGTCATCGATCTTGGATTTAGAAGATCTCACTGTTGAGGACATCATGATTCCAGCTGCTGAAATGGTAGGTATCGATCTCAATAATCCTGATGAAGCTGAATCCATCATCAAGTCATCGTTTTACTCTAGACTCCCAGTTTTTAGAGGATCCTTTGATAATATGATTGGGGTCCTGCATTTAAAAGATTCACATGAATTTATTGAATGTATCGAGAATAACCAATCGGTTGACCCTTTTTTGTCTGAAACTTATTTTGTTTCTCAAAGCACGAAACTTACTCATCAACTAAGTGAGTTTCAAAACCTAGATAAAAACATAGGCTTGGTCGTGGATGAGTATGGAGAAATTGAAGGTTTGATTTCGATTGAAGATCTATTTTCAGAAATAGTGGGTAAATTCAATCAACAAAACCTGCAAAAACCTGACGCCTTAAATGTAAGATCTGATGGCTCAATCATTGTTGAGGGTAATTACAAAATTAGAGACTTAAATAAGCAACTTGAATGGGAACTGCCTGAGGATGGATCGAAAACAGTCAATGGAATGATTGTGGATTATTTAGAGTACATTCCAAGCACTAACCTGTGCATGGAAATTAATGGTTATCAGCTTGAAATTTTAAATATAGTTGAAAATTCTATCGATAAAGTGAAACTAAAAAAGGGAGCCTAAGCTCCCTTTAATTTTCAAAAAAACCATTACAAATAGTTAACAATCAAAGCAAATACAACTCCAAGAGCTAATCCTGAGTGCACTACCGCCTTAACCGATGTAATCATGGGATTCATTTTCCCAAATAAGGCATTGAGCTCAATCACAGCAATAATTGCTAATCCCACCCAAAGTCCAGTCAACTGATTGCTAATGAGTAATTGATTTGGCAATGAGCCTGCGTGCGCGGAATAAACCATCAAATAGAGCATAGGAATAGAAAATAAAGTATTGGTTCTGGATGCAAGTCCTGCTTTAGCTCCGGCCTCTGCTGCATCCGGCGCACCAGCAATAACTTTCTTTTGATTAGGCCAAATTACGAACCAAACGTTAGCCGCCATAATGGTAGCCATGATCGCACCTAAAGTAATACCGACATTGGTTGCAATACCTTTCCAATACAACAAATACACCCCGGTGAAAAAAGTAAATGCTGCAGCCCATCTGAAGTACCAAAGAGCATTTGGAACAAGCTTTTTTACAACATCAGATTTAGCGTCAGCTTCAGACTCTTTAAAGTATTCAGTCTGAACAAAGTTAAAATAATAAAGTAGGCCGATCCACAAAATTCCAAAAAGAATATGCAGTGTCCTCATTAAAACAGTACCTAGATATGCTTCCATATTACCTCCCTAGTAATAACTAGATTATATAACTTCCAAAAAAAAACGGGGAAAATCCCCGTTTTTTTTATAAGTTACGATGTTTTTTACATCATGCCTGGCATTCCACCCATGCCGCCCATATCAGGCATTGCAGGAGCAGCTGGCTCATCTTTAGGGAGCTCAGTAACCATAGCTTCGGTAGTGATCATCATGCCTGCAATAGATCCTGCAGCTTGAAGTGCAGTTCTTGTTACTTTGGCTGGATCTAAAATACCCATTTCAATCATGTCACCATAATCGCCATTGGCAGCATTGAAACCAAAAGCATCCTTACCTTCTCTAACTTTAGAGATGATGACAGAAGCTTCTTCACCGGCGTTGGTAACAATTTGTCTCAATGGAGCTTCAAATGCTTTTCGAGCAATATTCACGCCAACATTTTGATCATCGTTATCACCTTTAATTTTTTCAAGAGAATTAAGTGCTCTCACAAGGGCAACACCTCCTCCAGGTACCACGCCTTCTTCTACTGCAGCTCTGGTTGAATGCAAAGCATCCTCTACACGAGCTTTTTTCTCTTTCATTTCAACTTCAGAACCTGCACCCACTTTGATGACAGCAACACCGCCGGCAAGCTTGGCAACTCTTTCTTGAAGTTTTTCTCTATCGTAATCAGAAGTTGTATCTTCGATTTGTGCTCTGATTTGGTTCACTCTGCCTTCGATATTAGCTTGGTCACCGGCACCGTCGACGATGGTTGTATTATCTTTATTTAGGCTAACTTTTTTAGCACTTCCAAGATCTTCAATGGTTGCACCCTCAAGGGATAAGCCAACCTCTTCAGAAATAACAGTTCCACCGGTTAAAATAGCGATATCCTCAAGCATTGCTTTTCTTCGATCGCCAAAACCAGGTGCTTTACACGCAGCTGCCTTTACAGTACCCCTAAGGTTATTAACCACAAGAGTTGCAAGGGCTTCACCTTCGATGTCTTCAGCGATAATCAGCAGAGGTCTTCCTGCTTTGGCAACAGCCTCAAGCAATGGAAGCATCTCTCTGATGTTTGCAATTTTCTTGTCATGAAGAAGAATAAGTGGATTTTCAAGCTCAGAAGTCATGTTGTCCTGATTGGTTACAAAATATGGAGAAAGATATCCTCTATCAAATTGCATACCTTCTACAACGTCAAGCTCATTATTGATACCTTGACCTTCTTCAACAGTGATCACACCTTCTTTGCCCACTTTTTCCATAGCTTCAGCAATGATGCCACCTACGTTATCATCGCCGTTGGCTGAAATGGTACCAACCTGAGCAATCGCATTATCATCTGCACAAGGAACACTTAATTTTTGAACAAAATCTACTGCTGCTGCGACTGCCTTATCAATTCCTCTTTTTAAATCCATAGGGTTCATGCCTGCCGCTACAGCCTTATGGCCTTCATTAACAATTGCCTGAGCCAATACAGTTGCTGTTGTGGTTCCATCACCTGCTTCATCAGATGTCTGTGAGGCAACTTGTTTCACCATTTGTGCGCCCATATTCTCAAATTTATCTTCAAGCTCAATTTCCTTCGCAACTGAGACACCGTCTTTAGTCACTGTTGGTGCTCCAAAAGACTTATCTAAAACTACGTTTCTTCCCTTAGGTCCAAGGGTTACTTTTACTGCATCTGCTAGGGTGTTTACACCTTGAAGCATTCTGCTTCTGGCGGAATCACCAAATTTAACATCTTTTGCTGACATATTTTTTCTCCTTAACTATAAAACTTAACTAATGACTCCGAAGATATCCCCTTCACTAAGAATGAGATACTCTTCTC
>CACJML010000011.1 GCA_902594515.1 uncultured SAR86 cluster bacterium | reverse complement strand
CTGTAGAGTCAGCGGATTCTACTCCCGAAACAGCTGAACCTGTCGCTGAAGATCAGGAAGCGTCAGCGCCTGAAGAATCTGCTCCTGAACCTGCTGAGACTGCCGAACCTGAAGTAGATGTACCTGCTGAAGAAGTTAGTACTCCTGAGGAAGAGCCAGCTGAAGCTGCGTCAACAGCTAGGTTAGAAGAATTGTCACCAGCGCAAATAGTTCAAAATTTCGAAAAATCTCAATTAAAAGACGATGTGCCTCCTTTTAGGCCTGGAGATAGTGTTGTTGTTTCAGTAAAAGTTAAAGAAGGTGAAAGAACTAGACTCCAAGCTTTTGAAGGTGTTGTTATGCACATTAAAAATGCTGGCTTAAACTCATCATTCATCGTTAGAAAAATATCCAGCGGTATTGGTGTAGAGAGAACATTTCAAGTTCATAGTCCCTTAATTGACTCCATTAAAGTTAAACGTAAGGGCGACGTTAGAAAAGCTAAACTCTATTATCTCAGAGATAGATCTGGAAGATCTGCTAGGATCAAAGAAAGACTCGAATAATTATGACTATGGATGCAAAAGAGAGTCATCTTATTGATTCTTTTTTGAGATTTTTACAGTTAGAAAAAGGCTTATCCAAAAATACCTTAAGTTCATATCAAACTGACATTGGCGGTTTTAATAAATGGTGTGCTGATCAAGCAATAAAATTATCTGAAGTTGATTTGAACCATGCTGAAAATTTCATTATTAGCTTAAGAAAAAAAGAACTTGCACCTGCGTCTATTTCTAGAAAAATTTCTTCATTAAAATCACTGTTTGTTTACTTAAAAAAACAGCAATACATTAAAACTAATCCTTTTCAAGACTTGGTCTTACCCAAAATTCCAAAATCTCTTCCTAAATCTATGTCAATGGCAGAGGTAAATACCTTATTGGATGCACCAGACGCTTCAACCTTTATAGGACTAAGGGATAAAACTATGTTGGAGTTGATGTACGCAACAGGCTTAAGAGTCTCTGAGCTTGTGAACTTAAAATATTCAAGCTTTGACTTTGAAAGAAGTGTGATTAAAGTTTCGGGCAAAGGATCGAAAGAGAGAATTGTTCCATTTGGAGATAGCGCACTGTCCTGGTTAAAAAGATACATAGACTTCCGCAGGCAGAACAACCTAAATATGAACAGTAAATATTTTTTTATCAGTCAAAAGCTATCTCAAGTTACGCGTCAATCTTTTTGGCAGCGCGTTGAACATTATCAAAAAATAGCATCCATCCCTTATAAAATTTCACCACACACTTTAAGACATGCTTTTGCTACTCATCTTTTAAACAATGGCGCAGACTTAAGATCCGTACAAATGTTACTTGGACATAGTGATCTTTCCACAACTCAAATATATACTCATATTGCTAAACAAAGACTTAGTGAGATGATTAAGAAACATCATCCGCGAGGATAATAATGATAAAGAAATTAAATATTTTCATTTGCTCGATAATTATTTTATCTGTTCATGGTGAAGATGTTGAACTAGCAGTAAATAAGGTTCTGCCTGAAGGTATGAAAGTGGAAGCAATTTCGGACTCAAACATTGCTGGAATAAAAGAAGTTGATATTGGTGAACTGCAACCTATTTATGTGACCAGTGATGGTAAATATTTCTTTTATGGAGAACTTTATTCAATTAATCAATCGGACATTAATAATCTTACCGATGAAGCAATCAGAAAAAAACGAGCTAAATTAATTAATTCGAACCTAACATCGCAAGATTTTATTTCATTTCCAGCTGAAAGAGCTAAACATGTGATAACTGTTTTTACTGATGTTGATTGCGGTTATTGTAGGAAATTCCATAGCGAAATAGAGGACTATAATGAAATTGGTATAACAGTAAATTATGTTGCCTTTCCAAGATCTGGTCCGGATTCGCCTTCGTACGATAAAATTGTTGGAGCTTGGTGCTCACCTAAACCAAGAGAAATACTCACCCTCCAAAAGAAGGGTAAGGAGCCTAAAACTAATGTATGCAATGATCATCCTGTTATAAATCATTATCTATTGGGCCAACGTATTGGTATTTCTGGAACACCAGCAATTGTAAGTGCATCTGGAGTCTTATATCCAGGTTACATACCCGCAAGCGATCTATTTTCAAGACTTGAGTCCAGTGAATCATAATTTAAAAATTGGAATCTGCGGTTGGGGTAATGTTGCAACTGGCCTATTTGAGCAGCTCAATAAATCACCTAAAAATCAGTCTTTGGAGATCGTTTGTATTGGAGCTCGAAGAGATAATCCAATATGTGACCCAGGAGAGATAAAAGTTCATAGAGATATTTTCGATGTAATAGATGAAGAAATAGATGTTGTGATCGAACTCATAGGGGGCACTGAAACTGCTAGAGAATTAATTTCTAAAGCCCTTAATGCAGGTAAGCATGTCATTACTGCGAATAAAGCTGTTTTATACGAGCATGGAAATGAATTGCTTAAGCTTGCTAATCAAAAAAATTTATATTTGTTGTTTGAGGCAGCAGTAGCAGCCGGGACACCAATTATTAAAATGCTTTCAAATGACTTGGGTGCAAATCAAGTTTCAAAAATTTCTGGCATGCTTAATGGAACTACTAACTACATTTTAAGTAATATGGAGAATGGTGTTTCCTTTGAGGTTGCGCTTGAAGAGGCTAAAGATAGGGGTTATGCCGAACCAGATCCTAGCCTTGATATTAACGGTACTGATGCCGCCCATAAAATAGGAATCCTTGCTTCTCTAGCTCTCAATAGCAATTTGCCTGCAGACAAATTCCACATTGAAGGCATCGAAAATATCTCTGCTGCAGACTTTAAATACGCAGACGAATTTGATTTAACCATTAAACATCTTGCTGTAACTAAAAAAGCTGGGGCTCAAATAGAACTCAGAAGTCATCCTGTTCTAATTGATAAAAACTCAAGTTTAGGGGGGTTATCCGGTGTTAGAAATGGTATCCAGATTAATACTGATTTATTGGGTGAGTTTTTAATAGCCGGCTCTGGAGCTGGAAGAGAGTCGACCGCATCAGGATTGATCTCTGACTTAATTGCCTTATCAAAGCACGTTGAGAGCTCTCCTATGAATTATCCTGAGTTTAAGGATATTCCACAAATAAAACCTTTTGAAAGCTTGGATTTTTCATACTATGTTTATCTTGAAGTTCAAGACCAAGCAGGAGTATTGGCTCTGGTAAGCCAAATTTTCTCAGAAAATCAAATTAGTATAGATAAGATTTTGCAGAAAGATCACTTAGCGGATGGGAAGGTTCCGGTTGTAGTCTTTACTGATCTGATCAAAGAATCTCAAATGCAAAAAGCTCTAAAAAATTTCTCTGAGCAGTCAGAAATTTATTTTTCAAAAATCATTAGAATCGAAAATTAATAATGTTATTTCATTCAACCAGAGGTGGGGATAAAGATAAGGATTTTGCCTCTATTCTCATGCAAGGTCTTGCAGAGGATGGCGGACTGTTTATGCCTGACCATTGGCCACAAATTGACATCGAAAAAATTAAAGGACTGCCATCTTTTATTGAGGTTGCCAAAGAGATTGTTCCGCATTTTACATCCTCCTCATTCACCCATGAAGAAACCATTAGTATCGTGGAGAATGCTTGGCATGATTTTGAGCACAAAGATTTAGTTGGTATTAAGACCATCGAAAATATCTCGGTACTGGAATTGTTTCATGGTCCCACGGCTGCTTTTAAAGATTTTGGGTTACAACTTGCCGCGGCGTTTTTTAATCAGGTACTTGAGCAAGAGGACAAAACTGCAATTGTTTTAGGAGCTACCTCTGGCGATACTGGCTCAGCTGCAATTGATGCCTGTCGCTCTTATTCACGTATTAAAAGCTTTATTATGCTGCCCAACGGTAATATGTCAGAAGTTCAAAGAAGACAAATGAGTACAATTGCTGCTGATAATGTTTTTGCATTAAGAATCAACGGCACATTTGATGATTGCCAAGACCTAGTCAAACAAGCATTTATTCAAAGAGATTTTCTTCAATCTGATCAGTACCTGCTGGCTGTAAATTCAATTAACTGGACCCGAATAGTTGGGCAAATTTGTTATTACTTTTATGCTTATAACCAGCTTGCTGCCCATCAAAATCTAAACTTTTCTATTCCAACTGGTAATTTTGGTAATGTGTTTGCCTGTTACTCAGCTTTTAAAATGGGACTTCCCATTAATATCATCTCAGTTGCAGTGAATGATAATGACATTTTGCATCGCTTTTTTGGGAGTAATGATTATTCTAAAAAACAGGTGCATGAAACGATCTCACCAAGTATGGATATTAGTGTTGCCAGTAATTTTGAGCGTTTGGTTTACGATTTTTTCTTAGACAGAAATACTTCTAAGTGCGCTGAACTTTTTAATAATTTTCCCAGCCAAGGTATAGAGTTGGATGAAACTACTTGGAGTAAAAAAAATAAATTGTTTAATTCAAGCAGCGTCAATGACGCTGCAACGCAAGAGATTATCCAATCAATTTTTCAGCATCATCACTACTTACTTGATCCGCATACAGCGGTAGCTATGCAAGAGGCAATGGTGTCTGCTTCAGATAAGAATCATTTTGTGGTCTTAGCAACAGCACATCCGGCAAAGTTTCCTGATGTTTATAAAAAACTTGGTATTGATTTAACTCAGACACCGACTGCTTTAAGAGGCTTATTTGAAAAAACAGAACAACTTCATCATTTTGATAGTAACTATGATCAAATAACTTCATTTATCAGTTCACATAATTAATATGCAATCCCCAAATATTATTCGAGCTCAAGCGAGTGACAAAGATCAACTTAAAAGTGTTCTTAAACTTGGTTTTGCCAATGATGCGCTTATCAGATGGGTTTTTCCGCAGGCGAAGGCATATTTAAATAGCTTTGATCAATGGATGGAGGAGTTCTCAAAAGCAGCATTTAAGCATGATATTTTTTTTGCGGAAGAGTCTTTTGCAGGTGCCTCCATTTGGCATCCTCCAGGCGAAGTCTTCGATGAGTCAGTGTTAGAGCCTACTTTTAATGATATTCCTGCAGAAAGATTGGAAGCCGTAGCCCAATTTTTTGAGCAATTTGAGACCTTTCATCCTGAGGATGCATGGTACTTAGCATTCATAGCTGTTGATCCGGCTAAGCAGGGCCAAGGCATCGGCTCCTTTTTGCTTAAAGAAGCTTTAAAAATGATTGATGAAAAAGGCCATCGAGCTTACCTAGAAGCTTCGAATGAGCGAAATAAATCACTGTATGAACGTTACGGATTTGAAATGGTTGGTAAAGTGCAAATTGGTGACTCGCCACCGGCTTTCCCAATGATTAGAGACCCCTTATAATCGT
Organism: uncultured SAR86 cluster bacterium; assembly: GCA_902594515.1. GTDB lineage: Bacteria > Pseudomonadota > Gammaproteobacteria > Magnimaribacterales > D2472 > MED-G82. The sequence goes on along the minus strand of CACJML010000011.1, from coordinate 446 downwards.
TAATTAAAAGGCTAACCCTAGTCTAATTAATATAAAAATGACAAAATGTCATTTTTTTATTAGAATAGTAAAAAATTTAAATAATTAGTCCTACTTTAAGGTTTGGAAGAGAATAAAAATTGCAGAGAATTTATTCAAAATTATTACTTTTAATACTTTTTAGCACCGCTACTCTTGCTCAAGAGCAAATTGGGGTCGCTGCTGCGGTGAACCGAAACACCACTGATTTAACGCTAGAACAAGAACGTAAACTTGTTGAAGCCGGCTATCAAATCATTCAAAACCATACTATTGAAACTGACGACATCGGTAAAGCGCAGATGTTGTTGCTCGATGGGACTGCTTTCTCTGTTGGACCCAACTCCAGCGTGGTACTTGATCGCTTTATTTATAATCCTGAAACCGAACAAGGCTTTTTGGAAGTAACCGCACGGGGATTATTTAGA
>CACJML010000010.1 GCA_902594515.1 uncultured SAR86 cluster bacterium | reverse complement strand
CTATTCAGCAGCTTACAATTCAGTTTCACAAAGTGGCTTTAGTGCCACTGCAACCCGAGGAGCTTCAGGATCTTCACTGCCGGCTTATTATTTAGAACAAGTTGGCACCAGCCCAACAACAAATTTCAATGATGTTTTTGATCATGACGGTGATACTCGAAACAACGTAAGCCCTACAGTTAGAGTGGAAATTGGTGGTGGAACCCAACTTAACTTTGAGTATGTTTTTCCAATAACCTCTCTTGGAAGCGCTGCAGGGGTTTATGCTCCAAGTATGTACGGCAACACTGCTGTGGGGAACACATATGTTAACCATAATGATATTTTATATAGAGGTATTTTAACCAACCAAAATTTAGCCACTGCTGAAGTGACGGGAACTTACGCAAATTCATCCACCATAATTGACAATGAGATTGTAAGTGCTGGTGCATTCATGCAATGGTCAGGATCAGGAACCACTCCAAATACATCGACAGGCGGCGATTTCGCCTTTATGACAACAAACAGAGCCGGAGCGTCTCTAAGCTACCAATCCTCAACTGGACAACGCACGTATGGGGTCATTGTTGGTGATACTACAACACAATACGGTAGCGGTTACACTGGATTGGGCAGCCATTGGCAAAATTCTATAACCGGAGCTGGCTACACAATTAAAGATTGTGTGAATGTCAACGTTGAGACTTGTCTTAATAATGCAGGTATTGATCTTGATGATGTGGGAATTATCGTAAATAACAGCCCTGGTACCGTAACATTTGGTTATACCTATAGTGAGCTTGCTGATTGGATCGATGGTGGAGGAAATTATGCTGCTGCCATGTGGGAACACTCGGGTTGGAGCACAAGAGGCCAGAATGGCGACCAACATGAAGATTTATTTGCTGGGCTTGGATGGAGTGGTTTTAGTGGTAATACCGTTTACAGCAGCACTAATTCTAATTCTACAATTACACAATCAACTGTTGACGCAATCACTAATGCCGGAGGTACTTTAAATTATTCAGCTCTTGTGAATAATACTCACATCTACAATGCAAACGGGCTTATGAACATCCCATCAGTTTGTAATTCTTTGGTAAATGGAACAATTAGTAGTGCCACTGGCGCTGCAACTTTCATCTGTGATCCAGGACGAACCGGTTCAAGTGGAGCTGTTTTAGGGGTAGCAGATTACAATGCGTATTCGACTTCAGGTAGTTCAAATACATTCATCATGAATTGGTTTGCGGGTCTAGGCACTGGTGGTTCTGCAGTCACTTCCACCTACAACCTCTTTGAAGATCAAACTACTTTAGCAGGTCAAATTTATACCGATGCCATGTGGGACACATTTGTTGGTTGTACTTCTGGTAGTTGCTCTACTAAGTTTGCAGAAGGCATACTTTATTTTGCTGTTCTGCCTATTGAGTATCTAGGTACCGATTTTTTATTAGATTCTGATAACTGGTTTTATCCTAACTTTATGCCCATGACCAATTCAAACATTTGGACCTATGGAGACGTGGGTTTGCGTTATTGCGGTCCAGGAGCCTCTGCTGGTTCTGAATGTGCCGCCTATGTATTTGATGAGGCTTATGAGTGGCAATCGCTAGCTTTAAATCCTTCGTCTTCCTCATTCCTCCATACCACTGCCAGGGAATGGGCTGTGGGAGGAAATGATATCCCTGAGGGCTCAAGCTTCTTTAAGCAAATGGTCAGATACGATGGAGTGGGGGTTGGTATGTGGGCACAAATTTCCTTCGATGACTCATATGCTGATGATAGTGATGCCAGCAATATTAGAGATGATCAACAAAGCTTACTCAATGTAGTAATTACGAACATGAATCGACGCAGCAACATGACTTCGATGTATTCGGCCGGAGACAGTGGTTTTGGGATGGATGGATATCATTATTGGTCCTATCAAGGGGCGACCAATGCCAATGATAATGGTCTTGGAATTGTTTACGGTACTTCACCGGTACAATGCGCCACCTCCAATGAAACGGCTTGTTTTTGGGCACCGGATGCTAAAGATTCAACAGCAACTTCAGCTCCAAGTGCAATGTTCTTAACGTCTTCAGATCCATATGCATCGGGAGATATGCGGCTGGGTGTTTCTTATAATGCTAACACCGATGCTTTTTTGACGGGTTCTTTTAACCAGGCTTTAATCAGACAAAATGTAAAAAATGGCAACGGTAATACGCAGGCTAACACCTATACTTCTACCTACAGAGGTGTTTATCAGAATCAGTACTCTACACCGTCTTCACTTTCATCAGGTACTTTAAGTTGGAGTGGGTATTTTAACGGTATCTTGGAGTTTGATGTCAGCGGTGCAAGCAACAACCAATTTGCTTCTATTGGAACAGGCAGTACCCGAGCAAGCTTTACTTTTGATTATGGCACTAACTTTGCTGAGGTTGTGGCGCCAATGGATATTACTGCATTTGCTTCAAATAATTACACAACAAATTGGACCACTGTTGATACTGGCTCCATGACCTTAACATTTGGAGACCTTGACAATACCGATGCCAAATCTGCATTTTTAGCAAATAATGTTTTTGCCGCTGAAATTCAAGATAACGGCACACAAATTGATGGCACTTCTGGTGGTTCAAATAATCTTGCTGGCGTCATGGTCACATGGCAAAGCCTAGATAATCCCGATACTACTCTGTATGAGGGAATGTCTAATGCCAGTGAAAACTCGAGTGCTCAAGGCGGTGGCGATGCATTTTCTGATCCTGGTGGAAGAGGCCATTTTACAAAATGGGGTTTTTGGGCAATGAGTTCTGCTGACATCGCTGTAGCTACCGGTAATCAAAATGCTTCAGTGCATTTAGGTACGTGGGTTGGTGGAGAAATCATCGATCAATCATTAATTCCAACTTCAGGAACGGCTAGTAAAAGTGGAGGGGCAGTCTTTAATGTAGCTTATCGCCATAATGCAAGCGGGAATGATTATGACGTACATAAATACACCAGTACAGCAGACGTCGATGCAACTTTCACTTGGGGCACGAGTGGTTATTCTGGAACCTTAACTTTTAAAGACTTTGATGAAAAAAATCCAATCTTAGTGAATGCTGGTTTTCTCGATGCTAATGGTTTGTTTGCGGTAGGAATTACAGGAACTGATCAACATTACAGTGGAAGTCTGACACCAAGCTTACAAAACGGCTGGTCTGGCTTGGCATCAGTCAAGGGAAGCATCTTTGGCGGTGAATATACACGGTCTGGAACTACATCTACATATATAGAAAGCGGAGGAAATATTAGCGTGGATGTTTACAAGACTGGTGATAGTGCAACTGCAGGAGCTAATGATTTCTACACGGCTGAAGGAATCTATCTTTTATACTGATTTTAAAAAAATAGAAAAAATCTTGGCGTTTAATTAAAAATATGTAAAATATAGCCAAATTTAAGCTTATAGTGATAAAATGTCATCAATCCAGGGATTAAGTATGAAAAGTATTAAGTCATTCGGTATTCTATTGTTAAGTGGTGCAATGTTTTCTTGTGCCATTCCACAGGGTGTTTACCAAACAACCCAAGGTGGCAAGCTCCATCCTGAATTTCCAAATTATAGAGATTTAGATTGTACTGAGCTTTCAGCACAACGTAACAAGATGAAAGAATTATTGGTCGAAGTTGCCGAAGGTGCAATTGAAGAGGCTGATAGAAGCACTTACTACTTTCAGCTAGGTTTAGGTACTAACAACCCTACGACTGGTAAAAACTTTATTGGATTTGCATCTGAAGGTGTTGATCCACAAGTAAATGAACTGCGTACTCTTAAATTTGAATTAGAAGCGCTTGAAGACGTGCAGATTGATAAGTGCGTTACTCGTCAGGGTTTCTTTGACATTAAGCAGTAAACTCAATCTATAAATATTTGGATGGTCACATCCTGGGGTAGCCGTATATGAATGCTTTTGTTGATTTCTTCTTAACCATTAGAAACAGCAAGTTTTTCAACGGTCTTGTAATCTTTGTAATCATAGCCTCGGCGCTTTATGCAGGAATAAGCTCATACGATATTCCAGCAGAATATCTTTATTACCTTTTACTGTTTGATTATTCAATTACGGTTTTTTTCTTAATTGAACTGGTTATTCGTATGGTAGCTGAGCGTAATCTTGGCAAGTTTTTTAAAGATGGATGGAATATATTTGATACCACTATCGTGGTACTAAGTTTAGTTCCAATCGGAGCAAGCTCTAGTGTCTTTGTAGCTAGATTGCTAAGAATCATAAGGGTTTTAAGAATTATTACTGTAATTCCAGCATTTAGGCACATCATTGACTCGTTAATAAAAACTATTCCAAGAGTGGGTTTTATTGCGCTTTTAATGTTTATCTTTATCTATATCTGGGGTGCAATTGGCACCATGGTCTTTAGTCAAACTGATCCAGATAATTGGGGCAACATTGGCTTAGCCTTATTAACCCTTGCTCAAGTTGCTACCTACGATGATTGGGCGGCAGTGATGGCAGATGTTATAGAAGTTCATCCTTGGGCTTGGATCTATTTCATTAGTTTCATTATCGTTAATGCTGTGGTGCTATTGAATATGGTGATCGGTGTGATAGTTGATGTCATGACCGGCGGTGCTGGAGTCGAATTTATTGACGATAACAATACATCCGACAAATAAATCTAGTTAATTTTCACTCTTTAAATATTTGATCTGCCACCCAACTGATTGACCAGTTGTGCCCAAGCTTACGACCGTTATAGCTTGATGGAAGTCTCGTTTCTATATTAGATGGAGCTTTAAGATCCTGTGGATCTTTTGCATAATTCCTGAAGGCCCCATCAAGGTTTTGTATTGTTTTCCAGTTATAAATAGTCATGGAGTAAGCATCTTTAAAATTATCATTCATATTGCACCCCAAACTTATTAGTTTTGGGGGTGAGAGGAGGGATGCTATAAAGTGAATTTCAGTCCTTAATGGTCTGCTCTGAGTTTCTAAAAATTCATCTATTAATGCTAATGAATGTAATAAATAGAGCCCCCCATAGCTGTGAGCTAGAACCTTGATGTTCTGAATATTGGGATTGTCTTGTAGGGCCTTTGCTAAGCCATTAATTAAAATATAATTATCTCTGTTTGCACATTGCTCATCATTCCATCGATAAAAGTAAATCTCGGTGAAATCATTATTGAGCTTCCAAAAAGGGTAAACCCATTCATACCCTTCAGAATTACTGCCATGAATGCCAATAATCAATGTTTCTGCAAGGTTGTCTGATTTATTTACTTGATGCAATCCATGGGGCAATTTGATTAGATCTTGACCAAGTTCAACAGCATTGTCTTGGTTAAAATTATCAAGATCAAATGCCCTTGTGGTAATCGAGCAAAAAGCTACCAATAGAATAAATAATAATTTGCTTCCTTTGGTTTGAGTAATTTCAAGTTGCATAACAGGTTTGAATCGTTAATCTCCCTAATTATAAGTAGATAAGAAAAAGTTATAAGTATATGTAAAAAATATTTTACTAGTGGGTAAAATTAGTTATATTAATAAATATTATTAAAGGAGAATTTATGAAGCAATTATTTACATTATTTGCTGCATTAATATTCGCTACATCTTGTATGCAAAACTCTAATGATCAAGACATTGTTTATGATCTTGTTGGAGTTGAGTTCTACAACGAATTTATTCCTTGTGTGGGCGGTAAAGATTTTACTCATGAGAACGTAGCTGAAATGATGCAGGGATGGAGATCACTCAATATTTCTGATGATTTACTAGGTGCTTGGGGATACGTACCTGCAACTGATCAAAGTAGATTTGAAAACGGTTGGTGGGAATTGCAATGGGAATCTAAAGCCCAAGCTGACGCAGCATGGGCTGCATGGATTGAAGATCAGGAGGCAATTGCCTTTATGGAGGCAAATGAATCAGTGATGAACTGCTTTGGTGAGGAACGAGCATCATGGGATTTTACTTTTCATCGAGATGTAGAATCTTTTGGACCGATGCCTGAGGATGGTTCATTCTTTACTGAATTTTTTCCATGCAAATTCAATAATGGCAAATCTTCTGATGACATGATTAAAGTTATTGATGCATATAATTCATGGCTTGATACCTTAGAAATAACTGGCGCTTACGCTTATGGTATTTACATGGGTGATGGTACGAATGAACTTGCCGATTTTTGGTGGGGAAATTTTCATGAAAGCGCGGATAGTGCGAAAGTTGGCAATCAGAACTGGATGGAATCTGGTGGTACTGCAAGAGAAATTTTAGAGGAAACAGTTGCATGCGACACACCAGAACTTTATAACTCAGGTGTGATCTATGATCCAGCTAGACCTGCATTTTCTAAAACCTAGTTATATTTTAGTTAAATAAAAAATTAAGCCCGCTAATGCGGGCTTTTTGTTTTATATGTTGCTTGAAACTAAATCATCTTAGGAGTATATTTATTTTCCTTTAAGCGGGAATAGCTCAGCTGGTAGAGCGCAACCTTGCCAAGGTTGAGGTCGCGAGTTCGAACCTCGTTTCCCGCTCCAGTTTCTTGGATTTCAAAACCTTAACTTTTGTTACAAAGTTTTTACTTAAATGCATATTTTTTATGTTAATTTAACTTTAGAGTAAATATTTTATAGGAGGAGTTTAATGAAATTTATTGTTATTACGCTAGCTATATTTTCTAGTGTTTTTGCGGAGGCTCAAGAAGCCCCTGATCCCATTCGTGCAGAATATTTTACCTGCTCACTCAATGAGGGCAAGGACATGGATGACATGATGAAATGGGTTGAAAAATGGAATCGATGGATGGATGCAACTGATGAAACAAACTACACAGCTGCTATGCTTTTTCCAAGGTACAGATCTCCAACAACTGAATTCGACATGATCTGGGTAGGCCATGTAAAAAATTCTGAAATGCTTGGCAAAGGGAATGATAATTGGCTCTCGGCGAGTAATCGGTCCTTACGAGAATCAATTCCAGTAACCTGCGGTGAATCCTTTAATGCTTATCAATGGGTAGCAGTATCAAACTTTTCACCCAATGATCTATCTGATTCATACCCAGTTTCTTACAGATATTGCGACCTTAAAGAAGGAAAAAATTTAGGCGATGCTTATGCAGCACTCAGCGGAATACAAGAAGCTCATCATGCAAGCGGCATGAAATCAGGTGCTAGGATTATTAGACCTTCCAACGGAGCTCCAAGCGATTTAACCAAGTATGACTTTGTTTTATCTTACGCTAATCCAACATGGGCTGACTGGGGAAGATTAGTAGATAATTATTGGAGTAATCTTAATGGCTCCGATGCCGCGAATCAGGTTCGAGAAACTTACAGCTGTGAGGGCTCTAGAATGTATGCCGGAACAATTATCAGAAATAACAATTAATTTAAGGAGAAAAATATGAAAGTATTTATAAATTTATCGATTACAGCAGCAGCTTTGTTGCTCACACTACCAGCCATCAGCGGTCATCATGAGGAGGGTGCAAAGGACCCTATGATGAAAAATGTGATGACTGCTAAAAAATGGGTCGAAGCTGGTTACACCTCTAAAGAAAAAGCCATGAAAATGGTTAAAAAATATATGGCTGAGGATGGCTACAACTATGGAAGTCGATTCATAGGTTTTGGTTTCTATTATGATCCCAACTCAGAAGATAGATTGGTGGATGGTGTTATTGAGGGTAGCCCTGCAGCGAAAGTCTTAAAAGTCGGCGATAAGTTTGTTTCAGTCAACGGTGTTCAAGCCACCAAAGAGAATTGGGATAATGGCAAGCTGACTTTTGGTGGTGCGCCAGGAGGCAAAGTAGAAGTTGAGGTTCTTAGGAATGGAAAAACTATTAAGCGTTCATTTAAAAGAGGGATGGTGAATCCAAAATCTACAAAAGCTCAGGTTTTAGATAATATGAATGATGCAGTAGCTGAAGATTGGCCAGCAATCGATTACAAGATTATTGAAGTGGCAGGCAACCCTAAGGAAAAAGTTGTTTATGTTTGGTCATGGAATAAATCCATGAATACTCTTTATAACAAAGAAGCTGAATCAAATGTTGTGACAAGATTTAGATTTAATGATGACGGTCAGGTTGTTGCTCTTAGCAATTTGTCAGAAGAATTGCTAGTTCAAAATCAGCTAGGATTTAGGCTCACGCGCTAATCAACTTTTTACAGTTAATAAGAGCAGCTTTAAGCTGCTCTTTTTTTGTACACAATAATAATTTTACTTTATAGTTAAATTATTATTTTTGGAGAATTTTATGAAATATTTTTTATCATTATTTGTGTTGTGTTTTAGCTTTAATGGAATGTCTCAAGAATCAACTTATGAGCCATATAAAGCTGAGTACTACATTGGGAAATTTAAGCCAGGAAAGGATATGGGCGATATGGTGAAGTGGGCAAATGATTGGACTAAGTGGGCGGAGAAATCAGGAGCGTTTGAAAATTATAGTGTTGGATTAATGACACCATATTTTACTCAGGAGTTACCAACCCATGATTTCATGTGGTACGGCAGATATCCCAATTCAACAGAGCAGTTTGCTGGCCTGCAGTATTGGGTTGAAAACGGTGGAGATCTTTTAGCAAAACTTCCTGCGGTTAACTCAGCTGTAGTTGAGGTATGGCAAAGAGATGTCTCTATTCCTGATGGGGAGTCATACTCTCCTGGTTATGTGATTTACCTGGACTGCAAACTTGATGAAGGAGTTACAAGTAATGATGTTTATAACGCGTATTACGCATTTGCACAGGCTGCAAAAAAAGTTGGTGATAATTTAGGAAGAAAAATGATGTGGCCGGTTACTGGTGCAGAAGGATATGATTATGATTTCTTAGTAGTTATGTACTCAAATTCTCTTTCTGAGTATGGGAAAAATAATGATCTTTGGTGGGATAAAGTTAACGGTCAACTGCCTGAACAAAAGGCACTTGCAGAAGTAGGGTATTCATGTGAGAACAGAAGATCTTACACATCGATGAACATTAAATAAGGTAAAATTATTTTGTAGCTTAATGGGAGTTGCGGCTCCCATTTTTTTGGAGGGATAAATATGCAGAAGATTTTATTTTTATTTGGAACGGTCATTTCTCTGCCTGTTCTGGTTGCGAATGAGGCTTGTGAGTTCTCACGCTGGGGTGAGGGAGATGAGATAGGAAATGCTAATTTAATAAATGCAGAATCAATTTTAAAAGCAAGCCAATTAATTAAGAAAGGTAAAGCATACAGTTTGGGCGTGATCATTGATCAAAACACTCCTGCATATCCCCCAAGATCACTTTCATTACAAGTTGTTCAACCAACAGGCCAGTTTGGTAAAGATCAATTTCCAAATGCAACTTACAACGATGATGTCTTTCAAGGCTGGTTTGGCATCGGCCCTCAGATTGATGGACTGGGACACATTGGTAATCCGGATGCAGTTTTTTATAACTGTTTTGATGGTAAAGAGATCTCTCAAATTACTGGCCTAACTAAGCTTGGGATTGAAAAAATACCTCCTTTAGTGGCGAGAGGATTACTGATTAATATAGCAGCAGTCAAGAAAGTTGATCATCTTGAGGCTGGTGAAACCTTTAATCTAAGGGACGTCAAAAAAGCACTTCGTACTCAGAATATTTCTGTTGAATCCGGTGATGTGGTAATTTTTCATACAGGGTGGACTCAACACAAATATGATTCAAATCCCCAAGAGTGGGGTTCTGGTGCACCCGGGATTACTCCAGAGGTTGCAAGCTATTTGGCTGAAAAAGAAGTGGTTGCAGTTGGCGCTGATACTTGGTCACTGGATGTAGTTCCACCCATTAAAGCTAATGAGCCTTATCCTGGTCATGGGATCCTAATTCAGGAAAATGGCATATACATTTTAGAGACCATGAATACGGGCGAACTTGCAGATGATAATGTATCGGAATTCTTATTTGTCCTTGGGCCTGCAAAAGTGCGTGGTGCTGTTCAAATGATTATTAACCCCATAGCAATTAATTAATCTAAATGAATTTTTGGCCTGCAGTTATACTCAAGTTTATTCCAGTATTTTTTGTTATTTCGGTACTTGCTGCCATTATTCTTTATCCAGGCGGCAACATCCATAACTATGAACAAATTGGTTATGTTTTATCACATAACTTTTTAAGTGACCTTGGTAGGTTTAATTCATTTACTGGAGAACCAAATTTCTTATCGATGTTTCTTTTTAATCAGGCAATGTTTGCCTTTTTAATTGTGGGCATTGCATTTTTATTTATCCCAAATCTCTATAAAGAAAATAAATTAACCTATACATTAGCTTGGCTTGGTTCATTTTCGTTTTTATTTGGAACTTTATTTTTTGCTTTTGTTGGCTTGACGCCATATGACTTGTTTTTTGAACCCCATGTCTTTTTTGCAGTAAATGCATTTCGTTTAATTATTCCGGGGATTCTTTTATATGTAATTGTTTTAATAAGATCAAAATCTAGAAATGTTTACATAATTTCTCTTTCTTTCTTGTTAGCTGCAACCTTAGGTTATGTAATCTTCCAGCTTTTTCATAACGATCCTAGAGAAAGTTATGAAGCTATGGTGCTTCAAGCATCTATTCAAAAACTAATCGTTCTAATAAATATTATTTGTATATTTATCTTTAGTTTTGCTTTTGAATCAAGATTAAAGAAAACTCACCACTAATTTCTATTCTAATAACATATTTGTAAATAATTAGATTAATATATTTACTCCAGAGTAAAAAAAGGAGGAATTATGAAAAAATTACTTTTGAGCTTAATGTTAATATCACCATTAACATTTGCTGATGGATATATTGCAACTTATTCAATTGAAGTCTCAGACGTACAAAAGTTTGCTGGCTCATTTGATAAGTTAATGAAATCAGATTGGGGAACTTCATTTCCTGGTGTTGTGACCCTTGGTCATTATGCATTCAATGGGTACGATGATGCATCTCATGCTGTCATTATTAGCTACGACAGCGAAGCTGATATGGCTAAAGGTACAGAGTCATTCTACACCCCAGAATTTGGTGCTTTTCTTGCCAGCGTTTCTGACGTTACAGAGCCTGTAGAGCAAGCCTTAAATAGAAAGTTAATAAGTGGTGGCGTTGATGATGCCGACATGAATAAGGTTTATACAATTTATCGAATGCAGGTTAGTGATGCAGGAGATTATTCTGAAGCTTGGTCAGACTTAATTGATGCTCAGGTTAAAGCAGGCAATATTGAAGGCAACTATGGGCTGAGGGCTCATATAGCTGGTCAAAGTAACTTTTATTCTCACTATGCCTTTACTGGATCATCATCTATTGAGTCAGCAGTTACTGGAAATAAAAATCTTTTGTCCAGTAAGTCATTTGAGAAATTTGCTAAAAAAGTTTCTGATAGTAGAAGAATAGTTCAGACATCCATGGTGGTTGTTTTAGCTAGATATAATTATTAGAGATAGATTTATATAAAAAA
>CACJML010000009.1 GCA_902594515.1 uncultured SAR86 cluster bacterium | reverse complement strand
GAAGTTATATCAAGCCCAACTATTTTCTTTACATCAGTATTCATGCTGTTAATAAGGACAAATGCACCAATCGCTGAGATGATTACAAGGGTAAGCCCTGTTTTTAAGCCAAAGGGGCTTTTAAATGATTTTTTTGTAATAAATCTTTGATTGACCGATTTATTTTTTTTTGAGCTCTTTTTGCTATTTATGCGCTTGGCAAAATCCTTCATATTACATTTTGTCCATTGCACTAATTCCAAGCAATTCTAGTGATTTTGAAAAAATCTTTTTCACATTACTCAAGACAAACATAATGTCATTTTGGGTTTTTGCATCAGATTTTAAAATATTATGGTCATTATAGAATTGATGAAATTGATGAGCTAAGTCCTTTAAATAAAAAATGATAAGGTGGGGCTGTAAGTTTTCAACAGCGCTATCAATAATCTCATCAAATTTAAGCGATTTGAGTATTAATTTATCGCAAAGACAGAACTCTCTTGATATCAACTCTGAAGGCAGGCCATCATTACTCAATAGGTACTTTTGTTCCAAAGAAGAAATTCTTGCATGCGCATACTGAATGTAAAAATAGATGTTTTCTTTATTTTCTTCTGTTGCCAGCGACAAATCAAAGTCAAGATGCTGATCAGCCTGTTTAGACAAATAATAAAACCTCGAAACATCCGTACCCAGCTTTTCAATCAAATCCGACAGCTTATAAAACTCTCCAGATCTGGTAGACATTTTTACCTTTTTCCCATTTTCAAAAAGATTAGCAAATTGAACTAATTGAACTCTCAATCTTTCTTTTGAGTAACCCATAGATTCAATGGATGACTCTATTCTTTTGATATAACCATGATGGTCTGAGCCCCAAACATTAACAATAACATCAAAGTTTCTATCAAGTTTATTTTTATGATATGCAACGTCTGATGCCAAATATGTACCTCGCCCATCTTCTCTAACCAAGACTCTATCTTTGTCATCACCATGATTGGTCGATTGAAGCCATAAAGCTCCATCTTTTTCATAGCCATTGTTCTCTTTTACAGTTTCTATGGCTTTTCCTAGCAGAGAATCTTTGTCTTCAATGTTCCCAAGGCTAGATTCATAAAACCAATGTTCATGGATGACATTAAATTTTTGCAGATCATCTTTAATTGATTCAATCACATAAGCCAACCCAATTTCCCTTGATTCAGCCCATAGATCTGGACTCTCTTTTTTAAAAACTGCAATCAGGTCATCAATTTGCTTTTCAGGATCATTTGGACTTTGTCCTAATTCATTAATACTGAAATTTTTAAAGAATTTAGGATTAATTTTGGCTGCAATATCATTAATATATTCTGCCTTGTATGCAGATTCTGGAAAGTCATCATCATTGAATAAGTTCTTTCCTCTGAGGATTATGCTGCAAGTTAGAATATCAATTTGTCTGCCAGCATCATTTACATAATACTCACCTGTAGCATCATGACCCTTGAAATTAAGTAATCTTATTATTGCATCTCCGTAAGCAGCACCGCGTCCGTGCCCAACATGGAGTGGTCCAGTAGGATTTGCTGAAACGAATTCAACCTGAATTTTTTGTTTATCTTTTTCTGGAACTTGATTTGAGAATTGAACGCATTCATATAACAGGTCTAAAAATATTTCTTGTTCAAGGAAGATATTGATGAAGCCTGGTCCAGCAATTTCAATTTTATTAATGGATCGATCTTCTAAAAGACTATTTTTAATAAATTCAGCAATCTCTTTAGGATTCTTTTTTGCAACTCCTGCACCGACCATTGCAATATTTGTTGTCAAGTGACCCTTGTCTAGATTATCCGAAAATGAAAGCTTCGAATTTTTAATAATTTGATTTATTGATTTATCCTCAAGCCCTAAATCAGTTAGTCTCTCATTAATAAGTGCACTAATCTTTTCAATCATTATTTTCTTCCAGCGTATTCACTGTTTCTCGTATCAACCTTGATAGTTTCTCCCTCCTCGACAAAAAGAGGGACCTGAATTGAAACTCCAGTCTCCAGTGTTGCAGGCTTTGTAGCTCCTGATACGGTGTCCCCTTTCACCCCTGGCTCTGAACTGGTAATTTTTAATTCTACAAATGGAGGCACTTCTATACTGATAGGCGATCCATTCCAACTAATTACCTCACAAGCCTCTTGGCCAATTAACCATTGTTTTGCATCAGACATAATGTCTTCAGTGATGCTAATTTGATCGAAGCTATCTTGATCCATGAAGTGCCAACTCTCCCCATCCGAATACAGAAATGTCATCTCTTTTGCAATCACATCTGCTTGATCGACGCTTTCACCAGATTTAAAGGTTTTATCGATCACTTTGCCAGTTAATAGGTTTCTATATTTGACTCTCATTACAGCCTGACCCTTGCCAGGCTTATGAAATTCATGATCAAGTATTGAGCAAGGTGCGCCATTGAGTATAATCTTTAGTCCGTTTTTGAATTGATTAGTCGAGATTTTAGTCATATCTATGGGGTTTTAATTAAATAAGGGTTTTATCATGAAGAGATTTTATACGTTTTTAGCAAGTTTATTACTAATTGTAGCTTGCTCAGATACAAATTCATCCACTTATACAGAAGCTGATGCATTAGAGTTTTTGGAACGAATTGAGAAAGAGGATGAGACGCTTGGACCCATAGCGAGTTCAGCTTATTGGATCGGCTCTAATTTTATTACCTACGACTCACAAAAAATAGTTTCCGACTTCGGCATGAGATTGCAACTTTTATCCCTGGAAAGGGCAAGGGAGGCAGCCCTATTTAATAATTCCAAATTATCTGACTCAACTAGGAGGAAGTTGGATTTAATTAAAGGCTCATTTGTAATGCCTTCACCTTACGATAGTGAGCTTGCCAAAGAATTATCAAATATATCAACTGAACTAGAAGCAATGTACGGGACTGGCTCACATTGCTTTGAGGATGGAGAGTGTTATGACCTTGAGGCCTTTGAAAATGTGATTGATAACTCTAGAGACACAGATGATTTATTGAGAGCTTGGGCTGGCTGGAGAGAAATTGGCAAACCTATGAAAGAAAAATACCTCAGAATGATAGAAATAGGCAATCAAGGTGCAGAAGATTTAGGATACTCTGGCCTTCTTGATTTATGGTTTAGTAAATATGATATGCCGGTTGAAGAGTTTCAGAATGAGACTGAGAGGGTATGGCAAGAATTAAAGCCTCTATATGACTCACTTCAGTGCCATGTCAAAAACAAGCTAACTGAATATTATGGTCCTGAAATAATGCCGGGCGATGGAACCATTCCAGCTCACATTTTGGGAAATATGTGGGGTCAATCATGGATAAATATTTATGATCTTGTCTATGAGCCTGCAGGCGAGCAATCTACCATTGATTTAACTGCCATCATAAATGAAAGGAATCTAGATGAGATAGAGATGGTAGAAATAGCTGAAAACTTTTTCTTATCATTAGGGTTTGATGAACTTTCAGATACTTTTTGGGATAGATCCCTTTTTGTAAAACCACAGGATCGCAATGTTGTATGTCATGCATCAGCTTGGAATCTTGACTCCAATGAAGATTTAAGGATTAAGATGTGCATTGAGAAAAATGCAGAAGACTTCACAACGATTCACCATGAACTTGGACATATATTTTATTATCAAGCTTACAATCATCTTCCTAGTGTTTTTGAAGGAGGAGCTAATGATGGCTTTCATGAAGCAGTTGGAGACTTACTTGCTCTTTCGATAACACCAGATTACCTTGAAAGGATTGGTTTCATTTCAAAAGAAGAGGCTGATGCAGCAAATAGCGATCCCATAGCATTATTAATGCAGCAAGCTTTAGATGGCGTCGTAGGAGTTCCATGGACATTAATGCTTGATAGATGGAGGGGAGGTGTTTTTGAAGGAACAACCAGTAATCAAGAAGTTAATTCTAGTTGGTGGGAACTTAGAAGGGAGTACCAAGGAATAACATCTCCAGTTCAAAGATCCTCAGATGCATTTGATCCAGGGGCTAAATATCATATTCCTGGAAATACGCCCTATACAAGATATTATCTTGCTAGGATTATGCAATATCAGTTCCATGAAGCTCTATGTAAAAAAATTGGATTTCAGGGACCACTGCATGAGTGTTCTATATATAACAGTAAAATTGCTGGGGAAAGCTTAAGAGATATGCTTAGCCTAGGACAAAGTGTTCCTTGGCAAGATGCATTTGAAAAAATAACAGGAACAAGGTCTTTAAGCGGAACCTCAATGCTAAACTACTATATGCCACTAAAAGAATGGCTTGATGCGCAAAATGATGGACTCGAATGTGGCTGGTAGTAAATCATGATTAATATATTAATAACTCTAGGGGTCGTAATTTCCGCACTATTATTTTCATGGATGATTTCTGGAGAGTCATTGATTTTTAATGATCATCCGGCTTTAATTTTACTTTTTGGATTGTCTTTCCTTATCCAATGGATTGCATATATTCCATCTGTAATTTTAAAAACAGAAAAGTTTTATGACCTTACAGGCAGCATCACATATATCACTCTAATGCTGATGTCTATTTACTTAGCTTCATTATTTAACGTTCTATCGATAACAAAAATTATTATCGCTGGAGCAATA
The DNA here is from genome assembly GCA_902594515.1 of uncultured SAR86 cluster bacterium. Taxonomy (GTDB): domain Bacteria; phylum Pseudomonadota; class Gammaproteobacteria; order Magnimaribacterales; family D2472; genus MED-G82. Next base: position 15,142 of record CACJML010000009.1, on the reverse strand, counting down.
ATCATTTGGGCTCTTAGGCTTGGCTCATTTTTATTCATGAGAATTCATAAAGCTGGAGAGGATAAAAGATTTGCTGATATTAAGGTTAGTCCACCTCGATTACTAATGGCGTGGACTTCGCAAGGATTATGGGTATGCATATGCTCGGCATCTGCACTGGTTGCCCTAACAAGCTCTATCATGCTTGATATCTCGACTATTTTTATAGCGGGTTTAGCTTTATTTATTATTGGGTTTCTTTTAGAGGTAATTGCTGATAATCAAAAAACTAAATTTAATTCCTTGCCTGAAAACAAAGATAAATTTATAAACGTTGGCTTATGGTCAAGATCTAGACATCCAAACTACTTTGGTGAGTTTTTGGTTTGGGCGGGAATTAGCATAATGTCCTTTGAATACATGTCGGGACTTTCTTATGCAGCACTAATATCGCCTGTTTTTTCTTATTTGCTTATTAACTACGTAAGCGGAGTAAGAATGCTTGAAAACAAAGCAAGGAAGAAGTGGGGACATTTAGACTCATATAGGGAATATTTAGCAAAAACTCCAAAATTTTTACCAAAGTTGTTTTAAAATAATGTAAACCAATAAAATTAAGAAAAATAGAAGATTAAGATAAGGTAAAGCAGTTGAAATTATATTTTGTCATTACAATGTCTTCTGTTAGTATTAATTTTCTCGAATCACAAGGGGTCTAATATGTTACGTAATAAATTAGTAATTGTTGGGATCTTTTGCGCATCGCTCACCGCTTCAGAAATGGAGTTGGTTTTAGATGTAGGCGAAGATAACACCAATTTATCAGCACAATCTCAAGCTAAAATTGATTCAACCGAGAGCGATACAGACAAAATTATTAATGAATATAAAGTTGTCTCAAAGCAAGTTGAAGGTTTAAAACTATACAACGCTCAGAAGAGAATCCAAATTCAAGCACAGCTTGATCTAATGGACAAATATGATGAGCAACTTGTTCAGGTTGTAGTCATGCAAAGACAAATACCACCACTAGCACAAAGAATGCTAGAAGGTTTAGAGAAGTACGTAAACTTAGATACACCCTTTCATATCGAGGAAAGAAGACAGAGAATCGACTTGGTAAGAAGCTCACTTTCAAACCCCAAGGTGACAGCTTCAGAACAAGTTAGACAGATCTTAGAAGCTTTTAACATCGAGGCTGAATACGGAAGAAAGCTTGATGCATATGAAGAAACAATAGTCTTAGACAATCAAGAAATTGTAGTGAATATTTTAAGAGTGGGCAGATTAGGTATGTTCTATCAAACTAAAGATGGAAGAGATACTGGTTATTGGGATCCAGAACTAGGTTCATGGGAATCATTACCAGGAGGATACCGAACTCAAGTAAGAGACGGAATTAGAATGGCCAAAAAAGAAGCTCCTATCGACATGCTGGTATTGCCAGTGAAAATGGGAGGTAATTCCTAATGAAAAACTTATATTTAATACCACTTTTAATAGCATTTTTTCTATCTATACCTTTTATAGCACAAGAGACAGATGCTGAAGGTGAACCAACTACGATTCAAAGTTTGCTTCAGTTAGTTCAAGAGGGCAGAACAACTGAGCAAAATGAAAATACAAAGCGTGAGCAGACATTCCTTGCTGAAAAGAATAAACAAGCATCTATTTTAGCTGCAGAAAAAAGAGAGCTAGCTAGGCAAGAGAGGATAGCTGACCAATTAGAAGCTGAGTACAAGAAAAATGAAGAAATTTTAAAGGTAAAAGAAGAAGCATATAAAAAAGAGCTAGGCTCTTTGGTTGAGCTTTTTGGACACCTTCAAAGTACAGCTGGTGAGGCAAGTTCATTATTTTCTGAATCTTTAACTGCTGCTGAGTATGGAAGAGAGAGGGAAACGTTCCTAAATGAGCTGGCTAAGAAAATGTCAGACGCCACCGAGCTTCCAACTATTACAGAACTTGAGAGACTTTGGTTTGAGTTGCAAAGAGAAATGGTTGCTGGATCAGAAGTTACTAGGTTTACAACTAGCGTTATTGGTCTTGATGGAGAAAGCACTAATTGCGATGTAGTTAGGGTGGGGCTTTACAATGCAATATGTGATGGTAAGTATTTAGAATACGTTGCATCAAAAGGCCAATATGCTTTTCTTCCAAAACAACCTGAAAGAAAGTATAGAGGCGGTGCCGGTGATATTTCTGATGCATCAGCCGGTGAAATCATTAAATTTGGTGTTGACCCAACAGGACCTGCAGGCGGAAGCTTATTGGCCAACTTGATTCTTGCACCAAGTTTACTTGAGAGAATTAATCAAGGTAGAGAGGTAGGGTATATCATTATATTTGTTGGTTTCTTTGGTGTAGTTATTGCTCTCTGGAAACTCTATCAACTTTATATGATGGGAAGGGCTGTTAAAGCCCAATCATCCGCTAAGAAACCTAATGCTAACAACCCATTAGGCAGAGTTATGAAAGTGGGTAATGATAATCTTGATAAAGACATTGAAACACTTGAACTTAAGCTTGCAGAAGCAATTATGTCTGAAAGGCCTGCAATTGAGAGAGGTATCAATGTTGTAAAAATCATATCAGTTGTAGCTCCCTTAGCAGGACTGTTAGGTACTGTTACCGGAATGATCGTAACTTTCCAGCAAATTACTTTATTTGGAACCGGCGATCCAAAGATCATGGCAGGAGGCATATCTCAAGCACTAGTTACTACTGTACTCGGTCTTGTTGTTGCTATACCAACAACCTTATTGCATTCATTTGCCAACTCCTCTGCAAGAGGAATTATCAATGTGCTTGAGGAGCAAAGCACTGGAATAGTTGCAGAGCATTCTGAGAATAGGTAATTAAATGTACGCTATTTTCGAAGCATTTGATTCTCTCAATGACTTTATGTCAGCTGGGGGAATGGTGCTTTGGTTAATAGCGTTCTTAGCCCTTTTCATGTGGGCACTTATTCTAGAAAGAATTTGGTACTTTAATTCAGGCCATAAAGAGTTTATGAAGCCTCTAGTCAAACAGTGGGATGGGATTTCTGATCACTCTAGCTGGAAGGCATCACAAATCAAAGATAAGTTGAGGTCCGAAGCCAAAGAAGAGATCAACAAGCATATGTCCTTGATTCAAACATGCGTTGCTCTCGCTCCATTATTTGGACTGCTTGGAACCGTGACCGGAATGATTGAAGTATTTCAAGTTATGGCTTTTACTGGTGGTGGAGATGCAAGATCAATGGCAGGTGGTGTCTCTAAAGCAACCCTACCAACGATGGCTGGCATGACAACAGCACTTTCTGGAGTTTTTGCTACAATTTATTTAAATGCAGCAAAAAATAATGAAGAAATCCACCTTAAAGAACTTATTAAAAACTAATAGGAGATTATTGTGAGAAGAAATGCAATATCATCAGCTGTTCAAGAAGAAGAAAGCGAAATTAATCTAACTCCAATGCTTGATGTTGTATTCATCATGCTTATCTTTTTTATTGTTACAGCAAACTTTATTAAAGAGCCGGGTTTAGAAATCAACCGTCCTGATGCTGAGACTTCTGAAGTTCAAGAAAATGCAGCTATCTTGATTGCTGTTGGACCTACAGGTGAAATCTGGATGGACGGAAGAAGAATTGATGCAAGACAAGTAAAAGCCAACGTTGTAAAACTCCTTGCAGATAATCCACAAGGGTCAGTAGTGATTCAGGCTGATGAAAAGGCGATGGCCGATACAATTATTCAGGTTATGGATGGCGCTAGAGACGCAGGAGTATTCAACATATCTCTAGCATCTGAGCCTAAGTAAATATTATGGATGGCGTGCTGAATATATTTAGATCCTTTTCGGACTCAATAAATAAAGCGCTTGCTCCGTTATATAAGATAATAAATAGGGCTTTTGAATACAATAAATTTCTCGCTGGAGGAGCGCTAGCATCCTTTATTACTATCGCACTTTTCTTTTTAATGGTTGCTCTAATCTCTTTAGGTGATAGCGGAATTAAAACTGATAATTCTCGAAAGCTAGCTGATGTTATCATGCCAGATCGAGACATCGATACCCTCTTTGATGATTTTGAGAAACCAGAGGAACCCGATGAACAGCCTGAGGATATTGCCCAACCAGAATTAGACTTATCACAAGTTGATAATGTACAGGTAGCTGTGCCTAAACCGAAAGCAAATTTTACTGCTGGAAGCGGATTTTTCAGAGATGGTGAATACATTCCTTTGTTTAAAGTTACACCAATTTATCCTAGAAGAGCTCAGGAGCGAGGAATAATGGGATATGCCATTGTAGCCTTTACTATTACAGAAACTGGGACTGTTGAGGATGCTGTTGCTATTGAGGGTGGTTGTGGTGATCCAAGGGATCCTGAGACTGTATTTAGGACTTGCTCGATATTTAACAGCTCGGCAAAAAGAGCTGCTCTCAAATTAAAATATAAACCTAAGATTGTTGATGGAAAGGCTGTTCCTGTTCAGGATGTTCCACATAAATTCACCTTTATTCTTGAGGATACATAATGCAGTTTTTATTTAAGTTATTGCTCATTTCTTCTTTACTTTTTGTTGCCCCATATTCTCTAAATTTATCTGCACAGAGTGACAACCAGGCTTCTCAAAAAAATAAATATCGTAAAGCAAGAGTCCTTCAAGCAAGTACAGCAAAAAAGATCACTAAGGTTGTTGAGGCCTTAGAAAGACAAGATGAAGAGGGTAAAGATGACCCAGATTGGATAACCGTTAAAGAGATTCTAAATGAGCTACTTGCAAATAAAGATAATCTAAAAAGTTATGATCGTTCAGTAATGTGGAACTATTGGGGATATGTGTATTTCAGTGAAGAAAAATATGATAGAGCAATGAATGCCTACGAACAGCTACTCAATGAACCTGAAGCAACAATTCCTCTCAGAACAGCCTCTCTATTTACTGTTGCACAACTTTACATGGTCCAAGGAGACTTCAAAAAAGGTATCCAATACATACTTCAATGGATGAACGAAGTCGAAACGGTTACTGCTCAATCATACTCACTTCTTGCAACAGCGTATTATCAAATTGATGAATTTATAAAAGCTAAAGATGCAATGCTCGAAGCAGTTAGACTTGCAGAAGAGGTGGAGGAATATAGACCCAAAGAGAATTGGTACGTTTTATTGGGGGCATGTTATTCCGAGCTTGCAGATCAAAAAGTTATTACTAAACAAGAGTCATTAGAGAAACAGCTAGATATCTATGAGATTCTTGTTAACTATTATCCAAAGAAACTTTATTTCCTTCAATTGGGTGGTGTTTATGGTCAGATGAACAGAGAGCTTGATTACATGATTACACTTAAGGCCGCATATCAAAAAGACTTGCTGGACAAAGAGCAAGAATACATGACACTCGCCCAACTTCTTCTTTTGAATAAGAATCCATACTGGGCTGCAAGGGTTATAGTTGACGGTCAAAACAAAAAGGTCCTGGTTAAAAATGAAGAAACCGAAGAAGAGACTCTTAAACCCGTTGTAGCAGACAAATTTAAAACACTTAAGACATTAGCTGATGCATGGAGAATGGCTCAGGAAATTGATAAGGCTATTCCTGTGCTTGAAAAAGCAGCAAAACTTGCAAAAGACGGCGAAACATATATTTTGCTTGGTAATCTTTACCTGTTTGAGGATAGACTTGATGAAGCAATTGTCGCCATTCAAAACGGCATTAAAAAGGGTAAGTTGAAAAAAACTTCACAGGCGCATTTAGTTTTAGGTCAGGCTTATTTTGAGTTAGAAAATTTTAGTGATGCAAAAAAATATTTCCGTATGGCAGCAAGAGATGACGATAAAGTCATTAAAAAAACTGCTAACTCATGGATTAAATATGCTGAAAATGAAGAAGTAAGAGTAAAAAACTTGCAGCTAAGAAGAGAATTCATCCAACAAAACTCTTAATTTTTTTCGTAAATATCAATGCTAAAATCGAACTGATTTTCTTCGTTTTTTGAATGGTAAGCTATATTTCTTTTTGAGAAATCATTTAGATTAATTCGCGGGTAATATACATCACCATCAATTTCACAATCTACTTTGGTTAAAACGAGTTTCTCCATCTGCATTATGGTTTCATTAAAAATTTGTGCGCCCCCGATAACTATAACCTCATCTTTAAAGTTCATATCTTTGTTGTAATTGGAAGCAAATTGAATAGCCTCATCGACATTGGTAAAAACATGAGCACCTTCAATCTCAAGAACGGATTGAGATATTACTATGTTTAAACGTTGTGGCAGAGGTCTTCCAATTGATTCAAAAGTCTTTCTTCCCATAACAATTGGTTTGTTTAAAGTATATTCTTTAAAGTGTTTAAGATCTTCGGGTAAACTCCACGGAAGATCATTATTTACGCCAATAACTCTATTTTTTGCCATAGCAACTAAATGAGATATAACTGTCATATCTATACAGCCATTTCTGCGGTTATTGCTGGATGCGGATTATAGCCGTCTAATACAAAATCATTCAATGAAAGAGCATTAAGATCATCAATTGATTTAATATTTGGCATTCTAAGTTGAGGAAGTGTTCTAGGCTCTCTGGAGATCTGCTCGTTTACCTGTTTAACGCAGTTCATATATATATGACAGTCTCCAAAGGAATGAATAAAATCTCCAACCTCTAATTCAAGAATGCTTGCAAGGATATGTGTAAGCAGAGAATAGCTAGCAATATTAAAGGGTACACCCAAAAACATGTCCGCACTTCGTTGATACATATGACATGAAAGCTCGGACTTATTAGTAACATAAAATTGAGACATCACATGACATGGAGGAAGAGCCATCTGATCTATTTCGCTAACATTCCAAGCGGTAAGAATGTGCCTTCGACTGTGTGGATTATGTTTAAGGTTTTTAATCAGCTCATTTATTTGATCCTTGCCTCCCCAATTTCTCCATTGAACACCATAGATCGGGCCAAGTCTTTTTTCAGTTTCAGAATTGGCATATCCAAGTGAGACACCTTGATTATCAGCATTATCAGTCCAGATTGTAGAAAATTTGCTTTGATCGGTTAGGTTTTCCCTAGAGTCATTAAACCTTATTTCAGCCAGTCTACGCTCATCATCAGAACCCTCTAAAAACCAAAGTAATTCTGATACAACTCCTTTCCAAGCAAGCTTCTTGGTAGTTACCGCGGGAAAGCCATCTTGCAAGTTAAACCTGAGTTGTTTGCCAAATAAACCAATTGTTCCAACTCCAGTCCTATCAGATTTTTCTTCGCCGTAATCTAGAATTTCTTTTAAAAGCTCAAGATAATTTTGCATATTTATTTGAAAAGAAGAGTACTAATATTATCCCAATAATTATCATTGGCAAGGATAAAATTTGACCCATACTTAAGTTAAATGTTATGTAACCTAAATGAGCATCAGGCTCTCTAAAGAACTCTACTGAGAACCTAAATAATCCATAGAAAATAAGCAGTGATGACGCAATTACACCTGGTTTTGGTTTTAATTTACTAACTAAATATAAAACATAGAACAATAAAAATCCTTCCAGAATAAGTTCATAAATTTGTGAAGGATGTCTAGGATAACCATATGGATCTGTAGGGAATATAAAGCCCCACGATCCACTTGTTGGTTTACCAAATAATTCTCCGTTTAAGAAGTTCCCTAGTCTCACAAGACCAAGGCCAATAGGCATACTAAGAGCTACCGCATCCATAATCGACAAGAAGCTTATTTTTTTCTTAACAGAAAATAAAAACATGCTAGCTATGACACCCAATAATCCGCCGTGAAAGCTAAGGCCTCCCTGCCATACATAAAACAGACTTAGAGGATTTGATATTAGTTGCTCAGTTCCATAAAAAATCATATATCCCACACGACCGCCAAACATCGCCCCAAAGAAAAGGCCCCATATAAAGACCATGTCATTGATTTGTTCATGGGAAAGCCCTTCAGCTGCTAAGATTTTACTTCGTTTTAAATGCTGAAAGATTAGTATCGCTGAAAGAATCCATGTTAATGCGTAGTACTGGATCCTAAAGTTGCCTATTTCAATAATGCTCGGATTATTAAAAAATTCTGGAAGTTCAATCATTTAAATAACTAAGAAAACTGCAACGATAAAAATGAAGACCCCAAATATTTTTTTTAAGAGATCTTCTTTGATTATGTAGGTAAGTCTAGCACCTAATCTTGTAAAGATAATGCTACTGAAACTAATCCAAAATACTCCAGGCCAATAGATAAGATTTTCATTGAGCTGGAGCGAAGCTAATTTTATTGGCATGCTAAAGAAAATTGTTGCAGTTAGTGCTATCACAATTCCACAAGCTGCGGAGGTACCAATTGATTTTCTAATGTCATGCCCAAGTGATCTTAGATATGGGACGGTGAAAGTTCCTCCTCCAATTCCTAAAGGAATCGACAGAAAGCCAATCATTGAACCAGGAAAAAAATGATTTGTATTTTGAAGTATGACATTTTTATTCACTTTAATTTTGCTTGAGAACATATTGATACCGATATAAATCATAAAAATCACAATTAAAATCTTTAAAAAAAATCCCGAAATTATGTTAACTAATACCACACCAAACATAGCCCCCAAGGGTATCCCTAAACCTATTGATTTAACGAGGTTCCACAAAACACCATCTTTTTGATGATGTGCATAAGTTGAAGAGATGCTTGTGATCACAATACATGCCATTGATGTAGCAACTGACATTTGAACCATTTGATCGGTGTTTGTATTGGTAAATTCAAAAAGAAAAATTAATGCTGGAACGATAATCGTTCCCCCGCCAACACCAAGAAGCCCAGCGATCAAACCAGCTATAGCCCCAACACCAATTAGCAGTAATATTTCAATCAACATTGAGCTCAGAGTAATGATTAGAAAAAAATCTTAAAACTTTTTTATACACATCCTTTTTAAAAAATATAATCTTTTTAAGAGGATACCAAAAACTAACCCATTCATACCTATCAAACTCCTGATCATCATCATTATCAAAATGTATATCGGCAACTTTATTTAATTTAAACAAATACCATTTTTGTTTTTGACCGAAAAAGCCTCTAAGATTTTTTTTATTTTTTTTATATTCCTCAGGAAGTTCGTATGTTGCCCAGAAATTTGTTGAACCTATAAATTTTATTTCATCTCTTTTAATATTTACCTCTTCGAATAGCTCCCTGTAAGCTGCTCTTTTAGGGGTTTCACCATGATCAATGCCGCCTTGGGGAAATTGCCATGAATTGCTTTTTTTTCTTCTGCATAGCAGGACTTTCCCTTGATCATTTATAATTATTAGTCCAACATTTTTTCTGTATTTTGTAGTTTTCAATTTATAAATGAGCGAAGAGAAATTAGTAATATTTGATCTTGATAATACCATTCTAAATGGTGATTCAGATTATTCCATGATCAATTTTTTAGTTGCAAAATCAATCCTTGACGATTCAGCTCTTGATATCAATCAAGCTTTTATGGACGACTATAAAATAGGGAAGCTAGATTTTGATAAATACACTAGATTTGCTCTTAAATCATTTATTGGGAAGAGTCATATTGAAATTAGCGAACTTACCAATGAATTTGTAAAAGAAGTTATTGAGCCAATGATCAATATATATGCTCTGAAAATTATCCATGACCATCAAGATCATGGTTGCAAGCTTCTTATAGCTAGTGCTACCAATGAACTTATTGTGAAACCTATAGCTAAAAGATTAGAGGTAGCTGATTACTTGGGCACAAAAGTAGAATTTATTGATAATAAGTGTACTGGGAAATATTTACCACCCTCAGCTTTAGGAGAGGGCAAACTAAAACTTGTGACCGAGTGGGCAAAGATTAAGGGTTTTAATCTAGAGCTTGCAACCTTTTACAGTGATTCAATTAATGATCTTCCTTTACTGGAGAAAGTTAATAATCCTATAGCAGTTAATCCCGATTCAAAGTTAGAAAAAATATCGATTACAAGAGGCTGGAAGATATTAGACTTGCCTAGAATATAGAATTACTCAAAATCTTTGATTGAAGGACAAGAGCACATAAGATTTCTATCACCATGAACATTATCAATTCTGGAAACGGGCACCCAATACTTTGATTTTTTGAGATATTTCAGTGGATAGACAGCTTTCTCTCTTGAGTAGGCATGCTCCCAATTATCGCTAGTAACTTCCTCTGCTGAATGAGGGGCATGTTTAAGAACATTATCGTCTAAAGGATAATCTCCATTCTCAATCTCACTTATTTCATTTCTGATTTCAATCATTGCATCACAAAACCTATCTATCTCTTTTAATGACTCACTCTCTGTAGGTTCTATCATTAAAGTTCCAGGAACTGGGAATGACATTGTTGGTGCATGGAAGCCAAAGTCTACCAGTCGTTTTGCAATATCATCGACTTCAATCCCAATACTCTCTTTTAAAGGCCTAATATCAATAATGCATTCATGGGCAATCATGTCATTTTGACCAGTATAAAGAATGGCGTAATGCTTCTTTAACTTATGGGCAATATAGTTAGCACTCAGGATGGCTACTTGTGTTGCTAATCGCAAAGCCTTTGAGCCCATCATCTGAATGTACATCCAGCTGATTGGGAGAATTGAAGCACTTCCAAAATTTGAAGCTGAGATTGGACCAGTTGTATTTTGATCTGAATATGTAAGAGGATCAGAGGGCAGGTAGTCTGATAATTCTTCTACTACACCAATAGGCCCAACTCCAGGACCACCTCCGCCATGCGGTATACAAAAAGTTTTGTGAAGATTTAAGTGAGAAACATCCCCGCCAAATAAACCAGGCTTGCAAAGAGATACCATTGCATTTAGGTTAGCTCCATCTATATATACCTTGCCACCATGAGAATGAATAACATTACAGACTTCTGTGACGGTTTCTTCAAATACTCCATGCGTAGAGGGGTAAGTAATCATAATTCCAGCAAGTTCTTCTGAATTATTGTTTGCCTTATCTTGAAGGTCATCTAAATCAATGTTGCCGGATTTATCACATTTAACAGGCACAACTTTCATGCCTGCCATTTGGGCAGAAGCAGGATTAGTACCGTGAGCAGATTCTGGTATTAGGCAGACTTTTCTATTGCGGTGACCATTACTTTTATGAAAAGCATCAATTGCTAGCAAACCAGCATATTCTCCTTGAGAGCCCGCATTAGGCTGTAATGAAATCGCGCTGTAGCCAGTAATTTTTTCAAGCATTTGTTCTAGATCATCTATTAACTGGAGATAGCCTTTAACTTGGTGCTCAGGCGCATAGGGATGAATAGATGAGAATTCTTCCCAGCCAACCGGAATCATTTCAGAGGTTGCATTTAATTTCATTGTGCATGAACCAAGGGGGATCATAGCTCGATCAAGAGCGATGTCTTTATCGCTTAACTTCCTAATGTATCTCAGTAATTCAGTTTCAGTAAAATAAGTATTAAATACAGGATGGGTTAGGTAATCGGATTCTCTTTTTATGTAAGCAGGTATTGAATTTAGCTTTGATTTAATTTTAGTCTGCTTTTCGTTTTTAAATATCTCTCTAATTATTATTAAATCTTCTTTTTCTGTAGTTTCATTGATAGATAGAGCAACATGATCATTATCAAATTTTCTGAAGCCGTAGCCAGCTAATTCTGCGGCATCAATAATCTCTTCTGTTTTTTCTTTAGTATTAATTACTAGCGTATCAAAGAAACTGGAAGATAAGATTTCATAACCACTTTCAATTAAGAAATTAGCCAAACTTTCGGTTTTCTTATTTATCGAAAGCGCAATGTTTTTTAACCCTTTAGGGCCATGATAAACAGCATAGAAGCCTGCAATAATTGCAAGTAATGCCTGCGCGGTGCAGATATTTGATGTAGCTTTTTCCCTTCGGATATGTTGCTCACGAGTCTGCAGTGAAAGTCTATAAGAGGTATTTCCAAGCTTATCCACTGATGCTCCAATGAGCCTACCTGGTAAAGATCTTTTAAATTTTTCATTTGCTGCCATGAATGCAGCATGAGGTCCACCGAAACCCAGTGGAACACCAAATCTCTGAGAGTTACCAATAGCAATATCAAACCCCAGGTCCCCAGGTGCTTTGATCAAAGTGAGAGCTAGCAAGTCTGTTGCAGCTATAGTGATTATGCCTTTATCTTTTAGAGGCGCTAACAATTCTGTTGAAATCTCAACTGAGCCATCATTTCCTGGATACTGGAATAATGCTCCAAAAGCTTCATTTGCGTCGAATTCCTTTAAATCAACAACTTCAACATTAATGCCTAATGGTTTAGCCCTCGCCTTAACTATTGAAATGGTTTGTGGAAAACAATTCTTATCGACAAGAAAAGTATCACTTTTAGATTTTGAAGACCTATGAGCAAGTGTCATGGCTTCAGCAGCAGCAGTTGGCTCATCCAACAGAGAAGCATTAGCAATATCAAGGTTTGTTAAATCAGCAACCATTGTTTGAAAGTTGATGAGTGCTTCCAAACGCCCCTGAGAAATTTCAGCTTGATAAGGAGTATAGGATGTATACCAGCCTGGATTTTCAAATATGTTTCGCTTGATGACATTTGGCATATATCCAGAGTAATAGCCTTGACCAATCATTGATTTCACCAGAATATTTTTCTTAGCAATTTCTTTTAGTTTCTTGAGAGCACTTTGTTCCGATAGGGGTTCTCCTATATCGGGCAAATCATTGTTGAGAATATTCTTTGGAACAACTGCCTCAGTAAAGGCATCTATATCTTTATAACCCAAAGTATCAAGCATATGATTGATATCATCAGTACTTAAACCAATATGTCTTGCAGCAAAACCACATAAGGTTTCTTTAACATTAGTTAAGTAATTGTCATTAGAGCTGTTTTCAGCTTTAAGATTTTTTTTCATACAAATTTAGGATGTTTTAGTCTTCACAAACTTCTGAGTATTCCTCTGGGCTTAGCAGATTACTCATCTCATCTACATTGATAGGCTTCACTTTAAAAAACCAACCATCATCATAAGGAGAACCATTCACCGTTTCAGGTTGTTCCTCCAGAGCTGAATTCACTTCAATAATTTCTCCACTGATGGGCGTATAGACATCTGATGCTGCTTTTACAGACTCCACTATTGCAGCATCTCCCTCAGCCTCAACTTCTTTGCCAACCTCAGGAAGCTCTATGAAAACTATGTCTCCCAATAAATCTTGAGCATGATCACTGATACCCACAGTAACAGTACCGTCATCTTCAAGTCTCGCCCATTCATGCGAAGAAAGAAATTTTAAATCACCCGGAATTTCACTCATAGCTTATTTTATATTTTTTTTAGGAATCTAGGGGAAACAAATTCAATTTCAAGCTCTTTATCTCTAATTTTTACTTTACCGCTTTGTTCATTTGTTTGATCAATCCTTGCAAGCCCAATACTTTTTTTAAGCGTTGGAGAGAAGGTGCCTGATAAAACTATTCCCTTACCTTCTATGTGCGTAATTTCATATCCTGGTCTTAGGATGCCTTTGTCTTTGAGAAGAATGCCAATCATTTTCTGTTCATCTTTCTCATTTATATTTAAAAAAGCTTGCTTACCTATAAACTCTCTGTCCTCATCATTTAGATCCACTGTCCAACTTAGGCCACAAACATGTGGATTAACCGACTCATCCATATCTGATCCATATAGACAAAATCCAGCCTCCAGTCTTAACGTATCCCTTGCGGCTAGGCCTATGGGTTTAGCTCCGCTTTCTATTGCGGAATTCCAAATCTTTCGAAGATATTTGTTTTCGCATATCACCTCAAAACCTTCTTCGCCTGTATAGCCTGTTTTTGCAACCATCACTCCATCAGTTTTTACACATTCATTTGTGTTTAGAGATGACGCATCACCTCGAAATATTTTTTCAATTACTTTTATTGAATTAGGACCCTGAACAGCTAAGATACCGTGATTGTCAATGTACTCAACAGAGACATCAAATTTACTCGCATGAACCTGATACCAGGCTTCATTTTTTTCTTTTGTAGCGCAATTAGAAACAATCAAGAAATCACCTTCCGAATGATAAACAATTAGGTCATCAATAATTCCACCATTTTCATTTAGCAATAGACCATACAGTGCCTTATTTTTATCACTTATTTTTTTTACATCATTCGAAAAAATATACCTTAAATAACTTTCTGCATTTTGACCTGAGATCTTAAAAATACTCATGTGTGAAACATCAAAGATACCAACATCATTTCTTACTTGGTGATGCTCATCAATTTGTGAGCCATAGTTGATGGGCATGCTCCAACCAGAAAAATCGACCATCTTGGCATCATGAGAAAGGTGATCCTCATATAAAAATGTTTTTTTCATTTATTTATTTTGCTTAGATTCTGTCACTAAAATTATAGCAAGCAGAGTGCTAATAATTACAAGGATAAGACTTGGATTTGCAGCTAACTTCCACTGACCCTCAGTAGTGAAGTTATAAACCTGGGTTGATAATGTTTCAAATCCAGAAGGTCGCAATAAGATGGTTGCAGGCTGCTCCTTCATGCACTCAATTGTTATGAATAAGAACCCAAATACAAAAGGCTTTTTCAGAAAGCCTAGATAACCACTTTTAAATGCCGACCACGGTTTTAAGTTGTGCAATGCGAGTAAATGAGTATTATTTTTGGGTATTTGATCTAGCGCCGTAGAAAAGTACCTATATCCGATCGGTAAAAAACGAATTACTAAGCAGACAATTAAGCCTGTAACACCAAACAGAGTAATGCTCACTCCAAAGAATGAATCAACTACTAACATCAGGCCAACCGCAATAACCGTGCCTGGTACTGCATAGCCAATCAAACTAAATTGATAAACCAATAAAGAGGATGCCGCTAACTTATATCCCATTGAAATTAGTAGGCCAACAAACAGAATTATAAGAGCACAAATTACTCCCAATACTAAGGAGTTTACTAAATATGCAGTTCCAAGTGATGACAGAAAATTAGATATATCGATCCAAGCCAAAAGTTGTACCAAAGGACCAACCAACGCAATTAATAAGAAAACAATTGATAGTATGGTTTGGAAAATCGCATACTTGCTATTGATCGGAATAATCTTGTCGGCAGAATTTAATGAGAGTGATTTTTGGTTTTGCAAAAC
>CACJML010000008.1 GCA_902594515.1 uncultured SAR86 cluster bacterium | reverse complement strand
AAAGCTCTAATGTTGAAGTTGTATCCACTAAAACGATTCTTTTTAAAGATAGACGAGTAAGCTCAACATGGATCAGAGAGGCACTCCAAAATGATGATTTTAAGTTAGCAAGTCAATTGCTAGGTAGGCCATACTATTTTTCTGGGAAAGTAGTAAGAGGTCAGCAATTAGGTAGAACCATTGGCATACCAACGGCAAACCTTTGGATGCCTAAGCAACGTTTACCGGTGAGCGGTGTATATGCAGTTTCTTGTTCAATAGATGGCAGCTTTCTAGACGGCATTGCAAATATGGGAATCCGGCCTACAGTAGGCGGTAGTTCTCCAGTATTAGAAGTGCACCTATTTAATTTTAATAAAAATATCTATGGCAAAAGAATTAAAGTTGAATTTAAAAATAAGATCCGAGAAGAGCAGAAGTTTGATAATATAGATGCCTTAAAAGATCAAATTCACAAAGATATAAACGTCGCAAAAAAACTACTGAATAATTAATTCTATGGACTATAGAGATACCATAAATCTTCCTTTTACGGAGCTTGCTATGAAAGCAGGGCTTGCTAAAAAAGAACCAGAAATTCTTAAATTCTGGAATGAAATAAATCTTTATGATGAGATTCGAAAACTTAGAAGTGGTAGCGAGCAATTTATTTTGCATGACGGACCTCCCTATGCAAATGGAGATATTCATCTTGGTCATGCTGTCAATAAAGTCTTAAAAGACATCACCATTAAGTATCACTCATTGATAGGGAAAGATGCTCCTTACATTCCAGGATGGGATTGCCAGGTGATAGAAGTGAAGCAAAAATCGTATCGATTAAGAGGTTAATCTGTGCAACACCTCCAGCAAGAATTGCCGGTAATATAAGCAATCCAAATCTTCTTATGTGTTGATTTTTAAAATCAAATGCTATCTTGGGGATAATGCCAATCCGAGTCAGAGGGACCATTTGCAAAAGTAGCTGTAAAAACCCGGCCAATAAAACTCCCCACGCCAGTGCGAATACAGGGATTTCAAAGAACTTTGAAGCAAATACTGCAAAGATTATTAAAGTAAAGTTGAAGATCAGAGGTGTTGCAGCAGGAACGGAAAAAGAGTTATGCGAATTTTGAATGCCAGCTGCAAATGAGACCAATGAGATCAATGCAAGATACGGAAACATAATTCTAAGCATCTCCACTGCAAGGGATTTAGTCTCAGAATCAAAATAAAATCCTGGTGCAAAAAAGAAAATAAAGATTGGTGCGAAGATTAATGCAGCAACAGTAAAGAAAAACAATACGGTGATCATTAAACCCAATAAAGAATTTAAAAATGCACTGGCTTCAGTTTCTTTATTTTTTGAGATTAACGATTTATAGATCGGTATAAAAGCCTGACTGAACGCGCCTTCAGCAAAAAATCTTCGAAAGACATTGGGTATTTTGAGTACAACAACGAAAACATCATGAAATACTGAAGCGCCTAACAGGTTGGTAGTTGCCATATCTCGCAACAATCCCAAAATCCTTGAAGCGAATGTCCAGCCTCCTACTTTGATTGTTGAAAACAAAGAGCTCAACTAAATACCTATTATTAACAGTTTATTTTTTTTCAAAATCAATTGCTGCAGAGTTAACACAATACCTCAAGCCAGTTGGATTAGGGCCATCATCAAAAACATGACCTAGGTGTGCATCGCATTTACTGCATCGAATTTCTGTTCGTTCTCTAGATAATGAATAGTCAGGAAGCTCATCAATCGAATCTTTATCTTTAGCCTCATAAAAGCTTGGCCAGCCACAGCCAGCATCATATTTTGTTTCAGACTTAAAAAGAGGCTCACCACAACAAATACATTTATAAGTTCCATCATCAAAATGATCCCAGTATTTTCCTGTGAAAGGACGCTCTGTTCCAGCTTTGCGTGTTACTTCATAAGACTCATCAGAAAGAGCATCTTTCCATTCTTGATCTGATTTATTGATTTTGTTGTTCACAATTAATCCTTATGCCTAGTCTGGTACCTTCCAACCTCTAACAATGTAGATAAATACGGTATCAACTATAGCTATAATAAATTTAAATATGTATTTTACCACTGCAAGCCCAAATGCCTCCGTAAATGTTAAATCTGTTGCGATAACCCATGTAAATTGGTAAATCAGCGTATCTATTAATTGAGATGTCATGGTCGAAAGATTATTTCGAAGCCAGAGCTTTTTACCATCTGTTTTTTCTTTTAGATAATTAAAGAACCAAACATCAAATGTTTGGCTGGCTAAATAAGCTAATAATGAGCCAATAATAAAAATTGGAGAGTATTGTGCTAACGTTGATATAGCGGTGTGCACCTCTAGAGCTGAGCCAGATAATGAGGAGGGAAGAAAATTAATGCTTAGCCATAGGGTTATCATCACAGCAATATTTGCGAAAAATCCTAAATAAACAGCTCGATTTGCTTCATTTTTTCCAAACTTTTCATTTAATAGATCAGTTGCAAAATAGATGCCTGAGTACAAAATTGCACCCATGCTTACATTAATTGAGGTTCCAAAAATTTGTAACTCAGAAATCTTTCCTCCTTGAAGATTGCCAAGGATGATTCCTAAAATTACTGCTGCGTAAAGACCATACTTTCCAAAAAATCGATACAACAAAATTACGAGGGTTAAATCATAGAAAACTACAAGAAACCAAAGTAGTTCTTGATTGTTGATAAAAAAATCCATTACTTTAAGCTTAAATATTAAATAATTGTGGTGATTAAATCATAAAACCCCAAAACATTGGAGAAATATAATGTCTGAACTTGGTTTTTACAGATTTGCAAAAAAGGATCCCTCAGAGATAGCCATTATTGGGCCAAATGAGGAAGCTATTTCCCGCGGAGATTTGTTAAAAAAAGCGAATCAATTATCCCATGCTTTACGCAAATTAGGCCTCAATAAGGGAGATACCGTTGCAATAGTCTTACCAAATTCGATTGAGTATTACATTGCTTATATGGCCTGCTTACAGGTGGGCTTTTACATGGTCCCTATTAACTGGCATCTTGCAGGTCCAGAAATTGCCTACATTCTCGAAGATTCTGAAGCAAAAGCTTTCATTGCCTCGGGATCTCATCCAGATATGAGAGATGCATGTTTAAAGGCTGTATCCTCAATAAATTTTGATTCAAAAGGATGCATCACTATTGATGACTTGGACGGCTTTATTCATTTAGATAAATTTATTGAAGGTGAATCCGATGCTGATCCCGAGGAAAGAACTGCAGGTCAAGTTATGAACTACACCTCAGGAACAACCGGCAAGCCAAAGGGAGTCAAAAGAAGTTTGGTCGAAGGTGATCCTGATGATGTGTTAAGCATGTTTGCAATGATTCTAAGTTTTTTTGAGATTCAACCTGAAGATGAAAACGTTCATATAGTTGGTTCACCTCTTTATCATACTGCTGTCATTGTTCATTCAACTGCTGCATTGCATTACGGACATAGTCTTGTGGTGATGGAAAAATTTGATGCTGAAAAAATGTTGTATCTGATTGATAAATATAAAGTGACAACCTCACATATGGTCCCTACTCAATTTCATAGACTTCTTCAATTACCTGAGGAAGTTAAAAATAAATACGACTGCTCATCAACCCGTGCAATGATTCACGCAGCTGCACCATGTCCAGTTCATACTAAACAGGAAATGATAGCTTGGTGGGGAAATTCTATATGGGAGTACTATGCTGCTACTGAAGGTGGTGGAACTGTGGTTGGAGCAAATGATTGGTCAAATTTTCCTGGGACTGTCGGAAGAGCATGGCCAGGTGCCGATATAAAAATTATTCTTGATAACCAAGAGGAAGCGTCGGTAAATGAACAAGGCACTGTTTATATGAGACTGGGAGATGCAACTAAGTTTGAATATAAAGGTGATAAAGCAAAAACTCAAAAAGAAAGACTGGAGCTTGATGGCTCAGTCTATTTCACTGTTGGTGATATTGGGTATCTTAATGAAGAGGGATATCTTTTCTTGTGTGATAGAAAGATAGATATGATTATTTCGGGCGGTGCTAACATTTATCCTGCTGAAATTGAAAGCGTATTTCTAATGCATCCAAAAGTTTCAGACGTTGCAGTTTTTGGAATTCCAAATGAGGAATGGGGTGAAGAAGTTAAAGCTGTGATTGAACTTAATGATGACACTCTTAATTCAGATACGATTACAAAAGAGTTAATGGATTTTGCTTCTGAAAATCTTGCTAAAATGAAATTACCAAGATCTCTCGATATTATTGAAAAATTACCAAGAGATGAGAATGGCAAATTATTTAAACGTAAACTTAGAGACCCTTACTGGGAAGGGCATTCAAAGCAAGTCTGATGGAATTCAATGCTGCTGATATCTTTGAAGGAGTTGTAGATAGAGTTCCTGATAGAGAGGCAATTGTCCATGGATCAACTCGTTTAACCTATAAAGAATTAGATGCGCGCAGCAACAAAGCAGCAAATGCTTTAAAAAAACTGGGTATAAAAAAAGGAAGTCATATTGGGATATATGCCTTTAATTGTGTCGAGTGGCTAGAAATAATGCTTGGCGCTTATAAGCTTTGCGCAATACCAATCAATATAAATTATAGATATGTTGAAGAAGAGCTTAAGTACCTTATTGATAATGCGGATATGGAAGCTATCTTTTATCACAAACAATTCAGTAACAAGCTTGAAAATATCAAAAGCTATTTACCTTTATTAAAGGATTTTATCTGCATTGAGGACAATTCAGGTGAAGATGATGTAATTGATAAAAGTTTTAATTTTGAAGACCTTATTGCCAATGAGGATGAATCTAGATTAGATGTTGATAGATCTGGAGATGATAAATATATTCTCTATACCGGAGGGACAACAGGAATGCCAAAAGGTGTTGTATGGCGCATGGAAGATGTGCTCATGACCCTTGGTGGCGGTATTGATGCAGTAACCGGGGAGAAATATCCAACCCCTGAAGCCTTTGCAGATAAATGCTTGCAAGATCAAACCATTGCCCTTGCATTAGCCCCCTTCATGCATGGTGGAGCTCAGTGGCAATCATTTAACTCTTTTTTTTCAGGTTGGAAATTAATCATCAACGATCAAGTCTCTTTTGATGCTGACTACGTTTGGGAAGTTGTTGCTAAAGAAAAAGTCATGAACCTTACCATTATGGGTGACGCAATGGGTCGACCTTTATGCGATGCACTTCCAAGGGCAATTGAAAAAGGATTGGATCTATCTTCATTGTTTGTTTTGTCAAGTACGGCTTCGGTATTTAGTGCATCTATCAAAGATACCATCTTGGAATATCTGCCTAATTTATTCCTGATCGATGCTGTTGGTTCATCTGAAACTGGCGCAACAGGAGTTAATATTCATACTAAAGATGGTAAATTAAAAGACTCAGGTGGCGGTCCTAAATTCACAAAACCTAATTTTAGTGAGATCTTAAATTTAGATACTAAAGAAGTTATTCCGCCTAGTGATACAGAAACCATAGGATATTTGGCAAGAAAAGGTCATGTGCCTGTTGCTTATTACAAGGATGAGGAGAAATCAAAAAAAACCTTTATTGAAGTAGAAGGTGTAAGGTATTCAATTCCTGGAGACATGGCTAAATATGAAGAAGATGGTCAAATGACGTTACTAGGAAGAGGAAGTGTCTCAATTAACTCAGGCGGTGAAAAGATATTTCCAGAAGAAGTTGAAATGGCCCTCAAGGCTCATCCAAATATATTTGATTGCTTGGTTGTGGGTGTTAAAGATGATAGATGGGGTCAAAAAGTTGTTGCTGTGATTCAAAGAAGAGAGAATGATGAACTATCGTTGGATGATATAAAAGATGTTGCATCTAAATATATAGCAAGCTACAAAATGCCAAAAGAAATTGTTTTTTCTGAACTAATTGAAAGGGCTCCATCAGGAAAACCAAACTATCAATGGGCTCAAGAATTTGCAAATTCTAAATTAGAAATTAAATAAATATGAGAATTGAAACTTACATACCTGGACTATCAAAAAATACGGTGGATATAGTTAAGCATGCTGAATCTCTTGGTTACGATGCTTTGGTATCAGGTGAGTTAAATAATGAACCTTTTTTACCCGTATTGGTTGGCCTAGAACACACAAACCTAATCGTACGTACTGGTTTGGCCATAGCCTTTCCAAGAAGTCCTATGACTGTTGCTAATATGGGATGGGATCTACAGTCATTTTCTAATGGGAGATTTCAATTAGGGTTAGGTACACAAGTTAAGGGTCACAATGAAAGACGATTCAGTGTTCCATGGTCGCCGCCTGCACCAAGAATGAGGGAATACGTTCAAGCAGTCAAAGCTATTTGGGATTGTTGGAAAAATGGAGAGAGGCTCGATTTTAAGGGTGAACACTATACGCATACTCTAATGACACCTATGTTTACCCCTCCCCCAATGGATGCCAATCTACCTCCGATTTATGTTTCCGGTTTGGGTCCCGGCATGGCAAGAATTGCTGGAGAGGTTGCTGATGGATTGCTTCTTCATCCGATGTGCTCCCTTCCATACATCAAAGAAATTATCCTGCCTGCTGTGAAAGAAGGTGCTGCTAAAGCAAATCGTGACCCTAATGAATGTGAATTACTGTGGGGTGGATTTATTGCTACTGGAGAAACGGAAGAAGAATTAGCTAAAGCAAAAAGAGATATCGCTGCAAGAATAAGCTTTTACGCATCAACAAGGACTTATAAACCAGCATTAGATTTTCATGGTTGGGGAGATGTTAATACTCAGCTGCATGAATTATCTATAGCTGGAGAATGGCAAAAAATGTTTGACCTTGTCAGTGATGAAATGGTTGAAACCTTAGGTTTTTGCGGTTCAGGTAAAGAAGTAGCTAACAATCTGAGAGACGAGCTTTCCCCAATCTGTTCTGCAGCTATGTGGAATGAAATTGAGCACCTTGGAACTGATCACTCTCAAGATGAACGCATGCATGACCTAATTAAAATCGTTAAAGCATAAAGTGATTAAACAGCATTCCTTTCTGGATATGGATACAGAATTTTATTCTGTTCTACCTGCTAACCCTCCAGCTGATCTTAAATTAATTATTGATAATCGTGAATTAAGGAAGCAAATAGGTCTCACTGATGAAGACTTAAAAAAAATACAATCTTATTGTCTTAATCCTAATGCTAATGACTTTGATACTTTTGCAATGGTTTATGCTGGACATCAATTTGGTCAATTTGTTAATCAACTAGGAGATGGTAGAGGAATATTTTTAGGGCAAACCAATCATGATTATGACCTCCATCTCAAAGGTGCTGGAAAAACTCCTTATTCCAGATTTGGTGATGGAAGAGCTGTTCTCCGCTCCTCCATAAGAGAATACATTGCATCCGAATCCATGAATAATCTAAATATTCCTTCAACCAGAGCAGTGGCATTATTTATAAGCGAAGAAAAAGTTTTAAGAGATTCTTATGAGTCAAGCGCTGTGTTACTTCGATCCAGCCAATCACATATTAGGTTTGGTCATTTTGAATTCTTTCATTACAAAAATAAAAGTAAGCAAGTAAAAAAGCTTGCAGATTACGCTATTGAAAACTATTCCTTATTTAATGAAAGTGCCGTGGAGCCTTACGTTAATTTTTTCCAAACGATTGTTCAAAAAACAGCTCAAATGATTTCAAAATGGCAGGGGGTTGGCTTTTGTCATGGCGTGATGAACACAGATAATTTTAGCATCCTTGGTGAAACTTTTGATTACGGGCCCTATGCTTTTATGGAATCGTTAAATCCAGAATTTATTTGCAACACGTCTGATTATGAAGGGAGGTATAAATATTCAAATCAACCCTATATTGGCTTATGGAACTGTTCTGCACTAGGAGAAGCACTCAAAACTTTGATACCTGAAGCTAAAATTGAGGAAATACTCAAAACTTATGAGCAAGAATTCTCATCAAACCTGAGAAAAATTTATCTAGAAAAGTTAGGTTTGACTGAGCATCAACCTGGAGATGACGAGTTGATTCAAGATTATTTAAGCCTCATTAACAATGAAAACCTTGATTACACTCAAAGTTTTCGATCTCTTGTAAAAATTATTCAAGAAGGGGATTTAATTAAAGGTTCGGACAGCCTTGAAAAATGGAAAAAAAGATTTCTTAAGAGGCATGAATTCGAAAAATCAGATTTAAGAGATAGATTAGATATGATGAAATCAATTAATCCTCATATAACTCCAAAAAACTTTCAAATTCAAAAAGTTATTGATGCCGTAGAGAAGGGAAACTATGAGGCGCTACATAGTTTCTGTGATGCATTTAAGAACCCTTTTGAAGAAAATTCAAAAACACAAGTCTTTGATGAAGTTCCTGGTGAAAATGAGGCCAACATTCGAACTAGCTGCTCATCCTAATTATTTTACCTTTAAGTAAAATATGTTACGATAAATTTATAAAACCCCAGAAAGGGTTATCGATATTTTACTGCTTTGTCCTTAACCCTTTCATCCTCTCAATCTAACTAAATTATTTATAAATTTGTCTACGCTTTCATCTCTATTTAAGAAGTCATTGAAGTTAAAATTTATAAAATCCCTTCTTTGAGGATGACTCGATCTTAACTGTAAAAAGTTTTTTCCACATGCCTGTTTGAATTCATCAGATATTTCATTAATAGGAAATTCACTCGTAAACATACCCAAAGGAAAATCATGAGCATGGAAATTATTTAGGAATGTATCAAATGTGATTATTTTTGAAGCCTCGAGAGAAGAATGAGAGTATTCAATCTTATCCAATAATTTTGCTGTCCTGATAAACTTACAAGCTTCAATTAATGAGCCTTTCTTGCCATCAAGGCTATGACCAGCAATGTGTGGAGTTGAGATATATGCATGCTTAAGCGCTAATTCATTCACCTTTGGCTCATTTTCCCAAACATCAGAAATGTAAAGAATAGATTCGCCTTGTAGAAGAGTTTTCTCGTCAACAATCCCGCCTCTAGATGTATTAATAATAATTTTATTTGTAAGAGATTTAATATTATTTTTATTTATTAGTTGATAAGTTGGATGCTCTCCTTGTCTGGTAAAAGGCGTGTGTATTGAAATCAAATCACAATTGAAGATTGTCTCAAGATCAACTAAATTCTCATCTTCTAAAAATGGGTCATTGGCATGCCAAGGAATATTAAAGGCACTCAAAGTTTTACCAAGTCTTTTACCTATATTCCCATGACCTATAATCCCAACAGACTTTTGACTACTAAACAATTCCCTAGTAATCAAAGTTTCAATGACGGCCATAACATAATGAACAACCGACCATGCATTTGCACCAGATGAAAAAAATGTTTGGTAATTTTTTGAGTTTATTAGATCAGCAGAAATATGATCTTTTCCAGAGGTTGCAGAAGCAATTACAGAAATCTGAGAATCTTTAATAAATTCTTGATTAAGTTTTGTTACTGATCTGCAAAGAATTGCGTCAGCTGATTTTATTTCACTTGTTGTAAGCTCAGTACCAACAAAAAAAGATTTTTCAAAAGATTTTTTGGGGAGAATTTCTTCAATTAAATTTGAATATTGAAAAAATTCGTTATCTATGAGGACATGCATTAATGTGATTTATCTCTGAATATTAAGCTTTTGATCCAGCTAAATGTAGAATTTTTTGCCAACGCATACCTATCAAGCATGTCAAAGTCATCTGCAAGTTTTTTTGGATCTGAAAAGAAAGATTCTCTACTAACGAATTCACCCTCATCTAATTCTTTTACTAACTTAGCTGGGTTGCCTGCATAAACTGAGTTCTTTGGTACATCTTTTGTTACAACCGAACCTGCACCAATGATACTGTTTTCACCAATAGTTACTCCTTTACAAACTATCGCGCTGTCTCCAATCCAAACATTTTTTTCGAGAATAACTTCTTTAGGTAAGCCAACGACTTCGGTACGATCATAAATTCCATGCCAGTCCGAATCAGTGATGTATGCCCCATGTCCAAACATACAAGCATCTCCAATAGAAACTCTTTTAGCAGCAAGTATTCTTACGCCTGGTGATATCAACGCATAGTCCCCAATATCTATTTCGCCCTCCCATTCACCTACATCCCAAGAGGTAAGCTGAATTAATGCATCCTGCTCTCCAATAATGGTTGGAAAATTTCCAATTGAAACATTTGCACCAAAAATTTTTATAAATCTTGGCTTAAATACTGCGGAGCCCTTACCGAAACTCTTAAACTGTGGAGATAAAAAATGATTTACATAAAATCTGTTAATTCTTTTATCGAGTTTTTTTATCCAATATGGTCGATTATCTTGTCTAATATACTTCTCCCATTACCAACATATGAGTATCATACAATTCATATTTTTATGAGCAAACTGATTTGAAAGATTACCTAAAAGAATTAAAACAATTTCTTAAACTGGGTATTCCAATTTATGGGAGCCAAGCTTCCTATGCTGCAATGGGTCTCACAGATACCATTGTTGCTGGACGAGCAGGTGCGGTAGAGTTATCTGGTGTAGCCATTGGATCTTCTGTAGCAAATCCACTTTTTTTTTCGCTTAGCGGATTAATGTTTGCAATTACGCCTATCGTTGCGCATTTATTTGGCGCCAAACGAATAAAAGATATTTCGTTAAAAATGAAAGAGGTAATTTGGATAGCATTGGGAGTTGGCTTAATTCTTACGCTTGCTTACCCACTGGCTGGGTCATTACTAAGATTCTCATCAATTGATAAGGAGATCCTTGAGGTAACTTTTGGATATTTAAGTGCATTGTCGATTGGGGCAACAGCCATTGTATTATTTACTGCTCTTAGGTGTTTTAGTGAGGGAATAACACAAACGAGACCGGTTTTTTGGGTGGCTTTCATTGGGATGTTAGTTAATATTCCATTAGATATTATTTTGGTCAATGGCTATTTTGGTTTGCCGAAACTTGGTGGTGTTGGATGTGGGCTAGCAACTTCATTTGTTTCCATTGTGATGTTGATTTGCATGACGATAGTGATTCAAAAAGGTAATCCATTCAAAGAAATTAAAATATTTAATGAAATGAAGTTTCCTAAACTTTCCACACTTAAAGAACTGATGACACTTGGTATTCCTATTGGTATAGGAATTTTTGTTGAACTCAGTATGTTCTCTGGAGCTGCGATTATTCTTGGCCCCTTAGGTGATGTTGTGGTTGCAAGCCATGCTGTAGCTCTCTCTATTGCAAGCTTTTTCTTCATGATGCCTCTTTCTATTGGATTAGCGTCTGCAACAAGGGTTGGAAACCTTCTTGGAGCTAATAATTTTAATGGAGCGAAAATTGCCTCATTCTTTTCTGTAGGACTTTGTTTGATTGGTGCCTTGATAAATGTTTCATTAATCTTGTTATTTACAGATGTCTTGGTAAACCTTTTCACTACTGAAAAGGCGGTATTTGCTGCAGCAGTTAACCTATTAATATTTGCTGCCATATTTCAATTGCCTGATGGGATCCAGATGGGTGCACTTGGAAGCTTGAGAGGATATAAAGATACTTTTATCCCAATGATATTTCTAGGTGTTGCTTATTGGATATTTGGTTTACCCATTGGGTATTATCTGACTTATTACGGTATTAATGAGCCTATGGGAGCTGGAGGTGTGTGGATAGGAATGATAGTTGGTTTAACTATTGCGGCAGTCTTATTGATTAATCGACTAAGAAAAATTTCTTAACCAATTACCTTTTTAACAGTCTCGCCTATGTGCAGCAAACTTTCAGCAATATGGACGCCACTTTCTTGAAGTTTAGAAATCTTATCTGCAGCTGTTCCTTTGCCGCCTGCAATTATGGCACCAGCATGCCCCATCCTTTTTCCAGCAGGAGCTGTTTGACCAGCAATGTATGAAATAACCGGTTTGCTAACATTATCTTTAATATAATCTGCTGCATCCTCTTCAGCCGATCCTCCGATTTCGCCCACCATGACTATTGCTTCTGTTTCATCGTCGCCATTGAATAATTCCAACATATCAATAAAAGAAGATCCTGGAATGGAATCACCGCCGATCCCTACACATGAGCTTTGTCCAAAACCAAGGTCCGTTGTTTGTTTTACAGCCTCGTAGGTTAAAGTTCCAGACCTTGAAATGATGCCAACTTTACCCTTTTTATGGATGCTGCCCGGCATAATTCCAAGCTTTGCCTCATCGGGAGTAATGATACCTGGGCAATTAGGTCCAATTAATCGCAATCCAAGCTCATCAATTTTTTTCTTCACAATCAACATATCAAGCGTTGGCACACCTTCAGTAATACAAATTATCAACTCTATACCTGAATCGGCTGCTTCTAAAATAGAATCCTTGCAAAAAGGAGCTGGTACAAAAATTAATGCTGCATTTGGTTCCTCGGCTTCGACTGCATCTGCAACACTGTTGAATACTGGCTTGTTTAAATGGGTCGTTCCACCTTTGCCAGGGGTTACCCCACCAACTATGTTGGTCCCATATTCAATGGACTGCTCTGAGTGTAATGTAGCCTGGGAACCAGTAAATCCTTGAACTAATACCCTTGTCTGATCATTTACTAAAATACTCATTTTGCTAACTGAACCGATTTTTTTGCTGCAGATTCTAGATCATTTAAGCTTTCGACCTCAACGCCAGAATCTGCCAGTATTTGGCTGCCAAGCTCAGCATTATTTCCTTCAAGCCTTACTACAACTGGAACATTTACACCCACATCTTTAATGGCTGCAACTATACCTTCGGCAATTAAATCACACCTAACAATACCGCCAAAAATATTTACTAGCACAACTTTTACTTCAGGATCTGCCAAAATAATTTTAAATGCATTTGAAACTCTTTCTTGAGTTGCAGTTCCACCCACATCAAGAAAATTAGCAGGCGCTCCACCAAAATATTTTATTGTATCCATGGTTCCCATAGCCAAGCCTGCACCGTTGACCATGCATCCAATATTTCCGTCCAAAGAAACATAACTTAAATCATGTTTTGCTGCCTCTGATTCTCTTGGATCTTCTTGCGTAGGATCTTGCATTTCAACTAAAGAGGGATGTCTGTAGAGAGCATTTGAATCAAGATTAATTTTTGCATCCAAACAGTGAAGCTTGCCCTCACTATTAATGACTAAAGGATTGACCTCCAATAGACTTAAATCAAGCTCATTAAAAAGTTTTACAAAATTTTGAAACATCCCGCTGAATTGTTTTGCCTGATCTGAGTCTAAACCTAAAACCGAAGATATTCTTCTCGCTTGAAAAGGTTGTGGACCGGTCAGAGGATCTACATTTTCATATATTATTTTCTCAGGAGTTTTTGAAGCAACCTCCTCAATATTAACTCCACCCTCACTGGATGCAATAAATGTAACTGACTGACTGGAGCGATCTATAACTGCACTCAAGTAAAGCTCTTTATCAATGTCTGTACAAGATTCAATTAAAATTGCGCTAACTAATTGTCCATTTTCATCTGTTTGATAGGTTTTTAATCTCTTACCCAGCCACTGATCAGCGAAATCCCTTGCTTCTTCAGGAGATTCAATTAATTTAACACCGCCGGCCTTACCTCTTCCTCCAGCATGAACTTGTGCTTTAACAACCCACTTTTTTCCGCCGATTTTATTGCATGCCTGAATAGCTTCCTCAGCATTAAAAATAACCTCATGCTTAGATACTGGTAGCCCAAACTCTGCAAATAACTGTTTGCCTTGATACTCATGAAGATTCACTTTCTTTTATTTCCTATATGTATGGCTTGGTTGTTCACAGACATTGCAGCCTCATGCAGCGCCTCAGACACAGTAGGATGGCTAAAGATGGTCATACCAAGATCTTCTGCGCTTGAACCAAATTCCATTGCTATGACACCTTGTTGAACAATCTCAGCTGCAGCAGGACCAAAAGCGTGAACACCTAAAATCGTATCATTTGCTTTATCTGCCAAAACTTTTACAAACCCCACTGCATCATCGGCAGCAAGCGCTCTTCCGCTTGCTGCAAATGGGAATGAACCAGATTTGTAATCGATTCCCTCTTCTTTTAGTTCTTGCTCATTCTTCCCAACCCACGCAACTTCAGGATGTGTATAAATTACTGATGGAACAAGCTCATACTCCATTTGAGCCTTTTTGCCTGCAATTCTTTCAGCAACCATTATTCCTTCTTCTGAACCCTTATGAGCTAACATTGGCCCCCTTACAACATCACCTACCGCCCAGATTGTTTCCACAGAAGTTTGGCAAAAATCATCTACCTTAATAAATCCTTTTTCATCTATCTCAATATCTAGTTCGGAATCAATAATATCTTCAGAATTAGGCCGCCTTCCAACTGCAACAATCAACTTATCAAACGAATCCTTTTGCTCTCCTTCGCTGCTTTGATAAGTTACATTAACTTTTTTTGCTGTTGATTTAGCATCCGTAAGATTGCAACCCAGTTTAATATTTAAACCTTGATTACTGAATTCTTTTAAAACATCACGGGCAATTTGTTTATCTGCCATGAATAAAAAATCTTCCATTGCTTCAATTACAGTGACCTCTGATCCGAGTCGCGCCCAAACACTTCCAAGCTCTAAACCAATTACACCAGCTCCAATAACGCCTAGTTTTTTAGGTACTGAATCAAATTCTAGTGCGCCCGTGCTATCAACAATATTTTGATCCCATTTTGCAGAGGGGATTTCAATAGGTCGTGACCCTGATGCAATAATGATATTTTTTCCTTCGATAATTTCTTTATTATCTCCATTTGTTACTTCTACCTGATTTGCGGACACAACTTTTGCAGTGCCTTGTATGCTTTTTACTTTATTAAGTTTAAAAAGGCCCTGAATTCCAGAAGTTAATTTATTTACTATTCCTTCCTTTCTTTCCATCATTTTTGGAAGATCCAGTTTAAGGTTAGTTACTGAAATACCATGTTCTTGATAGTTATTTTTTGTAGCATAAAATTTATGTGACGAATCAAGCAATGCTTTTGAGGGAATGCAGCCTACGTTGAGACATGTTCCACCAAGTACTTCTTTGCCGTCACTGGAAGATTCTTTTTCAATACAAATTGTTTCTAGTCCAAGCTGTGCACATCTAATGGCAGCAACATAACCTGCAGGACCACTTCCGATAACTATTACATCTGTCATAAATTTACCTATAAGTTAAGCAATAACCTCTCTGGTGATTCAAGCATCTCTTTAATAGCAACCAAAAATGTCACGGCTTCTTTTCCATCTAAGAGCCTGTGATCATAGCTCATCGCAAGGTACATCATAGGCCTAATAACAACCTCGCCATTTAGGGCAATTGGCCGGTCTTGAATCTTATGCATACCTAAAATTGCAGTCTGAGGCGCGTTTAAAATTGGTGTTGATAATAAAGAACCAAATATCCCTCCGTTTGAAATGGTAAAGGTACCTCCCTGCATTTCTTCAATTGATAATTTGCCTTCCCTAGCTTTTTCAGAATACTCAGTAATTTTTAATTCAATATCAGCAATTGAGAGATTTCCAGCATCTCTAACCACAGGAACAACAAGACCTCTGTCGGTAGAGACAGCAACACCAATATCTTGAAAACCATGATAAACAATATCTTCGTTATCGATTGATGCATTAACAATGGGAAATTTTCTAAGCGCCTGAACTGCAGCAGAAACAAAGAATCCCATGAAACCAAGTTTGGTTCCATGCTCTGCAAAAAACTCTTCACCATACTTTGCTCTTAAATCTTTAATTGGCTGCATATCCACTTCATTAAAAGTAGTAAGCATGGCAGTCTCTTGCTTAACTTTAACAAGCCTTTTAGCTATGGTGGATCTCAGACGACTCATAGGAACACGCTCTTCTTCCCCTAAAGACTGTAATTCACTATTAGCAGTTGCAGGAGTTACTTCTCCATCCGGATTCATATGAGCAATAACGTCTGCTTTGGTTATTCTTCCACCCTTTCCAGTCGGCTTCACATCTTTTGGATCAATGGATTCCTCGCTCATAAGTCTCTTAGCAGCTGGACCAGCCTTTGCTTTTGAAGTTTCAGAAATTGGTTCTGGCTCTGGCTCTAAAGTTTCTTCAGGAATGTTTTCTTCTGGAGCTTCCTGAAGTGGTGTTTCACTTTGATCTTCATTAACTTCATTTTGAGCAGATTTGGTAGTTTCGTCTGGGGCATCAACATCTTTTGAGGATGCGTCTCCTCTTTCAAATTCAGCAATAACTTCAGCAGAAGTAACAGTATCACCTGCATTTTTTACAATTTTTTTAAGCTCACCATCAAAAGGTGCTACAACTTCTAGCACAACTTTATCTGTTTCAATTTCAGCGATAACTTCATCTTGTGAGACTGTATCGCCTTCCTGTTTAATCCAATTTGCAATTGTTCCATCAATTACAGATTCTGGGAAAGTAGGTGATTTGATTTCTGTACTCATTTTATTTTCTCCGAAACACTGAACACTTGATTTACTAGTTCTTCTTGCTGCTTAACATGTAGCTTATTTAAGCCTACTGCAGGTGCTGCAGCAGCTGGCCTGCTTCTTAGATCAATGACAAAATTTTTCTTAAATCTATCAAGAACTCTTTGTATGCGATGGCGATGACTAAACCATGCTCCTTGATTGGCTGGCTCTTCTTGAGCCCAGATAAACTCAGATACATTAGGATATTTCTTTATAGCATCCTCGAGCTCGTCGTATGGAAATGGATAAAGCTGCTCAATCCTTATGAGAGCAGTAGTTTTGTCTTCAAGCTCTCGTTGCTTTGTCTTTAAATCGTAGTAAAGTTTTCCTGAGCACATAACCACCTTTTTGATTTCTGACTCCTCATCATCACCATCATTAATTACAAGCTCATAAGTGCCATTCGTTAGATCCTCAAGGGTAGAAACAGCATCTGGATTTCGAAGTAGGCTTTTGGGTGAAAAAATTACAAGAGGCTTCCTCAGGTTTCTTTTTGCCTGTTGTCTTAGTAGGTGAAATATTTGTGACGGAGTGCTTGGAACGCAAACTTGTATATTTTTGAAGGCACAAAGCTGAAGAAATCTTTCAAGTCTAGCTGAACTATGCTCAGGACCTTGACCCTCATATCCATGAGGTAGAAGCATAACCAAACCAGATAATCTTTCCCACTTGTGCTCAGCAGATACTATGAATTGATCTATAACTACTTGCGCTCCATTAGCAAAGTCACCAAATTGAGCTTCCCAAATCACTAGACCTGATGGCCACGTTGCAGAATATCCATACTCAAATCCCAAAACAGCTTCCTCAGATAATAAAGAATCGTAGATTTCTAAATTTGTTTTTGACTGATCAGCAATTTGCAATAATGGCATCTCCGCATTTCCATCTATTTTATTGTGAACAACAGCATGACGATGAGAAAAAGTGCCCCTCCTAACATCCTGACCGGTCAGTCTTACTGGATAGCCCTCATGGAGTAGAGTTGCATACGCCATTATTTCAGCAAAACCCCAGTTAATCTTAGCTTCTCCGTTATTCATTTTTTGCCTATCTTCAAAAAGTTTTGTTACGGGTTTTTGGAGTTCAAAGCCTTTGGGAATTGATGAGATTATGGAGCCAAGTTTAGCGAATTGTTCAGGATTAAATGTGGTATCAGCAAAATCCCACCATTCTTGATTCATGTAGGGATTCCAATCAAACCACATTGATTCATTAGGCTCTGTAGCAAGATTATGTGCAACAGACTCTCCTTGCTCAATAGTTTCTCTATATTTTTTTTCAAAGTTTTTACATTCATCAAGACTTATCACGTTATCCTCAATGAGTTGATCTTGGTAGAGCTTTTTAATTCCAGGATGCGATGCAACAGCTTGATACATTTGTGGTTGAGTCTGAGATGGATCATCGGTTTCGTTGTGACCTCTTCGTCTAAAACAGACCATGTCTATAACAATATCCTTTTTAAAGGTATGTCTGTACTCACAAGCCAGTTTTGCTGCAAATACAACCATCTCAGGATCATCAGCATTGACATGTAGAATTGGAGCCTCAATCATTTTAGCTACGTCAGTTGAATAATGCGTTGATCTTGCATCTTCTTTGTTGGAAGTGGTGAAACCGATCTGATTGTTAACAATTACGTGAATGGCTCCGCCGACCCCATATGCTCTGGTTTGAGACATTTGCAGCGATTCCATCACCACGCCTTGACCTGAAAAAGATGCATCTCCATGTATTAATATTGGTATTACTTTTTCTCTTTCGGTATCCCCCAAGCGATCTTGTCTTGCCCTCACCGAACCGAGTATTACAGGATTCACTATTTCCAAGTGAGATGGATTATTATTTAGAGAAACATGGACCTCGCCATTAGGAGTTAATATGTTGGATGAGACACCTAAGTGATATTTTACATCACCAGTATTATCTCCAGTTAGCTCATAGCCTTCCTCAAACTCAATGAATAGATCTTTAGGTGATTTTCCTAAAACGTTGACCAATAAGTTAAGCCTGCCCCTATGAGCCATCCCAAAACATATTTGTTGAGCACCAAAAATTCCAGTATTTTGAATAAGGCTATCAATGAGAGGTATTAATGATTCTGCCCCCTCAATCCCAAACCTTTTCATTCCTGGATACCTTGACGCCAAGAACTTTGCTAGGCCATCAGCAGCCCCAAGTCGTTTAAGAATGTATATTCTTTCTTCATTTGAGAACTTATTTTTTCCAACGCCTGGCTCTAATCTGGATTGAAACCACTTCCTCTCGACTTCACTAGTAATGTAGTTGTATTCAATGCCTAACGTATTACAGTAAATTCTTTCGAGCGATTGAATTATCTCAGATAAAGAAGCGCTATCTTTTCCAATATTAAGGGTATCCGTTTGAAAAATGCTTGCTAGATCTTCTTGATTAAGGCCGTGATATTCAAGAGTTAAGTCATCACATTGAACATGCTCTTGAAGGTTTAAAGGATCTAAAGAGGATTTCATATGACCTCTATTCCTGTAAGACTGAATTAACTGAAGAACTCTTATCTGTTTTTCATTGATCGGTTTTACAGATGAAGGCGCTTTACTTTTATAGTTTCTAAACCTTTCAATGACTTTTGCATGTGAGGTATCTGTTCCTGAGGGGTTGCTTGGAAGACTATCAAAATAATTTTTCCAATCTTCTGGAACGCTAGCTGGATCTTCTAAGTAAGATTCAAATAGGCCTTCTAAGTAGGAGCCATTTCCTCCTGCAGTATGCGAACTTGACCAAAACTCCCCCATGCTACTCATCTAACTGCTGCCACCTCCATCGGATGCAATAATCTCAGCCTCATGACGTTTATTAGTTAGAAGCATTGATTTAATTTCTCCAATAGCTTTGTTGGGATTGAGACCTTTTGGACAGACACTTACACAGTTCATAATTCCATGACATCGATAAACACTAAATGGATCAGATAATGACTCTAATCTTTCTTCGGTTCGAGTATCTCGGGTATCGGCTATAAATCGATAAGCTTGAAGCAATGCAGCAGGACCAACAAACTTATCTGGATTCCACCAAAAAGAAGGACAGCTAGTTGAACAACATGCACATAAAATACATTCATATAAACCATCTAACTTGTCACGATCACTCGGAGACTGAAGACGCTCTTGATTAGGTGGAGGTGTATCATTCTGTAAAAAGGGTTTTATCTTTTCGTATTGTGCATAAAACTCTGTCATATCAACTACTAGATCTCTAACAACGGGAAGTCCTGGTAAAGGTCTTAACTCAAGTTTATTGCCTTTAGCAACCTCTGAAACTGGGGTAATACAAGCGAGTCCATTTTTACCATTAATACTCATACCATCTGAGCCACATACGCCTTCTCTACAGGATCTTCTGTATGAAATAGTAGGATCAGATTCTTTAAGAGTGTTTAATAACTCAAGAACCATGATGTCTCGATCAGGCATCTCAAAGTTAAACTTCTGCATATAAGGGAACTTATCAGTTTCAGGATTGTATCTATAAATATTTACTTCAATCATCTCTAATACTCTGTGCTAATAGGCTCTAACCTTGGGAGGGAAGGCTTCCATTGTTTTAGGTTCAAAATTAACTTGTCTCTTCTTTAAATCTTTATTGATAGGATCATAAAGAGAATGACATAGCCAATTTTCATCATCTCTTTCAGGAAAATCATCTCTAGCATGTGCACCACGGCTCTCATTTCGCTTGAGAGAAGAGATTGCAGTTGCCTCTGCAACTTCAAGCAAATTTTGCAGCTCTAATGCCTCTACTCGGTTTGTATTAAAAGAATCGCTCTTGTCATGAAGGTGCAAGTTGTCACACTTATCTCTTATTTCTTCAAGGGCCTGAACTCCTTTTTCCATAAATTCTCCGCGCCTAAAGACTCCAAAGTAATTCTGCATTACTTCTTGAAGTTCCCTTTTAACTTCAGCCACTTCAAAGCCAGAATTGGATTCA
Source organism: uncultured SAR86 cluster bacterium (assembly GCA_902594515.1). Classification (GTDB taxonomy): domain Bacteria; phylum Pseudomonadota; class Gammaproteobacteria; order Magnimaribacterales; family D2472; genus MED-G82. The sequence goes on along the minus strand of CACJML010000008.1, from coordinate 2,500 downwards.
TTAAGCTTATTGAGTCTATGGAGCGCTGATTCAATATCATCACTGTTCGCTTCTTCTACACCGCCACCAGATTTTAAATCTTCGTTAATGTGAAGTCCCGCAGCTCTTCCAAAAACGACAAGATCTAGTAATGAGTTACCACCCAGCCTATTTGCACCATGTACGCTTACACAGGCAGCTTCGCCGACTGAAAATAAGCCAGGAATCTCATTATCAATTTCATTTTCAGATGTGAATGCTTGACCATGAATATTTGTTGGGGTTCCTCCCATCATATAGTGACAAGTTGGCACAACCGGAATTGGTTTGTAGACAGGATCTACTCCAGCAAATGTTTTTGAGAGTTCACAAATACCTGGAAGCTTCGCATTTAAAACCTCCTCACCTAAATGGTCCAGTTTCAATAAAACATGATCCTTGTTGGGACCGCATCCCCTGCCCTCAAGTATTTCCAGCACCATCGATCGAGCAACAACATCTCTACCAGCTAGATCTTTTGCATTAGGAGCATATCTTTCCATAAATCTTTCTCCGTCAGCATTTATTAGATAGCCACCCTCTCCTCTGCAACCCTCTGTGACGAGAGAGCCTGCACCGTGAATACCTGTTGGATGGAATTGCCACATCTCCATATCTTGAGCTGGAAAGCCAGCTCTTAAAGACATTCCTAATCCATCACCTGTGTTAATCAAAGCATTTGTAGTTGAAGCATAAATCCTTCCAGCCCCACCTGTTGCAAGAACAGTTGCACGAGATTTAAGGTATGCGACTTCACCGGACTCTATTGAAAAAGCAATGACACCGGTTACCTCATTGAATTTGTTTTTAACTAAGTCTACGGCAAACCATTCATTTAAAAAATTTGCACCTTCCTTAACATTATTTTGATAAAGAGTATGTAAAAGAGCATGGCCTGTTCTGTCTGCTGCAGCACAGGTTCTTGATGCCTGCCCTCCATTTCCAAAATCCTTTGACTGCCCTCCAAATGGTCTTTGATAGATACGTCCATTTTCAAACCTTGAGAAAGGTAAACCCATATGTTCTAATTCAAAAACAGCCTTGGGCCCTTCTGAACACATATATTCAATCGCATCTTGATCACCGATATAGTCAGATCCTTTTACAGTATCAAACATATGCCATCTCCAATCATCATTTGGATCAGCACTTTGGATCGCACATGTAATTCCACCCTGAGCAGAAACTGTATGAGATCTTGTTGGAAAAACTTTTGATACAACAGCAGTCTTAAGTCCAGATTTTGCTAGCTCAAGGGAAGTACGCATACCGGAACCACCGCCTCCAACAATTAAAGCATCGAATTCTAATGTTTGAATATTATCTTTATTTAAATGACCTACCATTTTACGACCACCAGATTAGAAATGAAGTTATGAGTGTTAGTGTTACTGAAAGAGTAACGAAAAATAATTGATACATGAGTCTGAAGTGGTTGGCATAACTTCCAAGACGACTTGAAATAAATCCAAGTGTTCTTGGTGTTAGATAGTCAGTTCCAACTGTCCAAAGACCAACAATAGAATGAATAATAATAGAAGCAATGACCAAAGTAGTTAAGGTCTTGAACATCAATGCTGACGAGAAAACCGACCAAACCTCAAATGTTATATCGTTGAAAACAAAAAAACTTCCAAGCCACAATATGTATATTAGATTTAATAGAGCAGAAAATCTTTGAAGGTACCATATTGAAGCGCCGCTCATATCTGAATTCCAAATAAAATAAAGATTGAAACAACCAGCCAGAAACTTATAACAAAGATTGCACTCATATTGGAAGCTTTTAGATTTTCGCCTATGTGTATATCCATTAGTAAATGCCTAAAACCAGTCAAAATATGGTAGAGAAAAATAAGAAAACTAAAATAGACAAATGTTGAAAAAAAACTACTTGTTTGAATTAACAAGGAAATAGAATCGTAAGATGATTCTGTTAATGCTTTCTGGAATAGAATTATAGATAATGGAAGAGTGATAAAAAAAACATAAATTCCGGAAAGCCTATGTGTAATAGAAATAAGGGCTGACATGGGCAACCTTATTTTAAATAAATTAATATTAACTGGTCTATCAACAATTTTTTGGGACATATGTTTACTTATTAGTAGATCTTATAACTAATTATACGTCTTATTTATAAAATAATCGCTACTTTTTTGACTTTTTCGCAAACTTCATAAGTCTTTTCTTCTTCTTGATTTGCCGTTCTGTTAGCTTATTCTTCTTACCCTCAAATGGGTTATTGCCTTTTTTGAAGAGCAGACTTAATTCAATACCTTTAAGGTCTAATTTTTCATAAAAGAAGTTAATTAAGTATCTTCTTAAATGATTGGGTATTTGTGAATTAGAAAAGTTAGAGTGAATTATGAATGTAGTTGGGTATTTGCCTCCAAAATTAATGTATCTCAATTTTATAGACTTACCTCTCTTGGAAGGTTGATTAATTTTTGAAATCGCTTCATCTAATAATTTATTTAGC
>CACJML010000007.1 GCA_902594515.1 uncultured SAR86 cluster bacterium | reverse complement strand
AGGCATGCTAAACCAAGCGATATTAATCAAAACATTAATTGAACCAAAATTATTTTTTATTTCTACTTGTGCGTGACTAATTGAATTAGGATCTTTAACATCGCATTCTAATGGTAAGGTTACGAAACCAGCTTCGTTAAGCTTTGAAGATTCATTCTTAACTTTTGAAAATGTTCGCCCAAGCATTGCAACCTTCGCACCTTTTTTGGCCATTGCTGTTGCTATCCCCAAACCGACACCTTGTCCTGCGCCAGTAACAACTGCAGTCTTTGAAGATAAATCTATCAAAAGTTTGCGCCCGTAATATCTTTTGCAGCTAAGTATCCAAATGTCATCGCAGGCCCAAGTGTTGAGCCAGGACCAGGATATTTTGGCAGCAATGCTGTAGTGCAGTTGCCGCATGCGTATAGACCTTTTATGGGTTGATTAAAGGTATCTAGAACTCTTGCATGAGTATCTATCACTAAGCCTCCTGCAGTTCCCATTTCTCCTGGATATAAAACCATACAATAGAATGGACCTTCGCTTAAGGGTGCCAAGCATGGATTGGGTTTAACTGAAGGATCGCCGTAATATCTGTCGTAGGCATCATCACCTCTTTGGAAATCTAAATCCTTGCCAGTCTTACTGTATTCATTTACTTTGACTTGAGTTTCGAGGAGTCCTTTTGCATCAATGCCAACTATTTCAGCAAGCTCTTCTAGAGTATCAGCTTTAGATAGAAAAGATGGATCCCACCACTCTTTTGGTACTCTGGAATCAGGCTGCATTGAAGCTTGGAGTAAAGGACCACAGGGTCTATTTTTTCTGAAATTACTATCAAAAATCATATAGCAAGGAGCACAAGGATTACCTTTTTCATACTCATCAAACATATCTGTTACAAAACTTACATAATTCTGGGATTCGTTTGAAAATCGATGGCCGTTTTTATTAACTGTATAGTTTCCGGGAACAGATTTATCTACTATTGATAGCCATCCTTTCTCGTGGCCAGGTATATTCATGGTTGTAGTCCACCACCCAGCATCCATCTGATGAAGAGCTACATTCAGATCTTTGGTTGCTGAAATTGCGTCACCAGTATTGTGAATATTTGCTGCACTCCAGGCTGTATCTGTTGGTTTAGGTAAATATTTTTCTCTAAGTGTTTGGTTTTTTTCAAAACCACCAGATGCAAGAATCACTCCTTTATTGGCTTTAATTTTAATTGTTTCATTATTTTGAAGAGCAATAATTCCTTCCACCTTACCATTCTCATGTATCAGATCAGTCATAGAGGTATTACGCCAAATTGGAATATCGCGATCCTTGCATGAAAGGAGCAACCTAGCTATGCCTGCATTTCCCATAGTTAATCGTCTATCCCTCCAACCATGAATAAAGCGCATTGGAATATCTAAAATATACTTGGTGAAAAGTTTTGCGAAAAGTGTTTTCCATCCGGGCAATGCCCCAAGTAATAATTGACCTTCTACTTGGGTAAAGTTCATATTTATTGGACCCATGGTGAATGCTGTTTGTGGGTGTTGCCCTCTTAAATATTTAAAGTCATCTCCTAATTCTGTTCCCTTAATGGGTTCAGGCTCCATTGATCTATTGCCCTCCTTGCCACCAGGATTATCTGGAAAGTAGTCGGGATAATGGGGAAGGTTCCTGTATTTAACTCTCGAGTTCTCATGAAGATAGTCAACCATTCTTGGGCCTTGTTCAATGTATGTCTCAATTAAGTCATTATTAATCTTCCCCTCAGGTGAAACGCTTTGAATGTAATTTCTAGCATCTTCAACAGAATCATCTACATTTTCTGCTTTAGCATATCTATTATTGGGTATCCAAACTCCCCCACCAGAAGTAGCGCTTGTCCCACCAAATTGATTTGATTTTTCAATGACCAAAACCTTTGCTCCTCCATCATGCGAGCAAATTGCAGAAGTTAGCGCACCATTGCCAGAGCCTACAACAATTACGTCATACTCGTGATCATAGTTCGTTGACATATTTTTAAATCCTTTTAGCCTATAATAATAACAATTATTATTTTAGCCCATGAAAACTAAATTAGCCGAGAAATTAGGTATTGAATATCCAATTTTCGCTTTTACGCATTGTAGAGATGTAGTAGTCGCCGTAAGCAAAGCCGGAGGAATTGGCGTCCTTGGAGCCGTTGGTTTTTCTCCAGAACAACTAAAGGAGGAGCTCGACTGGATTGATGCACATATAGGTGACTATCCTTACGGTGTTGATACCGTGATTCCGCAAAAATATGAGGGCATGGATAATAAAGACCCTGAAGAACTTCTTGAGCAACTCAAAGCCTTAGTTCCTGATGAACATAAGCAATTTGCTGAAAACCTTTTACAAGAAGCGGGTGTTCCTGAAGCAGATGTATCAAATGGTCCAGATGGTGGATTGCTTGGATGGACAGAGGCTACAGCTGGGCCACAAATAGAAGAAGCACTAAAAAGAAAAAACGTAAAGCTTATCGCCAATGCACTGGGTACACCTCCAGCAGACATTATTAAAAAGATTCAAGATAAAGGAATCCTTATCGGAGCTTTGTGTGGAAAAATTAAGCAGGCTAAAGCTCATAAAGAAGCTGGATTAGATTTTATTATTGCTCAAGGTGGTGAAGGTGGGGGTCACACAGGAGAGATAGGAAGTATTGTTTTGTGGCCTCAAATAATAGATGCGGTGGGTGATTTACCTGTTCTTGCAGCTGGAGGTATTGGTAACGGAAGACAAATGGCGGCTGCTTTAGCAATGGGGGCACAGGGAGTTTGGGCAGGATCGCTATGGTTGACTGTTGAGGAAGCGATGACTCAACCGGCACAAAAAGATTCGTATCTGAATGCTAGTAGTGAGGATACTATTCGAAGCAGAGCATGGACTGGAAAACCAGCAAGAATGCTTAAAAATAAATGGACTGAGGCTTGGGAAAGTGATGACACTCCTGATCCCCTACCCATGCCATTGCAAGGAATGGTAACTTTTGATGCCATTAGAAGGACCGCCATGTATGCAGATAAAGGAAGTGCTCAAGATGTATCATTTAATGCAGCTGGCCAAGTAATTGGTCAAATAAATGAGGTTGAATCTGTAAAAAATGTTATTTTTAGATTAGTTAATGAGTACGTCGATACCCTCGACAACCTTAACAGCACTATGCCAAAAATAGACTAATTATTGTAAATTTCGGAATAGTCTTGGACTAAATGAACAAAAGATTTTACTCCTGCATCTAAAGCATCATCATCGACATAAAAATATGGTGAGTGATTTGTGAATGGGCTATCTTGATTTTCTGGATTGACACCAATAAAGAAATATAAACCAGGCACTTGTTGAGCAAAAAATGAGAAGTCCTCAGCTCCAGTTCTTGGAACAGGCATTTCAAAAAATTTTCCATTTGATGCGTTAGCCAGTGAAGGCATTAACTGCTTAGTTAATTCAGGATCATTAATTGTCACAGGATAGCTTCCATAAGGAGCAAACTGTATTTCAACTTCTGCATTGTGAGCTGACGCTACATTGGTCGCTACGGTTGTTATCTCCTCATGAATTTTATCTCTATAGGATTCATCAAATGTTCTTATAGTCCCCTCCATAAAAACTTCATCAGGAATAATATTATTCCTTGTGCCTCCTTGAATAATGCCAACAGTGATGACAGCCTGGCTGTCTAAAATATTTAATCTTCTGCTAACAATTGTTTGCAATGTGGTTACTATGTCTGCGGCAGCTACCACCGGATCAATGCCTCCCCATGGTCGCGATCCATGTGTTTGTTTGCCAAGAACTTTGATTCTAAATGCTTCGGATGAGGCCATCATTGGGCCTGGTTTTGTAACAACTATTCCATGTGGAGCATTCGTGACATGCATGCCAAATATTACATCTGGTTTTTCTTCATCAAAAATACCCTCTTTAAGCATTAATTCAGCGCCACCCTCTTCACCCTCAGGTGATCCTTCTTCAGCAGGCTGAAATATCAGCATTATGTCGCCGTTAAGTTTGTCAGTGTTTTTCGATAGAAATTCAGCAACACCCAGTAAGACAGCCATGTGAGCATCATGACCGCATGCATGCATCACTCCAACTTCTCTTCCTTGATAGGTTGTAACTTGTTTTGATGAAAAAGGTAAATTAAGTTTTTCCGTAACTGGCAATGCATCCATGTCAGCTCTTAAAGCAATTAATGGCCCTGGATTATCTCCTCTTATAAATGCTGTAAGCCCGGTAAAGGCAATTCCAGAATTAACTTCCAAGCCCAATCCTTCTAACTTCTCTTTAATATACTCAGCTGTCTGGTATTCCCTATTTGATAGTTCAGGATATTCATGAAGATGATGTCTCCATTCAACAACTTTTGTCATAACGCCTTGAATATCTTCATCGATTTGAGATTTAAGATCGTTGGCTACAAGATTAAAGGAAAGTAAACAAAATATAAAAAGGAAGACATTTTTCATTATTAACTCCTACTAACAAATCTTGGAAATAGCCTTGGGGTAGAAGATTCGTAATCAGAAAAGTCACTTCTTCTTTCTCGAGATCTTTTATCCATCATATCTATTGAGGTAATTCCTATAAGTATATACATAACAAGGGTGCCTATTATTGACCATAAAAAATCAAATGAGTTCCCAAGGGCAAAAATAAAACCACCAAACCAAAATAGTATTTCACCCAAATAATTTGGATGTCGGGAATATCTCCATAATCCTTTAGTCATTGTTTTACCCTGATTTGATGGATTTTGTCTAAAGTTATACATCTGCTGATCAGAGATAATCTGCAATAAAACAGCACCAAAGATTATGATTGCGGCAGCAATATCGAAATTATTAATTTCTCCTGAGCTGTAATAGACAACAAAACAAAATGGTAATGTGGCAACGAATACGCATAAAGTTGGGACTAAATGTATAAAAAGAAAATCTACCAGAGCATACTGAACAGAGGAATTTGTCCTACCCTTCATCATGACATATCGCCAGTCTTCATGAGAAAACCCATCCCATGATCTTACCCAGTTGTAAGTTAAACGAATTGCCCAGAACAGAACGCAAACAAACATTAAAAATGCTCTTGATAAGCTTGGATCAGCATCAACATCCATCCAAACTAAAAGTATTAAGAATGGGGGAATTACAGACCAATATGCATCATACCAACTGGAGTTTCTAAAAATATTGCTGCATATGTAAATAAAAATTGTTCCCACTAAATCAACAATCAATAGTCTAAGCCAAATATTTGTTTCCTGGAAAAGAGACCACGACAAATCCATCAAATAAAAGCAGATGATGTAGCCAACCAATACAACCATTAAATCTCTAAACTTGATCATTAAATTCTTGCCTCATTATGGAAATCATTAATTGATTTCATGGGTATTTCATTTTGATTAATTAAGTTCGATCTCGTGGAAGATGAAATTGTTTCATAATTTGTATTTCTCCTCACAAGCTTTAAATTAAGTTCATCTGTTAATAATTGGATTTTTCCTAAATCGAGTTCCTGTCCATGATTTGCCCCTGCAGATCTCGTGATTGTCTCATCCATTAATATCCCGCCAACATCATTAATTCCTGAGGAGAGAAGTTTTCTTAAACCCTCATATCCCATCTTAACCCATGACCCCTGAATGTTAGGTATATGGTCTTGAAAAAATATTCTTGAAATGGAGTGCATGAGAATTGCTTCTCTGAAAGTTGGTCCTGATCTTGATTGGCCCCTCAAACTCATTGGGGCTTCATGCGCAACAAATGGTAAAGGAACGAATTCTGTAAACCCTCCAGATTTAATTTGCTGGTTTTTGATATTTATTAAATGTTCAGCAATATGATCATAAGTTTCAACATGACCGAACATAATTGTAGCTGTAGAATTGAGTCCACATGAGTGTGCTGCATCCATAACAGAAAGCCACTCCGCTGTATTTAACTTGTCTGGACAAATAATATCCCTTACGTCATCATGCAAAATCTCAGCTGCGGTTCCGGGAAGAGAGTTTAGACCAGCCTCTTTAAGAATGGGCAGATATTCTTCAAGAGTTAAGCCAAGAGTTTGAGCGCCTTGGAATATTTCCAAGGGACTGAATGCATGTATGTGAATATCTGGAGATACTTTACGAATAGCCTTAATAACATCTAGGTAATAGTTGCCATCAAACTTTGGGTGAATACCACCCTGAAGGCATACCTCTGTTGCCCCCCTTCTGATTGCATCCCTAACCCTGTTTTGAATTTCGTCAAGCTCAAGCAAGTATGAGGCTCCTCGTAACTTTTTTGCACCAGTGCTCTTAGAAAAGGCACAGAACGAGCAACTGTAAACACAAATGTTTGTATAGTTAATATTTCTATTAACAACATAAGTAATGTTATTTCCATTTAGTTGAGAACGCATTTCGTCTGCAGCTTTTGTAATATATTCAAAGCTTTTACCCCGAGCATTAAAAAGCTGGGGAATTGAAGAATGTGGATTATCTGCAATTTCATTAATTAGCTTTCTAGTTTGTCCAACTTCACCGGTTGGAAGAATATCTGGTACCTCAGTAGATCTTCCACTCTGCCAGCCATCATCTCTGAGCAAACCGCTACCATCAGTTATTTTTTGTATTTTTGATCTTATTTTTTTTGCCATAAATAAGTTATTAGCTTTGAGAACTTTTGGCGCAATAGTTGATCTTGGAAGCAAGATTTGTTCAGAATTATTAGAAATTTTTTCTAGTTTCTCAATTTCTGGCCATGGAGCCTCTGGATTAACATGATCGATAGTAACTGGTGATATTCCACCAAAATCATCAATGCCAGATTTTGTAAGACAAGATAAATGCTTTTGATTTAAATTTGGAGGAACTTGAATTGATATTTGATTACTCAAAATCTTTCTAGCCATCACAATTGTCCACTGCAGCTCTTCAAAACTCGGTTCAGGGAAATCAGACATTAAGGTATTTTTTTTTGGCTTAAAGTTCTGAATGATTACTTCTTGGATATTTCCATATCTATTGTGAATTTCATTTATGAGCATTAAGGATTGGATTCTCTCCTCTCTTGATTCACCTATCCCAATCAAAAGTCCAGTGGTAAATGGAATTTGCTGCTCGCCTGCATTGATAAACGTTTGTAATCTATATTCGGGATCTTTATCAGGCGAGCCAAAATGCGGCATACCTTTTTCTGATAACCTAGCTGAATGAGTTTCTAACATTAGACCCATAGACCCTGAAACATCTTTTAGCTCCAAAATATCTTCAGGAGTAAGAGTGCCGACATTTAAATGAGGAATTAATGAGCTATTATCAAGAATATGCTCTGCAGTCTTTTTGACATAATCCAGGGTAGTTTTAAAGCCATGAGCAGACAAATATTCCCTTGCTGTTTTATACCTTAATTCAGGTTTATCACCGAGCGTAATAAGCGCTTCTTTGCATCCTTTCTCTTCACCATCCGTAACAACTTCCAAAACTTCATCGAGCGGCATGTATGGATTAACAATTTTTTTAGGAGTTTTGGCGAATGTGCAGTAATGACAAACATCTCTGCAAAGGAATGTTAATGGAAGAAAAACTTTTGGAGAGTAAGTAATAATATCCCCAAAAGCATCTTTTTTTGTTGTAAAAGAATTTTGGATTAAAGCATTAGATAAAGGAGCTTTTGACAATTCTTTTGCTTCATCAAAGTTTATTAGGTCGTTAATTTTAAGATTTGATTTTTTATTAATTATCATTGTCTTTGAAAAGCTTATTTCTTTGTTCCAATGTTAACAAATCTAAGTCCTCAGATGTATCTAGATCAAAAGCAATATTTGAATTTTTAATAACAGTTAATTCTTGGTTAATATTCGAGAAGTAATCAGTAAATTTTTTAAAACTATCTTTCCCAAAAAATAAATCATCTATTTTTTTAATAGGGAGGCCTAATGCATTGGTACCGGAGATATGTCTATCCGGCACAATAAAAGGAATATTTTTATCAGCAAGTGAAATTAGCTCAGTTAAATCTGTACTAACAACAAGTGGTAAATCAGCATGCATGATGATTACAAAATTAGCTTGGTGAGAGATCGAATTTATAGCCTCTCCCAATGCATCATTTAAAGCTGATTCAGTAAAGAATATTTCTGTGTTTTTAATTTTTAAGTCTTTGTCATCAGTAACAATAATTACCTTTTGATCTAGCTTTATAAAGTTCTGACTAAGTCTATTAATAAGGTTTTTAGAAGCGGTAATTCTTTGATTATTTGAAAGTGAATTAGATAAACGATTTTTAGAGTTTTTAAATGCTTTAACTGGAATGAGAATGTTGATCATCTACTTAGATATTCAACTATTGACTTTGCTAAATCAACTTTAGATTTTTTTGATTTCATGACTAGCCTATCCACAAAGACTTTGAAACCAAGATTATTCAAATCCTTTAAATATTCACTATCTTTATTATCAATAAAAATATTTGTCGCGTAGTCTTGATAAAATTCAGCAACCGATTTGACGCTTGGTTCATGACCTAGCTCTCTAAAGATTTTAGCTGTTGGACCCTTAATAGAGTCGCCATCAACAATAGGTGAGATCACAAAAACCTTATCTTTATTCGCTTTAAGATGATCGTTTATTTTTTTAATTGACAAAATTGGACCAATACTAATGAATGGATTAGAGGGGCATATAATAAAATTATCATAATCATTCAGATTAATTTTTGAATTAAGTTTAGCTTTTGATGAGCCCTTAAATATAAAGTCATTTGCAACAGGCAAGCAACGATGTTTTACGAAATATTCTTGAAAAGAAAGTATGTCTCTATCAGTTTTGATGAATGTACTCACCAAGTTATCTGACATAGGAAAGATATTCGATTTGATACCAAATTTACCAGCAATGTGGGCAGTGATATCGGTTAGTGACTTTCCATCATTAAGCATACTGGTTCGAATAAAGTGAGTGGCTAAATCCTTATCTCCCAACTGAAACCATGTATCACCTTCAAGAGTCTTCAATTCATTGAGCATGTTCCAAGATTCATTTTGTCTTCCCCATCCTTGGGAAACTTCAACCTCCTCTGAAAGAGTGTAAATAACAGTATCTAGATCTGGAGATACATGTAAGCCAAGATGAATAAAGTCATCTCCAGTATTAACCAATATGTCAAAGGCATCATGATGAACGGAGTTATAAAAACCATAAGCAAGTTTAGCCCCACCAACACCACCACATATCAATAAGCTCTTCATTTACCTAAATAAGTCGTATTCTTCATCTCTTATTAATACTTGAGCATTTTCCTTTGAAGGTTTCCTTCCTTTGAAGTTTTTAATCACTACCAAGGGTTTGCCTTCTGATGCCTGGCCCATTACTAGTGAAGCTGCAGCTGCAAGCTCATCGCCTACTCCAATCTGAGTAACCTTTAACTGATTATCAAATAGATCAACTTTACCTCTTTCATCTCTAATGACTTCAAGATTAAATGAACCAATTGCAAAACCTACAATTCCATTACGAAAAGGTCTTCCCATAGTATCAGTCACGATTACAGATATATTTTTTTTCAATTTATCTGACAAGAAATTTCCAATTTGACCAGCACTTGCATCTGGATCTTTTGGAAGTAATAAAACTTTATTGGTTGTTTGGTTGATGTTAGATCTATCAATTCCAGCATTCGCATGAACAAAGCCTAACTTGTGCTCAACAATTAAAACATTATGTCTATATCTCAAAACTTTTGCTGATTCATCAAGAACAGCTTGCACAAATTGAGGATCCTTGTCTATCTGGTTAGCGAGCTCTTTAGCATCTTCAGATGGAGCAATTTCATCTAAACATCGGTATCGATTTTCGGCTTTTGAAATGACTTTTTGCGCAACCGCAATCACATCACCGTCATCTATCTTGATGTTATTATCCATTATGTTGTTATAAATAATTGAAGCCAGGTCATCGCCTGGCTCTATCATTGGAAATTTTTCAGTACTGAAAATCTGAATACTAATATTAGACTCCAGTAATTTGAATTCCTGAGTGTTTGATAGTGTGATTTTTATTGATTGCAATTAAAACAGAAGTTAATGCTTCTGCCGCAGCAGAATTACATAATGGTCCTGCATGCCATCCAGTTAAACCAGCGTCATTAACAAGTGCGATCACTTGCTCTCTGGAATCTCTTTTATCGCCACAAACAAGAACATCGCAATCAATTTCAGCATCCGTTTGTAAAAGTTCGGCGGAAATATTTTGAAAAGCAGAAATAACTTGGATGGAATCTCCAAGATAAGTTTGCGCTCTAATTGCAGCGCAGCCTTCTTCAGGTAATTGAACTCTCATAACTTTAGGAGGAACAAGTGGTACAGTTCCATCAATTAATATTTTCCCTGAAAGTGCATCCTTCACTTCTGACAAAATATCTAATTGAAATGAAAATGGCACTGTTAAACACGCAATTTCTGCCTGGTTTGCAGCATCTGCATTAAGCATTCCTTGATCTTCGTTGATATTTAGTTTTTCACATGCTGACTTAGCAGATTCAATTGTTCTTGAGCCAATTAGAACTTCATGTCCTGATCTGATCCACCGTGAGGCAAGACCTAAGCCCAGCGCACCAGTTCCACCTAATATTGCTATTTTCATTTCTAGTCCTGTTTAATTCTTTTAGAAGATATCATTATAATGAGTGGTAATGTTTAAAACAGATAATTACAAAAATAAAACTGTAGTAATTACAGGTGGTACTAAAGGCATTGGATTAGGAATAACCAAGGCTTATTTGTCTCTATCTGCAAATGTAATCATCTTAGCGAGGAATAAGCCAAAAAAACAAATCCAAGTCAAAGGTAACAAGGCATTATTTTACCAATGCAATGTGAGAGATAATGCTAATGTTGAAGAAGTCATAAATGAGGTATTTAAAGCCAATAAATGTATTGATGTTTTAATCAATAATGCAGGAGGCGCCCCCCTTATCAACTCATTGGATGCATCAATGAATTTTAATAACGCAATTATTGATTTAAACTTAAACTCTTCATTTGCGGTAAGTTATTACGTAGCTAAAAAAATGATAAAGAAATCATCTGGCTGTGTTATTACAAATATTTCAAGTGTAACAGCCACAAGACCAACTCCTGGAAGTGCTGCTTATGGGGCAGCAAAGGGAGGCTTAGTAAATCTCACCAAAACCTTAGCCGTAGAATGGGCTCCAAGAATAAGGGTAAATTCTATTATTACTGGATATATAGAAACTGAAAATTCACTTGTACATTATGGATCAAAAAAAGATATGAAAGCTGTAGCAAAAACCATCCCCATGAAAAGAATGGGAACTCCTGAGGATATTGCAAATGCTTGCATATTCTTAAGTTCTGTAAACTCATCATGGATTACCGGTACTGCCATTGAAGTTCATGGTGGAGGTGAATCCCCCGCCTATCTGAATTCAGCAAAACCTAAATAAAGTTAATTTATTTATAATCAATAAAACTATTATCTAAAATAGTTGTCTAAAGTTTTTTACATGGGGTTAAACAGATGAACGAGAAATACATACAAGCACTTATTGTTGGTGGCCTAATCGGTGCGGCAATAATTATTTCAGAATTTATATCACAATCAAATGATGATCCAATGAAATTTCATGCCATAAAACTTCATGAAGATTCTCAAGTGAAAATGGCAGATAAAAAAATATGGATTACAGATAATGACGAGACCATAGACCTATCACCTCACAATAAAGAAGAAAAAAGAATTGTAATCAAAATGAATACTGACGATTCTGATAATCTCTCAATAAATGAAGATATATCTATTTTCAAAAGCGGCCAAACCGATCACAAAGAAAAGAAGGTTGTTGTAAAAATAGATGCAAGAAATAAAGATAAGGACAAAGATATTGACATCGATGTGGATGCAATTGTTGAAGAGGTATTAGCTGGCCTAGAAGAAGGTGTCGAAGTGTTGCAAGACTCTGATATTGGAAAAATTGTTGCTAAAGCCCTTAATGGGATTGATGCTGAGGTAAAGATTGAGGTATCAGTAGATACCAGTGAATCATCCCCAGATTCTCCGTAAGAATTTATTACCCCAAAAAAACTTTAAAGCTCCTTTCATGTCCTTGAAGCTTTTTTCAGTATATGGATAGGAGGAAGCTGATTTTTTACCGATAATGATTGGCATTGCATGGGCATAAGAACGCAGGCCCTCCTTTCCATTAACTGAACCCAGTCCGCTTTGTTTGATACCACCGAAAGGTGCTTCATTAACTCCATAACTCATTGCCATATCATTAATAGAGCATGCGCCTGTTTCCATTGCCTTAGCTAAGTTCATGCCTTTATTCATATTCTGAGTCCAAACATTTCCATTTAAACCATAGTAAGAATCATTCGCTAATCTAAGTGCTTCATTTTCCGATTTAACCCGCATGATAGAAATCACTGGCCCAAAGGTTTCATCAGTCATGACTTTCATCTGATGATTTACATTGATGATTACAGTGGGTTCGAAGTAGAGTCCTTTGAGGCTTGGGTTTCTTTTGCCACCAACAAGAATATGTGCGCCTTTTTGCACTGCATCCTCAACATGATCTTCGATTATATCTAATTGTTTATCCCAAAAAGTTGCTCCAATATCAGAAAAACCCTCAGAGGATTGATTGAGTTGTTTGGTCTCATACACAACTTTTTCAACAAATTCATCATAGACGTCTTCGACAACATAAATTCTTTCGGTCCCACAACAATATTGACCTGCATTCATGCAAGAACCAATTACAGCTCCTTTTGCAGCATCATCAATATCTGCATCTGAGCAAACAATCATTGCATCCTTCCCGCCTAACTCAAGAGAAAATGGAATTAAATTCTCGCTACATTGTTTAGCAATCTTTTTACCTGTTGCAATGCTTCCTGTAAAAGAGACCTTATCGGGAACCTCATCAATCAGTTGAGCACCAGCCAAACCATCACCAATGATCACCTGTACAAGATCTTGAGGCGCATCAGCCATTAAAAATATATCTTCAACCAATTTTCCTGATCTTGGTGTCACCTCTGAAGGTTTTATAATCACAGAATTACCCGCAAGCAGTGCTTGAATAGTCGGGTTAATGGAGAGTATAAATGGGCCATTCCAAGGTGTAATGACAGCCACAACACCCCTGGGTTTATAGGTTACTTTAGTTTTTTTTAAGAAGCTCATAGGGCCATGCATTGATCTCTTCTCATCACGTAACCACTTTGGAGCTCGCTTTGCATAAAAAGCTAAGGAGTCAATTGCAGAGAAAATTTCCATCGACATAGCCTCTTGAATCGGTTTTCCAGTTTCTTCCATAACCACATTCATGATGTGATCTTGATTCTCAATAATCACATCAATAACTTTATGCATCAGTTCAGCTCTATAAATCAAGGGAACTTCAGCCCATTTTTTTTGAGCAATTCTTGATTTAGACATAGCAGATTTTATCTCTTCGTGAGAGGCGCAATCATAGTTTCCTACTACCCTGAGATCAGCAGGACTTTGGAGGGTTAAAGTTTTTTTATAACCCTGATCTGAAATTGTAAAAATACCCATTTATATCTCCTTTATCACCTTAGCCAACATTTGGGAGGCATGATTATCAATATGCGCATTAAGCCCGGGTGGCATAATTTCGTAGTACTCAAGCTTTTTAACGACCCGAATCATAATTACAGCAAACTTAAAAATTGAAAAAATATAATAATAATTAAAATTTTCTGCATGAAAACCTGAAAGCTCTTCCCATTTTTTAACTGTCTCATCTCTTGTAGGGATACCTTGAAGCTTCGGAACATTAATTCCATCTGAATTACAGTCATCAATGGCAATACCCCATGCCAAATCTTGACAAGGATCTCCTAGAGCAACCATCTCCCAATCGAGCACACCACTCACCTCGCCATCAGGTTTGTACATAATGTTGGGCACCCTACAATCACCCCAAACTATAGAGTACTGATCTGAATCTGCATCCGGTTTATTTTTTTCCAACCAATCAATGGTTTCTTCTAAAACGGAGTGTGATTCACCCTCAATAGCCCAATCATAAAATTCTTTGTAGTAACTTAAATCATCATCCAAAGGTCTTGAGTCTTTGCCTGAAGATAAAAAATTAAATTTACTATCAACTTTTACTTTATGGATCTTTGACATCTGCTCGACCCACCCCATCCAGACTTTGCGTCTAACTTCTTCAGAAGAATCTGCCAGCCATCCCTCTGAATGAAAAGGTGGATTATCAGACGGCGCTTCACCCTCACACATCTTCATCACATAAAATGGTGAATCTAGAAACTTTTCTGACGGTTCATACCAGACTACTTCAGGAACCTTTACTCCAAAACCACTAAGCTCTTTCATGATCAAGAACTGTTTTTCGATATCATATTCAGGAAATACCAAGAATCCTGAAGGATGAAAGCGCAGAACATAACCAGTGGTTTCTGCATCCTGAGTTACATTGAAACTTAAAGTTTCGTTCGAGAAACCAGTATTTTCAGGTCCACCCAATACCTCAACAATAATTGAGGCATCTTGATCTTTCTCATTAATTAACCAATTTTTAAAATCTTCGGTAGCTTTATTTAGGTCTCTTTCTTGTGGTGCTGGCATATTTGTGTGTAGTATTTAGTTAATAGTTATTAAATCTAAGTATAAAGCAATGTCGTCTATTTTGAATGATTGGGAAAAGTTCTGTGATGAGCTCAAGGCATCTGGAAAACTGATCACTGAAAACAGTGATAATGAGGTTCATCAGTTAGAAGGTTTTAGATATCTTTTAAGGCTTTTAAGGCTCTCTACAGAAATGTATTTTGAGCATTCAAGCATTAATCATCCATCGTTTTATTGTTTATCTCATGAAACAGGAAAAATTGGTGCTGATAATCCAGACAATCATTATCTAAATGCCAATATTAATTCTGAAATGAAGTACCGAATCTATGGTGATGTTGGGGACGTTGCATACCTGAGTTTTGGCCTTAAGGAAAATAGATACTCAATTGATGGGACCATGATTTCTCATGATGAGATAGAACTAGATAACATGATCACCGATGAAAATAATTCTTTTGAGCTAATCTTGTCTAAAGAAAATAATGATTATAAAAACTTTCTAAAGCTAGCTGATACTTCCAATATGTTAATTGTAAGGCAGACCTATAAAGATAAAACAACTGATAAAAGAGCTAACATTAACATAGAATTACTGGAACCCTCTGATCAATCAGAACTCATCTCACGGCAACAATTTAATCAATATCTAAATGCCTCAATGGGTTTTGTAAAGGGTACTGTTGAAACCTTTAATAAATGGGTAGCAATTTTTATGAAAGATCACATGAATGCGCTGCCCTTAGGTGACCAATCATACTTTCAAGCTGCAGGCGGTGATCCAGAAATTCAATATCATCATGGTTATTACTCATTTGCTGAGGACGAATGCCTGGTGATTAAAGCAAAGGTACCCAAATGTAGTTACTGGAATT
Source organism: uncultured SAR86 cluster bacterium (assembly GCA_902594515.1). Classification (GTDB taxonomy): domain Bacteria; phylum Pseudomonadota; class Gammaproteobacteria; order Magnimaribacterales; family D2472; genus MED-G82. The sequence goes on along the minus strand of CACJML010000007.1, from coordinate 44,258 downwards.
TTCAATTAGAAAATCACTGGATGGAATCACTCGACTATAGACATCACAAGATTCATCTTAATAATTTTTCTGCTGAGCTTGAACAAGAGCAATTAGTAATACATGTGACCCACTCACCAAAGGACTTGAAAAATAACCTCATTACCTGTGGTCATTCAAGTGGAGCCATGCTGCTAAGATGGGTGGGTGCAAAAGAATCGATAACACCTGAAACTAAATTAATTAAACTTGATGAGCTATATGATGAAAATTAACGCTAACGAAATTCTTGATCAAGCCAAATCAGAAACAGGTTTGAGCGATTTAGGAGAGCCACTTTTTTTTGAGGGTCTGAATAGATTGATCGATTCGATCAATAATGAAGCAAGCTTAAATGAAATCGGTATTCAAGCTCAACCAATTAGAATTCAAGGCTTGTTATCAAATAGGCTAAGGTTTGAAGAAGACTTAAAAAAGTTTCCAGAGATTTTAGACCAAGAAATCATTGCACCTATAGTTATTGTTGGCTTACCGAGAACAGGAAGTACCATGACTCATAGGCTGCTTGCATCTGATCCTAACCATACAGCTATGCTTTGGTGGGAAGGACGGTATCCTGCCTTATTACCTGGTGAAAAACGAGGAGATATTGAAGCAAGAATGGAGCTTGGTAAAGCTGAAGTTGATGCTGTAGTGGCAGCCTCACCTGAAGCACTGGACATTCATCCTTGGGACTACAAAGGAGCCGATGAGGAGATTCTCCTACTGGAGCATAATTTCCTTAGTACGGTACCAGAATCATTTATGGCACTACCTTCTTACTCTGAGTGGATTGAGGAACAAGATCATACTTTGGCATATGAAGATCTCAAAAAATTGATTCAGTATCTGCAATGGCAAAATCCAGGCAGGGAGAAAAAAAGATGGGTTCTCAAGTCGCCTCATCATCTTGGCTTCATCGATAAAATGATTTCAGTTTTTCCAGATGCCAAAATTATTCAAACGCATCGAGATCCAATTAAAACGGTTCCCTCATTTTGTTCAATGTGTGCAAATCTCTTCGAACCGTTAACCACAAATTTTGATAAAGTCTTTATTGGCAAGCACTGGTCCAGCAAGCTTACCCGAGCCTTAAATCATTGCATGAACATCAGTGAACAGCATCCAGATAACTTCCTTGATCTAGAATTTTTAAATATGATCAAAGACCCAATTGATGAAATGAAAAAAATCTATGAATTTATTGGAGAGTCCTTCGGTGAAAAGACTGAAGTAGCGATGGAGGCCTGGAGGGAAGAAAACAAACATGAAATGGGTGCTCATAAGTACTCTTTAGAGGAGTACGATCTGACCGAGTCACAAATAAATAACAACTTTGCTAAATACCAACAAAAATATATAAACTAAACCATGCTTAAAAATAAAACAGTCGTAATTTCAGGAATTGGTCCGGGCCTTGGTCAAGAGCTAGCTTACGGAGCTGCCGAACACGGAGCCAATTGTGTGCTTGCCGCCAGAAGTAAAGATAAGCTTGCCGAGGTTCAAGAAAAAATTATTAAAGACGGTGGGAAAGCAATTAGTGTTCCTACAGACATTACCAATCAGGAAAATTGTAAAAACTTAATTAATGCTGCAGTAAATGAATTTGGGGCTGTGGATTGTTTGCTTAACAGCGCCTATCGACCTGGCAACTTTACTGAATTTCTTGATTCTGATCTAGAAGATTGGAAAGAGACGATGAATACTAATTTTTTTGGCACTCTTGGACTAACGAAAGTTGCAGTTGAGCAAATGAAAAAACAACAAAAAGGATCTATTGTGATGATCAATAGTTTGATTACTAAGAAACCCCTTCCCACTCAGGGCGGCTATGCTGCTTCAAAGAGTGCGCTTACCGGTGCTACCAAGATTCTTGCTAAGGAGCTAGGTCCTCATGGCATAAGGTTAAATTCTGTTTACATGGGTTGGATGTGGGGTCCTCCTGTTGAGGCCTATGTGAATGGCACTGCTGAAATGATGAACATTAAACCAGAAGACCTCGTTAAAAATATTACCAAGGACATACCACTAGGCATCATTCCAGATGATCGAGACTGTGCTAATGCTGCCCTCTTTCTTGCATCTGATCTTGCTAACGTTATTACAGGAGCAAACCTAGACGTTAATGGTGGTGAATTCATGAGCTAGGGAGTAACGAATGATTTTATTTCGTCAATGGTTTTTGCAAGTTTTCAAAGTTTTTTAAAATTCGTCCTATATCTTAAGTTTTATCAATTAGAATCTATACATGTCAATTAACAAGGATTTATTTACCGTTGACTTGATGCTGGGTATACCTGAGCAAGAGGACCGCTCGGATTGGTATACCTTCATGGAGCCTCTGTTGCGTGATGAAGAGTCAAAATCAATGTTTAAAATGCCAGCTCAGTATATGTTTAAAGATATTCCTGAGACAGGCTCCCATGATGATTTCATTAAATATACGCTCGATCAAATGGATAAATTTCATATCAATATGGCCATGGTTGGTTTTCATGAGTCCTCAGAGGTAAAAATCAAAGCTGGTAAAGACCATCCGGATAGGTTCTTTTTTGACATGCCTGTTAATCCCAATATTGAAGGTGAGGCTCAAAACATCAAACGGATGCATGATGAATATGGGATTAAAGCAGTGAGTGCGTTTCCATCAGGAATGCATCCTCAAATTGCAATTAATGATCCAAAATGGCATCCAATATATGAGATGTGCATTGAGTTAGATATCCCCTTCTTTTGCTGTGTTGGAGTTCCGGGTCCTAGGATCCCAATGGCACCTCAAAAAGTGGAATTAATTGATGAGGTTTGTTGGTACTTTCCTGAACTAAAGTTTGTGATGCGCCACGGTGCTGAACCATGGACAGCATTGGCATGCAAACTCATGCTCAAGTACCCCAACCTATATTATTCAACGAGCGCCTTCTCGCCTAAGCACTACCCAAAAGATGTAATGCATTATGCGAACACACGAGGCCAAGATAAGGTCATGTATGCTGGATACTTCCCAATGGGTCTTTCTTTAGATAAAATTTTCAATGAGATGGAGTCAGTTCCTCTCAAAGAAGAAGTCCTGCCTAAATTTTTAGGTGAAAATGCAAAGAAACTTTTAAAACTATGACAGAAAGAAAAAGATATCCAATGCCCATCCCTTTTGGTTGGTATGTGGTTGATTATGCGGATGAACTTAAGCCTGGCGATGTAAAGTCTGTTAGGTACTTTGGTGAAGATCAGGTTTTGTTTAGAACAGACTCAGGTGAGATCTCAATGCTTGATGCCTATTGCCCACACCTTGGTGCCCATCTTGGACACGGGGGACTGGTTAATGGCGAGTGCATTGAATGCCCATTTCATGCTTGGCAATGGCAGACTGATGGGAAAATTGGAAGTATCCCTTATGCTAAAAATATTCCACCTAAAGCAAAAGAAACGCAAATCTTTAAATACCCAACCGTTGAAAGAAATAATCTTATCTATGCTTGGTATCATCCCAACGGGGAACAACCGCACTACGAAGTTGAAACCTATGATGAGATTGTTGATCCAGATTGGGGTGATGAATTCCAAAAATTTGAATATCACGTAGATTGTCACATCCAAGATATGGCAGAGAATGCTGTCGATGCTGCTCACTTTAAGTACGTCCATGGGGTTGTTACCTATCCAGAATTTGAAGTCAGTTATGAAGATCAAAAACGTTTCTTTGTTCAGGCGGCTAATATGGAAACACCCAGAGGAATTGTTGAAGGCAGAATCATTGGAAGATCAAATGGGCCTGGGGACAATGCAACTAAATTTGAGGGCATCTGCGATACCCTCCTGCTTGGCTCCACTACTCCTATTGAAGATGAAAAATGTATTATTCGTTTTTCTTTTTTACAGAAAAAAGTTGATGGCAAGGTTCCGGAAGGCGGAGTTGGTGCCGCAATCATTGCTGACATAAACAAACAAGTTAAAGAAGACATCCCTATTTGGGAGAATAAAAAGTTTGCACTTAAACCAGTTCTTTGTGACATGGATGGTCCCATTGCCAAGTTCAGAAGGCAATATGCTACTTTCTATGTAGATTATGATGAAGCTCAAAGAATTGCTGCTCTAAATCTAAAATAACGATGGACTTAATCAATAACGATAAACTTCAATGGAAACGATTTGTTGGTGATGACAAATTTGATTACCCGATAGACTATTCAACTGCTGTTTTGGACGTTAATGAAAATGGTCACATTAACCTGCTCACTAAATGGGAACCAAATTCGTACTGTCACTTTCACAGACATACCGCTACCTCAAGTACCTCTACTGTTCTTCAGGGTGAGTTATATGTTGAGGACATTGATATTGAATCGGGAATAGTGATGAGCAGTAAAACAAGAAATGTGGGTGACTACTCATCAAAAGAAGGCGGTGATGTCCACATGGAAAAAGGTGGGCCTGAGGGTGCCATTGTTCTTTTTAGTCTTTATACAAAAGATGGCAGCTTAGCTGAATCGCTTGATAAACAAGGTAATGTGATCAGCGAGTCTCATATCAATCAGTTTCTGAAGTAGTTAATCTAAGGGCTCAAAGTCAAATTTACTTACACCGCACTCAGGGCAAACCCAATCATCTGGAATGTCCTCCCATTTAGTACCCGGTGGAATTCCATCGTCTGGATCGCCTAACTCTTCATCGTAAATATATCCACAGATCACACATTCAAACTTTCTAAACATTCTTAATCGCCTCTAAATCTGATTTCTTGATTGGATGTCTTGAGACTAAATAACCTGCTATTAAAAAGCAAGTCAGTGGAACATAGACATACATATTCCATAAATAATCTTTACTAGCTTGAGTATTTTCATAGCCAAGATCTACTTGAAAACCAAACACTTGCTCAAGTAAAACATATGGAATGGCGGCAGAAGCAGCAAACCCTATCTTGGTAATGGTGGTTACGTAAGAATAGATACTGCCACTAACATCTTGACCCTTTTCATGCTTATGCATCTCAGCAAGATCTCCAATAATTGCATTGATTAATGGGATTGGTCCAGCAAACGCAAAACCATAAAAAATTACCCAAACAAATAGAAAAATAATCCTTTGTTGAGTCTCTAAATTTGTAAAGAAATTAAAGCCGATAATACTGATTAGAATAATACTGGATGCATAGAAGCAACAATAAGCAATGGACATATGTTTTGAGACCTTGATCCCAATGTATCGCCAAATTCCTAGTCCTATAAAGCTAACAATAAAATAACTTAACATTGCCCTTGAGGCATATTCCTGAAGATCAAAAATACTTGTAATGACAATAATAAATAGCGCGCCTGACAATGACTGGCTAAATGCAATCAGTAAACTAACTAGGACCATTCTGTTAAGATTTTTATTTCTAAAAAATTCTTTAAAAACATTCACGCTGTCTCTAAATGTGCCACGAATTTCTTTTGTCGAGTGATCTGGAATAGCAAATATTGCTATCAAGAACAAAACCGGCACAGAGATAAAAATAAAGTACCCTATTCCATTTACCTTAGCTTCCATGCTTGGTGTGTATATTTCTATCACTGCTGGAATTGCGATAACAATTAAAGCAGCCAAAAGAGACATTACCTCCCTTAAAGTTAATAAGTTAGTGCGTTTATCGTAGTCAGGCGCCAGCACGACAGACCAAGATAAATGAGTAACTACCACAAGAGTAAAACCTGCGTAAATTATAAATAATGAAATAAATAAATAAGCGCTATTAACTGATTCTTTAATTGGAAAAAATAATAGGTAGGTTGCAAACATCATCACGGGTATTGAAATTGCAATCCAATGCTTGTGTTTAGTATTTGGAAGCTGATATCGATCAACTAAAAAACCCATGATGGGATCGGTTAAAACATCAGTAAACCTTCCTATAAAGAAAATTAATCCTACTGCCGTTAACCCTAAACCAAGTTCATTAGCATAAAAAGGAAGCAGGTAAACAAAGATAGGCATTCCAGCACCTGAAATAGGCATGACCAAACTGGCATAAATCAGGTTTTGGAGTTTATTTTTCATACCAAATATATAAGGGTTTAGTTGCGTTTATTTGTATAATCATTGTACGCGCCCGTAGCTCAGCTGGATAGAGTACCTGGCTACGAACCAGGCGGTCGGGAGTTCGAATCTCTCCGGGCGCGCCATTAATAAGATCATGAAAAATTTAAGTTACTGGAAACTAAATCTGATTGTTATCTCAGCACTGTTATCAATTTGGTTTATTGTCTCTCTTGGGTTTGGAGTCTTATTTTCTGAGAGCATTGATCATATTAAACTGGGTGGATTTAAATTAGGTTTTTGGTTTGGCCAACAAGGCAGTCTGTTGTTCTTCCTGCTTATTATCTTTATTTACTGCATCTTCATGAACAAGCTTGACGAGAGGTTTAGAAAGTAATGTCAACGCAAGCGCTAACCTATCTGTTTGTGGGTCTGACATTCAGTTTATACATTGGGATTGCAATTTGGTCGAAAGCTAAATCTACAAATGATTTTTATGTAGCTGGAAAAGGAGTCAATCCAATAGCAAATGGCATGGCAACTGCTGCAGATTGGATGTCGGCAGCATCATTTCTATCAATGGCCGGACTGATTGCATTTATGGGTAGAGATGGCTCCGTTTATTTAATGGGTTGGACAGGAGGCTATGTCCTTTTAGCTTTATTATTAGCTCCATATCTGAGAAAGTTTGGTCAATACACCGTTCCAGATTTCATAGGGACACGATACTACTCAAACATTGCAAGATTGGTTGGTGTACTTTGCTTAATAGTCATTTCATTCACTTATATAGCTGGTCAAATGCGAGGTGTTGGTATTGTTTTTTCAAGGTTTCTTGAAGTTGATATTAATCTTGGAGTAATTATTGGGATGGCAATTGTTTTCTTTTATGCAGTTTTGGGAGGCATGAAAGGAATAACCTATACCCAAGTTGCGCAATATTGTGTTCTTATCTTTGCCTATTTGGTTCCTGCAATTTTTGTATCGATTCTAATGACCAACAATCCTAACCCTGCTTTAGGTTTTGGAGATACTCTTACAGATAGTTCAGTTTACTTATTAGATAAGCTTGACCAAATTTCAATTGACCTAGGATTTGGTGCTTATACTGAGTTCAAAAAATCTACCATCGATATATTTTGTATAACCGCAGCACTCATGGTTGGTACTGCTGGATTACCGCATGTAATTGTTAGATTCTTTACTGTGCCTACCATAAAAGATGCCCGCAAATCAGCTGGTTATGCATTATTATTTATTACTATACTTTACCTTACAGCACCTGCTGTTGCTGCATTTGCAAGAGTTAATCTAGTGGATTCTATTCAAGACCAATCCTATGAAACTACGCCTGCATGGTTTAAAAATTGGGAGGAAATAGGTCTCATCGCATGGCAAGATAAAAATAGTGATAATAAAATTACTTACGCTAGTGGCGATGCTTTTATTCCTACTAAGCCAATTTTTGATAATTCTTCAAATGAGCGTCCCAGGCCTATTACTAACAGGTCAAATGAGCTTTCTGATAATGAGGTCTATATCGATAGAGATATTGTTGTACTGGCAAGCCCGGAAATAGCAAACTTACCAGGCTGGGTTATTGCTCTAGTAGCTGCAGGAGGGTTAGCTGCTGCCCTATCAACAGCAGCAGGTTTATTATTGGTAATCTCTTCGGCAATTTCTCACGATCTCTTAAAAAAAGTTGTTATGCCTAAAATTAGCGATAAACAAGAATTATTTTTTGCAAGACTTTCTGCTGGTGTTGCTGTATTGATTGCTGGCTTGTTCGGTATATATCCTCCTGCATTTGTTGCACAGGTTGTTGCGCTGGCCTTCGGTTTAGCCGCAGCTACAATATTTCCAGCATTATTTCTCGGAATATTTACATCATGGATAACTCGAGAAGGATCCGTCTTAGGTATGCTTAGTGGCTTACTTTTTACAATGACTTACATCATTTACTTTAAGTTTATCTTTACCGATCTAAATAATTCTGAGTATTGGTTATTTGGAATATCTCCAGAAGGGATTGGAGTCATAGGAATGTGTATAAACTTTGTAGTTGCAATGTGTGTAAGCAAAATAACTTCATCGCCCCCAAAAGAAGTTGCTGAATTAGTTAAAGAAATAAGAAATCCCTAAATTAAAGATCTTCTAAGATGAAGTAAGCAGCACCTGAGGCCATGCCAGCATTGTCATGTCCTACATTCTTGATAATTTGATATTGCCACCTAAATGGCATTTCAAACTCTTCGGCATACGAAACTAAACTAAGAAAGAATGTTTCTCCCCGCACTAACCTGTTTTTACCTTGAGCTCTGGCACCTTTAAGTTTTTTAAAATTTCTCTTGGTATCATTTTCACCAACATACAATGCGACCTTAGTTCGTAAAACTCTTTTAATTTCTTCATCATCCAAATCTACTCCCCTTAGACCAAATGGAAATAAATTTTGATTCATGAATGTATAAAATCCTGCATTTGCTAATACGGCTTTATCAATTCGTGAATCATTTGAAAACAATAAATATCTTTGCACAAACTGCGCGCCACCCGAGTGTCCATAAATTCGGTATTTATCATTTCTAATCTTATGCTGACTGCTCAATACCTCAAAAATATCTCCCAGCACGTTATCAAGCTTGGGTGAATCAGTAGGTAATTTTTTGCCATCAATTTGAGAAAGATTTAGGAAAGCATAATGCGGATAGTAATCTTCTGAAAATTGAGGTGCTACTGCTATTAAGTTTTTTCCTTGGATATGAGGGAAAAAATCTTTTAAGTAGCCCTTTGCATCTCTTGAAGCTCCATGAATGATAAACAAAATCATGGTTTCATCATTAACTTCTTCAGGTAATGAATAAAAGACTTCAATATCAGGTTTATTTGAATAGATAAAAGTCGATTGATATATCTCTTTACCGCTAGAATTAAAGCTAAGTAATAAGAAGAAAAACGATATCGAAAAAATCTTAGTGATTTTCATGTTCTTTAGGAGGTTTGCACTTACCTCTTTCCCAATCATTTTCATTGCAATCATAAATTATTCTTCCATGATCCTTAAGTAAAAAATCAAGGATTTGATGAGCATGCGTTCCGAAACCAAGAGATGGATCATCTTGCAACTGATTTAATGGGATGGTGTAAGATGACCAGTCTTTTGGAGCTCTCCACCCTGGTGGAGGTACTAATTGGGCTCGAGTACCGCTGATTGGATGCAGGGCCCTCCATTTTCTAATTTTTTCTGCCATTTCTCTTACAAGCGATGGATACTTTTCAGCTAAATTAATGTATTCGTTAGGATCATCTTGAATATTGAATAATTTATTTTCAACATTTACCTCTAACAGAGATGATGAAATTATTTGTACCAGTTTGAACTGTTCATTGAATACAGTTGTATGAAATTCACCATAATTTGGAGTTTCGGAGGCAAAGAAAATATCCTCATTAAGTGTAATACTTTTATTTTCTGCAATTGCAGGCCACATATTTCTTCCGTTTATTTCTTTAGATACATTCATATTTATATTGGCAGCATTAGATAATGTTGGAAAGACATCCATAACAGTCATTACTTGATCCATGCTTGAACTCTCTTTAATAACTCCTTTCCACTTCATCGCTGCGATGACTCTAATACCTCCCTCATAGGTATCACCTTTACCTCCTCTTAGTGGAAAGTTATCTGCACCTCCACCAGCATAAGCTGCTCCACCATTATCAGAACTAAACAGAATCAAGGTTTCCTCTTCAATACCCTCTTCTTCGAGTGTATTAAGAACTTGTCCAATTGCTTGGTCTAAGGCATCAACAACTGCAGCAAACATTGGTCTAGCAGATACACCTAATATATTTACACGCCTAGTCCTATCAATTACTTCGCTTCTTGTTAATTGTCTCTTGTCCTCTAAATCTTTATATTTTTCAACTAAATCTGCAGGCGCCTCTAATGGAGTGTGAGGGGCTAGAAAAGGCATATAAAGAAAAAATGGTTTATCTTTTTTTCTTTCTCGAATCCATCGAGACGCTTCATCAGCAAGTAGATACGTCTCATAGCCATCATCATTGATTGTTATACCGTTTCTTTGAAAATCAGTACCACCTTGATTTGCAAATGGAGGGAAATAGCCTACTTCGGTATGGAGGTGACCATAAAAGTCATCAAACCCTCTGTAATTTGGATGAAAAACGGCTTGCGAATGTCCTAAATGCCATTTACCGACAATAGCAGTTTGGTATCCGTTCTCTTGAAAAGATTGTGGCATAAAATGTTCATCGGGATGAATGCCATTATTCATCCAAGGCATAATTACACCATATGCAACACCTAATCTCATTGGGTCTCTTCCGGTCATAAGAGCAGCTCTGGTTGGACTGCAAATCGGGGTCGCATAAAATCGATTAAGAGACATTCCCTCTTGAAATAAAGAATCAATGTTGGGAGTCTCGAACTCAGCACCTCTTAATGAAATATCAGCCCATCCCAGATCATCTACAAGAAAAATAATTACATTCGGTTTTGATTCACCCGCAAGATTAAAAATCAATAATGAAAAAAATAACAGAAATGTTTGTGATAATGATTTCATAAAGAGGTCGATTTTCTAGTTACAATATTATCCTATAACTTTTTAAAAAAAGCCTTTAATGAGTTCAAATACTGATATAACTGGACTGATCAAACAAATTCATGAATCACCACTAAAATTGGTGATTGTTTCTAGTGGAGGGGGAACAAATGCTATTGCATCTCTACTTAAAGTTCCAGGAGCCTCTAAAACAGTTCTTGAAAGCTATATTCCCTATGCAAGAGAATCTTTAGCACACTATTTGCTTAAGGAGCCTGATCAGTATTGTTCCCTCGATACCACCTTGAGCATGGCAGCCAAAGCCTACAGTGCTGCCAAAAAAATTGATACAAAAACTAATATTGATAAATTATTTGGCATTGGGATAACTGCATCTCTTGCTACTACTTATGAAAAAAAAGGAGAGCACAGGTTCTTCATTGCACTTCAGACTAGAGATTATTCAAAGAGTATTGAATGCGTTATCGAAAAAGGAAAAAGGTCTCGTGAGGAAGAGGAACAACTCGTTACAGGGTATTTAGTTAATTTGTTGGCACAAACAATAAATTTACCCTCTAGCTATCCTGATCATGAAGAGGAACCAATTTTTAAAACAGTTAATGCTGAAAAATCTTGGATCGATTTAGTGAATGGAGACCTTGATTTTGTTTCGTCCACAAAACGTATTCCTGAGTTAATATTTCCTGGAGCATTTAATCCTCTTCATAGTGGGCACACTGCAATGAAAGATTTAGCCGAAAAGAAAACAGGCATGGAAGTTTCATTTGAGATATGTATTCAAAATGCTGATAAACCACCTTTGAGCTATCACGAAATTGAAAGAACAATAAATCAATTTTCTGTGAATGAAAATTGGGTCATGACTAAAGCTGGAATGTTTTTTGATAAATCAAGCATGTTTCCAAATAGTGTCTTTATTATCGGGGCTGACACTCTAATAAGAATGTTGGATGAAAAGTTTTATAAAAACAGAGATGACATGATGAAAAAATTAGATTTATTTAACTCTCACAACATTAACTTTTTGGTATTTGGTAGAAAAGTAGATGAAAGTTTTATCTCATTAGACGATGTTCAAGTTCCTGAACACATTAGAAAGAGATTTACCGGCTTTGGTGAGGAGAAATTTAGGGACGATATCTCATCAACTCTTTTAAGAATGGAAATAAATGGTGAGTGACTTAAGCCCCTTAAATTTATTTACTTGGAATGCGGAGGAAGTTTTGCCTCAACAAACCACTCATGCACCCTTTTTACAGGATTAAACTTCTTAATTCTTAATTTCTGATTTTCAATAACAAGTTTTTTTGTTTTAACAGCTAGATAATGATACGTATGGCTATCCCTGCTTTCACTTTCCGGAATCAGGTAAACTTTGGTTTGCTTCTTTTTTGAGTCTGCCATGGTGGCAAATTATACCTAAAAGTTCTTACTAAACTATATTTATTTTCATTAAATTTTCTACTTATATTAGTATTTATAATCTAAAATGCATCCCTAAAAAAAGAACACTAAATAAGTTGATTAAATTTATTAAAATCATTGTAATTCCTTTTATTGCATTCAACGCCTTAGCATCGACTCCGATTATAGATGGTACCTTGAACGATGCAGAATGGGCTGATGCAATATCATATGAACTGGAGTTCGAAGTCAGCCCCGGCAGAAATGCACCCGCACTTCTAAAAACCATTGCGTCAATTAAACATGATGAGGACTACCTATATGTTGCTTTTAAGGCATATGCAGACAAAGAAAAAATCAGAGCAACCACCAGAGCAAGAGACACAGCATGGGATGAAGATTATGTTGGTGTGGTAATCGACACATATGGAGATGACAGATATGCCATCGCTATTGGTCAAAATGCGTTAGGCTCTCAACTTGATTTAAAGGAAAAACCTGGAAACCGTGACGATGACCCATCATGGAATATATTATTTTTCTCTGAGACAGTTTTTACTGAGTATGGCTACTCAGCTGAATTTGCAATACCATTTGAAGAACTCAGGTACCCAGACGAAGATTTACAGGAATGGTCAATCGGATTTGTTCGTAAGTCATTTGAATTAGGAACACAGACAATTTTTGCTGATTTTACGGTTTACGCACATGATCAATGCTTTTTCTGTGCTACCGACGAAACCTATGTAATTGAAGACCTTGAAGATAGTGATAGAAACTATCTATATCCATACATAACGCTTAATCAAAAAGCAGATAGGCCTATAAAAAAACTTGAGCATCAAAATCCCGATTATGAAATTGGCTTGAGTGGTCTTTTGGATTTAAATGAAAATAGCACAATTGAATACACCATTAACCCTGATTTTTCACAGGTTGAAGCTGACGCTGCTCAAGTATTGGTAAATGAAACCTTTGCAATCTCATTACCAGAAAGACGAACTTTTTTTCTTGAAGGCACTGACTTATTAAACACTGACCTTGATTCAATTTATACGCGTTCAATAAACTCTCCTCTTAATGCCCTTAAATTTATCAATCAGGGTGATTCAACCTCAAGCTTAATCATGCATGCAATTGATGAAGATAGTCCTTATCTTGCAGGTGGGCTCTATGAATCTTACTCAGGCAATGCCGGAAAAAGTGAAGTGACAATTATTAGAAGCATAAAAAACTTAGGTAATGAATCAAATATTGGGGTACTGCTAACCAATCGTGATTATCGAATTGGAGGGCATGGAAAACTGGTTGAGGTTGATGGAAACCTTAGAATTAAAGATAAATATTCTATAGCTTTTGATTTTGCTAAATCAAATACCCAAGAGTCGCATCAAGATTTTATCAATAGCTCTGACTCTTTAAATAATATTTCCTACGCAATGGATGGTGAAAAATTTAGTGGGGATGCAAAAAATATAAGATTAAAAAGGGAAACCGAAGGCAGTACTTGGGGGTTTAGGTTTGAGGAAATATCCCCTAATTACAGAGCTGATGTTGGGTTTGTTTCCCAGACAGGTTTCAAGAATATTAGTCTTTGGCACTCCAGGACATACAGATCAAATAATTTCTTTAGATTAATCAAGCCAAATATAACTGTCCGTAAAAAATCTGATTATGAAGGAAATACCATTCAAGAAATGACTGAATTAGGATTATTTTTTGAAACTTCCAAAAATTTTAAGGGGAATATTGAGAGAAAGGTCTTCGACAATGAACAATACAAAACTTTTTCCTTTAATGAACAGCAAACTAGAACTAATTTATGGCTAAACTATTCACCAAGTGAGTTATTCAGTATCGGATTTAGCGCAGATTTTGGTGATCGAATTGCCTATAACGAATTGGTGCCTGAAATTGGAAAACAAAAAAATTATAATCTTAATTTAGGATTACGTCCTAATGACAAGCTTTCCCTGTCCTACCGCCATCGCAAAATTGAGCTATCTAAAAAATATGAAGCTGGCAGCTATTTTAGTGGTCGCGTTGATAGATTTTCAACACGCTATTCATTCAATAATGATTTATCTTGGCGAGTTAATCTTGAATCGAATGATTTTTCTGATGATTACTACCTTGAGACGTTATTTGAATGGAGACCAGATCCTTACACAATTTTTTATGCAGGCAGTTCACAATTTTTTAGCGATGGGGAGTCTTCAAATAACGTAAAATTGCTGACATCACAGATTTATCTTAAATTTCAATATTTTTATAAGATATAAACCCTTAACATGACATACCATTATCTGCTGGGGATAAACTTTTAAGCTTTATTGTATGCAGCTTAAGCTGACTTTTCTTGGTGACCGTAAACATACTCCTAATGGCAATATTCGATTTATCAAGTTCATTAGAATTAAAGCAAGATAAAGGGATGGTCTTTGTAAGCCATTCTTGATTAGTTGATTCAAGTGAAATGGTTGATTGACAATCAACTCCGCAGCCCAAGCTTAATAACATAGAAGCACTCTTGTCTTTGCTTGAATAACTATAAACTATTTCAAGGTATGGATTCTCTAAATACATTATATTTAATGGCTCACCCTTGATGACAAAACTAGAGATTCCATCCTTTATAAAATCTATCATTTTACTATCGTCTTGCTTCTGATATTGAAATAAGCTTGTCTTTACCAAACCATCTTTTGAAACAAACGAATTAGAGTCGACTACCTCAACTGATCCTGAGCTTAATACAAATTCTTTATCCGAACCAAAAGCTTGTCCCCGAAAAAATTCATATTCATTCGGTAAATTATTTTCTTCAACCAAAGGAATAATCGGCACTTGAGAATTTGCTGAGTAATTTAAACCGTAGCCAAAAGAAAACAAGGGATCATATGATTGATCATCAAAATTTAGAGATGCTTGAGTCTTGGACTTTGGCCATGAAAATGTAAGCCTACCGGTAAAATCAAAATTATTAATATTATTGTTACCAAAGATAATCTCAGAAATTCCATCAATTTCAGATCCTGGGAGCCATGCGGCAACAAATGCCTCTGAGAGATTTAAGTATTTATTTACCTCTAATGGTCTACCGCTGTAAAAAATTGAAACGATGGGTATTCCTGATGCATGAACTGTCTCGAGCGCCTGTAAATGTCCCTGATCGGTTGCTTTAAATGCCACGTCAGGTAAATCCCCAAATCCTTCAGCATAGGGCTCTTCCCCAAAAACACTCACCACAACGTCTGGTTTTTTACCAAATTTGCCGTCATTTGAAAAAACAACTGTGCCCCCTTCTGTTTCAACAAAAGCCTGGATGCTTTGCAATAGAGATCTTACTCCAGGAAAATCTGAATTTTTATTATTCTTACCTTGCCAATCAAGAGTCCACCCACCTGTTTGATACCTAATTTCGTTAGCAGCTTTTCCAATCACTCCAATATTAATGTTCTTTTTAAGAGGCAGAACACTATTATTGTTTTTAAGCAAAACAAGTGATTCTCTAACGGCTTGCCTTGCAATATCTCTGTGAGCTTTAACTCCAAGATAGTTTTCTTTGAACTCGTGCGGTTTGCGATTATCCAACAAACCCAGTCGATCCTTAACAGCGAGTATACGAGTAACGGCTTCGTTTAATCTTACTTCAGTAATGATGCCGGATTTAACTTGATCAATGAGATTTTTATATAACGACTTCCAGCTATCAGGAGCCATAAAAATATCAACTCCTGCATTAAATGACTCTGGGCAATTATCATTGGTACAACCCTCTACCTGACCGTGACCGTTCCAATCGCCTATGATAAAACCATCAAACTTCATATCACCTTTTAGAAGATCTGTGAGCATTGATTTGTCTCCATGGAGCTTTTTGCCTTGGAAAGAATTAAAGCTGGACATAATGGTCTGAGTACAACTATCAATAGCAGGATAGTATGGGCTCACATGAATTGATTCAAACAGTTCGCGTGAAATTGTTACATCACCTTGATCAATCCCTTCATTAGTTCCGCCGTCGCCAGCAAAATGCTTAGCAGTAGCCAAGATATGATTGCTATCTAAAAACTCTGCGCCGGTGCCTTGTAAGCCCTCAATAAAAGCCTGACCTAACTCAGCTACAATTTTTGGATCCTCTGAAAACCCTTCGTAAGTTCTTCCCCATCGATCATTTCTTGGTACAGACAATGCAGGTGCAAAAGTCCATGTAACGCCAGTGGAGAGGACTTCAAGGGCAACAGCCTCTCCAATTAATCTCATGAGATTTGCATTTCTTGTCGCACCCAGACCAATGTTATGAGGAAAGATAGTCGCGCCAATTAAATTATTGTGCCCATGCACAGCATCCGTTCCCCAAAGAAATGGAATTTTTTGTCCATCCACCACCGGAGATACATCATAAAACTCTTTTGAGACAGCCTTCCACTCATCTGCTGACGCGTATTGATTTTTATTGGGAGACGTATTGCCTCCATTAAGAACAGTACCGATTTGATACTCACGCATCTCAGCAGGCGTAATAAAATCTAAATCGGGTTGAACAATTTGTCCTACCTTTTGCTCCAATGTCATTTTTGAAACCAGATTCATCAATTTCTCTTGATCAGCTTGATAACAAACATCCGCTGCCTGCAAAGGAATTAACAATGTAAAAGATAATAAAGATAAAGGTGTGTAAATTTTTAGCATCATTTTCTATCCATCAATAAAAAAGGGGTATTAAAACCCCTTTTTATAATTTTAATTACCAATTAGAACTTATATCTAAATCCAAGTCTTGAAATAAGTCCATGATCTTGAGCTAAGAAAAGCATTTCTTTGTGACGAGCATGCAATCTTGTGGTCTCATCGTTAAGGTTTTGCAACTCTAAGAAGACAGCTGCTTGATCATTTAGTCTGTAAGTAATAGCGGCATCGATTTGATTCCTTTCTTCGACGTATAAAGGCTGATCAAAGGCTCCGAACCCTGCTACTGTTTCACCTCTATTGTTAAGAGCAATTCTTGCGGTCCACTTCTGGTCTTCATAAAAAACACTAAAGTTTCCAGAATCACCAAGGCCCGGTAATAAGAATTGTCTTCCAATTGCGTACCTATCAATATCTGTGTCTCCGCCGCCATCGATGATGGTTGCATTGAACTGAATACCGTAACCAGTATCTGCAAAGAGATGCTGAAGGACGATTTCAAATCCATCCACTTCACCGGTTTGTAGGTTTAGCGGTTGAGTCACTAGGAATGATGCAACCGGATCATCAGCATTTCCTCTAAGGTTTGCGTGATCACAGTACCAGAAACCACCGTAGCAAGAAAATCCATTGCTAAGAGGGCCAGCTCCGTATGCAGATTCAAGATTCCAGTAACCTTCACCCCACCATTCATACATAGTTCCTTGCTCAAAAGCATTTTGATTGGCTGCTACAACAGCTGCTAATTCATTAGGTCCCATCCAACCTTGAGCATAACGCAATCTGTCATTCACACAATTATCTACAGGAACTGGAGCATTAAAGAATCCTTGACCCCACCACTCTGCTCCATTTCCACCAACAGGCGAGCCTGAATCTATCCATGCTTGAACACATGCTCTAGCAGCTTCTGCTCTTGGCCCTAAAGCTGGGTTGGTTAAGCCATAGAAACCCCCGTAAGACTGCCCTGAAGTTGGGAAGTTATCAATTTCTTTTTTGAAGTAGTTAATTGCAAAGTAGCTGCCTTCTGCGTAATACCATTCAAAGGCAATATCAGTGTTTTCTGAAGTAAGCGCAGCCATGTCCGGGTTACCACCGGTTGCTGTAGGTTGAGTATAACCACTTGAACCAAAGGCTGTTGCAGATCTAAGATCATTCAAGCTTGGGTAAGCCATAGACTCACCAAACGAAGCTCTAACCACCATATCTTCTTGAAACTCATAAGCTGCAGCTATGTTGGGTAGAAAAATTTCATCAGTTCCTGATTTAGCTGAAGGTGCATAACCAGGAGCAAAATCATAAAGCATGCTATTGAAACTCCATACAATAGCTGTTGGACTTTGTTCAAGGCCTACTGAAGTTCTATCCAATGATTCGTGTCTTAAGCCAAGAACAACGTTAAGCGGTCTTGAGTTAATTTCAAATTCCATATTGAACTGTAAGAAAGCAGAATCAAAAGTTTCATCAATCGTATCCATGGTATCGTAAGCGCCTGGATTTAGGGCAGCAACTTCTGCTACAAAAAGATCCCTTAAAGCACCTCCATCGATTTCATAATAATAATCAACTGCTTTTGAGCTATCAAAACTGAAACCGTCAAAAAGTGAGTCCATGTTTTTAGAGCTCATGATTGCAGCTGGAATAGGAACGCTGTCACCTTGACCTAGAGTAATTACCTCTTCAGCTCTGTTATCTACAAATGTTGACTCAACGTGAGAGACACCGAACTCAATAGACTTAACAAAAGATAAAGTATCAGTATCGTTAAACCATTCGCCCTTAAATTGAAGTTGTTCCATTTCATTAGTTTTAAACGCATCACGTGCGTATGCAGACCCCATGGAGTACTCGTCAGGCCCAAAAGTTACATCGTAATCAAAGAGATGTATGCTTGAGCTTGAGTTAGTATGGGTAACCACCGCCTTACCAGGTGCAGCAAGCCCAATCTCATTTGGTAATTCTGTGCCTTTTCTTTCAGCAGATGAATCATGATAATCAATTTCAAACCTTAGATTCTCACTGGCATCGATCGCCAAATTAAAACCAAGAGACTCATTTACATTTCTTGTTTCACCCCAAATATACTGATGATCATATCCTCTTTTATCGCCATCCACACCAACAGTCACATCTGTCCAAACACCGTTATGGTTGATGGTACCGCCTGCTGTCGACCAACCACCCAGCCATGATCCAAACATTTGACCGGTTGAAGAAAAATCAACAGAGGATCTTGTATAGTCTGCTGTTGCAACAATTGCATCATTTACTTCATATTGAGTAGTAAATTGCATATTAATCCGCTCTCTAGCGTTATCCTTAAACTGATATGCAGATGGCTCTTGATAGAAAGTTCTTCCATCAGCTCTAGTATTATTATTAACCGTTGCTTGAGCATCAGTAACCCTTAAATATCCATCAGTTGCCTGTTGATCAGGGAAAGTCATCCAGTTTGATTCACGCGTTCCGATTTCTCTATTGGTTCTGTCTTGAAAAGATCCTGAAACTGACCAGCCCCAGTTGCCTTTGTTTGAGCTGTGAACAAAATTAAATTCAGGTTGAAGTTCATTATCATCATTTGTCTCATCACTAAGCAAATCAAAACTAACAGATGTCAATTGTCCTTCAATGTCCAGAGGCTTAGTGGTAACCATATTAATGGTGGAGCCAATCCCCCCTGATGGCAGTGAGCTGTTGGTAGATTTATAAACTTCAACAGCAGCAATACCATGTGATGAGATATCACCAAAATTAAATGATCTACCATCATCCCAATGGGTTGGTGCTGTAGGCATTTGTCTACCATTTAATGTAACAAGGTTGAACTGGGGACCAAAACCACGAACTGCAACATGTTCACCCTCAACGTTACTTCGATCAATACCAATACCTACAACACGCGCTAATGATTCTGCTAAGTTATTGTCTGGGAATTTACCAAAGTCCTCTGCAGTAATCGCATCTACAATTCCAGTGTTGCTTCTTTTAATGTCAATGGCATCTTGAAGACTTTTCTTGATACCAACAACAACAACCTCTTCTACTTCCTCTTGATTCTCATCAGAATCTTGAGCATAAAGGTTGCCAGTAAATATAAAAAACGCACCAAATAGTGCAAACAGCTTGGATAAATTCATATTTTTTCCCCTAAAATTATGACAATGTTGTCATGTTATATCATTTTCTTTAAATATCTGTCAATTTTTAATATCTAAAATATTTAAAAACTAATTATTGCCCTTCAAGTTTTTGTTTTAGATAAGCTAAATTTCCATGCAAGCATGTCATTTCAGCATTAATTACCCCCAAAGGAATTTCCTTTAAAACTTCAGCATGCATTGGCTTCCTAGAAGCTATAAATGCCTGCATAAATGAATTAATATCTATAAATTCATTGAGTGAGCGCATCAACCCACCGGCTAAATAAATTCCATTACCCGGCATGTAAGTTAAAGCAAACTCTGATAAAACAATTGCTATTGCATTCAAAAAGGTATCAATGGTCCTTCGAGCATCGCTGCTAGAATCTTTGCATAAATTAATAATTTCTTCAGACGTTAGAGTTTTTGAAGATAAATAATTGTGAAGTTTTTCAATCCCGCCACCTGAAATTAAATCTTCAATTACATTAAATTCATCCGAGCTATTAATATCCAATTCTTTTAATATATTGTGAAGAAAAGATGAGGTATTGCCAACTTCGGTTGGAAGGACTATTGATTCATCAACTACTAACGCTGCACCAAGACCGGTACCTGGCCCAACCATTAATGCAGTATCATTAAAAGCATTGCCTTGATTAATAAAACTAATTTCATCTTGACTAAAAATATGCAGACTATATCCAATTGACTCCCAGTCATTCAAAATAAAGGCTGAATCAAGATTATATTTTTTTGAAAGATCTTTTTCGTCTATAAAAAAATTTCTATTTGTCATTGAAATTGAATTATTTAGCTTGGGTCCAGCCACTGAAATGACTAAATGAGAAATCTCTGGGTCATCATCTAAAAAACCTTGAATCAATTCATCAAAGTTTTTTAAACAGCTTGTTCCTTTTTTTGCAGGTTCAAGCAATTTTTTTTCATTTAGATATGCTTTACAAGTTCTGACATTGGTGCCACCAATATCAACCAGCAATGCCTTACTTTCATCTGAATGACTTGGATTAATTACCATAGTAGAAAATATATAATTGCTAAGATGATTATTATTAAACCGGTACTGATATTAAAAGATGTCTCAGTTTTAAAGTTAATACCCTTAAGATCTATTGCGGCCTTCTGATCATGGTAGCCTTGAACCAAAGCAGTTAAATAACAACCAAATCCTGAAACTAAGAATACAACTGCCATTCTATGAATGAACGGATATTCTGGAAAAAACAAAAATATGGCTAACGATAAGACTAGTGAAGTTATTGCTGCAACCAGTACTCCGAGTGTAGTTGCCTTCTTCCAAAATAGTGCCACTAAAAATATTACCAAAATTCCCGGTGTAAAAAATCCAGTGAAGTTTTGAATATATTGAAAAGCAGACTCCATACTTCCCAGTAAAGGCTGCGCTGAAATCACAGCTATGACCAGTGATATCCACGCAACATTTCTTCCAATGTTGACTAATTTCTCCTCTGATGGCTTTTTAGATGCAAATTTTCTGTATACATCCATGGTGAATATTGTGCTGATGCTGTTTGTCATCGACGCCAATGAAGAGACAATGGCTGCCACAAGAGCTGCAAATGTAAGTCCAAGTAAACCGTTAGGTAACAAAGACATCATCATCGGATAAGCTTGATCAGATTTTTCTAGACTTGGGTAAATCACGGCAGCGCAAATGCCTGGTAATACCACAACTAGCGGCATTAAAATTTTAAGGAATGCAGCAAACATAACTCCCTTTTGCGCTTCCTGAAGTGATTTGGCTCCTAGTGCCCTTTGCGTAATGTATTGGTTGAAACCCCAGTAAGCAAAATGAGCTATCCAAAGCCCACCGATCAAAACCCATACTCCAGGAAGATCTTTATAAGCCGGATGATCAGAAGATAGGATGATATCAAACTTATCTGGAAGCTCATTCATCACCTGCCCTAAGCCAACAATAATACCCTCGCCACCAGAAATTTGATTAAGTGCCAAGTAAGAAACAGCTAGCCCACCAAAAATTAACAAAGCAACTTGAATAATATCAGTCATCGCAACGGCCTTTAATCCACCCCAAAGTGAGTATGCTAAAGACAGAAGAGCTAAAAAGACCAATCCATAAAAGAGATCCAAGCCAGTTAAGGAGTTAATGGCTAGTGAGCCTAACCACAAAACGCTTGTAAGATTGATAAAAATATAAACTGCCAACCAAAAAAAAGAGAGAACAAGACTTACCCTTTTATCAAATCTTTGCTCCAAAAACTGAGGCATCGTGTAAATTTTTTTTTCTAAAAATAACGGTAAAAAATATTTCGCCATAACTATTAAAGCTATGGCAGCTGTTAACTCATAGGTAGCTATTGCAATTCCAACTACAAATCCTTGGCCGGACATACCAATAATTTGTTCTGCTGAAATATTAGCAGCAATAAGAGATGCACCAATTGCCCACCATGGCAATGATCGGCCTGCTAAAAAATAGTCTTCTGATGTTCTAACCGAACCAGATGTTCCGCGTGCCACATACTGAGCAATTGTGATTATTCCGACACAATAGATGGCTAAAATAATGAAATCTATATTATTAAAATACAAAAATCCCCCTTGTATTTATTAGGTCAATAAATTGATATCGTTGTCAAAGTATCTAAACTATCATTAAATAGTATTATTAACAATAACTTATATAAAAATGTCGGTAACTATCAAAGATGTATCAAAAGATGCTGGAGTATCAATAAAAACAGTATCGAGAGTAATTAACAATGAAGAGAATGTCTCAGAATCCACTAAGGAGAAAGTTTTAAGATCAGTTACTAAGCTTGGCTTCAAGCCAAATAAAAGCGCGCAAAGCCTAAGATCAAAAAGATCATATATGATTGCTTTGCTTTACGATAATCCAAATAAATCCTATCTTGCCGATGTTCAGGGAGGCATTCTGCAAGCATGTAAAAGAACTGGCTATAATCTTGTCCTTCAAGAATGTAATCATGAAGATGAGTCTATATCCTCGTCCATTATTGAATTTGTTAATGACTTCAAAATTGATGGTCTCATCATAACTCCTCCGCTCAGCGATATGGATGAATTTTTAGATGACCTAGATAATGAAGATATTGAATATTCAATCATTGCTCCAAGCACCAAAAAGGCCTCTTCACCCTATGTCTCCTCAAATGACTATGATGCCAGTTATGAGATGACTTCAAAAATTATTGAATATGGTCATCAACAGATTGGTTTTGTTAAAGGTCATAATATGCACTCTGCTTCAAGTCTCAGGTTTAATGGCTTTATTAATGCGCTTGATGATCATGGAATAGAAAGGAACTTTGATTGGATCCAAGATGGTGACTTTAGCTTTGGGTCAGGATTTAATGCTGGTGAAAATATTTTTAGTTTAAAAAATATTCCTTCTGCGATCTTTGCAAGTAATGATTCAATGGCTGCAGGCATAATGAAGTCTGCTCGAATGAAAAATATTGATATACCTGATCAGCTTTCAATCATTGGATTTGATGATTCACCAACTGCTCAACAGGTGTGGCCATCCATGTCCACAGTCAAGCAACCGGTCGAAGAAATGGCTATGCATGCAGCAAAGCTATTAATTACCCAATTTGATGGTTTAACAGAAAAAACAGTTTCAAAAGAGTTTAAATCTGAAATTATTATCAGAGAATCACTTCATCGATTAATTTAACCTAAAAGATTAAGATAAGTTCAATTGAGTTAATTATCTTAAATAAAAACCAAGTATTTTATGAATGATAATTAAATGGCCTAAATTTTTATTATCTGTAATGAGTCTGAGTGAGATGCTGAAAATATACCAGCAAGCAATATAAATTTATTGCCTTTTTTCATTTTATATTTTTTTATAAGAATTGTTTTTACATTTTTAATTGTATTAGCTTGATTTTTAATTGAGCTTAACTTGGTAGGTTGCATCCCTCCAGTAAGACTTAACTGATGATAAGTACTGGAATTATCTGTAAATGCGAAGACAGGCATTCTAAATGGCTTGGTATTAGAAATAACACTGGCAGTTTCTCCTGATCTTGTGATAACAACTATCCCTTGCGCATCAATATTTGAGGATAAGTCTCTTGCTGCTAAGGCTATATTTTGCCAATCTGATTTTTCCTGTAGGAATTTTTCATATCCAAGTGTCCTAAATTCTTCAGTTTTTTCTGCAATTCTTTTAAGCATTTCGACACACTTTATTGGATGCTGACCTATTGTGGTTTCACCCGAAAGCATCACAGCATCTGCACCCTCATAGATAGCATTAGCAACGTCAGTAACTTCAGCTCTAGTTGGTGTTGGATTTTCTATCATTGATTCAAGCAAATGAGTTGCCACGATTGACCTTCTTCCATTCTTAGCTGTGGAATACATAATTCTTCTTTGGATATTAGGTAAATCTGCCAAATCAGTTTCAATCCCTAAATCGCCTCTTGCGACCATGACAATATCACTTGCTTTAGTAATTTCATGAATATTATCAAGGCCCTCTTGATTCTCAATTTTTGCTATGATCTTGGCAGATGAATTTCTTCTTTTAAGATATTCTCTTAATGCAATTACATCTGACTTTGATCTAACAAATGAAAGAGCAATAAAATCAACACCGTGCTTTAGAGCAAAATTTATATCTTTTTTGTCTTTTTTTGTGATGGATGGTAAATCTACTCTGACACCTGGAAGGTTTACATGCCTTTTGCTTCCCAGCTTACCTCCATCTATTACGCGGCACTTTAAATTAAATTGGTCTTTATCTAAAACAATAAAATTTATGAGGCCATTATCAATCGTAATCTTTGAACCCTTCTTTACACTTTTAATAAGTCCAGAGTAATTAATTTTGATAGATGATGTCTCAACATCCTTGGTATCACGAACGGTAAGATTAATTATTTCTCCTACTTTTAAATCTAAATTCTGATCGCTCTCGCCTGTTCTTATTTCAGGTCCCTGAGTATCAAGCAAAACTCCAATCGGTCCATACTCTTCGTGCTGATCACGATTAACCTTTGCAACAATCTTAATAGTTTCACTGAGTTCAGCATGCGTTGCATGTGACATATTAACCCTGACAACATTCATGCCAGCTTTATGCATGGACTTAATTGATGATATATCTCGAGTTTTTGGTCCTATCGAGCTAATAATTTTTGTTCTGGTAAATTTCATATGCGAATCATACTCTTTTGTAATCCTGTATCAATAGAATTTGACATCGTTGTCAAACATAATATATATTCCACTAAAAAAATAGTATGTATAAAGTAGCAATTAACGGTTTTGGAAGAATAGGAAAAATGATTGCCAGATCATTGCTTGAATCTTCTGAACATAACTCGAACATTGAGCTTGTTGCAATCAATGACCTAGGTGACCTGAGTGTTCACGCGCACCTCTTCAAACACGATTCAGTTCACGGAAAATTTAACCATGATGTATGCGTTACAAATCAGTCACTTAAGATTGATGAGCATCAAATAAAATATTTCTCCGAAAATGATGCCTCCTCATTACCATGGGGTAAGCTTGATATCGACCTAGTCTTTGAATGCACAGGGCGTATGACAAGCCGATCAGCAGCTGCCGGGCACTTAATTGCAGGATCAAAAAAAGTAATTATTTCAGCACCTAGCAGCGATGCTGACAAAATGATTGTCTTTGGGGTTAATCATGGCTCTTTAACCTCTTCGGATACAATTATTTCTAATGCCTCTTGCACAACTAATTGCTTGGCTCCAATTGTTAATAGTTTGCATGCTGATATGGATATTTACTCTGGGATTATTAACACTGTGCATGCTGCAACCAATGATCAAAACGTCCTTGATAATTTTCATTCTGATCCGTATCGAGCTAGATCATCATTTCGATCATTAATTCCAACCAAGACAGGCGCTGCGAGTGCTATTGGCTGTATTATTCCAGAGCTGAAAGGAAAGCTAACTGGGATGGCTACTAGGGTTCCCGTAAGTAATGTATCTATGTTGGATTTTACTTTTTGCGCTAGAAATGAGTTAAGTCTTGATGAGGTCAAAGCGCTAATCATTAAAGCCTCTAAGTCACGCTTAAAAGGTATTCTCGCAACCAATGATAAACCTTTAGTTAGCATTGATTTTAATGGCAATACTGCATCAAGCATCATTGATCTTAATTTTATAGACAAAGTTGATAACCAGTACAAGATCATTGCCTGGTATGACAATGAGTTTGGATTTGCAAACCGAATGTTGGATCTTGCAAGCTATTGGTTGCAGGAACAATTTGGAGATAATGCCCTGAAAAGAGCCATCTAGATTGATATGAACATCTTTATTTTTGGGGGAACTGGTGATCTAGCAGCCCGAAAACTTCTACCAGCACTATATAGACATCATAAAGCCAATAGACTGCCCGATAATTTAAAAATTATTGGTATTGGCTCAAGACCATTATCAAAAGAAGAATATTCTGACTTTATCAATGCTAATCTTAAAGAACATCTAAACAACAAAGAAGTCTCTGAAATATTGATAGATTCATTTATCAAGACAGTCGATTATTTACAAATTGATTTTAATAATCCTGAGGGGTTTGAATCACTAACCTCCCCCAGGTTAGAAAGCAAAAGAAGACTTTATTACCTTGCGGTCTCACCAAGCTTCTACACAACAATAAATGAAAACTTAAATAAACATAAACTAATTAATAAAGATTCAGCGATTGTGGTTGAAAAGCCTATTGGTGAGGACCTTGAATCTTCAATAAAGATAAATAGATCTTTAGCGTCATACTTTGATGAAAATCAGATATTTAGAATTGATCATTATCTTGGAAAAGAAGCAGTACAGAATTTGCTGGCATTAAGATTTGGAAATATCTTATTTGAAAAAATTTGGTCTAATATTGCTATTGACCATGTTCAAATAACTGTTGCAGAAACATTAGGGCTTGAGAATCGAGGCTCATACTATGATCAAACGGGTGCAATAAAAGATATGCTCCAAAACCACCTGTTACAGATATTGTGCTTGGTCTCAATGGAGCCTCCGACCAGCATAAATTCAGAATCCATTAGAGATGAAAAATTAAAAGTATTGAGGTCATTAAGGCCGCTCACAGAAGAAGCCATTAGAGAACATTGTGTTATTGGGCAATATAAAGATGGTGCAATTAATGGTAATGCAAAATGCAGTTATATTGATGAGTCTGGAGTTTCAGATAATAGTAAAACTGAAACTTTTATTTCACTCAAAGTATTGATAGATAATTGGAGGTGGTCTGGAGTGCCGTTTTTTTTAAGGACTGGTAAACGTATGTCTGAAAAAAGATCTGAAATTGTAGTTCAATTCAAAGAAGTTCCTCACAACATCTTTGATTCAGCTCAAAAACAAAAAAATAATCAGCTCATCATTCAACTTCAGCCAGAGGAAAGTATAAAGCTCAAGATCATGATAAAAGAACCTTCGGCTTCAGGTTTTAAACTAAGAGAGCTTCCATTGGATTTATTTTTTAATGAGTACTATGAAGACGATCATTTAGATGCCTATGAAAGATTGTTACTTGATGCAATTGAGAGGAAGTCATCGTTATTTATGAGAAGAGATGAAGTTGAAGAATCATGGCATTTCATTGATCAACTCATTGAATCTATTCAAACATCTAGCCTTAAATTAGAAAAATATAATGCAGGTAGTTGGGGTCCCTCTAGCTCAGATTTATTGATTGCTGGTCATGAATCACAATGGAACAATGATGAGTAATATTTTTTCTAAGCTCACCGATATAAGGCAAAGCATTGAAAGGCGAAGTGCTGACTCTCGAAGTCAATACTTAAGACTTATTAATAAATGGAAAGATAAGTCTCCAAATACGAATTCAATGGGATGCTCAAATGTGGCTCATACGTATGCGGCATGTAATAAATCAAGTCCCGATGCTATCAATCAACCTATGATTGGAATTGTATCAGCATATAACGACATGCTTTCAGCACATGCACCATTTGAGAAATATCCTAAAATACTCAAAGATCATGGAGAGGATTTGGGATTAAATGTTCAGGTTGCCGCAGGAGTTCCTGCAATGTGTGACGGAATCACTCAGGGTGAGCCTGGAATGGAATTATCACTTTTCTCAAGGGACACTATCGCATTATCTACAGCTATTGGACTATCCCATAATGTATTTAATGGAATAGTCTGTATGGGTACTTGTGACAAGATTGTACCGGGATTAGTCATCGGTGCTTTACGCTATGGACATCTTCCAGTAATTTTTATTTCTGGAGGCCCAATGTCAACAGGCATTTCAAATACAGAAAAATCCTTGAGTAGGAAAGAGTTTGCAGCGGGGAAAATTGATCGAATTAAGATGCTTGAAGTTGAGCAAAAAGCTTATCATGATCAAGGTACATGCACTTTTTATGGGACAGCAAACACCAATCAACTTATTGCCGAAGCAATGGGTTTCCAATTACCTGGTGCGGCATTTACTCCATCTAATGGATTGGCCAGAGAAATTATCACTAAGCAGTCTCTCAGTGCTCTTTCGGATCTAATTGAAAATGAGGTAAGTTTTGGCGAGATGCTAGATATCAAGAATTGGCTGAATGGAATGATTGTTTTACTAGCCAGCGGCGGATCTACCAATTTAATTATCCACCTTATTGCTATGGCTAAATCATGTGGATACATAATTACTGTTGAAGATTTTTCAGATTTATCAAAAATCATTCCCTTAATTTGTAAAATCTATCCAAATGGCGAAGCTGACGTCAATCAGTTTCATTCAGATGGTGGTATAGCAAGAATGCTTGCAAACCTATTAGAGGCAGATTTAATCTTTGAGGATATTCAAACAGTTATTGGAACAGGTTTAAATACCTACACTCAAGTGCCATGTTTAAAGGATGATGAATTAATTTGGAAAAACAAAGACTTTGAACAGATTGATACTGAAATCATTACTAAACCAAATGATCCATTCAAGTCAAATGGAGGTATTAAATTTATAAATGGTGAAATTGCAAGCGGAATCATGAAAGTAAGTGCGCTTGATGAGCCCGATCAGATTATTGAGGCGCCAGCAAAAGTTTTTTTTAATCAAGAAGATATTATCGATGCAATTAAAAGTGAAACAATTAACCAAAATACCATTCTAGTTCTTCTTGGTCAGTCTCCTCAGCATAATGGCATGCCTGAATTACACAAACTTACTGCGCCCATCAATGTGCTTCAAGATAAGGGTTTAATGATTGCGCTTGTAACTGATGGCAGGATGTCAGGAGCTTCAGGATCATTTCCTGCTTTAATCCATGCTAATTCAAAAAATGGAAATCTTTATAAAATACAGAATGAGGATATTCTAAGAATTGATTTAAAAAATGAAGTTTTTGAGATCAAATCTATAAATATTGATAAATTATCCATTCGGGAATCACACAACTTATCGTCTTCAGATATGGGTTTAGGAAGAGAGCTATTTTCAATTTTTCGTGAAAAAATTTCTTCATCGGATTCAGGCGCTACTATTTTTAATTTTAATAAAGAATGAAACTCCCTAGATGCATTCCCACCCTGACAATCAAGTCATTGGATGAGGCGATTGTGCTTGAAAAAATTATTCA
This sequence comes from uncultured SAR86 cluster bacterium, assembly GCA_902594515.1. Classification (GTDB taxonomy): domain Bacteria; phylum Pseudomonadota; class Gammaproteobacteria; order Magnimaribacterales; family D2472; genus MED-G82. The sequence continues at coordinate 14,763 of CACJML010000007.1, read as the reverse complement.
AAAAACATCCATCAATATTATTGAACTAACCCTTCGAGAAGGATATTGTGTTGAAGGAATAGATTTACTTCTTAATAACAAAGATATTCATGTTGGGTTAGGTACGATTTATCATCCTGATCAACTTGACGGAATAAATACGGACAAAATAGACTTTATTGTATCCCCAGGATTTTCACTGGAATTGTATGAATTTACTCAACATGAAAGAATTCTTTACATACCAGGAATTGAAACTGCTTCAGAAATTATTAAAGCCATTAATAATAACTTAATGTTATTAAAGTTCTTTCCAGCAGAACAGGCTGGAGGCATTTTAAAACTTAAATCATTTAGAGAAGTCTTTAAAGATGTTAGGTTTATGTGCACTGGTGGAATCAACCTTGAAAATTACAAGAATTATTTAAACGAACCAAATGTAAGTTCAGTTGGAGGAAGTTTTGTCCTGCCTAGAGACTTTCTTAATGAAGATGGAGTTAAAGAAGCTTCAAATTTTCTGAATAAACTGTAATAAGCAAAAAAAAACAGAGCCGAGGCTCTGTCTTCTTAATCCGAGTTTCGAAGGGGTCTAAAGTGAGATTCTCTTTAGCTCCTTGAGGATTCTCTCTCTTCCTCTTGGTGGGTTATAAAGCTATTTTTTATCGTTAACTCTTTATAACGCTTTCGCCCTTCGGACTCTTCCTTTCGTTTCTCTCTAGTTCCCGTCTGCAGTTGGTCCCTAGTCGGTCTCGTTAGGTAATATTTATATTACTCCTCTTCTTAAATGAGTCAATACTTTTTTTGAAAAAAGTTTAAGTATTTTTTATTCGCTAATCTTTAATAATATTTATAAGATTTTTACTTGATAAAACATCTGCATATTTGGTGCTAATATCATTAAGATTAACAGCATGAGATTCTTGATTTCTGTCTCCAACACAGTCCTCCACAATCACTGTAAAGAAATTATTTTGCAGACTATCCACAGCCGTTGCTCGTACACAACCACTGGTAGTTACACCAGTAATGATTACAGTATCAATTTGTAAATTATTTAATTGCGTTAATAAATCAGTTCTAAAAAAAGCACTGGCGTGTGTTTTTTCAATAATTATCTCATTATCTTTGGGCCCTATTTGGTTGGTAAAATCACTCCATCCACTTTCAGGATTTAAAATATTCAGGTCAGGTAGTTTTTCTCTAAACACCGACGCCTCAAATTGATCTTTGTATATAGTTGTTGTAAAAATAATTGGTATAGATTTTTTTCTGAACTCATCAATTAATTTATTATTTTGACTAATAAGTTCATCACATGGGAATGCAAGAGGAGAATCAGGATCTATAAATCCTTTAGCTAAATCAACTACAACTAGTGCTGGATTTTTTCCAATACCAGTTTTTTTTGATTTCAGCTTTGACAAATTAGCTTACTTTGAATGTTGGTGATGCTGGCGCTTCGAGCTGTGTCTCTTCAAGACATCTAGATTTTATCGAATCTAAATCACCTCCAAAATCAAACATTTCAGGTTCACTTCTTTCAGATCTCATAGATTTTCTAAGGCTTTCTGTTTCTTTAATATCAACAGCGTTATCTTTTATTACCACTCCATAATTGAGTGCACCTTCAGTTGAAACCAATCTACGATTTACATCAATAAGCACCTGCTCTGGGTCTCTTTCAAGCGGATCACCCCACCCACCGCCGCCCCAAGTGTTGAAGTAAAGGAGGTCTCCTTTCTTTACCTTAATGCCTTCACATTTTGCTGGAACAACTTGTGGATCTTCACCATCACGATGCAAAATCTTAGTAGATCGCTGACCTGGCTTACCACCATTTACACCCCAAGGAAAAGTCAGCCATCTGTCATCATGAATTCCAATATGGCCATCAGCTAGAAACCTGTAAGCCACGCATAAACCATTTCCACCGCGATGCAAACCAGGACCACCGGAGTCAACAATGGTTTCATACTTTTCTACACGAAGAGGAAAATAAGCTTCAATGAATTCGTTAGGAACGTTAGTAAAAGCAGGCCACAGTGAATGACCATCTGGTCCATCTCCAACCGGTCGGCCAGGTACACCACCAAATCCTATTTGAAAGAGTTGAAACCACTCGCCCTTATCATCATATCCGGAGTAGAAAAGATGTGGAGAGTCTGAAAAGCCAGCAGCATTCAACATCTCATTTGGTGCGCCCATTCCTAGTAATGCTCCCAAGACATCAAAAATTCTTCCAAGTGCATGCGTCCTTCCAGAAAGTGCAGCAGGATAGTTAGGTTTAAGTAATGTGCCTTGAGGTATTCGAACATCAACCAGGTCATAAAAACCATCATTGAAAAGTATCTGAGGATCAACAACGTTGATAGTGAAAGACCCAAAAAACATCTTAAACATCTCTTCATTTAAATAAAAATTGATAGAGCTTTGTGCCTGTGGATCAGTACCATCAAAATCGAAAATTGCTTTATCGCCCTCCCGCCACATCTTACATTTAATTTTATAGGGACCCATTCCCATACCATCATCACAAATATAGTCTGAAAACTCACGAGGCTCCTCTGGAATAAACATAGAAATAATATGTTTCATGGCCAAGTAATTTCTTTCAAGCATGATGTTCATTGTTGAACAAAAAATCTCGTCGCCAAATCGATCTGCAATTTCATTGCATCTTCGCGCTGCAGTATTGCATGCAGCAATCAAGGCATTTAAATCAAATCTGTTCCATTGAGAGGTTCTAACATTATGTAAAATTAATTCTAAGACATCGCTTTGTAGTTCACCTTTTTTATAGAGTTTGGTTGGTGGTATTCTAATGCCCTCTTGAAATATGGTTGTAGCTTCTGTGGGTATTGAACCCGGAACCATTCCGCCATTATCTGACATATGACCAAACATAGCAGTCCATGCAATATGCCTACCTTCACGGAACACTGGACACAAAACAATCCAGTCGGGTAAGTGGGATACAGCAGCATTACACATATAGGGATCATTTGTCAGAATGATATCCCCTTCCTCAATCTCTTCATCATAAGCTTCTGTAAAACCATAAATGAATGAACCAAATTGCCCGACTACCATCTTGCCTTCTTTATTAGCAATCATAGGGAAGCAATCACCCTGCTCTCTGATACCTGGAGAAAGTGCAGTTCTTCTAACAATTGCGTCCATTTCTTCACGCGCATTTCTAAGTGCATTCTCGATAATATCTACAGTGATACCATCAACTTCAATCTGCTTTAAGGGCTTATTATTTGTTTCAATGATCTTTGCAGGCATAGCTAATTCTCAGGGTTAATGATTAAATTTCCAACTTTATCAACGACTGCATGGTGTTCTGGAAGAATAACTGTAGTAGAGTCCATTTCTGAAACAATAGCTGGGCCTGGTACTTTCATGCCTTCCATTAGTTTAGATCGGTCATAGATTTTTATTTCATGCCAGGATCCTTCATGATAAAACTTGGAATCTTGAATGATCGAGTCTTCCAGTTTAGCTTTCTTATTAGAAAGAGAAGCCGACTTTAAACTTGTTTGCTTTGCCTTAACGATGGCGCGAATCATTAAAATTTCATGTCCATCATCAAGCTTAAAAGTGAATAATTGAAAATGCTCATCATCAAAAGCGTCCGTAATTAAATTAATACCTGCTTTAGCAAAATCATCTTCATTAAAATCAATGGTTATCTGAAAAGCCTGCCCAGCGTACCTAACATCAGCTTGATAAAAAACCTCCAAATCAGATGACTTAACGCCATCACTAATCAATGAAGTAGAAGCCTTTTCCTTAAGCTCATGTAAATCATCAATGAATTGATCATTCGATATATCTTGAGCCATATTAAGATATGATCTTGAAGCTTCATCCTGAACTTGAGTTGTTGCATCCCCATATGCGCATAGCACTCCTGGGCCAGGTGGAATAATTACCGGAAATGAGTTGGATAGCTTACCTAATGCATTTGCATGTAAAGGTCCAGCTCCACCAAATCCTACCAAAGCAAAATCTCTGGGATCAAAGCCTTGCTCAACAGAAACCAAACGCAGAGCACCAAACATGGATTCATTTACAATTTTAATAATTCCCTCAGCTGCTTCCATTAAATCGATACCAATTGCATCAGCAACAGTCTGAACTGACTTTATTGCAGCATCTTTATTTATGGACATATCACCGCCGAGCTGGACATCGCTTGGCAAGAAACCTAAAACAATATTTGCATCGCATACGGTCGGCTGCTCTCCACCTTTCATGTATGCAGCTGGACCAGGTACTGCTCCGGCTGATTCAGGACCAACTCTTAAAGCTTTAGTAAGCTCAGGGACGAATGCAATAGATCCACCGCCAGCCCCTACCGTTCTTATATCAACAGAAGGTGCTTTTACTCTTACATCACCGACCAAAGTTTCTCTTCTTAATCTTGGTTTGGAATTTTGTATTAGGGCAACGTCAGTTGAAGTACCGCCCATGTCAAATGTCAAAATATTGTCATGGCCTGCTTTGCTGCAAAAGTGTATAGCTCCAGCAACACCACCAGCCGGACCTGACATCAGATGATTAACTGGTGATTCACCTGTTGATCTGCTTGATGCTAGGCCACCATCAGATCTTAAAATAGATAATTGAACATCTTTAGACAAAGTAGATTCAAGGGACGACTGAAGATTGTCTACATACTTTGATACTTGAGGTCTTACATAAGAATTTAAAACTGTTGTTTCAGCTCGCTCATATTCCTGCATCTCTGGAATGACCTCGCTCGATATAGAAATAGGAATATCCTTGAAGATATCTCTAGCTATCTCTGCAGCTTTTTGTTCATTGGTATCATTCACATAGGAGTTAACAAAACTAATTGTTAAGGCCTCAACGTCACCTTTGGCCTTGAGAGCATTAAGCTCCTCTTTGAGCTGCTTTTCATTTAATGGCGTTGATACTGTCCCATCTGCATCGGTTCTCTCAATAACTCCATGCGTTAACTCCAAAGGAGCTAATAAAGGTTTTTTAACGAAGCTTACCCAACCGCCTAATCCACCTGGACAAAATGATCTTGCAACCTGAAGAATGCTTTCATATCCATGAGTGGTTAATAAGCCAACCGTTGCTCCATTTCCTGTTAACACTGCATTGGTTGCAACAGTTGTTCCATGCATTACTAGGTTAATGTCTTTAGGATTTATACCGGATTGATCACAAATCTTCGATACCCCATTTAAAACACCAATAGATGAGTCTTCAGGTGTTGAAGGTACCTTTGCTGTGAATGTTGAACCTGTTTTTTCATCGATCAGTAGGAAGTCCGTAAACGTACCTCCTACATCGACACCAAGCCTGTAAGACATAAATCTCCTAGATGCTAAAAGTTATATCTAATATCTAATCCATAAGTTGCATACGGTGCTTCATGAATAAATGAACCGCCAAACTCAGGTGCTGGAATAACTTCAGCTAAATAGTTTTCATCCGTAACATTTCTGCCCCATAGAACAAATGATAACTTTTCACCCACTAAAGAGGCTCTAAAATCTACCAGCTCATATGCATCACGCTGAGCTAGAGACATATCAGAAGCAACAGGAAAGCCTAATAAAGCAGTCCAAACAGATGGTCCAGTATTATTTTGCACAGTATGAAACCACGTATCTCCTACTTCCATGTAATCAACTCTTAGAACAAGATCAAAGTCTTTTGTTACAGGCGTATCATATTGGAAACCTAGGTTAAATGTGTGCTCCGGAGCTAAAGGAGCATCATTACCAATGGTAGATGGACGATGAGCATTTTCTTTGATTTCACCATCTGTGATACCAAATGCACCATCAATCTTTAGGTTATCGGTCACAGCATATTTAAAATCCAATTCGTAACCCGAGATATCCAATTCATCAATAGTGGTAACAACTCTTAACAGACCCCATGGACCTGCAAAGAACTCAAAGAACTGATTATCAGTAACATTGGTATTAAAGTAGGCTCCATTCATTGCAAGCCTTCCATCCAAATAAGTGCCTTTGAAACCAACTTCAAATGCTCTACTCACTTCTTTATCAAATTCATCATTAACACTAATTCCTGCACCAACAACACCTAATCCAAAGGGATTTCCGCTGTTAAGCCAGAAGTCAGTTGTAGCAGCACTTCCAGTTGAATTAAATCCACCTGATCTAAAACCATAACCATAGGAAGCATAATAACTTGTATTACCTGCATTAGTAGTAATAGAAAATTTAGGTTGAAATTGATCAAATGTAGTCGACCTAGAATCAATAGTATCTCCGACTGAAGCCATTGCTGGATTTATTGGATCACCACCACCATAATACAAAGCCGCAGCTACCGGTGGAACAAGATTATCAACAGATCTTGACTCTCTATCATACCTTGCTTCAATAGAAAGCTCGGTAACATCTGATAAGTCCACAGAATATTGACCAAATAAAGATCTAACTTCGGTATCAAACATATCATGGAATAATAAATCTGTTGGGTTCTTACCTGTAGGCGGTACATAAGCCTTTAACTCGAATCCTTTGCCAAGGTCAGCTCCATAACTAACTACTACCTCACGCTCTATTTCGGCATAAAAAGCTCCAACCAGCCATCTTTGAGATTCTGTTTGATCACTTGCAAGCCTGAATTCAAAAGAAAGATCTTCCTGGTTTCGTGATTGGTATTGGTACCCATCACAGGTGTGAGGTAGGTAAGGTCCGAGCACTGAATCAGCAGCTGTTGGTGCAGTTCCTGGAGCAGCAAAACTAAAACCTGGTGGCAATGAATTGATCAACGCTAAATTAGAAGCAGTATTTGAGGCTGCACATGCGTCTGTGCCAAAGTACCCACCAAAAGCACCTGATGTACCATCAGAAATAAGGAACTCTTCAAGTTCATTATATGAAAGTATTGCGGTAAAGAGATTGCCATTATCAAGCTCATTATCTAATTTGACTGATAATGTTGTAGTTTCTTGCTCATTAATTGGCGGAACATTGAACATGTATTTAAATTCATGAGAATTTACATCTTTAAAGAATTGGTCATCACCAGGTGTACCAAAACTTGTAAAAGCAGGTAGAGCAAATACAGCGTTAAAATTAATGGTACCACCACTTACATCACTAAAGCCTGCCCTGAAGTCCCAAGTTCTTGGACCATCATCAACAATAAATCTTGTCTGCATAGTTGTATCTTCAAAGAAGTCTACGTTATTAAGGCCTGAATAAATATTAGTATGCTCACCATCAGTCTCTCTTGTGCTGATTGAAAGTCTTCCATTTACATTATCTGCTACATTACCATTCAGAACATATTGCAGTTTTGCAGAGCCGTTATTTCCTGCACCTACTAGAACTCTTGAGGAAGATCCTTCTTCAGGTTCTTTTGTTGTAATCAGTATTGCACCCGAAGTTGCATTTCTGCCATATAGAGCACCCTGAGGTCCTTTCAAGACTTCTATTTGGGCTATATCAAGGAGTTCACGATTAAAAGCATTTGGATTCGTTTGAAGAATTCCGTCAACTACAAGCGCAAAGTTTGATTCCGCATCACGAGTTGAGGTAAGGCCTCTAATTGTGACAAGTGTATCACCAGCATTGACGGTGTTTGCCATAACAACATTTGGAGTCAGTGCTATAAAATCTTCAGGTCGTTCAATCCCCGCATCCTCTATATCAGAGGATGTAAAAACTGTCATCCCAATAGGTACATCTTGCACACTCTCATCCACTTTACGAGCAGATACCACTACTTCCTCAAGGACTGGATTAGCCAGTAGGTAAGTTGGCGCCATTAACATTCCAAGCACAAATAAACTTCTCAAATAATTCATAATTTCCCCTACATATATAGTACGTGTTTAAATTTTATACACTAAATCAAGATTTTGCACAAATAAGGTGCATTTGTTTAAGATGTATAATTTGACAATGAATAAAAATAATAAGCCTCTAGATGGGATAAGAGTAATTGACTTGACTCATATGCTATCAGGGCCTTACGGCTCAATGATCTTGGCAGATCTAGGGTGTGAAACTATAAAAGTTGAGCCTATTGCCAAGGGTGAAGGTACAAGAAGATTGCTTGAGAATGATCCAGATTACTCATTTCAAGGCACCGGTGCTTATTTCTATACCCTTAACAGAAACAAAAAAAGTGTCTGTATTGATTTAAAAAATCATAAAGGATTAGAAGTTTTTTATGATTTAGTAAAAGTTTCAGATGTTGTCATTAGTAATTTTTCAGCTGGTGTTACCAAAAAACTTAATATTGACTATGCTTCACTTGAACAGGTAAATCCAAGAATTATTACCTGTACTGTAAGTGGCTTTGGTGAGGATGGTCCTGACTTTCAAAGACCAGCATTTGATCAAATTGCTCAAGCTTTAGGTGGAGGGATGTCCATAACCGGTAAAAATAAAGAAGAACCTGTTCGTGCGGGGATACCAATTGGTGATTTAGGTGGAGGGATGTTTGCAGTTATGGGTATACAGGCTGCATTAATAGCTAGAGAAAATACTAACAAGGGACAACATGTTGATATTTCAATGCTAGATTGCCAAATTTCAATGCTGAATTACATGGCGACCATGCACACCATGTCCGGTAAAGTCCCTGAGCCCATTGGTAATTCTCATTTTGTGCATATGCCATACAATACCTTTGCAACTGCAGACTATCCAATAGTTATTGCTGCTGTGGGTGACCAATTTTGGCCTCGATTACTAAAAATTTTTACCAATGAAGATCTGCAAGATACCAAATATGAAAAAGCTCCAGCAAGACAAGCAGAAAAAGCAAAGATTGAGTCCATTATGCAAAAAGAACTGAGTCAACATAACTCCGACCATTGGCTGGAAAGATTAAGGAAAGAGAAAATACCCTGCGCGAGAGTTAATAATCTTGAGCAAGCTCTTAATGATAAGCAAATTATTTATAGAAACATGATGGTAAATGTCGATCACCCAAACGGTGGTAGCGTAAGAGTGCCTGGCAATCCCATCAAACTCTCTCTTAATAATGAAGATTCCTTTTCATCACCCCCTTTACTTGGAGAGCATTCCAAAGAGATCTTTGAGAAACTTTTAAATTACGATGAAAAAAAGATTAATATGCTTCTAGATAATGGAGCAATTGGAATAAATTAAGATGAATGAATACGTATACATAAATGAGGTTGGTCCTCGTGATGGTCTTCAAAATCAAAAAACTATTTTGGATATTGATTCACGAACTGAATTAATTCATCAGCTTATTAAGGCAGGTATACCTGGTATAGAAATCGGCAGTTTTGTAAGCCCTAAGGCGGTACCTGCTATGGCTGGGACTGATGAAATTGTTAAATCTTTAGAAAATATAAAAAATTGTGATTTATCTGTATTAATCCCTAATATGAAAGGTTATGAACTTGCTTGTGATGCAGGTGCAAAAATAATCTCGGTTGTGCCATCAGCAACTGAAACGATGAATCAAAAAAATATTAACATGAGTTTGGAAGAGACAATAAAAAATTCTTGCAAGATTCTTCAAGCTGCAAAAGCTGATAACCTATGTACGCGAGCTTATGTATCCGTAGCTTGGGAATGTCCATATGAAGGTCTTGTAGATTCAAATCAAGTCTTAGAGATTGCTTATAAGTTAATCGATTCAGGCGCAGATGAAATTATTTTGGCTGATACCATAGGTGCTGCTAATCCAGCAGGTGTAAGCAAATTAGTAAAACAATGCGTTGATCAGTTTGGTGCCGATCAATTATCTGCTCACTTTCATGATACAAGAGCTATGGCCTTATCTAATGTTTGCGCTGCACTCTATGAGGGAATAAGAAAATTTGATGCGTGCATTGCTGGTTTAGGTGGATGTCCATTTGCTCCAGGTGCTGCAGGTAATTTAGCAACAGAAGATATTTGCAATATGCTTGAGCAAATGGGATATCAGACCAACATTGATCTGAATAAACTAAATTCAATTGTGGATTTCTGTGCTGAAAAATTAGACGCTAATGTTGGAGGACGAATGACTCCTTGGCTTAGAAAAACTAACTAGTCTAGTTACCACTGCTCAGCATAAAAATTAGCCAATGTGTTAAAAGCCTGTTTTTTTCTGCCGCGCTCATCAACTAAACCCTTGCGATTGTAATAATCCTGTACATTAGCTAGCGGACGCATCATAGATCTGAAATCCTTTAAAATCCAGGGGCTAATACCTTGAACTTGAGGATTATTTTTAAGCATCGCTAATTGATGTTCGTAAACTTTATTTTGATATTCCTCAGACCATATCTTCCCTTTATTTGGATAATTTAATTTTGCGCCTGCACCAAACTCTGAAATATGAATGGGTTTATTGAACTGAGATTTAATTTTTATACTTGGCATAATCTTAAACATCAATTTTCTTAGTGTAGATTCACGAACACCAATCTGATCAACTAGAAACGAAGTGTAATACCATCCAAAGTATTCGTTATAAGCAATTATATCTAGATGCTCTGCTAATGGATCATCAATGTTTATTGAAAAGTGTTCTTGATCTCCATAAAGATACTTCATTTGATCAGTAATACTCCTAAAAATAGCTTTTTCCTCTGGAAGAACAAAATCATGTTTTAGTCCCTCCAATGCAAGAAAATAAACCAAAGATCTAAATTGTTCTGCATTGCCAGAAAGGAGTGCTGCAGAGATTAAGCGAGTAGAATCTAGCGAAATAGCAGTTTCCTTTTGACTAATCATAAAGTTCATTCTTTGTGTTGAATAAGGCGTTTCATTTCCAAGCGACCAAATTACAATCGATGCCCTATTCCAATCACGTTTGATTAATTGAGATAACATTGACTCAGCAGATGCTTGGGTTTTTGGATTGGTCCAATTGATATTCCAATAAACTGGAATCTCCTCCCACAATAAAATACCAAGCTCATCACAAAGTTTAGAAAGATGTCGAGTGTATGGATAATGTGCAGCTCTTACAAAGTTGGCATTCAATGATTCAGCATATTTTAGGAGTTCCTTAAAATGCTTGCGAGAAAAAGCAAAACCTTCTTCATCAATAGGTTCTGAATGCATTGAGATTCCGCGCAGTTTAAGTTCGTTGCCGTTAAGAAAGATCTTCTTGCCGATTACATCAATCTCCCTAAAACCTATATCATCTGAAATTTGGTCGTCACCCGATTTAACGATGACTGTATATAGTTTAGGGTTAGTCGTATCCCATAGCTTTAAGTCATCAACATTAAATTTCTGTTCAATGAATCCGCTATCATTCGTTAAAAATTCTTCATAAATATTCAGCTCAGGTATAGAGAGGTTGACATTAGCAATGATAGGTAAGTTTAATTGGGCTTTAAAAAGCAATTCTCTTTTACCTAAATCACTTAATTGCAAATATGCATTTTGAATAAATTGCTTTGGGGTAGATATCAAAAGGACATCACCTAAAATACCACCGTAGGGCCACCAATCAGTTTTTTTTGTGGGTACTGAATCTTTTGATAACGTATTATCCACATGAATAGTTAAAACATTATTGCCATCCACAAGGTACTCAGAAATATCAAAATTAAATGATGTGTAACCACCCTCATAGGAACCAACAATCTTTCCATTTAAAAATACCTTTGTTGTGAAGTTACTGGCACCAATATATAGATGTGTAAGATTATTGTTTGAGGATTTATGATTGAAATTTTTATAGAACCAAACAGGTCCTCTGTAAAACAACAAATTTTTTTCGTGTGCATTCCAAGCCCCTGGAATTTCCATTGTCTTTGCGCTTTCAAAGTCGTATTCAATTAATTCAAGCCCTTCACTAGGAAGCTTGTTTTGAGGGAAGCCTCCAAAAAAAGATTCTTCCGGCAACCCGTTGTTCATCGGATCAATGATGTAATGCCATTTACCATTTAAATTTTGATATTCACGAGAATCAATCCATCCGAGCAGTTCGCCGGGTGGATTATATTCAGGCGGAGTTCTTGAAAAAAATTCTTCTGCATCCTGAGAAAGGATTATGTCAGTATGAAAAAAACTAAAAGCCAATAAGTAAAAAACATAATTAATTTTTTTAAGTATCACTTAAGGCCCTCAACAAGAACAACTAATCTATTAGACGAGCGATTTGAGTAACTCAAAGCTTCAGCATATTCATTGGATTCATAGCATTTTCTAGCCTGGTCTAGAGATGAAAACTCTACTAAGACTGTTCTTTCAAAGCCCTGACCCTCTTGCTCAAGTTGCTTACCACCCCTAACAAGAAATTTACCTCCAAATTTTTTAATTGCAGGTCCAGCTAAATCAAGGTATTTGTTATATACATCTGGATCGGTGACATGACAGCGTGTGATCCAATAAGCACTCATTTTTCTTTAAAGATTAATCTTTGAGCATGAAGAATAGGTTCTGTATAGCCACTAGGTTGAGTGCGACCCTCCAGTGCTAGAGCTAATGCTGCCTTAAAAGCATCTCCATCATATCCAGGAGACATTGGAATGTATTCTGGATCCTGAGCATTTTGCTGATCAACTACTGAAGCCATTTTTTTCATAGATGCCAAGACTTGATTTTCGCTCACAATTTCATGATGCAACCAATTTGCTATGTGTTGGGAAGAAATTCGGCAGGTTGCCCTATCTTCCATCAGTCCGATATTGTTAATGTCGGGAACTTTTGAACACCCAACGCCTTGATCCACCCACCTAACAACATAACCTAATATACCTTGTGAATTATTATCTAGTTCCTCTTGTATTACCTTTTGAGATAAATCAGTTTGGTCTTTTAAAAGAGGAATGGATAAGATGTCATCCAAGCTTGCATGAGACCTTTTTTTAAGCTCAGTTTGTTGATCACTTACTAGAATTTCATGATAATGCATTGCATGCAAGGTTGCTGCTGTGGGAGATGGAACCCAAGCGCAATTTGCACCAGATTGAGGATGACCAATTTTAATTTTATACATTTCTAGCATTTCATCAGGCATTGGCCACATCCCTTTACCAATTTGTGCCTTTCCTTGCAGGCCACATTTAAGCCCTACATCTACATTCCAGTCCTCATAAGAATTGATCCAGGCTTGTTGTTTCATTGCAGCCTTTGGCACAACTGGACCAGCCTCCATTGATGTATGAATTTCATCTCCGGTTCTATCTAAAAACCCTGTATTAATAAAGATGACCCTATTATCAGCAGCTCTTATGCATTCTTTTAAGTTAACCGTAGTTCTGCGTTCCTCATCCATGATTCCAATTTTTACAGTCTGAGGCTCTAAATTAAATGCCTCTTCAACAGCGCTAAAAATTCTGCACGCAAAGGACACTTCATCAGGTCCGTGCATTTTTGGTTTGACAATGTAAACGCTTCCGGTCCTTGAATTAGAGTATTTAGAATTATTCACTAAATCATGTTTTGCAATACAAATTGTAAAGACTGCATCCATGATGCCTTCAGGAATTTCATTCCCATGATTATCCAAAATTGCTGGGTTTGTCATAAGATGTCCAACATTTCTTACAAGCATTGTGCTTCTACCAGGCAAGGAAAGTTCTTTACCATCAACATTAAGATATTTTCGATCAGGATTTAACGTTCTGGTTACCTCTTTGCCTGCTTTGAGAAAGGTTTCGGTTAAATCGCCTTTCATTAAACCTAACCAGTTTCTATATACCTGGATCTTATCCTCAGCATCCACAGCAGCAACTGAATCCTCACAATCTTGAATGGTGGTAATTGCAGATTCTAAAAAAACATCTTTAATTCCAGCAGGATCTGTTGATCCAACTGGATGATTTTTATCAATTTGAATTTCAATATGAAGATTATTATTTTTCAATAAGACACAGCTCGGTAAATCTGTTGTGCCGTTATAACCAACAAATTGTCCTGGATTGTCCAAAGATGTTGACTGGCCAGATGACAACTCGATAAATAAACCATTCTCCTTGATACTAAAGCCTACAACGTCAGTATATGAGCCATCCACAAGTGGGAAATATTGATCCAAAAATTGTTTTGCAAAAGCAATGACCTTATCACCTCTTATGGGATTATAAGGGCCAGTTCGCTCTGCTCCATCTTCTTCATCTATCATATCAGTGCCGTATAAAGCATCGTATAAACTTCCCCACCTTGCATTCGCAGCATTAAGTGCAAACCTTGCATTCATAACAGGGACAACTAGTTGAGGGCCAGCTATTGTTGCAATTTCTGCATCAACTTTAGATGTGGTTATTGAAAAATCAGGGCCTTCGTCAACGAGATAATCAATGGATTTCAAAAAAGCTTTATATTCATCAAATGAGAAATTTTTATTTGCCTTATGCCAATGATCTATTTGAGCTTGAAGAGATTGTCTTAAATCAAGTAATGCTTGATTTTCATCCTTAAATGCATAAAAGATTTTGCTTAAAGAACTCCAAAAGTGATCAGCGCTAATATCTAATCCAGGTAAAACTTCATGCTCAACAAAATCTGCTAGTGCAGGTGAGTATTTCAAGTTATGTGATTCAATTTGATTAGTCATAATATGAAAATTTATTAATATCGAATTATAAACAACCCATCTTAAATTGCATCGACTCTTAAAGATATGTGTAGATAGTCAAGAAAATTTGGGTAAAAAAAAACAGAGCCGAGGCTCTGTCTTCTTAATCCGAGTTTCGAAGGGGTCTAAAGTGAGATTCTCTTTAGCTCCTTGAGGATTCTCTCTCTTCCTCTTGGTGGGTTATAAAGCTATTTTTTATCGTTAACTCTTTATAACGCTTTCGCCCTTCGGACTCTTCCTTTCGTTTCT
>CACJML010000006.1 GCA_902594515.1 uncultured SAR86 cluster bacterium | reverse complement strand
GGTTTCAATGGTATGGTTTTGAATGATTTGATAGCCCGCTTCAACGAGCTTGCGTTCTTGTTCAAGCGTTAAATCAGTCGTGTTCTTGTTAACCGCAGCAGCGACCCCTATTTGTTCTTGGGCAAAAATAGTGGCACTAAAAATTGTTAAAAGTAATAATTTTGAATAGATTCTCTGCAATTTTTATTCTCTCCCTAACATTAAGCTAGGACTGTTTTAAATAATTTCAATCCATTTTACCAAAAAAGTGACATTTTGTCACTTTTTACTTAAAGCACATGTAATTAAAGGTTGCTGAGTAGTTATTTGACCTTCTTTTATAAATATTAATGGTGCTCCTTGAATCACTCATTGTGGCAGAAAGATTTGCCGACCAACAAAGTGATAAAGACTTAGTAAAGTTCATGCGTAAGGTTTCCAAGCGATCGGATCGATGACCAAATAAAGGGAAATCACTGTCATGACCTTTATCGTTGTAGCTGTATTTATAAGATGATTGCCAGCCCCACCAAAAAGGCTCACCGTAGGTTAACTCAAACCCATAATTCTCATAATTTTCATACCTAATGTTGGCACGGTAATTTTCAAGAATGGCTTTATAACCAACGGTTGCCTGCCTGGAAGGAATAGAAAATGTTTGCCCAAAAGCAAACCCGTTTATTCTTCCGCTTTTAGCAGTTAATGACCTAAATGCTTTTTCATCCCGATAATACGATAATAGTATTGCAGAACCATTTTCTAAAATACCTGAATAATCTAGTGAAATGCGTCCGCTTCGCAATATTTCTTGGCGATTAAGGACCACTCTGACCAAGTTAATGCTGGGAGAAAAAACAGGGTCTTTGATATTAAAAAAACCTAAAAGATCACAACAAGAATGCTCATTTACCTTAAAAACATTGTCATCTAAATTAAAATTCCGTCTCACCGAAATGACATTACTTTGAACATTAAATTGTGAAAATGTATCAAAAGTATCCGTACCGTAACTAAAGTAGTACTGTACGTTATCGCCTCGAGGATGATTAAGATCCTGATCGAAGCTAATCGAATAATTAAGCATTCTGCTTTGATCGGAGGTTCTGCGAGCTTCAGGATCTACTTCAAGCAAAAAGTCACCAATTTCAATAAAATCAGCATTAATACCTGAATTACCATTGGTGGTATGCTTCATGCCCATGGCAATGATTTGTTGAAATTTTATTGGCTCCTCAGCATCCTCAATGGCGGCTAAAAATTGGTCAACGCGGTTAACAACTTCAGGCGGTGGATTAAACTCCTTCACACTTTTTAAATAAGTATTAGCCAAGGCATATGCTCCCAATCTAAAATACAAAACACCCAATTCCAATCGAATCCGAGGTAGTTCATTGTCATAGATAAGCATTTGCTCAAACACACCAATTGCAGCCTCAAGATCCCCAACTAAGATAGAAAGATTTGCATACTCAAACAACAGTGTCAGATTAGTTGGATCAGCAAACATTTTTTTGAAGACTTCATCACGCTGTTGTTGAACCTTAGCCAATGCCTCAGGATCAGTAATGGATGGCGCAACATTTTGGGCAAGCACATTAGCAGTAAGCAAACAGCTTATTAAAGATACTAAGAAAATTTTTTTCATGCCCCTGTACTAAAAGTGATTCGGGGTCATTTTACCTGAATGGACATTAAAAAAAAGCATGTTTTAAATGAATTAATTGAGATTAAAGTTAGGACTTATTGCGACTGTATATTCATTTCTAAGCTCATCTATAAATTGTTGTGACAATTGATCAGAGCGATACGCTATAAAATCTTGCATGACCAGATCTTTTACTTCTTTAAAAGTTTTTAATTTGCTCGGATTGGTTGAAGAGATATAAACCAAATGTATACCAAATGCTGAGGTAATAGGATCGGACCAAAGCCCTTCTTTTTGTGATGACAGTGCAGAGGCAAATCCATTACCAAAAATATCTTTGACTTGAGTAAGGGTATGATTTGAAAACTGATCTCCTGCATAGAACGGATCACCAGCACTTGATTTATAGCCCTCTATGGCTGCTTTGTTTGCTTGATTGAATGCATCAGGCCCTTTTTTAAAAAAAAGATGTTCGAATGAGTAACCATCTGCAGAAGTATAATTATCAAGATTATCTTGATAAAAATTAACCAATTCGGATTCTTTGGGCTCAGGCAATGAGCTCTTCTTAAGTAGCATAATTTTTTGTATCAAACGTCGTTTAACAATAATGTCATCTTGATCTAGCCCAAGTTTTAGAGCTTCACGATAGAGAATTTCTTCTTCGATAGCATTATTAATTAGTCCAATAAGCTCATCGGAGGATGGGTTTCGACCCACCTGAGTATTCCAAGAATTAATTAGCATATTAATTCTTTGGTCAGAGATAAAGACACTATTTGAATCTTCTTGATAGGATATTTGATCTAAAAAGAAGATAGTTAAACCAATCAAAAAGAAGATTAAAATCCTTTGATTCACGGCTATGTCTAATTTGAAATTTTTTCTAAGGACTCAATCATTTTTTCTCTAACTTTCTCAATTGCCTTAAAAGGTCTAACCATTACCTTGAAATTAATAATCTTTCCTTTTTCATCCCACTCAATTATGTCCACTCCATTTACCGCAATATCATCAATGAATGTTTCAAATTCCAAAACTGAATGCAAACCTTGATGAACTTCCCTAATATAAGCAAATTTTTTCATATTAAATGATTCACCGGCAGCAGATAAATAGAGCTTTGTCATGGGTTTTCCATGGATGCCCTTGAATACTACTGGGGAGTAAAAAACTACCTCATCATGCAAAATCGTATCTAAAAAATTTGTATTTTGATGAAGAAAATTTTCATGCCATACCCGAATAAATTGACTGGCTTTTTCCATGAAAGAATTATAACTAAAGCAACTAAAAGATTGTTGATGATTTAGGAATATATATCTAAAATTTCGATATGAAATATTTTTTAGTAACTTGCAGTATCTTACTCATGATTTCAAACTGTAGTCAAAACTCAGACAAAGAGTTCGATTGTGATGGAGTCAATGTAAAGTTTAATGATTTCGAAAGATATTTTGAGGTAGGGGGAGTTAATTTAAGCAGCCGAGAAGGCTTTTTCATGAATCAAACAACAGTATTTGGGAAGTTTTATGAGAATGAAGATGGCGCGGCAATAGTCACTTTTAGCAAAATAAATAACACACTAGAATTCACTGATCCAAATCAAACCTTGACGGCACAATGTACTGAAAAATAACGAAGGGGTATAACCCCTTCGCTAAAGTTTTAGAGAATTTGCTCTGTAATGTATATACGATAGTTTGAACAACTTTCAATTAAATCATTGAGTGCTTGATCTTCCTTAGATCCATTAATATTTTGCCAATAATTATCAGCTCCTGAACCAAGCTCATCTACCGTTCGGGCGTACAATGAATAAACATAATCATAATCTCCCTCAGTGGCTCCGGGCCCAGGGAAAATCATCTTGCGCCCGAGATTATCGCCAGTCTTTTTTGCTGCAATTGCAAAATCTTTGTATGCATCAAAAACTTGGTTGCCATTAACACCTTCTTTCATCTTGCAATCTGCAAATCGTACAGCGCCAATATCACGCTCTCCATCCGGGGCTGAGATAGCCCATTGCCATGTGTCTACGGCTTGCACTGTCGCAACAGGTATTTTTGCAGCTTGGCTGCCGCCGTTTTTGATCCAGTAACCCATTCCCTTATACATCTCAGTAGCACTTGGCCATAAACCAAGAAAAACAGCATCATGACTTGTTAGATCTGAACCAAATTGTGGCCTAAATAAAACAACTTCAAAATTATCATAAGCATCTGTTTTACTGAGCACCTTTTTTTGATTATCTAGCACCCAATCTTTAAGATCGCTATAGTCTTTGCCTGGTAAATACTTCAAAGCATAATATTCTGCTTTATTAGCTACAGGCTCGTACTTATTTTCTTGAGCGGCAACAAGACCACTCAAAAGCAAGCTAAGTGTTATAAGAATTTTTAACATTTTTTTCTCCTTTAAATTATATTGACTCTTTAGTCCCAAGACGCTTAACGCTATTGACCACGCTATCCCATCCATTCTCAAGAATTGGATCTAATAACTCAGCAATTCCGTTATCAATTCTCCATTGCAGGTAGATCTCATATTGTTCTAGTGAATCCCAATCCTCAATCAATGTGTAAGTCTTAGTCTTATCTTCATAATAGACGTCGATGCCAAGACACCCATCAAAATTTCTAGTTACAACAAGTGCCTCCTTGAAGACTTCAGCCATCTCTTGAACTTTATCTGATTTCACTTTGAAATCAGCGATCACAACATTTTTCATAATTACTCCTGAAATTTACCTCTAAGTAAAATATACAACATAAAGGTTAAGTTGATTAGATGTTATTAAAAATTTATAAAAGAAAATTTAAAATAGATTCTTTTTCAAATTGCGTGTTTAAAGTTGGGGTATGTCCAATTCCACTAATTTCATGACTCTTGAAGTTCTTGATCTCATGCATCTTCTTTAGAGTTTCTTTTGATAATAAAGTTGAAAGCTCGCCTTTAAATAGAAGTACCTTAGAGTTTATGGCCTCCCAAATTGGCCACAAATTTGTTGCTGATGGGCTTGCTGCATCAAAAAGTACCTTAATATTTTGATCGTAATCAAATTGCCAAGAGCCATCCTTGTTTTCTTTCATGTTAGCAAATATATGATCATTCCATTCTTGATTTGAAAAGTTTGGAAAGGCAGGCATGTGTCTTTTTTGGATGGTTGTAAATGCATCGGCTTTAGATTTAAAGATTTCACTCTTGCCTAAATATGAGGCAATATTATTCACACCAGTACTACCAATTTCTGGGCCGCAATCATTTAGAACAATTTTTGGAAATAAGTTTGGATCAAAAGCTGCCATGGTCATAGCCATAAACCCCCCCATTGAAGTTCCGATGAGAAATACTTTTTTAAAACCTAGGTGCGCAATTAAATTAGTCATATCACTAAGGTACGTCTCAGGGCTATAGGCCATTGGGTCTTCAAGATAAGAACTTCTTGCTCTACCTCTTTGATCAACGGAAATTACATAAAATGATTGTTGAAGAAATTGGGCTAGCTGATGAAAATCATTTGCATTTCTGGTGAGCCCATGCATACAGAGGACCGGTTGATTTTTTGGATTACCGTAAGATCTAAAATATAAAGATCCTCCATCAGGACATTCAAAGAAAGATTCTGTGAAGCCTGGTTTAGTTGCCATACCTAAAGTGTAGCTTAAGAGCTTGCTAAAGGTGTTTTTTTCTTTGATTTCTGAGCTTTCTAAGTCGACGGTACTCTTCTTGAGTTCGCTTTTCCACAATTGCTCGCTTCATGTGGCGTTTTTTGCGAGCAAGCTCAGATTTTAATATTCTCTCAGCTTTATTCATTCTTAATTTATATTCCCATAAGTTAATATGATAATCAAGAATGACTAAATTTAAGTTTTCTAGCTTAATTAAGTTAGAAAAGCCGCCCATTTGAGCGGCTTAACTAGGTTCATAAAGGGGGTTTATGACCCTGAAACTACAGCTGAATCTGCTGAAGAGCCTGATACAGAACTAAGTAAATAACATTTGCCTTGAGCTGTATCTAAATTAAAAGCAACTGCTTTTGATTTCTTTTCTGCCAATGCTTTACAACCTGAAACAGATGTATATTTTTTAGTACTTTTTACACTTAAAATTGAGCCTTTCAATTTAATACCCTCTGAAACTGTAAGACTGGCATCAACCGGTAAGGCAGCAAAAATCAATGTAAATACGCTTAGGGGAAGAATTTTTTTCATATTTACTCCAATAATTAACTATTTATATGCAACTTATATGCCAAAAAAGTTAACACTGTTAACATATAAGAAAAATCCTAGTAATTTGCAGTTCAGTACTACTAAAATTTAATGCCGGTTCTGAAATAAATTTGATAAAATTAAATCATGGTTATCAAATTAAAAAAGCTTGAAGAGATGCTTCAAGATGCCCGATCTAAGGTTGATGATATAGATCCCTTAAGCGTAATTGGTAAAGAGGATCAATACACGATCATTGACGTAAGGGAGCCTGCTGAAGTACAAGAAACAGGAATGGTTTTAGGTGCCCATAATATACCTAGAGGTCTAATTGAATTTAAATTGAGGCCCAGTGATGATTTTCCTGCAGATACTCCTATTTTACTGTATTGTGCAGTGGGTGCCAGAGCCGCCCTTGCAGGTGTTACTCTCAAAGAGCTAGGATTTACCAATGTAAGAAATCTTGGGGGTTTCAAAGATTGGCAAGATGCTTCAAGACAGTAAGCTATCTTAACTTTCTAAGTAAAACAGCAAGATGTTTGTCAGCTGCATATTTATATTCTAAGCTTGCGCCTGCCATAACCTCGCCTTTGGTTGCACAGGATTCATAAGCTGCCTTTCTAGCCTTAGGATCGGAAAAATCTAATTCTATATTGTTAGGATCATAAACTTTCTTAGTCACGGCTGAGAGCTTGAGTTTGCAGTTTGCCCAGCTATAAGCATCCGGATGTAATCTTAGTGGTGCCTCTGCATCAAACGAGTGAAATGCATCCGGATATAGTTCAATGTTCGCATTACCTCCCTCTTGATTGATCACTTTGACCAGATCAATACACGGTGCTGCAGGAGTCCAATTATCTGCTTCCCCGATATAAATTTGCATATGATCTGGGTCCCAGTCATTTAAGTCCGGTAATGCTAAGCAGCCTGGATACCACATTAAATATCCGGCAAAGTCAGCTCCCTCATCGTGAATTTCATCTTGCAGTGGAATCCATCCATTAAATAAGCTTGCAGTGCCGCCCAAACTCCACCCTGCCGCAAAAATTTTTTGGTTATCCACCCTTGAATCCTTGCTCATTAAATTTAGGGCTTGAGCCATCTCGTAAATGACCGTCTCACTGGTGACATTGATTTGATTCCCAACAGTACTTGAGACATCTCTTGAATCAAATGGGTGGATTGCAAAAACTAAATAATCTGCCTGCCTCATTTGCTCGAGGTATCTGCGATGGTGATCTCTCCAATTGGATGAGCCATGCGATGCAATGACCAATGGATATTCTCTTGATGCATCATAATTATCAGGAAAATGCAGGACCCCAAAAACATCCTGATCTACCTGAGAGGCAACACGTCCATCAAAGAGATTTTCAAAGCCATAGATATTCTTTGATTGATAGTTAATTGTCTCTTTTAAATATCCATCAGTCGCATTGTTATGAGAGATTTCACCGCATGAAAAGGCGAATAAAAGTAATGAAGACAAAGTTAAATTACGCAATTCAAAAACCCCTTTCTTTTTATGAGGGCATGTAGCCCTCAAATGTTAATTTAATTTGATACTCTGATTAGCAAATCATCCTTGTGAGTCATAACATCAAGTTTTAGATCAGCTAATCTTTCTTCGTGTATGCCGGCTAGAACATTTGCTTTGTTATTAAAGTCAGCATAATTTTCATATCCACAAACAACATACCATGCCAATTCTGGGCCCCAGAAGTGCTCCATTAAGTTACATCCTTCAAATGCTTCGTTATATGCATCATACAAAATATTGGCATTTTTACGTCTTTGGTTATCTGTTAGATATGGTCCAAAAGTGTAGGTTGCCATCAAAATATATTGAGTTCTCTTTTTAAGGCCCTTTTTAACAACCGCTACCAGGTGATCTGAATGATCTGCATGAAGCTGTTTTACATCAGCCTGTGGATCTTGGTTATCATTAATTTCTGCAAACTGTTCAAAATCATCAAAGTAGCAATAGGTGTAAAAGCCTCTTTCTGCACCAAATTGATGACGCAATAAACCGCATAAGTTATAGCCATTTGCCTCAAGCGTTTCAACATTTTCAAGGAGAGACTTTTCAAGTTTTTTTGGGTTTGTGTTTTCAGGTATTACATATGTTGAGAGATATGCAAAATCGTTTTTATCCTTCATTGAATGGCCTTCGCCCTCGTGATGAACTGCAAGCAAAGGAATCATCATTAATGAAAAAAGGAATGCTGTAATTGATTTCATAATTTTCTCCGAAATTAGTCTTTAGTAAATAATAATGTCATACGGTCACTTTCGCCAATTTGAATGTACTTATCTCTATCCTCTTCGCCCAATCTTAGGTTTGGAAGCAGAGTCCATACTCCCCGCGGATGATCTTTTGTATCTTTTGGATTGGCGTTTATCTCAGATGAAGCAATTAATTTAAACCCAACTCTCTCTGCAACCTCAATGGCCAACGATTGGCTCACATAACCACTTTTTTTCATGTAATCAAGTGATGCTGAATCATCTGCTCGATGCTCGACTACACCAAATGAACCTCCTGGTTTAAGGGCATTGAACGCTTCCTCCATAACCTCTTGCATTGCATCTCTACTCAGCCAGTTATGTAAGTTGCGAAATGTTAAAACCATATCAAAACTCTCCGGCGCAACATAAGGTTTTTTTGGAGGTACATGAGTGGTAACGACTTGTAATTTATCAAATCCAGGATGCGAAGCCACCTTGTTATCAAAATTCTCTCTAGATCTTTTTTGATACGCCCCTGCCTCTGGATCATGATGCGTGACCACAAGTTCACCAGAGGTGTATAAAAGTGGTGCTAGAATTTCTGTATACCAGCCTCCGCCCGCTGCGAGCTCAAGAACTTTCATTTCAGGCTTAATTTCAAAAAAATTTAAAGTAGCAGCAGGATTTCTAAATTTATCTCTTTCAGTAAACTTTAATGTCCTGTCTGCATTATCAACGGCAAGCTGAACTGGATTTTGAGTGACTGATTGTGAGCAGCCTATTAAAAATATGAAGCCACAAAGAATAGTAATGCTCAGTTTGTATTTATTCATTAAATTCTCCTTGTTATGATGCGTCAAACATATGATAGCTTACCATGTTAAATAAACTCGATGATGTAGCCATTCTTGTTGGAAGATCCCTTCTGGGATTGTATTTTCTAGGGCCTGGGATAGCCAAGGTCTTTAATTACACAAATTATGTTGCGGTGATGCAAGAAAATGAGGTTCCGTTGACACTAGTTGCCTTACCCATAGTTATTTTAATTCAGGTCATTGGTGGAATTATGTTGATCTTAAATCAAAATGTTAAAGTTTCAGCACTGTCTTTATTCGCCACAACAATCGTAATCAATATTTATATTCATGATTTTTGGACACTTGCAGACGGTATAAGTAAGGCACACGAAACACAAAATTTTGTAAAAAATCTTGCGATTTGTGCTGGACTACTTGTGTTAGCTTCTAGAGAGAAGTTTGTAAAGTTAGGATAGGACCAATAAGCCCAAGCCAACCAAAATATGCAAGTCTGGCATATCTTTTTTTCTGATGATTGTGAAGTCCAAGAGCACCAAAAGCTCCGAAGGCTCCTAAATAAGAAAACCAAAAACCACCCAAGCCAATAAAACCCAAAAGACCCATTAGCCGAATCGCCCCTCCTTTAGATGAAGGGTCAACCCTGTCCACCAAACCAATAAGACCTATTAGACCAAAAAGACCTAACAGACCGATGTATTCCATGAATTATTTTGGTTTAGATTCGTTAACCACCAATTTTCTGCCTTCAACTTCAGCATCATTGAGAGCAGCAATTGCTTCCTCGGCACCTGAAGACATTTCAACGAAACCAAAGCCTCTTGAGCGGTTTGTACCTCTTTCCATAATTACTTTAGCTGAATCAACTGTTCCGTGTTCTGCAAAAAGATTTTCAAGTTCTTGATCGCGAATGCTCCAAGGAAGATTGCCGACATATATATTCATATTTTTCCTACAAAAAAGTTTAGAGAAGTTTAACCTATTTGAGCTGGCAAGGAAGAGGAATTAGCAATTAATTGAAGTTTATTTTGAGAGCCATTTTTTGGTTTCATTTCCAAAGTCATTCCACCAACTCAAACCCATATCATTTACTCTGTCTAAATTTGATTTCGAGTTATCATCCATTCGTCTGTTGACTCTTCCAAGTGGGCTATTAATTCTTAAATAATCATTACCAATTAGATCAGTTATGATTTCGTGATACATACTCGATTCAAGCATAACTCCCAAAATATCATGCCTCATCCAACTCAATGCACCCCATTTTGCAGATCTGGGGCCACTAATTTTTTTTCTGTTGATTCCGGTACCAATGCTTAGAACTTTGATTCGAGAGTTTGGAAAAAGTTTTTTAGCCTCACTGTAAGCAATCAAACAAGGATTGTTGGCGACTATCCCTCCATCAATCAGCCAAGACCCATCTTCAATTTGGTAAGTTGGGTAATAAATTGGAGCAGCACTTGAAGCAATGACAGAATTTTTTACGCTTATTGCTGGAGTCCCATATGAACTTAGAATTTTTGGAGTTCTTGATTCAATATCATAGGTTAAAACTCCCATAGGATTTTTTGATTCTCCTAATTTCTGCTCACCAAAATATTCAGCTAGAACTTTCTCTTTTCCTTTTGAATCATATTTAGGTTTTGTTTGTAAAAAAGAAGCATTATCCCAAAATGATTTTGACATGGTTTCTTTAAGATTATCCTCACTCCAAAATTTAAGAATTTCTTTAGCTTTCATTTCCTGGGCTGCTAAGCAAGAAATATTTGCTGAACCAGCACTAGTGCCTAGAAAAAAATCAAAAATTTCATGGGTAGGTTTACCGATTGAGCGCTCAAGTTCTTGCAAAAAAATTACTTGAGCAATGGCTCTCACTCCTCCACCATCAAGTGACAAAACTAACTTAGTTTGATTATTTCCAAGAAAATTTAAAACCTTCTTTAGAGTTTTCATTCAGTTAATTCAACTTCCAACAATATGGCCAAACGGGCAATTGCAAGCGCGAGTCTATCAATCACAATGGGGCCATGATTTATTAGATAACCTTCATCAACATTTTTTATTCTATTGTCTAGATATCTTACTGAATCGGATACAGCTATCTTTCTAGTTTCATTTATCCAAGGGTAAACATCGTCACTATAATCAAGGCTACTTTTATATTTTTTTGCTAACTTATCTATTTGTGTATGTACATCATTTTTACCTATTGTTTTATATAAAAACTCTAGGATCTCTCCATCCCAAATTGAATGCATATTAGATTTCTTTTTTCCCTGAAGTGTTAAAAGGTGATCATTCCCACCTCGGTCATATCCAAAACCAGCATGCAAAGGCTGATGAACGTCAGCTATAAAATGGCCGATAAATCTTACGGCGTCTTTTTTTTCAGTATCATTACCATTTCTGAGCAGACTCAGTTGCTCCTCATATGCGCTCATAATGCAGCCTTTTTTAGGACAAGTTTCAGGTGTTATTTCATCTATCCCCGGTGGTGAATTAATGTAATGCCAGGGACCCGTTTCTCTTCGTTCTGTCTGCTTAATAACGTCTGGCCAAACACAACCCTCTCCATAATCATTGCTCTCCAGAATTGAGAATAAATTAGTTGCTGTTTCAGCACTCATTAAGTTTGATGCTTTATTGCATATAAGACTATGGCCTTCATCCCACCAGGAATATCCTTCGGATGTAAAAACTAGATAAATTATAAGAAGAATATTTTTTAAATTCATAGATTTGCGGCAGTTCTTGCAATGGCACGAAACATTGAGACATGAGCAGCCTTAGACTCTTCTTTCTCTGCGGTAAATCTATGATTGGATGAAGTTTTAGCAATGACTACTCTATTTTCAGGATCAATAAAAATGTATTGATTATAAACTCCTGATGCTGTGTACTCAGTACTAGGAAAACCCGGAACCCACCACTGGTATCCATAACCCCAAACACTTGATGAATTAGGATTATCACCAGGTACTAAATGATCTTCGTCTGTAGCATGAGATGCATCTACCCACTCTGAAGGGACCACTTGATTACCGTTCCAATCGCCTCGATTTAAATAAAGCAACCCGAACTTTGCGTAATCTCTTAATGTTGCGTTCAACCCCCCAAGCGCAACCTCCATTCCGCTGTCATCAACCATATAGTAAGCATCATCTTGCATACCAATCTTGTTCCAGATATGTTCTTGTAAACTTTCAGTCACAGATTTGCCCGTCACTTCTTGCAAAACCATTGCCAACATCTGAGTATCGATACTTACATAATGATGATAAGTCCCAGGTTCTTTTTCGTTTTCAAGTGATTTTGCAAAGTCTCTCATTGGGGTACCAAATGAAATTGTTCTGCCAAATCGATTAATATCGGAATTATAGTCAGCATAATCTTCATTAAATTTAATTCCTGAGGACATTTGGAGTAGATCTTTGATGGGAACTGCTTCATAGCCTGTGCCTTTAAAATCATCTAGGTATTTCGTGACTGGATCATCGATACTGTCTATCAGACCTTGGTCCACAGCAATTCCTATAAGTGCTGATAGAAATGACTTAGCCACCGACCAAGAAATATGTTTAGAAGTTTGAGTATTACCATGCCAGTAGTTTTCATAAAGTAAATTATTGTTTTTTAAAACAATCAATCCATCTGTTTCATAGTACTCAAGCGCATCTTCTAAATTCACATCTTTTCCTAAATGATTAAAAGTTAAGGGTAACGAAAAATTGTCAGTTATATTTTTAAAGCTGTGTGGATAAGCTGATGCTTTTATCATTGGACCAGCACGAAAGATTTTATCCATGTTGATGAAGTTAAAAGCTATCCTATCTTTGTCATAGAGATGAATCATTTTATTTACTCTGATGGCTTTTGGTCCGTAAACTAGGGCTAAACCAATAATGATGATTCCAATCAAGACTAAAACTGTTTTAAGACTCATCATTGATTGTTTTTATTGATATTTTGCTTTATCGAAAGCAGCAATATACTCATCCGCAATATTTTGAATATGCTCCTCGTAACCCTTGTGAGTGAAAATATAAAAATCGTTATTCTCGATACCTTGAAATATTGCTTCAGCTGCTTCAAGTGGTGAAATCGGAAATGATTTTCCTTGCGCATCATCTGCAGCTACCTCTAACATCTCACGGGGATCTTTCTCATCCACTTTTTCTTCTTTCTTTGCAGGAGGTGTATCACCTTGATAAACACTATTTACAATATTGGTATCTACTTCTCCGGGACATACGATGCTGGCTTGAACATTAGAAGTTTTAAGCTCTTCTCTGAGCGTTGCCATGAATCCACGAATTGCAAATTTTGATGCAGAGTAAAGACTCAACATTGGATAGCTGATAAAACCCGATGTGGAACAAGTTGCAACTATGTTGCCGTCCTCGCCGCTTTCAAGCATTCTAGGAAGAAATGCATTTACTCCGTTAAAACATCCTCCCATATTGATATCCATCAACCAGTCGTACATTTCACGAGTGACATCCTTAACTGGAGCTGGCCCTAATACTCCTGCATTATTAAAAAGATAGTGACAAGCGCCAAAGGTTTCATAAGTTTCGCCAGCCAAATTCATCATTGCATTGATATCGCTTACATCAATTACACGTGCTATTGCTTCAACGCCCTCTGCAGTTACTATATTCAGTGTTTCGTCCAACCCACTGGTATTTACGTCACATAAAACTAACTGCATTTTTTTACTCGCAGCAAATTGAGCAAGACCCCTACCAATACCACTTCCGGCGCCAGTTATTACAGCAACTTTTGATTCAGACATAAAGTAATTAAAATTTAATTATTCAATTAGTTTAGGATAGATTCATAAATAAACAACCCTTGTAATATTCCTTAATGACAAAAAAAACTCGATACAGAAAGTGTAAACAATGTAAAAGACTGACATTACCTGATGAATTCAATAAGGGTGATAAATGGTGCAAGCGCTGTCGTGACAGATTGGCACTACAGACCCCACTAAAAAGAATTTAACCCTAGAAAGTATTTTGTGTAATATTTAATTATGAAAGTTTCAGAAGCAATAAAAAATAGACACTCTGTAAGATCATTTTTAGATAATCCTGTCTCAACTGAATTAATTAAAGACTTGCTTGAACAATCTTCAAGAAGTCCATCAGGGGGAAACCTTCAACCCTGGAAAATTTATGTTATTAATGAAAACTCCATGAGAGAATTTTTGAAATTTCAGTCTAAATGGAGTGAACCGGAAACTCCTGCTTACGACATTTATCCAAGAGATCTTAAGGAACCCTACAAAAGTTTTAGTAAAAAAGTAGGCGAGCAGATGTATGGCAGTCTTGGAATTGCCAGAGATGATAAAGAGGCACGATGGAATCAAGTACTCAAAAATTATCAATTCTTTGGAGCACCGGCTGCGTTATTTTGTTTCGTTGATCGTCAAATGGGTCCACCTCAATGGTCTGATCTAGGAATGTTTTTACAAACTTTTATGCTTTTAGCGCAGGAATATGGATTGGATACTTGTGCTCAGGAGATTTGGTCAATGAAACAAGAAAGTGTTTCTAAATTCTTTAATGTCGATGACAGTCAGATGATATTTTGTGGGATGGCAATTGGTTATAAAGATCAAAAGGCTGCCATTAATCAATTCAGAACAGAACGCCAAGACTTTGAAGATTGGTGCAAAGTTCTTTAATCTTTTTCTTTTTTATCTTCCTTTCTATTTTGATGCCTCTTTCGTTCGAGCTCCATTATCTCTCTATCGGTGCATTCAAAGTAGGTCTCATCTACTCCAGCTCCATTGGGTTCTGGCAGCATGGGTCCTCTTGGGCCAATATTTGTCATTCCAGCGCATGCACCCATAATCCTTCCTTGCTCACCCTCCACACCGATAACTTGATGATTTATGACTTGATATTCTCTTGCTTGGCATGAGACGAGTATAAAAATAATTAGTAAAACCGATTTATTCATTAGATTATTTCTAGTTATTTTTAGTCTCTTTTTTTCTGAGCCTTTTTTGTTCCATCTTTAGATATTCATTATGCGCGCATTCAATAAATGAATTATCTGACCTTCTATAATTTTCTATCCTACCTTGCTTATCTGGCGTTTTTAAATTACTACCTGAATTCGCCATTTGCATACATGACCCCATAGCCACTCCTATCTGGCCCTCAGTTCCGTATACTTGATGGTTTGCTATTTCATATTCACGCGTCTGACATCCCATCAATAAAATTAGAGTCAATATAAAAACATATTTCATAGATTTTTTAAATTTAACAAATTGTCACACTCATATTATAAAAAATTTAATTATCTTATTGTGTGCATTGCGCAAATTTTATTGCCTGCGGGATCAAGTAGATATGCCAGATATAATTTCATGCCATTGCCCTCACGAATACCGGGAGGATCTTCGATTGGTTTTCCGCCATTTGCTTCACCAGCGGCATGCCATGCATTAGCGTCTTCAACACTTCTGGCTTTAAAGCCAATGGTACTGCCGTTTCCGTGAGTAGCTGGCTTATCATTGATGGGCTCAGTAATAATAAATATTGAGCTATCTAAGAAATAGAAATACCTTTTGTGACCCTGTAAATTTGGCGATAACACACCAGGTTTTGCTCCAAGCTTTCCTAAGACAGCATCATAAAATTCTCTTGATGCCTCCAAATCATTTGCTCCTAGCATAATGTGACTAAACATATTAACTCCTATATTTGATTCATAGATTTTAGTTGCTCTGCTGTTACTCGAGCAGAGTCTTTCACTGAGATTAATTGCCAATCAAAGACTTCTGGAAAGACAGAACTTTCAATATTTCGTTCCTTACCAATCATGGGTTTTAGTCCTCCAATTTCTTTATCGAAGATCGATAAAATACTGATCAACCATTTTGGAATATTTCTTGTCGGCGCTTTATAACCTAGCTCTCTTAAAATTTCTGATAATTCACTAACCCAAAGCTCATCCTTGGAAAGAATAATTCTTTTGTTATCTGACTTTTCATTTTTGATTGATTCAATATGAGCCCTGGCAACATCTCTCACATCAACAAAACCAATATGAAGACCAGGATTTCCAGGCGTTGAGCCATCCAGCATTTTTTTAACAAACAGGTTGGATGTTCCTAAATCATCTGAGAGCATTGGCCCGATGACTGCAACAGGATTTATAACAGTTAACTTAAAAGAAGGATTTGACTTCATGAACTCCCAAGCACTTTTTTCTGCCAATGTTTTGCTTTTGTTATACGCAGAAATCTTAGGATTATTAGGATCAGACCAATCCGATTCATTAAAGACTGTTTTACCGTCAAACGTATCTCCCACTGCTGCGAAAGACGATGTGATAACAACCTTTTTTACTTGAGAGTATTTCGCGGAAAGTTTCAGGATCCTTTGTGTTCCAGCCAATGCCGGCTTGATCAGATCATCTTCGTGGTCCGGTAGTCCTGCTATAAATGGTGAAGCAACATGCAAAATGTAATTGCATCCCTCAATTGCTCTTTCCCAACCATCATCACTTAACAAATCACACTCATATAAACTAAGGTTTGCATCAGATAAATTGGCTTTATTAAGTGAAGATCTAACTTCCCACTCTCTAGATTTAGATCTTAAGGTGCCGTGAACTGAATAACCCTTTTCAATTAATTGATGAATGCAGTGCAATCCGATAAATCCAGTTGCACCTGTAACTAAGACTTTCTCCATATAAATTTCCTTGTAATGACTTAATTATACTTAAAGTTTATTTTGATCAGATGATTTATGTCTACCAATCAAAAAATCTCTTTTTCCAAGATGTTTTGTTTTTCTTCCATAGACGCGTTTTCTCCATAAATGGTATGAGGAACTTTTCATATTCTTTCTCATTAATTTCTTAAGGTCATCTTCATTAAGTCCAAATTGTTTTTTAATAGCATCAAAAGGAGTTCTGTCCTCCCAAGCCATTTCAATAATTCGTGAAATATCATCTTTATCCATTCCAATATGATAATACTCTCTTTTTAAATTGTGAGTTAACATATATTCATGGACAAAGAAAAAAATATAAAAAAGGATTTTAAAGTTTTTCAGTTAGTTTATGTTTTTGCATACTTGGGCTTGGTTGTTGCAATGATAGTAATGTATCTCTGAAGCATATTTATGAGCCTAACCACTTATATCATTGGAAATATCTTCTTGATAATTATGCTCTACATAGTGCTAAGAAATACTAAGAAGTGATAGTTGCTATTCACTGGCTTGGCTTGATAACTACATGCATTTTTTTATGTTTTACTATTTTAGATCAAAGCAAGGATGAGGTAGTTATCCATCTAATTACATCGTTATCTCCATTGTTAGTTACGTCTTTAATAAATTCGTTAGCAAATAAGAAGCTCATGCCTTTTCCATGGAGCTAGTTATGGAGCAAGGCCAACAACAATAGAGAGAACAAACCCTATAACAATTAATAAAAGGTAGTTTGCGACCTTAGAATTAAATAATTTGTAGTTAAGATCAATACTAAAAATTTTCCTGACCATAAACAAACCAATTTTAGAAGAAAAAATAAAAATTAACCCCAAAATTGGTGCCAGGACTAGAAAGTCAAATAATAAGTCTTGCCACTTATTAAGGGATTGATAAAAATTTCTAAATTGCTCTAAAAACTGCATAATTATATTTGAGCATAGTTATATATGAATATGAAAAAAATCCTATTATCCATCTTAATACTTATTTTGCAGCAGGATTTATTAGCTACAGAAGCCCTAATTATAGATGTCAGAACTGATAGCGAGTGGAATGCCGGTTTCATAGAAGATGCAAAACATATCCCGATCAATGACTTAAAAAAAAGGCTGAAGGAAATTCAAGCATTTAAAGATAAGCCAATTTTTACTTACTGTGCAGCTGGGAAAAGAGCTGAGCGAGCAAAAAATATATTAATTGAAAATGGTTTTATTAATGTAACAAATCTAGGAGGTATTGAAGATGCCTCTAAAGAATTGGACAAGGACATTATTGAGTAAATCAGTATTTAACCTTCAAGTCTCGCTTGAGTATTGATTATTTAATAACTAATTATTAATTTATGTCCTTTAGCCAATCAA
This sequence comes from uncultured SAR86 cluster bacterium, assembly GCA_902594515.1. Classification (GTDB taxonomy): domain Bacteria; phylum Pseudomonadota; class Gammaproteobacteria; order Magnimaribacterales; family D2472; genus MED-G82. The sequence continues at coordinate 51,042 of CACJML010000006.1, read as the reverse complement.
AGATTGCATTCCCAATCTCATTAGGTGAATCCTCTTGAATAAAATGACTGCCCTTAACGGTTACTTCCTTTTGGTTTTTCCAGGTTCTACAAAACTCCCGTTGTTTGCCAATTAAAATAGCTCCTGGCTCAGCATTTATAAATAATTTAGGTAGATCATTTTCAGCCATCCAATGAGAATAAGAGTCAACGATTTTACATATTTCAGGTGGCTCATTTTCTAAAGGAATTTGTCTTGGCCAGTCAAGCGTTGGTCGACGCGCAGTCTCATCATTAAATGGTCTTCTATATTCATTCATCTCATCATCAGATAGTTCTCTTAAAATTGATCCAGGTAAAACAGCCTCAATAAATAAGTTTTTCTTTAAGATCATTTCTTCTCCAGCAGAAGATCTAAATCCTTGAAAAATTCCTCTAGCATCCTCATTCCAGTCTGACCATTCCATTGATTTAACAATGCCTTCCATGTAACAGATGCCCTTAACCTTTTCAGGATTATTATGTGCCCAGTCAAAACCCAAGGCAGATCCCCAGTCGTGTACCACAAGAGTTGCATTGGTCTTAACCCCCATAGCCTCCAAAAAGCCATCAAAATATCTTTTGTGAGCAGCATATGAATAAGTCATGTTTCCCTCATCTTTCAGCTTTTCACTGTCTCCCATTCCAATAAGATCCATCGCGATACATCTTCCAAGATCCTTAACATGGGGAAAGATATTTCTCCAAAGAAAGGAGGATGTTGGATTTCCATGCTGGAATATGATCGGATCACCTTGTCCCATTTCTACATATGCTATTTGCTTGCCTAAAATATCTATATATTTTTTATTCCAAATCATTGATTAACTTTATATGTTTTTAAAAAATAAATAAGGGGCATTAAGCCCCCTATTTTAATTAGATAAATGGTTAGTCAGGGTTGTACATCTTAAGACTCACTTCCATGTATGACCTTTTGAACTTACTGTACTTCCTTGATTCAGGTGCATACGCAGCAAATTCTTTAGAAGCATTCATTCCAGTTAAAAATGCCAATGCATCTTGAGGAGTATTAAAAGCTGCCCAAATTTCATGGGTAATACCATTACCATTGTTTCCAAGATAATGACTTTGTAAGCCATATGCATTTGATGACCACTCATATTTTTCAATACTTTTACTAAAATTCTTCCACAATGGAACAAAATTAACTGGATCAGTGACTTCTAGACTCCATCTTAAGCTTACGCCATTGTCGACAGTTTCGCCTTTGAGTGTGACGCCTACACTATGAACAGTTAAGGTATCAGAAATAATTTCTGCACCAATATCATTCATAGTTTTTCTAAATTCCCTTCCAGCTCTGGAAGTTGCAAAAATTTGTCCTGCTTTTGCATACTGGTCAGCATCTTTATAATACCAACTCACTCCATGAGTTGAATCATCCCAACCGTTTTGTTGTACTGCAAAAAAATCCACTTCAAATTTTTCTTTAGCAACTTCAGGTGAATTCATATATTTATCAAAAGCAGCAAAGCATCTTTCAGCTACAGGGCAATTAAATAAAAAGTTAGTTTGATACATTGAATAGTTTGCTGGCAAATGATCATCAGCACTGAGCTGAAAACCAAAAACTAGAGCAAACGCTATAAATGTTTTTTTCATAAGTCCTCTCCTATTTGATATTTTTACTTTAAAGTAAAAGTTAAGGATTTTGAAGCTCTTAAGATATCTATTTATTAATTGGGTTCTTGCTAAGTTGAATGTAATATAAAAGCTCATGTCTCAAGTTGGAGCAAATTCAAGAATAATTCAATCTAGTAATGTTGATGTATATCACGATGAGTTTGATGTGGTTGTATGTGGGTTTGGTGGCGCTGGTGGATCAGCTGCAATTGAAGCTGCTAAATGTGGTGCGAAAGTTTTATTACTTGAAAGAGCATCTGATGGTGGAGGATCTACAGCACTGTCAAGCTGTGAAATGTACTTAGGCGGGTCGGGTGGCACTTCATTGCAACGGGCATGCGGATTTGAAGATAGTACTGAGAATATGATTGCTTACCTGCAGGCTTGTTTGGAAGATAAAGGGGATCCAGCAAAGATAAAGCTTTATGCTGAAAATTCTGCTGATCACTTTGAGTGGGTAAAATCACTTGGTGTAACCTACAAAGAGGCAGTTCATCTTGGAAGAATTGTAGTTCCAGATTCAAATGAATCTCTATTATTTACAGGAAATGAGAGGGCTAATCCATTCCTAGATTATGCAACCGCTGTCCCAAGAGGTCATGTTCCCTCTCACGAAGGCGATTTCGGAGGCAAGATATTTTTTGCTGCATTAAAACAGGCTGTGACAGATCAAGGCGTAAATATTTCATGTGATTCAAGAGTGCTTGGATTAATTATTGATGACGACAAAATTCTAGGAGTTTCATACAAAAAAGATAATAACATTGTAAATGTAAAAGTTAACAACGGAGTGATTCTTACAACTGGAGGCTTTGTGATGAATGAAGAAATGGTAAAAAAATACTTACCTTTGCAAAGTCAATTTGCTGCCCCATATGGGAATCCTTGGGATGAGGGAGATGGAATTCAAATAGGACAAGCAGTAGGCGGGAACTTAATTAATATGGATGAAGCTTTTTTTGGAGTTTATTTTTATCCCCCCGAATCACTCACGTTTGGAATATTTATTAATAAGCATGGAGAACGGTTTGTAAATGAAGATTCATACGGAGCGAGAATTGGATATTACTGCTCTCAACAGCCTGAACAAGAAATTTATTTATTAATTCAAAATGAAGATTTTCAGCAATCTATCTATATGGATAAATTACCCATTATTGCAGTTGCAGAAACAATTGATGATCTCGAAAAAGAAGCTGGATTTCAGCCTGACACCCTCACTGAGACTGTAAAAAAATATAATACGTTTTCAAAGTCTAAACATGATGAGCAATTTAGAAAGCATCCTGATTGGTTAAAAGAATTCAAAAATCCACCGTTTGCAATCATTGACTATAGTTTTAAACATCAATCCAGTCCACTTTACAGCGATAAACCAGGACCATTAATGTTCACTCTTGGTGGCTTAGAAACTTTACCAACCGGAGAAGTACTAGATAAAAGTGGAAATGTCATACCTAAACTCTATGCAGCTGGCAGAACATCAGCTGGACTGCCTAGGTCAGGTAAAGGTTATGCTAGTGGCATGTCAGTGGGAGATGCAACATTTTTTGGAAGAATGGCTGGTATTTCAGCAGCTAAGAATAATTAAGGATTAATCTCTGTTTTCTCTTCTCCAAACCTCTGGCTCTTGAAACTCACCTGCCCACATTCCAGCTTTAACTTTTTTGGCATAGTTTTGCTCATTTTCATATCTTCTAGAGTACCGCAAATAAGCAATTGCCATTCCAGACTTGACCATTTCTGCCTGCAAATCAACTTCATCAACGTAACAAATACCTAAAGTTCTTCCATATCTATCTTGACCTTCATCAGTGCATCTAACTATTTGATTATTTATCAATTGTTTGAGCTTTAAGGTTGCAGCATTGCCGCATTCCCACTCAATCCCATTTGCATCCAAACAAGTCTGAGTTTTTCCGAAGAAATAACTTTCCGGAGCGTCGCTGCCTGTGAACCTTATTCGAATGTCATTAATGACAATGGTATCGCCATCGGTTACTTTGGCTGGACCAATTATGTCTGCTGAGGCATTCGTCCCAAGCAAGGAAACAACAAATATGAACAATATTTTCATAGTCATTTTTTTAATAAATAATGAGTAACATACCAGTCATTCCCGGCATTAATGGAGAAGAACTTTGCGCAAGTTAAGAAAAACATTCTCCACCTAAAAAACCAAATTTTTCCATTCCCATAGTGTTGATTAAACAAAGTTATAATTTTAGATTTGTTTTCATCATGTTTCTGAAGCCATTTTTGAGATGTCATACCATATTGTGTTCCATTGACTTTCCATGAACGCACTACCTTTAAATCATTTTCAAAATTAGTAAAAATATCTTCCGAAGGCATAATGCCACCCTCAAAGAAGTTTCTTGTCATCCAATCAGATTCATTTTTTGCCTCATATAAGTAGCATGCCGAACGATGACAAAAAATATGAACAAATAACTCGCCATTTGGTTCTAGAAAGTCGCTAACTTTGCTTAATAGAGACTCGTAATTACGCATATGCTCAAACATTTCTATTGAAATAACTTTGTCAAAAGTTTCGTTGAATTGCATCTCATTGATATTTTTTTGTATCGCACTTAAGTTATTTAGGCCTCTACTTCTAGCCTGTTCATTAATATAGTTAATTTGATCTTTTGAATTGCTAACGGCAGTAAATTTTGATGTTGGAAACTTCGCTGCAGCAAATAGAGAAAAGCTTCCCCAGCCACATCCTAGATCAAGGATGTTTTGATTTGCCTGAATGCCAGCTCGATCTAAATATAGTTGCAACATATTTTCTTCAGCTTGGTCTAAATCATCTGACTTAGAATTGAATTGTGAGCATGAATATTTCATATGCTTTCCTAAGACCAGTTGAAAAAATGCAGGATGTACCTCGTAATGTTGATCATTGGCATCAGATGTTTTCTCTGCAATAGGTCCAGACTTAAGCTTATCTATAACTGTTAATTTTTCATTATCTGTTGTTGCGGAGTTCACTCGTCCAAGACTAATCTTTTGAATAAAAAAATTCAAAATAAAGTCAGGGATTAAGCCTCTCTCAGCCAAGTAGATTCCAATCTTAATCATCGGTAGTTAATTTAAATTGTGAAACATCCAATCTATTACTTAAAAAGCCGCTTATACAATAGGCATAATACATTTCCCATGTGCGCTTAAATTTAATATCAAAACCTAGTGTTTTGATAATCTCCCATTGGTTTAGGAATTGCTCATTCCAAATTTCTAAGGTTCTTGCATAGGACTTTCCAAAACTTCTTACCTTTTTGCATTCTAAGGATGTAGCTGAGGCGCAATTAAAAAATGCTTCATCTGAAATTAGCTCACCGCCAGGAAATATATAGGTTTGAATGAAATCAGGATCCACATTATAAGTTTTAAAATATTTATCATGCATGGTAATTACCTGAATAAGTGCAGACGATCTAGGTTTTAAAAATTTCTTAATTGCATTGAAATATTCGGCCCAATACTTTGACCCAACTGCCTCAAGCATTTCAATTGAAACAACTGCATCATAAGATCCTTCATGCATACGATAATCTTCATAAATAATCTTTTGTGTACCATCTAATTTTTTGATTCTTGATGTTGCATATTCAAATTGTTCTTTTGAAATAGTTAAACCGGTAACATTCATTCCTAATTTTGAAGCATGCTCAATAAAACCACCCCATCCACAACCTATCTCAAGGATGTTGTCTCCTGGCTTAAGATTTAAGCTATCAATTATTTTTTGATATTTCTGTTTTTGAGCAGATTCAAGGGTGTCTTGTTCAGTATTTTGAAAGAAAGCTGAAGAATAAGTCATGCTTGGATCAAGCCATAATTTGTAAAAATTATTGCCCAAATCGTAATGAGCATGGATATTTTTTTTGCTTCGCGAAACTGTATTCTCTCTTAACCAATGCTTGAATTTAGCCATAATTTTTCTTGAGCTACCCTTTTTAATACTCTCAACGTTAGTGAGGTTTTTTGCTAAAAAGGTCATGGTTTCTTTCAAGTTATCTGTCACCCAGTAACCTCTTATGAATCCCTCAGTAAAACCTAATACGCCTCTTCGAAGAATTAGATAGATTCCTCTAATTGATGTAAAGGTAAGATTGAAGCGCGCTTTATTATCATTTCCGATGATAATATCTGAACAACCCGGCACTGATAATCTCAATGATCCATCTTCAAATGTTTTGAGTTTTTTATTAATCCAGTTTCTTATAATTCGATTTAGCATAACCATTTCCATTATGGCTATAGGCTTGGTTGCCTTTCCGCCATATAAAAAGTGCATGTAAATGTATTCTAGCAACAACTAAAAGAGTTGAAATTATTATTCGAAAATAAAAGTAACTCTTCTTCAAGCCCCTAAATTTATGTATAGATCCATTTAAAGCAGTATTTATCTCTAATACCTCATCATCATTAAATTCTTTGATGACAGTTTGATTGGGTTGGTCTGAGATTTTAAATTTATAAATTCCACTTTTCTTTGCGAAAGGTGATACATACATCTTTTTTATAGCCTTATAAAAGATTTCTGAATTGATTTCCCTCCCACCATTATCAATAAAATAGATTTGTCTTTCACCAAAAGTGTTGGTGACATCTGCAATGAAAGCTAAAACATTACCTTGTTTTTTTAGGTACCAAAAACAAACAGGATTAAAAGCCTCAACAAAAATAGAATTTGGTTTTTTCAGTAAATCTAATTTTAAATTTTTAGAGTCAATTTGATTTTTATCTATAAATATCTTAATTGCTTTGATTGTCTCTTTAGTTCCATGATCATCAAAATCTAATGAAAAAATCTTGCTAAATTTTGTCGAAAAAAACTTCTTATCTTGAAAGCTGTAAACATCATTAAAGTAGCCTGAAAAAAATTTGTATTTAAATTGATGTTTCTTTCCAAGAACTCTTTGATGAAAAATACTGCCAACGTATATATTAAATTCCATGATCAATCATCCTGGCTACCTTTAGCGCAGAGGCTAGACCATCCTCATGAAAACCATATCCTTGGTAAGCTCCTACAAAATATAAATTATCTAATCCTTGTAATTTGTTGAGCCTATCCTTTATTCCTTGAGAAGTGAAATCAAATAGAGGATGCTCATATTGCATCACTTTGAGAATGCTTTGTTCTTTGATTTGAGGGAAGTTACCAATGGTCACAAACACATTTGTTTTAGATTTAAGGTTTTGCAGATTATTCATCCAATAAGTGACATACTCGTAATCATCATACTTAAATGAATTCCACGAAGACCAAAGCTCTTTTCTTGTTGGCATAAAACTTTCATCAGTATGCAGTATTGTTTTATTGGTGTTATAGGAAAAATTAGACATAAAAGAAAAATCTTTATAATTTGCCAATAATTCAGGAACCTGATTTGCATGCGTAGCAATCACAACTTGATCATAATTGAGGTTATGATTGGATGTTAGGATTTGCCATTGATGATTTAATTTATTGATAACTGGTGACTCTCCTGTAAATACATTATTAAGTCTGGATGAATCTAAAATTGCATTCACATAAGAAGCGCTACCATTATTTACAAATCGCCATTGTGGTCTCTTAATGAGTTTTAATAAGCCGTGATTTTTGAGAAATGCAAGCATAGATTCAACGGGATATTCACCAATTTTGTGCGTAGGTGTAGACCAAATGGCTGCTGCCATTGGCAAAACGTAATCATTAATAAACTCTTTTTTTAGATTTTTTTTTACTAGCCATTCCCGAAAACTAATTCCAGCAAAGTTCTGCTTTGCTACATGATTAAATTTAATGATATTTTTTAAAAAATTTAATTTTTCAGGTTTCAAAAAAGTATTTAATCTTCTAAATTCATTTGATGACCAGGCGCTGGTGTTTGAGGACACAGAAAATGACATATCAGTTTTGGCAGTAGAAACTCCCAGTTCATTAAAGAATTTAATAAGATTTGGGTAGTTGAGATCATTAAAAACAATAAAACCGGAATCAACTCTAATTTCTCTTTCCAGTTTTATATTGTGAGTGTGTGTGTGACCACCAATGCGGGTATCACTCTCATATAAATCTATATCGTGTCTTTTACCAAGGTAATAAGATGCTCCTAAACCAGAGATACCGGAGCCTACAACAGCAATTTTCATAATCAGTAATATTGTAAGCTAGTTTGATTTTTTCTTGTTTGCTAAAGTAAAAATCAATAATTAATATTAAACAATGCCCTATTGTATAAATAATTTTTTATCTAACTTTGGAGAAACTTATGCCTAAACTTGTTGCTTTGATTTGTAAGAGAGATTTTATTTCAGCCGAAAAATTTCAAGAATATTATGAAAAAAATCATGTACCTTTAATTGAGAGTCTTTTTCCAACATTGGCGGACTACAAAAGAACATACTTGCTTCAATCAAATATGCTTAATGATGCACTGCCGTTAGAATCTGAGAGCGTCCAAAGTCCATTTGATGTTATTACAGAGTTGACCTTTGATGATGAAGATGGATTAGAACGATTCTTTGCAAGAGGTGCACAGGAGGAAGTTGTAGATGTCATCAGAAAAGATGAGGCTAATTTTTTAGATGGTGAAAAAACTATTATGTATCGAGTTCAATAAACAAATAGGACTAATTAGCCCTTTGATGTTTTATTTGCAACTGGATTAATGTAAAAACTTCTTGACTCCATGAAAGATAAAATAAAGAAAGTATTCAGAAAAATAATAAAGGAGACTCCTAGCAGGCTGTCTACAAAAGCTCTTAAAAGAGCCAACAAAATTAATAAGCTTAATGCAGGTACGCCTCATGACTGGGAAGACTATGAGAGGTATTTAGAGGAAGAGGCCAAGACAAAAAAATAAAACCTAAAAAATGACTTTACTTTATGGTCTTAAACCTAATTTTTTTTCTAGCTTATATTACTACTTGCCAACAATAATTGGTTTAGGCTATCTTTGAAAACAAATATGAGTAATAAAATTCCCCCGCCGTTGGTAACATTATTTTTTGGTTGTTGCATATACTTTTCTAAGGACTTCTTTTTGGCAATAAATTTTCAAGGATTAAGTGTATTAAGTTTTATTCTTATTTTATTAGGATTTGGTGTCTTAATTATGGCTGCTCGTTCATTTAAAGAGCACAGCACCACAATCAACCCCATTAAAATTGAAACTGCCTCATCTTTGGTTGTATCGGGAATCTTTAATTATTCTAGGAATCCCATGTACTTGGGTATGGCATTAATATTGATAGGTTTATCATTAAAATTTAATCCTATTGGAGGACTTATCTTCACTGCCTTATTTATAGTTTTTATAACTAGGTTTCAAATTAAACCTGAAGAAAAAGCTATGCAAAAAATCTTTGGTGAAGAATTTGTAAATTACAAAAATAAGGTACGGAGGTGGTTATAAAAACCCTATAAACGTGAAATCTATAGGGTTTTCCAAGAAATTGGCATCCCGTAGGGGAGTCGAACCCCTGTTGCCGGGATGAAAACCCGGTGTCCTAGGCCTCTAGACGAACGGGACTAGATGGCGGAATTATAAAAGTTTATATTCATAAATCAAATAGCCCAGAGCTATTTCAGAAGCTTATTCACTTTAGTTAAAAAGCCCCTTAAAAAGTTCCCTTCCATCTTGTCAGGATGTAGTCTGCGAAACATTCGCTCCATTCGCGTCAAGATCTGTTTAGGGTTTGACTTATCTATCAAGCCAAGCTTAAAAGCAGTCTCATTAAAATGCTTAATCAGATTTTCTATTTCTTGATGTGTGTATTCAGGATAATCTTGCCAACTAAAGTTTTGATCAGACTTCAACGCCATATGAATTTCGTAACAAACCAGTTGCACGCTCATAGCTAAATTTAAAACAGGATAATCTGTATCTGCTGGGATGATGAGATGTTCATTTGCAAGTTGAAGCTCTTCGTTAGTAAGTCCCCTATCCTCTCGACCAAATAAAATTGAGATTTCATCTCCCTTTTCTACCATGCTTTTAATTTTGATTGCAGCTTCTCTTGCTTCCACAATTGGCCAGTCGATGCTTCGCTCTCTTGCAGACGTTGCCAACACGTATTTTGAATTAGCAATTGCGCTTTGAATGTCTTGATGAACTTCTGCGCTTTCTAGTAAATCCAATGCGTTACCTGAAAGCGCTCTGGCATCACCGTGCGGAAATTTTTTTGGATTGATTAGGTTTAAGTTTGAAAGTCCCATATTTTTCATTGCCCTTGCAGCTGATCCGATGTTGCCAGGATGTGAGGTTTCAACCAAAACAATGTTTATAAGTTTTGCGCTATCTAACATGAAACTATTATCTTCATTTCCAGTACAATATGCGACATGTCTTTACCCGCTTTATTAAATGTAGGATTAATTGCTGCACGCATGGGCGCACGTGAGATTGAATTTGGCGTGAAAAAAGTTCATTCGCTGCAGGTTCAAAAAAAAGGTCCCACTGATTACGTCACTGAAATGGACAGAAGAATTGAAACCCTCGTTTTTGAGGAGATTAAAAAATTTTATCCTGAACATAATTTTCTGGGAGAAGAATTCGGTCATGAAATTAATAACTCTGATACCACATGGATTCTGGATCCGATCGATGGCACCACTAATTTTATCCATGGGTATCCACAATACTGTATTTCATTGGCCTGCAAAGTTGATGATAAAATTGAGCATGGCATCATCATTGATCCATCAAGACAAGAAGAATTTACTGCCTCAAGAGGTAAAGGTGCTGAATTAAATGGTGAGAGGATTCGTGCTAGCCAGCGCATGAACCTTAAGGATGCGTTAATAGCTAACAGCTCTCACAGCAAAGCAGAACAAACCTATACATTTGAAAACATAGCTACATTTCGAGAACTTTACACCCATGGGTTAACCATTCGTCGATCAGGATGTGCTGCTTTGGATATTGCTTACGTTGCCGCCGGTAGACTGGATGGCTTTTGGGGAAATGGTTTGGGAATCTGGGATGTTGCTGCTGGTATTCTAATTGCAACCGAAGCTGGAGCATTGGTAAGTGATTTTACTGGAGACCCTAATTGCTTGGAAGGGGATCACTTTTTATGTGCGGCGTCGAAATGTTTCAAGCCAATGCTTAAAACAATCAAAAGTAACTTCACTGCCAATTAAGGCATATCATCAAATTCAGCTCCCTCAGGCTCGGGTATAGCCATATCCTCTTGGTTGATTGCAAACATGATGAGCATATTGGCAACGACATATATCGAAGAATAAGTTCCAATAATTACCCCAATGATCAATGCCAGAGCAAAACCTCTTATTAGCTCACCCCCAAGAAAATATAGAGCCAATAAAACTAATAGCGTTGTTAATGAAGTGATTAAAGTTCTGGCAAGCATCTGATTGATCGAGAGATCAACAACCTCAATCGACTCAATCCCTCGCTGCGATCTAAAATTCTCTCTGATTCTATCTGAGACAACTATCGTGTCATTCAAGGAATAACCTATCACCGCTAAAAGTGCAGCCATTACTGTCAAATCAAAATCCCATGCAAACAAGGAAAATAATCCAAGAATTATAATGACGTCATGAGCAAGTGCAGTAACAGCACCAAGAGCAAATTTATATTGGAAACGGAAAGCAACATAAAGCAGGATCATTGCCAAAGCCACCAACATGCCTAAGCCTCCTTGGTCACGGAGTTCTGAGCCAATTTGCGGTCCAACAAACTCAACCCGCTTCAATTCAGTATCAGGATCATTGGCTTGGACTAGTGCAAAGACCTCATCGCCCAGTTGGCTGTTGCCAGGCTGATCTGCAATCTTTATTAACACGTCCCTGTCAGAACCAAAATTAACAACTTGATAATCATCGAAGCCATTATTGGTAAGCATGCCTCTGATTTCTTCAAGATTAACTGAGTCTTCATAAGTAACTTCCACTAAAGTCCCGCCACTGAAATCAAGCCCCAAACTCAAGCCTCTAAAACTTAGAGAGACAATTGAAATAACAAACAATGCAAGGGATGCATAAGCAGCAATCTTGCGATACTTCATAAATGGGATATTAAAATCCATGCTAGACCTTTAACTCCCTAATATTTTTATTTCCATAAATTAAATTCACCACAGCTCGTGTACCCATAATTGCTGTAAACATTGAGGTAACAATTCCAATCGACAGCGTAATGGCAAAGCCTTTGATGGGACCAGTTCCAATTGCGTACAAAACAAGTGCAGCAATTAGGGTCGTAATATTGGCATCAAAAATTGTTGTAAAAGCTCTCGAGAAACCTTCTTTAATAGCATCTTGTGGCCCAAGGCCAGCTCTAAGCTCCTCTTTTATTCTTGAAAAAATTAATACGTTTGCATCGACTGCCATACCCACAGTCAGCACTATTCCGGCAATCCCTGGAAGCGTAAGAGTTGCACCCAGCAGTGACATAAACCCAGTAATTAGGATCAAATTAGAAATTAAGGCTAGGTTAGCTGCCAAACCAAACCATCTATAGTAGGCGAACATAAATATAACCACTGCGAGAAAACCGATCATGATTGAACGCATGCCTAGCTCAATGTTTTCTTTTCCAAGGCTAGGACCAACCGTCCTTTCTTCAACAAACTTCATTGGGGCCGCTAATGCACCTGCTCTTAACAATAAGGCTAATTCGCTAGCTTCTTGCGGTGTTCCAACCCCTGTAATCCTGAAACTTGTTCCCAATACAGCTTGAACTGTAGCTAAACTAATAATTTTCTTTTCAACATAAGGAGTTTGTTCAATAATCTCCTCTCCTTGATCATTAATTATAATTTCAGAACGAGATTTTTGTTCAACAAATAAAACCCCTAATCTTCTGCCAATATTTCCTGTAGTTGCTTTTTGAAGAGATCTGCCACCTTGCATATCAAGAGTTATATTGACCTGAGGAAAGCCACTCTCATCAAAACCTGTGCTGGCATTGGTAACACTGTCACCTGATACAATTACAGTTCTTTCTAAGTCTGCTGATTGAAATTCAGAGGCTTTGAAGGAAAAGCTTTCTTTTCTTAATCTAGACGCAGTAGCAGAAGCCTCCATACGAAACTCAAGGTTTGCTGTTTTACCAATTATCTTTTTCGCTGCAGTTGTATCTTGAACTCCTGGAAGCTGAACAACAATTCTATCCCTGCCTTGTCGTTGCACGATGGGTTCTGAGACCCCAAGCTCATTAACTCGATTGCGCAGTGTCATCAAGTTTTGTCCAACTGCATAATCCCTGATTTCTCTTATAGCAACGTCGGTATAAGTTAGCTCAATTGTATTAGAGAAATTATCCAGCGCTACATCATAGATAAGACCATTGGGCGAAACATTCTCATTGTTAATAATCCCACGAGCTTGGGTATAACCTTCTTCATTGTAAAAACTAAATCGAATCGAGGAGCCATTATTAACAGAGTTAGAGTAACGAATACCTTCCTCCCTAAATTGTTGTCGAAAAGAATTTAAAATGCCTTCAAGTCGATTTGAAACAGCATTTTCAATATCTACCTCTAGCAGAAAATGCACTCCACCAGACAAATCTAGACCTAGTTTTAGGGGCGAACCTCCAATATCCTCCAACCAAGCAGGTGTTGATGGCTCAAGATTCAAAGCCACAACAGCATCATCTAATAAACTTCTTTGCAGGATGGTCTTTGCTTTAAGCTGATCATCAAGAGAAGTGAAGTTCGCTACGATGTTATTTTCATCAAGCTTCACGGCAGAAGCTACAACTTCTGAAGCATCAAGAGCTTGACTGACTCTTTCAAGTAAGTTCTGATCAGCAGCCATGCCTGAATCTGAATAAGCAATTTGAATGGATGGTTTTGCAGGATAAATATTTGGTAATGAATAGAGAATGCCCAGCATTAAGACTGAGAGAATTAATCCATAGGTCCAAACAGAAAACTTATTCACTGCAATTATTTATTGATTGAATCGATGGTTCCTTTAGGCAAAGTTCCAGAAATCGCTGTCTTTTGTAATTTGAAAGTTATGCTTGGACTAACTTCTATAGAAACATAATCTCCTTTGATGTCTCTAATCTTACCCAAGATTCCACTTGCAGCAACAACTTCATCACCCTTTTCGAGTGCACCCAACATCTGTTGAAGCTCTTTAGCTCTTTTATTTTGTGGACGAATGAGCATGAAATAAACGATAGCCAGCATCCCAATTAGCAAAAAGAGAGTCGGATCAAAAAAACCTGGATTTTGAACTGCTGTTTCTTCCATGAAAGCTCCTTATTGTAAGTGCTCAGGCACTAATTTTTGACGCTTATTATAGAAGTCTTTTATGAACTTAGCGAATGATTCTGCTTCGATGGCCTCCCTTATCTGCGACATCAGAGTTTGATAATAAAAGATATTGTGATAACTCGATAAAATTGATCCCAAAATCTCTTTGGTTTTATCCAGATGATGAAGATAGGCTCGCGAATAATTTTTGCATACCTTGCAGATACAATCTGGATCGATTGGCTCTGAAGAATTTTTATGCTCAGCATTTCTAATATTCAATTCACCAAAGGAAGAAATCAATTGGCCGTTTCTTGCATTGCGAGTTGGGAGCACGCAATCAAACATATCTATCCCATAATAAACAGCCTCGACAATATCTTCTGGCTTTCCAACACCCATCAAATAATGAGGCAATGCTTTAGGTAGTTGCGGTGCAAGATGATCAAGGATTTTCACTCTTTCTTGATGAGTTTCACCAACACTCAAACCACCTACAGCCATCCCATCAAAATCAAGATCCATCAATGATTCCAGTGATTGTGTCCTCAAGTCGGTATACATTCCTCCTTGAACGATCCCAAAGAGAGCGCTTTTAGATTGATGAGCATTTTTAGAGCGCTTTGCCCACCTTAACGAAAGCTCCATGGATTTTTTTGCATCTTCATGTGAAGAAGGATAGGAAGTGCAATCATCAAAAATCATAACAATATCGGAGCCTAAGTTATTTTGAATTTCTATAGAGCGCTCTGGCGTAAGTTCTATGTTCCTGCCATCATAAGGTGACTGAAAACGAACACCCTCTTCAGAAATTTTTGCTATCTCACCTAAGCTCCAGACTTGGAAACCTCCAGAATCAGTAAGGATTGGTTTGGACCAGTTGATGAACGTATGAAGGCCACCGGCATCTTTTATTAACTCATCTCCGGGTCTTAACATCAGATGAAAAGTATTCCCTAGAATAATTTCTGAACCTGTTTCCAAGAGATTATCTGCCTCAAGAGCTTTAACGGTGCCATTCGTTCCTACTGGCATAAATGCTGGTGTTTGTATTTCACCCCTATCAAAGCTGACAACTCCTCTGCGAGCAAAACCGTCTGTTTTGGAGATATTAAATTTCATTTTTTTTTGTTAGTAGCATAGCATCGCCATAGGATAAGAATCTGTAGCGCTCTGTTACGGCTGTTTGATAGATTTGATGCATTTCTTGATGACCAATAAAGGCGCTCACCAACATCAACAACGAAGATTTGGGTAGGTGAAAATTTGTAATCATTAAATCTACAACTTTAAATTCATAACCTGGATAGATAAATAAGTTTGTTTCGCCATTATATTTCTCGGGAACATTTTGAAAGGCAGTCTCTAATGCTCTCACCGAAGTTGTACCAACAGCTATCACTCTACCCTTATTCTTTTTTGTTTCCTTTATCTTTGAAATAATATCCTCGCTTACCTCTATTTTTTCATAATGTATTTTATGATCTTGAATATTCTCTTCTTTAACCGGTGCAAAGGTTCCTGAACCTACATGCAAATTTAAGGTTGCAGTATCAATACCCGCATTTTTTATTTTAGTTAAATGTAAATTATCAAAATGCAATCCTGCTGTAGGTGCTGCAACAGATAGTTGCTTTTTCATATTTGCATAAACAGTTTGGTATCGAATCTCATCAAGATGGTCAGCGTCTCTATCAATGTATGGAGGCAGTGGAATGATTGCATTTTCTTGAAAAATCTCTTTAGCTGCATCCTTCCAATCCAAGATGAAGAAGTTATCTCGCCTGCCTTTGACTGTTGCTATAATTGTTTTTTCAGAGAATGTAAATGATATATTTGAATTCTCTTTTGGAGATCTTGAAGACTTTATTTGAACAAGCGTCTGGGTAGAAGATAAAAATCGCTCCAGCATAACCTCAACTTTTCCACCCGTTTCTTTTTCTCCAATTAAACGAGCGGGAATGACCGCGGATTCATTTAGAACCAAAAGATCATTAGGCTGAAGATAATCTAGCAAATTAGAAAATTTCTCGTGCTTAATTTCTTTGTTATTAAAAACTAAAAGTCGAGAATCAGTTCGATCGCTAGGGGGGTATTTTGCAATTAGATTTTCAGGTAAATCGTAATTAAAGTCACTGGTCTTCATTAGGAAGCTCATTCTAAAAGATGTTGAACTCAGCTACAATGACAGGCTTGCCCCATTGGCGGAATTGGTAGACGCGCGCGATTCAAAATCGCGTTCCTTCGGGAGTATCTGTTCGACTCAGATATGGGGCACCAATTAAATCTAATATCTATTAAATAAAAAGTAATTTGTCATAGAATTAAAAAAAATATGGTTTTAGAATGTGGCATGAATAACTGAACCATGCATTTTTTAGTAATACCACATCACCATGTCTAGACTTTCAAAACATCATCAGAAAATTATTGTTAAGGTGGGTTCAGCTGTCCTTACAGATGAACATGGCAGAGTTAGAAAAAAAATATTGAAGAATATTGCCCAAGACATTGCGGCCCTAAAAAATAGACAAATTATCTTGGTTTCATCAGGGGCCATAGCGATAGGCAAAAGATTATTAAACATAAAAAATGTTGAGTTGATTGAAGAATCCCAGGCCCTTGCAGCCGTAGGTCAATTGGAGTTGATTAAAGCATGGAAAGCAGCATTCCAAGCTCATTCAATCGATGTAGGTCAAGTTCTCTTAACACCCAAAGAAATTCAAACCTCTAGGGATGCACGAAATGCTTTAAAAACGATAAATCAACTGCACCGCTTTAGAGTGCTTCCTGTAGTTAATGAGAACGATACAACAGCTACAGATGAAATTCAGTTTGGGGATAACGATTTGCTTGCTGCAAAATTAGCAAAAATTTTTAAAGCTGACTTATTGATCATGCTATCTGCAGTTGAAGGTCTTTATGAATCATTTAACGATCAAACCAATCAATCAACACTCATTAGACAGGTATCAAAAGTCACTAAAGACATTCATGCCATGGCTGGGAAGGCAAGCATAAGCGGTAAAGGTGGGATGACTTCCAAAATTGAGGCTGCAAAAATAATGTTGAGCATGAATTCAAATATGGTGATTACTAAGGGGGATGCTGCTAATCCTTTACTAAGATTAAAAAAATCTGTGCAATCAACATGGTTTAATAGACCATGAATAAATTAGTTCAAGAAATTAGTTTAAATGCAAAGGCTGCGGTGTCCGTGCTTAATTCAATGTCTACCGAATTAAAAAATAATCTTCTAATTAAAGCTACTGAGAATATTCATCAATCTAGAAAAGAAATTCTATTAGCTAATAATCTTGATGTTGAAGATGCACTTGCAAACTCAAAGGATGATGCTTTTGTTGATAGGCTCCGCCTCGATGACGAACGAATTGATGGAATCACTGATACTCTCAATAATATAGTCAAACTACCTGATCCTATTGGCACTATCCTTGATACTTGGAAGCGCCCAAATGGTCTGGAGATTTCAAGGGTTAGAACACCACTAGGAACCATAGGAATAATTTTTGAAAGCAGACCAAATGTATCTGCTGATGCCAGCGCTCTATGTATCAAGTCTGGTAACGCTGTTGTATTAAGAAGCGGTAGTGATAGCTTGAGATCTTCACAAGCAATAGTTAATTGTTTTGGAGATGCATTAGTTGATATGAACTTACCAAAAGGCATCGTTCAAATTATCCCTATTAAAGATAGAGAAATGGTGACTAATATGTTGAAAGGTCTTGATGGAGCAATCGATGTAATAGTGCCACGAGGTGGGAAAAGTCTTGTTCAGGCCGTGCAGGACTCAGCAACTATTCCAGTATTTGGTCATTTGGAGGGCATCTGCCATACCTACATTGATAAAAGCGCTGATCTCAATACTTCAATTTCAGTAGTAACAAACGCAAAAATGAGGCGGCCAGGAATTTGCGGGGCGCTAGAAACTCTTTTGATTCATAAAGATTCAAGTGAGCAATTAAGTAGTATTTTAGACAGCCTGATTGAAGCGGGATGCGAAATTAAAGGTTGTGAAAAAACCATAAAGCTTGATGATCGGGTAACACGTGCAAATGACATTGACTGGGATACAGAATATCTAAGCTCAATCCTGAGTGTAAAAATAGTAAATGATATAGATGAGGCGGTTGAACATATTCAAAGACACGGCACGGGGCATACTGATGTGATTATTAGTGAGGACAAAAATTCTCAAGAATACTTTATCAATCAACTGGACAGTGCGATATTGATGATCAATGCGTCATCTCAGTTTGCCGATGGTGGAGAATTTGGAATGGGTGGAGAAATAGGAATCGCTACTGGAAAATTTCATGCTCGTGGGCCTGTTAGTCTCGAGCAGCTTACAAGTTTTAAATATGTGGTGCGTGGCTCAGGGCAAACTCGCAGTTAATTGAGATAGATATCAAACCTAACTGATTTTCCTTTAATCTGATAATTAATGCTGCCTTCAAAAGCATCAACCTTGAGAGGCCTTTTAACAATTAACTTTGTCTTCGGGATACTTCGAAGATAGGTGAATGTTGACTCTGGATCGCTAGCAAGACCCTCAATCTCAAGTATAGAATTAATTTTTTTTAAATCTGATCTCCGTGCACTTGAGGTTTTATCTTCAGGATACATAGGATCAAAATAAATAACATCAAAACTCTTCTCATTAAAGTTTGTTTCGCAAACATTGGAATTATTCAGTTTAAAATTTAATAAATTTGAATCTGTTTTAGATAATTGGCTCAGTTCATTATTTAACATCGTGTATAAAATTTTACTTTGTTCAAAAGCAGTGACTGAGTGTCCAAGCGCAAGCATGATCATAGAATCTCCAAGCAAACCGGCAGTTGCATCTAAAATTCTTAATGGTCGATCTGTCTTGCCAATGGCTTTTTTTAGGTGTTTTTCGTGTTGTGGTCTGGCCAATCGCCATCCGAGTGCACCCTTTTGGATATCGATCTTAAGAGGAGTTAATGCCCTCTCCTTTTTAAAATTAAAATAAAGGTTATCTTCTTGGAGGACCAAACTATCATGATCAAGATTGATTGTTTTATTAGCGATGAGATTTAATTCGGTCTCAAGCTCTTTCAACTTCTGGGATTCAAATCCACCAAGATTGATCAAATCAAGGTTCATATCATTAAGATAACAGCACCCAAGACAATCCTATAAATAACAAACGGCACCATCCCAATATGATTTACAAATTTTAAGAAATATTTGATGGTAAAAAAGGCAACAAAAGCTGATACAGAGGCACCAATTAACATAAGATAAATCTCAGTAATGTTGATTGAGCCAAGCTCATTAAAAAGAAGCAATATTAGTGAAGCTAGAATTGTTGGGATGCTCAATAAAAATGCAAATTTAGAACCTGATTTAAGTGAAAGACCCATAAAAAGTGCGCCGGTGATTGCCATCCCTGAACGAGAGGCTCCTGGAAATAGTGCAAAAATTTGAAATAAGCCAATTACTAATGCCGATAACAAGGTTATCTCAGCATAAGATTTATTTTTAGAGCTAATAAAAAATGCACCTAAAAGAAGTCCTGCAAAAATTAGATTTGCATAAGCAATTTCATCAAGGCTTGGACGAACAGAAAAATAATCTCTGAAAAAAAGTCCAACGATAACTATGGGCAAGGTTCCAACGATCAGCATTAAACCCTCTTTGAAGCGTTGCTCATTATTTTTAAGCCCGGGGCACCAAGCTGTGAATATCTTCACCAAATCTTTTCTAAAATAGGTGATCACTGCTAGCAATGTCCCTAAATGAGTTGCCACATCAAAAAGTAAACCCAAATCATTGGTTCCAAAAATAAGTGTAGGGAACAGCAAATGAGCTGAGCTAGATATTGGTAAGAACTCTGTTAAACCCTGAATGACAGCCAGTACTATTGCAAGAAAATAATCACTCATGAATTTAGTTTCTTAAAGGTTGTTTCTGATAAGTAAATAGGATCAACATCAATGTTATTAAAGTGATTACCTTGGTTTATATAGTGCAATGCCAAAGATGCAACTGAACTAGCATTTGCTTGAACAGATTTAAGAAGATTATCTTTACCTGATAATAACAACCATCCCTCACCAACCAATACCTTTTCTTTATTAGCTATCTTTTTTAACTCCTCTGAGGAGCATATCTTTGGCGAGGATATCGTTTCAATATTTTGTGATGAAAGCCTATAAGATCCTTGGTAAAACTTGCCTTGATCAGCATTTAAAGCAACGTTTATCTCCGCAGGAAATGAATCCATCCAGTCCTTAGCTTGCCAAGCCAACGCATCAAGATTTGAGATAGGGAAAATAGGTATATTCTTTGCATAAGCTATAGCTTTTAAGAACACAGCCGTACTCCTCAAAGCGGTATAAGAACCAGGCCCATTCGCATATGCCAAACCATCGAGAGAATTTAATATTTGGTTTGGTATCAATTCAAGTTTTGAAAAAAGATAGTCCCAATCAGGCCTTTGTCTCGGCGATGCTGGCACAGTAAAAGAATTTATGTTCCCATCATCATGGAGTGCGATTGAAGAATAATTCGATCCGATATCAAAAGCTAATATTTTCAAATTACCTAAATATGATTTTGTATTTCTTGAAAGACATCATCCACGGACTGATTTCCATTCACAGTTGCATAAACAAGGTCACTTTCAGAAGATTTATTTATATAAAAATCTACCAGTGGTTTTGTCTCTTGATGATAAACATCGAGACGTTTCTTTACGGTCTCTGGGAGGTCATCATCACGCTGAATTAAAGGCTCACCCGTCTCATCATCAATACCCTCATTTTTAGGAGGATTAAAAGTTATGTGATAAGTCCTGCCAGAACCAGGATGCCAGCGTCTGCCCGACATCCTATTAATAATTTGCTCATTCTCAACCTGCAACTCGAGCACATGTGTAAATAAAATGTTGTTTTGATCAAATAGATTTGCTTGGCCTAAGGTTCTAGGAACGCCATCAAAAAGGTAGCCACTAGCGCAATCACTTTTTGCAGTTCTATCCAGAATTAATTCAAGGATAATCTCATCAGATACCAGGGCACCAGATTTCATAATCTGGTCTACCCGCTCACCCAATTCATTCCCAGATGCAATAGCCTCCCTAAGCATATCACCGGTGCTGATTTTTGGAATGTTTAAAGTTTGACAGATCTTATCTGCTTGGGTGCCCTTTCCAGCACCAGGTGGGCCCAATAAAATTATCTTTTTCATGCTTCAAGTACTACAAATGCAACGGCATAACCACCATCATCGCTAAGACTAACATGTGAAGATTTGATACCCAAATCATTTATGAAAGATTTTATTGATTCATCAAATTCAATAATTGGCTTACCTTCATCATTTCGCAGAACTGAAATTTGGTTCGGCATCATGGGTTTCTTAAACCCTGTGCCCAAGGCTTTTACAACGGCCTCTTTGGCTGCAAATTGCAATCCAAGAAATTTAATTTTTTGTGTTTCTTGTTGTTTTAAAAATATCTTTT
The DNA here is from genome assembly GCA_902594515.1 of uncultured SAR86 cluster bacterium. Classification (GTDB taxonomy): domain Bacteria; phylum Pseudomonadota; class Gammaproteobacteria; order Magnimaribacterales; family D2472; genus MED-G82. The sequence goes on along the minus strand of CACJML010000006.1, from coordinate 29,625 downwards.
TTTCGTTTTTAGATAATATTTTTTTAGCAAAGGCATCCAAGCTTCTCATCGATTCAATTCGACTAAGCTTACAAATATCTGTTCCTATTCCATAAATCACTAGCTTAACCTCTTAAAAGTAGATCGGCTGTTTAAGTCTTTACCATCCAGACATGCAGCAATTGCTGCTTGGGTAAGAGCTTTAAGTTTATGTTTATCGATCCCAGTTAATTCTCTATCTTTTATTTTCACAATTTCTGCTTTAGTGAAATTTCCACTATCGGTAGAGGCTCTAAACCCTGATTCAGGAACAAATTGATATTTCTGATGAGTTTCTAAATCTGAATTATTAAGTGAATCGGTATCAAAATTGATTCCAAAGCCCAACACATCCAAAAGATCCAACTCAAAACATCTTAGACTTTCTTCTCTGAACGAAGAGGAAGTAAAGCTATCCACAAAAACTTGATATAAATGAAACAATTCTTTATTAGGAATATGCTGCGGTAAGATTTTTAGTAACAGTTCATTAATGTACAAATAACTATAAGTTGAGAGTTGATTTGAGTTTCCATGGTCAATCAAGGACGAATCGATTTCATTTAAAGTCTTAAGATCAGATTTGCCTGAAAAAGTAAGTCTTACATTTCGAAAAGGCATGAGGTGTCCAAAGTACTTCGACTTGGGTTTTTTGGCACCCTTTGCAAGCACTGACATCCTTCCATGATTAAGAGAAAATATATCAGCTATCAATGAAGTGTCGCTAAATGGTCTTGTATGCAAAATGATACAAGGCTCCCATTCCTTATGCATCTTGATTACCTCCAATCCCAAGACTTTGAATGTGCTCCAAACTCTTACTCCAATTCTTTTTTACTTTAACCCAAGATTTCAACATTACTTTTTCGCCCAAAGTCTTTTCAAGGTCAAGTCGAGCTGCCTTTCCAATCTTTTTAAGGATGTCACCATTATTCCCAATAACAATATTTTTTTGACTTTGTTTTGCTACATGGATTACCACACCAATGTTTCTTACTTTACCTTTAACTTCATTGGTCTCAACGCTCACGTAAAGCTCATAAGGTATTTCGTCTCCTAGTATTCTGGTAAGCTTTTCCCTAACAATTTCACTTATGTAAAAAGAGCTGTCAGCAAAATTGCTGCCATAATCTTCTGGAAATAAATGAGGATTTTCTGGAAGCAAATCAATAATGGTATTAAGCAAGTCATCAATCCCACTTTTTTTTAGAGCTGAAATTGGAACAATTGCCCTAAAGTCATATTGGCTAGATAGTCTTTCTATGAAGGGTAGAAGTTTTTGTTTATCTGTTAGCTGATCGATCTTATTGATCACACATATAACTTGCTGATCAGCACCCTTCAGAATATCCAATACTTTTTGATCTAGTTCATCAAGCTGGTTTCTTTGGACTAAAAATAATATAAGGTCAGAGTCCTCAATCACCCCTTGAGCTGATTTATTAAGGACCTTATTAAGAACCTTTGTTTTTTTGATGTGGATACCTGGAGTATCCAAAAAGATGATTTGTGTCTCGCCATGAGTTTTTATTCCCATGATTTTATTTCTGGTAGTTTGTGATTTGTCAGCAGTTATAGATATTTTCTTTTCCAGCAACTCATTTAAGAGGGTTGACTTACCAACATTGGGTTTGCCTATAATTGATACATAGCCAGACCTTGTGCTCATGATAGATTTAAATTAGCAATAATTTGACTAGCTAAATCCTGTTCGCCAAGTTTTTTTGATTTTTGGTTTGAAAAGTAGTCCATTCCATCGAATGTCACTACACAATTAAAGGATTGATCATCCTCACATGCATCACATTGATATTCTGGCAATGGTAATGACTTACTTTGACAATATTCTTGCAAAAAGGTTTTTGCGTCCTTAAAAGAGTCCTTGGCTTCAAGGCCTTCCAGCTGATTAATGAACAACTTTTCAATAAGCTCTTTAGATTTTTGATAGCCCTCAATAACAAATACCGAACCAATGACTGCCTCTACAAGGCCTGCATAAATTTTATCCTTGTGTGTATCAGGAAGGTTCAGAGTTCCTTTCGACATCTTGAGGTCTTTCTGAAGCTCATATTCTCTGCAAACTAGGTTTAAATTTTCCGTGCTGACAAGAGTTGACCTCATTCGAGTTAATAATCCCTCGCTAGCATCGCCAAACCTTTTAAATAATAGCTCACTGATAACCGTCTCAAGGATGGCATCGCCTAAGTATTCTAATCTCTCGTTGTTATGATTGCTGTCAAAGCTTTTGTGAATAAAAGCCTGATGAAATTCAGGAACATCGTACTGAATTTTTTCAAGACCAAGCTTTTCAAACATGTTTTATTTTATCTTACCTGCTCTTTCGAAAGTGGGTAAACATAACCAGCATTCCCAAGTAGCCCAAATGACTTCAGCTGTCCCCATAAAATTTTCACGAGGCACAAATCCCCAAATCCTTGAATCAGAGGAATTATCTCTATTATCGCCCATGACAAAATAATGTCCGCTAGGCACAGTAACCTCATAAGGAAATTCTGAAGTAGTTTCCCGCAAACGAATGATTCTTTGGCTTTCTTCAAAAGTTTCTTTAATAATAAACTCTCCTGGCTTACTGCTAATCAACTGCTGATTCAACGGAGTGTTGTTTACATATAATTTCTTATTTTGATAACGAACCACATCACCAGGCTTACCAATCAATCGCTTTACAAAAGGTGCATTAACATGCGGTGGCACAAACACAACTACATCTCCATAATCTGGATCCCTGCCGCCGATAGCTGGCTCGCCTATTCTGTTAATTTTGTAGCCATAGACATGTTTATTGACCAACAAAAAATCACCTACTTTAAGCCCTGGAAGCATTGAGCCTGAAGGAATTTGAAATGGCTCATAAGCAAAAGTTCTGAGTGCAAAGATTAGGAAAACTGGTATGAACCAACTTCGTCCTGTTCTGGTAAGCCTAGAATTTGATGCAATAATCCCAACCAAAAGTATTAACAAACAAATAATTGAACCAAAGAATAATAAAATCCCCAAGTCACCTGCATTAACAAAAAGCCTCCAAATGATTAACACAGAAAAAACTAACCCAATACGATTAAGTTTTTCCTCCAATTCCTCAGAGCCTTCACCCCTCAGGTTATCTAATATCCACCAACCGATACAGCCTATGGCACCCGTTAACCCAATCAAAAATAGTGGATCTTGATACATTGCTACTCTCCAGTATTAAAGTAATTTAAGAAAGCCTCTTGAGGAATCGAAACTTTACCAAGCTGCTTCATTTTCTTTTTTCCTTCTTTTTGTTTTTCAAGAAGTTTCTTTTTACGTGTCACGTCACCACCGTAACACTTAGCCGTCACGTTTTTTCTGAGAGCTTTAACGGTTTCACGTGAAATAATTTTTGAACCCAGAGCTACCTGAATTGGCACATCAAACATTTGTCTTGGAATCAATTTTTGTAAATTCTTAGCAATTTCTCTGCCACGTGTCATAGCAAAGGATTTATGAATAATCATTGAAAGCGCATCCACTTTAGAATTATTAATTAGAACATCCAGTTTGGTTAAGTCTGAACATCTGAAATCTTTAATTGAATACTCTATGGAAGCAAAGCCTTTGGTTGATGACTTTAAGCGATCAAAGAAATCGATAATGACTTCTGCCAGAGGGATCTCAAAAATAATAGATACTTGATTACCAAAATAACTCATATCCTTTTGTATGCCTCTCTTTTCGGTACATAGTGTTATCACGTTTCCAACAAAATCTTTTGGTGTCAGAATGTTTGCCTGAACAAATGGTTCGCGAATTTCTTTGATGTCGTTGGGTGGTGGAAGCTGCGAGGGACTGTCACAAGTTACCACTTCACCATTTGTTTTTTCAACTTGATATTCCACGGAAGGAGCTGTTGAGATCAATTCGATTTCATTTTCCCGCTCAAGCCTTTCGCGAATGACTTCCATGTGGAGAGTTCCAAGAAATCCGCAGCGGAAACCAAAACCCAAGGCATCGGACACTTCTGGTTCATAGACCAATGAAGAATCATTAAGGGTTAGTTTTGCTAAGGCGTCCCTGAATTTTTCATACTCATCAGAGTTAACAGTAAATAGGGATGCAAAGACTTTTGGAAGAACTTTCTTAAATCCTGGTAGCGGGGATGTGGATTCATCTTTTGATTCAATAATTGTGTCGCCGACAGGAGCACCATAGATATCTTTGATGCCTGCAACCATATAACCAACCTGCCCAGCGCTTAATTTATCCATTTCAGTCTTTTTAGGAGTAAAGATTCCAACTTGATCAACTGTAAAACTCTGGCCAGTAGAAAAGATTTTAATTTTTTGACCTTTTTGTATAGATCCGTCAATAATTTTAATAAGTGAAACAACTCCTAAATAACTATCAAACCATGAGTCAACAATGAGTGATTTCAATGGACTATCGAGATTGCCTTTGGGTGATGGGATTGACTCAACTAATGATGATAAAAGCTCATCGATGCCTAACCCTGTTTTAGCACTAACCATTGGGGCTTCAATTGCATCGAGTCCAATCATGTCCTCTATTTCTTGTTTAACTCTATCGGGTTCAGCCTGAGGAAGATCAATTTTATTGATAACCGGCAATACCTCTAAATTTTGATCCACTGCTGTATAGCAATTTGCCAGCGTCTGTGCTTCGACTCCTTGTGATCCATCCACAACCAACAGGGCTCCCTCACAAGCATATAAAGATCTTGAAACTTCATATGAAAAATCAACGTGCCCAGGAGTATCAATAAAATTTAGCTGATATTCAGTATCCTTGTGTTTATAGTTAAGAGTTACTGCTTGAGCCTTAATGGTAATACCGCGTTCACGCTCTATATCCATAGAATCAAGAATTTGATCTGCCATCTCTCTTTTTGTAAGGCCGCCGCAGTACTCTATCAACCTATCGGACAAAGTCGATTTACCATGATCAATATGGGCAATAATTGAAAAATTTCTTATATGTTCCATCGCACACTTATTTGTGTGGTTATTTTATAGGAAAAGACAGCTGAAACTAGTCAACAGTAATTGCAACGAAGAATCTGTTACCTGACCTTCTTCCAACCAAAGCAATTTTGTCCCCAGATGATAAAGAATCAACAATTTCCTCAAAGCTATCAATATCTATCACGGGCTTTCGATCACCGGAAACAATAACATCTGTGATTACGTCTCCACGCGTAATTTTACCAGCAGCAGAAGACCCAGGTGTAACTCTAGTAACAACAACTCCCTCCTCAAGATCACTAGCTTGAGAATTTTCATCATTAAGATTCTCAAGCCTCAATCCCAGTGGATCTGAAGAAGCTTCAGCTTTAGCTGGTATGAATGATCTTTCATCAGTGGGTAATTCACCCAATGAAAAGGCCAAGGTTTTACTTTCACCACCTCTAATAACTTTTGCTCGCGCACGAGTACCAGGTTTAATTCGACCAACCACATGCGGAAGATCGGAACTAAACTTAATTTCTTTGCCGTTAAACTCTGTAATTACATCTCCAGGTAAAAGACCGCCTTTATCTGCAGACTCACCTTTCTCAACATCATTAATTAGCGCTCCAAATGGTTTTTCCATGCCAAGTGCAAGAGCAAGGTCATTATCCACTTCAGCAACCCGAACTCCTAGATAACCCCTTTTTACGACACCATCATCAATTAACTGATCAGCAACTTCCATCGCAACATCTATTGGAATTGCGAAAGCTAAGCCCTGATAACCTCCGCTCCTAGAATAAATTTGAGCATTAATACCAATTACTTTGCCATCAAGATCAAACAAAGGACCACCAGAATTTCCGGGATTAATAGCAACATCAGTTTGTATAAACGGAACATAGTTTCCAATATTCTGATTTTGAATACTTCTCCCCTTAGCAGAAATGATCCCCGCCGTTACTGAAAAGTCAAAAGAAAAAGGTGATCCGATTGCAACAACCCAATCACCAACCTTGACGTTCTCACTTTTACCAATTTTTACTTTGGGCAAGCTTTTACCATCAATTTTTAAAACGGCAAGATCGGAAAGCGGATCAACGCCAACAACTTCTGCCAAAAATTCTCTTCTATCATTTAAAGAAACAATAATTTCTGTTGCGTCTTCAACAACATGAAAGTTTGTTAATAGGTATTGATCTTTAAAAATAAAGCCTGATCCGTAAGAAACTGCTTCTCTAGTTTGAGGTTGTTGAGGGACTTGAGGAAAAGTTCTTGGGATACCAAAACGGCGCTCAAATTCATCAAAAAGATTTTCTCTTGAACGCATATTTACTTCTTTTTTTGACGTGATATTTACAACTGCAGGTGCTGAATTATCTACCAATTCACTTATATTCTCAGGTAGCGCTGCTTGAATTGGAGCAAGACCTAAACATGCAATAAATAATGTGAGTCCAAGTAAGTATTTTTTTAGTTCCATTTATTTGATTCCTATCTATCAATGTAAGCGAGAAATGATTTTGCCTCTTGTGGGTCAATCTTTCCGTAAATCGTAGCCAATCCCCCATTTCTCATAGGGTGAACATAAACTAATTCACTATTTACAATCCAGTATTTATCAGTTTTAAGGCCGAAATTTTTATTTTCAATGTGCAGCCTAAACTTATTATTACCGTTTGAAAAATAAGATGGCTTGCTCGGGTCCTGATTATATCCAACAGGCACTAAATTTTTATTCAAATAATCAACATTTAAATTGTCCGCTGCAAGAATTTTCATTACATGCTGATTCAGAGCACCATCAATATTATTCAAGTGATATTGAGCCTCTTGACTTGAAACAGCATTTGCAATTATTTCATTGTTGGTTTGATTAAAAGTATAATTATTACCTACGATCAGCATAGCAATAAGAATAGAAGCTGCCATTCCGGTAACGTATAATTTAGGCATTTTAAAAATTCTTGCAAGAAGATCATTTGAGGCTTCAGCTTTATCTGATGGATCCAAATTAATTAACCCTGAGATGGATGAGTATTTTTGCAGTCTTTGCCTTAGCTCAGAGTCTGATTGCAGCATCTCAAGGATCTGAGCAGATTCAGCTTCATTTAGCTCACCATCTACATAAGCGGATAGCATTTCAAATTTATTTTTTTTCTCTTCCATAATTAATTTATCTCATCAAATTTTTCTAAAATAAGTTCCCGTGCACGAAAAATACGGGATCTCACTGTACCTACAGGACAATCCATGATGGTTGCTATTTGTTCATATGACTTGCCTTCATCTTCGCGGAGCAAAAAAGCTGTTTTTAAATCAACAGGTAGTTCTCTTAAGAAATTATCAAGCTCCGCTTTAAGTGACATAGAGATAATAAAAGCCTCAGGGGATTCGTTAACAGCAATCAAACTCTCAATATTATCTAGATTATCTGTAATGCCATCATTTCTCACGGTCTTAGAGTTAAAAGTATTTTTAGCAAGATTGATAGCAATTCTGTAGATCCATGTGAATAAAGCGCTATCGCCCCTGAAAGTATTAATTTTCTGCCAGACCTTGACAAAGGTTTGTTGAGCAATATCTTCTGAAAGCTCGACTGACTTTGTGTACTTTACTAAAGAGGCAATTAATTTAGGTCTGTACTGGATGACCATCGCTTCAAATGCAGCTGCGTCCCCAGCTTGAATTCTATCTATAAGCACTTTATCTGATTCGTTTTGCATTCATTTTCTCTTTGATTTAAACAATTCAGTAAAGTTCAATCTTTTTTATAAGTTTTTATATATTTTAGAATAAATAATTCATGGGATTGATTGCCCAAAGGCTCATCCTTAAATATAAAATCAAATAGAGATTGATCGTCATAAGTAAGCACTCCTTCCAACTCATCAAGTTGATTTGAATCAAATTTTTCTAAGTGCTGACTAATCATCTCGCGTAATAGTAGATCAAGTTCCCTTAATCCCCTTCTACACTTCCATTTAATGTGACTGATTCTGTTGGTCATAAATTTGTTGCTCTAATATAATGGAAATATGGATTCTCTACTCGATAACAAGACATTCTATCTTAATGATTATGTAAAAATTGATTTTGAGGGTGATAAAGAAGCAGTAAAAAAGCTTCTGCAAGGCCAAATAACTTCAGACATTGAAGAATCAGGATCTTCATTTTTTCAACCTTCTGCAATTTGCGATGTAAAAGGCTTCGTTATTGCTGATTTCTTAATCCTTAATACAGAAGAAATGATTTCAATAATTATTCATAATTCCTTAACAGCATGCATTAAAGCTGAGCTGGAGCCCATGCTCCCTTTTTACAAAACATCTCTAAAAGAAACTAAAATCTGTTGCCTGGGTTTTATTGGCAATAAGAAAAATGTTGGAATACCCATAAGTTTTTTACAAACCAAGGTAGAGGTAAGCTTAAAAATTGATTATCAAGAAGAAAAAAATGCAGAATATCTTAATTTCAATGAATGGAAACTTGGTAACTACCTAAATGGAAATATTTTCCTAAACGATGATTTCACAAAGAAATACAGGCCTCACGAATTAGGTTTCGATAAATCAAGAGTAAGTTTCAATAAAGGCTGTTTTAAGGGCCAAGAAATTATTGCTCGGGTTCATTACAAAAGCAAAAAAGAGAGCAAATTAAAACTTAACCAAACAGAAGAAGCTCCAACCGAACAAAAAGTTATTGGCGAAGTTCTTAATTACGAAAATCAATTTTATTTTTACTCCCTAGGATAGCGACCAATCCATTTCAGTAATATTATTCTTTTTAAAATAAGCATTTGCCTTTGAGAAATGTTTACTTCCTAAAAAACCTCTATGCGCTGACAATGGAGATGGATGCGGAGCCTCAAGGACTAAATTCTTACCTAAGTTAATTAAACCCTTTTTGGATCTTGCATATGATCCCCACAACATAAAAACAATTTTTTCTTTCGAGCCTAAGTGCTCAATAATTCTATCTGTAAAAATTTGCCAACCGATATCTTTGTGTGAGTTAGGAGAATTCAATGTAACAGTTAGAGTTGCATTCAATAACAAGACTCCTCTTTTTGCCCATTCATCCAAAACACCATGATTGGGTGCCTTGATTCCAAGATCACTATTAAGTTCCTTATAAATATTTTGAAGAGATGGAGGTGGCTTGAAGTCTGCTGAAACTGAAAAGGCTAGTCCATTAGCTTGACCCTGTCCGTGGTATGGATCTTGTCCAAGAATAACGATCTTGACTTTCGGAAGAGGAGTTAAATTTAGTGCTCGAAAAATATTTTTTGGATGTGGACACACAACTGTACCAGCTTTTGATAGATCTTTTAATTTACTCTTAATCTGTAGCATATAGTCCATTGAAAATTCATTTTCTAGAACCTCAAGCCATGCTTTATCTAAGTCAATTTTTGACATAAAAAAAATTAAAAAAACCCTAAAAACTTATCCACATTATCTGTGGATAAAGTTATGGATAAGTCTTCTCACTATCATTTAAAGCGCTACAACAGTAACATTTATAAAAATTGATTAAAAAGTAATCAATAATTAAAAAAATACCTTATATCAGTTATTTATAAACAATTTATTACAATATAACAATCAGCAAACAACTAAAATTAAACTCTTCAATAACATTATTTTTCGTTGTGGGCAAGTATTAATTAAAAAAAAATTAAATTACAATAAATTTTATTTATATATTCCATAAAACTTACTTATATTTATGACAAATAAATCATTGTTTTCACCTTTTTCTATCAACAATCATGAACTAAAGAATCGTTTCGTTATGGCGCCCATGACAAGGAATTTTTCACCCGAGGGCATCCCATCTGAGTATGCAACTGAGTATTATGCTAAGAGAGCTAAGGGTGGTGTTGCTCTGATTCTAACCGAGGGTGTGGAAGTTAGTCATCCTTCCTCAAGCGGTTATCCCGATGTCCCAAATCTAACTACAAGTGAATCAAAAAAAATGTGGGCACGAGTTGTTGATGAAGTTCACAAATGTGACTCTAAAATATTCTGTCAACTTTGGCATGTTGGTGGAATTAGAAAACCAGGTATTGATAAAAATAAGGATGTACCTGGATACACTCCAAGCGGACTTGTTAGAGCCAATAAAAAAGTAGCTTATGAAATGACGCTTGATGATATACAAGAAATGATTTCAATTTACGCTGAAGATGCAAAAATTTGTGAGGAGCTTGGATTTGATGGTGTTGAAATTCATGGGGCGCATGGATACTTAATTGATCAATTTTTTTGGTCCGACACAAATGTTAGATCGGACGAGTATGGAGGCTCCCTCGAAAAAAGAACTCAATTTGCTAGAGACATAATTCAAGCTTGCCAAAATGTAACCACTGAAGATTTTTCAGTGGGCATTCGTTTCTCTCAATGGAAGCAACAAGACTATGATGCAAAACTTGCTCTCAATGAAAATGAATTAAAAATATTTGTTGATTGTCTCTCTGAAAGTAAGCCAGATTTTTTTCATACAAGCATGCGAAGATTTTGGGAACCGGAGATGAATAACTCTACACTCGCTGCCCTAGTCAAAGGGATGACTGATATTCCAGTCATTGGGGTTGGCAGTGTTGGCCTTGATAAAGACTTTATTCGACTATACGCAGGCGACGACAAAACAAAGATCAGTGACTTTGATCAACTATTTGATTCTTTTCAGGCCGAAGAATTTGATTTAATCGCAATAGGAAGAGCCTTATTGTCTGATCCTGATTGGGTTAAGAAACTTGAACAAAACAAAATTGATACCATCGTTCCATTTGATAAGAGTTTTGTTGAAAATTATATCTAGTGGTTAATTGATCTAACCACAAGCACATGATCAATCTGACTGAGCGCGTCAACTGAACTTTGATCTACAGGCTTGTCTACATCAATAAGATTGATTGCTATTGAGTCTCTGCTTTTGTTTGACATATCTTCAATGTTGTAGCCCTCATCAGCAATTTTGTCTGCAATTTGTCCAATCATTCCAGGCTCATTCTTGTTAATCACAAGAATCCTATTGCCGGTTGATTTCTCTAAGGTAATTGGAGGAAAATTAACTGAATTAGTCACATTTCCATTTACTAAATAGTCCTTTATTTGATTAGCTGCCATAAAAGCACAATTTACTTCTGCTTCATGAGTTGAGGCACCTAAGTGAGGCAATAAAATTACATCACCATTGGACTGACTCCGCTGAATAAGCGCTTTTGTTGGGAAATCGGTCACGTAGGCTGATAATATGCCGCTCTCTAGGGCTTGCAATGCATGCTCGTCATTCACAATACCCCCACGTGAAAGGTTGATCAATTTAGTACCATTTTTCATGGCCATAAATGCTTCGCTATCAATCAAATTTTTTGTTTCATCTATGAGCGGGACGTGAATACTAATGTAATCAGATTTTTTTAATAAGGCTGGTATTGAGCTTGCCTTTTCAACATCAGATGGAAGTCTCCAAGCAGCGTCAATGGAAATATGGGGATCATAACCAATAATTTTCATGCCTAGACTGGCTGCAGATTGAGCCACCATAGATCCAATGGCCCCTAAACCAATAATTCCAAGAGTTTTACCCTGAACTTCATTGCCTTTGAAAGTTTTTTTGGCTTGTTCAACAGATTGATTGAGCGCATTATCATCTGAACTTTCAAGACTTGATGAAAATACTGATCCCTGAACAATGCCTCTTGAAGCTAATAGCAAACCGCAAACAACTAATTCTTTTACCGCATTCGCATTTGCACCGGGAGTATTAAAAACAACAATGCCTTTTTTAGTAGCTTCATCAACCGGAATATTGTTGTACCCAGCTCCCGCTCTACCAATGCACTTTAGGTTGTCAGAGAACTCGTCTGCTGAAAGCTTGTGACTTCTTAAGACCAGAGCATCAAAATTATCTTCATCAACCTTAAAGCCAGCCTCACCAAGAACATCAGTTCCCTCTGACGCTATGGCGTTTAATGTTTTATAGGTGTACATAGGGGAATGATCATAATCTCTAAATGAGATAAAATCACTACTCACTACAAAAATTGTTCAAAGATTTATTATGTTGCTAGAAATCAAAGGTCTAAATTTTAATTATCCTGATAAAGAAATTTTTCAGTCATTTGATTTAAAGGCACTTCCCGGCAAGATTCTTCATCTAAATGGACCCAGTGGAGCTGGCAAGACTACTCTTTTGCATTTAATCGCTGGAATCCAATCTCCTCAAAGCGGTGTCATAACTCTTGGTGAGGAAGTCTTTTATAACAATAAACAAAAGTTGTTAATTGAAAAAAGAAGAGTTGGATTGGTTTTTCAGGATTATGCTTTGTTCCCCCACTTAAACGTAATTAACAATATTTCTTTTGGGAACAAAAACATCACTGAAGAAAAAATTAACAAAGCTTTGCATCAGTTGGACATTAACAAGCTCAAAAATAAATATCCAGAAGAAATATCTGGCGGTCAGCAACAACGAGTTGCCATTGCCAGAACAGTACTTCATCAACCGAATATTTTGATGTGCGATGAGCCTTTTTCGGCTCTAGATTCTAAGGTTTTAGAAAATACAAAAGATTTTATTAAAAGCTACGTGATTAAAAATCAAATCCCTTGCTTGGTGGTGTCACATAACAATGAAGCAGTTGGAGACAATTTCTTTGATGAAGAAATAGTTATAGGTTAATAATTTGCTGTTAACAACTCTAGATTTGCTTGCCAGTTTGAGTAGTCTTCTTGATCCAAAGAGCTCTTAGGATTAAATATAGCTCCTACTGATGAGACTTTCTTTAGATCATCAAGCCCTGAAGCCAAACCAACACCAACCATTGCAACAGAAGCTGCTCCAATTGCCGTACTCTCAGGATTTTCGGAAACATTAATTTGCTCCTCCAATATATCACTTAACATTTGGCAAAAAGTCTTATTCACCGTCATCCCGCCATCAATTGATAGGCCCTCAACCACCAAGCCCTCTGTTTCAAGAAGCTTTAGGATATCTTTTAACTGATAGGCAATTGATTTAAAGGCCGCTGTTATAAGGTCTTCTTTGATATTGTCAGCGGTAAGCCCATAAAAAGAACCTTTGATGGTTGGGTTCCAGTGTGGCACTCCAAGCCCTGACAAAGCAGGAATAAACAGTACACCATTTGAACTCCAGTCTTTATTAATGAGTGCTTCGGTCTCGCTTGCATCTTTAAAAAAGCCAAGACCATCTCGCAACCATTTAACAATTGTCCCGCATGAAAAAATACTGCCTTCCAGTGCATATGCGGTTGTATTGGAGACTCCGTAACCAATGGTGGTCAGTAATCCCTGATTAGAATATTTGGGCTCACTCCCCGTGTTAGCCATCAGAAAACACCCCGTACCAAAGGTTGCTTTCATTGAACTCACACTAAAACACTGCTGACCAAATAATGCTGCCTGTTGATCGCCAATGATTCCTGTAATTTTAATATTTGTGTCCTTGTACTGACCAAATTCATGACTGCTTTGTTCAACCTGCGGCAATATTTTTTTAGGTATATTAAAAAGTTCTAATAAATCCTCATCCCATTCATTGCTGTTGATGTTATAGAGCATGGTTCTGGAGGCATTTGTGACATCGGTTTTATGTTCGCCAGCTAACTGCCATAAAAGGTAAGTATCTATGGTTCCAAACAGCAGATCACCTTTTTCAGCCTTTTGTCTTGACTCAGGAACATTATCTAAAATCCAAGCTATTTTGGTAGCAGAGAAATAAGGATCAACTTGGAGCCCAGTCTTTTTAAAAATAAGGTTCTCTTTGCCTTCGGCTTTAATTTTTTTGCAAAAATCTTCGGTTCGTCTATCTTGCCAAACAATAATTGGGTAAATTGGTTTGCCTGATTTTCTCTCCCACACCACAGTGGACTCTCTTTGGTTGGTGATGCCAATGGCTTCGATGGTATTTTTGTATTTCTTTAATAACGGTTCCAAGGTATTTTCAACAGAGGACATCAATGCTTTGGGATCAATCTCTACCCAGCCCGATTTTGGATAATCTAATGGATATTCTTCCTGCAAAGATTCAACTTTTCTTAGTTGCGTGTCAAAAATTATTGTTCTTGATGAAGATGTGCCTTGGTCGATTGCAAGAACGTGTGACATGGGAACAATCTTATATTTTATCCACATATTATCAACTGTTAACCCACAAATGGAAAACACCTTAAATACAGCATATTGATATATTTTTGAAATTTTTCACAATATATTGTGTTTTTTGCTTGATTCTTTATCCACAATAAAGTTAAATCACCTTTAGGCAATAAAGATTAAAAAATTATCTTTCTTACCTCACCCCAGAAAAAAAACTGCCTAGATCCAATTTAGGCAAGCGAGGAAAGAAGGCAAAAGAGGAAAAATATGTCATTACAAGAGTTAGAAAAAACTCAGGCCACAGCAGCGCAAAATGCAAGCCTAGAAACACAAAACAGCGAGATCAACTTAACAGCACCAGGGAAGCTAAGAGTCATTAAAAGGAACGGAAAAGTAGTTCCTTTTGAAGAAGACAAAATTAAGGTAGCAATCACCAAAGCATTTCTTGCAAATGAATCCGGTAACGCTGCTGCAAGTGAAAGGATCCACATTAAAGTCGAAGATATTACCTCTGATGTGATGGAAATATTTGATCGCAGAATGCCTTCCGGTGGAACCATTCACATTGAAGAGATACAAGATCAAGTTGAGTTACAGCTCATGCGCAACGAAGAGTACACTGTTGCAAGAAAGTACATTCTTTATCGTGAGGAAAGAGCTCAAGAAAGAAGTAAAGATGCTCCAGAAGCTCCAGCTGAAGCAAGCCAAGACCATCCAACCATCAAAGTAACCAAAAGCGATGGTTCACAGGTTCCACTAGATTTAAATAGAGTTTCCTCTGTGATCACTCATGCCTGCGAAGGATTAACTGATGTTGATCCAAAAGAAGTTCTGGATGAGTCACTAAAAAATCTTTATGACGGCGTCTCATTGAGCGACATGCGAGCTGCTCTGATTATGTCTGCTAGAACAAAGGTGGAACAAGAGCCAAACTATACTTATGTTACAGCGCGGATCTTGCTGGATGAACTTAGAGCGGAAGCCCTTTCATTTTTGGGTGTTGCTGAGGAGAGTACTCAGCCTGAAATGGATGAATACTACCCCAAAGCACTTGCTGCATTTATCGATAAAGGCATCGAGCTCGAAATGCTTGATCCAAAGCTAAAAGAATACGATCTAGCTAAACTTGGCGCAGCCATAGAAGCTGAAAGAGATTACAAATTTACCTATCTTGGGTTGCAAACCTTGTACGACAGGTACTTCATTCATTCCCAAGATATTCGCTATGAGCTTCCACAGATTTTCTTTATGCGCGTTGCCATGGGTCTTGCAGCAGAAGAGTCTCAAAAAGAAGAGAGAGCGATAGAGTTTTATCGCCTGCTTTCCAGCTTTGATTACATGAGTTCAACGCCAACATTATTTAATTCTGGAACTCTAAGACCGCAACTCTCATCTTGTTACCTAACTACGGTTCCTGATGATTTGGATGGGATCTTTTCTGCTATGAAAGACAATGCCCTACTGTCTAAATGGGCCGGCGGATTAGGCAACGATTGGACCCCTGTAAGAGCGCTTGGTTCCTATATTAAAGGCACCAACGGAAAGAGTCAGGGCGTCGTACCGTTCTTGAAAGTTGCAAACGATACAGCGGTTGCTGTTAATCAAGGCGGTAAAAGAAAAGGTGCCATGTGTGCCTATCTAGAAACCTGGCATCTTGATATCGAAGAATTCTTAGAGCTAAGAAAAAATACTGGTGATGATCGCAGACGAACACACGACATGAACACAGCCAACTGGGTACCAGATTTATTTATGAAAAGAGTTGAGCAGGATGCTGAGTGGACACTCTTTTCACCGGGCGAAACTTCAGATTTGCATGATCTTACTGGTTTAGAATTTGAAAGAAGGTACACCGAGTACGAGGAATTAGCAGCAAATGGAGAGATGCAACAGCACAAAAAGGTTCCTGCTAAAGAGATTTGGAGAAAAATGCTTACCATGCTCTTTGAAACAGGCCATCCATGGATCACCTTCAAAGATTCATGTAATTTACGCTCTCCTCAACAGCACACTGGAGTCATTCACTCATCGAATTTATGTACTGAAATTACACTCAACACCAGTCAAGATGAGATTGCAGTTTGTAACCTAGGCTCAGTCAACCTAGCCAACCACATGGTAAACGGTACGTTGGATGAAGAAAAAATTAAGCAAACTGTTACCACTGCATTAAGAATGCTGGATAACGTCATCGACATTAATTACTACTCAGTGGATACAGCAGAAAATTCAAATCTGAAGCACAGACCCATCGGACTTGGAATGATGGGCTTCCAAGATGCACTTTACATGCAAGACATTCCCTATTGCTCAGAGGCAGCGGTAGATTTTGCTGATAAAAGCATGGAAATGATTAGCTACTATGCCATTTCAGCTTCATCAGCGCTTGCTAAAGAACGAGGCAGCTATAAAACCTACGAAGGGTCTTTATGGAGCCAAGGCATCTTCCCTAAAGATTCAATTGAGATCTTAGAGAAGAATCGAGGATCAGAGTACCTTAAGGTTGATAAATCAGAAACCTTGGATTGGGACGCTTTACGTAAACGGGTCAAAAAAGATGGTATGAGAAACTCAAATGTGATGGCAATTGCTCCAACTGCTACCATCTCAAATATTACTGGTGTGACTCAATCAATTGAGCCTACCTATCAAAACTTGTATGTTAAATCGAATCTCTCGGGTGAATTTACAATAGTAAATCCGCACCTCGTAACAAAATTAAAAGAGCTTGGGCTTTGGGATGATGTCATGATCAATGACTTAAAATTCTTTGAAGGCAGCCTTGCTCAAATTTCAAGAATTCCAGATGAAGTAAAGACTCTATTTTCAACAGCGTTTGAAGTGGAGCCTAGATATATAGTTGAAGCAGCCAGCCGCAGGCAGAAATGGATCGATCAAGCACAATCGCTCAATCTGTACATTTCCAACGCAAACGGTAAGAAACTAGATATCACCTATAGAATGGCGTGGTTATGCGGACTCAAAACAACTTATTATTTGAGATCAATCGCCGCAACAACCACAGAAAAATCAACAGTGAACCAGGGTACGCTGAATGCAGTGAGCTCAGGTGCAGAAACTACTGAAAATGGTCAACTTGGAACACCTGCCCCGGTACCGAGTGCCTGCTCTCTGGATGATCCGGATTGTGAGGCATGCCAATAAAGTATAAGGAGTAGAAAATGTTAAATTGGGATGAATATAATAAAGACGAAGCCGCTGTAGTTCAGCAAGAAGCCATGACAACCAAACCGGTTGTTCAAGAGGCTGTCGCTGAAGTACCAGAGGTCAAAGAAGAGGTTTCAAGCGTTGAGGCCGGAGTAAGAGCAGCACAAGCTGCTCAATCACTACAAAACTTAGATGTAGAAGAAGGCGTCAAAGAGCTGGATGCTCTTGGCGGAAGAGTGGAAGTCGATCAAAAAGCAATGATTAATTGCAAAGCAGATCTTAACCAGCTGGTCCCTTTTAAATACGATTGGGCATGGCAGAAATATCTTGATGGCAGCGCCAACCATTGGATGCCGCAAGAAGTTAATATGACGGCTGACGTGGCCTTATGGAAGTCTGAAGAAGGCTTGACTGATGATGAACGCATGATTGTAAAAAGAAGCCTTGGTTTCTTCTCAACAGCAGATTCTTTGGTGGCAAATAACTTGGTTTTGGCGATCTATCGACTGATCACCAATCCAGAATGCCGACAGTATATTCTAAGACAAAGCCTGGAAGAAGCGATCCACACCCATGCTTACCAATACTGTATTGAGTCCTTAGGAATGGATGAAGGTGAGATCTTTAACATGTATAGAGAAATACCGTGTGTGGCTAAGAAAGCCTCCTGGGGTCTCAAATACACCAAAGAAATATCCGATCCAAACTTCACCACTGGTGATGTTGAATCCGATAAGCAGTTGCTGAAGAATTTAATCGCATTTTATTGCGTGCTTGAAGGCATCTTCTTCTATTGTGGGTTTACTCAAATCCTATCCATGGGTCGCAGAAATAAGATGACAGGAACCGCAGAGCAGTTCCAATACATCTTAAGGGATGAGTCAATGCATGTGAATTTTGGAATCGATGTAATCAACCAAATTAAATTAGAAAACCCACACCTTTGGGATGAAGCCATGAAGCAAGAAGCTGCTCAGATGATTCTTGAAGGTACTCAACTAGAGATTGAGTATGCAAGAGATACCATGCCAAGAGGTGTGCTGGGTATGAACGCAGCAATGATGGAAGAGTACCTACAATTTATTGCTAACAGAAGGCTCACCCAAATTGGATTAACCGAAGAGTTTCAAGGAGCAACGAATCCTTTCCCATGGATGTCAGAAATCATGGATCTAAGAAAAGAAAAGAACTTCTTTGAAACCCGGGTCATCGAGTATCAAACAGGGGGAGCGCTTAGCTGGGACTAAAAAAGGGATGAAACTTTACAGTGCCAAGGGGGCGAACAGCCCTCGTAAAGTCCTGATCTTTATTGCCGAAAAGAATATCTCTGACATTGAGGTGGTTAACTTGGACCTGATGCAAGGAGAGCATAAATCTCCTGAGTATCGGGCCATCGCACCCAATGCCAAGGTCCCAGCTTTAGTGTTGGATGATGAAACCATCATCACTGAATCCACAGCCATCTGCAGATACTTAGAAGACTTATATCCTGAACCCAGTTTATTTGGGAGTTCATCCATAGAAAAAGCTGCCATTGAGATGTGGCAAAACCGTGTGGTGTTTGAGTTAATGCTGCCGCTGGCGATGACCTTCAGGCATACCCATCCCGCTATGGCGAAAATGGAAAATCAAAACGCATCTTATGGAGAGCAACAACGAGACGTTGCGCTGGGCTCATTGAAGTACTTTGATAAGCATCTTGCTAGTTCAGAATACATTGCTGGGGATGCCTTTAGCTTTGCTGATATTCAGGTCATTACAACGATTCAGATGTTTTTGCCGCTCAATAAGATCCCGATGGAAGATTTTGAGAACATCAGCAGCTACAACGAGCTCTTATCCGCTCGACCTAGCTGCCAAGTCTAAAAACTAAGCTTTATCTGCTTGTTCTAAAATTTTGATCGTTTGTTCAGGTCCGCTGAAGAGCTCTCTGGCATCATCCATATCCGCAACTGAGCTCCAGCCAGCTGCAATGTTTTCAGGCGTCATATCATCTTCAGTACCTAGCGCTAAGCCCATGGTTTCAAAGATTCTAAACTGAGTAAAGACACCTGCTCCAGCTCCAATAATCGCTCCATTTGGAGCGTCGTCACTGGCCAAATAAATTACCGCTGGAGTAACATATTCAGGTAAGAAACGCTCACCAATGCCTTCAGGAAAAAGATTTTCGGTCATTCTTGAAAGTGCAACCGGTGCCACCGCACTTGAATGAACATTATATTTTTGACCTTCAATCTTTAAGCAATTCATCAGGCCAATCATTGCCATCTTTGCAGCACCATAATTTGCTTGACCAAAATTACCGCTCAACCCACCTGAAGAACTGGTAAAGATAATTCTACCGAAGTTTTGTTCACGCATAATAGGATAAACGGCATGACTGGTGTAGACACTGCCCTGAAAATGCACATCCATCACCGCATTAAATTCTTCTAAGCTAATTTTATGAAAGCTTTTATCACGCAAAATCCCAGCATTGTTAACCAAGACATCGATACGGCCCCATTTCGACATGACTTCATCGACCATATTCTGCACACCGGATTGATCAGCAACACTAGCGCCGTTTGCAATCGCTTCTCCACCTTCGGCTTTGATCTCTTCAACAACAGCATTGGCAGCATCACTAGCGCCTCCTGAGCCATCCACAGAGCCTCCCAAATCATTAACTACAACTTTGGCACCACGTCTTGCAAATTCTAATGCATGACTTTTACCAAGACCTCCACCGGCACCGGTTACTATTACCACTTTGTCGTCGAATTTAATTGTCATAATCTCTCCTATTGATTAACTTGAGCCTGAAAAAATATTCTCAGGTTTAAAATCTTTATCTTTTATTACATCCATCGGGATTCTGCTGCCACCTGATAAAGCCTTCTTCATCAACATAAATGGCTTGGACATGTTAACTGAGTCAACCGCAATTAAGCTACCCTCCTTGCCGTAACACGCAAGAAATTCTGCATCCTCAATTGAGCCAATGATATGAACTTCATCAAAATTTTTTGAAATGCCTACCATTTGCAATTTCAAATCATACTGATCGGACCAAAACCATGGCATTTCTTTGTAAGTTAGATCGTTTCCAACAATGGATGATGAAACAACCTTGGCTTGAGCCAATGCATTAGGTACGCTTTCAAGACGCATCCGCTCACTAAACAATTTATTTTGATGATTGGTGCAATCACCAGCGGCTAAGATAAGGGGATCAGAAGTTCTGCAATACTCATCAACATGAATACCGCCCTGATGCGCAATACCTACAGCCTCTGCCAAACCCACATTAGGGATGGCTCCAATACCCACGATCAACGCATCAGTTTCTAATTCTGTAGCATCACTAAGCTTTAATTTGGATAACGCATCACCTTCGCTAAAGATTTCTTCCAAACCCGTGCTGCAACGAATATCAACCCCATGATTAGCATGATACTGATGATAAAAATCTGATACTTCTGCTGTGGTTACTCTTTTTAATATCCTATCCTCAAGCTCGAGGATACACACTTCAATATCTAGTTCTCTTATTGCAGAAGCTAATTCAAGACCAATGTATCCTCCTCCCAAAAGCGTAATATGGGAGGCATCAGCTAACTTTGCTTTGATGGTTTCGGCATCTTGCAAATCTCTTAAATAAAGAACTTCAGGAAGGTCAGCATTTTCTAAATTGAGTTTGCGAGGTGACGATCCAGTGCACAGGACTAAAAAATCATACGCTGAAGTGCCTTGATGAGTTGCAATAGTTTTAGCAGCTCGATCAATGGAAAGAACTTCAGTATCAAGAGTTAAGGTGATTTGATTATCTGCATAGAAGGCTTCAGGTTTGAAAGCTAGCTTTTCTTTTTCAGTCTTGCCTTTTAAGAAATCTTTCGAAAGCGGTGGGCGATGATACGGCGGGAAGGATTCAGTAGAAATAATCTCAATATCGCCCTCAAATCCGTCACGTCTTAAGTTGAATGCAACATTAGCCCCGGCATGACTTGATCCAATGATTTTTACTTGTAAACTCATGAGAACGTAATATTTTACATGAAGGAAGTCGCCATAAACTATAAGGGTCTAGAAATAATTTCTTACGAGAAATTTATCAATACCGCAGATGCTGATCGCATATTTTCTTCAGCCCTAAATGAAATACCGTGGGAGACATCCACAATCAAAATGTACGGCAAAGAAGTGCCCATTCCTCGCTTGCAATGCTGGATTGGTGATCCTGGATGTGAGTATGCGTATTCAGGTAAAAGCCTGCAAAGATATGACTTTTTTGAACCCTTAATTGAAATACGTTCACTAATTCAAAATCAATTGGGTATTTATTTTAATTCAGTGCTTGCCAATCTTTATCGCGATGGCAATGATTCAATGGGATTTCATGCTGATGATGAGCGAGAGTTGGGCAATAATCCGGTCATCGCATCTCTTTCATTAGGTGCAGAAAGACCGCTTGTTTTTCAAAATAAGGACAAAACTGAAACCAAAATATTCGATCAACCGCACGGATCATTAATGCTCATGCAAGGCTCAACTCAGAGCGCATGGAAACATGGCATAAGAAAATCAAAAAAGATCTCAGAACCAAGGATTAACTTCACTTTTAGGAATATAATAACGCAGTAAAAATCGGAGCAATTGCATGTCAGAAAAAGTTAAAGTTGTGGTCACAGGAGCAGCTGGACAAATAGGATATTCATTGGTGCCCAGACTTTTAGATGGTGTTACTTTCGGTAATAAAACGGTGAATCTTGAGCTCGTAGAAATACCACAAGTAGTGGATAAGCTCGAAGGTTTGGTAATGGAATTAGAGGATTCATATTTTCCAACTATGGGTTCAGTGAATTACACTGATGATTTTGCAAAAGCTGCCGATGGTGCTAACTGGTTCTTATTGGTGGGCAGCATCCCACGTGGCATTGTTTACAACGGCAAAAAGATTGAAGAGCGTTCTGATCTTTTAAACATTAATGGTGGTATCTTTGTTGATCAAGGTAAAGCTGTGGGTGAGAAAGGTGCGGATGATGCAAAGATTTTAGTGGTAGGGAATCCGGCTAATACCAACGCATTAATTGGCCGACATGCAGCAAATAATGCTGGGCAACTATGGATGGCAATGACCATGCTTGATTCAAGCAGAGCTAAATCCGTACTGGCAAAAAAATTAGGTGTGGGTGTCGGTGATATTCAGCGCATGACCATTTGGGGGAATCACAGCCCAACCATGTATCCTGATTATGAGAATGTGGTTGTGAATGGCCAACGCGGTGCAGAACTGATTGATGATGCAGCCTGGATTGAGGATACTTTCTTACCGACCGTTCAACAGCGTGGTAAAGCTGTGATCGATGCACGAGGTGCCTCCAGTGCAACCTCAGCTGCCAAGGCAGCCTTGGATACGGTGAAGGCATGTGAGAACCCTACAGCATCCGGTGATGTGTTTAGTGCAGCAGTTTATAGCGATGGTAGTTACGATATTCCTGAAGGGATTATGTGTGGACTGCCTTTAATGACCACCTCCAGCGGAGATGTTGAGATCGTAAGAGATTTCACCTTATCCGATTTTGCTAAAGCAAAAATTCAGATTTCTGTGGATGAATTGCTGGCTGAACGTGAGGCTGTGCAAGATTTATTAAACGATTGAAAAAGAACTCAAAAACCTTAACCGACCTGATTGCACTCTTTCAAAACCTTTCTTTGCAATCATTAACGATTGTCACTGCCAAATCTGTGGGTGGCTGGATCGGCGAACTGGAGAAAATTTTTGCCAAAATCAGTATTGTTCCTGAAATAGTTGAAGAGATATTTCCAACAAACGACCTTTGTTTGGTGATGCCGGATATGACGTTATCTAAAGTTGAAGTCGGCAAACTCAAAAATGTATTGGCACAGCGCATCATCATTCAATCCAAAAACTTAAAACCTGAAGAGTTAAGCGAATTAGGTTTTTTGAAACTTGAGCTTAAAGGCGCAGAAAACTTCTACAGTTACAATCTCGATTCATACAACAAAAAAAGAAACTGGAACAGTCCTGAAGGTTGGGCCAATCCGGATAATTTCGACAAGTACCGCTGGTAATCAGTCTTTCATTTGAGGGAATAAGATCACATCCTTGATGGATGAGCTATTGGTAATCATCATCACCATCCGATCGATCCCAATACCAACACCAACTGCCGGAGGCATGCCATGCTCTAGAGCTGTAATGTAGTCTTGATCAAACGACATGGCTTCTTTATCCCCTGCTCGTCCTGCTTCCACTTGATCTTGAAAACGTGAAGCCTGATCTTCAGGATCATTCAACTCACAAAAGCCATTGGCTAACTCTTTACCGCCAATAAAAAGCTCAAACCGGTCAGCAAAATCAGGATCTTCATTGGAGCGCCTTGAAAGCGGTGAAACTTCAACAGGATATTCTGTCACAAAGGTTGGCTGAATGAGCTTTGCTTCAACGGTTTTCTCAAATAACTCTAGCAAAACCTTACCCCATCCATAACCCTCTTCAACCTTAATGCCTTTGGCTTCAGCAACTTTAGTTAATTTTGCAAGATCTTTAAGATCACCCTCGGCAAGCTCAGAATTGTTTTCAAGCACCAGCTCACGCATGGTTTTGATAGCAAACTTATTAAGATCAATGCTGTCCCCATCCCATTCCACTTTTGCTAAATCCAGTCCCACGCAATCAGTTGCGTTTTTAATAATGTCAGCAACAAAATCAAGAGTATGATCAAATTTCTCATGCGCTGCATAAAATTCAAGCATGGTAAATTCAGGATTATGTTTGGTCGAAAGGCCTTCGTTTCTAAAGCTTCGATTAATCTCAAAGACCTTATCAAATCCACCTACCAATAATCTTTTTAAATGTAATTCAGGCGCTATTCTTAAATAAAAATCACGGTTCAATGCATTGTGTTTGGTGATAAATGGTCTTGCCACGGCACCGCCTGGCAGAGAGTGCATCATAGGGGTTTCAACTTCCATGAATTCTGCCGCTTTCATCGTGGTTCGCACACTATCCAAAATTTTTGATCGACTTAAAAAAAGCTCCTTAGTCTCATTATTACTCATGAGATCTAAGTACCTTTGACGATAGCGGGTCTCGATATCAGATAGCCCTTTATGTTTTTCCGGCATGGGCTTTAATGATTTAGTGATCATGGTCACCGCTGCACAATGCACCGTAAGCTCATCGGTCTTAGTTCTAAAAAGCTTGCCAGAAAGACCAACAATATCGCCAATATCCCACGTTTTAAAATCAGCGTAATCGTCTTCACCAATGTCGTTTTTACTAATATAGGCCTGTAAATCAGATAGCTCATCGCGAATAGTGATAAAGCTGGCATTGCCCATCACTCGCTTGAGCACAATGCGACCGGCAAGATTAATGCCATCGATGTTTTTTTCTTCCAGTTCAGCCTTTGAAAACTCTTGATATTCAGCAATGATCGCCTCAGCACGGTGCGTCCTGTCAAAATCATTGACGTAAGCTTTGTTGCTCTCACGCAGAAGTTTGAGCTTCTTCTTGCGCTCCTCAATCAGCCCAGCTTCACCGCCTAAATTTTCTTCTGTCATAGCTTTAAATACCCTGCGTTAAACTTGCTTTGATAAACATATCCAAATCCCCATCCAGCACATTTTGAGTATTGCCTGTTTCCACATTGGTTCTTAGATCTTTAATTCTTGATTGATCTAACACGTAGGAGCGTATTTGGCTTCCCCAACCAATATCAGACTTACTTTCCTCTAATAATTGCTGCTCTTCCTTTTGTTTTTGTAATTCTAGCTCATACAACTTAGATTTGAGTTGTTTGAACGCATTATCTTTGTTTTTATGTTGCGAACGATCGCTTTGACATTGCACCACCGTTCCAGTCGGCTCATGGGTTAAACGCACAGCCGAGTCTGTTTTATTAACATGTTGACCTCCTGCACCTGAAGCTCGATAGGTATCAATACGTACATCTGCAGGATTAAGATCCACTTCAATTGAATCATCAATTTCGGGTGAAACAAACACCGAAGCAAATGAGGTATGCCTGCGATTACCGCTATCAAAAGGTGATTTTCTTACCAATCGATGCACCCCGGTTTCAGTTCTAAGCCAACCGTAAGCATACGAGCCCTTGATATGCAGTGAAACTGATTTGATGCCGGCAACTTCTCCAGGTGAGAGTTCAATCACTTCAACACCAAATTCTCGTGATTCAGCCCAGCGCATGTACATACGTTGTAGCATTTCGGCCCAATCCTGTGCCTCGGTGCCACCGGAGCCAGATTGAATATCAATGAAGGCTGAATTGGGATCTGCTTTGTTGCTAAACATCCGATTGAACTCGAGTTCTTCAACACTCTCTTCAAGTTGAGAGAAGTCATTTTGAATTTCTTCAATGGCTGACGCATCGTTTTCCTCAACAGCCATTTCTAAAATCTCAAGATTATCGGCTAATTGAGATTCGGTATCTAAAAAGTGATTGAGAAATTTTTCGATCTCTGCTTTTTGCTTATTCAGCGATTGCGAAAGCTCTAAGTCCGACCAGGTCGATTCTTCAGAGAGTTGTTGGGTAATGGAGGCTAGTGACTGTTCTTTTTCAGCAACGTCAAAGATACCCCCTAAGATCAGCAATTCGATCTTGAAGGCTCAAAAGTCGTGTTTTTAGTTCACCTAGCTCCATATAGGTGCATTTTAATATCTTTACGAGACCTTAGAAACATAAAATAAGTTTTTATTTTTTCCCCTAGAAAATCCAATTGATATGTTTTAACTTAAAAGCATGAGAATAAAAATAAATAAAAATTCTGAATCCTCAATGCTGGGACCGGGAGAGGTGCATGCTAAAGAAATCTCTGCTGCAGGTAATGCTTTTGCTTATGCCATTTACGAACACAGTAAATTGCCTCTAAGAGTTTTTGAGGCAGCAAGAATTGCAACAGCACAAATTAATGGGTGTCAGATCTGTATGAACTGGCAAACCAATCGTGACATTAAGCAAATGGGTATTGAGGGTGGGGTTACCCTTAACGGTGAGGCACCTGATGAGGGCTTTTACATTCAACTTTTACAGGACGATCTTTCCCATCTCAATCAACAAGAATCTTTAGCAGTTAAATATGCTAAAGCCATGGGCAGTGAGCCCAAACAGCTGGCTAAAGATGAACCATTATGGAGTGAACTTAAAGAGCATTTTAGCGATCAAGAGATTACTGATTTAACTTATTGCATTGCTGGCTGGATGGGAATGGGTCGAGTGGCCCATGTGTTAGGTCTGGATCAAGACTGCGTAATTTAATTGATTAAATAAATGCCTTCAGCCATATAAAAATCATTGGCTCCAGCCGTTGCTGTATCACCTGATTTATATAGGTTGACGTTGATTCTACCGCCACTTTCAACCGGTGTGGTATCCCCATATAAAGCGCCTGCCACTGAAGCACCGCCCAACCAATCATTTTGCAGGCTGGTGGTCGAGTTTCCAGTATAAGTATGATCCGTGCCAGTAATAGCTACAGTGAAGGAAGTAAAGCCTGCATTGGCAACAATGGCATTCTTATCATCAAAATTGGTGAAGTCTAAAGAACCTGAATAACCACTCGTTCCCCAGGTAAAGGAAGCTGCCACATCCGCTGTGGTGGTGTATTTATGCACATCGTAATTGGTACCGGTTTGATTGTAACGATAGGCTACATTCATCACTGCTGCTCCGCTCATTGAAGCGCTTCCTGAGGTTGGGATTTCATTTTGCGCTAAGGTTTCTCCCCCCACCCAGGTGCCTAAATGCACGGAAGCATTTTGAGAGCCGGTATTAGGTGAAATATCCACTGAACTCATCGCCCAAAAGCCCCAAGTTGAATATCCTGTTGTGTTTGGCATCGAATCATTGCCGCCTGAATGAAATAAATCGGAATCCTCATTATCTAGGGTGTTATAAGAAACCATCACTCCAGCTAAATTATTGGAACCTCCTGAAGAGCCATCAACTTGGGCGCCATCGTCTTGAATTTCAGCTGCAAAGACTTCAC
Organism: uncultured SAR86 cluster bacterium; assembly: GCA_902594515.1. Classification (GTDB taxonomy): domain Bacteria; phylum Pseudomonadota; class Gammaproteobacteria; order Magnimaribacterales; family D2472; genus MED-G82. The sequence goes on along the minus strand of CACJML010000006.1, from coordinate 2,348 downwards.
TGGAAATATAAGCTGATTTTGCAGTGTCATTAGTCGCATCCCCAAATTTAAGGGTCATGGATCCGGTATCCACGGTTGTCCAATTCGACGTATAGTTGTTAGATGGAGCTGCAGCTATGGTCATTGGTGCGACCACTTGCACATCATCGTTGGTAGTATCAAAGGTAAAGCTAGCAAGTGTGCTGCTGGAGCGCATGGAAGCCAATTGAGAATTACCCGAACCACTGACATCATATTCTAAAATGCCGCTAAAAAATCCACTGTAACTTGACGCACCTGAGCTATAAAAATTAGTACTTCTAAAGGAGTTGTGGATATATCGTGAAGAATCTGTGCCACCCCCTTGCAATGCGATATCTTGCTGAATAACAGCAGCATTAAAAGTGCCTGTACTGAAGGTATCGGTATTTGAGTTGTAATTTACACTCAAAGTCATATCGCCCGATTTATAGGGATCGGAGGTAGTAATCATAGCTCCACGAGGGATATCGGTACCGCCATCAGCCCAAAAACAACCGCTGTCATTGGAAGTCGCACACTCGATGGCTGAAGTCCCGTAATTAATCCCTAAACCATCATTATCGGCATTGGTCGCACCTTGATAGGACCAGTAATGATATCCATCCATCCCCATTCCAGTATCACCTGCTGAGTAGCGAGTGGTGTCGTTTTTGCGGTAATCCACGTTGGAGATAACGACATTCAATAAACTTTCTTGATCATCGCGGGTGGTGCTGCCGGAGGCTCCATCGTATGAATCTTTAAAGGAAATCTGTGCCCAAAGACCCACGCCAACCCCACTTGTATTAAGCACTTGCCACCAAAGGGATTGTCCCTCTGGAACAAGATTAGAGTTGGAGGAACCACTAAATCTATTGGTCCAAATGTTTTGATTATGGTCTAAAGCCCATGACGACCATTCATAATTCTCTTCGTAGGATGTGCATTGATCGTTTGAAATGATGCCTGCACAATAGTGTAAACCTACATCGCCATAGGACCATAAATTGCTTGGAATAAAATTAGGATAAAAGTAATCGTTGGTTGTTCCAGAAGCTGCGAAATTTTCGATCGGGATTACTGCAAAAGCAAAGATCCGCTTAGAACCATAGCTATTGCTGCTGTAGTGGTTTGACAGCATTGCATCGGTATAAACACGCCCTGCTAAGGTAACTTGATTCTCGAAAAGATTGTAAGTAGATGTAGTAGCAGTTCCGGTCCCCAAACCGGCAACCCAATTCATGATGTCTCGGTTCTCGGCATTTGCGTTATCAGCGGAATAATTGACTTGAAATGAATTTACATCAGCAACCCCAACAAATGTTCCGGCTGAACCTGTTCTTCCAGGATCACAAACAAAAAGTACTGAATTGCTAGTACCGGCGCCATCAGCCAATGAATTACATACTGAAGGAATGTTAATAGCACCACTCGCATTAGTGTAGTATTTTTTTCCGCTGAGGCCGGTGTAATCCAATGAGGTGCCCGATACTAAGCTTAAATCAGCTAACGTATGCATTACTCGCCCCTCATATCCATTTACTCCAGCTAGACCATGACCACTTCCTAACCATGTAGTAAATAGCGGTTGTATTTGAGTCATAGTAGTACTGCCGCCACAGCAACCATTAGTGTGCTCCCAGATTACATGATACAAAACACCACCTCCATCCAGCCAAGCTTCTAAGTCTTCGAAATTATTGTCGTCAAGTGTGCCCCAATTTGTTAAGCCTATTGATTGACCAATGATTATCCCAATATCATCAATATCGACACTTGCACCCCCTAAGCAACTGGAAAAGTTGACATCAGTACAATTTAAAACGGTGTAGCCATTTTGATCAAGATAATAAGGCCAACTTCCAGTAGTAGAAGTACTCGTACCCGAATACCAACCTGAAGATCCAACAATTGCAGCATGACTTCGTTGCCCATTGCTGGATTGATAACTTATATTCTGGGCTGCCTTATCGGTGGCCATGAACCAAAAATTACCGCCGCTAAAGCGTCCTGCGGTAATGACTTCTGAATTACTGATGGTGGTGGTGACATTGGTGCCAGGTAAGCTTTTATATTTAGCATCAACCGAAGCACTGTTCGGGGCAAATGCATACTGTCCTGCACCTGCGGTATCGATAGGGAAAAAATATCTCCAGTTAAGCGAGGGGCCTCCGGCAATTTCTACTGGAACTGAATTATTGCTTACATTATCAACATCTGTAATTACTGATGTGGCCGTGGTTCCAATTTGCTCTAAATAATAAGCTGGGAGTGAAGAACCCGAAGGTCCCCGGGTTGCAGTGGCACTAAAGCCAGCACGAGAAGCTGAATTATAAGCTGCTGAGTAT
>CACJML010000005.1 GCA_902594515.1 uncultured SAR86 cluster bacterium | reverse complement strand
GAAGAGAAGATAGACTTGAAGAATTGGTTGCAGAACTAGGAGATTCATCAACCTATGAAGTTACTGATGTTAAGAAAAAAGATGATCTTGATAAGTTGGTGCAAAAATCAATTGATACATTTAACGGAGTAGATGCAATTATTAATAATGCTGGAATTATGCCCTTATCATTAATCTCAGCAGGAAGAACTGATGAATGGGATGAAATGATCGATGTTAATATCAAGGGCGTTTTATATGGTACTAATGCTGTGTACAAACACTTTATTAACCAAGGTCATGGAAAAATTATCAATATATCTTCAGTTGCAGGAAAGCGAGTTATGCCGGGTAGTGCAGTATATTCTGGAACAAAATATGCAGTAAGGGCTATTTCTGAAGGCACTCGAATTGAATCTTCAGGAGTGATTCAAGTGACATGTATTTATCCTGGGGCATTCAAAACTGAACTAGCCGGCAGCATAAAAGATGAATCAATGCTTGAAGCTTTAATTAAACGAGGAGTTGGAGCTGTTGCTCAGCCAGCTGAAAAGGTAGCTGATGCAATTAAATATGCACTAGAGCAAGATCATGGGGTTTCAGTAAATGAAATAGTAATCAGGCCAACTGCTCAAGACGCTTGATTTCCTAAGATCATATCCGCGCATTTAATTCCAATTACATTACTTATTGCATTAGTATTTCCTGATATTAATTCTGGAAGAATTGATGCATCAGCAACTCTTAAATTTTTAACATCATGAACTCGCAATTCTGGATCAACAACTGAGGATGAATCGAGACCCATTTTACATGTACCAACAGGGTGATAGACAGATAAAGCAGTGCTTTTCAAAAAATTTTTGAGCATATCATTATTTGTAATTTCCTCACCCGGTGCAATTTCTTTAGCATTTAGCTCTTTCATAATATTGGTTTTAAAAAACTTCCTTACAATTTTGATACCTTGTAATAGAATTTCTGTATCACGCTCATCATTAAGATATCCATAATCAATAATTGGGCTATCAAAAATGTCAGAGCTTTTAAGTTTCACTGATCCTTTACTGAAGGGTTTTAATTGGCATACGGAAGCAGTTATCCCATGAATGGGACGTATTTTTCCATCTTTATGATATTCACCAGCTCCAGGTGCAAAGTGAACTTGAAAGTCAGGATTTTCAGAATTTTCATCAAGCTTAAAAAATACTCCAACATCGGCAGCTGCATAAGAAAATAAACTTGGGTTATTCGTATAATAATTAATAAGATGCTTGATAACATTTATTCCTCTTAACTCCTCATAAAAAGTGCTATAACCGTCAACGGTTGCTGAAATATTGACTGTTAAGTGATCTTGTAAATTCTTCCCAACATTTATATTAGGTATTAGCGGTTTGATACCAATTTTATTTAAATCCGAAGGATCACCAATTCCTGAAAGATTTAATATTTTTGGTGTATTTATTGAGCCCGCTGATAAAACAATCTCAGAATCGCACATAGCTGTAAGTCTTTTTCCATTAATTGAATAAATAACTCCAATTGCTTTATGGTTATTTATAACTATTTTGTGGACGTGGGCATTGCAAAGCACCTCAAGGTTTTGCCGGTCTTTGATGGGTTTTAAAAACGCATCAGCTGAACTAAAGCGTTTACCGTCTTTAATATTAACTTGATAATAACCAACACCCTCTTGATCGGAGCCATTAAAGTCGTTTGTCTGTTTGATTCCTGCTTCTTCTACTGCCTTAATAAACTGATTTGATATTGGTAATGAATAATTATGTTTATCAACCCAAACATCTCCAAAATTTCCATGAAATTGATTTGTTATCTCTTGATTATTTTCTATTGATCTAAAGAGGGGTAATAATTCAGCATAACTCCAGCCGTAACATCCGTTCTGAGAAAATTTATCGTAATCATTGGCTTGACCTCTTATGTACACCATGCCGTTAGTAGAGCTTGATCCACCCAAGGTCTTGCCTCTTGGTGAATTAATTGATCTGTTGTGTAAATTTTTTTGTTTTAACGATTCATAAGACCAACCAAATTTTTTATCCTTAAAAAGACTACTGGCACCCATTGGCATAGTTATCTTCGTACTCTTATCAGCTGGCCCAGCCTCAAGAAGCAATACATTACAGTCAGGATTTTTTGATAAGCGATTTGCCAATGCACAACCTGCACTTCCTGCACCTATGATGATATATTTATATTTTTTCATTAGGAGAAACTGGATGCGTCAAATTATTGCAATTGGTGGAGGAGGTTTTGGAAGAACTGTAAACAAGAATCATATTGAACAGTATATTTTAGATCAATCCTCAAAATCTAATCCAAATATCCTTTTTATTCCAACCGCTAGCGCAGAGCCACCTGATTATATAAATAACTTCTACAAAGTTTTTGACAAACTTTCATGTAACCCAAATCACCTATCATTATTTAAAAGGACTCCTGATTTAAAAACATTATTTTCCAGTCAAGATATTTTTTTTATAGGCGGTGGGAATACCAAAAGTATGCTGGCTGTTTGGAGAGAATGGGGCATTGATAAGTTACTTAGAGAGGCATATATAAATGGGAAGATTATGTCTGGAGTAAGTGCTGGGGCAATTTGTTGGTTTGAAAAAGGGATTACAGATTCTTGGGATTCAGAACTTAAACTCTTAGACTGTCTTGGAATCATCAAGGGCAATTGCTGCCCTCATTATGATGAGGAGCCAGATCGAATTCCGTACACTAAAAAATTTCTTGAGGAAGGCTCAATTGATTCTATTTATTGTATTGAGGGTGGATCCGCTCTTCATTTTGTAAATGAAACTGTTAAACATAATGTAAGTTTTGACGGCGAAAAAAATTCATATAATGTATTGATTGATAACAAAAAAATCTTGATGAAAACATATCCATCCATATCTATATGATATGAAATATTTATTTAGATTTATAAACCCCTTTGTGAGAGTAATTCTTAAATCACCAATTCATTTTATTCTTAGCCACCAGATCCTGTTATTTAGAGTGATTGGCAGAAAATCCAAAAAGATTTATGAAATTCCAGCAAGTTACGCTCATATAAATGATGCACTTGTATGTGTGACTTTGAGAGAAAACCTTTGGTGGAAAAATTTTATAGACATTGAAGATCAAGAAATTTATTTCAAAGGCAAAAAAATAAATAAAAAAATATCCATTAATTTTTCTGATGATAATTTCGTGCGCACAAAACTAAAAGAGCTAATTGAGCATAATCCAATTGATGCTTTTTTTGCTGGTGTTAAGTTAGATAGAAATAAAGTTCCAAATTCAGAAGATCTTGATAAAGCAGCCAAACTTCATACAGTAATTATTCTTAACTGAATCTGTGCTATATGATTTATTTGTATGATCAAGAAAAGTAAAATATATATTTTAAATGATCTCAAATTTATGAAATCTAATCTTTTGCTTATCCTTATATTTACTTTTATTCAATACATACATGGTGAAGAGATACTTTGTGAATTAAGAGGTACCTACGAGACAACCTATTCAATACCTAGCAGAAACTATCTTCAAGACATTGGCGATGCCTTGAAAAATTTTACTGCTGGACCTTATACACCCTTTTTAGTAGATAAAGCTAAGGCTAATATTTCTGATAAATGGGATAAAGAAGAATTTTTTGTTAATCAATATTGGAATAAAGATGATATTTCTGGTGAATTAAGCTTAGTAGATTATGAAGTTGATCCAGCCATCAATTGGCTTTTAAATGAATCAAACAAAGAAATAAAGCGAGGTGAGCGGAGCATCTCCTTAGAGGAGTCATTTACACCCAATACACCTCACCCAAGTCTTGATGAATATGTTGTTGATTACTACAAAGTTATAAATTCATTAAATTTTTTTACAGGAAAGGGAAGAATTGAAGGCAACATCTTTATGAGTGGAAAAGAAATAAAAAATCTAAAAAGCCCTAAAGTATCATTTCTTGCTCGTGGTCAGTGTGGACCAGCAAAGAAAAAATATTAATTTTCATAAAATTTCATAATTTTTATATCTTATATTAAGATTTGTACATGTTTCGTATTGTTGAAGACGCCATCTTAATTACAATTGCAATTTTGACTGTTGCAGCAGTTATCTTTGAGCTACTGTATGTTTTTGAGAATGGGGTCGTTGGTCTGGCTGACTTATTATTAATGTTTATTTATGCAGAGGTTTTTGGAATGGTGGCTGTTTACTTTAAGAGTCATGAGATACCTGTAATTTATCCTCTGTTTATTGCAATCACAGCCCTTGCAAGACTTATAGTGCTCCAAGGTAAAGATTCACAACCTGAGCAATTAATTTTTGAAGCAGCCTCAATTTTACTTATTAGTATTGCAGCAATAGTTTTACGAAATATTAAAATTAAGCTTCCAAGCAATGAGGGTTAAATATGTTCACTAGAATGGATCAAAGCACAAAAGAAGAATGGGATCATATTTATAACGAACATCTTCCGCATGTATTTGATATGCCCAACAGGATAATATCTATGCTAGAACAACTTGATGGTGTCTCGCTAGGGTTTGGGACCGATCAGCTTCATCATGCATTACAAACTGCTACTATGGCACGCAGAGCTAATGCTTCAGATGAAATGATTCTAATTAGCTTGATACATGATATTGGAAAAGTAATCAACGTACCTAATCATGGCCAAATTTGTGCAGAAATAATTAAGCCATATGTTTCTGACGATGCTTATCATATTATTCGAACCCATCAAGATTTCCAGGGTGAGCATTATTATCATTATCAAGGCAAACCAAGAGATTTAAGAAATCAATATAAGAATGAATCCTGGTACGAAAAAGCGGTGGAATTTACTGATAAATGGGATCAAGCAGCATTCGATCCTGACTATGAGGTAGATTCTCTTGATTCTTTTAAGCCCCTAATTAATAAATTTTTTGAAGTACCTCAAAAACTTATATAGTTAAAAATTAATTAACTGAAGGAGAGATAATGATTGAACATTTAATTTATGCATGTGTACTGATACTAATTCAGGCTTGGATTCTACCGGCCGTATTTAATACAAACAATGTAAAATGGATGCTCTCAAACCGAGATGAAAATCCAGACACAACTTTATATTACGATAGATCAAAAAAGGCCTTCGCAAATTTGCAGGAATCTGTACCTGTTTTCTTTATGCTTGGATTACTGGCTATATATCTTGAGACTGACTTATCAATGTTAATGAAGTATTGGATTATATTCAGAATAATCCATGTCATTTCTTATGTAGTTGGCATCTCAATACTTAGAAGTATTTCATTTATAGCTTCAGTTATTGTTTTATTTATGATGGCCGGAGCTTTGATTTAAGCTAAAACTATTTATTAGATATTTTCAAAGATTTTATTAGGGGTTATTTATGCTTCAACTTACATCAACTATTAAGGAAGACGCAACATTAGAAATTGGATTACGAGACATTGAGATACCAAAACCAGGCGCTGATGATGTGCTGATTGAGGTGAAAGCTTCACCTATCAATCCTTCTGACCTAGGGACGCTTGTAGGTGCTGGTGATTTGTCATCAATTCGTGTTGAGGGTGATGGCACTAATTCAAAAGTTATTATGGATATTCCAAAATCTGTAATTTGGGCTATGAAACCAAGAATTGGTAAACCACTCCCAGTAGGTAATGAAGGCTCAGGAGTTGTAACTGATGCTGGCGAGAACGCAAAACATCTTATCGGTAAAGTTGTTTCAGGTGTAGGTGGTGGCATGTATGCACAATACAGGGTATTACCAGCAATGGCCTGTATTGAAATGGCTGATGGTATTGATCCCAAAGAATGCGCATCAAGCTTCGTAAATCCACTGACAGCACTGGGTATGGTTGAGACAATGAAGAATGAAGGTCATGCTGCTTTAATACATACAGCAGCTGCATCTAATTTGGGACAAATGCTAGTTAAGATTTGTTTGGCTGATGGTATTCCATTGATAAATATTGTTAGAAAATCTGAGCAAGTCGAATTACTCAAGTCACATGGCGCTAAATATATTTGTAATTCATCTGATGATAATTTTAAAGAGATATTAGTTGAGGCAATCAAAGCTACAAATGCAACCTTGGCCTTTGATGCAACTGGAGGAGGAGAGCTTAGCGGGAGAATACTTTCATCTATGGAAATAGCATTAAGGGCAAATATGAAGGAATATAGCCCTTATGGGTCAACTCAACACAAGCAAGTTTATGTATATGGAGCCCTAGATCAAAGCCCTATCAATTTACCAAATAATCGATCCTTTGGAATGTACTGGGGTATTGGCGGATGGTTGCTTACACCTTTTTTAGAAAATGCTGGTATTGAGAAAAATATTCAACTAAGGCAAAGAGTCTCATCAGAAATTAAAACAACTTTTGCCAGCACTTATACAAAAGAAATTTCTTTGGTTGAAGCATTATCATTAGATGAAATGATGATTTATGGCTCCATGGCCACAGGAATGAAATATCTTATAAATCCAAGTCTCTAAATAAAAGCTTCTTATAATTTTTATGTCCAAGTGATTTATTGATAACTTTGCTATAGAATTGCGCCATGTCCGATCCGTATAATTTAAAAGAATACATTAGAACTGTTAATGATTTCCCAATTGACGGTATTAAGTTTAGAGATATTACAAGTCTAATTGAAACACCTGATGCGTTTGTGAAAACATGCAACGCAATGGATGAATTAACTAAGGCTTTTAATCCATCAGTTGTAGTTAGCATTGAAAGCAGAGGATTTATTTTTGCAGGATCGATTTCAAAAGATTTGGCACTTCCATTTGTACTTGCTCGGAAACCAGGCAAGCTACCAAATGAATCCTACTCAAAAGAATTTGATTTAGAGTACGGCAGAACATCAATAGAAATTCAAAAAAATACCTCAATCACTAGTGATGATAGGGTAGTAATCATTGATGATTTAGTTGCAACAGGGGGCACAGCTATAGCCTGTGCGGAGCTTTTAACTGAAAATTTTGGCGTTCTTAATGAAAATATTTTAGTTCTTGCTGTCATAGACCTGCCTGATTTGGGTGGAAGCAAGTTAATTTCCAATCAAGGATACAGCGTAGAAACATTAGTTGGATATTCTGATTCTTAAGAATTAAAAAAAAGTTTTTCGCAGTCAGTACCATCCAAAAAATCTAAAACTCTTTTTTTATCATCATCATTTAGAGAATTAAATTCATCTTTTATCCATGTTAAGCATTTTGCTTGATATGGAAACGATTTTTGTTTCCAAAGCGATCCATCAACCTCTGTTTCCCAAGATTCTTTTCCATCTTCAATAGCTTTTGCATTAGCTAATAAGGCCGGTATATAAAATTTACCCACCTGATTAAAAATCTGTTTTAAGGAATCTGGGCAGTCCTCAAGAACATTCAAGCTATTTTTATGAACATCCAATCCTGATAAGTCATTCATGAGATCATGCCAGGCTATAACTCTTATAGCTAAATCATGTGCAATTGCTCTCGATGTAGGTTCAAATCCAATCAGCTGAGAAAGTTGTCCATAAAAAGCAAAATCAGAGGATGTAGGTAAATTTCCCAACAGAAATTGATTATTTTCAAGATGCACATTAAATAATGTCATAAATTTTTTAAAACCTGAGTCAATAATTTTTGCAGTATCTTCATTTGATCCAACGACCCAAAGTCTTTCTATTTGTCTTTGTGAAATAAATTCTTTTGCTTCTTGAAGGATTTCATCTGATAAATTAACTTGAGAATTCACTAGGGGTAAAATTGTTCCTGCCTTATCTGCATCTGATTTAAAGTGCCAACGATAATGAAACATATATTTAGTAAGCCATTCATCTCCAAAATCTTCGAGTAAATAGTTAATAAAATTTAAAGCCTGATCTTGAGGCAATACACTTCGTTCTGGATGTTTTTTTTCTAAGGTTCGAATTATTGGCGTGGAATCAGTGGTAGCTACTTTATTGCCTGAGTCATCCTCTAAAAGCATGACAGGTAATAAAATTGGCTTTGGAGGAGTGATATTTCTTTCTTTTAATAAAGATGCTACGTCTCCAAAATGAACATCGAAAGATATACGCTTAAATCTCATAAGGGAAATCATTTTTTGTGTATACGGCGATGGCGTAGCCCCAAAAATTTGATATCTTTTATCCATGACTTTTATTTTATGATGAATTGACATGTATAGGGCTACTTTATCAATACTAATAATTTACTTGTATTACATTAGACTATTTCCTAATTTTTCATATCCTGTAAAATGCCGTAATTACAACACGGAGAGATGGCAGAGCGGTTGAATGCACTGGTCTTGAAAACCAGCAAGGGGGCAACTCCTTCCAGGGTTCGAATCCCTGTCTCTCCGCCAATTCAGTATGAAAAAATCAGATCTTTTTGAAGCCCCACCGAATTTCCTTAAAATACTTGGCAGTGAAGGGTATGAATATGATGAGGAAAATGAAACTATATCAATGAAATTCAATCTGACTAGCGATTTCGCTCATACCCTGGGAACTATAATCCAAGGAGGATTTATTACAGCTATGTTGGATGCATCAATGGGTCATGTTGTTACACGTAAATATAACGGTGATTACAATAGCGCTACTTTGAGTTTAAATGTACATTTTCTTAGAGCTGGTGAGCCCGGATCTTTTGAGGCGATTGGTAAGATAAAAAAACTTGGCAGAGCGATTGTATTCACCTCCAGTGAGCTCTTTCAAAACGGTAAGCTAGTTGCAACTGCCACTGCTTCAAATATGTTGATACCGCTTGATGAATGATCAATTCAAAAAATTCTTAGACTCTGTAAAACCAGAAGAACCTTTTGATATAAACAACTTACCCTCCGAACCTTCATATTCAGATTTATATTCTTGGGTTGCTCATCCTAAAATTGATGGCTATCACCAAATTGTTCCCAAGGGTGAGAATCCATTTTCAAAATCCATGAAAGATATCGATGTATTTTTTATCCATCCAACTGGTTTTTTTGGAAAAAATTGGAATGGACCGGTTGATCGTGATCATGCTTGTTTTCAAAGATCTGAAATTCATATGGCTATGCAAGCTTCTAGCTTTTATGAGTCCTGTAATGTTTATGCTCCTGAGTATAGACAAGCAACCTATTACTGTTTTTATGATTTAGAAGGTAATGGTTATCAAGCTCAAGACGTAGCTTATTCTGATATTGAAAGAGCTTTTGATTATTATATGGAGAACCATAATAGCGGCAGGCCCTTTTTTATTGCATCCCACAGTCAGGGATCATTGCATGCACAAAGATTAATTTATAATCGCATTGCTGATAAAGAAGTTACCAATCAATTTATTGCAGCCTATCTAATCGGTTATATAGTCCCATTAAAGTATTTCGATGTATTGTTTCCTGGTCTTAAAAATTCAAATTCTTCTACTGATACTCAGTCCATAATTTCTTGGGGGGCTGGTGTTGAGGGTTTTACAAGGCCGAGAGCACACTCCATGTATTGGACACCAGAACAATGGAGTAGGGAGGTAATGGAGCAGCCTCTGGTATGTCAAAATCCAATATCATGGAATAATTCTAGTGAATGGGTAACTAATACAAATCAAATTTCTATTAGATTAAAGTCCTCAGAAATTAAAGCCTTGGATTACTACGCTACCAAGCATGCACAGTCAAAACTTTCGATTGAATATACGCAGGTTACTGAGATGGAAGCGCGCGTTGCTTCAAATGATATGATTGAATTGCGAGGTCCGCTAATTGATAAAGTTAGCAAGCTTTCTGCAAACGGTGATTTACATAATTTTGATATTCCTCTTTTTTGGAAAGCCATTAGAGATAATATTAAAGATCGCATTACATCAATATAGTTATGATTACCAATCAAGAAAAATTCTTTTACGGGATTGGGGCTTCAGCGAATGGAATTAAAATCGATGCTTTTACGTATTTTTTACTCTTCTTTTATTCAAACATAATAGGTCTATCACCTGGTCTTTCTTCATTGGCAATTTTTATTGCCTTGTGTGTGGATGCGGTAACGGATCCATTGATGGGCGTAATCTCTGATCGAACCAATCATAAAAACGGACGTCGTCATCCATACTTTTTGCTTGGAATACTTCCAATGTCGTTATCTTATTTCATGCTTTTTGCTATTAATTCTGATTGGGGCTTTTCCCAAACACAGTTATTTTTATGGATGTTAATCTTCACAATTTTTACACGGCTTGGCATAACTCTTTTTGATGTACCGCACAGATCACTGGGTAGTGAGATGTCCCAATCCTATTCTGAACGAACCAGCATTTTTGCATGGCGTGAATTACTGCAAACAGCTGGAGGACTTACTAATGCATTATTGGCTTATTCAGTTTTCTTTCGTGCTACAACTGAATATAAAGTAGGACTACTAAATCCAGAACCATGGATTTACTACAGCTTTACAGGTGCATGCTTGATGGCCATTGCTGTCTTAACGACTTATTTTGGAACATTACAATACAAACATAACAGAAATGCTGTTCAGAGTTATTCATTGGGCGATTTAATTAAACAGATTCTCACAGCCTTAAAAAATAGAAACTTTATATTATTCTTTTTTGGATATTTATTTATTGCTTCAAGTTGGGGAATTAGCAGTTCATTACAGCTATATGTAACAACATATTTTTGGGAGTTTGAAACCTCAATGTTAACCTTCTTTATTCCAATTTATGCCTTTGCTACCTTTAGTGCATTTTTAATCTTGAATCTATTTACTTCAAAATTTGAAAAGAGAAATCTGTTAATGATTGCTATTTTTGTTGCCGCTTTTATTAATGCATTACCGTTCCCGCTAGCTACATTTGGATTATTACCAGAATTTGGATCATGGAAATTATTTTTTGCCACTGCTCCTTTTTTATTTATCACTAGTACAGGCTTAGTAGCTTCAGCAATCATAAGGGAGTCAATGTTAGGAGACATTAGTGATGAGGTTCAATTAAACACAGGATTTGGACAACAGGGCTTAATGTTTGCAAGTTCTTCGTTTATTGGAAAACTTAATACAGGTATAGGTATTTTGTTATCAGGCCTGCTACTGGAGTTGATAAACTTTCCGCAAGGTCAAGATGCTATTCCTGATGCAAATCAAATATTTAATTTAGCTTTTACCCAAGGACCATTTGTTAGTTTATTGATGATCATTCCATTTTTTATTTTCTATTTTTATAAAATTGATAGAAAACGTCATAATGAAATTATCTCTGAAATTAAAAAAAAGCTATAATAATTTAAGTTAAATTATGGAAGCGCTGGAAACCACAAAATATAACCTTAAAGCTCAGTCTATCATTGAATCAGCAGTCTTTAATTTTAATCGAAATGGATTTTACGGTACCTCTCTAGAGCACATCACCAGAAGCTTAAATATGACTGATAAGTCTATTTATTATTATTTTAAAAACAAAGAAGACTTATTTATTGCTGCTTTGCATCATACACAAGAAAGCCTTTGTTTAGCGATAACTGAAGCGAAAGCATTGAAGGTAAATGCATTGGAAAAAATACAATTTTTAGCCACACAATGTGCCTCGATTGATGGCTTAGAGCTCTTAGGCAATGTACCTCACGAAGTCAAAAAACATAAGCTCTATCCAAAAATTGAAAAACGTTTAAAAAAACATCATCAAATTACTATTGGTTTTTTTGAAATGGGACAAAAAGATAAATCCATTATCAAAGGTAATCCAGTTGATCAGTGGACGCTCTATACCGGAGGCTTTTTGGCTTACTTTAATTGGTATAAATTTGTTGATAGATCTAAAGTTGATTACCAAAAACAAATTGATGATATGAGGTTTATGATTGAAAGAGCTTTTTCAACTGCTTATAAAAAGTCATGATAAAGCTACCACATGTTATTACATTGATGCTTTGGTCATTTGGGCTTGTTAATTTGTTTGAACCTTTTAATGGTTTATTGGGACTCATAGCCTCATTTATTTTTTATTTACTTTTAATAGCGCACATAGCAGAAATATTTATTTTTAATAACAAAATTAAGTCTCACTCAAGCTCTTATCCATACGGCTTATTTATGACATTGCTTTATGGAGTCATCTATCTAAATACATTAGATAAAAAATAATTCATGAATACTCCTGCGGAGGGATTCATACCTCAAGGCTCGCGCGGTGTCTGGCTTCTGGCATGGCCCTCAATTATTACCAATTTACTTTATGCAACAGGATCAATAATTGCCATAAAAATTGTTGGGCAATTTGGGTCTGATGAAATTGCTGCTGCGGTTACTGGCCAAAGAATTTCATTTATTTTACAAGCGGTTCTTTCAGGAGTCTTGGCTGGTACAACAGCATTGGTAGCACGTAACTGGGGAGCTAAGAATTATGATAATGCCAGTCAATTTATTGTTACAACGGTTCAATTAGTTTTAGTTTTATCATTGCTAACAAGTTTCTTTGTACATAGATATGCATATGATATTTCTTTCTTTTTTGCCCTAAGAGGTAATGCACTTACTTATTCATCAGAGTATCTGAGAGTTCTATCCCCATATTTTATTTTCTATGGCTTAGGTGTTGCTCTTATTACTGCTCTAAGAGCAGTTGGGGACGTAAAAACTCCTCTTATAATTGCGTTAATTATGAATATCTCTGGCGTCTTTTTTATGATTGTTTTAGCTAATGGTTACTTAGGATTTAAAAATTATGGTTATCTAGGTGCTGCTTTAGGCAATGGCATTTCATACCTTGTTGGTG
The DNA here is from genome assembly GCA_902594515.1 of uncultured SAR86 cluster bacterium. Lineage (GTDB taxonomy): Bacteria > Pseudomonadota > Gammaproteobacteria > Magnimaribacterales > D2472 > MED-G82. The sequence goes on along the minus strand of CACJML010000005.1, from coordinate 96,996 downwards.
GAGTATGCATAATTATTGCTTGGGTATCTGGTTTATTATCAGTAAGACCAAAAAAATATTTTGGAATCAATTTCTCGCAAATAAAAGAAATCCTTTTTGTTGGTTATCCAGCTGCCTTAGAGCAAGTTGTTTTTCAGTTTGGCATAACTGCTTTTTTAATACTTGTTTCATACTACGGTACTGATGCCTATGCAGCATATGGAATTGGCGTTCAGATCCTTTCGTTTTCTTTTGTTATAGGATTTGGATTTTCCATTGCTGGAGCAACACTCGTTGGTCAACATTTGGGTGCATTAGATGTTAATCAAGCAAGAAGATCAGGTTGGGGCGCTATGCGACTTTCAATCATCTCTATGTCCCTCTTTGGGCTACTAATTTCATTATTTGCAGAGCCACTAGCGTATTTTATGATCAATGACGAGTCAGTTGTTAGATTAACAGTTCTATTTATTTGGCTGCTTGGTTCCATGCAGCCATTTATGGCAATTGAATTTTCTTTGGGTGGTGCTCTGAGGGGAGCAGGGGATACCAAAACTCCATTAATAATAACTTTGACTTGTTTGGTATTGATTAGGGTAAGTCTTGCTGGTCTATTCTTTTATTTTTCGTTACCAGTTGAGTATATTTTTGCAAGTTTGCTTGCTGATTATATCGTTAAAGGTTTCCTCTATACCTATAGTTTCCGCTCAGGAAAATGGGTACATGCAATAAAATCAACTTAAACGCGGATTTGTTTTAACGATCCTTTTCCATAAACGTTTTTCATCTGGATTAGGATTTTTTGAACTTAGATTATTAAAGAATTTTTCTAGGCATTCATAGAATTTTTCCTGATCATTTAAATTAGAATTAAATTTATCTTGTAACACCTTAAGGTTAATTTTATCTCTAATTGACTGATCTTTTTTTAATGAATCCACATTAGCATGGATTTCAATTTCAATTACTGCCTCAGTTAAGAGATTCTTATCATTATTAAAATTAGATTTTTCAAGCATCAGTCTAATTTTATGAGGAATTGACTCCATCTCCTCCAGACTTTCAATTTTATCTATTAGTGATTCAAAATCTTTTAATTTATTCTTTTTCTTCTCCTCAGCTGCTTTGGTTTTTATACCTAAAAGATGTTTATTTACTTCAGTAAATTCTTTAGATTTTGAGGCATGTTTAATAGTTTCCAAGAAAGACTCGATATCATTTGGTGAAGAGTTACTTAATTCATCTTTAATATATTTTTTTAGTAATAAAATCTCTTCATCAGCCATTGCCTTTTTTTCAGCATAGAATTTATCTGCTGCTGCATTCAATTCTTTCCATAACCTGTCATCATTTTTTCTTCCAGCAGATTGAATTCTTTGAAATTGAGTTTTAATTTCTAAAAACGCTTTAATGTTTTCAGAGTTATCTTCATGACTAAGCTCATTTACTTTTGTTATTAAATTTTCTTTTGAAAGCTTATTACTTGATTCTATGGTCTTAAGATAGTCAAAAATTGGTTTTCTTGCAGCTGAGAATTCTTTTTTTAGCTGCTTGAAGTCATCATCACGAACAGGAGCAAACTTTTGCCATTCATCAAATTGATTCTTTAAATATTTATACAGATTTTTATTTTTTTTGAAGTCGCTATTTTGTACATAAGAGTTAATTGATGCAATTATTTCTCTGCGCTTATTGGCATTTTCAATTTTTATACTATCAAGCTCCGCAAAGAATTCTTCACAGGGCTGCCATGCTTTATCAGTTAGTGATTTAAACTCCTCCCATTGATCTCTACTAGCAGGTCTACTTGAATTATCTAGTTGTTGCCATTTTGTTTGGATTTCATGAATTTTATTTGCCTGATCCCTGGGCTTAAGTACACCGGAATCATTAATTAAGGCCTTGACTTCTTTAATCATCTCAGCCCTTTTAGGATTTACGGCGAAGGATGAAACATCATTGAAGTATCGTGATTGAGCTAAAACAAAATTATGCTTATGTCTAAGCTTGTTTGGTACTGATGGTAGCGATTTTAAGTCCATGTTAAGGCTTTTAAGTAATTTTTGACCTGCCTTAATTGAACCATCATTAAAGTGAGACTCGATAGTGTCTATCTTTTGAAATAAATCTTTATGTGATCCCACTTTTTGTATCCGATGAAGTTTATAATTAGTAGTTCAATGAAAAAAAGAATTTTAACAGGTATTACCACAACTGGTATCCCTCATATTGGAAATTTTTTTGGTGCTATCAAACCTGCTATAGAATTATCCGATTCCAATGACGCAGAATCTTTCTTATTTTTAGCTGATTTACATGCAATTATTAAGCAAAATGATCACTCAGCAATTGAGGATTCTGTTAAGAATGTTGCCCTTGCTTGGCTATCAGCAGGACTTGATCCTGATAGTACATATTTTTACAGACAATCAGATATTTCTGAAATAAGTGAACTAGCATGGATTTTGGGTTGCGTCACCTCAAAAGGTCTCATAAATCGCTCACATGCCTACAAAGCAGCTGTTGAACAGAATAAAGCTAGTAATTTAGATGATGATAAGGCAATCACCATGGGCTTATTTTCATATCCGGTATTAATGGCGGCAGATATATTAATTTTTAATGCAACCCATGTCCCGGTTGGAAGTGATCAAATTCAGCATCTTGAAATGACCAGAGATATCGCTGGCAGATTCAATCATATTTATAAAAAAGATTTCTTCAATCTCCCAGAGGCTTTTACCAATGATGATGCAAAGACAATACCGGGTCTTGATGGAAGAAAAATGAGCAAGTCGTACAACAATGTTATACCTTTCTTATGTTCAGAGAAAGAACTTCAAAAGGGAGTTATGCGTATTGTTACTAATTCACTTGAGCCTGGTGTAAAAAAAGATACAAAAGACTGTAATTTATTTACGATTTATTCATCATTTGCTTCAAATGATCAGATTGATGCTTTAAAGAAACTTTATGCTGATGGGGTGGGTTGGGGTGAAGCTAAAAAATTAGTATTTAATGATTTAAATGCAATCATAGAGCCCGTAAGGGATCGTTATTTTGACTTGCTGCAAAAACCCGATTATTTAAATGAAGTTCTTGATCACGGCTCTTCAAAAGTGGCCCCAATAGCTAAAGAACTTTTAGAGAAGGTTAGAGATCTAGTCGGTATCAAAAAAATCGGCTAATAAAAATGAATAACCACCTCTTTTGGCTAAAATTTGGCCTATTTTCTGTGGGTTTAGGTCAATCATTTGCTTTTGTGCTTGTGCCACCACTTGCAAGAGATCTTGGTTTATCAGAAATACAAACATCTACTATTTTTGCAATTTCTGCAGTTGCTTGGGCCATTACAAGTGCATCATGGGGAAGAGCATCAGATAATTTTGGCAGAAGAAATATTGCAGTAATTGGTTTAATTGGGTATGCAATTTCTATAATCGCTCTTATAACTCCTTTATTTCTTGTAGAACAAAATCTTCTAGCTTTCGTATACCTTTTCCCTTCGTTGATACTTGGAAGGTTAATAAATGGCCTAATTGGCTCTGCTACAAGACCTGCATCATTCGCATATTTAGCTGATATAACACCACCAGAAAAAAGAACAATTAAGTTTGCCCGTATGGAATCCAGTTTTTTAGCAGGAACCGTTCTAGGGCCTCTAATTGGCGGATTTTTATTCTTATTTTCACAATCACTTCCGTTTTATTTATTTGCAGCTTGTGCATTAATAGCAGCATTACAGCTATATTTAAAAATGCCAAATACAAAAATAATCACAGATACTGCAAATGAAATAAATAGTATCTCTTTTAGGGATGCTAATGTCTGGCCATTTTTATTTTTTGCAGCACTTATAAGCTTCTGCCAGGCTTCTTTACTTCAGAGCATTGGCTTTTACATAACAGATGTTTTCAGCGATTTACCTGATTTACCTTTAATTATAAGTATTTGTTTTGCAATCCTTTCGATTTCAACAATTATTTCTCAATATTTATTTACCGATTTGCTAGGCTTAGATAATTCTAAGTTACTCAAATACGGTATTTTAATTGTATTAATTTCATATTTTTTTGCTGCTTACTCTAGCTCGATAGCTATTTTTTACTTTGCAATAATACTAAATGGTATTGGTTCGGGAATGATCAGACCTGCTAATGCATCAGCGCTTTCACTTGCGCAAAGTCCGGAAAATCAAGGTTCTGCTGCTGGTTATTTGGGCTCTGTTATACCTATTGGACACATGTTAACGCCTGTTGTTGCAATGCCCATTTACCAAATTGATCCAACTTATTTATATATATTTAGCGCAATGTTATGTTTTATCGCAGCAATCTTTATAATAATTAATCCAACAATGAAATCAGTAAAACTTTTAGAAAATGAGTAAATCTAAAGCATTATTACTTGTAAATTTGGGTACTCCAAATAAGCCGACTTATTTTTCTGTGTTTAGTTATTTAAAAGAGTTTTTATCTGATTATCGAGTGCTTGATGTGCCTGGCCCAATTCGATTTTTTCTAGTGAATTTTATTATATGTCCATTTAGATCATTTAGCAGTTCAAAGCTTTATAAGAAGCTTTGGGAAAGAAATAACTCTGAATCTCCATTGATTAGACATGCAAATACTTTGAAGAGTAAATTAAATGACAGGCTTGATGATTATGAGGTTTTTTATGCAATGAGATACCAAAACCCATCTTTAAAAAGTGTCATCAAATCAATTATGCTATCCAATCCATCAGAGATAGTTGTTTTTCCTCTATTTCCTCAGTATGCGTCGTCTACTACAGGAAGTGTTTTTGAAGCTTTCGCAAAAGAACTTTCTAAGTACTGGGTGGTACCAAAAGTTACATTTATAAATCAATTTTATACAAATCATAAATTTATTAGTGCATGGGCAAATAAACTATCAAGTTATGACTTGGATACCTACGATAGAATAGTTTTTTCTTATCACGGGTTACCCAATTCGCATGTCGATAAAGTCTATATGAATGGATTGTGTGCAGATAGAAATTGTGAAACTAATTTCAACGAAGAAAATAAATTTTGTTATAAGGCTGCTTCATTTCATACAACTAAACTTATTCAAGAAAGATTGGGATTAAATGCAGATAAGTGTATTACTTGCTTTCAATCAAGGCTTACAAAGAATTGGCTTACTCCATTTACAGATAGTGTCTTAGAGGAATTGGCAGCCAATAATCAAAAGAAGATATTAGTTTTAGCACCTGCCTTTACAGCTGATAATCTAGAAACACTAATCGAGATAGATGATGAGTATAAAGAATTATTTGTTGAGGCTGGTGGAGACACTCTTGATTTTGTCGAGTCTCTAAATGACGATGAGGAATGGGTTCAGGCTATAATTAATATTTTAGGAGAAACTAATGTTTAAGGAAGGCTTATTAAAAGGTAAACGAATCCTTGTAACGGGCGGCGGAACAGGCCTAGGAAAGGAAATGGCAACACATTATGCGTCATTAGGGGCTGATATTGTAATTTGTGGCAGGCGTTTAAATGTATTAGAAGAAACTGCTGATGAAATCAAATCAAATCATGATGTTGATGTTTTAGCTCAATCTCTTGATATTAGATCACCACAAGATGTTGATGATTTTATAGATCAAATATTTGCAACTAAACCGCTTGACGGGCTGGTAAATAATGCAGCTGGTAACTTTATCTCACCCACGAAAATGCTTTCTCCAAGAGGTTTTGACGCAATTGCAAACATTGTGTTTCACGGAACTTTCTATGTCACTCATTCAGTTGGACGAAGATGGATTGAAGCAGGACTTAAAGGAAATATTATTTCCATTTTAGCAACATGGGTCTGGACTGGATCGCCTTATGTAGTTCCTTCAGCCATGAGTAAGTCTGCTATCAATGCAATGACAAAATCTTTAGCTGTTGAGTGGGGTCCTTACAATATAAGGGTTAATGCAATTGCACCTGGTCCTTTTCCAACTGAAGGTGCTTGGGCTCGCTTAAGTCCAAAAGGAGACTTAGATAATGATAGCTCCTATAGCGCAATCCCGCTTGGCAGAGTGGGTGAAATGTCGGAATTACAAAACTTGGCCTCGTTCCTAATGGCAGATGGTTGTGATTATCTTACTGGGCAAACTATTGCTATTGATGGAGCTCAATATATTACTGGCGGAGGCACGTTTTCTGGGCTTTCAAAACTCAAAGATTCCGATTGGGAAGAGATTAAAAGTATGATTAAATCTACCAATGAAAAGGATAAGGCTAACAGAAACACTTAAATAGGGGTAAGTTATGACAGATATGCATTCAGTATTAAAAAAACAAAAGGATTACTTTATTAAAAATGGTGCTCCTTCTTATGAGTTAAGAATTGATCGTCTTAATCGTATGAAAGATATTGTTCTAAAGAATAAAGATAAAATTGTTGATGCGTTAAATGAAGATTTTGGAGTAAGATCAAAGAACCAATCAATGGTTACGGATGTTTATTCAATTATTCCTGATATTGAGTACACAAAAAAGAATCTCAAAAAATGGATGAAGGCAGACAAAAGAAAACCATCATTTCCATTTGGCTTACTTGGCGCTAAAGCAGAGGTTCGTCATGAGCCTGTTGGTACTGTTGGAATGATCTCACCATGGAATTTCCCGGTAAACCTTACTTTTGCTCCTCTAAGTGCTGTATTTGCTGCGGGTAATCAAGTCATGCATAAGCCCAGTGAATATACAGAAAACACAGCAAATCTCTTAAAAGAAATGTGTGATGCAGCATATGATGAAGAGGAATTTGCAACGATTCTTGGTGGGCCAGAGATCGGTGCTGAATTTTCTTCTCTTCATTTTGATCACTTGCTCTACACAGGCAGTGGGAATGTGGGAAAACTAATCATGAAAGCGGCATCCGAAAACCTCGTACCCGTAACGCTTGAGCTTGGCGGAAAATCTCCAGTTATTATTGGTGATGGAGCAGATTTAACTACAACAGCAAAAAGAGTAATGATGGGAAAAACAATGAATGCTGGTCAAATATGCTTGGCACCAGATTACATACTAGTTAAAGATTCTAAGGAGCAAGAGGTTGTTGATGAGTTAAAAGCAGCTACTGCTGAGTACTATCCAGATATTAAGCATAACCCTGATTACACCAGCATTATCAACCAGAAACACTACGATAGAATTAATGGATTGGTTGATGATGCAAAAGCCAAAGGTGCTAATGTAGAGGAAATAAATCCTGCCAATGAGGATTTCTCTCAACAAGAGGCTTATAAAATTCCTCCAACTTTAGTGAGAAATGTTAACGACGATATGGAAATTATGCATGAAGAGATCTTTGGTCCGGTTTTACCAATTAAAACTTACCAAGACATTAATGAGACAACTGAGTATGTAAATTCAAAAGATCGTCCGCTAGGTTTATATTATTTTGGACAGAATAAAGCTGAAGAGGATAAAGTCCTTAACGATACTACTTCCGGTGGTGTGACAGTTAATGATGTAGTGGGGCACATTCAAGTAAGTGACTTGCCATTTGGAGGAGTTGGACCTTCAGGAATTGGCAGATATAAGGGTTATGAGGGATTTCTTAATTTCTCAAATGCGAGAGCTATAAGTAAGCAAGTTGGCTCTAGGTTTGATAAGTTTTTTGAAGCAATCAGACCGCCTTACAAAGGCGATATTGAAAAAGTACTTAAGCAAATAGCCAAATAAACATGTTCAAATTACCCATATCGTTGGGTATTAGATATCTGACATCATCAAAAGGGGCGTATGGCTCCTTTTATTCAATTATTTCAATTATTGGATTAACTATTGGTGTTGGTGCATTAATTATTGTTTTATCTGTCATGAATGGATTTGAGCGTGAGTTGCAAACACGTATTTTGGGAGTCATTCCTCATGCTCTAATCAAATCTGATAATCCTATCAACTATAACGATAAGACAATAATTGATTCATTGAATGTTGAAGGTATTGAAGCCTATGGTCCATATATTGAGCTTCAAGGACTAATAGGTGGTGATGATCGATCAAGAGGAGTTTTTATCTCAGGCATTGTTCCTGAGGCTGAAAAAAAAATGTCCATACTTCCCGAATTCATGGTTACGGGATCATTGAGTGATCTAAAAGACAAATCTGGTGTTGTAATAGGATCATGGCTATCAAGATATTTAAATCTTTCACTGGGTGATGAAGTTACTGTATTTACTAATACAACTAGAACAAATATTTTTGGAACTTATCCCAGAACAATAAAAACTAAAATTGTTGGAATATTTGAACTTAATGCTGAGCCTGATCAGAGCCTTGTCTTAATTCACCACAATTTTGCTAGAAATTTAGTAAGCCTTGAGGAAGGCTATACATCTAGCATAAGAATTAAAACGAAGAATCTTTTTGAAGTTGATAGGGTCGGATATAGCGTTATTAATCAACTTCCAACAGATTATTTCTTCAATACATGGAAATTAACTCAAGGAACTCTCTTCAAAGCAATTCAAATGGAGAAAAGATTAGTAAGTTTACTCATGTTTTTAATTGTTACTGTTGCTTCTTTTTTAATTCTTACAGCTATAGTTTCAACCGTTAAGTCCAAAGAAAGAGAGATAGCTGTCCTGAAAACTTTAGGGATGAGGAATTTGGAAATAACAGTAATATTTCTTACCCTAGGCTTATTAATTTCTTTGATTGGGATAACCCTTGGTCTCATCTTAGGGATTATTATTACTTTGAACTTGAATAATATTATTTATTTAGCAGATGTTTTATTTAATTACAGATTTCTTGATCTTGACGCATACTTCATAAGTTATTTCCCCTATGAATTTAGATTAAATCAATTTGTCTTTACGACAATATCGGCAATGATATGCTCAATATTATTTGCTATTTATCCTTCTGTTAAGGCCTCAAAACTTGAACCGGTTGAAATTCTTAGATATGAATAAAATAAAAATCATTGAATTAACTAAAAATTATCAAGCGAATAAGCAAAATCAGTTGGTTCTAGATAATCTAAATGCTGAAATTAATTTGACTGGTTTAACTTCTCTGCAAGGTAAATCTGGCTCAGGCAAATCTACTCTAATGCACATTTTATCAGGGCTTTTAAAACCTACATCGGGTCGTGTTTTGGTTAATGATATAGAAATCTATAAAACTAAACCGATAGAGCGCTCAAGTCTTATTTCATTTGTTTATCAATTTCATGCCTTGTTAGAAAATCTATCGGTATATGAAAATATTTATCTACCCAGGAAAATACATAAAAATAATGACTCAGATGAATTTATCAATGATTTAATTAGTCAATGCAAGCTAGAAAAATTACTTAAAAAGTATCCCAGTGAATTATCCGGTGGAGAGAAACAAAGAGTATCTATTGTTAGGGCCTTATCTAATAAACCAAAATGTGTTCTTTTGGATGAACCTACGGGTAATCTTGATGATGAAACATCTTCAAGTGTGCAAGAAATGTGCCTTGATATCAATAAAGCCTTCAATATCGGCATGTTTGTAGCGACGCATGATAGAGGCTTTGCAAGTAAAATGCAGTACCGGTATAAAATAGAAAAGAAAAGTTTGATGGTGATTAATGATTGATTATTTAACAGCTGGTGGATGGTTCATGCTGCCTTTATTAATTTGCTCAGTTTTATTAATTTCAATTGTTATTGAGCGTATATGGTTTTTACAAAAAAGATTGGTTAGTCCTGAGGGCCTTCTAAGAACTTTTATTAATCACTCAAAAGATCAATCTATAACTATTCAACAACAGGATTCATACATTGAATCATCATCACTTGGCGAACTCCTAGTGACAGCCTACCGATTCAAAGATAAGCCAAGAAATATAGTAGAAGATAAGGTTGTGGAGGCATCATCAAACGTAAGAATGAAGCTTGAAAGAAACCTTAATATGCTGGGTATTATTGCTAGTATTAGCCCTTTATTAGGATTGCTTGGAACTGTGGTTGGAATGATTACTGTATTTGCAAACATAAATCTTGTTGATGGCTCATCAAATAGCGATCTTTTGGCATCCGGTATATCTGAAGCCCTAATAACAACTGCTTTTGGTTTGTTAGTTGCTGTTCCCGGACTTATTTTTTATAAATATTTCTCAGCTCGAGTCAACCTACATATGTTAAATATGCAAAACGAATTAAGTAAGTTTGTTGATTTTCTAGATTTAAAATGAACTTTGTTACTAAAAATCAATCTAACGATGTCGCTATTGAGATTACCCCGTTAATAGATATTGTTTTTTTACTAGTAATATTTTTTGTTGTGACTTCAAAGATTGATACAAATCAGGCGCTCAATATTGATTTGCCTGAAACATCGTCCTTTTCATCGGTATTGGTTGAAAATCAAGAGATGATTTACTTATATGAATCAGGGAAATTAAGATATGGAGATATTTCAGTAGATATTGAATCCAGTGAAACACTAGTTAGCTTTATATCAAGTCAAATCCCAAAATCAGAATTAATAACATTAGCTATAGAAAAACGTGCGTATCATGAGTGGGTTCTCCAATTAATGGATGATCTTCAACTTTCTGGATATCAAAATATTCAAATTAGGACTTATCAGGAATAATGAAATCAAATATTAAAAGATTATTCTCATATACCCTGAGATATAAGTTATCTTTTTCAGTTTCAATAATTGGTTTTTTAATCTTTGCAGCTGCTGATGTTGCTGCAGTTGAATGGATTAGAAGAGTAATTGAGTTCATCAATTCTAGTGACGTTGTTAATCCTTTGTTTATAGCAATTGCATTGATTTTAATTGCATTTGCTAGAGGCTTAGGATTTTTTATTGGTAATTATTTTATGTCCCGAGTTGGCTTGGGAATCGTTCATGATATGAGAAATGAACTTTTTAATAAGTTAATCAAGCTTCCAAAAATTTATTTTGACAATAACCAAAGTGGTCAACTTATTAACCGGATAACCTTCACCACAACTCAAGTGTCTGGGGCAACTTCAAATGCCGTTAAAACGCTAGTTAGAGAGGGCGCATTATTTATCGGATTAATTTCCTACATGTTTTATTTAAACTGGAAATTAACCCTTTTACTGCTAATAACAGCGCCATTTATAGCAATCATAGTAAATATTGCCGGTCGTCGTCTAAGAAAATTAGCTAAAAGTATTCAAACGGCTATGGGTGATGTAACTCATATTGCCTCTGAGGCTGTTGAGGGTAATACAGAAATTAAATCATTTAATGCAGAAACCTATGAAAGAGACAGATTCCAAAAGGCAAATACCTCAAATAGAAATCAAAATTTGAAGCTTGAGGCTACAAGCAACCTAGCAACTCCAATTATTCAAATCCTTGTATCTATCTCGTTGGGAATTGTGGCTTATTTTGCATTAGGTGCTCAGCTTGGAATTAATTTAGACTCTGAAACATTTGTAGCCTTTTTTACCTCTGCTGGTTTAATGGCAAAACCAATTCGACAGCTTTCCAGTATTAATGCAATCATTCAAAAAGGTCTAGCTGCAGCTGATGAAATTTTTGATCAGTTGGATTCATCTGATGAAAATGACCAAGGAACACTCGAACCATTAATTGAAGGTAAGATTCAATTTAATGACATTACTTTTGGTTACGAGCGCTCAAAAGATATCCTAAAAAACATCAATCTTGTAATTGAAAATAATGAAACTGTAGCAATAGTTGGTAAATCAGGTTCAGGAAAATCTACACTGGCAAGCTTAATCTCAAGGCTTTACTTACCATCAACTGGACGAATTTCTATTGACGGTATTGATATAAATGAAATTAATCTGAGACATTTAAGAAGTCACATTTCAATTGTTAGTCAAAATCCAACCCTCTTTAACGATACTATTGAAAAAAACATTGCTTACGGTTACCAAGAGATTGATTCAGAGAGACTTAATCAGGCTGCTGAACTCTCAGGCTGCATGGAATTTATAGAAAAACTTCCTGAAGGTTTCAATACAGAAATAGGTGATGACGGTGTTTTACTTTCAGGCGGTCAGAGACAGAGATTAGCGATAGCGAGAGCTTTCTATAAAGATGCCCCAATCATTATCCTCGATGAAGCTACTTCAGCGCTAGATTCAGAATCTGAGTTAGTAGTTCAATCCGCAATTGAAAAGCTTATCGTCAATAGGACCACCATAATCATTGCACATCGACTCAGTACCATTGAAGGCGCTAATAAAATATTTGTAATCGATGATGGCTGTATTGTTGAGCAAGGGAATCATGCGGAACTAATTGATAGAGATGGAATCTATAAAAACTTATATAAAAATATGGATTCTAATCAAGTTAAAGCAGCTGCCGTAATTACTAAAACTGAAAAATCTTACTTACCATCATTTGTAGAAGAACCTCCACAACAAGGCATGCTCTTGGATGCATGGTATAAGAAAAGTGTATGGTTATGGTTATTGTCTCCACTCTCATTATTATTCTCCTTTTTTGTTAAATTAAGAATTAATTCATTTAAAGAAAATTCAAAAAAAGTATGGAAACCCAATGTGCCAGTAGTTGTTGTGGGTAACATTTCTATGGGAGGCACAGGGAAAACTCCTCTTGTTAAGATGCTTGGTCAAAAGTTATCAGAAGAAGGTTTTTCACCTGGTATTGTTAGTAGGGGTTATGGAGGTAAATATTCTGAAACCTTAGAGGTTACAAGCGATACAACATTCAAACAAACTGGAGATGAGGCTCAAATATTGGCTAAATTAAACCTACCTTTTTTCATCGATAAAAATAGACCTAGGGCAGTTAAAAAATTACTTGATAAATATCCACAGACTAATGTAATTTTGTCTGACGACGGCTTGCAGCATTATGCTCTTGGTAGGGATATTGAGATTGCTGTTATTGATGGTGCCCGAAGACTAGGAAATGGTTTAACGTTTCCTGCTGGACCACTAAGAGAACCACGAAGTAGATTAAATGATGTTGATTTTATTGTTAATAATGCAGGTCCAGCTGAAGAGGGAGAGCATCTTATGACTCTTGCTCCAGCAAAATTTGTTCACCTTAATTCAGGTAAATCATATGACATTGGTAATTGGCCAATGCATTATCAGGTTCATGCTGTTGCAGGATTAGGAAATCCAAATAGGTTTTTTGATTTATTAGGCAGGCTTGGTTTTGAATTTGATAAAAATCCTTTTCCTGATCATCATAAATACAAGAAACAAGATATCTTATTTTTAGATCATCTTCCTATTATCATGACTGAAAAGGATGCCTCTAAATGCAAAGATTTTAAAAACTCTAAAATATGGTATTTAACCATTGAAGCTGAAATTGACGATAAGTTTTTTGATCAATTAAAGGAGAAATTGCATGTTTAAAGATGAAATTCTAGACATATTGGTTTGCATTAAATGTAAAGGCAAATTGATAAAAAATGAAGATAATCTAGAGTGCCATTCATGCAAGATTTATTATCCTATTGTAGATTCAATTCCAAGAATGGTTGAAGAGGCCATCAAGCCATTAAATGATGAATAATTTTCACATCATTATCCCGGCAAGATTAGAGTCAACTCGATTAAAAAATAAAGTTTTATTACAGATCAATGGTAAATCAATCGTTCAATTGGTTTACGAAAAAGCCCAATCCATCAATCCACTTTCAGTTACTGTTGCAACTAATCATAAAGATATCTTTGATCATATTAAATCTCTTGGAGGCGAGGTTTTGATGACTTCATCTGATCATCAATCCGGAATGGATAGAGTGAATGAAGCAGCATCATTGCTTCAAATCAGTGATGACGAAACGATCCTAAATCTTCAAGGCGATGAGCCATTGATGCCAGAGAACATAATTACTGAAACAGGAAATTCAATACGATCTAACATTAACATTGCTACAGCTGCATGTGTGTTATCTGATAAAAATGAGATTACCGATCCAAATAATGTGAAGGTTGTTACAGCCAATAATAATTACGCTCACTACTTTTCAAGGTCTTTAATACCTAACAGTAATGAGATCTCAGATATTACTTATTATCAACATTTAGGCATTTATTCTTATAATCGAGGCATTTTACAAGAATTGGCAAATTTAGATGTTACGTATCTTGAAAAGACTGAGAGGTTAGAGCAACTAAGATTTTTAGATCATGGTTATAAAATCTATGTAAACAAATATGATCAACCTGCACCAATAGGTATTGATACGGAAAAAGATTACAAGAAAACTTTATCAATCTTAAGTGAAAAATGACTTTAAGATCATCATTTGGGATAAGCTTTAAACCTAAAAATTATTTTGAAGTTACCACTGCAGATCTAAAACAAAAACTACAATCAATTGATGTTAAAGAATCTGTAATCCTAGGTGAAAATACCAATTCTGTTTTTAATGAATCCGTTGCACTCAATTGTGTTAGATACATTGATAATGAACTATCAGTTGATGGTTCAACTATCACGGCAGGCGCTTCAATAAATTGGCATGAATTAGTAAAAATTTCTATCAACAATAATTTATATGGACTTGAAAATTTAGCACATATTCCAGGAAGTGTTGGCGCTTCACCAATTCAAAATATTGGTGCCTATGGTCAAGATGTTTCGCAGGTCATTAAATTTGTTGAATGTCTTGATTTGGAATCATTAGAAATCTTTCAATTAACCAATAGTGAATGTAATTTTTCTTATCGATCATCAATTTTTCAATCTCAGAAATATCTAATTACAAAAGTTTCATTCGAACTTGAAACTACTTTCAAGCCAAATTTGAACTATAAGTCTCTTTCAGAGTATGTGGCAAAAAATTCAATAAATATTTCTAAAGAGAATATTATTGAAACTATTGGAAGAGTAAGGGCGCTAAGACTTCCTGATATTAAAGCCCTGCCAAATTGCGGCAGTTTTTTTAAAAATCCAATTATTGATAGTGATCAAGATGTAGACTCAAAGATAGATATTATTGAAATTTCAGAATCATTTAAAAAATTATCAGCAGCTAGCATGATTGGCCATGTGAAACATAAACTTAATTTGCAGGGTGGAATAGAGTTATATAAAAATCATGATTTAGTCTTAACTAATCCTAAAAATGCATCGTTCAATGAGCTATTGGAATCAATTGAATCAATTAAAAATACTGTCTTCAATGAGTTTGGCATTCATTTGCAGACTGAGCCAATAATTTACAAATGATTCTCTTGTCCATAATTGCGCACCTCTTAGCTGTAGCATCACCTGGTCCTGATACATTTATAGTGATGAGGCAGACTTTAGCTTCTGGATTTAAGGCTGGATTAAGTTCCGCTATTGGTATTGGCTTAGGGATTTTAATACATTGTTCCTTAGCACTTTATGGGCTAAGTGCATTGATATTAAGTGAACCCATTGGAAGTTATATACCTTACATAGGATCTATTTATCTTATTTTTTTGGGAGTTCAATCAGTTGCTTCAAGAAATATTAGCCTCGAAGATAATAAAAATACCCTGGATAGAAGATCTTTATTAATTGGCTTTTTTACAAATATTTTAAATTTAAAAGCATTCATCTTTTTTGTTTCCCTGTTTAGTGCCTTAACATTAAGGTATACAACATATGAAATTAGTTGGTTGATAATTTATTTTTCATTAGCAACTACAGCTTGGTTTATTTTTCTAGCCTACTTTTTAAGTATTCCATCAATCAAAAAAATTTATACTGACAAAGTATCGCTAATAAATAAAATACTGGGGATTATCTTAATAACTATGGGCTTATTAGTTTTAATAAATATTTTATGAAGTTAGAAGATCTATCAAAACAAATTGAGCAGACTCCTGGTTTTCCTCCAGTTCATTTATGGAATCCAGATTTATGTGAAGGAGTAAAATTTAACATTGATAGAAATGGTGAATGGTTTTATCAAAACTCTCCATTAAAAAAGGAATCTTTAAAAATCTTATTTGCTTCAATATTAAAGAAAGAAAATAATAATTATTATTGTGTCACACCTGTAGAAAAAGTATTTGTTGAAGTTGATTTGGCACCTTACATGATTATTGATTTTCGCATCGATAATGATACATACATTTTTGATACTAACTTGAATTACTCATTTTCTCTTAAAGATACTCAAATTTCATTTCTAGAATCTAACGAAGAAATAATACCTATTATTGATGTACGTGATTCAATTGAAGGATTTTTTTCAAGAAATATTTATTACGAATTAATTAACACCTGTTATGAAAGAGATGGTGCCCTTTACATAAAGAGTGCGAATCAAGAGTATTGCTTTGGGAGGCTATAGATTTAGCGTATCTTCAATCCAAGAATCAATATTTTCTTCAAGCATGTAAAGCGGTATAGCACCTCTTTTTAAGACTTCATGATGAAAATCTTTTACATCGTATAAATCACCAAGTTTTTCTTTAGATCTATTTTTTAGCTCAAGAATCTTAAGTTGACCAATCTTATATGCCAGAGCTTGTCCTGGCCAATTAATGTATCTATCAACTTCATTAATAATATCCTGCTGAGTTTTAGCAGAGTTATCTAAAAAATAGTTAATAGCATCTTGTCGAGACCAATCCATATAATGCATACCAGTATCAACCACAAGCCGAATAGCTCTCCACATATCATAAGTTAGTTGACCAAATTTAGAGTAGGGGTCCTTATAAAGCCCCATGTCATAACCAAGACTCTCACTGTAAAGTCCCCAACCCTCAACAAATGCAGTAAAGCCACCATATTTTCTAAAATTTGGTAAATCCAGCTCCATAGCTAGTGCAATTTGTAAGTGGTGTCCAGGAACTGCCTCGTGAACACTAAGAACTTCAATCTCATATTTAGGCCTAACTTCAGGTCTGTAGAGATTGACATAATAATATCCAGCACGAGATCCATCAGCAGCAGGTCTTTGGTAATAGGCTGTTGTAGTGTCGGGTGCACTTTCTTCGGGAATAGGCTTAATCCCATATGGTATCGATGGTAATACTTTAAATAGATTTACTAGTTCGGGGTCTAATCTTTTAGAAGTTGCTAAATATTCCTTAAATAAATCTTCAGGATTATCAAAATAAAATTTAGGATTCGTTCGTAAGTCATTAAGAAAATCCTTAAAAGTACCTTTCCAAGAAACAGATTCAATAACATCATCCATTTCATCCCTGATTCTTTTAACTTCATTTAATCCAATTTGATGAATTTCTTCAGGTGTTAAATCAGTTGTTGTGAACTTTCTAGCAGTAAATTCATAATACGCCTTACCATTGGGAATCTCGCTGATACCTATTGATGTCCTACAATTCGGAAGATATTCTTTCTCAAAAAATTTTAATAAATTTTTATAGGCAGGAATGATATCTCTGCTAATGACTTCAAGGGCTTGATCTTGAATTTCTTTAATTTCAACTTCAGAAAATAATCGTGAATCCATTTCTGCGAAATGCTTAAAGAATGGACTTTTATAAGCTGTAGTGTTGGCTTGAAGTTTGATTTGCTCCTTAACTCTTTCCATTAATATTTTTGGAGGCATAACACTATTTTCTATACCTTGGGAAGCTACAGCAATTTCATTAGTAATTAGATCAGGAACTTTTTTAAGTCGTTCAATCCAATCAGTGTAGTGATCAATAGTTCTAAAAGGCAAAACTGAGGTAGTATCATGAAGTAATTGAATACCACCTCTGTGGCTAAATGGCAGTAAATAAATTTTATATTGATGCATCTCGACAGATTCAGATACTTGCTTAACAAACAATCTATAATTTGTTAAATCATCTTCACTAAATGATTTTGGATTAATGCTTTCTAACTTAATAAGCATCTCCCTTTCGTACTCATGGTCTTTAAAGATCTTTCTTAAAGAGCTATCTCCCCATTCTTGATTTCTTGAAAGATCGCCCATGCTTGAGGCATATACCGGATTATCAGATATAACTTTGTTCCATTGCTCATCAACAATTAAATTAAATTTATCAATATCTGAAACTTCTGAGCAAGAAGCAATTAGAAAAATAACAATAAATGATTTTATAAAATTAGAAGTACCCATATTACATATTTGGGTAATTAGGTCCCCCAGTTCCTTCTGGCGTTACCCATTTAATGTTTTGAGATGGATCTTTAATGTCACATGTTTTGCAGTGGACACAGTTTTGAGCATTAATTACAAATTTATGCTCTCCGTTATCCTCAACGACCTCATAAACACCGGCAGGGCAGTACCTTTGGGCAGGCTCATCATAAATGGGTAAGTTGGTAGAAATGGGTATAGAAGGATCTTTTAATTGTAAATGACATGGCTGATCTTCTTCATGATTTGTATTGGAAAGGAAAACCGAAGAAAGCTTATCAAAACTAACTTTTCCATCAGGTTTTGGGTAATCAATTTTAGGTGATTCAGAGGCTTTCTTTAAACACGCATAATCAGGAGTTTTATGATGAAGAGTAAATGGTAGCTTTCCTCTAAAAATAAATTGATCAATCGCAGCTAGGGCTACTCCTAGCAAACCCTTAAATCCTAATTTGAGGCCCTTATGCAAAAATGGACCCCAATTCCTTGCTTTATAAAGTTCAGCATTGATCCAAGAATTTACAAATGCATTTTCGTATTCTGTTAAATCCTCATTAAGTTTATCATTTACTATTGCATCAAAAACTACCTCGGAGGCCAGCATGCCAGATTTCATTGCTGTATGAGTCCCTTTAATTTTTGGAAAATTAAGAGTTCCAGCATTATCTCCAACCAATAAGCCTCCCGGAAAAGACATTTTTGGTCTTGATTGATATCCACCCTTGATAAGAGCTCTTGCACCGTAAGCCACTCGAGTCCCTTTTTCTAATATATTTTTTATATCTTTATGCTGTTTCCATTGTTGAAATTCATCAAACGGGCTTAAATGAGGATTGTCATAATCCAAAGGCACTACATAACCTAAGTAGACTTGATTATTTTCACCATGATAAAAATATGATCCAGAGATAGTTCCATTGCTTGGCCATCCCATGGTATGCATTACTGTGCCTTCTTGATGGTCTTCGGGTTGAATGTCCCAAATTTCTTTAAATCCAATCCCATAATGTTGTGGATCTTTGTCACTATCTAAGTTGAATTTGGCGATTAATTCTTTTCCTAAATGTCCTCTGCAACCTTCAGCAAAGATAGTGTACTTACCACGTAATTCCATCTCAGGTTGATAACTTGGCTTTTTTTCACCGTTTTGTGAAACCCCCATTTCTCCAGTTACTATTCCTTTAACTATCCCATCTTCAACAATAATATCTGAGGCAGTAAAACCTGGAAAAATCTCTACTCCCAATTGCTCAGCTTGTTCACCAAGCCATCTGCAGAAATTAGCCAAGCTCATAATATAATTTCCGTGATTGTTAAATGTGGGTATCAAAAAGGTTGGGAAGGGTATTTTGAAAGATGAATTTTGGGAGATCATGAATTTAACAACATCCTTTTTGGCAGGGTTATTTAGAGGAGCTCCTTTATCCTTCCAATCGGGAATTAGTTCATTCAATGCAGTTGGCTCAAAGACATTACCCGAAAGTATATGAGCTCCTATTTCCGAACCTTTTTCAATAAGACAAATGCTTAATTCTTTATTATTTTCTTTTGCTAACTGTGCAAGTTTTATGGCGCTACTTAATCCTGATGGACCAGCTCCTACAATCACTACATCGTAGTCCATTACATCACGTTCCATGATTGATCCTTTGACTTTTATTTTTCTTAAAAAACATTACAATTATAGCTCTTAAAAGACGTTCACACTATATTACTAAATAAATATGAAAATTCTCGTACCAATTAAAAGAGTTGTTGACTATAACGTTAAAGTAAGGCCTCTTAGCGATAATTCAAATGTTGATCTAAACAATGTAAAAATGGCAGTCAATCCGTTTTGTGAAATTGCTGTAGAAGAGGCAGTACGATTAAAAGAAAGTGGTACAGCTACAGAGATAATTGCTGTTACTGTTGGTACATCTGCTTCACAGGAACAGCTGAGGACTGCTTTAGCTTTAGGTTGTGATAGAGCAATTCTCATAGAATCTGAGGAAAATCCTGAGCCTTTAGTAATAGCAAAGGCGTTAGCAAAAATATTTGATGAAGAAAATCCTGATCTTATCATTTTAGGAAAGCAGGCCATTGACGGTGATAATAATCAAACTGGTCAAATGCTCTCTGCAATACTTGATCTTCCACAAGCTACATTTGCATCAAAATTAGTAATCGAAGGACAGACTGCTAATGTAACCAGGGAAATCGATGGTGGATTACAAACCATCAAGGTTAATTTACCTGCAATTGTAACTACGGATTTAAGATTAAATGAACCAAGATATGCATCCTTACCAAACATTATGAAAGCAAAGAAAAAAGAGCTTGCTACTAAAAACATTAATGATCTTGGCATTGATACATCAGCAAGAACAGAAATCATATCTGTAGAACTACCACCACAAAGAGAAGCTGGTATAAAAGTTGAGTCAGTTGATCAGTTGGTTGATAAATTAAAAAATGAGGCTAAAGCAATATGAGTATTTTAGTAATAGCGGAACATGACAACAGCAGCATTAGACCATCAACCCTTAATACCATAGCTGCAGCAAAGTTATTAGGTGATGATATACATCTATTTGTCGCAACAAATAACTCCGAGCTACCCAATTCCGCATCAACTATAGAAAATATTTCTAAGGTGATTGCAAGTGTCGATGATACGTTGGAGCATCAACTCCCTGAAGCTCTTGCTCCTATGATTAAAGAAGTAGCAACAAGTTATTCTCATGTATTAGCACCGGCAACAACATTTGGAAAAAACTTAATGCCTAGAGCTAGTGCGCTTTTAGATTCACAGCAGATATCAGATATATCAGGCGTGATTGACCAAGATACATTTAAAAGACCGATTTATGCTGGAAGTTGTATTGCCACAGTTAAATCTAATGATTCAATTAAGCTTATTACTGTTAGGGCTACTGCCTTTGATCCTGTTCAGCTTAGTGGAGGCTCTGCAGATGTTGAAAGTTTTGATAGTATCGTAAGTAATGATAAAAGTGAATTTGTAAGTGAGGAAATTGCTAAAAGTGATAGGCCTGAATTAACAGCGGCTGATGTCATCATTTCTGGTGGTAGAGGCATGCAATCAGGAGATAACTTCCATCTTCTAGAAACTATTGCAGATAAACTTGGTGCTGCTGTGGGTGCTTCAAGGGCTGCCGTTGATGCAGGATTTGTTCCAAATGATTATCAGGTAGGTCAAACAGGAAAAATTGTTGCCCCAAATCTATATATCGCAGTGGGTATATCTGGTGCCATTCAACACCTTGCAGGGATGAAAGATTCAAAGGTTATTGTAGCCATAAATAAAGATGAAGATGCACCAATATTTCAAGTTGCTGACTATGGCTTAGTAGCGGACCTTTTTAATGCTCTTCCTGAGCTTGCTGATAAAATCTAACTTACTGATTTAAAGTTATATTTTTTGAAAGTGCTTCCAGTGCACTCGAGCTATTTCCATTAATAATTTCATGCTCTTTTGCAGAAAGGCAATATCTCCATAATGGATATTCTTTAGCTACGCCCATTCCACCATGTAGGTGCTGTGCCGCGTAGGACGTTCTGTGTAAGACATTACCAGTTATATACTTTAAATTTAAAATTTGATTTTCTAAATCACTACCTGAACTATATAAATATGATGCTTGTTGAAGGTTTAGATCAAGTTCTTGATGGTCTATAAACATATTTGCAGCGCGGTGTGATACTGCTTGAAATGATCCAATAGGTCTATCAAACTGCTCCCTTTCACTTGTATAAGCTGCAGTTAATTCCAGCATCTTTAAAACCATCCCTCTAGCTAAAGACGCCTGGATAAGCACTCTTCGAGCATAGATATCCTTTAATAAATAAAGTCCTTCACCTGATTTATTGATAATTGATTCTTTACTAACAATTACACCATCAAGATTTAACTTAGAGTAGGGAGCCTTACTGGTGACATCAAGAGTAGTAATTTCTAATTGATCCGTTTCGATGAGAGCTAGATATACTCCATCATCAGTTATAAAGGATATCAAAGCTTTCTTAGCAATATCTAGATTGTAAGAGAGTATTTTTGTTCCTGATAGCTCATAGCCTTTGTTTGATAATTTGCCGTTCACTTTTGGAGATTCAATTTCAAAATTTAACGGCTCATTAAGTGCAGATGTATATGAATATAATTTGTTTGAAAGTAAATCCTTTAATATTTCTGAAAGACCTTTAAATGATGATTCTTGAAGTGTAATTAGAACATCGGATACTAGTGCAGATGGATTAAGAGGACTATTCGAGTATCCTAGTTCTTCAGACAATATTTTAATTACATCAAAATTAATTTTATTTGTATCTTGATCCACAAGAAAACCGTTATCAATAAGCTCACTAAGTAATGCAGGATCGTATCTATGAGAATCAAACTTTTTAAGGTAGTCCTCACTACTGAAGGACTCAAGGAGTTTTTTTAGACTTTCTCTAATTAGCTTTTCTTCACTAGATGATGAAAAATCCATTATCTTGATCTTGGCATTAATAATCCTGCCATAGAAATGATATCTCGTTGTACTTCATTAGTTCCACCACCGAAGGTAAGGATTGAGGCAGTTCTATACATTCTTTCCAATCTACTGTTAAGAATTGATAAACTGTCATCTCTAACAATTGAGAGTTCACCAAAGATCTCCATCATCATTCTGTAAGCTTCTATAAAGTACTCTGAACCATATATCTTAGCTAAAGATGCGTCTGTCATTGAAAGGACATTATTTTCCATTCCCCAAACTTGTTTCCAACAGATCAATTTAAGTGTCTCCAAGCCAGAATAGATTTTTGCAAAATTAGATTTAACCCAATCAATATCTGAAAGAACATTTTTTGAGTCAACCTTCGTTATTTTTGCTAACGACAATAGCTGATGATATAACTCATCCACTGGACCATGATTAACTAGAGCAAGTCTTTCTAGATTTAGTTGACTCGTTATTAGATCCCAGCCAGAATTTAGCTCACCTACAAGATTGTCTTTTGAAACATAGATATCATCATAGTAAGTCATATTCGTTGTTACATCACCCAGAGTCTGAATAGGAGTATAAGAGAACCCGTCATTATCGGTAGGAACAATAAACATTGAAATGCCTTTATGTTTTTTTACCTCATTGTTTGTCCTGGCTGCCAACCATATATAGTCAGCATAATTCGCTAAACTAGTCCAAATCTTTTGACCATTAATTTTAAATCCTTCTTTATCGGGTAACGCTTGTGTCTTTAGTGATGCTAAATCAGTTCCAGCATTTGGTTCTGAATAACCTATGGCAAAAATAGTTTCACCTCTAAGAATAGATTTTGCGATAGTTTCTTTAGCCCAATCAGATCCATATTGAGCAATCATTGGTCCTACAGACTCAGTTGTTAAGAATGGAAAAGGAAATCCTGTTCTCATAATCTCTTCAACAAAGATATATTGCTCTATTGGAGTGAACTCTTTACCACCAAATTCTTTTGGCCAACTTAAGCCAATCCATCCATCTCGACCCATAATTTTTAATGCTTTTTTAAATTCTGGACCTCCACCCTCAAAAAATTGAGGATCACTCATCTCACTCAAAAGTTCTTTATTTAATAAGGATGAAAAATACTCCTTTAGCTCGTCTTTAAGTTTTTGTTGATTTTTTGTTAATTCAATTTTCATAGTTTATTCATAAATATCTATTAATGATTTTAAGAAATCTCTTTCATTATCCCATTCTTTTCTTCCACCGGATAAACCCAATCTAACAACAATTAATTCTAATTCAGGAATAACAAATAATCTTTGGCCTTGAAATCCGTTTGCTGAAAACATTTTTTGCTCAAGATCATAAAACGCTGGGCTAATCTCTTTATTATTAGTGTTGAGCCACCATTGACCACCATAATTTTCAATTATTTTATCGTTATTTAATCTTGTAGGTTGGGTCATAAAATCAAACATTTTTTTACTTATAAAAGATCCATCATTTTTTGATGCATTAATCATCATAATACCAACCTTTAACCATGACTCAGCGCTTACGTATCCAAAAGAGGATGCAATAAAATTTCCCAGATTATCGGTTCCAAAATAAGTGTTGTTAAAACCTAAAGGTTCAAAAATATAGTATTTGTATAATTCAATTGGAGTAAAACCAAGAGAGCTAGCCTTTTCAGTCATTTTATAATTAAGAAGATTTGTAGCTGCTGATGAATAAGACCAATAATCACCAGGTTTGTGCGTCATTTCCAATGAAGACAAATGCAAGCCAACATTTTCTGAAGTTATCATTGCAAAATAATCCGTTAGGGGAAAATAAGATTCCTTATAGTCCAATCCATCAACGTGATTAAGTAAATGTTTAAAAGTTAATTGACTCCCTTCATCCGCTCTGTTCGGAAGAACTTTATCAGATAATTCAAAGTATCCCTCATCATGCATTCTTGAAAACAGGACAGAGGATAAAGATTTAGTCATGCTCCAAGATAATAATGGAGTCTCAGCATTTGAGAATAAATCATAAGACTCACCTGAGACCGAATCCTTATAAAAAACTAGCAAAGCTCTTGAGCCAGGATCTTTTTCTAGTTCCTCATCTATTAAATTTTGAACTTCTTCATTAATGTTTCTTCTTGTAAGAGGGATATTGGATAAAAAATTGGTTGCTACTGAAACTATATTGTTATTAGGAGTACATCCATAGCTTTCTTTGAAGTACATTTTTGAGCTTGAGGGACCAAACTTTACTTCTACAGATCTTTCATCCTTGTCGATTGAGTAATCTATCAGATTAAAAATTAAGTTATCAAAAATGGGTATTCCAAATGGGTCAGTCCGTCCTTCTTGCTTGCGGATAGATTCGAGCGGTCTTTTTGAAATGAAGTAACTACCGCATGCTACCTGAGATGAAAAAAAAGCAACCTGGTTACTTACAAATAAGGCTATTCCATATAAATAAGAAATTACCAAAAATAAAATTAAGTTAGTAACCATTTTAATCATCTAAAATACCTATTAATTCAATATGTTGAGTATTTACAAACTGATCAAAAATGGCAGATTTATTAATTTTTTTATTAAGCAATTTTAAGTCCCTAAAAAACGTCTCGCTGTTGCATGATATATATATTATCTGTTTAAACTTTTTAATAAAATCAATTGATTCAGGTGATAGTCCTGATCTTGGAGGATCAACTAAGATAGTATCAAATTTATATGATTTAAGATCGAAATCATTCAGTCTTCTAAAGGTTTTACCACCAAATGCTTCAATTGTTTCGAGATCAGATAATCTAGCAATATTAATATTTTTTAAGTTATTCTTTTTAATTGATGAATGCAGATGACGTATTGCTTTACGATTATTTTCAGTAGCAAACACATGATTGAAGTATTTAGATAATGGAAGGGTAAAGGTACCGCAACCACAATAAAGCTCTAATAGATTGCTGGATTGATGTTTGATACTAAGATTTTTGCAAATAAAATTGATCATTCTAGACATTAAATAAAAATTAGGTTGGAAAAAGCTTTCATCATCCTGTTTTATCCAAAAGGTTTCATTACTAAGCTTAACGTTTGACCAATATTCATTGGAGCTTCCATAAATTTTTCCCTTTGATCTACCAACAAAATGTATGTTTTCGTATTTATCTTCAATGTCTTTAATTTCTAATAGCCATTTCTCATCTAGAGGCCTGTGGTAAATCAAAGTACAAATTGTTGTAACATTATTAGATCTGTAATTAATACCAAATAATTTATTTTTTAGAGTTTTAGAGGAATTAACATCATGAAGAATACTTTCCATATTATTGCTAATCATTTTTATAGGAACATTTGATTTTGAAAAAAATATTTGTGATGCACCATCCATCATGGTGTAACAGTCATTTTTATAGCCAAATTCAATTCTGCTTCTAAAATTTTTTGATGGAGATATAAAAACTTCAGGATTTACTGACAGTTCATCGAAAGAGTTAACGGTTTCAAGGATCTTATTCACGTAATTAGATTAATTATTAGTAGTACAAAAAATATAAATGAGCAGTTAATAATTAAAAATAAAAATATAAATTTACCTAAACTTATATTTTTCATATCAGTCTCTAAATCAGAAGATTTTCGTATGCCAAAAAAAGAGGCTATGATACGCTTTAACCACATTAAATATGAGCGAAATAATAACAATTACAGAATCAGCAGAGAAGTATCTAGCAAAACTTCTTGATGAAAAAAAAGATACAAATATGGCAGTTAGGGTCTTTGTTAGTGATCCGGGAACACCTAAAGCTGAAACCTGTCTCGCTTTTTGTAAAATTGATGAGCAAGAAGGCCAAGATACATTAATAGAAATGAAGACCTTAAAAGTTTTTGTGGAAACTCGATCAATACCTTTTCTTGAGGATGCAGAAATTAACTTTGATACTGATAACTTTGGGGGTCAGCTAACAATCAAATCTCCAAATTCTAGACTTCCAAATATCTCTCCAGATAGTCCCCTTGAAGATAAAGTAAATTATGTAATCTATAATGAGATCAATCCAATGCTTGAATCACATGGTGGCGTTGTAAACTTAGTCGAAATAACTAACGAGGGCGATGCTGTTTTGCAATTTGGGGGCGGTTGTCAGGGATGTGGAATGGTGGATGTAACCCTAAAAGATGGTATTGAAAAAACTCTGTTAGAAAAATTTTCTGAATTAAAATCGGTCAAAGATATTACTGATCATTCTGTAACAGATAATGCTTACTATTCAGAATCCTGATAGTTTTTTTAGGTATATCATTATTCCAAACTGAGGGTGATCAAAGTAGTGGACTTCCTCATTAAATACTCTTCTATCTTCATCAATTATTAGAGTTGCTGAGCTTTTACTAATAATCTCATCTGAAGGGTATTGTTCAATTGTTTTTATATCACCTTCGAATAAAGTATCTATATCAATACTTATATTTACATCTTTTACATCAGTTTCATTTAGTAAGGCTGTATAAGCTTTGCGCTTAATTTCTTTTATTCCATTTCCATTCTCAGATAACTCAATTGTCTGACTATCAAGCATGCCCAGTACATCCAAATGCAAGTACCTCTCTTTGTATGTTTTGATGTATAAATTAAGTTCATTAGAAATAACATTAACAAATTTTGAGCTATTGCTATCAAAAACGCCCTGAACCCAACTTCCTGAATCAATTAACTCATAATCAGATCTTCTCTCTATTCTTCGTTTAAAAGTTTCTAATTTAGTGAGAGATTTATTTTCATTAAACCAAAGTTGGGGATTTGGAATAGGTAAAGGCTCCTTAGTTGTAGTTTCTTCTTCTTTTTCCTCATAAATAATTTCACCTATTGAATCCAATGATTCATTTTTACTATTAAACGATTCATCTAAATTTCTTATGACTATCTCATTAGTATCTTTCTTTAATGAAATTACTGAAGATGGATTAATTGATAACTCTTTTAGGGTAAAAACTTCATCAGTGGTAAATTGCAAATTCTTAAACACCACATATTCAATAAGGTATTCATCGCTTCTTGCAGAGGTAATAAAGAAAACTGCAAATATGACTTTAAATAAGTGCATTTATAAAACTCTTAATCTGTTGTCTCGCATCATTGCTTTTTAATTTTAAATTAATTTTATTTTCAGCATTAAGTTTAAATTCATATAAATCAGAATTCATTAGTTCCATAAATTTTTTAAAATTCTCATCGCTTATCGGTTTAACAAACTTAAACTGCAAAAAATTATTCCTATTGAGATAGATATTGGAAATACCAATTTCAGTTGCAGTTAAGGCAATTTCTGCGTCATATAGTAGGTTATTCACAGCAGTTGGAAGTTTTCCGCATTGATCAACAAGGTCTTTTGAAATCCTTTTAATATCCCCAACATTTTTGCACGCAGAAATTTTTCTGTAGTATTTTAATCTGTCTGTCATTGAGGGAAGGTATTGCTCAGGTATAAGCGACTTATCACCCAGATTGATTTCAAAGTCTATCTTATTCTTATCATCAATTCCTTTCAGTTGGTTTATACAATCCTTAAGAATCGATAAATATAAAGTTAAGCCAATCTCTTCAATATGACCTGACTGTTTTTCTCCTAAAAATTGCCCAGCTCCTCTGAGCTCTAAGTCCTCTTGTGCAACAAAATATCCAGCACCAAGAGCTGAGTGCCTCGAGAGTGCTTCAAGTCTGTTATCTGCATGTTTAGGAATGTGTTTATCAGGAATTAAATAATAACAGTAGGCCTGCTTTGATGATCGACCAACCCGTCCCCGTAATTGATGTAATTGAGCTAATCCAAACCTGTGGGCATTATCAACAATAATCGTATTTGCATTTGGTATATCTAAGCCCATTTCAACAATTGTTGTGCAAATTAAGACATCTAGCTCACCTGTACTAAATGCATTCATTTCTTGTTTTATTTCAGATTTTTTGAGCTGACCATGAGCTATACCGATTCTTAAATTAGGCATCAACTCTAATAGGTACGCTTTAGAGCGTTCATGTTGAGATATATCATTTGTAACGTAAAACACTTGCCCGTTTCGTGAAACCTCCCTTTGTATTGAGGATTTAATAATTTGATTTTCATGCACCTTGACAAATGTTTTTGTTGATATTCTATTGCTTGGCGGAGAATACAGATAAGAAAAATCCTTCAAGCCAGAAAAAATATAATTTAGTGTTTTAGGGATGGGAGTTGCGGAAAGAGAAAGTATGTGAATGCCTGTTTGTTTCGATTTTATAAATTCTTTTTGTTTGGTACCAAAACGATGCTCCTCATCAATGACCAACAATCCCACATTGCTAAAATCAATTTCGCTGTTAAGGAGTGCGTGGGTTCCAATAAGAATATCAATTTTCTTATTATTAAAGTTGTTAATAATATTATTTTTTTCTTTAACTGTTTTATGTCGCGATAGACCTTCAATTAGGTATGGAAAATTTTTAAAACGAATTTTAAATGTTTCTAGATGCTGACTCACTAGAACCGTACTAGGGCATAAAATAATGATTTGTTTTTGATTATAGGCAACTAAATTTGTAGCTCTCATAGCTACTTCTGTCTTTCCAAATCCTACATCACCGCATATTACACGGTTCATTGGTTTAATAAGTTTTAAATCTTTATATACATCATTAATACAAGTAAGTTGATCTTTGGTTAATTGATATGGAAAAGAATTATTGAAATCAGCATCAATTTTTAAATCTAACCTCATAGGTATAGAGGTTGAGATTGATCTCTTTGATTCGATATCTAATAATTCAATAGCTAAGTCGTTTACCTTATCTTTTATCTTTTTTTTCTTATTAATCCATTTCTTTGATGACAATGAATCCAAGGGATGATCAATATTATTTCTTTGAAATTTACTTAATAAATAATGTTGCCGAGTCGGTATAAATAGTTTCTCATTATCTTGATAAACAACCTCTAAAAACTCTTCTTCATGATTGCTTGTTGCAACAGTCTTAAGTCCCTCATATATGCCTATTCCATATGATTCATGAACAACATAATCACCTTCATCAAAATTAATTGATTCAATTAATGAATCTGACTTAGTTTCATCACCAACAACCGGTTGCTGGTAATTAAATGATTGGATATTTTCTACATGCAATAGCAGAGTGGTGTCCAATACTTGTGATCTTAAATTATTCTGCTTGGTTAGATAAAAACTTTTATTTTTAATATCTTCAGCATGATTAATTAATTCAATATTAGGAATTATTTTCTGAACTTCATTTAAAGTTTCATCATTATTGGTTGCTATAAATACTTTTTTAAAGTTTTTTGCAGATTTTGTGTCATAAAGATCTGATATTAATTCGAAGATATTTTTTTGTTCAAATAAAAAACTCTTGTCTTTAAGATTTATTTTTTTTGATCTCTCTAAATATTCCTTAAATGTTTCTAATTCTAAAAAAAGCTTTTCAACTTTAGGTATCGGCCTGTAGATTTCATTACTTTCAATTAAATATCTTTCTTTTAAATAATTATGGTATTCATTTGCAACTTCTAAAGCATTTGAGAAGCTTATCAATTCAAGATTAGGAATATAATCAATAAAGCTACTTAGTTTCATCTCCTTAAAGAAAAAAGGAAGATAAACTTCATATCCATCTATCAATATTCCATCTGAAATACTTTTAAATAGATCTACATTTCTTTCATCAATATCAAGAAAATATTCACGCCATTGTGATTTAAATAATCCAATTGAATTTTCGTCTAGAGGCAATTCATGCCCAGATGAGAGACTAAAACTATCTATTTCATTTAAAGATAATTGTGTATTTACATTAAATTCTCTAATACTTTCTAATTCATCACCAAAAAAATCTAATCTAATTCCATGGCTTGTATGAGATGGATTGATATCAATAATCCCACCCCTAACGGAGTATTCATTTAGTGAGTCAACCCGTTCAACTCTTGAATAGCCTAATTGATTTAGGATTCTTAGTACTTCATTAAAATCTATCTCAGAATCAATAGTTAATTCCTGACTGGCTTGAAAAAAATATTTTGGTGGCAATAAAGAAAATAAATTTTGAATTGAGCTTATAAATATAGTGTTTTTTGCATTAGTACAATATTTTAAAAACTTAGATCTTTTGAGAAGAACATTTTTATCGGATGAAAATTGATCAAACGGTAAGATCTCTCTATCAGGGAAATATTGGACATCATGCCTAGTAAAAAAGCTTAATTCCTTTGTCAGCATATCTGCTTCATATGGGGAAGAAGCAAGAATTAGATAGTTTTTAGTATCAGATAAAATGTAATTTTCTATATCGCTTATATATGATGTAGGAATCGAGAAATTCATCGAGGAAGTATAGATTGTTTTATAAACCTAGTTAACAATCATTTATCACTAAAAATTATACTTTTGACGAATATTCAAATAAAATATTGGCACATTTAATGTCATAAAATCTAAATCATTTAATTAAAGGAAATACTAATGGATATAAATTTTTCAGATGCAGATAATCAATTTAGACAAGAAGTTAAAGATTATCTTGAAAACAAATACCCCAAGCATGTAAAAGAAAAACAAAATAATGGTGAGCAATTAACTAAGCAGGACATGATTGATTACCATAAATCTCTCTATGAACAAGGATGGGCAGGGTATAACTGGCCTGTTGAATACGGAGGCACTGGTTGGTCACCTACGCAAATCTATATCTTTCAAGAGGAATTAGGTTATGCAAACACTCCAACAATCCTGCCTTTTGGATTAAATATGGTGGGGCCTGTGATCTATACCTTTGGCAATGAAGAGCAAAAGAAGAAATTCTTACCAGATATTCTTGAATTTAATACATGGTGGTGCCAAGGATACTCTGAGCCAGGATCAGGATCGGATTTGGCATCTCTAAAAACAAAGGCTGTTAGAGACGGTGATCATTACATAGTTAATGGTTCTAAAACTTGGACTACTTTAGCTCAAAATGCCGATTGGATTTTTTGCTTGGTAAGAACTGAGACCACTCAAAAGAAACAAGAAGGTATCTCATTTCTGCTGATTGATATGAAGACTGAAGGAATCGAAGTTAAACCTATTATCACCATTGATGGTGATCATGAAGTTAATTCAGTATTTTTTACAGATGTGAAAGTTCCTGCAGAAAATTTAATCGGTGAAGAGGGAAAAGGGTGGACTTATGCAAAATTTCTTCTAGCTCACGAAAGGTTTGGTATTGCTGGCGTTCCAAATCAAAAATACTCACTAAAGCTCTTGAAAGAACGAACAAAAGACTTTGCTGATGATGATTTAAAAAAGAAAATTGCTGATTATGAAATTGAACTTTCAGCTCTTGAATTTACAGAATTAAGAACTCTAGCTGCACTTGCAAACGGAGGTCATCCTGGAGCAGAATCATCCATTATTAAAATTAAAGGGACAGAGCTTCAGCAAAGGCTTACAGAGATGTATGTTGAGGCTGCCGGTCAATACATCCTTCCTTACGAGGGACCAGAAGGATTTAATTCAAATAATACTCCTGCCTCCAATGTATCTGATTTTAGCTCTCAGGCTGTCTCAAGGTATTTAAACTTTAGAAAAACTTCAATCTATGGTGGATCTAATGAAATACAAAAAAATATAATTGCTAAAGCAATTTTAGGAGTATAAATAATGAACTTAAGCTATTCAGATGAGCAAAACATGCTCCGAGAGCAGGTTCTAAAATTTTGTGAGTCTGACTATACCTTCGATTTCAGGGAAAAAATTGTTGAATCGAACTATGGCCATAATCCAGAAACTTGGAAACAATTTGCAGACCTTGGATGGTTGGCAGTGCCTTTTAGTGAAGAAAATGGTGGTTTTAATTTTGGTCCAATCGAATTAGCAGTTATTTTTGAAGAATTTGGTAAAGCACTAGTGGCCGAACCCTACCTAGCTAATGTTGTAATGAGTGGATCAGTGCTTGAGTCATCAAGTAATGAACTAGCAAAACAAACCATATCCGAGATCATTGATGGTACAACACAAGTCAGTGTCGCATTCTCAGAAGCAAACAATGGCTATAACTTTCATGATATCGAAACATCAGTTGATGATGGAAAGCTGAATGGAGTAAAAACTGTAGTACTGAATGCTAGTTTTGCAAATTCATTTCTTGTTTATGCAAGAAATGGTGATAAGCCTGTAATTTATTTAGTTGATGCAAAAGCAGCAGGTGTTAGCGTAAATTCGTTTAGTACAGTTGATGGTCAAAATTGTGGTGATGTTACATTTGAAAATGTAGAAGTTGGCGAATCCTTAATCATTAGTCACGACAATGATGCATCTCAAGCTATTAATGCAATGCTTGACTTGGCTAACTTGTGCATTTGTGCTGAAGCTGTTGGAGGAATGACTGCTTCATATCTTAAGACTGTTCAATACACAAAAGAAAGAGAGCAATTTGGTCAGCCGATATCTAATTTTCAAGTTTTGCAACACAAAATGGTAGATATGTTCATTGAAGCTGAAGTATCAAAATCACTTCTCTTTAAAGCGATGCTTCAACTGGATGGAAAGGATGATGAAGCTAGCAAGACCATATCAGGACTCAAAGCACAAATTGGTAAATCGAGTCGTCAAGTAGGCCAGGCTGCTGTTCAATTGCATGGTGGGATGGGTGTTAGTGATGAAATGTCAATTGGTCATTACCTCAAAAGATTTACTGTTATAGATGCATTATTTGGAAATCGAAACTATCATCTAAATAATTTTAGTAATTTATAATCGGTTCAGTGAAAGACCTTACTCAAAATCCAGATCTCAGGAAAAGGGAGAAACCTGATGACTATTTTGGTGATTGGAAATGGAGAGAAGGGCTTTCTGAGTTAATGATACCTTTAATTGGTAATCTTTATAGAAATGGAATTAACATATTGATCTACGGTCAATCATTAGTAAATAATTCATCAAGTGAGATCTTAAAAGCCCATAGATTTGCTCGCCAAGTTGATAACAATGAGCTAAGTGAACTTGAAACATTTCCTATTCTTCAGAGATTGGTAACTCTAAATCTTGCTGATTGTGAAATTGATATTGGAGAACTAACGCTTAGATGTCCATTTTTTAAAGAATTAAGAGATAACCCTTTAGAAAAAATAGATGAATATCTAAATAAAGAACTGAGTAGTGTTATAGATGTTGAATCTAAAAGACCTGAATCATCTAAAGATATTGTTTTGTATGGTTTCGGTAGAATAGGAAGGTTGATGGCAAGGTTATTAGTTGAGACTACGGGTCCTGGTAATTATTTTAGACTTAGAGCTGTTGTTGTAAGAAAAGGAGCTAGTGATGACGATTTACTTAAAAGAGCTTCGTTGCTTAGACGTGATTCGGTCCATGGAAAATTTTCAGGGACCATAAGAGTTGATTCTGATAGTGATTCATTGATAGTTAACGGTAATCCAATCAAGTTTATATATGCAAGTGGTCCAGAATCCTTTAAATATTCTGATTTTGATATTGATAAACCAATAGTAATTGACAATACAGGTGTATGGAGAGATGAAGCAGGCTTATCAAAACATCTAGAAACTGGTGCTGATAAAGTAGTTCTGACTGCACCTGGCAAAGGAAGTATTAAAAATATAGTTTTTGGTGTTAATGAAGAGATACTTGATGAAAAAGATCAAATTATTTCTGCTGCATCATGTACCACTAACGCAATAGTCCCAGTTTTAAAGATTATGAATGATAAATATAAGATCAATTCAGGTCATATTGAAACAGTGCATTCATACACAAATGATCAAAATTTAATTGATAACTATCATAAAGGAGATCGAAGAGGTAGGAGTGCTGCCTTGAATATGGTGATTACATCAACTGGTGCAGTTAAAGCTGTTGCAAAAGCTATTCCTGAGTTGGAGAACAAGTTAACTGGAAATGCTATAAGAGTCCCAACACCAAATGTAAGCCTTGCTGTTTTAGTGCTTAATCTAAATGAAGAAGTAGAAAAGAATGAGCTAAATACTTTTTTAAGAGATTCTGCATTTAGATCAGAATATAGAAAAATTTTAGGATTCGTAAATTCATCAGAAATTGTTTCAACAGACTTTTACTCGAGTGAGTTTGCCTCTGTTATTGATGCGCAAGCAACCATTGCAGATGGTAAAAAAGTAACTTTATATTGCTGGTATGACAATGAGTATGGATATTCGAAACAAGTGCTTAATTTAACACGTAAAATAGCGCATATTGAACTACCTATTTTACCTCTATCAATTAACTAATTTCTCTAGAATCTAAAGGGTTTTAGAATTATAATTTCAACGTCTTTTTTAACCGTAGACAGTGATTAAAATCTCCAAAGGATTAGATATACCAATTTCAGGAATGCCATCAAATGAGGTAGAAAATTCTGCCGTTCGCTCAGTGGGTGTTGTAGCATCTGATTATCCGGGTTTGAAGCCAACCATGATGGTAAATATTGGTGATACAGTTCGAGCTGGAGATAAGCTTTTTGAAAATAAAAAAAATCCTGGATCTTTTATAACGTCTCCAGGATCTGGAAGTATTGCTGAAATTAATCGTGGGGATAAAAGAAAGTTTTTAAGTATATCAATTGATTTAGATGATTCGATAAATCCAATACAATTTGATACAACAGACTCAATTAAATGCTTAGAGGAAAGTGGTTATTTTGCTTTCTTTAAGACAAGGCCCTTTAATAGAGTTCCTATTATAGGATCAAAGCCTACTGCAATATTTGTAAATGCATGCGATACAAATCCATTAGCCGTAAGTCCAACCTCCATTATCAAGCATGAACAAAATAATTTCGATAAGGGTTTGAATGTAATATCAAATATTTTTGAGACTGATGTACCGGTTTTTTGTTCTTATGTTGGTGAGAAACCATCATCGGTTTCAAATATCAATTTTAAAGAATTTAAAGGCAAGCATCCTGCTGGACTGGTAGGTACTCAAGTTCATTTTACTTTACCTGTTAGTTTAAAACGTCAAGTATGGACAATTGGCTATCAAGAAGTGATTGCGATTGGTCATCTCTTTACAACTGGAAATATAAAACTGGATAAATATGTTTCACTTGGCGGCGAAGGTGTCTATGAACCAAAGATTCTCAAAACTAATGCTGGTGCAAACATTGATCAATTAACAGCTGGTAAGATTAAAGACAACACAAGGGTAATTGCAGGATCCGTTTTGAATGGCATTCATGCTAAAGATGTAATGAGTTATGTTGGGGCTTTTGATAATCAAATATCTGTCCTACCAGACGAAGCTAATGACATTCTATTTAATTGGGCAATGCCAGGCTCGAAACTTCATTCTCAAATGGGTGCATTCTTATCATCATGGATTAAACCTAAGAAATTTATCTTTAATACATCTATAAACGGAGGTAATAGAGCTATAGTTCCACTTCCACCATATGAAGAGGTAATGCCTCTCAATATATTAGCTACACAACTCCTTAAAGCGTTAGTAACAAAGGATATCGAACTTGGCGTAAAACTAGGAGTTCTTGAACTTGCACCTGAAGATTTAGCTTTATCAAGCTATGTATGTCCAAGTAAATACGACTACCAAACAATTCTTCAAGAAAATTTAGATCTTATATTTGAGGAGATGGCATGAAGTTACCTATTCTTAGAAACTTTATTGATAACCAGAAACCTTTATTCGTTGGCCAAGGAAAGTATTCTAAATGGTTCCCAATTTTTGATGCTATTGAAAATTTTATTTTCTCATCTAAATCTAAAACAGCAAACCCGATACATGTAAGGGACTCGATTGATATTCAGAGGGTTATGGTGATTGTATGGCTATCGACATTCCCAGTGATGTTTTTTGGTATGTACAACATTGGAGATTATGGCTTAAATTACCTAAATACAATTGGGGCAACCAATACTGGTGACTGGCATCATCTATTAATATCCATTGTTGGTTATGAAAATCCAACAGTTTTCTCAAAGTTTTGGTTTGGAGCAGTATATTTTGTTCCTATATATTTTGTTGCTTTTACGGTCGGGATATTTTGGGAAATAGTTTTTGCCGTTATTAGAAAACATGAAATCAATGAAGGTTTATTTGTTTCATCGGTTTTATTTGCTCTTACATGTCCGCCAGATTTACCCTTATGGCAAGCTGCTCTTGGTATGACTTTTGGAATCGTTATTGGAAAAGAAATATTTGGCGGAACAGGTAAAAACTTTCTTAATCCCGCTCTAACCGGTAGAGCATTTCTTTATTTTGCTTACCCAAGCCAAATTTCTGGAGACAGAGTTTGGATAGCTGGACTGTCGGATCAAAACATTGTTCCTGAGGGTTATAGTGGAGCTACACCCTTGGCTTATGCAGCTGAATCAGGAACTAATGGTCTAGAAGCTAATTTTAGTTGGTCTGATGCTTTCTTTGGATTTATACCTGGATCCGTTGGTGAAACCTCCGTATTACTAATTGCTGTTTCGGCAATTATTTTATTGATGACGAGAGTTGCTTCATATCGAATTATATTAGGTACATTAATTGGGATGATTCTAATGACCAGTATCCTCAATATTGTTGGATCAGACACTAATCCAATGTTTAACGTTCCTTGGTATTGGCATTTAGTTATAGGTAGTTTTGCCTTTGGTTTGGTTTTTATGGCCACAGAGCCTGTTTCGGGTTCAGGTACAAATGCAGGCAGGTGGATTTACGGTGGTGTAATTGGTGTAACTGTTATTTTAATTAGGGTAATTAATCCTGCTTTCCCTGAAGGCATGATGCTTGCAATTTTATTTGCTAATCTACTTGCACCAGTGATAGATCACCTTGTCGTAAATTCAAACATCAAAAAACGTGAAAGGGCACTAGCATCATGAATGATTCGATCATTAAAACTTTAAGTGTTGCATTCGCAGTATGCTTAGTGTGTTCCCTATTTGTTTCATTTGCTGCGGTTAACTTAAGAGATACTCAAAATCTTAATAAAATTAATGACCAAAGAGTTAAAGTTCTTCAAGCCGCAGGTATATATGATGAATCTAATACTAATATTGAAGAACAATTTTCTGTACTCGAAGCTATGTTCATAGACTTTTCTAATAATCAGATTGTTTCAGCAATTGAGGGGCTTGATCTTGATTCATATGATCCTGTTGAATATTCAAGGAAAGATGGATTCTTTACGGCTATTCCAAATGATGAAGATATTGCGATTGTCAAAAATAAAGAAAATTATGGAAAAATTTTTATTCTTCGTGATGAGAATAACTTAATCAATAAAGTTGTTCTTCCAATTAGGGGTTATGGGCTTTGGGGCACACTTTTTGGATATATCTCATTAGCTGAAGATTTAAATACTGTTGAGGGCCTAGAGTTTTATAGTCATAAAGAAACACCTGGTCTAGGTGGTGAGGTAGATAATCCAAGATGGAAAAAGATTTGGATTGGTAAGAAGGTATACAACAACAATAAAAATGTATCACTTGAAGTTATTAAGGGTGCTGTGAATCCACAAGATCAAAATATTGATTATAAGGTTGATGGTTTATCAGGCGCTACCTTAACGAGCAGAGGTGTAACAAATATGCTTGCCTATTGGTTTGGTGAATCAGGATACAAGCAGGTTTTGGAGAACTTAAAGAATGGCTAATAAATATAAAGAAATTCTTGTAAAGCCTATCATTGCTGAAAATCCTATCACGCTTCAGATTTTAGGAATTTGTTCAGCTCTTGCTGTAACCAGCAATCTTACGGTCACACTAATCATGTGCGTCGCCCTTACAAGCGTTGTTTCTTTATCTAATTTATTCATATCAATTATAAGAAATCATATCCCTTCCAGTGTGAGGATTATTGTTCAGATGACGATCATCGCATCACTTGTGATTGTTGTTGATGAGTTGCTTAAGGCTTATGACTATGAGACAAGTAAGAAGCTATCAGTTTTTGTAGGCTTGATTATTACCAATTGTATTGTGATGGGTAGGGCTGAAGCTTTTGCTATGAAAGAGAAACCATTTCCAAGTTTTATAGATGGTCTAGGGAATGGCTTGGGGTACAGCTTTATTTTGATCGTTGTTGCAGTTATAAGAGAGCTATTTGGAGCCGGAACACTAATGGGAGTAGAAATCTTTCCCTTAGTCTCTAACGGTGGTTGGTATCCAGCAAATAATTTACTCTTATTGCCACCCAGTTCATTTATTATTATTGGCTTATTAATCTGGGTTATAAGAGTCTTTAATAAAGAGCAAGTTGAAGAAAAAGATTTCAGTCTGTCAAAGCATGACGTGTCGCCTAATTACGAAAAGAGAGAAATAAATGTTTGAGCATTATCTCAATATATTCTTAACTACTGTTTTTATAGAGAATATAGCTTTGTCAGTATTTTTAGGCATGTGTACATTTATAGCTATTTCTAAAAAGATTGATGCTGCATTTGGTCTTGGTATAGCAGTTATCGTTGTTTGTCTTATTACGGTGCCTTTAAATAATTTTATATACAACAATGTTCTCAGAGAGGGCGCACTAGCATGGGCTGGATTACCTGAGGCAAATTTACAATTTGTTGGCTTAATTAGTTACATAGGTGTGATTGCAGCTGCTGTTCAAATTCTAGAAATGTTTTTAGATAAATTTGTACCTGCTTTGTATAATGCTTTAGGTGTTTTCCTTCCATTAATTACAGTTAATTGCGCCATTCTTGGTGCCTCACTTTTCATGGTTGAAAAAGACCTTAAGTTTGGTGAAAGTGTTGTCTATGGCTTGGGTGCAGGCGTTGGTTGGGCTATGGCAATTGTAATTTTGGCTGGGATTAGAGAAAAGTTAAAATATGCTGATATTCCTGAAGGACTTCAGGGCCTAGGTATTACATTTATCATAGTCGGTTTAATGAGTTTTGGTTTTATGTCATTTGGGGGAATTTCGCTTTAGTGAGGTCTTATGCAAATTGATTTAATTTTAGGTGTTGTTTCTTTTACAGGTGTTGTTCTATTGCTTGTTCTTGTAATTATTTTTGCAAGAAGCAGGCTGGTGAGCACAGGAAGTGTAAATATTGAAATAAACGATGATCCAGCAAACACCATTACGGTACCTGCAGGTTCTAAACTCTTACAAACTCTGGCAGAGAATAAAATTTTTCTCTCTTCTGCTTGTGGAGGTGGAGGCACATGTAGTCAATGCAAGTGTTTAGTTATGGATGGTGGTGGGTCTATATTACCGACTGAAGAATCTCACTTTACATCTAAAGAGCAAAATGAAGGTTGGAGACTTTCATGTCAAGTTGCTGTAAAGAATGATCTTAAAATTAAAATTCCAGATGAGGTATTTGGAGTTAAAGAATGGGAGTGTGAAGTAATTTCAAATGATAATGTAGCCACATTTATTAAAGAATTGATCCTCAAATTACCTGAAGGTGAGGAGGTCAACTTTAAGGCTGGCGGTTACGTTCAACTTGAAGCACCAGCATACGAAGATCTCTCATACAAAGCTTTTGATGTGGATGATGAATATCACTCTGATTGGGACAAGTTTAAAATCTGGGATAATGTTGCCAACAATGATGAGCCTATTATTAGAGCCTATTCAATGGCAAATTATCCAGAAGAAAAGGGTGTCTTAAAGTTTAATATTAGAATAGCATCTCCGCCACCGGGCAGTGATGTACCTCCTGGCCTTATGTCATCATGGGTCTTTAATCTAAGGGCTGGTGATAAGGTTAGAGTTTTTGGACCGTTTGGTGAATTTTTTGCTCGCAAAACTGATGCTGAAATGGTCTTTGTAGGGGGTGGTGCTGGAATGGCACCAATGCGAGCACATATTTTTGATCAACTGTTAAGAATTAATACTAATCGCAAAATTACATTTTGGTATGGAGCAAGAAGCCTCAGAGAAATGTTTTATGTAGATGAGTTCGACAAACTGCAAGAGGATAATGAGAATTTTAATTGGCACGTGGCTTTATCTGATCCATTACCTGAAGACGATTGGTCTGGTGAAACAGGTTTCATACATCAAGTCCTTCTGGATAATTATTTAAAATCTCATCCGGCTCCGGAAGACTGTGAATATTATCTTTGTGGACCCCCAATGATGAATAAAGCTGTAATAGATATGCTTATTAATTTAGGCGTTGAGCCTGAAAATATTATGCTTGATGATTTTGGCGGTTAAATTATTTGAATAGAAGTCATTTATCCAAGCTAGTTGCTTTTACTGTTGGCTGTCTTTGTATATACGCAGCATATCAGTATAACCAAAGTTCTCTTTATCAAGTCTCAGGTTCAATATATGGAACCAGTTACAACATCACCTCGTCAAAATATATTAATGACCAATTGAATCTTCAAATCAAGAATGAACTCAATCGAATTGATTTAATTGCATCAAATTATAAGAAGGCCTCAGAGCTTAGTGCTTTGAATGAACATATTCTTAGTGATCCGTTCACACTGTCAAATGATTTAAA
The DNA here is from genome assembly GCA_902594515.1 of uncultured SAR86 cluster bacterium. GTDB lineage: Bacteria > Pseudomonadota > Gammaproteobacteria > Magnimaribacterales > D2472 > MED-G82. The sequence goes on along the minus strand of CACJML010000005.1, from coordinate 56,018 downwards.
AATTATCTTAAATAAAGCAATTGAGATTAATCAACTTTCCCCAAAGTATGACATAACAATTGGTAATAAGATTAATCAACTCGGATTTGGGCCCGCAACTAATGTTTTAAAAAATATTCGTACTGAGTACAAACCAATGCAAACTAAGTTTTCATTGTCGGGAAATCAACTTATAAAAAATGAGAATTTTTTGTTTGATCTATCCTCAATTGCTAAAGGCTATGCAGTGGATCAAATCTCAAAAATTTTAGATAAAAATAATCACAACAATTATCTAATTGACATTGGTGGTGAGCTAATTGTTAGAGGTTCAAAGCTTGGTAATTCCTGGGTCGTCGGTGTTCAGAACCCATCATCACTGATTAATGATGCAATTTTTACTATTGAGCATAATGACGAGTCTCATTTATCAGTTGCTACCTCGGGCGAATACAGAAATTATTATATTAGTAACGATGAAGTTATATCGCATACCATCGATCCAGTTAGCGGACAATCAGTTCAAAGCGAATCTTTAAGTGTAACTGTCAAAGGTAATATATCCTGCATGGAAGCAGATGCTTTTGCTACGCTTTTTAATTTACTTGAACCTTATGATGGTATTGCTCTAGCTAATTCTATGGATCTTGCAATTACCTATCTCATGAATGATGGAACAAGATTAAACTCAAAAAAATGGTAAAATTTTGTAATGTTTGAATTTATAGCAGGTTTTTTAGTTGTTGCCGCTTCTTTTGCGTTGATAGCAACCGGCCTTATTTTAAAAAATAAACCTGTGGTGGGTAGTTGTGGTGGATTAGCAAATATAGAGGAGGGTGCGCCCTGTGAAATTTGTGGACGCACCACCACGGGGGATTGTTTGACGCCTAAAACTGATTCATAGTATTAGCTTCACCAGATGCTTTAAGCGCATTTTCACCTGAGAAATATTCTTTATGAGTGTCACCAACCGTTGATCCTGCGAGATCTTGATGTTTTACTGATGACATCTCTCTTCTAATTTCCTGCCTTTGAATACCTTGCACATACGCAAGCATTCCTAGGTCACCGAAATATCCTTCAGAAAGCATATCGGTACCTAAAGCAGCCTCATGATATGTAGGGAGTGTAATTAGGTGATGGAAAATACCCGCCTCACGCGAACCATCAGCTTGAAATTTAGATATAAGTTCATCAGCTTTTTTGCCTAAATCGGTATCATCATATTTTTCATCCATTAAACCCTTGGGATCATCCTTTGGATTAGGATAGGGGGAAACGTCATCTCCATTTGCTTCCATTTCCTCAAATACTTGTTGTCTAAAAGCAAGTGTCCAGTTAAACGATGGAGAATTGTTGTAAACTAATTTTGCATTTGGGATTGTTTTCTTAATTTCATTCACCATGGATGCAATCTGTTCTACATTAGGTTTCTCAGTTTCAATCCACAAAAGATCAGCTCCATTTTGTAAGCTGGTAACACAATCAAGAACAACCCGATCAAACCCAGTATTCTCTTTAAATCTGTATAAACCATTTGGAAGGCGAATTGGACGAACTAATTTGCCACCTTGATGAATAGTTATATCATTTTCATCTAGATCGTTAACATCATTAACGGGCTCTGTTTCTAGGAAATCATTGTATTTGCTAGCCAAATCTCCATCAGTTTTTGAAACCGGTACCTTTTGTGTTAAGCCCGCACCCAATGAATCAGTTCGAGCAACTATAATTCCATTATCAACACCTAGCTCCAAGAATGCATATCTAACAGCATTAATTTTTGCTAGGAAATCCTCATGTGGAACAGTCACTTTACCATCCTGATGACCACACTGTTTTTCATCAGAAACTTGATTTTCAATTTGAATTGCGCAGGCACCAGCTTCAATCATTTTTCGAGCAAGCAAATAGGTTGCTTCTTCATTACCAAATCCAGCATCAATATCAGCAATAATTGGGACAACATGAGTTTCAAAATTATCAATTCGAGACATAACATCAGAAGTATCTTTACCAGATGATTCAAGGTCATCTAATTCATTGAAAAGATGTTGAAGTTGAATAGAATCAGCTCGCTTTAGAAATGTATAGATCTCTTTAATTAATGCAGGCACAGCAGTTTTTTCGTGCATGCTTTGATCAGGAAGGGGACCAAATTGAGACCTGAGTGCAGCAACCATCCAGCCACTTAGATATACATAAGTTTTATCAGTTGTATTCTGTGTTCTCTTAACACCCATCATCATTTGTTGTGCAACAAACCCATGCCAGCAACCTAAAGATTGAGTGTAATCAGATGAATCTTTGTCATAATCTGCCATATCCTTTCGCATGATATCTGCAGTGTATCTGGCTATGTCTAATCCAGTTTTGAACTTGTTTTGCAGCGACATTCTTGCTACAAAGTTTGGATTTATGGATTGCCAATTAGAGTTTTTAAAACCATCAAGATTTTTTATTCTTTCTATTTCATCAAGAAACTTAACATTGGACATAATTTTCTCCGGAATTATGTAGTGCATTAAAATAAAATGCTTAAATTATGTCAATAAATAATAAAAATTACGTTTTTATAGGAAAAAATTAAAGATATCTTGGTAGTTTTACTACTAAATTAAGATATTTATATTGATTTACTTAACCCAATATACGTAGCAGGAGTCAATTTAAGGAGTTTACTTTTAGACTTAATCGATATTTCCAAAGAATTAATCAGTGATTTATAGGAATTTTCAGTGAGCAATTCACCACGTGTAAGATCTTTAATGATTTCATAGGCATCATCATATCCTTCAAGCTTCATTACAGTTTGAATAGCTTCTCCAAGAATTTGCCAATTGTTATTTAACTCTTTTAAAGATTGCTCTTTGTTTACTTCAAGCTTAGAAAAACCTTTTATTAGAGATTGGATTGCAAGATAGCTATGTCCAAATGGCACCCCAATATTCCTAAGAACAGTAGAATCACTTAAATCTCTTTGTAATCTTGATTTGGAAAGTTTATCGCCAAAGAATGTAAATAGCGCATTACTTAACTCAAGATTTCCCTCCGAGTTTTCAAAATCAATTGGATTAACTTTATGTGGCATAGTGGATGATCCAACTTCACCTTTTATTACTTTCAATTTAAAAAGATCATTAGAGATATACATCCAAATATCCCTATTCATATCAATAAGAACATTATTGATCCGGACAATCGAATGAGAAAGCTCAGCAATACAATCATGAGGTTCAATCTGGGTGGTTAAAGTATTAAGCGGCGTTTTTATAAATTTAAAAAACCCTTTTATAAAATTAATCCAATTTTTCTTTTCATCAATTAGAACAAGTGTATGAAAATTTCCGGTGGCGCCACCCCATTTACCTTTTACCTGTACTGACTTTAGAGTCTTTATTTCATTATCTAGTCTGCTCAAAAAAACATTTATCTCTTTACCAAAAGTAGATGGTGATGCAGCTTGACCATGAGTTCTGGATAAAAATGGTGAAGCTTTCCAAGCAGAAGACTTAGATTTAAGTATCTTTTTAAGCTCCAAGATCTTCTCTAAATATTCATCTTTAGCATTGTTGATGATTTGTGCATAGGAAGTCGAATTAATGTCTTCACTGGTTAAACCAAAATGAATATATTTCTTAAAGTTTTTAAGGGAAGGGTGCTTGTTAAGCTTTTCTCTAATTAAATATTCAATAGCTTTTACGTCATGATTCGTTTTCTTCTCAATAGTTTTGGCTCTCTTTGCATCTAATTTTGTAAAATCATTAACTAGTTTAAGAAGTTTTTTTTCATTACCCTGAGAAAGCTTTCCAAAATGACTTGGTAATTTTTTAGTAATGTAGATTAGCCACATCAACTCAATTTCATATCTAGTCTTATTGAGATAAGACTCTGAAAAAAATTTAGCTATGGGTTTAATTTTAGCTGCATACCTTGAATCAAGTGGTGAAATTGAAGAGTCAAGTTTGCTCATAAAATTTTGAATACTAATTTATTTGATCAGCTATGATACCACCACCCAGACAAATATTGTCTAAGTAAAAAACTGCAGATTGACCCGGTGTTATTGCTCTTATTTCCTCATCAAATCTAACTTCAAGTTCATTAACATCTAATATGCATTTAACAGCTTTGTGACGATGCCGAACCTGAACCTCACACTCCAACTGACCACTGAACTCATCTGTTATCCAATGCAATCTTTCTAAAGATAAACCTTTGCTAAATAGAAGAGGATTATCCTCACCCTGGCATACGTACAAGGAATTATTCTTCTGATCTTTTTTAAATACGTACCAAGGTAAATCTAGCATATCTTTAACGCCCCCAATTCTTAGTCCTTGTCTTTGGCCAATGGTATATAAAAGAGAGCCATGATGCTCACCGATAATATTATTTGAATCATCTATGATTGGGCCTGGTTCAAAATCAATAAATCTATTTAAAAAGTCTTTCATATTTCGTTCTCCAACGAAACATATGCCAACAGAATCTTTTTTGTTCCTATTAGGTAACTGTATTGATTTTGCAATTTCTCTTACTTCTGGCTTAGTTAAATTTGCCAGCGGAAATAAACAGTACTTAAATTCATTTGAGCTAACCTCATGTAGAAAGTAGGTTTGATCTTTATTTAAATCGATAGATCTCTTTAAGTATGTTTTTTCATTTTTAAAGATTAAATCTGCATAGTGACCGGTTGCCATAAAATCTGCTCCAATTTTCTTTGCATAATCTAAAAATGACTTAAATTTTATTTCACGATTACATAAGATGTCAGGATTGGGAGTTCTACCTTTTTTATGCTCATCTAAAAAATCATTAAATACTCTGTCCCAATAATCATCACTGAAATTTGCTCGATGAAGTTTTATATCTAAGAGATCACATACTTGCGAAGCATCTTCAAAATCAATTTCTGATGTACAAACTTCACCTGGTTCTGATTGCCAATTTTGCATAAATAAACCAACAACCTCATAACCTTGCTGTTTTAATAAGTAAGCCGCAACTGACGAATCAACACCACCTGATATCCCAACTACAACGGTTTCTTTGTTTTTAGTCATTTCAATAATTTAAGGCCACTAAAAGCTAATTATAGAGCTTATTTGGAGTATAATTTGCCATCTTAAATTAATAAATATTTCTGTAAATTATCGGTGTAGCAATGGCTTATCAAAATATAAAAATTCCTGAAACTGGATCAAAGATTACATTAAATGACGATGGATCCTTAAACGTACCAAATGATCCTATTATTCCTTATATAGAGGGAGATGGGATTGGCATTGATATTACTCCTGCAATGCTAAATGTCGTTGACTCTGCAGTTGCAAAGTCTTACGGAGGAGAAAAAAAAATCTCATGGATGGAGGTTTATTGCGGAGAGAAATCTACAGAAGTATACGGTGATGATGTTTGGCTTCCTGATGAAACAATTGAAGCACTTAGAGAGTATGTTGTAAGTATTAAAGGACCATTAACGACTCCAGTTGGAGGTGGTATTAGATCACTAAATGTTTCATTAAGGCAGATTCTTGATTTGTATGTTTGCTTAAGGCCGATAAGATACTTCTCAGGTGTTCCAAGCCCAGTTAAAAATCCATCACATGTTGATATGGTAATTTTCAGAGAAAACTCTGAAGATATATACGCTGGAGTTGAGTTTGAAGGTGGGTCAGATGAATCAAATAGATTGGTCAAGGTTCTTCAAGAGCAGTTTGATGTAAATAAAATTAGATTCACAGAAGATGTTGGATTGGGTGTTAAACCAATATCCAAAAATGGAACTGAACGTCTTGTTAAACAAGCTATTGATTATGCAATTAAAAATGATAGAGATTCTGTAACTCTAGTTCATAAAGGTAATATTATGAAATTTACTGAAGGAGCTTTTAGGGATTGGGGTTATGAACTGAGTGTTAATAATTATGATGGAGAACCCCTAGATGGTGGTCCATGGCATGTAATTAAAAATCCAACTAATGGTAAAAATATAATCATTAAAGATGTGATCTGTGATGCATTTTTGCAACAGATTTTAACTAGGCCGAAAGAGTACGATGTAATCGCAACTATGAATCTTAATGGAGATTACATTTCTGATGCTCTTGCAGCATGTGTCGGAGGTATAGGAATAGCTCCTGGTGCAAATATCGGTGATGATGCTGCGTTATTTGAAGCTACTCACGGAACTGCCCCAAAATATGCCGGTCAAGATAAAGTGAATCCAGGATCATTGATTCTTTCAGCTGAAATGATGCTTAGACATCTCGGTTGGGTAGAGGCAGCTGATCTTATTATTGAGTCAATGGAAAAAGCCATAGAAGCTAAGATGGTTACATATGACTTTGAAAGACTCATGGAGAATGCTAATTTAGTTTCTTGTTCAGGTTTCGCTGACGAAATGATTAAACGAATGTGATTGTTTCGAGCAATGAAAATGAAACTGATGCGGGCCTGGGTGTCATAACCCTTGAAGATGAGCCCCAGTTAAAAGAACCTCCTTTATTTCAAGTTGTTTTATTAAATGATGATTTTACCCCCATGGAATTTGTTGTTTATGCAATTCAAAAAGTTTTTGGTTATGAACACGAAAGAGCAACGCAGATAATGCTGTCAGTTCATACTAAAGGGAAGGGAGTATGTGGTATATTTCCAAAAGAGATTGCTGAGATGAAATGTGCCGAAATGAACAATCTAGCACAAATCAATGAGCATCCACTACTAACTGAAATTGAACCCATGACAGATTAATGTTTAGCAAAGAATTAGAACAATCGATATCAAGCTTATTTGACCAGGCACAAAAGACAGATATTGAATACATAACTATCGAACATTTGCTGCTAATGATACTCAGTGACTTCGATGTTAAAGATTTTCTTAAAAGTAATGGCATAAATGTAAATTCATTTAAAAGTTCTGTTGAGGATTATATTCAAGACACAACACCTAGAAAATCTGATCCAAACAAATCACCTCAACCAACGCTTGGTTTTCAAAGAGTCCTCCAGCGTGCTGTGTTTCATGTTCAATCATCAGGCAAAGGTGTTGTAAAACCTATTAATATTCTAGTTGCCATTTTTTCTGAAAAGGAAAGTCATTCTGTTTACCTCTTAACTAAAGCAGGGATATCCAGATTAGATATCGTTTCATACATTTCTCATGGTAAGACTGCCTCAAAAAAAGAGTCAGACTCTGTTATAGATGGCGTTGATGAAGAAGACGTCATAACTGAAAGTGGGGAGTCAAAATTTTTGATTAACCTAAATGAACAAGCCTCTGAAGGAAAAATAGATGCCTTGATTGGAAGACAGGAAGAAATCAGTAGGCTTATACAAATTTTAGCTAGAAGAACAAAAAATAATCCGTTATTGGTAGGTGAGTCTGGTGTCGGTAAGACTGCAATTGTTGAAGGATTGTCACATCTTGTGATTAATAAAAAAGTACCTGAGTATCTACAAAACTACACAATTTACTCCTTGGATATAGGTGCATTAATTGCTGGAACTAAATACAGAGGTGATTTTGAAAAGAGATTAAAAGAGGTTATTGAGTTTTTAGAAGGTCAGGATAAATCAATTTTGTTTATAGATGAGATACATACAATTATTGGTGCTGGATCAGCATCTGGGGGCTCTCTAGATGTATCAAACCTTCTTAAACCCGCGCTAGGGAAGGGTAGTCTTAGGTGTATTGGATCAACTACTTTTCAAGAATTTAGAGGTATCTTTAATCAAAACCAAGCGTTATCAAGGAGATTCCAAAAGATAGATATTAATGAGCCTGATATAGATGACTCAATAGCAATTCTAAATGGAATAAAACCTCTGTATGAGCAGCATCACAACGTTAAATATCATGATGAATCAATTAAATCTGCCGTTGAGCTGTCTCAAAAATTTATTAGTGATAGATTTTTACCTGATAAAGCTATTGATTTAATGGATGAAACGGGTGCATTGTTAAATGTAAACAGAAAAGATAATAAAAAAATTACCGTAAATCAGATAGATATTGAAAAAACCATATCAAAAATAACTAAAATCCCTGAAAAATCGATATCAAAGGATGAGTCTAAATCTCTAAAAAATATTGAAAGAGATCTAAAAAGAGTTATTTTTGGGCAGGATAAGGCGATTGTTAGTCTGGGTAACGCAATAAAGCTCTCGAGAGCAGGGCTAAGAGATGATAATAAGACCATTGGATCGTTTCTATTTGCTGGGCCAACTGGTGTAGGTAAAACTGAAATAGCTCGACAACTAGCCTCTATTTTAGGTATTGAATTAATAAGATTTGATATGTCTGAATACATGGAACGCCATACCGTTTCTAGATTAATTGGTGCTCCTCCAGGCTATGTTGGCTTTGATCAAGGAGGACTCCTAACTGAAGCAATTGTTAAAAACCCTCATGCGGTATTGCTTTTAGATGAAATTGAGAAGGCTAATCCAGATATATTTAATTTGTTACTTCAAGTAATGGATAGTGGGGTTCTCACTGATAATAATGGAAGAAAAGCTGATTTTAGAAATGTAATCTTAATCATGACTACAAATGCAGGAGCTGATTTACTTGAAAAATCATCAATTGGATTTAACTCTCAATCTAATGAATCAGATGCTTTAAACTCCTTAAATAAACTGTTTGCGCCAGAATTTAGAAACAGACTTGATGAAATAATTCAGTTTAATTACTTACCTAAAAAAGTTGTTTTATCTATTGTTGATAAATTCTTAACAAAATTACAGGCTCAACTAGATGAGAGAGAAATTGAGTTAATTTACTCAAAGAAAGTTGTAAACTGGATAGCTGACAAAGGTTATAACAAGCATATGGGCGCAAGGCCTATGGAAAGGTTTATTACTGATCACATAAAAAAACCACTTGTAAACGACGTGCTTTTCGGAGCACTAAACAAGGGTGGTCAGATTAAAGTTGATTTAGTTGATGGACAGGTAGAGTTTACTGAATTGACAAAGGAAAAGGTAACTTAGAACTATCTACCTCTAAAAGTTATTCTGCCTTTTGTTAGGTCATACGGCGTCATTTCAACCTTAACCTTATCTCCGGTGAGTATTCTGATGTAATGTTTCCTCATTTTCCCAGAAATGTGAGCATCTATAACATGACCGTTCTCTAATTTAACTTTGAATTGAGTATTTGGAAGGGTTTCAATTACTTCACCTTCAAATTCTAAATTGTCTTCTTTAGCCATGCGCAGTATTTTAAACGAATTTTAGCCTATTTAAAGAAAATAAAGGGGGATATATAATTTAACATAATATATATTATGCGAAGTAATAGATAATTAAAGGTTCATAACAGGCACTACTCTATCTTTTATAAAAGGGTGTGGATTACCGTTAATAAAATCAATAATTAGTTGTGCGTATTCAGGACCAGCCTCTTCTTGAATAAAATGTCCCGGTCCTTTTATTACAATCTCTTTTGCTGTTGGTACTCTCTTAAGCATCTCAGTTAATCTGGGATTGTTACTAGTAACTGGATCATTATCACTATTTGCAATTAAAAATGGCTTATTCCATTTTTCAAAAACTCCTCTATAGGCCATTTCATTTTTTCTTAATTCACTAGGTATTAAATAAGGGAAAATTTGTGCACCGGCTTTATAGGTAGCATTTGGGTAAGGTGCTTCATACCCTACTCTTTCTTCATCGCTTACATTACCAAGCGTTTGCATAATTCCACCAACATCAATGTTATCAGCATACCTTGAATATCTAATCCAGGCTGTAAAACCGTCACCGCCAATGAATTCCTCCCAGGTAGCTGGGCCTTGAATCCATATACCTAACTTAAATAATGGATAACTAATATAACTTAATAAATCTCTTAAAAAACCCCGGCCAGGAGCTATGAGACTAGTATTTGACGCTATTATTCGTGAAAACCTCTCTGGTTCTTCTGCAATGACTCTAAATCCGACTAATCCGCCCCAATCATGAAGATGAGCAGTGACGTCCTTAAGATCTAGCTCTCTAACTAATTGGACCATTTTATCAACATGCATTTGATGCGAGTAATCATCAATTGAAATGTATTTATCAGATTTACCGAATCCAACCATATCGGGTGCTATGACCCTGTACCCTGCTGCTGTAAGCGTTGGTATCATTTTTCTAAATAAATAACTCCATGCAGGCTCACCATGAAGAAGATATATAATTTTTCCATCTTTTGGCCCTTCATCAAGATAGTGAATTCTTGTGTCGCCAATAGTTAAATAATTTGGAGAAAAAGGATAATCTTTTATGTTATTAAACCTTTCATCAGGCGTCCTTAAAACACCAGGAGTTACTAAATTAAATCTTTCATAATTTATATCACTATCTGAATTCCTAGAATGTTGAAAAATTCCTACAAGTATTACAAATATAATGGTTACAACTAAAAATAGTCTTTTCATAAAAAATCTAAATATTTTTATCTATAAATTAATTTAATGACATGGGATATGTCAATTTTTTAGATACTTAGATCTTCAAGGTTGTAATCTACAAGATTTTTACGTGCTTCATTATTCCAAATAAAGCTTTCATTAGATTCTTTGAATGGTTGATATTCATATGGTTCTTCATTCGGATATTTTTCTTTACGCGCTTCTATTGCATATCCCAATGGTTTCGTACGTCTTCTGATAATTTCTTCATCAAATACTTGAGACTCACTGTGGATTCCCCCACCCTTTACTCCAAGAACAGAACTTCTTTTATGAAATCCAAAATTAACAGTTACCCTTTTTTCAAATCCACAATTTGGAAAGGAGCCATGAAGAAGTTGTCTATTACAAATTACAACATCTCCTGGATTACAAACTATTGGAACTGCGCCATCAAGTCTTTCGCTTCCTGACTCCTGGATTAATTTTTTAATGTCAATCTTTCCAACTTTATGTGTGCCTGGTAAAACCCAAACTCCATTAACGGCGGTACTTCCATATACTTGAGCCATAAAATTAAATCCATGTATACCTTCTTCAAAATCATTGCTGTCCCAATGAGTGACGCCATCTTGATGCCAAGATACAGCAGCACCGATACCAGGCTCCTTAATAAAAAGAGCTTCATTAAAAGGAGCAAAATCTTTTCCATTTATGTTTTCTGCAATTTTAAGTAGTTTAGGGTGTGCATAAGTCCTAAGACACGCATCAGAGAATTGTAAAGTTCCTAACAATATTAAGGGCACAGTTTCAGGCGCATCTGAAGATGGTTTTGGTTCAAACATTTTCACTTGATGTCTACCATTTGCCAGCTCGGTGCCTCCCAAAGGATCTCCTAAAGGCTTTGACCAAACAATGGTTAACGCTTTAGATTTTGCATTCATTGCAGGATTGCCTCTTGAATCAACCAAACTTTCTGGACCTGTTGGGAAACTTGATCTTAGTGAATCTAAGTCTTTTTCAATATCATTAAGTTCCCTTTCGTTAATCACATTTTCGAAGATATAGAATCCAAACTTTGAATAAGCATCAATAATATCCTTTGATAATAAGCCTTGTGAATTAAAACTAATAGGTCCCCTATTTCCGAGTTTAAGTGCTTTTTTTTCACCAGCTTTGAGGTACTTTTCTACAGCAGGTGCATCAGGTCCATAATAAGCAGCACATGCTTTAATTGATTTTAACGAACTCTTCATTTTTTAATTGAACTTAAATATGAAAGATACAACATTATGAATTTTTTTAAAACATGTAATAACTATCAATCTATATTTGATCTTTGGGCATAATCATAAGGGATATACAATTAGTATCAAATTCTTTTTAGATCTAAAATGTTGTTATGAAAATAAAATTATTTAACATCATATTCTTATCAATATTTTGTAGCTCTCTAATTGCTGATACTCTTATGAAGCCTACAAGCTATTCAAGTCAACTTTATAAAGAAGCAATACTTGAAGGTAACTACATTCCAACTATAGATCATCCAAATAAATTTCTTGATTTTAATTATGGTGACCGTGTAGCCAATCACTCTCAAATATCCAATGCGATATTACGATGGTCAGAACAGTCAAATAAAATTAAAGTAATTGAGTATGCTAAATCTCATGAAGGCCGACCACTGTATGTTGCTTTTATTTCATCATCAGAAAATCTAAACAATCTTGATGAAATTAAAAATCAAATTACAAAGCTTTCAGATCCAAGAATTACGTCTAACGCTGAGGCTAATTCAATAATCGAAAATATTCCTGCAGTTGCCTGGATGGCATATTCAATTCATGGAAATGAAACATCGGGTGCAGATGCAGCACTTGGAATAATCTACCATTTAATTTCAAGTACTGATCTTGAAATAACTAATATGCTTGAGGACATGGTGGTCATAATTGATCCAATGATGAATCCAGATGGAAGAGATAGATTTGCTAAGTCATTAGAACAATATAGAGGTACCGCTCCAAACTTTGATGATCAATCTTTGATTCACACGGGTGATTGGCCTTATGGAAGAACTAACCACTATTATTTTGATTTAAATAGAGATTGGTTTTATTTAACGCAACCTGAAACACAAGGACGTGTAAAACTCATTAATCAATGGAGGCCACAAATCTTGGTAGATGGGCACGAGATGGGTGCGCAGGATACATTTATGACAGGTCCTCCTAGAGAGCCAATTAACAAAAATATTGATAGGGATCTCATAAAATGGGGAAACGTATTTGCCCAAGATCAGGCTGAAGCATTTGATAAAAAAAATTGGAGATTTTATACGGGTGAATGGCTCGAAGACCTTTATCCAGGATATTCATTTTATGTTCAATTTAGAGGTAGTCTAGGTATTCTTTATGAGCAGTCTAGAATGGCTGAAGATGGTGTAAGGAGGCCTGAAGGTACTATTCAATCTTACAAAGAGTCAGTTCATCACCAATTTGTAAGCACACTGGCAAATTTAAAGACATTAGAAGTCAACTCTAAGGCAATGTATCAAGATTACTGGGAAGCAAGAAAATACAATGTTTCTAAAAACAGTAAGTATGCTAATCAAACATATGTAATCTTACCTACTAAAAATAATGGAAGGTTAAATGCACTAGCAGAGAAACTTCAAGCACAAGATATAGAATTATTCACTAACGAGAGATCGATTATTGTTAAATCTGCTACTACGCAATCAGGTGAAAATATTACTAATTACGTTGTACCTGAAGGTAGTTTGGTTATTCCAAATCAACAACCTGAAGCTCCATTAATTTCTGCAATATTAGAATTTGATGCTGATATTGATAAATCAGTCCTAATTGAGGAAAGGCAAGAAAGCTTAAGGGATGGTTCATCGATTATGTATGACACCACTGCTTTCAATTTTTCAATGATGTTTGGACTAAAAGCAATTACTGCAGATGAAAAAATTTCCAATAACCTCAATAAATGGGTTAAGGAATCCAGTCAATCAGAAATAAGTAAAGATTCAATAATATGGGCAACAGATGGTGAGGATGATCGCTCAGTTGCATTTGCAGCTAGGTTAATGGAACAAAATATTCAAGTTCGTATTATTGATAAGAAATCATTCCTTTCTGGTCATGAACTCTCAAGAGGTAGTGTGGCTGTATTGCAAATGGATAATCCTAATATCAATGACCTAAGCTCAAAAATATCTCAGATTGGATCTGATTTAGAAATTTCAATTGTTTCCATAGAATCAGGTTTTGGTCCAGAATTATTACCAGATTGGGGTGGAAGGCACTTTCGACTTCTTGAAAAACCACAGGTGGCAATTTTGGGACATTCTAGCTTTAACTCCTATGATGTTGGAGTTAGCTGGTGGTCACTGGATCATCATTTAGGCATAAGACACTCTTTACTTAATGGTTCGTTTGCAGGCTATGCTGATTTACGACGTTACAACGTAATTATCATGCCAAGTGGTTATCTCGAAATTAGTGATTATGAAGTTAATGCTTTAAATGATTGGATTAAACAAGGAGGAACATTAATTGCCCATAATAATAGTTCTAGATTCATAGCTTCCAATGAAACTCTTGGCGGTGTTATGCAACTTCAGGATGTCTTAGATAAAAGTAATGACTATAACTTTGATCTATTAAGGGAAATATATGCACTTAATGACGACCTTAACAAAGAAGCCGTATTAAAAAATACATTAGATCTAGAAATAAATTATCCGTGGGAATTAAATGAGACTAATTATTCTGAGGATGAGTTAAAAAATCGTGACAAATGGCAGTCAATTTTTATGCCATCTGGTGCTTTTGTTGCTGGAAGAACTGATCAAAAGCATTGGTTAACGTTTGGAACACCTGAAACTTTACCGCTTCTCTATGGAAATTATCCAATTCTAATGACAGATGAAAATGCTGAAGCACCCATAAGGATTGGTGAACTTATAGATAATCCTGATATTAATGAATTCAGATCAATTAACTGGTCTACTTTACCTGCAGGTAAAGACATAAAAGTGAGAATGAGTGGATTAATTTGGCCAGAAGCTGCCCAAAGAATTGCAAACTCTGCCTACTTAACTAGAGAACGTGTAGGCAAAGGACAAATCATACTATTTGCAGGAGAGCCAAATTTTAGAGGATCAACTAGAGGCACTAACCGAGTTTGGTTAAATGCGATTGTGTATGGTCCAGGATTAGGCACAAGTCCCAAAATAGACTTATAGAATTAGCGTACCTTAGCTAGCCTTACCAATCGCCACCGGTCTAATTGGTGATCCTGCACTACCTTTTGATTTAAGAGGCAGTATCATCGTACATGACTCATAAACACCATTATTTGCAATTTTTTTTAGATTTAAGTTCTCAAGTGTATGAACACCTACCTTTGTTAAAAAGTAATCATGCACTGGAAAACTTTGATTTTTAGGTGTTCCTTCAGGTTGTTTAAATGAATCTGGATTATTTGGGTCAGGTCTTGCATCAACACAACATGTATCTAAACCCACTGCAACAACTTCTTTAGAAGCAAGGTATTTAGCAGCATCATAAGATATACCTGGAGCAGTTGAATAGTATATTTTTGTTGTATCAGGATCTTTATAATAATCACTCCAGCCAGTATAAATCATGATTACATCACCAGGTAAAATACCTCTCTTACTTAATCCAGATTTCTGAAGTGTTATTTCAAGATCATCCCTGGTAATAAATTCACCTGCAGAATATTTTTTTCCTTGATTAGCAAATTTTCGGACATCTAGAAGGAGTGCACTGGTGATAATAGGAGGAACATTTTCGATTCCTAATTTTAATAACGGTGAGTTTTGAGTTGGTTTTACGTCATCTTGTGTAAGACCATCAAAATATTTAATCTCATTATTTTTTATTTTAGCCTCACCATCCCAAACTTTCTCTGTGTATGCAAAATGGCCAAACGCATCCATTTGTGTTCCTTGATTGGCTGTATTTACATCCTCATTTAAGACATCCATATTTGCAAGCTGAACTTCATTTTTTGTTGGTCCAGTTGGAAGAAATTTTGGAATAAATTTTCCCGCAAATGGGGAAAGCGGCATTGATCCAGACCTTTCATAAGAAAGCTCATAAACATCAGCATCTTTATCAAGCATTAATGATGCACACCTGTTCCAAGTTTCATTGCCTAAAAACTTGGCCATACCAATATGGTTTTCTTTATTATCTGCAAACAATACGGGTAGAAATAAAGTGAAGCTGATAACAAATAGAAATTTATTCATCAAAAATAAATAGCTTGCAGCTTAGTAGGTTCTTTTTATTGATGCTTTATTATTTTCGATCTTGCCATCAATAAAGATACTATTTTTCATTATCATCTTATTTGATCCAACCATCTCCCATGCTATTGATCTTACAAAATTATGATGATCTTTATGATAGCCAGGTTGTGGATCAGATTTAAACGCAATAGAGTTGGAAGATAATTTAGCAACCTTAAACATTGGTTCAGTACCCAGAGCACAATAATGTTTTATCACCAGCTCTCCATCCTTATCAGAATAAGTAGTAAACATCTCTACACCATCCTCAATAAGTTCTTCTCTGATAGTATTTCCATTTGAAACCAATTTAAAATGATAACTTGCATTGATTACATTTCCTGAGTCTTGTGTAAGCTTGCCCTTCCATTTTCCAAGCATATTGTTTTTAATAAATAAAAAAGCCTCGCTGTGCTCAGTTTCGCCTAGATCAACGTCTCCGATCTTCGTTGTCTCAACAGCAAAAGTAAAAAATGAAAATGTTAATATGGATAATAAAATTAATTTATTCATAATTGATAATCCTAGTTTTTAGTATAGATAATTTCACATTCTTCAACAGTCTCACTTACTACCTCATCAACATATTGAAATGCAGAATCCCAAATTTTTCCATAAGAAGCACCTGCAAAATATTCATCAGCCACTTTACCTGATTGTGATGCAGTATCTGTAACAGCACGGAGATGGAAAACTTCTGTTCCACCACCCAATGGATAGAATACTCCAATACGCATATCATGACCTGCAGCTTTTAAAGAAGTTTCTAGTTCTTCCATTTTTTTTGCAAATGCTCTCCAGTCATTAAGTTTTAATCTCCACAGCCTTTCATATCCTGGTCTCAATTCAAAGTCTTTAACGGGTTTCCATGTGGCTGCGTACTTAACTTTTCTAAGTTTCTCAAATTGCTTGTTTGGGGTCATAGGATCATATTTCTGTGAAGCTATAAAAGCGTCCTCAATGCTCCCATAAGCATTCCATACGAACATCTCACCAGGATATTGATTTCCTGATCGTGTCACACAAACACCAGCAACATCAGAGCCAATAGCTTCAAACGGCGCAGTATTTTTTTTCATATAATCAACATACTTTGCTATATCCATTGCTTTAACATGAAGGGATGTAAACGCTCCTTCAGGTGCTGAATTTATTGGGAGTAGAAAGACTGCTGAAAAAAAGAATAAAAATTTATTTAATTTCATAATTTGTCTCCAGAATATATTTAATATAAACATTAAAATCCTAAAAATCTAATGTTTTAAATAGTAGGTCAAATCATTTACTGTTGTCTTTTACCTGAATAACGACTGAAATAGTCTTGGACAAAAAGCAGATCATTGTTTAGATCGCCTGTTGGTGTGAAAAATTTGTCTAAATTAACAATTTTTTTTTGGAAATCTATACCTGCTAACATTATTTTGCTGTTGGTCTGTTTAGCAATACGAATGAATCCAGATTTTAGTTTCAAAACTTTTTTTCTAGTTCCTTCAGGAGCCATGCCTATCAAGTAACCATTTGATTTTTCAGTAATTACTTTGATTTTAGAAAAAAGGTCCGATGGATCTTGACGATTTACAGGAATACCTCCTAATCTTGTTAGCAAGCCTTTAAATCCTTTTTTAAAAATTGTATGTTTGCCAAGCCAATTAATCTTGGCATCAAGGCTCAAGATAACCAAAACCCCTATTATAAAGTCCCAATTGGATGTATGAGGCCCAATAACAAGAACAACCCTCTTTTCTTCAGGAATTGCGCCATTGATTTTCCATTTTTGAAGCTTAAGTACCCAAGAAGATATATTAATAATAAATTTTGGTCTATTAGCTTTTAAGTGTTGCGGAACAGCAATTTGATAGTTGCTCATGCTGATTAACTAATAACCTGCTTGACCAGAATTAATTTTATTATTCCACTCTTGATCTAACTTTTTATACTGATCGGTGTTAGGCATCATGAAATAAATCTCATCATTGTGCTTATTGATGTCATAGCCCTCCTCTCTAAGATCATTTTTCTTAAGCTTAAACGTTCCAGTAGTATCAACTTCGCTAATAATTCTTATAAAAACTGGCCTTGCATATTTAGGAAGATTTCTACTAACAAAATCTGATAAATCAGCCCAGTCAATGGTTTCGTTATTTTCGACAGTAAAAGCAGCCATCCCTGCTCTTCCTTCAGCATTAGGTACCTTAACACCATAAACATTTGCCATATTGATAGAACTATGACCATTTAGAATTTCAGCTACCTCATTCGTAGAAACATTTTCTGATTTCCATCTAAAGGTGTCACCAATTCTATCTACAAATTGGAAGTGCCTTCTTCCAAGAGCATACCCAACGTCAATTTCTTGAATTAAATCGCCAGTATTAAACCAAGCATCACCATCATCAAATACATTTCTTAAAACTTTCTTTTCACTTTCTTTTGGATCTGTATAACCATTAAAAATTGAATTATCAGAAATTTTATTTATCAATAAACCTGGTTTTCCAAATTCAACTTTTTGGTATTTGTTATTTGAGTCTTTAAAGATGCTATCCTCAGCAACATCATATTTAATTAATTCAACATCAACATTGGTCATACCAATGGTTTTTTCTTTGTTAAGTAAATTCATAAAAAGAGCATTCCCTTCACTGGCTCCATAAATTTCACAAATCATCTCAACGTTAAATCTATTTCTAAAAGCATCCCATAAATCTGGGCGCAATCCATTACCAACCATTGCTCTAATTGGATTATTTTCTTCAAATTCATTTGGTTCTTGGTTTGCAAGATATCTGCAAAGCTCACCTACATAAACAAATAAAGTGGTATTAAACTCTGATACTTCTCTCCAAAATGAGGAAGCTGAAAATTTTCGTTTTATAAGGGTTGAAGCGCCTACTCTTACGCAAGCACATAAACCGAGCATTAACCCTGTAGAGTGATATAAAGGCAGGCAGTTATACATGCAATCTGTATGATCCATACGATAGCCACCAGTTGAGATATTGGTTGAAGCTGCAACAATTTTCACGTTGGGAAAGATAGCCGCTTTAGGAACACCAGTTGTTCCAGAAGTAAATATGTAAAAAGCAGTATCTTTTGCTTTAACGTTATTGGTTTCTTCTAAATTTGCATCATCAGATGTATCGATAGCTGAGCGAAGGTTTATACACCAATCAGGTTTTGTGTATGAATCACCATCACTTACCCAAAGGAATTTATCATTTCCTTTAACGTTTAACTTATTAATTACCTCTTCAATAGCAGGAGCAAGTTCAGCTCCAACTATGCATAAACTAGATTCTGAGGAATTAACACAATGAATTAACGGATCGCCTGTTAGGGAGGAATTAATAAGAACACCAATGGCCCCAATCTTATTCAAAGCTAAAAGAGCAACAATATAATCCGGTCTATTCTGCATAAACAAAACGACTCTATCACTGTGTTTAACGCCACGTGATACAAGATATTTAGCAAGAGTATTTGCAGCTTTATTGGTCCTTTCATAAGTCCAGATTTCATCATCAAAAAACATAAAAGGTCTGGAACTGTACTGATCAACAGCTTCCTCAAACATATGTGCTAGGGAAGCGTTAGATTCTGGATCAGGCCACTTATACCTCATGAGAGGTATTAGATATTTTAGTTGAGTTAATACCCTAAAAAATTCAATGACTTTTTTCATTTATAAATTATATTTCAATTTCAATAAGTGATGGGCCTGATTCATTAACGGATTTACTAAATACGTCTTTAAACTCTTTTACAGTTTTTGGTTTGTAACCTTGCACACCCATTGATTCAGCAAGATTAACCCAATCAATAGGAGGATTATCCATTGAAAACATTGAGGCTGCTCGCTCTCCAGTTTCAACAGCTTGAACTCGATCAAGTTCGATTTTTAGTATTTCATATGATCGATTTGAAAAAATGATATTTGTTATGTTCAAATTTTCTCTTGCTTGGGTCCATAGGGCTTGGACGGTATACATGGCCCCTCCATCTCCATGTAAAGTTATAACTGGTCGATCAGGTTTAGCAATTGATGCGCCAATTGCTAGAGGTAGTCCCTGACCAATGGATCCACCAGTGAGAGCTAGCCAGTCATGTGGTTTAGCTTGAAGAGCAAAAGGAGTAACAATAAGACTTGAGGTTGCTGACTCATCCGATACGATAGATTCTTCTGGCATTAAGTCTGCTATTAAAGGTCCTAGAGTCGTAACATCTAGGTCACCTGATGTGGGAACCTCAGATATATGCGGTCGAATTAAGTCATTAGCTATTTTTGGTGAGCCCGATAGTTCACTTAATAATGCTAATGCTTCATGACCATCTTCCTCAACTGAACACAATTGAAACAATTCAGCTTCATCAGGAGATAGAAAGCTTTTCTTATCAGGATAAGCAAAAAATGATACTGGTGGCTTAGTCCCGATGAAAACGATTGATTCAGTTCCTTGCAGGAAATCTTCAGCCATTTCAGAAAAATAAGGAACTTGTTGAATAATTGGTAGTCCTGCGCCCCTTCTGATGCGAGAAACAAATGTATCAGTTACAAGTCTGCAGCCTGTTTTAGTTGCAATTTGTGCGGCAAATTTTAAACATTCTTCATCAAGAAATTTACCTCCGAGATACAGCATAGAATTAGGCTTCGAAAGCAGTTTATATGCAGCTTCAATTAATTTGCTATCTACTGATTTGCGGTTATTTAATTTAACTTTTTTTGGCAAATCTGACTGTATATTACTCCATGCATAATCTGCCGGAACAATTAATGTTGCAATATTGCCTGGAGATTCATTGGCTACTTTCCATGCATCATTAGCACACTGGGTAATTTGTTCAGGGCTACCAACTCTTCTAACCCAATCTGATGAAGATTTAGCCAAACCATCAAGATCAGATGTTAATGGGGCATTATGTTTAAGATGATAAGAAGCATGATCACCAACAATATTTATCATTGGTGAAAAGGCTTTTTTGGCGTTATGAATGTTAGCAAATGCATTACCTAAGCCAGGTCCAAGATGAAGAAGGTTGGCGGCTGATTTTCCTGACATTCTTGCATATCCATCAGCGGCACCGCTCACCACCCCTTCAAATAAACCTAAAACAGGTCTAACCGCAGGGTTATGATCTATTGCGGCTACTAGATGCATCTCAGAGGTACCAGGATTAGCAAAAACAACCTCTAATCCATTGTTTATGAGTGTTTTTATTAAAGCATCGGAAGCATTCATAGTTTTATTTAAAACCTCTATAAGTTTTATCGATTAAGGAATTAATGTCTATTTTATCTATGATTCTTATTTTTGTAATACCCATTAAAAGCTATATAAGTCTGTATTAAATTAGCTATCACAAATGCAAATAAATCTACAAATATGAATATTACAGCGCCAGAAAATCTTGATACTCCTGTCAAAATATATCCATTTAATCTAGATTCATGATGAACTGAACTAACTAAATACAAGCTCATAATGCTTAATATCAGTATTACCCATTGCCCATACATAAGAAAATTTTCAATCATTTTTTATCCCCACTGTTTTGAATTATGCACTTTAAATTAATGAGGCTTAAAAAGCTAAGATATTTTTAAATTTTACTATTAGGTAAAATTAGTTATTATTAAATCAAATACATAGGAGAAATTATGGAAAGTGAAATTTGGATGAGTTTTCAAACATCAAGAGGTGCTAATGCAACACTGTTTTTAGGAGTTGTCATAGCTGTATGGGTGGCTGCTAGATTCGCTAGTGTTTCAATGGATAAAGGTGCAAATACTGTTGGTAAAGTGATTGTTTCATTATTTGCCTTATCAGTTTTTGCAGCTGGCTGGAATATGTTTACTTTTATAGGTAATCAATTTGTTGGTCATGCTGTTGCATTTCAAGGGTTAAAGAATTCAGGTGTTGAGATTTCACCACTAGCTCAGGGATTTATTGACACATATGGTACTGAAGCGTTAACAATGCCTAACATGGTTGCAGCTGCATTCTTAATTACTGGATTACTAATTGCGGTACTTCCAATGTGGATTAAGACAACAGACTAGTTAATGCTAAATCTTTAGAGCTTCATTTAATTGAGGCTCTTTATGAATTTTTACTAAAGAGTAAAAATCTGTATGATTAAGGTATATCTATAGGAGGAGAATATGGAATCAGAAATTTGGTCAACCCTTCACACTGCAAGAATTGCAAATGCGGGGTTCTTTATATTTACAATGCTTTCTATTTGGGTTGCTGCTAGATTTTCTTCAGTTGCAGCTGAAAAAGGTATTAACTTAGTAGGTAAAATTATTTGTTCGTTGTTTGCTTTGGGTGTTTTTGCAGGTAACTTCACCATTGGAGGCACAATTATGAGTTCTTATACTGGTCATGCAAAAGCATTTGTAATGCTTCAGGATACCGGTGTTGAATTATCACCAATGGCTTTAGATTTTATTGCTTACTTTGGAACAGAGGCTTCGGGCCCAAACCCAATAATGATATTGGTTGGCATTTGCGGGCTTTTAATAGCGCTAGCGCCCCTATGGTTTAATCCAAGCAAATAACTAATAATCCAATTATAAAAAAGCCTGTTACAACAGGCTTTTTTTGTTAGTATCTAAAAATGAAATTTATTTGCTCTTTATTTGTTATATTTATTTTAATAAGTTGTTCTGACAATATCTCACTTATGAATCCTCCTAAACCAGAAAAAATACCTTTTGTTCTTGAAAAACACGGTGACGTTAGAACAGATTATTATTATTGGCTTAGAGATGATTCAAGATCTGATCAAAAGATTATTAATTATTTAAAAGATGAAAATATATATTCTGATTTGTGGTTCGAAAATAATGTAGATTATCAATCATCAATTTTAAATGAACTCATAAACCAGCTCCCTGATAAAGAGGTTTCATTTCCGGTTGATAACTATGGTATTTCATACTTTTCTAAATCATATGATAGTAAGCAATTAGATGTTTATTTCAGGAAAATTGACAACAAAGAAGAAGTAGTTTTAGATCCAAATACAAAATTTGAGACACAAGATTACTATCAAGCTGGTAGAGTAAATCCTAATCCAATTAATACAATTGCTGCTTTTTCTGAAGATAATGATGGAAGAAGAAAATACATCATTAAATTTATTAATCTTGTAACCAAAGAATTAATAAGTGATGAGCTTCAAGGCACCACTGGTTCTGTAGTGTGGAATAATTCTGGGGATACAGTTTATTACTTAAAAAAAGATCCAATAACTCTTATTACTAATAAAGTTTACAAGCATGTGATAGGAGATACACAAGATAAAGATACTTTAGTTTATGAAGAAGTTGATCCAGAGTTTTCAATAAATATTAATAAATCTACATCTAAAGATTTTTTGATGATTAATATTGAAAAAACTAATTCAAATGAAATAAAAATTGTTGATTTAAATATTAATAAAAAAAATCTATACACCTTTCTACCTAGAGAAGAAAATCATTTATATAGAATTGATCATGTAGAAAGTTATTTTTATATCAGATCTAACTCAAACAGTCCTAATTATAAAATTATGGTCACAGAATCTAAGTCATTGACCAATATAAATGAAGCCGATGAAATCATTTCACATAATGAAGATATATATATTCAAGATTTCTTAATTACTAGGGACTTTTTATTACTTGAAATTCGGACAAACGGACTACCCGGAATTAGAACTTATGATAAGACAACACTTAAACATCGAGACATTAATTTTAAGGATCAGAGCTATTATGCCTCATTACTATCAAGCAGATATGCAGAATATGATAAGAATATAATTCATTATTATTATTCAAGTCTAAATACTCCACCGGCCATATACTCAGTCGATTTATTATCTGATAAATCTTTAAAAGTTTGGCAAAAAGAAATCATAAATTTTGATGAGAGTGAATATGAAATTAAAAGGTTATTTAATGAGGTGAGAGATGGCACAATGGTTCCCTCAACATTGGTATATAAAAAAGGTAATGATTTTAAAAGACCTATATTATTTTATGGGTATGGATCTTATGGCAATAATACAGAATCAAGCTTTAGAGAGTCACTAATACCTTTACTTAACAGGGGTTTTATTATTGCTTATTTGAATATTCGTGGTGGCGGTGAGATGGGTAAGTATTGGTATGAAGAAGGCAGAATGCTAAACAAAATGAATACATTCTTTGATTTTAATGATTCAGTAAAAGCACTGCTAGAAAAAGGTTATGGTGATAAAAATAATGTTTTTGCGAGAGGTGGAAGTGCTGGAGGTCTTTTAATGGGGGCTATTATAAATCTTGAACCAGAACTATATAGTGGCGTTATCTCAGGGGTACCTTTTGTTGATGTTCTTACAACAATGTCAGACCCTACAATACCTTTAACAACATTTGAGTATGATGAATGGGGTAATCCAGATAATTATGATGAGTATTTTTATATGAAAAAATATTCTCCTTATGACAATATAGAATCTTTAAACTATCCAGCAGTATTAGTTACATCGAGCTTATTTGATTCTCAAGTTCAATATTTTGAACCCGCTAAATATGTTCCAAAGTTACGTGAATATTCAACATCTGATAATCCAATTTTATTAAAGATGAATTTAATTGGTGGTCATGGTGGTAAAAGTGGAAGAATCAATTCATTTGAAGAAAGATCATTAGAGGCTAGTTTTTTACTGAATTTAGTCAAAAAGGCGGATCAAAGCTGAAGTATCATCATTTCCATATCCCAATTTCGAAAGAGTTTGGTATTTCTTCTTTATTAGGTCAGTAACTTCCAGATTTATTCTTTCTTTAGATGCTTCATCAATAACTATGTTTAGATCTTTTATCATTAAATCCAACGCAAAGCCAAAGTCAAAACTTCCCTTAACCATAGATATCGAGCGATTATCCATCTGCCATGATTGAGCTGCCCCATTTGAGATTGCTTCCATTACCCTACTCATATCTACTTGCTTTGCTCGGCCAAAAGATAATGCCTCAGCTAATGACTGTATTATTCCAGTAATACAAATTTGATTAATCATTTTAGCTATTTGTCCGTGGCCATTTGCGCCAATATGAACAACGGATATTGCGTACGAGCTAACTAATCTTCTTACTCGTATCTTATTCTTTTTTCCACCACCCATCATAATTGATAACTTTCCATTAATTGCTCCAGATTCACCTCCAGAAACCGGTGCATCAAAAAATGATATGCTCTTAGAGACTAATTTTTTATGAGAAATTACTTCATTAACAAGGGCAAGAGATGTTGTTGAATGATCAACAATAAAAGAGTTAATCTTAAGGCAATCTATTAAATTAGATTTAAAAAGTACTTCTTGTATTGCTGAGTCATTTTTTAAACATAGAAAAACTCCATCAAAGTTAACATCTAATTCGTTTAGGGAATCGAGTGCCCTTCCCTTAAAAGTTTTAAGCCATTTTATAGATTTAGCTTTTGTCCTGTTATAGACATAAACCTCATAACCTTTTGCAGATAGGTGACCAGCCATGTGAAAACCCATGGTTCCCAAACCTACAAATAAATACTTTTTCTTATTCAACTAAATAGACTTAAGGATAGATTCAGCTGATGATCGATCCAAACCAGGCCCATCCTCGGTATTAATTTCCTTTATAGTTCCATCTTGAATAATCATTGCAAAACGTTGACATCTTTTGCCCAATGAAAATGCACTACCATCCATTGCTAGATCTAAAGAATCTGCAAGGTTTCCATTGCCATCGGCAATCATAGTTATATTTTTAGAATTTGAATTTTCTTCCCATGCCTTCATAACAAATGGATCATTCACTGACATAAATATTACTGAGTAGCCTTTTTCAGTAAATTCGTCGATATTTTTTATATAACCAGGAAGATGTTGTGCATGGCATGTTGGTGTAAAAGCACCTGGAACACCAACAAGAACAACACTCTTATCTTTAACTAATTCTTCTGTAGATACTTGAGATATATCTCCGTTTAAAACAATTGAAACATCAATTACTGGAAAAGCATCACTAATTTTTGCCATATTTTTACCCCTTTAAAAACATGATATTAACCCATAAATGAATTGATTTCATAAATTTTATTGTGTTCTATTGTTTTAACATGCTAAAACAGATATATTAAGCGGCATGAAATTAACAAAAGCAATAAATAAACTTGAAAATGAAAAAGAAATTGAGAAGTTTCTTAAAGATCTTTGTACTCCATCGGAACTAAATGCATTTGAAGAAAGATGGGAGGTTGCAAAGTTACTTTATAAAAAAGATATGTCGTATAGGGATATTGCTAAAACCTTAAAGACCTCAACTGCTACGGTTACTCGGGTTGCACGATTTTTATTCAATGAAACAAACAAAGGCTATCAAATAGCCTTAAGGAAATTAATTAATGAGTAAGCGACTAACTATAGCCATTCAAAAAAAAGGCAGGCTTAATCAAGACAGTATTGATTTGATAACCAAAAGTGGGATTTCATTTTCTACAAACGGTGAGCGACTGCTAGCAAAATCATCAAACTTTGATATTGATATATTGTTAGTTCGTGATGACGATATTCCATCATTGGTTGAGAAAAAGGTAGCCGATCTTGGTATTGTTGGGGAAAACGTACTGCTGGAATATAAATCGGTAAGAAAATCCAGCAAAACAGTTAATGTTTTAGATCTTGGTTTTTCTAAATGCAAGTTAGCTTTTGCCAAGCCTGAAGGTAAAAAAATAAAATCATTAAATAATAAAAAAATAGCTACTTCATATCCTGGATTAGTAAAAAAATATTTAAAAGAAAATTCATTGAAAGCAGATGTAATTAAAATCAATGGATCAGTTGAATTAACTCCCTATGTTGGTATAGCTGACTGTATCTGTGATTTAGTGTCATCTGGAGCTACATTGGAGGCAAATAATCTTGTTGAATTCAAAGAATTATTAACCTCTCAGGCAGTTCTTATAGCAAATTCAACATCATCCAAACTTAAGCAAAAAAGAATTTCACAACTTAAAGAGAGATTTAAAGGTGTAATTGATGCAAGAGAAAGTAAATATGTAATGTTGAATTGCGATCTATCGGATTCAGAAAAAATTTGTAATTTGTTACCAGGAGCTGATGCTCCAACAATTCTTCCCTTAAATGACAAGAACAAAGTTGCAATTCATGCCTTATGTCAAGAGCCAGTGTTTTGGGAAACCATGGAAAATTTAAAAAAGACTGGTGCTTCTTCCATTTTAGTTATGCCAGTTGAAAAGGTATTGAATTAATGAAATATATTAATACATATAATCTCAAAGAACCTATTGATTGGAATAGGAAAATCTCAAGCAATAAATCATTAACTAATAAAGTTAAATCCATTGGTTTGATAGTTAAAGAATTTGGTGATGATGGCATTAAGAAGATAAATCAAGAACTTAAAATAAAGTCTCCTAAGTCATTTTTAGTTCAAAATCAGGAAATACTTAAATCCTCAGCACTTCTATCAGACGAAGACAAAAAATCTATTTTAGTGGCCATCACGAATATTAAAGCTCACCATGAGAAACAACTTGATCATTATAGAAGAGCTCCTCAAAAAAATATTAATGGAATTGAAATTTGGCAGGAATTTAGACCCATTAGAACAATTGGCATATATGTCCCTGGTGGTACTGCCCCACTCGTTTCATCCCTATTAATGCAGTTGATACCTGCAACACTTGCTGGTTGTAAGAATATTAATATTTGTACTCCTCCTCAGGCTAATAGAAAAATTCATCCAGCTATTCTTTGGGCTGCTAAACAAATTAATCCAAAAGTTAAAATTTATAAAATAGGTGGTGCCCAAGCTATATTTGCTATGTCCAACGGAACAAAATCAATTCCTAAAGTTGAAAAAATATTTGGACCAGGTAATGAATATGTAAATGAAGCAAAAAAACAAATTTCAAGCATCACTGACATAGACTTACCCGCTGGGCCAAGTGAAGTTATGGTTGTTGCAAATGACTATAATGATCCTGGAGTTATTGCTCTAGATCTATTGTCTCAGCTTGAGCATGGCACTAGCTCAAAAGCATACGTGCTATCAAAATCAAAAAAAATCTTAGATTTGATTAAAGATGAACTTCCACTTGCTGTAAAAGGTCTTCCAAGAAACGAAGTCTTATCTAAGTCTATAAAAAATGTTTTGCTCATTAAAACGAGATCTATTAAAGAACAAATTAAACTCATTAATGATTGTGCTCCAGAGCATTTGATTTTGTTGGATAATAATTTCTCATCATATATTCCTGAAGTTTTAAATGCGGGGAGTATATTCTGTGGTCCATTAACACCTGTATCATTTGGGGATTATGCTTCTGGAACAAATCATGTTTTACCAACAAATGGCATGGCAAAAACAAGATCCGGTCTTGGATTGATTGATTTTGGAAAAATTATTTCATTCCAGTATGCAAACCAAGAAGGATTTAATTCACTTGCTCCAGTTGTTACTAATATGGCTAACCTTGAAGGACTAACCGCTCATGCAGAAACAGTAGCAGTAAGAAAAAAACAATCACACTTAACTATAAGAGAGTCGTTTGTGATTAGAAGATCCAAAGAAACCGAAATATTTATTAATTTAAATCTTGATGGAAACGGGCTTTATTCAATCGGTACAGGAATAAATTTTCTTGATCATATGCTTGAACAACTTTCAAAACATTCTGGCATTAACCTTAGCGTTAAGTGCATTGGGGATACTCATATTGATGAACATCACACTATTGAAGATATTGCTATAGCCTTAGGATCATCGATTAATGAGGCTCTAGGTGATCGAAAAAATATTAATAGATACTCAAGTAACTTTTCTGTTGTGATGGATGAATGCCAATCAGATTGTCTTATAGATTTATCATCAAGATCTTATTTAAAGTATCAAACGTCAAAATTAAGGGAGTTTGTTGGAGACTTACCTACTGAAATGGTTGAACACTTTTTTAAATCTTTAGTCGAAAATGCAAAATTTACATGTCATCTAAGAACTAAAGGCGAAAATACACATCATATTGTTGAATCATCATTTAAATCTTTTGCAAAAGCCTTTGGTGAAGCGATTAAATTAAATAGTTCTGGTTCATCTTCTACAAAAGGATTCTTATAGTGATCGGCGTTGTTGATTATGGTGGAGCCAATCATACTTCTGTTGTTAATGCAGTGGATAATTTAGGTTTTGATTATTTCATTAGTGATAATAAAAAATCACTTGATGATGCTGAGAAAATTATATTACCTGGAGTAGGCGCTGCTCCAAACGTTATGCAACAGCTCCAAAATAAAGGCTTAGATTCATATCTAAAACTTTCAGAAAAGCCAATACTTGGCATTTGTATTGGCATGCAAATCATGTATGAAACATCAAGCGAAGGAAATACAGATGGTTTATCTATATTTGATGGGAAAGTAAAAAAGTTTAAACCAAGAACCGATCAACCTGTTCCCCACATGGGGTGGAATGAAGTTCGATTTGATAAGACATATTCTGATTTAAATGGATATTACTATTTTGCAAATAGCTATTATGCAGATGTTAGCGAACAAACAACTGCTATTAGCAGCTATGGAGATAAATTTTCTGCAATGACATCGATCAAAAACTTTACTGGCGTTCAGTTCCATCCTGAAAAATCAGGATCTCTTGGATATGAATTCTTACAGAGATTCTTAAGCTCATGAAATGTTTACCTGCAATAGACATACTTGATGGAAAATGCGTGAGATTAAACAAAGGAGATTTTGATAAATCTAAAATTTATAATGAATCACCCATGGATCAGGCAAAGATTTTTGAAAATGCTGGATTCAAAGAAATCCACATTGTTGATTTAAATGGGGCAAAATCTGGCAATCGTTTAAATCTCTCTATTATTTCTAAAATTGCATCTAATACTGATCTTAAAATCCAATTGGGAGGCGGCATTCGATCCGTTGATTCAATAACAGAAGCTTTTGATCTAGGGATCAATAAAATTATTTTAGGGACCTCGATACTTAATAAAGATTTTGCAAGAAAAGTCTTGCAAAGATTTGATCCAAAAAAAATTGTATTTGGACTTGATGTTGAATTAAAAAATAATATTTATTGTCTAGCGTCCCATGGATGGAATGAGGTTTCAGATATAGATATTTTTGATTTCATTGATGAAATTACGCCAGTTCATGTGCTAGTTACAGATATCTCAAAAGATGGAATGATGACAGGTCCAAATTATGAATTATATTCTTTTTTAAAAAGTAAATTCCCCCATATTAAAATTATTGCATCAGGTGGAATAAGGGATATTAATGATATTCAAAAGTTAATATCTATAAAGATTGAACATGCTGTTATTGGCAGGGCAATCTATGAAGAAAAAATAGAATTGAAGGAATTATTGAATGTTAACTAAAAGAATAATTCCCTGTCTTGATGTTAAAAACGGAAAGGTGGTCAAGGGGGTTCAGTTTGATAATCATGAAGATGTAGGTGAAATTACTGACCTTGCATACAAATATTCAAAAGATAATGCTGATGAATTAGTATTTTATGATATCAGTGCTAGTACAAAAAATGAGGTTGTTGAAACTGCTTGGGTTAAAAAAGTAGCAGATAAGATCAATATTCCATTCTGCGTAGCTGGAGGTATAAAAAACATAAGAGTGGCTGAAGCTATATTAAATTTGGGTGCTGATAAAATATCAATTAACACTCCAGCAATTGAAAATCCAAAATTAATTACAGAACTTGCGAAAGAATTTGGATCTCAATGCGTGGTTGTTGGTATAGATAGCTACTTTAAGAATCAGCAATATAATGTTTACTCAAAAACTGGAGATCCAACTACTCGTACTAAATCAAATAAACTCACCTACTCTTGGATCAAAGAAGTTCAAGATCGTGGTGCCGGTGAAATTGTTTTAAATTGTATGAATCAAGACGGTGTCAGAAATGGATATGACATAAAGCAATTACTTGACGCCAGGAGGATAGCACGAGTTCCACTAATTGCTTCTGGTGGAGCTGGCAATATGGATCATTTTTATGATGTTTTTAAATCATGCAATGTAGATGGAGCTTTGGCTGCAAGTGTTTTTCATAAGAATGAGGTCGAAATTGAAGCGCTTAAAAATAATTTATTTAATCGAGGAATAAGGGTACGAACATGAATTTAGATAATATTGATTGGGATAAGGTTAATGGTCTTGTCCCTGCTATTGTTCAAGATTTTAAATCTTCTCAAGTCTTAATGTTAGGCTATATGAACAAAGAAGCACTTGAAAATACTATCAATACAAATTTTGTTCATTTTTATAGTCGTACAAAAAAACGTTTATGGAAAAAAGGTGAAACTTCTGGAAATGTATTATTACTTAATGACATTCAATTAGACTGCGATAGAGATACTTTATTGATAAAAGCTTCCAATGAAGGACCTACTTGTCATCTAGGCCAATACTCATGCTTTGGTGAAGAAGAATTTAATATTTCTAAATTAGAAAAAATCATTGAAAGTCGATTGGATAATCCATCTGAAGAATCATATACATCAAGCTTATTTAACAAAGGCATTAAAGAGATTGCAAAAAAAGTTACTGAGGAAGCAGGTGAGGTTTCAATCTCTGCAGTTTCAAATGATGGAAGAGTAATTGAAGAATCAGCTGACCTGATATTTCACTTATTGGTGTTGCTTAAAAATCAGGATATAGGTTTTGAAAATATAGTCAGTGAATTAGAAAAAAGATCTGGTTAATTAAGCTCATAGTTATCCACGTCCACTTTCATTTCTCTTCTTAATACAAATATAGCTATCAAGTTCGGAATACTAACCAAAGCAACCACCACATAAGCAATATTCCAAACAACTTCCGTATCTATCACTGCAGCTAAAATAAAACAAAGAACATAGAAATTCCTGTACCAAATGACTCCTTTTTCACCAAAGATATATGCGGTGGATCTATCTCCGTAATAACACCAAGCAATTGCGGTAGAAAATGCAAATAGTAGTAAAGCTATTGCCACTAAATAACCACCATATTCATTCATAGAGCTTTGTGAAAAAGCTTTAGCAGTCAATTCAGCAGAATCAATTAATGATTTACCTCGAATGTTAAGTCCCCTTTCAACAAAAGAGCCATTAGTTATCTCTAAATCTCCGGTAACTAAATTACCATCTCTTGAGATAATGACATCCTCACCCACAGATCTTTTGTGAATGATAGTTGCGTTACTTGAAACTATTGAACCAGCCTCTAAAGAAATAACCCCATTGAAGTTTGTGATCTCTGAAGGCATGTTTTGAACGTACTTAGAGAGCTCAATGACATCATCTTCATTAGCATCAGAATAAACTCCGCTAATAACTGTCATCGAAGTTCTGTCGAATGAATTTTCAAATTTTTCAGTCCAAACCCCGCTGGAAAGGATAACCATTGCAGTGACACTACATACAACGATGGTATCAATAAAAGGTTCAAGGATGGAGACCATACCTTGCTCTATAGACTTTTCAGTCTTAGAGGATGCGTGTGCTATTGGGGATGATCCCTGCCCTGCCTCATTTGAATATAAGCCTCTTGCAACTCCATATTTTAAGCTCATAGCAAAGCTAGCTCCTAAAAAGCCGCCAACAGCGGCAGAGCCAGTAAAGACCTGTGAAAAAATTGCATTGAATGACGGAATAATATTTTCGTAATTATTTATAAGGACAATTAATGCTCCCCCAAAATAGATAACACCCATGATTGGTATGATCTTACTAGCAACTGCTGCAATCCTAGTGATCCCTCCAATAATGATGATCCACAGAAGTCCGCCCAAAACCAAACCTGTCATTAGCTTAGGAACAGAAAATTCTGTTTCCATGACATTTGCAATGTTATTAATTTGAGGCATATTTCCAGATCCTATTGCACAGATCATCATCAGGGCAGAAAAAAGTATTGCTACCCATTTCATATTTAGACCTTTTTCAATGTAATACATTGGTCCGCCTGAGATTGAGCCGTCACTTAATGTTGTTCTAAATTTATGTGCAAGAGTGACCTCAACAAATTTGGTAGTCATTCCAAAAATTGCTGTAATCCACATCCAAAATATTGCAGCAGGACCGCCGGTCCATATTGCCAAAGCAACACCACCTATATTTCCAGTACCTACCGCACCTGACATTGCAGTGGTCAGAGCTTCAAATGGAGTTGTTTCACCTTTTGAACCTTTACCCCCATGTTTTCCAGTAACGATTCTCCATCCTTGCCCAAAGAAACGAAATTGTGGAAAACCTAGGTAAATTGTAAAAAATATCCCTGTGCCTATTAGAAGCGCAGGAAACCACCAAGAGCCACTTAGTTGACTATCAAGTAATTTTAAAAAATCATTAAATGCGACCATGGAAAATCTTAATTATTATTTTCTAACCAGGCCTCAAGGTCAGTAAACCCGCCAATAAGTTGGTCATTGATAAAAATTTGAGGCATCGTTCTAGCAGCAGGATTACGTTCCATCAATTCAGTAAACGTGGCTTGATCTTCAGCATTATGTTCTACATACTCAATGTTCATTGAATTAAAGAGATGTTTAGCCTTATCACAAAAGATACAATTTGATTTGGAATATATTTCTACTTTTTCAAACATTTGAGAATTATAAAGGATATAAGAGCAATGGAACTATTTGAACTAAAAAATAAAAGTGTTTTAATCACAGGTTCTTCCAGAGGAATTGGTAAATCAATTGCATGGCAATGTGCCAAGGCAGGAGCCAAAGTAATAATTTCTAGCAGAAAGTATGATGTTTGTGAGGCAACTGCTAAAGAAATTAATGATGATATTGGTGGAGATGTAGCCTTTCCAATTGCATGCAATATTAGTGACAAAGATCAATTAGCAAATCTAGTGATTCAATCTAAAGAATTGATTGGCCAAATAGATGTTTTGGTTTGTAACGCCGCATCAAATCCACATATGGGAAGTTCATTAGAAATCTCAGAAGAAGCATTTGATAAGATCATTAATAACAACATTAAATCAAATCACCTACTGTGTAATCTTGTTTTGCCTGAAATGATAGAACGAAAAGATGGGGTCATCATTATCATTTCAAGCATCGGTGGCTTTAGAGGAAATTCAATTATTGGAACCTATGCAATGACCAAAGCAGCAGATATGGCTCTAGCAAGAAATCTAGCAGTAGAATTTGGACAACATAATATTAGGGCTAATACTATTGCGCCAGGCCTAATAAAAACTGATATGGCAAAAGCCTTATGGGAAAATCCTGATATATTAAAATCAGTGACTGCAACGAATCCCATGCGACGAATTGGTGAGCCTGATGAAATTGGTGGAATAGCTGTAATGTTAGCCTCCAAAGCAGGAAGCTATATTAACGGTCAAACAATTGTAGCTGACGGTGGATCGACAATATCAGGATAAGTATTTAATTATAGATAGAGTGGACTTTAGATAAAAAATAATTCATCCCAACTTGCTCATTGAGACCTTTTACTTTTGATAAATCAAAAATCTGCTGCGTCAACTCATCAATTAAGTTAGATAAATTGAAAATTTCTTCCTGGGATAATTCTTTTGTGTTCTCAGTTCTTGGATAGAAATTTAGATTTTTACCTAGCTGAATCTTTAAGCAGTCATTTAAAAAAACTAATTTTTCATTAAAAGTTAATGATAAGTCCTTGAAGTGCTTAATAAATTTTTCATAACCACTACCTTTTAATAAAAGATTCTGAAAACTAGAATAAATTTCGCGATACATTGCTGTTTCACCAGACTTTATCGCCTCCAATATATCCAAAGGCGAAAAATAGCTCGGAAAATTAAATACTGTCTCATCATGATACCCCAGGCTTTTTATCCATGAATCAATATCTATACGCGAGGGTTCCTTAATTAAAAGTCTATGAGAGCGACTATAAATTGTTGGAAGCAAAGATCTGACTTGGTCTGAAACTAGAATTAATGAACTTTTCTCATTTAGATCTTCAGCAATTTTAAGTAATGCGTTTTGTGCCTGAACGGTCATCAAATTGCAGGTTTCTATAATTGCAACTTTATGTTGAGATGTTGCTGAAAGATTCATAAATTCAATTAATTCCCTAACTTGATCAACTTTAATAGATTCGCTATCAGGATTATTGAGAATAAAAAAATCTGGATGGGTACCAGCAACGAATGTCTTGCAAGCATTGCAATCACCGCATGCATTATTTGAAGAGCATAATTTATGCTTGGCTATTTCATGAGCAATTTCTTTTTTACCCAGGCCTTTTGGGCCCTCAAGAGTAAGAACTTTTGAACTCAATAGTTGGTCTAGTTTTTGAGCAACTTCCTCAAGCCATGGATAACTAATCATGATTAATCTCTTCAATCAGTGAAATAATTTTTTGATGAATTGCTTCAGGATCATCATCGGCATCAACTACCTTAATATAGTCATGATCTTTTGCGATTTCTAAATACCCTGCTCTCACCTTCTCAAAAAAGTCATCACCTGCACTTTCTATCCTATCTTTTGTGTCAGCAGCTTTTCTTTTAAATCCAGTTTCAACATCAATATCAAGAATTATTGTTAATGATGGAGTTGGGCATTCTGTTATCTTAATCAGCTGATAAATACTATCGAGATTTATTCCTCTTCCATAACCTTGATATGCAACTGACGCATGAAAATATCTATCTAGGATTACAAATTCAGCTGAAGAATTATTAATTTTTTGATTGATAAGCTCACTGCGAGCTGCAAACATAAGTAATAGCTCTGTAGATGAGCTTAATTGCAAGGATTTGTCTAAAAGGATTTCTCTAATTTTTTCACCTGCATCAGATGAGCCTGGCTCTCTGAATTGCTCATATGAAATTCCAGTTGACTGAAAGTGGTTAGTTAAGAGTTTAATTTGAGTTGATTTCCCAACACCTTCAATTCCCTCAAAACTTATTATCTTCATAATTAATTTAACTGGTACTTTTCTACTGCCTCTAGATGTTCTTCATACGTGACTGAAAATTTATGTGTACCATTTCCTTTTGAAACAAAATAAATATAACTGCTTTCAATAGGATTTGCAGCAGCTTTAAGCGAACTAATGCTAGGAATAGCTATTGGTGTTGGAGGTAAGCCAGAAATTTGATACGTGTTGTAAGGGTTAGATTTGTCTCTAAGATTTTTTCTAGTTATGTCGCCATTAAAGTTTGGTAACAACCCATAAATAATTGTTGGATCTGTTTGAAGTTTCATCCTTAATTTGAGTCGGTTATGGAAGACACTGGAAATTAGAACTTTTTCTTCCTCATTGCCTGCCTCTTTTTCAATAATTGAAGCAAGAATTAAAAGTTCTGATTTAGAATTTAAATTATCTTCATTCTTGTTGATCCAAACTTCATCGAGAGCCTGTGCCATTCTAAGCTCTGCATTGATTAAAATTTCAGCTAATGAGTCTTCACTACTATAAAAATACGTATCGGGATATAAGATACCTTCGCTGAACCCTAAATCTTTTTTTAAGCACTCTAGATTAATGCAATTATTAGCTAAATCTAACGAATTAAATAAGTTTTTAATATCAAAAACTGTCATCCCTTCAATCAAAGTAAATGACTTTACTATCACATTCCCAGAATTCATGTCTTGGATTAACTCGGAGAAAGCTTTATTTTGTAAGTCGTAATTACCAAACTTTATTTCTTCAAAGTTATACAGGTAAGCATAAATTTTTAAAAAAAATTTCTGAAATTCAGAATCTGCTAGATCTTCAATGACAAAATTTAAATTTTGTCCTTTTGAAACTGAATAAGTTGTAAAAGATGAGGAGATCTTTTTATCTGATATAGCATGCGTTATCCCAATAAATGAGAGCGCTAAAAATACAACGACAGCTAGTACAAGAGTTATATTAGATCTTTTTGAATACAAGAGTTGAATTAGTTCCTCCAAAGCCAAAGGAATTATTCATTACCACATTAATCTCTTTATCTCTGGCTTCATTAGCATTGTAATCTAGATCACATTCAGGATCTTGATTATGGAGATTAATTGTTGGAGGAATGATTTGATCTTGAAGCGCTAGTATTGAAAAAATAGACTCTAATGCACCTGCAGCTCCAAGGGTATGCCCAGTCATTGATTTAGTTGAAGAAATAACTGGTGGGTTTGAAAAAACTTTTTTAATTGCTTTAGTTTCTGCAATATCGCCAAGCGGTGTTGAAGTTCCATGTGCATTTATATAATCAACCTCATCTGGATTTAGTTTTGAATCACTCAAGGCATTGGACATGGCCAAAGCTGCCCCAACACCGGATTCTGGTGGCGCTGTCATATGATAGGCATCTGAACTCATTCCAAAACCAACTAGTTCTGCATATATATTGGCATTTCTTGACTTTGCATGCTCCAATTCCTCAAGAACTAGTGCACCAGCACCATCCGACAAAACAAAGCCATCTCGGTTTTTGTCCCAAGGTCTTGAAGCCTCTGCGGGATTATCGTTTGTAGAAAGAGCTCTTGATGAAACAAAACCAGCAATTCCTAATGGGGTTGATGCCATTTCTGCACCTCCAGCAATCA
The DNA here is from genome assembly GCA_902594515.1 of uncultured SAR86 cluster bacterium. GTDB lineage: Bacteria > Pseudomonadota > Gammaproteobacteria > Magnimaribacterales > D2472 > MED-G82. The sequence goes on along the minus strand of CACJML010000005.1, from coordinate 18,698 downwards.
TAATATCTGCCTCACCATAAGCTACAGATCTTGCAGCAATTCCAATGCAATGACTGCCGCTTGAGCAAGCTGTAACAACTGAGTGATTTGGCCCCTTAAATTGGTGTTCTATCGAAACTAGACCGGATATCATATTTACAATTGAGCCTGGAACAAAGAAAGGCGATACCTTTCGAATGCCAGAATCATTTAAAGTATGGTGATTTTTTTCTATTGAATGCAAACCACCTATTCCTGATCCAAGCGAAACACCTGCTCTCTCCGGAGTATAGTCATCATTACCTAAACCTGAATCCTCTATTGCTTGGTTAGCAGCTATTAATCCATATTGAACAAATGGATCAATGCGCCTTGATTCTTTAGCGGATAAATATTTATTTACATCAAAATTCTTGAGTTTTCCTGCAATAGAAACAGGACAATCAGGTATACCAAAGTCAACAGTTTGAATGCCGCTAACTCCCTCTAAACAACAACCCCATGAAATCTTGGCAGAATTACCTAATGGTGAAAGCGCTCCAAGACCCGTTATAACAACACGTCGCTCCAAATGCATGGAGGTAAATTAACTATTAGAATTTATATAATTAACTGCTTCTTGGACGGTTGAAATCTTTTCTGCTTCTTCATCAGCAATTTCAAGATCAAACTCTTCCTCAAGTGCCATAACTAACTCCACAGTATCAAGAGAATCAGCACCTAGATCATCAACAAAAGATGAATCAGTATTTACTTCGTCCTCTCCAACACCAAGTTGTTCACAAACTATCTTTTTTACTCTTTCTTCTACGCTCACTGAAAAACCTCCAGATAAATGAGATGTGTATTCTACCCCAATAATCTCAAAATTAGTAAATATGTTTACATATACATTCCACCATCAACGCTAATACTTTGTCCTGTAATGTACTTTGCATTGTCAGATGATAAAAATAGGGTCAACTTTGCAATATCAGTATCAGAACCAAAGTTACCTAGTGGAATTTGGCTTAATGCTTGATCTCGCTGATCACTAGTAAGCTCATTAGTCATATCACTCTCAATAAAACCTGGACATATGCAATTGACGTTAATACCTCTTGGAGCAAGCTCTTTGGCTAAGGATTTTGTAAAACCTAACAGTGCAGACTTTGATGATGAATAATTAACTTGGCCAGCATTTCCCATCAACCCAGAAACGCTTGAAATATTAATTATTGAACCGCTTTTTTGCTTCAACATCATCTTACTAACAGGTTTAGTTATATTAAAGATACCTGTTAAATTTGTATTAATAACATCGTCCCATTCAGAGTCTTTCATGCGTATAAATAGCTGATCTGCGGTTATTCCTGCATTATTTACTAAACAATCCAATGTATTATTTTCACCCGGAATATCCTTCATGATAGACGTAATGGAATCTCTGTCATTCACGTCAACGATAAGATGCTTACAATTATTTGATTCTAAGGCTTTAGATAGGTCAAATTTTGATCTCGAGGTACCAAATACAAAATAATCATTTTGAATAAATTCTTTTGCGATACTTAGTCCAATACCCCTTGAAACACCTGTGATTAAGACTGATTTCATGATTCTAAAAATAACTCTGAATAATTACTGATACTAGTATAACTAAATTCTTTTACTCCATTAGCTTTGCATAGACCTGCAAGTACTTTTGAGGGCCCAACCTCAATTAAATAATGGTCATTTGTGACATGCTGCATGATTGATAACCACTTTACAGGCATGTAAAGCTGCTTAAGTAGGTTATCCTTAATTAAATTATGATCTGTATTGGCGATAGCATCAGCATTTTGATAGATTTTGAACTGTGGACTGCATATATCAAACTCTTCAAGGATTGAGCAAAATAAATTTGCTGGTTCTCGCATCAATTCAGAATGCGATGCAACACTGACGTTAAGCCTTATAGCTCTTTTTGCTCCATGATCTTTACATCTCTCTTCTGCCAATTCAATTTCAGCGGTATTGCCAGATATAACAGTCTGTAGTGGTGAATTAAGATTTGCTGCATTCACCACCCCAGCACTCTCACTGGTAATATTCTTACAAATATTAATTACATCTTGGGTATCCATTCCCAATATTGCAGACATTGAGCCATTTTCAGCCTTTTCCATTAGCTCTCCTCGGCTTCGAACAAGCTTCAGAGCATCACATATATCTATAGCAGACGCGCACACTAAAGCAGTATATTCGCCGAGGGAATGCCCAGACATGCTATCTATTTCAATATTTGGGTGCACTTCCAACAATTTTTGATAGTGAAGATAAGAAACAAATAATAATATCGGTTGAGTAATTGAGGTTTGATTTATACGATCATCATCTGATTCAATAAGGCTTAATGCATCCTCGGAAATCAAGTCTGATAAGCAGTCTAATGCTATCTTATTTTTTGAACTCTCAGCATACGATAGAAGTTCATTCTTACTCAACATAAAGGAATGCTGTGAACCCTGTCCAGGGAACACAAGGAAGAGTTTTTTGTGCATGATTATGCTTCGATTTCTTCTGATTCTTCTTTTTCAGGCTTTCTTAGGTCTTTAATTAATCTACCTTTATAAAAGCCATCAGCTGTCATTTGGTGACGTAAATGACGTTCGCCAGATACCGGATCAGTAGAAAGTGTTAGAGATGAAAGTGCATCGTGAGAGCGACGCATTCCAATTCGAGATCTAGTTTTTTTACTTTTCTGTACAGCCATAATCTAAAAAAAACGTATCCTAACAGAAAATATTGGTATTGAGTATAAAAAATTAACTAAATATCTTTGTAACTCTTTGGAAATCGTCATTAAGATCAGCTACAAATAAATGCTGTTGATCATCAATGTTCAAAAAAGCAATGGATTGGGAATGTAACGCCAATCTTTTAAATGTTGGATGCAATCTATAAAACTCTTTAAAAAGTTTTATGTTGCCGTATTTAAAATCTCCCAATACAGGATGTTTAATTGATTCTGCATGGGCTCTGATTTGATGCAATTTACCAGTGAGTATCTCAATTTCAACCAAAGTGTAGTTTTTATAAATCTTTATAGGGTTAAAGATGGAAAGTGCTTCTTTTCCTGAATCGTCAACCAGTGATGTTTTGATATTATTTCTTCTTCTTGCTATTAATTTATCTGTAACTGTTATTGATTTTTTAAGCTTCCCACAAATAATTGCAAGGTATGTCTTTGTAATTTTCTTGGTTCTTAATAAACCATTAAAGTGCTTTAAAAATAGCTTATTTTTCGATAAGACGATACATCCGGATGTTTCCTTATCAAGCCTATGACATAAATCTATGTCATTTGAAGAATATATACTCCTGACCCCATCAATTAAACTAAATTTTTGTCCAGATCCTCCATGGACACTAATACCTTCGGGTTTATTAATAACTATAAAATCATCGTCATCAAAAATAATTGCATTTTTTATAAGTTTTTCAATTTTTGGGGGTAAGTTCTTAAAATTATTATCTCTTTTTTCTGATTCAAGATATGGAGGTAATCTAATCTCATCTCCTAAACTTATTTTTGTTTGGGCTTTGCACCTCTTTGAGTTAATCCTAATTTCACCCTTCCTAATCATGCTATAAATCTTAGATTTAGGTAAATTTGGAAATTTGTATATCAAATAATTATCTAGCCTTCTCTGATCATTGTTTGCGTCTACTTTTAGGTTTTTTTGGCTCATTGGTGTATTATCTACCACATTAGATAAAGCTAAGGCTTTATTAACTTAGCAAAAGCCTTTTTTAAAAGGCATTAAAATTAGGGTTAATTATAGAGTTAACCGAGATAAATTAAGAGAAGAAAGAACAGTTTTAATTCAAGCTACTAAGGTAGCCCAATTAGAGAGCAACCATCCCGATAAGACTCTCTAATTCAACAGCATGGAATGCTTGTTCTTCTCTGTTACTGGAGAAAAAATGAAAAGAATATTAATTAATAAGTCATTGACTGATGAAATTCGTGTGGCATTAGTTGAAGGGGCCAAGTTGTATGACTTGGATAACGAAACGAGTGATAAAAACCTACTCAAAGGAAGTATTTTTAAGGCTAGGGTTTCTAGGGTTGAAACTAGCTTAGACGCAGCATTTGTATATTTTGGATCAGAGAGACATGGATTCCTTCCACTTAAAGAACTAACCTCAGAATATTTTGAAAAAGGCAATGAAGGCAAAAGAAAATGCATTCTTAAAGAAAACGATGAAATTATTGTTCAGGTTCTAAAGGAAGAACGAGGTACCAAAGGAGCTGCATTATCTACTCAACTATCTTTAGCAGGAAGATTCTTAGTTTTAATACCAAATTCCACAAAAGGTGGAGGTGTATCAAGGAGAATCTCAGGCGAAGAAAGAGACCAAGTTAAGGACATAATTAAAAACCTTCCAATTCCTGAAGGTATGAGCGTTATTGTAAGAACAGCTGGTCTCGGACGCAATCAAGAGGAGCTTCAATGGGATCTTGATTATCTTTTATCTCTATGGAAGCAAATAAGTGGTAATTTAGATGAATCTGAGTGCCCTTCTCTTATCTACAAAGATGACAAGTTAATACTTAGAGTCTTTAGAGATTATTTTAAAGAAGACATAGAAGAAATACTTATAGACGATAAAGATGTATTCGAAGAAGCATCAATGTTCGCTCAATCAGTAATACCTGATCATGCTACCAAGGTGCAGTTCTATAATGAAGAAATACCCTTATTTAATCGCTATCAAGTCGAATCTCAGATTGAGTCTGCTTTTCAAAGAGAGATAAGCCTCCCATCTGGTGGATCTATAGTTATAGATCCAACCGAAGCTATGGTAACAATTGATGTAAATTCATCCAGAGCTACAAAGGGTAAGGATATTGAAGAAACAGCCCTAGCAACAAACATGGAAGCTGCAGTTGAGGTTGCTCGTCAACTAAGACTAAGAGATCTTGGAGGTCTAGTGGTCATCGACTTCATAGACATGCAGGATGAAACAAATCAGTCAAAAGTTCTTAATGCAGTAAGAAGAGCTGTTCATGGTGATAGAGCAAGAATCCAAATTAGTGAGATATCTAGGTTTGGCTTGCTTGAGCTTTCAAGACAAAGATTAAGACCATCGTTAAATGAAACATATGACATTGAGCATGTTCTCGTGAGAGGACCAAAATCATTAGGCCAATCTATTCTTAGAATTGTTGGTGAAGATGCAGCCAAGGAAAATACTGCTGAAATTCATGTTTTTGTGCCCGCAGATGTAGCCAGTTATCTACTTAATGAAAAAAGAAGAGAAATTATCACCATAGAAAATATGAATAAGGTTGCAGTAATTGTTGTAGCTGATCCATACAAATCACGTCCTTACTATAAAGTTGCTAGAGTTAAATCAAGTGACGTTAAAGGAAAAACTTCTTATCAAATGACACCTCAGAGTCCTGAGCCAGACATGTCATGGCGAGATGCTGATCAAACCTTAACAAATAAAAAGCCTTTGGTTGAAGTAACAGCACCTCCAAAAATGCCAAAAAGAAAGAAATCAGCTTTAAAAGGTATCTTTTCATTTTTATTTAATAACGACAGCAAGAATAAGAAAAAGAAAAAATCTAATAACAAAAGAAAGCCTCGTGCAAAAACACAACATACTAGGAAAAATAAACAACATGGTAATAAAAATTCTAGAAGAGATAACAGGCAAACTCCGCAAAAAAATAATCGCAATAGAAGACCTCAAAATAGAAATAATAAAACTTCAAATGATAGAAAATTACCAAATGAAAACAGAACTAATTCCAATAACCGGCTAGAGAATCAGCAGAAAGATAATGCTAAGAAACCAGCGCCAGTAAAAAAGGAAACAGTTCAAACTGAATCTTCTAAGGTAAAAAGTAAGATTACTGAAGTCGTCCAACCTGTATCTCAGGAGGTTAAAGATGCTCCAAAAAGAGCTAAGAATGATCCTCGATATAAGAGCGAATAAGTAGACCTGAAATTGAGCCTTCAGGCGGAATTGAAGGGAGTTTATTTAAATTAAACCAATAAGCTTCTTCAATTTCTTCATCTTCAAGAATTATTTCTCCTGAATCGTATTCTGCAAAATAACCTATCATGAGTTGACTGGGAAAAGGCCAATTTTGGCTTGAAAAATATTTAATATTTTTTACATTGATGCCAACTTCTTCCTTAACTTCACGAACCAGAGCCTCTTCACAACTCTCACCAGGCTCTATGAACCCTGCTAATGTGCTAAACATACCTTTTGGAAAATGTTTACTTCTTCCAAGCAAAATCTCATCGCCTCTATGGATCAAAGTAATGATACAAGGAGATATTTTTGGATAAATAAATTCATTATTACATGAGCACTGGAAAGCCTCTTCAGATGAAATGAAGTCTGTTTTCTTTCCACATGCACCACAGTACTTACTATTACGTCGCCAGTAATTTATCATTTTAGATCGTCCAATTAACGAAAAGCTCTCTTGATCAAGTGAACCCAATATCATTCGTAAATCAACAAAATCATAGTCGTCTAAATCTAAAAATAAGTTTTCAGCTATGTCTACAGTGCATAGTGTTTTGTTATCTTTTAAAGCAATAGCAATTAAATCATTTATATCAAAAAATAAGTTAAATTCTTTGCAGGGATGTATAAATCTCTGGTTTTTATTATTGATTAATAATTTATCCTGATAAAATATCATTACCTCAGCATCATCACTGAGTTTAGGTTTAAGTTGCCTAACAAATTTCATAGGTGTAATTATGGCATTGATTAATAATTTATATAGTTCATTTTTAGGTCATTCTCCAGAGTGGTATAAAAAAACAATTATTGGCTTTTTAATAGTAAATCCATTCCTGCTGTGGCTTCTAAATCAGTTAAATTTTGATGGCGGTTTCATCATGGGCTGGGTGTTGTTAATTCAATTCATCTTTACCCTTGCTCTAGCTTTAAAGTGCTATCCCCTTCAACCAGGTGGATTAATTGCAATTCAGTCACTATTCATGGGTTTGACTACTCCATACACCTTAATGCATGAGGTTGAAAATAACCTAGAAGTAATTCTGTTACTTGTATTTATGGTTGCAGGTATCTATTTCATGAAAAACTTAATGCTTACAATCTTTACAAGATTGTTTTTACAAGTTAAATCAAAAACCTTGCTCTCATTATTATTTTGTTTTGTAGCTGCATTCTTATCTGCTTTTCTTGATGCATTAACTGTTACTGCAGTTCTGATAGGTGTTGGTATTGGTTTTTATCGAATCTTTCACTTAGCTACATCAGGTAAAAGTTTTGGAGAGGACCACAATTATCTTGATGACTCATCCTTGAATTCACTGGGTCAAGAAGAACAAGAAAATTTCAAAGCTTTTCTACGAAATCTTTTAATGCATGGTGTGGTTGGTACCGCGCTAGGTGGAGTTTGTACAATTGTAGGCGAGCCTCAAAACTTATTGATTGCTAATGTTGCTGATTGGGAGTTTATTGAGTTCATTATAATAATGGCCCCTATTACCATGCCTGTATTTGCAGCTGGCATGATTACTTGCTTTGCAGTTGAAAAATTTAAAATTGCAGGCTTTGGAACTCAACTACCCAATGAAATCAAAGATATATTTAAAAATTACAGTGCCTATCAAAAGAGTAATCTAACTGAACAAGATAAAACAAATCTTTTGATTGAATCTTTTGTTGGGATTCTGTTGATTATTGCTTTAGCTCTACATGTTGCTGAGGTAGGTATTATCGGTCTTGGCGTTATAGTTTTGCTGACTGCTTTTAAGGGCGTTACTGAAGAGCATGATCTTGGGCCTGCCTTTAATGAAGCTCTACCGTTTACTGCATTGTTAGTTGTTTTCTTTTGCATCGTTGGTGTTATACATGATCAAAACTTATTTGATCCAATTATTGTTTACGTTTTGGCCCAAAGTACTGATATTCAGGCACCATTATTTTTTGTTGCAAACGGTGTCCTTTCAATGATCAGTGACAATGTTTTTGTAGCAACAGTTTATATTAACGAAATTAAAGCGGCTCTTGATTCAGGCATGATCACTCGTGATCAATTTGATAAATTGGCAGTCGCAGTAAATACAGGCACCAATATTCCTTCAATTGCTACACCGAATGGACAAGCAGCCTTTTTATTTTTATTGACCTCGTCATTAGCACCACTAATTAACCTTTCTTATATGAGAATGGTAATTATGGCTTTGCCTTACACGCTTGTTTTGAGTACCGTAGGGCTTTTTTCAGTAATTTATTTTCTATAAAAATTGCACGAGTTGAATCATAAATTCTGCATTGCTCCTATGATGCAATGCACCGATATTCATGATCGTTACTTAATGCGTTTGATCACAAAAAAATCATTTTTATATACGGAGATGGTTACCACAGGTGCAATTATCCATGGAAATGCAACGCATCAATTAGACTTTAATAAATCCATCGAATCCCCGGTTGCTTTACAGTTGGGGGGCTCAAATCCTGATGAATTAGCAAAATGTTCTGAGATAGCTGAGAGCATGGGCTATGATGAGATTAATCTTAATCTTGGATGCCCATCTGAAAGAGTTCAAAAAGGTTCCTTTGGAGCATGCCTAATGATTGAACCAAATCTTGTGCAGAGATGTTTAAATGCAATGAAGCAGTCAGTGTCAATTCCAGTGACTGCAAAATGCAGGACCGGCATTGATAAAATTGAAGATTATGATTTTTTGCGATCTTTTGTTGAGGGAATAGCTAATCAAAACATAGAGACCATCATTATTCATGCCAGAAATGCAATTCTTAAAGGTTTATCTCCAAGACAAAATAGAACCATACCTCCACTTAAATATGATTATGTGTATCGAATAAAAGAGGATTTTCCTGAACTTCAAATTATTATTAATGGAGGGATTGACTCCTTGACTGAGGCTAAAGATCATCTTCAAAAAGTCGATGGTGTTATGCTTGGAAGAGCTCCTTATGATAATCCCATGATGCTGGAGGATGTGGATAGTCAAATTTTTGGTGAGCCTAAAAAACAGATATTAAGACTTGATATTTTAAAAGAATATCTTAACTATCTTAAGAAGCTAGATGACCCTAATATTAGATTAAATCAAGTTTTAAAGCACATATATGGACTAAATAAGGGGCTAAAGAATGCAAGAAAATATAGATATGAAATAAATCAAATCATAAAAGAGGGAAATTTATCTGGATCTTTTGAACGATTATCTTCTTATTTATTTTAATTTAATCATCAAGCAAGAAATCATCCATGTCATCAGTAAAATCATCTTCGATTTCTTCACCATCTTGTACCTCAAATTCAGTGTACTGTAAGTAGGAATCACGGATAAAAGTATATCTATCACCCACTATCAATGACTCAACATCTAATAATCTTGCTCTTGTCTCTAAAGCATCAAGTCCTGTAATTGCAAACCTAACATCACTTTCTTCAATTGAAAAAGTTCCTGACAGTATCCCTGATATTGGTCTACCAACGATATCACGTGGGCTACTTGGGCCATAAATTGGTAACATTAAAAATGGGCCATCAGGAATACCCCATACACCTAATGTTTGACCGAAATCTTCATCATGCTCTTCAAGACCTAGATGGGTTGCAAGATCAAAAAGTCCAAATAGACCAAGCGAAGTATTTATAACAAATCTTGAAAGATCACTACATGCAGCGACTGGTTTTCCTTGAAGTATTTGATTAAGGGAATTATCTATTTCATCTAAGTTACTAAAAAAATTTGAAATTCCTGATTGAACAGGATTGGGGAGTACTTCAGTATAAAATTCAGCTAGCGGCTTGGCAATTCTATTATCAAGGGATTCATTAAAACTCCAAATACTTCTATTTATTTCCTCAAATGGATCATTCGCATAGCCAATAATTGGAATTAAAAAGATAATTTTAATTAAGGTTTTATACATTGATTACATTATCTACAATCCCAAACAAAGAATCATCAATACTATCAAAATTAAAGTTTTTTATTTCATCGTTTAAAGGAACACTTCCAAGAAATTTAGTACCAAGCATCCTCTCAACATCATCTGCGGAAAGAATAAATTTTCCTAGTGAGTCATCAGCCATATTCAAAATAAATCCCATAATAGGTAAATTTAATTTTTTAAAAACCTGAACAGACTTTAATGTATCACTTGCTGCTAATTTACTATTACTGGTAACAAGAATAACTCCATCAGGCTTGATCTCACTCGCAACAGTTAAATATGCATCGCCAGTTCCAGGTGGCATATCAATAAACAGATAATCCAAGTCTCCCCACTTAGTTAACTCACTTAGTTGTTTTATTGCACCACTTAGCATGGGACCTCTCCAAATTGCAGCTTTTTCGTTATCCAAGATAAATCCCATTGAATTTAATCTAATACCCTCTATATCAAATGGGATAAATCTTTTTTTGTGATCCTCCTCAATTATTTCAGGTTTAGCTGAAGCAACATCAAAAATAATATGTTGATTGGGTCCATAAATATCAGCGTCAAGGATGCCAATTGAAAAATCTCTAGAAAGTTTTTTTGCTAACAGAGAAGTAATTGAAGACTTGCCTACTCCGCCCTTAGCTGAGGCTATGGCAATAGTTTTCTTGATGCTCATAAAGGAAAATTTCTAATATATAATAACTCAATATTTCTTTACATTGTGGCCAATTCAAAACAAAAAAATTTATTAGTTACTACAGCGCTACCTTATGGAAATGGCCCATTGCACTTAGGTCATCTTCTTGAGCATACTCAAACTGATATTTGGGTAAGAACAAACAAAATGGAAGGTAATAATGTTCTAAATTTTTGTGCTGATGATGCTCATGGCGCTCCAATTATGATTAAGGCAAAAGAGGAAGATCAGGATCCTGAACTATTTACTAAAGGGATTCAAATTGAGCATCTTAAGACTCTAAAATCTTTTGGGATTGAGCATGATCATTATCACTCAACTCATTCTGTAGAAAATGAGCAATTAGTTAATGAAATTTTCACCGACTTGGTAAAAGCTAATTTGGTGTATGAGAAAGAAATACTACAACTATTTGATGATCAAGAAAAAATGTTTCTTGCTGATCGGTACATTAAAGGAGTTTGTCCATCATGTGGAGCTGAAGATCAATACGGTGATGGTTGTGAGGTATGCGGTATCACCTATGATGCAATTGATATTAAGAAACCAATATCTGTTTTATCAGGAACTGAACCAAGCAAGAAAAAAACTAATCAGATTTTTTTTAATTTAAATAAATGTAAAGATTTCTTGAGTAGCTACTTGGATGATTTGAGCATTCAAGAATCAGTAAAAAATAAATTACTAGAATGGCTTGGCGGTGATCTTCAAGATTGGAATATCTCAAGAGATAAGCCATATTTTGGTTTTAAAATTCCTCAACATGATGAAAAGTATTTTTACGTATGGGTTGATGCACCTATTGGATACATAGCTGCAACAAAATATTATTGTGATAAGAACAAAATAGATTATTTAAATTTATGGGGAAAAGATTCAAACTATGAGATTCACCACTTCATTGGTAAAGATATTATCTATTTTCATGGTCTTTTCTGGCCCGCAATGCTGAATGTATCAAAATACAAGCTTCCTAGTTCAATCCATGCTCATGGATTTTTATCTTTGAATGGCGAAAAAATGTCTAAGTCAAAAGGTACTTTAATTTCAGCAGATAAATTTGCTGAAACCTATGAACCAGATCTTTTACGTTTTTACTTTGCCAGCAAGTTAAATGCAAAGATTGATGATATAGATCTTGATCTAAAAGATTTTGTAAAAAAAATTAATTCATCGTTGGTAGGTAAATTATTTAACATTGCAAGTAGATTGGATGGTTTTCTGAGTAAAAACAGCTATCAAACTTCAAAAAATATAGATCATGCTTTTTTAGATGAGTGTTCTTCTGAATATGAATTAATAAGAAAAGATTTAATTAATAAGGATTTTTCAAAAGCAGTGAGCAGAATTTTAAAAGTTGCCGACGATACAAATAGCTACATTAACAATAAAACACCTTGGAAGCTAAATGATGATGATGCTTTAGAAGTTGCAACTACTGGCATATCTATATACAAAAATTTATGTATTTTAATGATGCCAATCATGCCTAGCCTTGCATCTAAGGCACTTGCACAAGTAAAGATAGAGAATCCATCATTTGATGATCTTAATAATGAATTAACCAACGTAGAGATTAATGCTTATAATCCATTACTAAATCGATTAGAAGATAAAGATCTCTTAACACCTTCAAAGGAAATGAAGATGACTGAAATTGATAATAATGAAATAACTATTGATGATTTTGCAAAGATTGATCTTAGGGTAGCTGAAGTTATTGAAGCAAATCATATTGATGGTGCTGACAAACTAATCCAGTTAACACTTGATGTTGGTGAGCTAGGACAAAGAAATGTTTTTGCAGGGATTAAATCAAAGTACTCTCCTGAAGACCTTCAGGGAAAATTTGTAGCTTTGGTTGCAAACCTAAAACCAAGAAAAATGAAATTTGGTACATCTGAGGGTATGGTCCTTGCTGCCTCGAATGATGAAGGTGGAATTTTTATTATGAGCCCTGCTTCGGGTGCAAAAGCTGGAGATAAAATAAAATGACAAAAAAAGATGTAGATATCCTTATAGTTGGAGCTGGGCCTGTTGGTCTTTTTACTGTCTTTGAAGCAGGACTACTTGGACTCAAATGTCATCTGATTGATAATTTAGATAAGATTGGTGGCCAATGCGCAGAACTTTATCCGGAGAAACCAATTTACGATATTCCAGGAGTTCCCTTTCAAACAGCTCAACAACATGTTGATGCACTTATTGAACAAATTAAACCTTTTGAATATGAAATAAGTCTTAATGAAAGAGTTGATTCAATCTCTGAAGACTCAAATGAGGACAATATTACTCGGTGGAGAGTAGCTACCTCAGATGGACAAGAATTTATTACTAAAAATATTTTTATTGCTGCTGGTGCTGGATCGTTTGAGCCAAGGAGACCTCCCAATATTGAAAACCCAGATGCTCTGATGGAAAACGGAGTTTCTTATGCAGTGCAATCTAAAAAAAGGTATGAGAATAAAGATGTGATTATTTTTGGTGGTGGTGATTCGGCACTAGATTGGACAGTTGAGCTTGCTGATATTGCAAAGAGTATCTCTTTGGTTCACCGACGTGATGCCTTTCGTGGTGCCCAGCATACTGAAGCTCAAATGAGAGAGCTTGTTAAACAAGAAAAAGTGAACTTGTTAACACCCTATCAAATTCACTCCATTATTGGTGAAGATAAGGTAACCGGTGCTGAATTAAAGAACTTCGATACCAAAGAAATAGAAGAAGTTGCGGCAGATGAGCTGTTATTTTTATTTGGATTAAACAAAAAGCTTGGCCCGATACTTGATTGGGAATTAGAACTTAACGAAAAAAAGATTAGTGTGAATACAGAAAATTTTCAAACCAATAAAGATGGAATTTTCGCTGTAGGCGATATAAATGATTATCCAGGAAAATTAGATTTAATTTTATGTGGATTTCATGAGACCACTCTTGCGGTTCAAGAAGCTTATCGAAGAATTCATCCTGGAGAAAGAGTTCCTTTTGGTTACACAACCTCAAATACTAAATTACAAAGAAAACTTGGGGTTGCCGAATAGAAAACCAAATCAAAATTATAGAGATTCATGATTCTCTGCCCCACTACCAATGCGGTAGATGCGGGACGCCTGGATGTCTCCCTTATGCCGAAGCAATTATTAATGAGGGTATTCCGATCAATAGATGTGTACCCGGTGGAGAGGACTCACTAAAAAAGCTGATTGAAATTACAAATCATCCAGATGATATCTCTCTGGATATGGATTTTGGGCCTGACATTGCCAACCAAAAAGCATTCATTATTGAAGATGAGTGTATAGGTTGTAAAAAGTGCATCGATGCATGTCCTGTTGATGCAATCCATGGAGCCTCGAATTTAATGCACAGTGTAATTGATGATTTATGTACAGGATGTGAGTTATGCTTACCACCTTGTCCGGTTGATTGCATTGAATTGGTTCAGGTGAATGAGAATGACTCACTGGCCGCAAGAAATAATTCAGAAGAGTGGTTTCAAAATACCATTAAGCTAAGACAAAGAAGAATAAAAGAAAGATCTATTGTTGATCAGGACAATAATTTAAAAATAGGGAAAGAAATAAACGAACAACTTAACAATAGGTCCTTAGATAAAGAAAAAAACATTAAGAAGCTTCAAAGAAAAATCTTAATGGGCAGAATTGATGAAGACCAAGATAATGCTGAGTTTATAAATAATTTAATCGACAAGCTATAAGAATGTATTTTTAACAAACTCTAACGGAATTGTATTTTTTTTGTGAAATTCATCAATAATGCTTTTTACAACTTCTCCAATCTTAGCTAGAGCCTGATCTGTCATTTCATCATCGCGCTCTAAAACATCCTTTGTTAAGCCAATCACGCCACCTGCATTTACAAGAAAATCAGGGATATAAAGCATTCCGTGAGAATGAATTGCATTGTAAAGGTTATCACTAAGCAATTGATTGTTTGCACCGCCGCATATTACTTTAAATGTTGAGTTTTTAATAAACTCTTTGTTTAAAATTCCTCCGATCGCACATGGAGAAAAAATTGATGCGCTTGTTCTAAAAATTGATTTACAAGGATGACAGCCAAACTTTAAAGCTGTATTAAGCTTCATTTCATCAGCTTCATCAACGTAAATTTTTGTACCTTCATTGAGGAGATGAGATGCAAGATTTGAACCAACACTACCAAACCCCTGAATAAGAATATCTTCGTTATTTTCATTAAAGTAATAATCTTTAACTGATCTAAGCGCATAGTAGATTCCTTTTGCTGTGTAAGGACCTGGATCAACGTTATCTAACACATGCTCAGATAATTGAGAAACAATTCTTATATCAGTCAGAGATATACCTATATCTTGTGCACTTAAATATACTCCATCCAAATGATTAATAAATGTAGCAAACAATTCCAAGTGCTCTTTATTATTTTGTTTATTCTTAATGATGACTGCTTTGCCGCCACCAAATGGAACTCCAGCGACCCTATTTTTTAAAGTCATTGCTTTTGAGAGCTTTAATACATCCTCAATAGCATGAATTTCGGATTTATATTCTTTAAATCTACAACCTCCGATTGCTGGACCCTCTTTAGTAGAATGGATTGCAATAAATGCCTTGAAATTCTTATCATCATCTTCAAAAACAAATAAATGCTCATGATCAAAAAGCTCATGTTCTTGTATTTCAACTCCTAGATAATTTTCAGCTGATATTTCTTTAATCATAATAAGAATAAGATTAATGAAAGAGTTATTATATAGCTCTAAATGCTTAAAGATAGAATAAGAAAATACCTACCCGTTGTTTTGGACCTTGAAACCGGTGGATTAGATAATAAAAAAAATCCCATCTTAGAAATAGCTGTTCAACTTTTGGAGTATAGGGATAATAACTTTGAATTAGGTGAATTGATTAGATATCACATCGAGCCATTTAAAGATCTTGAAATTGATCCCGAGTCATTGGAATTTACAAAAATTGATTTATCACATCCTTTACGAAATGCAGTTGAAGAAAATGTCGCTCTAAAAAATATTTCGAAGGCTATAAATCAACAACGGAGTAAATACGAATGTTCTAGAGTTATATTGGTTGCCCATAATGCGCACTTTGATTTGGGTTTCTTGGTAGAAGCCTTCAAAAGAAATAAAATTAAAAATCTACCTTTTCACCCATTTTCAGTCCTTGATACTGTTTCTTTAGGCGCACTTGCTACAGGACAAACTGTTTTAGCAAGGATTTGTAAAGAATTAAATATAGATTATGTCAATGAATTAGCTCACTCAGCAGCGTATGATGCAGAAGTTACAGCTAAGGTCTTTTGCAAAATATTCAATGACTTTAACTAGCTTGAGCTAAATTTCTTTCTTCGGCTGCTTTCCAATCTTTTGGAAGAAATTTTGAAACTAGCAGAAAACTAATTACTGAAGGAATAAATACACAAGTTGTAACAGTTAGTGAATATCGTATTGACTCAATTTCATTATAGTTATTTCCAAATACATCCATTAACCATCCAGCAAAAGTTGGACCGCCACCCAATGCAATCATATTTAGGATAAAGAAAAAAAGTGCCGTTGACATAGCACGCATATGAATTGGTGCTAACGTTTGTGCAATTGCAAAACTTGGGCCTAAATAAATGCCAAGAAGCAATAGTGCAAAGGTAGCAAAAACTAAGTGCATTTCTACAGAGTCTACCCACCAACCAATAATGCCAACCGGCAGACATAATAGCATTGCTATTGCTGGTAACCAGCCATACGCTCTAATATCTTTTTTACCCCATCTATCTGCCAATCTTGCTCCAAAGAAAGCACCCCCAGCATAAGTTGTTCCATTCATAATTCCGAGGATAATGACAAGGGTTTGAAAATCAAATGATGGATCAAGTGTTACTAGATATTTTGTTTGAAATGCTGATTTTGCATATGAAACAAATGATCCAAATGCTATCCCAAAACACATTGCCCACCATGCCGGTATACGCATAAGTACCTTCAATGAGTCTAAAAATGGAGGTTTGGAAATTGTAGTGCCTGAGGATAATTCCATTGCACCACGAACCGGTTCCTTTAATACTAATTTAACAACCACAGCTAAAGCTATGCCGGTTAAACCTAAAAATATAAAAATCTGCCTCCAGTTTACCTGATCCTCTGAAACATCCATTAAAGACGCTGTTACAAAATAGGCAGCCATAATACCCAAAGGTATTCCCATTGAATAAACGCCTAAAGCGCTTGCTCTTTCTTCTTTAGGATACATATCAGAAATTATTGAATGTGATGGTGGGCTACCACCCGCTTCTCCAATTCCAACACCCATTCTTGCAAGAGCAACTTGCACAAAGTTATTTGCTAATCCTGTTAAAGCAGTAAATGCACTCCAGGTAGCCAAAGCAATCGATAGGATATTAACTCTATTAAAGCGATCTGCTAGCCATGCAATTGGTATTGCCACAAATGTATAAAAGACTGCAAAAGCCAAACCTATCAACAAACCAAGCTCAGTATTTGTTAGGCCTAAATCTTTCTGAATAAACGGGGCGAGGATTCCCATAATCTGTCGATCAATGAAATTGAATCCATAAACAAGTGTGAGCAGTAATAGAGCAAACGTTCTATATTGTTTGGTATGCATTTTTTTTTAGATTACAAAACTGTCGTATGAATTAGAGCAAACTCTTCTATCATCAAATACATCGTTTTGATTTTCTTCTTTTATATATAAAACCCGCGAAAGAAGACCTTTTGAATCAGATGGCTTGGATCCTGTTGAAGCCATATATTCAACATAGTTCTTATCAATTATTTTCTTAAGTCTATTGTAGCTCATAGAAACCATAACCATACCAAATACTTTAACCAGATCAGTTGTAGAAATTAGCACTTCGATTGGATATTTTGATACGAAATTTTTATTGATAGTATGTGGTTCATGAAAAACTGTTTTACCATTTGAATGAAGATAGTATGCGAAGCTAGTGGTATTGTAAGGTTTTCCGGCTTCCTCAATCTCTAATGTCATTTCGTTGATATCAAACCTATCTCCTGTTTTAACCACAGTAATATTTGTGAAACCTAACTTTGAAAGAGCATGTGACGCATGTTTAGTTGTAAAAATTGTTATATCTTTATCAAAATATTTTAATGACTCTGGATCAAGATGATCTGAAAAATGCGCTGTTATGACAAGATGAGTAACTTTATCAATTAAGTTATAACGTAAAAAATAATGATCAGAAGTCTTTTCTCTATAAAGAAGCCACCTAGCGCTTGGAATCTCTTGCAATTCTGACAACCATGGATCAACTAATATGCATGCTTCATCGCTTTTATAAGCCCAAGACTGATAATTATTGCATTTAATCAATTGCATTTTCTAATCATGTCATAACTGAGAATAAAAACCAAAATGATAATAATTATCATTAAAAAAATACCTTATATCAGTTTTTTACAAAATATTATTAACCATATACAATCATGTAAATGCGAACATTTATGGAGTAAAAAAATGAAAGAACTTAATACAAAAGAAGTTTGCGAAATCTTAAATGAAATAATGGAGTATGAATTAGGCGGAGTAGTTAGGTATACACACTCATCTTTAATGATAACAGGGCCTTACAGAATTCCAATTGTCGCGTTTTTAAAGGAACAAGCAGCCGAATCTCTGTTACATGCTCAGCAAGCTGGTGAGTTACTAGTTGGTTTGGATGGCCACCCAAGTCAAAGGATAGCAAAGATTGAGGAAACACACCGCCACTCCATAAAAGACATATTAGAAGAATCACTTGAACACGAGCTACATGCGCTAAGTCTATACAAGAAACTTCTTAAAAAAGTTGAGAATAGATCTGTTTACCTTGAAGAATACACTAGAGGCAAGATAGGAGAAGAGGAACAACATTCGCTTGAGCTAAAAGCAATGTTAAAAGATTTTGGTTAATCTATTTTAATTCATCAATAGCTGATTGAAGTTCACCCGCTGCATGCATTTCAGTAACTATGTCACAACCTCCAATCAATTCGCCATTTAGAAAAACCTGAGGGAAAGTTGGC
>CACJML010000004.1 GCA_902594515.1 uncultured SAR86 cluster bacterium | reverse complement strand
TGCAACATTTGGGATCATGATTCTTTATCTTGTAAGTATTGTTATGAGCTTTTTTGGTTCAGGAATTGGCTTTATTCATTCAAATGGAATTTTTGGAATAGGCTTCTCTTTATTTGTAGTTTGCATTGCTGCGCTTAACTTGGTTCTTGATTTTGATTTTATTGAGCAAGGTTCAGAAAACAATCTTCCTAAATTCATGGAATGGTATGGAGCATTTTCATTAATGGTAACGCTTATTTGGCTTTATCTAGAGATTCTTAGGCTCCTAGCTAAACTTAGAAGCAGATAGTTAAATGAACTCCATAATTTTTGGATTACTAGCCGCGATTGCGTTATTTATTTTTTTTAACCTTGGCAAGGTTAAAGCCTCAGCTAAACAAACAAACAGAGATGATCGTATAAATTGGGGTAATCCTCCATGGAGAAAAAAGAGTTCTTCTTCAAATAAAGATAGTTCACCTGGACGAATTATTGAAGGCGAAGCAGAAGAAGTAAATAAAGATTAATAGTCAGCATCTTAAATATCTAAAAAATGAAAATTGGAATTGATTTTGGGATTACTCATACGGATGTGGCTATCTCTAATGATCAAGGAACTAAATTTCAAACATTAAAATCCTTAGATATGAATCAAGATCTCCAAAACATATTTGATTCTATGGAGAAATCAGAAAATATAAAAAAAATTTTTGTAACTGGAGGTAAATCAAGTGACTTACCTAAAACATTAAATGGTTTGCCTGTGAGTCATAAGAATGAGATTGATTCAATTGCACTTGGGGCTAAACAACTTTATGACCTAAAGGAAAGTGCATTAATTGTTAGCACGGGTACAGGAACTGCTTGTGTACACTTTGATGGTGTGAATGGTAATCACTTGGGGGGCATTGCAGTTGGTGGTGGAATGTTGTGTGGATTAGGTAACCTGTTATTAAAAAATGATAATGCATTGGAAATTGATGAGTTTGCAGAAAAAGGAGATAAATCCAAAATAGACTTTCTAATAGGCGATGTGGTGAATAAGATTGGTAATTTGTCTCCTGAGATTACGGCTGCAAATTTTGGCAAAGCAGTTAATTCAGAATTCGCAACTATGGAAAATGTTGCTGCGAGCCTTTGCAATATGATCGGAGAAGTCATTGGCACGATTGCGTATCTTAATGCCTTTTTACTGGGGGTTGATAAAGTTTACTTTATTGGTAGAACTGCCTTACTTAAAAACGTTCAGGCTGGGATTGGCGAGCGACTGCAACTTGCAGGCATTAAAGGTATTTATGCAGAAAATTGTGAGTATGCAAATGCCCTTGGCTGTATTGAGAATTAGCTAGTTAATTATTTTTAAAATAGCTGTGTCTTTCAATATCATCCTCAGTCGTTTTATCTCCATACTGAATTTCTATGATATGACATGGCTTATCTGACTTATTAAAGAGTTGATGCCAGTGACCCTGATTGACCGTAAATACCGACTCATTTGGCAAGAAAATTTCTTTGGTTTTGTCTGGTGACTCTTCTGAGTGATTAACATAACACTCTCCTTTACTAACGAACCAAACCTCACTTCGCATGGAATGCTTTTGCAGGCTCATCCCCTTGCCAGGTTCAAGCATAATTTCTTTAACGGTTAGATTTGATTCCTTGAGTAAATTCTTATATCTTCCCCAAATCCTATCTTCATCTCCATAATGCCAATCTTTTAAGATCCAGCTTGAAGAGTTAGCTTTACTTTCTCCACCTACACCAAACTTGAAAGTTATATTTTCTACCTCTAGCTCAGGGATATTTTCTTTATCTCTATCTCCTCCGTTACAAAATATTACTTCATCATTTGGATACTTCTCTTTAACTTTATAAAGCGCATTTTTACAGCTCCCAAGTTCATCATCATCAAACTCGATAACCTCATCCACCATCTCCATATGTTCTAAAATCAGCTTTCTCTCAGCAAAAGGAAGAAAATTTTTACCTTTTTTTGCTATCAACCAATCATCGCTATTAAGCGCTACAACTAAATGATGTCCTATTTTTGCAGAAGCTTTAAGGTATTGAATGTGGCCAGAATGCAGAGGATCAAATCCTCCGCTAGCAACTGAAACTTTCATACTTCAATTTTACCTTTAAAATAAGATAAAATGTTCCATCTGAGATTACATCATGGATAAATCGTTTCTAATATTTTTAGCTATACCAATCTTTTTTGTCATGATTTTGATTGAATATACGTATGGCAAATTTAAGGGTAAAAATAATTACAGACTGAACGATACCATTACTAGCATTAATATTGGATTACTGAGCAGATTTCCTACTATTTTAAATTTAGGAGCTCAGGGCTTAGTTTATGCTTATGTTGCATCATATTTAAGCCTAAATATTCTGCCTGAAAATTCAATCTTTACTTGGGTGTTTGCATTTGTCTTGTATGATTTTCTGTATTACTGGATGCATCGTCTGCATCATGAGAATAAGTTACTATGGGGCACTCATGTAGTTCATCATCATGGTGAAGAATTCAATTTATCAACTGCGATGCGTCAGACAAGTACTGGCTTTCTTTGGAAATGGATTTTTTATTTACCAATGGTAATTTTGGGGGTCCCGCCATTGATCTTTGTTGCAGTAGGCGGCTTAAATCTCATCTATCAATATTGGGTTCATACTGAACACATTGGAAAGCTTGGTTGGTACGAGAAAATTTTCATAACCCCGTCCAATCATAGAATTCATCATGCAAAAAATCCTGAGTATATTGATGCTAATTACGGTGGTGTTTTTATTCTATGGGATCGATTCTTTGGCACATACATTGAAGAGAAAGATGAAATCAAACCTATCTATGGAACCGTTAAGCCATTGAGAAGCTGGAATCCACTATGGGCTAACGTAGAAGTTTTTTCTGGAATGGTAAGAGATTCTTTCTACACAAAGCACTGGAAAGATAAAATTAAAGTTTGGTTTTCTTCGACCAAATGGAGACCTGCAGACATGATCGAAAGATTCCCTCCTAAGGACATAAAGTTTGAAGAAAAATTTGATCCAAGGCTTGATTCACCATTGAAACCATTTTTATTTACTCAGATCTTCGTCATGCCAGTTTTTGCAATGATAGTTTTTCTGACTGTAAGTCAGCAAACATATACGGAAACTGCTTTCTTTGGAGCATCAATATTAATTTCATCCAGCATCATAGGCATTATTCTGAATAATAATTATTCAGTTCTTTATGTAGAAATTTTTAGAGCACTTGGGGTACTAATACTAATTTATCTATTTGGTTTTGCTGATGAAACTTTGCTACCAAGCATTATCATGACCTTGCATGCGTTAATAAATCTTATTGTAAGTTTTGGGATATTGTTTAGCTATCAAAGACGATTATTGATTAAGCCTATCAATAATTAAATCCACACAATCGTCAATCTCAGCATTATTTGAAACAGTAAAGTTCGCATACTTTTTATAAAGTTCTGTCCGTTCAGCAAATACTTCTTCAATGGATTGATCGGGATGCTTTGCAAAGCCTCTATTTGAAAAATTAATATTTCTTTTGCGGATTTGATCTAAACTTATCTCTAGATAAACAATGGATGAATTTTCATTTAAAAAATTCATTGCTTTGCTTCCATAGACAACGCTTCCACCAGTTGAAATTATGCTTTTATCAATTGATAAGCTAAGGACTTCCTTTTCTTCGATTTCTCTTAGTTTTAAATACCCATATCTTTCAAGCAATTCTTGCAAAGAGCTTTTATGAATATCCTCAATAACTTTATCGGTATCTATGAATTTGTAATTTATTCTCTCTGCTAAAGCTTGGCCAACAGAGGTCTTTCCTGCGCCTGCCATACCGATTAAAGAAATTGTTGAAGGAAATTTGATCATCTGATAGGTGGTGGAGCTACGCGGGATCGAACCGCGGACCCCCTGCTTGCAAAGCAGGTGCTCTCCCAGCTGAGCTATAGCCCCACATTGGAGAGCTATTGTACAAGATTAATTTCTAAAAAAATATATTTAAGGCTGGGTAGAAAATCATTTTTAAGTTTTGTGAAACTAACACTTAGGGGATACAACTAAGATTACCTGATTCACTACCCATAACTTATAAATTGGCTGCTTAGATCAGTGTATGGAAGCACAAAGGATCATCGTGACTAAGCAGCCGTCCCAAAAAACTAGAAGTTCCTCCTAATTGAAATTCTTGCATTCATTGACTCACCAACTGAAGCTTGGTGTGTGCTATGAGAATGCGGGAAATAGAGTTCATCAGTCAAGTTCTCTACATTGAACTGCATGCTCCACTCATCTGAGATCATATAATATGCAGCTAAATCTACTCGTGTGTAGTCAGGTAATACTAAACCGGGCTTGTTGTTACTGATATTTGATTCACCTTGATGAGTAAAACCAAAACCCCAACCAAATCTGTCATTAACCTGATAAGTTGTCCATAATGAGGCTTGAGTATCTGGGATTTCTCTTGGTTCACCACCAGAGCTTGTTTCTCCATCCATGCTTGTTACACCAATAGCAATTGATAGCTTTTCGTTGACATCTCCTTTAAGCTCCAGCTCAAACCCATCAACTTGCAAGCCGACGATTTCTGAATTCTCCCCTGTTTCGCTATCTCTTACAGCTTGTGTTTGCTCGCTATCAAAGTATGCTGCAGTGAAATATAAATCAGGTGTAATGCTCCACTTTACTCCAAACTCTGAATTCTCAAATACGTCTGGATCTAGTCTTGCAGCATCAGCAGTAAGTTTTTTAAATTGCTCACCGGATCTTGGTAAAAAACTTTCGCTGTAGCTTGCATACCAAGATATATTTTCTGCAGGTTTGAAAATAATTCCTGCTCTTGGAGAAACCTCATCGTCTTCTCTTGATTGTGATGTTCCTGACTTAATATCCATCACAGTTATATCAAACGTGTCTACTCTTGCACCAAGCATCAGCTTTAAGCTTTCACTAAAATCAATTTGGTCTTGAATATAAAACGAGGTTACTTCTATATCAGATTCAGTTTTGCTTTTAAGCTTTGTTGTAAAATCGACACTCGTTGCAACTCCATCTACATTGACTGAAAAATCCATTGGTCGTGTTATGGTAAAGGACTCTTTATCAGTTTGAGTTGTTGACCAATAGGTGTCATATCTTAAGTTCGAATTTTCAGTATCAATCATTTCTGTTCCAATAAGTAAGGTATGCTTTGTAGTTCCAAATGTTAATTCATTAATTAAATTTCCAGATATTATTAGATTTTCTCTTTCTGTTGGATCTTCGTAACCATCCATGGTTACAGTTGTTTGCCCATCATAACCAGAGGCATAGAGGTTCCTGTACATTTTTTCAAATTCACTGGAAGTAATGGAAAAGACACCTTTACTGGTGTCTGAGAAGTCATGGTTCAAAGAACCTCTAAAAATATCTGCCTCAAGCGTTGTGGTATTAATTTTTGGATCACCAAAAGTAACTTTTTCAAAAGCTTCTTCTGGTTCGCCGTTGAATGTTGGTATACCTCTGTCAATAAATCTTTCATGATCGGCATGCTCGTAAGATAGATCTAAAGTCGTCGCTGAGCTTAGCTCAACCCGCATTGTAGGATTAAAACCAAATCTATCACCATCATAATGATCTCTGTGATTTTCTAATGCATCACTATGAATATTGAATCGAAGGGCAGTATTTGTTCCTGTCTCAACATTGTAATCAGCAGCAAGATCGCTTCCGCCGAAGCTATCGATTCCAAAATCAAAAGAACCAAAATTTTCTCCAACCATGGCTTTCTTAGTGACCCTATTTAAAATACCGCCAGTTCCTCCACGACCAAACAACAACGCGTTTGGCCCTCTAAGGATTTCAACCTGATCTACGTTATAGAGTGATCTGTAATATTGAACATCATCCCTAACACCATCCTGATAGAAATCTGCTGTTGATCTTACGCCTCTAAAAACAACCGCATCCCTGTGGCCCTCTCCTTGAGAAGTATTTACACCTGGTGTGTATCTAATAATGTCGCCAATTTGTTTGAAGCCTTGCTTCCTAATATCCTCATCGGTAACGATTGATACTGTTTGTGGGACATCAATTACCTCAACTGGTGTTTTTAGTGCGTTTACTTGATCGGAATATAAAACATTACCTTTAACGATTACTTCCTCAATTTCACCTTCTTGTGCAAAAGCTAGAGGTGATATAAGTAAAGTTAAGCAAACAGTTAAATAAACTATTAGTAAAGGAAAGCTTATAGCCTGGCTCACCCAAAATTTTGGTTTTGAATTATTTGAAATTTCCATCTTATCCTCCGATTAAAATCAAAGAATAAGAACACCTATTCCTTGAGAATGATAATGATAATCATTCTCATTTAGATTTGCAACAACTTTATTAGTTATTTCCTCTTATAGCGAAATAGGTTCCCAAAGCCAATAAGAAAATTTGTTCACTCATAAATAATTTTTGAGTAATCAGCCAGTCAGGATGAGCGATTAAGAGAGCTCCAATCATAATTACAGCAACTGCACCGCCACCCAATCGAGTGACAAGGTGACCGGTTGCTCCAAGAAACCCACCTATTATAACTGCAGCACCAGCACCAACCTCTCCCAATGCTACGAGACTAGCGGTTAACTCTGGAAAAAGGATTCCTTTGCTTTCGAATAATTTAACCATGCCATCGGCTGGCATTGGGAATTTACCTAATCCATGAAGAATAAAAGATGTTCCAAGTGAAAGCCTTAATATCCATGGGCTAAGGCTCATAAATGGTTTTGCGACGTTGTCTAAATATGCTGAAATGCTCATATATCCTCTCTTTGAAAATTGATTGCTAGCTAATAAAATATTACGCTAATTAGTAATCAAAGGGAATTTATGTTTAATCCATTAAAAATGGCAGGTGACATTAAGGGCATGGAAAAAATGCTAAAGCCTGCGCTTGAAAAGTTTTTGAAGGAATCTGGATTTGTGAAAAAAGCTGAGCTCTCAAAATTAGAAGCTAGAATTGAAAAGCTTGAGGCAGAAGTCAAAAATTTAAAAAGCTAAAGATCTCCCTCTTCTCTCATTTTCATTCTGATTTTAGTTGCACTAACATCAGTTATTGATTTATCAAAGACCTCTTCCTCGAAAACATAACCTACGCCACGTCCGTAAGTGATATTAACTATGTTAGGAACCAGCATGATTTCGTATTCAATACCCCTCGTAAAATCATCCTTAGACAAACCCTCCTCAATATTTTTACATACAGTGTCCCAATCAAAAGGATTGTCATCTTGACCCTCGCCTCCAGATGAACCTTGAACGTCTCTGACTTGAATAATCACTTGTCCAGTTTTAGCCACACACCGCTTAAAAAGCTCTTGATGGCCTTTATGCCAAGGCTGCCATCTTCCTAACATTTGAACTGTGGGTTTTTTTGGATCAAACATTTTTTAAAATCTTTTCTGCTATTTCTATATGGTTAGTTTCATTCCATTCAGTAACATGAAAATCAACCGATTCAGGTTTTTGAAACATCTTATTGGTATCTTCAAATCTACCAGATGAGATTGTATCCAACCAAATAACAATATCGGGTTCAAAATTCTCTCTTGTTTCCTTGGTAGGACAAACAAAATCACAGACAACGAATCGTCCGTTAGCCTTTTCGAAATCAGCAAAGGTTTTCATTCTCATGCTCTGCCTCAGCCTACCAGATTCAGAGAAGTCCCAATCATTTGCCATAGTCCTAACTTTATCAGCGTTATACCATGCAGCCTCAAGCAAAGGAACAAGCCTCTCAGTAAGGTATGTCTTGCCACTTCCTGGCAAACCCATAACAAGAATTTTCATAAGGCTAATTCTATGTCACTTTGTGCTAGAAAAATACATGAAAAATTTTATCCAAAGGTGGAAACAATAAACTTTTTTTACTTTATAAAATGATGCCGATGACTCGATCAATAAACCAATAACCTCCCATACCACCAATAACTAAGCTTGCAGCTATTTGAGAGTAATTTTGAATATTTATTTTTGTAGATAAATAAATGATCAGCAGCGGTATTGGAATTAAAGCAATTTGCGCAATCTCGATGCCTACATTAAAAAATAATAAAGAAAGTAGCATTTGGTTGTTAGCAATCCCTATGTCACTCAAAGCTCCGGCGAATCCTAACCCATGCAACAGGCCGAAGCTAAATGCCATCAGCCAGGGAGTTTTAAATTGCCTATCAGATTCATTAATTTCCAATGCTAAATAGATAATTGTTAAGGCAATAAGTGCCTCTACTGTCCCTTGCGGTAAGTAAATTAAATCGTAGATAGAAAGTGCAAGTGTAATACTATGAGCAGCTGTAAAGGCTGTGATGGTTTTAATAATGTTTCCCAATCCACTAATGCAAAAAATAAGACCAAAAATAAATAATATGTGATCAAGGCCATCAAATAAGTGGTTGATGCCAAGGTAAAGATATGTGGTTGGATAATATTGTTCTTTGATTGGAATATCTAATTTATTTCTCTGCGAATTTACCAATCCCTCAAAAGTATCGTCTTGAAAATTTATGGTTACCAAGGCATCTGTAAAGACGCCTAAATCGATTATTTCTAAGAATTTTCCTTTGATAGATTCACTGCAATTAAGGACAATTTCTTCAATATAATATTTACCTTGCACATAAGGATCCGAGACCTCTGAGATGCATACACCAGGAAATATAACCTTAGCTTTTTTCCCAACATTTTTTACTGGATACATCCACGTAGCATCATAAGTTCCCTCATCATTATTTTGATTAATAATCAAATGAGCTGGATTAAATTCATGCGACTCAAGATTAGCTATTGATATTAGAAGAACAAATAAAAAAATTTTTTTGATCATAAATTAACTATTAAGCTAGTTGAAAGGTCAAAAACAATGAAGCTGGGATAATAATAAGCCAAATTAAAACTGGAAAGATAAATAGGCTTTTATCAACTCTCACAAAAGCATTTTTAGTAATCTGTGTTCCTACACAAAAGAGACCTAACAATAAGAAAACTGAACTTAATTGTTTAAATTGAGAAGAATCAATTGGTAGTTGAAATGAAGAGCCTATAAAAATAGCTAAGATAAAACCAATTACAAACAATGGTAATTTTGGTCTGCTGTCTGTCCTATTTATTAATGAAAGAATGATAACTAAGGGAATAATCCATAATGTTCGACCAAGCTTTAATGTTGCAGCAACTTCTAAGGACTCCGAGCCATAAATCATCGCAGCTCCAATCACTGCACTGGTATCATGAATGGCTGTTGCCGCCCATAAACCAAACTCCGATTGGGAGAGATTGATCTGTTCTGCAATCAGAGGAAAAAATAATATGCCGATTGCATTTAATAAAAAGATTATGGCAATGGCTATCGACAACTCTTGAGGTTTTGATTTAATAACAGGAGCTACTGCGGCCATTGCTGTTCCTCCACAAATTGATGAGCCTGATGCAATTAAATATATGTATGATTGCTTTAATTTCAGTAGCTTTCCTAAAATTAAAGTTAATAAAAAAACAAAAACAACAAACAAAGATATTGGTAGCAAATAGCTTGAACTAGTTTCTTGAGCAACACTAAAATTAATCGAAAAACCCAAAAGTATTATTCCGGTTTGTAATAGTCTAGTAGCATACTTTCTCGTTATAAACTCATTATCAGTTAAAAAAACAATCGAGAACCCAATCCCTAATAATAGCCCTACTACTGGACTGCCTAGGTAAATAGTTGTTCCAGCAAGAATTAAGGCAATTAAATTTTGCATAGATATTAATTTTGCATTGTTTCAGACAAAATTAGTATCTGTCTGAATTAAAATACCTATCAATCAATGTTTGATGTAGCAAAAAATAAGAGATTTCAATTTGGATGCTTAATTTTATCTTTTGTCTGCATATGTGCTTTTCTATTTATTGGAAATAGGTTTGAAATTAATTATTTAGATCAAGAATACCTTGATCAAAGGGTTTTTTTTATTCTTGAGAATATGAGTGTTTTGCAAGTAAGCATTCACCTATGGGTAACAATGACGCTGGATGTTATTTTTCCACTTGCTTATGGATTTTTATTTTTTGGGATCCTGTTAAATAATCTTGAAGATCAGTGGAAGTTTTTGGCTATCCTACCTTTAATATTAATAGCAGCCGACCTTGCCGAAGGAATTTTTCAGATTCAGCTGTTAAAAGCTGAAACAACAAGAATGATGATAGTAAGCTATAAAAATAATATTACTCTTATAAAGTACTTTCTTTTTTTGATCTGTATGGGAATTTGCTTGTTAGCAAGTATGTTAAAACTTGGTGGGTCTGGGAAGACTTGAACTTCCGACCTCACCCTTATCAGGGGTGCGCTCTAACCAAGCTGAGCTACAGACCCAAAAAAATTGGAAGGTGCATTCTACAACTCATTCGTCTGGGTGACAATCAGATATTGTTTGGATGCAGTGATTTATAAAGACTATAAAAAAGATAAAAAAGTGGTATGAGTGTGAAGTATTTGACCAAAGCCAACACCAATATTGCAAGCATGTTGGTATCTATTGCTAAAAGACCAAAAATTAAACCTATGACTAATTGAAGTCCAATAAACACACTCGTGATTAGAAAGAGCTTGGTACCCTCTTTATCTGATTCATTCCATGCTAGGCCCAACGATTCGAATGCCCCTTTTTTTTGAAACATAATGTATGCTGGATACATTCCTAGTCTTGCAAATAGGTAAAATCCTGGCAACACAAGCAGTAATAGCCCGAGCCCATATACAATTGATGCTGCAATAGAGCTCCAAAGTAATGGGAAAAATTTTCTCAAGCCCATGAGATATGCTTGATTTATGCTCAAATCTTGATTGGATGTAAGAGCTTCAAAGGCGACCATCATTGCTCCATAAAAAGCAATCGATAGAACCATTGAAACAATACCTAGGACAGCCAACTGTATAGCGACAGGTTGGATGGATTCAATAATCAAGTCATTAGACATATTCTCATTGAGACCCAATTGTAAAACTAAATAACTAACTGCAAATTCTAATGTTATAAGCGGCAGCGCCAGTACAAACAAATAAGAAAAGTGCTTCAGGCAAAATGAGAGTGTGAAAAAGAACTGATTCATTGAGTGATTTTTAACTTTAGTGTCTCTATTTTATCAGGTGACGTTAATTTTCTTAAAATTTCTTTTGCCAACTTGGTAGGTTTGATTGGTACCTTTTTCAACTTGGAACTTTGGATCTTCAATTTTTTGCTCATCAATTTTTACAGCTCCCTGCTTGATGAGCCTCATAGCTTCGGAAGTACTCTTTGACATACCGCTATCCTTAAGTAAGTTCGGTAAAGCTATTGAGGATGATGCAATTATGAGTTCGACCTCTTCAATATCATCAGGTGTTTGTTTTTTTTGAAATTGATTCACAAAATTCGAGTATGCGGAATCAGCAGCAGCCTCATTATGAAACCGTGAAATTATTTCTTTGGCTAGTTCTATTTTTATATCTCTAGGGTTCGCACCCTTTTCTTGTGATGCTTTTAATTGTTTGATTTCTTTATCCGTTTTAAAGCTTAATAAATCAAACCAACGCCACATTAACTCATCTGAAATTGACATCACCTTACCAAACATATCATTAGGTTCTTCATCTATACCAATATAGTTATCCAACGACTTAGACATTTTTTTGACACCATCCAAACCCTCTAAAATCGGAACAGTTTGAATTACCTGTGGGTCAATTCCGTAAGATTTTTGAATTTCTCTACCGACTAAAAGGTTAAATTTTTGATCCGTACCACCCAGCTCAACATCAGCTTTTAAGTAAACAGAATCATAAGCTTGTACTAAAGGGTAAAGGAGTTCATGAATGGAGATACTTTGATTTGATTTGTATCGTTTATTAAAGTCATCCCTTTCAAGCATTCTTGCTAGATTGTATTGAGATGCAAGCTCGATAAAGCCTTCTGCTCCTAAAGCTGAGCACCATTCAGAGTTAAACCTAATCTCAGTTTTCTTTGGATCTAATATTTTGAAGACTTGCTTCTTATAAGTCTCTGCATTTTTTAAAACCTCCTCTTTAGTTAAAGGAGGTCTTGTTTTATTTTTACCCGATGGATCACCAATCATTCCAGTAAAATCGCCGATGACGAAAATAATTTTATGGCCTAAATCTTCATAGTGCTTCATTTTATTTATCAACACGGTATGCCCTAAGTGAAGATCAGGTGCAGTTGGGTCAAAACCTACTTTTACAGTAAGAGAGCCTTGTTTTAATTTTTCTATAAGCTCTTTCTCATTAATTAGTTCATCAGAACCCCGATGAATTAATTTTAATTCTTCTTTCATGATATTGGCTTATTATAGTATTAGATAGAGAGGTATTAACTAAATGGGTGCAGAAAATAAACTAAGCTTTGAATTCAATCCAATTGTTAGAGGCATGAAGATTGCAGAATCTAATACTTTATTTCCGATTCATAGGGTTTTTTGTGTTGGGAAAAATTATGCTGAACATGCAAAAGAAATGGGTTCTGAGGTTGAAAAAAAAGAGCCCTTCTTTTTTTCAAAAGTCCCTGAGTCAGTTACTCAAGTTGATAAAATCTTGATACCTGAAGATACAGCCAATCTTCATCACGAGGTTGAATTGGTCGTTTGTTTAAAAAAAGGTGGTATGAATATTAATGTTGATGCAGCGCATCAATGTATTTTTGGATATGCAGTGGGAGTGGATCTAACTAAAAGAGATATTCAAAATAACGCCAAGGATAAGGGCCATCCCTGGGAGAGCGCTAAATCATTTGATCAATCTGGGCCTATTTCAGAAATAAAAAAGTATGAGGAAGTGGTATTAAAAAATAATAATATTTCGCTATCAGTTAATGGTGAAGAGAAGCAAAATTCTTCTGTCGGTAATATGGTCTGGGGAATACAAGAATTAATAAGTATTTTGTCTAAAAAAATAATTCTTAAGCCAGGAGATATCTTATTTACAGGAACTCCAGCTGGAGTTAGCAAGATCAACAAAGGAGATTTTTTAGAAGCTCATATCGAAGAAGTTGGTAAGTTAGAACTTAATTTCAATTAATTTAAGAATAAAATATATTAATCAAAGAAAAATTTAGACTGCATAATAAAAAATTTAATATGGCAATTCTCAAAGAGCTATCTTATAAAAATTTTTATTTAATTATCCCGGCAACTCTTACTGTATTGATTGTATTTTTTGCGGCTCAAGAAAATGAGGAAATTCCTGAACTAACTATTGACCAAAGCTCAGTTAAACTAGAAGTTTCAATTAGAAACAATAAGTATTCAAACTTCTATACTGTTGAAGAAGGTGACAGTATGAGTGTTATCTTTGAGGAAAATAAGGTACCTCTAAATCTTACCTACAGAATCTTAAGAGGCCCATATAAAAAAGACTTTGCAAACTTAATGCCTGGAAATGAATTTGAATTTCATTTTCTAGATGATGAGTTACTTAAGATTGAACTTCGAAAAGGGCCACTCTTTTTCTTGTCCGTATTAAACTCAAACGAACCTCAATATGAACAACTTAATATAGAGCCTGAAGCTATTAGGGAGTTTAAATCGGGCAGAATAGTTTCAAGTTTCTATGAGGCTGCACTTGAAAGTGGAATTCCTGATAGCGTAATTATGGATCTTGCCTATCTTTTTGGCTGGGACATTGATTTTATTTTTGATATAAGAGAGGGCGACAGTTTTAAGGTGCTCTATGAAACACCATTCGTTGAGGGAAGTAAAATAGCTAATGGAGATATCCTTTATGCTGAGTTTATTAATCAAGATCAGGAATACACTGCCATTAGATACTTTGCTAGATCTGGGGAAAAATTTTACTTCGATAAAGATGGTAACAGCCTAAAAAAAGCTTTTTTAAGAGCGCCCCTGGATTTTGCTTACGTAAGCTCACACTTTAATCCACGAAGAAAGCATCCAATATTAAATAAAATCAGAGCCCACAATGGGGTGGATTATGCTGCAAAAAGAAATACTCCTGTAAGATCAACAGGAGAAGGAGTAATTATTCACCAGGGTTGGAAAAGTGGATATGGTAGAACTGTTCAGATTCGTCATGGAGGTGAAATTACCACCTTGTATGCTCATCTAGAATCTTATAGTTCAAAGCTCGATGAAGGATCTAAAGTAAAACAAGGAACAGTTATTGGTTATGTAGGTGATTCAGGTCTAGCTACTGCACCTCATTTACATTATGAATTCAAGGTTGGCGATAAAAGAACGGACCCCTTAAAAGTTAGACTGCCGGATGATAAGCCTATAGATGAAATGGAGTTGCCTAATTTTAATCAAACAAAATCGCAGATTTTAGACTTAACTAAAAAGCTATCTATAATGATAGCTGATGCCAACTAAAGATATATACATAGGGACGATGAGTGGAACCAGTGCAGATGCTGTGGAATCATGTGCTCTAAATATTGATAATAAATCTGTATCAATTATTGGTTCATACAGTACCAAAATTTCTTCAAAAGATCAGATCAAAATTCTTGACCTCGCCGCAGGCAAGAGTGCAACAGCGCAAGATTTCGGTGAAATTAATCAATTATGTACCCGTTATTTTCTAAAAAGTATTCAAGGGCTTATAAGAAAAAATTCTATCAAGCACTCAAGAATAAAAGGTATTGGCTTATCAGGGCAAACTGTATGGCATGCACCCAAATCTAGACATCCTTTCTCAATACAGCTTGGCGACCCAAATTATATTTCTCATGCATTGGGTGTGCCTGTTGTGTCTGATTTTAGGAATTCTCATATTGCCCTTGGAGGTGAAGGCGCTCCTCTAACAACTTACTTTCACCATGAAATGTTTAAGTCTCAAAAATCAAGGCTCATCATCAATCTTGGAGGCATTACAAATTTCACTTTCATAAGAAGATCTTTTGTTTTAGGTTCTGATGCTGGGCCTGCAAATGCACTAATGGATATATATTGCCAAAAAGTTTTAAAGAAGAAATTTGATAAAGGTGGCTTAATTGCAGCTAAGGGGGATATTCACTCATCATCAGTCAATGAGATGAGCAAGCATTCTTTTTTCCAAAAAAAATTACCAAAGTCTACTGGTAAAGAAATCTTTAATTTGAATTTCATACCAAATAAATTATTAAGAAAACCCAAAGAGGACGTACTTGCAACTCTTAATTTCTTTTCAGCCATGATGATATTCGAACAAACTCAAAAGCTTAAAAAAGCCATTGATGAAATTTACATCTGCGGGGGCGGTATCAAAAATCAAACCCTTTTAAGCAATCTTGAGAGTCTTTTTAAAATAAAAATCAAATCTTCAAAAGAGATTGGTCTAGATCCAATGCTGGTTGAATCAGCTGCTTTTGGATGGCTTGCAAAGAAAAGGCTCGATCATGAGGAACTTCAGGTCTCAAATAAAGGCAAAAGTTCTAAAGGGTTGCTTGGATCTATTACAAAAATCAGATAGAAAAAGATTCGCCACATCCACATGTAGTTTTAGCATTAGGATTTTGAATGATGAAGCGAGAACCTGACAGGTCTTCAACAAAATCAAGTGTTGATCCATAAAGATATGGGTATGAAAGAGCATCGAGCAGAATACTAAAATCTTTAAATTCAATTACATCATCATCAAATGCAACCTCAGTATCAAACTTGAAACCATATTGAAATCCTGAACATCCTCCTCCCGTGACATAGACTCTAAATTTATCATTATCACTACCTGCTGAGAGTCCCTGTATTCTGGTTACAGCATTTTCAGTAAGATTTATTGAACCGCTCATAATTTAATCTATAAGGACTAATATTATATTCACAAGAATATCTTTTCAGCCAAACATTTAAGTTTTTTAAGGATAAAATAACCCTATGTCTTTTTACCTATGGCTTAAAGTATTTCATATTGTATTTATGGTTTCAGCTTTTTCTGGGATTTTTTACTTGCCTAGACTCTTTGTTTATCACATTGAATCAGATAATGCCTCAACGCGAGACTATCTTTCAAAAATGGAAAATAGGTTGTTTCGATTTACATTATTGCTATTGAGTATTGGAATAATTCTTGGTGTCGCTATGGGATCACAAGGTACAAATTTTATTGTGTGGTTTTCTCAGTCATGGCTCATATTGAAAGTTTTTATAACATTCTTAGTTATTGGTTACCTAGTAATGTGTAAAAAAATTATGCGCCAGCTTTCAAATAACACTTGCGGTTGGACCTCGAGAAGCATGAGGCTATTTAATGAAATCCCTGTGATCCTTTTACTTATCGCTGTAATTTCAGCAGTATTTAAATTCTAGCTTTGCAGAAAAATAAACTTGAAGGCGTATATTGCATTATTGGTGAAGGAAACTTTTTGAATGATACTTTTGATCAGACTATTAAGGTTTGCTTAGAGAATAAAGTTAAGTTATTTCAGATAAGGTTTAAAAACAAAAATATCTTTTTTGAGCATGCACCAAAATTAAAAAATCTAATAGAAGAGATTCACAATCATTCCGGACTTGTCTTGGTCAATGATGATATTACACAAATAGAAGAATTTAATTTTGATGGTATTCATTTGGGTCAGTCAGATATTTCGCCAATTTTTGCAAAACATATCTACAAAGAAAAGATTATTGGCTTAAGTTGTTATAACAGTATCTCGCTTGCGAATCAGTATTTAGGTTACATTGATTATGTTTCTTTTGGGGCCATGCACAGATCCTCAACTAAAAAAAATGCACGTGAAATATCTGAAGCTGAGCTGCAAAAAATAATTAAATTCAAGAGTAAACCAAAAGCCATAATTGGCGGAATTAATTTAGATACTTATGAGTCAAATATCAGTAACAATTTTGATATGATTGCTATATCAGATGGTATCTTTTCTTCAGAAGATTTGCCCTCATTCTTAAATATGTTGAATAAGTCATGAATCGAAATAAATCAGATGCTCTTTTCAAAGAGGCACAGTTGCTGATGCCTGGAGGAGTGAATTCTCCAGTAAGAGCTTTCAAAAATGTTAACTCGAAA
Organism: uncultured SAR86 cluster bacterium; assembly: GCA_902594515.1. GTDB lineage: Bacteria > Pseudomonadota > Gammaproteobacteria > Magnimaribacterales > D2472 > MED-G82. The sequence continues at coordinate 152,460 of CACJML010000004.1, read as the reverse complement.
CCTGTTTTTTTTAAAAGCGCTAATGGACCATATTTAATTGATGAAGATGAAAATCAATATATAGATTTTATTGGTTCCTGGGGACCAATGATATTAGGACACAGCAATCCTATTATCGTTAAGGCCATCAACGAACAGCTAAAAAATGGGACAAGTTTTGGAGCACCAACAAAACTAGAGAACCAAATGGCTTCCCTGATTAAGGAAAGCATCGGCTCTATTGAGAGAATTAGGATGGTCAATTCTGGTACTGAAGCAACAATGAGCTGCATAAGGTTGGCAAGGGGATATACGAACAGGAATACCATTATCAAATTTGATGGTTGTTATCATGGGCATGTTGATTCATTGCTTGTTAAAGCAGGCTCAGGTGTATCTACTTTTGGCTTACCTGACTCTCCTGGAATCCCTGAGGAGCTTGCTAAATTCACTATCTCTATTCCTTACAATGATACTGAAGCATTTACTAAGACCTTTGATGAGGTGAAAGATGATCTTGCTGCAGTAATTGTTGAGCCAGTAGCTGGCAACATGGGTTTCATTAAAGGGCATAATGAATTCTTAAATATTCTAAGAGAAAAAACTCATCAAAATAATTCGGTTCTAATTTTTGACGAAGTAATGTCGGGGTTCAGGGTCAGTCTTGGGGGTGCGCAATCAATGTATAACATTCAACCTGACTTGACTGCGCTTGGTAAGATTATTGGTGGAGGTCTTCCTGTTGGTGCATTTGGTGGTAATGCAGATATTATGAAATATCTTGCACCTGAAGGCCCTGTTTATCAAGCAGGTACACTTTCGGGTAATCCACTTGCAATGTCGGCAGGTATAGCTCTAATCTCTGAGCTTCAAAAAACTAGCCCATACGAACAATTAGAATTAACGATTAAAAACTTCTTAAACGTCATCTCTAAAAGCTTAGAAACTAAGGATATTGATTTTGCTTATAATGCTTCTGGCGGAATGTTTGGTTTCTTTTTCTCAAAAAAACTGCCTGAAAATTTTGAAGATGTATGCGCAACAGATTCAAAAGTTTTCCAAAACTTCTTTTTAAAATCTTTGAGTAAAGGTATTTACTTTGCGCCTTCAAAATTTGAAGCTGGATTTTTATCAACCACGCATATAGACGAAGTAATGCAATCTGCATCCCAAAAAGTCTTAGATGCAATAGAGGAATTATGAATATGAAATATGACATAACTGCGATTGGAAATGCATTGGTTGATACTCAATTTAAAGTATCACATGAATTCATTGCTGAAGTTGGCCTAGAAATTGATCAAATGAATCTATCAAGTGCTGAGGAGCATGCTCCAATTATTGATAAGTTAAAAAAAGAGAATGCGGAATCCGTTTCTGATTGTGGAGGCTCAGCAACAAATACATTGGTAGCTGCAACTCATTTTGGTGCTAAATGTTTTCATACTTGCGTGGTTGCCGATGATGAAGATGGTCATAGCTACCTTGCAAACCTTAAAAATATTGGTGTTAACCATAGTTTTAAGATGCGGGATGCTGATGAAGTCCCAACAGGTAAATGCTTAATCTTGGTTACAGCAGATGCAAAAAGAACTATGTCGACGGCCCTTAATGTAAGTGCGCTTATGCGAATGGATGATATTGATTTTGTAGCGATGCTTGATACCGATATTCTTTACGTTGAAGGCTATATGGTGACGAGTGATGAAAACTATTCTGTCACCCTTGAGCTCTTAAAAAGAGCGTCCGAAAAAAATGTAAAAATTGCCCTATCACTTTCAGATCCAGGCATTGTTACGGGATTTAGAGACAGATTTACCGAGCTAGAAAGTTTTGGAGTTGATTACATTTTTTGTAACGATGAAGAAGCAATGGCTTTTACATCAACAGAATCTATTGATTCGGCACTTGATGATCTTACAAAAAAAGATTTTATTAGTATTGTTACAACAGGCTCCAAGGGGTGTTCAATTGTGAATAAAGATGAATTAATTCAATTAAAAGCTGAAAACATTCATGCGGTAGATACAAATGGAGCCGGTGATATGTTTGCAGGCTGTTTTTTATATGCGCTCTCTCAGGGCAATTCTCTTAATGAATGTGGAAAATTTGCCAATTATGGGGCTTCTAAAATTGTTGAGACTTTTGGTCCAAGATTAACAGAATCTGGCTATCATGAGGTTCTAAAAAAATTATAAAAAACTAGCTTATTAAGTTCATTTCTGCTATTTTCTTCGCCCTTAAATAATTTGATTAATCTCAATAACTGAAAAACAAAAATGCCAAGTAAAAAAAGTAAAAAAACAACATCAAAGAAAACCTCAAATAAAAAAGCATCAACCAAGACAGTCAACAAAAAAGTGAAAGCTGCTCCCAAGAAAAAATCTGCAGCGCCGAAGAAAATAACTAAAAAGAATACTGCAGCTAAGTCTAAAGCTCCGAAAAAGAAAGTAGCAAAATTATCTGTTGCAAAAAAGAAAAGAGTCGCTAAGAAAAAAGAACCCCAAATCTCGTCCTACAAGCCCAAAAAGAATGAGAAATATATGAGTGCCGCTATGAAGCGTCACTTTAATAAAGTTTTACTAAATTGGAGAGAGCATCTTAAAGAAGAAATGCAAAAAACTTTTGATCACCTTAAAAATAAGGGTGAAACTTTTGCAGATCCTGTTGATCGTGCTTCACAAGAAGAAGAGTTTGCCTTTGAATTAAGAACTAGGGATAGAGAAAGAAAACTTATCAAAAAGATTGTGAGCTCTTTAGAACAAATTAAACAAGATGACTATGGATACTGTTATTCGTGTGGAATTGAGATTGGCTTAAAAAGACTTGAAGCGAGACCCACTGCCACGCATTGCATTGATTGCAAGACTCTAGATGAGATAAAAGAAAAACAACTAGGGGGATAATCAATCTCCAAAATTTTAATTTGAGCAACCCAAATAATTCATTTGTAAGTCCACCAAAAAAACTCCTCCAGAATAAATTTGATAAATTTGCTGAGGAGATCATCAAGCAATTACAAAAAAAAGGTCATGATGCTTACCTTGTTGGGGGATGCATTAGAGATCAGTTAATAGATATTCCAGCTAAAGATTTTGATGTAGCGACCAGTGCAACACCAGAGCAAATTAGAAAGATATTTAAAGCCTCACGAATTATTGGGAAAAGATTTAAGTTAGTTCATGTTTACAAGGGTAGCCAAGTTATAGAAGTTTCTACTTTCAGAGCATCCGGAGCAAAATCGAATCGAGAAAAAATTGTTAAGGACCAGCTAGGTAAAATTTTAAGGGATAACGTCTGGGGAACCATTGAGGAAGACTGTGAAAGAAGAGACTTTACAATTAATTCTCTTTACTTTGATCCCATTCAAAAAAAATTATTCGATAGACATCAAGGGGTGAGTGATTCTTATAAGCGTAAAATAGTTTCTATCGGCGACCCCATGCTGCGCTTCGAAGAAGATCCTGTCAGAAGTTTAAGGGCTGTAAGATTTGCAACAAAGCTGAACTTTAAAATTGATAAACAAATAAAAGATGCAATTTATGAAAAAGGATATCTTTTGAGCAGCATATCCAATGCCAGAAGGTTTGATGAATTTAATAAAATATTTATGCACGGCAAAGCTCAACATAACTTTGAAAAACTGGAAACTTTCGACTTGTTAAAACATTTAGTGAGTCATGTCGGGCAGTCCAATAGCTATGGTTATCGATTGCAGATGTCAGCGCTTATTAATACTGATAACAGAATTCATGAAGGTAAATCAGTAACTCCTGGATTTCTTTTGGCAGCCATTTTATGGCCAAAGTTGATTGAAATAGCAACTGTTGAAGATTCGATTAGCACAAGAAGATTTTTCCCTAACATGGATAAAATTTTAAGAGACCAGCAAATCTTAACTGCTGTACCAAGGAGATTTTATACTTACATAAAAGATATTTGGTCATTGCAGTTAAGGCTTCAAAGTAGGATCAAAAATCAACCCTTTAAAGTACTACAACATCCAAGATTTAGAGCTGCATATGATTTGCTATTATTAAGAATTGAGGCCTCTAATTCTGAGAGTGAAATTGGTGATTGGTGGACAAAATTTCAATCATGCAACCGACAAACTAAACTTGAGATGATTAAAAGGCATCGAGAGAACTCATCAAACTCTAAAAAATTTGGCTTATCTGGAGAGTTGGGATAATCTTTGTAAGATAATTTTTTTACATTGATGGATTTAGCAATTCAGGAAGCTCCCATACCAAAGTTCATAGCAGTTGAAGGGCCTATTGGTGTTGGAAAGACAACCCTTGCTCATAAAATAGCGCAATCATTTAATTATGATGTATTTCTGGAAAAACCTGCAGAAAACCCTTTCTTGAACAGTTTTTATAAAAATCCTAGTCAATCTGCCCTGGCTGCACAACTTTTCTTTTTATTTCAGCGGATGCAACAAATTGAGGATCTTAAGCAACAAAGTTTGTTTGAGCCTGTTCGAGTTGCTGATTTTCTAATAGAAAAAGATAGGCTTTTTGCTGAGGTCACTTTATCTGATGAAGAGCTAGCACTGTACGACAAAGTTTATGAGCACACCACAATTGATGCCCCATCTCCAGACTTAGTGATATACCTTCAAGCTCCTGTTGAGGTTTTACTCGATAGAATTAATAAAAGAGGAAATCCTAATGAGAGGTATTTAACTGGTGAGTACCTTGAACGACTTAATGAAGCTTATTCAAAATTCTTTTTATACTATGAAAGTGCCCCGCTCCTCATAGTAAATGCTGCAGACATTAATCTTGAGGAAGATGGTAAGGATTATGAGATGCTCTTAGAAACTATTACCACAAATCCAAAGGGTAAAAACTTTATAAATCCTCATCCAACAATCCTTTAATGACTGATACAAAAGTCATTTCACCTGAAAGAGGTTTTACAAACCCGCATTTAAGCTCACTGGAAGAGTATAAAAGGCTGTATGAACGGTCCATCAATGATCCTGTTACTTTTTTTCAAAATGCCGCGAAAGAAAATTTAGTGTGGAGCAAGCCGTTTACAACTACTTTTAACAATCAATTCAAAAATGCGAAATGGTTTGAGGATGGTGAGTTAAACATTGCTTATAACTGCATTGATAGACATCTAGAGCATCATCAAAATAAAACTGCTTTTATTTGGGAAGGCGATGATCCTGCTGAAAGCAAGAATATTTCTTATCAAGAATTACACGACCATGTATGTCGATTGGCTAATTTTATGAAAGATCTTGGAGTAAATAAGGGCGATAGAGTCTGCATCTACTTACCCATGATTCCCGAAGCAGTGTATTCAATGCTGGCTTGCGCTCGGATAGGCGCAGTTCATTCTGTGGTATTTGGAGGGTTCTCTGCTGAATCTCTTAAGGACAGGATTCTAGATGCTAACTGCTCATTAGTCATCACTGCTGACCAATCAGTTAGGGGAGGAAAGAAAACTAATCTCAAAAAAAATGTAGATACTGCATTAGATTCTTGTCCTGGAGTTAAAAATTGTATTGTTGTTCAAAGGACAGGTGAAAGTATTGAAATGGTTGCAGGCAGGGATCATTACTACAAAGAAAAGATTGCTCAATATGATCCGACTTGCGAATGTGTAGCAACTAATTCGGAGGATCCTCTTTTTATTCTCTATACATCTGGATCTACAGGGAAACCTAAAGGAGTCATGCATAGTGTTGGGGGATATCTGCTAGGAGCACACCTGAGTTTTAAATTTATATTTGGTTATCAGCAAGATGATATTTATTGGTGCACCGCAGATGTTGGCTGGATAACTGGGCATACTTATATTGTTTATGGACCGCTAAGTAATTGTGCAACCAGTGTTATTTTCGAAGGCGTGCCTACTTATCCTTCATCTTCAAGATGCTGGGAGATATGTGATAAGCATCAAGTAAATATTTTTTATACTGCACCAACTGCGATTCGAGCATTAATGGCTCAAGGCGATAAACCTGTAAAGGATACATCTAGAAAATCTTTAAAATTGCTTGGTACTGTGGGTGAGCCCATCAATCCTGAGGCCTGGGATTGGTATTATAAAATTGTCGGAGAATCGCGTTGTCAAATTATTGATACCTGGTGGCAGACAGAGACTGGCTCTGTATTGATCTCACCCATTGCCGGAATTACACCTGTAAAACCAGGTTCAGCAACATTTCCTTTTTTTGGTGTTAAGCCAGGCTTAATGAATGATGAAGGTAATTTAATTGAAGGTGAAGGCTCAGGAAATCTTGTGATACAAAATTCTTGGCCAAGCCAAATAAGAACGGTTTATGGGGATCATCAAAGAATGATTGATACGTATTTTTCTGAGTATGAGGATATTTACTTTACCGGAGATGGTGCAAAGAGGGACAAAGATGGTTATTACTGGATAACAGGAAGGGTGGATGATGTCTTGAATGTTTCAGGTCATAGGCTTGGAACAGCTGAAATTGAAAGCGCCCTTGTGCTTCATCCGATTGTTGCTGAGGCTGCAGTTGTTGGGTTTGAGCACCCCATCAAAGGGCAAGGAATCTATGCATTTGTAACCCTGATGGTTGGGCAAAATTCAGACGATGATCTTGCTAATGAGCTTTCAAAGTTTGTTGCCAATGAAATAAGTCCCATTGCTAAACCTGATCTAATTCAATGGTCACCCAATTTGCCTAAAACACGTTCAGGAAAAATAATGAGAAGGATTTTAAGAAAAATTGCAGCAGGTGAAACTCATGATCTGGGAGATACTTCTACCTTAGCTGAACCAGAGGTTGTTAAGAATTTAGTTGAGAATAAACTCTCTTTAAATCAAAACAGTAAATAAAGAAAAAACTCCTCCAAGCAGATAAAAGATTACAGAAAAATTTATCATTGAGTTTTGACCTAGTGCGTCAATTTCATTTCTCATTGAGTAAAATTTTTCAGCATTGAAAGCCAATATATAAAAACCCATGAAATGGATTGCTAGCAAAATAAAAAAAACCCAACTCATTGTTTCCAGCAATGCAAACATACAAAGGACCAAGAAACTGAGTTCATAACCAACATAGAATTTATGATTCGCTTTATTAAAAAAGAATCCAACGAGATCAAATTTACTATTATTAAGCCAAAGAAAAGTTAAGGCACTTAGTAAGTAGAAGCAGCCTAAAATAAATCCAAACATAACTAATTAAGTGACCAGATTTTTTTATCTCCACTCAAAACAGCTATGCCATCCTCTTCTAATTTTTCTAAATGTGCTGTGAGGCTCCACAGTGCAATCGGATGTAATTTTGGGTCAACGTCATCATAAACAAGCTTGACCAAATCATTGACATCACATGGAGATATTTTTTTTAGGCACTCATGAACCTTAGATTCTCTTTGAAGTCGATGATTGATAATCCAATCAACCACAGCGACTGGATCTTCAAGGTAATCTCCATGACCAGGTGCAATGTAATCAAATGCGTAGTCTTTGAGAAGTTTTAATGAAGACAGGTATTGCTTCATGTTCCCATCAGGCGGAGCAATCACTACTGTTGAACCGTTCATAATATGATCACCGGTAATTAACGTTGATGCATCGTGAACTAAATAACAAAGATGATTTGATGCGTGGCCAGGGGTATGAATGACCTCAATTTTATATTCTTCGCAGTCAATCACATCGCCATGACCTAAGACTTTATCTGGAGTAAAGGTTTTGTCTTGATGTCCATCATCTTGCTCCACCATTAATCCATAGGAGGGAACATTTAAAATATCTTTTAATGGTCTCACTCCTGGTGAATGGTCCCTATGAGTATGAGTAACCAAAATCCTTGTTGCTTTTTTCCCTACCGCATTAGCAATTTCATTGATGTGTGTCTCAATGTTTGGGCCTGGATCAACAATAGTGATCTCTTCTTTACCTATCAGATAAGTATTTGTCCCACCGCCTGTAAACATACTTGCATTGGGTGCTGTAATCTTTTGAATTAATTTACTATGCATCTTCATATCCTTCATCATCAGGCAATAAACCGATCCAGTTTCCATCTCTCTTGAAAAACTTTGGCAGAATGGATTGAATATTGTCAACCTCATCTTTCAGGCCAGCGAAAGCATCAGCTACTGTTTTATAAGGCAGTAACAGAGAAAGGTTTTTGATTGTAGGCATGATCATATTAAAAGCACCTTCGCTGTTTGCTTTAAGTGCATCACTAGGTTTTATCCATACACTTTCGGTTAGCTCCCAGCCATCATGATCATTTTGTTGTGACTCATCTGTTTTTGTAAAAAAGAAACGGGTATCAAATCTTTTTTTCTCTACCTCAGGTGTTATCCAATGTGAGATTGGAACGATATTAGTAAAATCAAAATGGATATCGTTACTAAGACAAAAATCATAAAACGTTAATTTTTTATTATTGATCTGATCCCGAATGTTTTTTAATGCCTTTGGATCAAGGGATGCCGGCAATGATTTAGACATCAATATACCAACCTCTTCAAAACACTCCCTAACAACAGCAATCATATAAGCAAGGCCATCTTTTTCAACTTTTAACATTGATGAAGCTGATCGATCATCAAGATCATCGCTCATTTGATAAATTTCTGACAAATAATCCTCTGGATCAAGAGTGCCTCCTGGGAATACGTGCAAATCACCAAATGCTGAGTTTGTACTTCTTTTAACCATCAATACCTCAGGGCCCTTTAATGAATCCCTTGCTAAGACAATGGTTGCCGCAGGTCTGATCAATTGCATAATTCGTTTAGTCAGCCATTATCTATTAGAATGCATCTAATGAAAATATCCGACTCGCTTAAGGAGGACATTGCAGATGCTCCGAACTGGTTTCATCAAGCAATTGAGGCAAAATTAGAACAAAAAAAATATGCTTTTAATGGTCATGAGGTTGCCTATCAGAAATGGGATATTGATGACGAAGAACAGCTAACTGTTTTAATTCATGGGACCGGCGCACATAGTAAATGGTGGGACCCCATTGCACCATTGCTCAAATCAAAAGGCACGATTATTGCCCCAGAACTTCCGGGCATGGGAGATACCAGTCATTTTGATAAATATGACTTTGAGTTATTTAAAGATGCTGTTCTTGGCGTTATTGATAGCGAGGGAATGTTAAAACGGAAAATTTTTTTAGTTGGTCATTCCCTTGGAGGGCATCTAGCTGCATACATTGCATCTGAAATGCCAGAACTTGTTAGTGGTTTAATCATCATCGACAGCCCAATAAGACCTCCTGACTATGATTACGATAAGCACATAAGTAGTGGTCCGTTAAGACCCATAAAATATTACTCATCAAAAAGAGAAATTCTTTCTCGTTTTAGGCTAATGCCACCCCAAGAATGTAAAAATGATTGGTATTTAAGATTTATTGCTGAATTTTCAATCAAAGAAACAAGCGATGGATGGCGATGGAAATTTGATGACAGATTATTTAGATCATTAAAACGACTGGATGGATATGGGTTTTCATTTTCCTGTCCTGCATTATTTATTTCTGGAAGCGACAGCTTGCTCTTAGGATCAAAGATAATGAAATATATGCAAAGTGCTTTCAGCGAAATAATGGAATTTAAAGTTATCAAAGATGCGGCTCATCATGTATTGGTAGACAAGCCTCTTGAGCTTGCAGAATTAATCAATATGGAGCTAAAAAAATGGAATTAATTTTTGGTGTATTACTAATTGCTCTTGGCGTTAGCCTTCCGTTGTTTTATAAGTTTTGGCACAAGGCCGTGATTCGAACCCTTGCCTCAAATTATCTGAAGATACTTGGTCTTTTTGGTGTCATTATTGGCGGGATTTTCTTATATTTTGGAATTCCTGAAAGTCCTATTTATTACCAACCATGGAATTACATCGTTATTTTAATTGGCATTTTGAGTATTTTCAGGGGCCTATTATTTTTATTTTTCAGTGATTGGGCCAAAGCAGTTGCATTAGATCATTTCAAAAAATTTATGATCTTCGGCACTCTTTTTCTCTTTGCAATAGGCACGGTTCTTCTTTTAGAAAGTGCAAGAGATAAAACCCCGTTTGAGCCATTGGTTGGATGTGAAAGCAATGATGAGATTCAAGTTGTTTGCGGTTTTAAAAATCCTGAGGACCTAGTAATAATTCCAGATGGAAGTGGGCTCATCGTATCCGAATACGGTGGACAAAAACCAATTCAAGAAGAAGGGGTAGGCAAAATTAGTTTGCTAAACCTTAAAACCTTGAAGAAAGAAAAAATCGATATTTTATACGGTAGTAATGAATGGGGGGATGAGAAGTGCTTACGTAAAGACTCAGATCTGATAGGTCCCCATGGCATTGACCTCGTTAAACGTAAAGATGGTCAATATCAGTTAGCGGTTGTTTCTCATCTACCTGATGAGCGGATCGAAATGTATAAGCTTTTCAAAGAAGATCAGACTTGGAACCTTGAATGGAAGGGCTGTGTTTCAACAGAAAATAAATACTACTTAAATGATGTGAGTTTGACTGATTCAGGATCATTTTATGCAACGCATATGTTTCCTAGAAATTTTAGTATGGAGAAATGGATTCTTGCATATTATTTTAAATTTAATACGGGTTTTGTAATTAAATGGGAAAAGAAAAATGGATTTACAGAACTTAGATATACTTCAGGAGCATACCCTAACGGCCTAAGCTATGATCCAGAAAAAAATTATTTGGCTGTAAATTATAATCTGGGTGATTCAACTTCGTTATATGACCTAGAAAGTAAACAGCATTTAGCTACTCATAAAACAAACTCTCCTGATAACATTGTTCTCCAAGACAATTATTATTGGGTTGTCTCTCATGATTCAAATATTTATGAATATGCTCGATGCGGCCTTAATGAAAACTGTACCTTGCCATGGTCAATTTCAATCCTAAATAGGAATACACTGGATCTAAAAAATAGAATCTCTTTTAAGAATACAAATATGGGTCCAGGGACAGTTGCTCTTATGGAAAATGAGAGAGTTTGGCTGGGTTCATTTAGATCTAATCGCCTTGGCTATATAACTCAATAGTCTTGAAAAAACTCTATTTCCCATCTCAGATATATGATTTTGAAAAATCATTATTTGCATCAGGCATTGATGAATTAGGTCTAATGAAGGATGCTGCAAATGCTGCAGCAAAATGGATAATTAGTAATCTCAAACAGGAAAGTTTCATTATTCTTGTTGGTCCTGGCAATAATGGTGGTGATGGGATCTATATAGGTAAATATTTAATTGATTATGGTTATAAGGTTTATTTTTTAAGGGTTCTACAAGAAAAAACTAAATCCAACCTCACTATGGCGGCTGAAAAAGATATAGAAAATCACTTGATTGCATTAGTTGATCTGGATGATTTCAATAAACAGGAAACTGTCATTGTGGACGCCATGCTTGGAATTGGTGGCAGAGAAACTATTTCGAATGAAATCAAATCAGTAAATAAAATAGCTAATACATTCAAACATAAGATTGCCATTGATGCCCCTACTGGCTTAAATGTATCAAGTGGTAAGGCATCAGAAGAAACTTTTCTAGCAACAAATACACTGACTTTTTTTGGATATAAAATTGGGCAAATTCTTGATCCTGGAAAAAATTTCACTGGTAAAATGGAATTACTTAAATTAAATAAAAATATAGATGAAGAGATGAGAGAAGCTGCCAATTTATTTTCATTTGAAGATGTGAAAGACCTTTTACCAAAACGAAAGTTAGATTCTCATAAAGGCATGTTTGGAAAGATAGCTATCTTAGCAGGCGATGCAGGGTATGAGGGTGCTGGAATACTTGCAAGTGCAGGAGCTCTGTCTGTTGGAGCTGGACTTGTAAGGCTTTTAAGTCAGGAGAGCGCCGTTACCCCTGCGCTATCATATCTTCCAGAACTTATGGTTTCTGGATCTGATAATCCACAAGATTTTAAAGACGATATTAAAAGTGCCGAAGTAATCGTTTGCGGTCCTGGATTTAAAGACAGCTATTGGTCAGAACAACTATTGTATATGGCAATTGAATCAGCAAAAGAAAACAATCAAACCTTGATCATGGATGCTGGGGCATTAAGGCTCTTATGCAATAAGCCATTTCAAGATACAGACCTTCCCTCTAAATTAATCCTAACACCACATCCAGGTGAGGCAGCAGCTCTGTTAAACTTATCCACTGTAGAAATTCAAGAAAACAGACTCTCTGCATCAACCAATCTAGCAACAAAATTTAAGGCATCAATTGTTCTCAAAGGCCATCAGACCGTTATTTCAAGTAATGCTAATTATATTTGTAATGAGGGCTCTCCAGCCCTATCAATTCCCGGATCAGGAGACATCCTTGCGGGCATAATTGCAGGTCTAATTGGTAACAAGCTGGATTCATTAAATGCAATTAAACTTGGTGTAGCTGTTCATGGAAGATCTGGTACCGAGTATTCAAAAAATTTTGGCGATAGAGGTTTAGATGCTAAAACACTGATTGGGCTGATAAAAAAGAACATTAATTAGTTTTCCTATGAATATTTTGCTTGAGGATGAATCTGCTTCAATTGAACTTGGACGATTATTGTCAGATGCATTGCGATCCGCTGATGAAGAAAAATTTGAAATCCATTTAGAAGGTAACCTTGGAGCGGGCAAAACAACCATTGCACGCTCATTGATAAATGGTCTTGGCTGGCAGGGTAAAGTTAAAAGTCCAACCTACACAATTTATGAAGAATACCAAGTCAAAGATTTTCTTTGTAAACACATTGACCTATACAGAATTGATAATCAGGAAGATGTAGATATGTTAGATCTTGAGACGGTTTCTGAAAAAAAATTATTAATCTTGATTGAGTGGCCGGAGAATTTACCTAACAAAAGAAAATTTGATTTAAAAATTTCTATTGTGCATAAAAATGAATCTCGATTAGTTAAACTTTCAGGCACAGCTAGTAAAATAATAAAAATTATTGAATCTAATCATGCATAAAGTTTTCTTTTCACTTGTATTTTTTTTGTGTCTATTTACGCCTCTCGGTGCAAACTCACTAAATTTTGAAAACATAAAAGAACTACCCAATGGTGATATAAGAATTTCATTCAAGCTTCAAAAAGTTGCCTTAATTAATGCCTATGCCCTAGATGACCCATCAAGAATTGTTATTGATGTTCGAGATACCAAGGTAAGTTCATTTTCAGAAGAAAATAACCTTGGGCCATTAAAGCTTGTAAGAGCATCAGATCAAAATAACCTCTCTCGGATTGTAATTGATCTTAAAGAGTCCGTTTATTGGAAAAAGCCATGGCAGATTAAATCTAAAGACCACGTCAAATTAATACTGGAAATTAAGCAATCGCAAAAAATCAAAAAAAATACGCGCGATATTTTAATTGCAATTGATGCTGGCCATGGGGGAAAGGATCCTGGATCGGTTGGAACCAACATTCTTGAAAAAGACGTAACTTTGATGATTGCCAAAGAGCTTGAGAGAACTCTTAGGGATACCCAAGGTTATAAGCCGATTATGATTAGATCTACAGATGAATTTGTAAATTTAGATGATCGCTATCAAAAAGCAAGAGAATTAGGAGCAGATCTTTTTGTTTCTATTCATGCTGATGGCTTTCGACTCTCAAGAGTAAAGGGGGCATCAGTGTATGTATGGTCTGAAGAAGCCTCCTCAATTACAGCAGAGAATTTGTCAAAAGCTAAGCTTGTTGCAGATAGCTCAATAAAGTCAAAGGTTGGAAGGCTAGATTTCCAAGACTTTGATGAGGACGCTGCCAGAGCAATATATCAGCTAGCTTATGAGGCTAAAATTGAAAATAGTATAATTCTTGGTGAAAAGATATTAGAGCAATTAAAAAGAGATCCTTTCACACACATGCATAAACCAAGTGTTGAATTTGCTGACTTTAGAGTTTTAAAATCAATAGATATCCCATCTGTTTTAGTTGAATCTGGATTCATAACTAACCCTGACGATTCTAGGAGATTATCAAAAAAACCTGGCAGAAGAATGATTGCAAGAAGTATATTTCTTGGAATTCATGAATATTTCAAAGTTAAGCCAAAACCTAATACCATTATGGATCCCTTACCCGAATTCTTGACATATACCATCCAAAAAGGAGATGTTATTTCTGAAATTGCAATTCGTTTTGGGGTAACCGTCAACGAAGTGATTAAATGGAACGAATTAGATCCATCTAGTATATTTCCGGGTCAAAAAATTAAAATCTATATCTGATGAAGTGGACAAATAACAAAACAATTTTGATAACGGGTGCTACAAACGGTATTGGCAAAGCTGCCGCAATAAAGTTTGCTGAATCAGCAAAATCAATTGCTTTTACCTATCGCAATGAAGAGCTGGCTGAAGATTTAAAAAATGAAATGCAAAAAATTAACCCAAATCTTTCAATCAATAGTTTCTTTTGTGATTTTTCTGTTCAAGACTCTATTCGAAAATGTGCTGATAAAATTAAAAATGACCTTAAAGCAATAGATTTGCTTATCAATAATGCAGGAGTGGTGAATACCGAATACAGTGAAACCATTGATGGAATTGAAAATACATTTGCAGTCAATCATTTGGGGTACTTTCTTTTTACAAACCTATTGCTAGATCTTGTTAAGAAGGAAAGTGAATCAAGAATCATCAATGTATCTTCAGCAGCACATCATTTTGTAAAAGGAATGCAGTGGGATGACATAAATTATAAAGATGACTTTAAAATGGGGCTAAAAGCTTATGGTCAATCAAAACTTGGAAACATTCTTTTTACAAAGCAATTGGCGAAGAAACTTCAAAAAGATGGCGTTACTGTCAATGCAATTCATCCAGGCGGAGTTAATACCTCATTGGGCAATCAAAATAATTCACTCTTAGGAAGAGTATTGAAAATAATTTTAAAGCCATTTTTTAGATCACCTCTCAAAGGTGCAAATACAATAATTTATCTGGCTGAAATAGACGGTCTCAGTATTACTGGAGCTTACTGGGTGGATGGAAGAGTTGCCAAAACATCACACTACTCAAAGAATGAAGCGGAAGCAGAAAAATTGTGGAGGCTATCTGAAAAACTTGTCAGTCAAGAATTTGATATCTAACTAAAAGTTCAAAGGGTCAATTTCCACTTTCCATCTCACGCTACTTGATTTTGCTAATTGACCAATTCTTTTTTCCAATAGATTTAAAGCATTATGGAGTACCGTTCTTTTGTTAGCTTGCAATAGAACATAATGGAAATATCGTCCTCTAACTTTAAATATCGATGCAGGCATAGGTCCATAAAAATCACATCCTGGTAATTCAAAATTTTTTAAAATAGCTTCTAAAAAGTTAATATTTTTTTGAATCACAGTTGATGAAGATTTTAAAAGAGCTTGATAAGCGTAAGGCGGTTGGCTCTGCTTTTTTCTTTCTGTTAATAGATCCATAGCAAACGGCATATATGTTCCCGATTTAAGTTTCTTTAATAAAGGATGATCAGGATACCTGGTCTGAACAAGGACTACTGCTTTAGTATCCAACCTTCCTGCTCTCCCACTAACTTGAATTAATTGTTGGCCAAGATCTTCTAATGCTGATGGATTAATACTGGTTAACCCTGAGTCAATATTCATGACGATTACTGTTTTTAATTTCTTAAAATCGTGTCCTTTGATGAGCATTTGAGTGCCAACAATTACGCCCTGATTGGCATCATTAATGTTTTTTAATAGCTCAGTTAAAGCGCCCTTTTTTTTAGTTGTATCACTGTCAAATCTATAAACCTCGCTCCTATCAATCGGGGTATTGTCTTGTAAGTATTTCGATATACTCTCAGTGGCATAGCCTACTCCTCCAAGCTCACTATTCCCACAATCGGGGCATAGCTCAGGTATTCCATATGCAGAATCACATCTGTGGCATATCAATCGATTTTTCTCATGATGGAATACCATGTTGGTTTCACAATTATTACATCTCGCAACCCAGTCACATTCACTGCATCGATATTCAGGTGCAAATCCTCGCCGATTAATAAATACCATGCTTAGTACTTGGCTCGCATAATCATCTAAGATGGCTTTTTGACCAATCTCAGAAATCCCGCCTTTTAAATTATTAGTATTGATGTCTACAAAAGTTAATTTAGGTGGCGATGATTGATTAAACCTTTCAAGCAACTCTGTTTTTTTAAATTTCTTATCTTCAACCTGACGCAAGATACTCAAAGATGGGGTAGCAGAGCCTAAAATTATTGGTATCTTTAGATCGCTAGCTCTTTTGATTGCTACATCACGAGCTGAATAACTAAGGCCCTCAACTTGTTTATAAGAATGATCATGCTCTTCATCAACAATAATTAGACCAAGGTTTTTTAGTGGCATTAAAACAGAAGATCGAGTTCCAATAATAATTTTTTTATTACCATTTCTAGCATCCCTCCAAACCTTCCATCTATTTAAGTTGGTAATTCCAGAATGGTAGTAAGCTACCAACTCTCCAAAAATTTTCTTTAACCTCTTTACCATTTGCGGAGCTAGAGAAATTTCAGGAATAAGCATTAATACAGATTGATTGGTCTTAAGTTGTTCTTGAATTAATTTAATGTAGATCTCAGTTTTGCCAGAACCCGTCACACCATACAGAAGGCAGGGATCAAAACCTTTTAATTGTTTTAAAGCTAAAAATACTTTTTCTTGATGTGAGGTTAAATCTAAATTAAAGTCCGGCACTGCCTCACTTACTAGATCATTGTTTTGGAGTTCAACTGCATTAGCTTTTCTTAGGTAGGGAGGCATAAAGTTATCTATGACTTGCCCAATTGGAAAGTGATAATAGTCTGATATCCAATGCAGCAATGCCAATTCATTGGTATTAAAAATTTCAAAGTCATCAAAAATCTTTTTTATTTTTAAGGTCTTAAATGCAGGCTTATCAACTTTTTTTATTACAACACCAATTCTTTCTCTGTTGGAGAAATCAACCAGTACTCTAAATCCAATTTCTAGCCCAATATCTGACGAATAAGTAAATGTTCCTTGAACAGCAAGTGGTAAAGAGATGTTATAAAAAAATTTACTCATTTATCTTTGTAAAGCCATCAGGTTTTGATATAGTGCTCATCCTTAGAAACTAATTTTATTATGAAAGCAGATATACATCCTGAATACAGAGAAGTTTTATTCCATGATTCTGGTGCTGATAAGTACTTTCTCATACCTTCAACATTAGAAACTAGTGAAACAAGGGAGTATGAAGGCAAAACTTATCCATATTATCCTCTTGATATTTCATCTGCATCTCATCCTTTTTACACCGGCACTCAAAGGATTGTTGATACCGGCGGTCGTGTTCAAAGGTTTGAAAAAAGGTTTGGAAAGAAATAAATTTTCTAACCAACCCCTGAGCTACCAAATCCCTTTACTCCTCTTTTTGATTCTTTAAATGCATCAACGATGTTAAATTTTGCTTGGATTACAGGAACTATAAGCATTTGGGCTATCCTATCTCCAGAGTTAATCTCAAAGTCTTTATCAGATCTATTCCAGGCTGGTACCTTGAGTTCACCTTGATAATCAGAGTCAATCAAGCCCACTAGGTTTCCTAAAACAAGCCCGTGTTTGAATCCTAACCCTGATCTCGGTATTACGATCGCTGCCAAGCTTGGATCATTAATATGCATTGCAAATCCTAAAGGAATCAAAAAAGTCTCATTAGATTTTATTTTAATGGGTTCATTGAGGCACGCTCTTAGATCCATACCTGCTGATCCTTCGGTGGCATATTCAGGTAAAGCAATTTCAGTTCCAAGTTTGGGGTCAATAATTTTTATTTCAATTTCCATAATTATTTTTTTGGTTTTTCAAAATTAATCAATTTATTTTGATGTTTTCTTAGTTTATCCCATGAATCCACAATTTTTATTTGTGCCAGCGTGCAAGTAGGGAATTTATCCATTGTCTGATTTACTAGCAGTTCAGTCATTAAGTGCATGGAGGGATTATGACCAATAATCATTACAGATGTAGTTTCTAAATTGATTTGAGAAAGAATCTCTATTAAATTCCCAACGCTTGAGTGATAAATACTATCAATAAATTTATGATCTAATGCAAAATTAGAAATGCTTTGGATAATATCAAACGTTTCTTTTGTTCGAGCACTGGGGCTACATAATACATGATCTATTTTGAGCTTTTTTTCAAAAAATGATTCTCCAAGATCCATGGCGTTTCTTCTGCCACGATTATTTAATGGTCTATCAAAATCACTAAGATGATTGCTTGCCCAAGATGACTTAGCATGACGTAATAAAAATAATTGATTCACTTAGTTATTCTATCTTGCTTATAACCCCTTCGTACTTTAAAATCGCTTGCCTATGAGTAAAGTATGTCAAGTAACAGGCAAAATGCCTCAGTCTGGAAATCATGTTTCGCACGCTAATAATCGCGTGAAAAGAAAGTTTATGCCTAATTTACATACCCACAGATTCTGGGTTGAATCTGAAAATAGATTTGTTTCCTTAAAAGTCTCTGCTAAGGGTATGAGGATTATTGATAAGAAAGGTATCAGTGCCGTTCTTAAAGATATCCGAGCCAGAGGCGAAAAAGTTTAATTAATAAACTACTGCTTCATTAAAATCTTTAGGCCCTCCGAGCATCTCTCTATCACTTCTCGGTTGAGTTCCATCTGGGTTTGTAATTCCTAGCTCTTTACCAACTTCTGCTGCAATAAGTGTTTTGCCACTATGCTGCATTTTATTTTCCTGATCGTAAAACGCTCTAATGACTTTTCCTGCAAAAGCTTGGGAAGCGGCTCCTTTTAGAAATTCAGCATATTGTTCATCCATATTTTTACTAACTTTTTCAGTTTTTTCATCCAGAACAATACCTGACCAAAGTGAAATGGAACATACATCATGATCTTTAAAATCAAAAGCCATATCAAACGCCATTTTGTCTATTCCTGCTTTTTGAGCTCCATAAATTGGGCCATGCATATAACAACTTGAGCCATGTGAAGAAATTTGAACAACCAGTGATTTGGATGTTTTTATCAACATTGATGCTAGCGCATGACTAAGAAAATAGTTTGACTTTAATCCAACTTCAATGACAGACCATAAATCTGTTGATTTTTCCCAAAAGGGCTTGGGTAAGACTAGGTCGTCATGTATTTGGCATGCAGCATGGATAAGCATATCGAGTCTGCCATATTTATCCTCAATAATTGATTGAATGTTTTGAATGTCTTTTTTTAGATTTAAGTCTGCTGGCAAAACATCACATTCTATACCTTGTTTTTCAATATTTGAGGCCGTATCAATCAAGCTTGAATTTATCTCAAAACCAAATTGGTTTACTGTGGTGCCAGAATCCACAGAGCGTCCAACACAAATAATTGTGTCACCGGGTTTGCCAACACTTTCAGCAATTCCTTTGCCCACTCCCCTGCTTGCCCCAGTAACCAGAATAACTTTTCCTTTATCTATCATGATGTTTCCCACCTATGCTATAAAATATATTTATGATATATCTTGCATCAAAATCTCCACGAAGGGCAGAATTACTAAAAAAAATCAATGTAGAGTTTTTGTTACTTGAAGCAGAAATTGAAGAGAATCTCGTCTTAGAAGGTAGCCCAGCGTTTAATGCAGAGAAACTTGCAAAAGAGAAGTGTTCTCAAGGGATAAAAAATGCAATTGCTACCAATCTTGAAAATTACCCTGTATTAGCAGCGGATACCATTGTTGTTATGGGCAATAAGATATATGGCAAGCCTAAGTCATCAGACCATGCTTTTACGATGCTATCAGAACTCTCTGGACAAGTTCATGAAGTCATAACCGGTGTTTCGGTTGGTGCTTGGGATTCTGAAAAAGCAGATATAGCAACGATATCTGTATCTACATTCGTAGAATTTGGAGATATTTCAGCCATTGAGCTTAAAGAATACAGTGAAACTGATGAACCCCTCGATAAGGCTGGAGCATATGCAATTCAAGGTTATGCAGAAAAGTTTATAAAAGGAATAAAGGGAAGTTATTCGAATGTCGTTGGCTTGCCGCTATTTGAAGCACTTAAACTTCTAAAACAGTTTCAATTATAGTCCGCTTTTCTGGCTGCTAAGACAGCCTGTCTTTGCAATACCCCTAATTGATGAACCGGCATAGTATCTTCTTTGAAATTGCCCCATGATTTTAATATTGGGTGAAGTTCTTGATCTTGAAGGACTGGATATTCAAGGTTTACGAAAGCATAATCTTTTTGCGCTTCTTTGCCTGACAACCATTCAAGCAATTTCACAGCTTCAGCTTTATTATTCGAAGTTTTCAACACACCGCCGCCTGAAATATTTACATGCACTCCAAATGATTCTTGATCAGGCCAGATAATTGAAAGATTGTTTCCAATTTGTTGGTCTATTAATCTGCCCAAATAGTACGAATTAACTATTGTTGCGTCACATTGACCTGATTGAACTGCCTTGAGTGCTAAGGTATCACTTGAAAATACCTTGGTGGCTAGATTGTTACTCCATCCAGATAAAATTTTGTGCGTTTCTTCTTCACTCAGCCTATAGAGCATGCTTGCAATTAGGGATTGATTGTAAACTTTTGCTGAAGTTCTAAGGCAAAGTCTATTTTTCCATTCTTTTTCAGCTAACTCATGATAGCTTTTTGGGGGTACTTGATTGCCTTTATCATTCACTACAATTGCTCTTATGCGTTTTGACAGCCCAAACCACTTTCCTTCCGGATCTCTAAAGTTCTTAGGAATGTTATTAGTTAGAATACTGGAAGAAATTGGTTCGAAAATATTTGCTTGGCTGGCTTGCCACAAAACTCCTGCATCAACAGTGATGAGTAGGTCGGCTGGAGAATTTATACCCTCCACTTCAATTCTCTCAAGAAGTTGCTGAGCATTTCCTGAAAGTAATACGATATCAATACCAGTCGCTTCTGTATATTTATCCAAAATAGGTTCTATTAATTGAGGCTGACGAGATGTATATACAGTGAGTGTATCTTGGTTAACACTTTGATCGCAGGATGTTAAGAATAAAGAGAAGACTAATATTTGAAAAAGTTTAAATAGGTTCATTGTTTAAAAAGTATTGATGAGAATGATAATCATTCTCATTTTAAGGTGCAAGCATTGGAATGCTTAAAATCTTATCTCTCCTATTGCATTTTTTATAAAAAATTTTTTCAATTGAGGAACATTATCTACCAGGCTAAGACCCCTATTTCTGACAAATCTTAAATAAAGATTGTCTGCTTTGAATAAACCGTTGAGGAGATTAATGCCCGACAACATAGACTTGTTGATTGTTCTTCGTCTGATTTCATATCTTTTAAGAACAGAGATATCTCCAAACGAAAGATTTGCATTTCTAGCTTTGACAAGTTCTTCTAAAAGAACACTTGCATCTGCAATACCGAGATTGAGTCCTTGCCCTGCAAGGGGGTGGATTGAATGTGCGGCATCAGCCAAAATACATTGGCCAGGCTTAACATAATCTTTTGTGTGATGATGCGACAAGGGGAATGAAACAATCTCACTTTCAAGTTTTAATTTGAGATTAAATTTCTTAGAAATCTTTGAGAGACTTTTCTTAACTGACTCTTTATCAGATGACGCATGAGCTTTTGGAATCGACCAAACAACAGTAAATAAATTATTTTTATTAGTTGGCATAATCGCAAAAATTTCATTTTTATAAAAATATTGCTTTGCCGAGTTATCATTTAAGTCATTGCTAGAGACCAAAAATGTATGACCGATTTGCTCATAACTTTGGGCCTCTTTAACACCGAGCATGTTTTGCTGATTTGAATCACAGTAAATAACCAGATCAGTGGATTTTTTATTTTGTTCAAGATCATTCTTTGAGAAAAAATTAAAATTATTTCTGGCCAAAGCATTATTTAGTTCATCGTAAAAAACTACCTTGGCAAGGTAATCTTCGGTAATGTCATCACTTGAAAAAGAAATCCGGCCACTGCCCTCTGCATCATAAACATGAATATCTTGAACCTCAGCTTTTGAAATTCCTAAATCCAAGCTATTCAAAAAATCTATCGATGCAGGATTGAGAGTAATGGTTCTAATATTTTGGTAATGCTTAGGATCCCCCTCAAGGATCTGTGATGAAATGCCTGATTGTTTTAATTTGATTGAAAGTATTTTTGCAACAATACCATTGCCTGCAATTAAAATACTCATTGAATTTATGAAGACATCAGGGCTTCAATTTCTTTTGGATCTACTGGAGCGCTTTGTGTAAGGTTTTCATTGCCTTGATCGGTAATAAGAATATTGTCTTCGATTCGAACCCCGATCCCCTTCCATTTTTCATCAACAGAGCTTTTGCTAGAAATATAAATTCCTGGCTCAATGGTTTGCACCATTCCTGCCTCATAATTAGTGAAATTATTACCATCTGAGTAAGCTCCCACATCATGTGTATCTAGGCCTATCCAATGGCCAACTTTATGCATGTAAAAGTTTTTGTGAGCGCCCTCTTCCAATAAATCTTCGGTTTTTCCATCAAGTATGCCCAAATCAACCAATCCCTCAGTAATAACTTGTTCAGAAATTTCTTGAGGCTGCATAATATGATTCCCTGTTTTGACCGCCTCAATGGCTTGTTTGTGAGCCTCCAAAACAACCTTATAAACTGCTAGCTGCTCATCACTAAATTTTCCATTCACAGGATATGTTCTTGTGATGTCTGACGCATAACATTCATATTCTCCACCTGCATCAACTAAAACTAGATCACCATCATTTAAGGTTTGATCATTCTCAACATAATGCAAAATGCAAGCATGTTCACCACCCGCAACAATTGGTGTATAAGCAGGAAACCTTGAGCCTTGCTCAGCAAATTTATATAAATAAAACGCTTCAAGACTTTGCTCATTCATATTGGGAGCAACAAATTGCATGGCTGCTTTATGCGCTTGTGCGGAAATCTCACAACCCTTTTTCATTAATTGGATTTCTTTTTCTGATTTAACTCGCCTTAACGAGGATAAAAATGGCCCAGCATCAAGGTGTTCGATGGCTGCAGTATGGCGATCTTTCAATCTTGCCTGCTTAACCCAACCTGCAACCCTCTTAGAAAAATCTTCTTTGTAACCAATTAATGAAAAAACCTTATTACATCCTGCCAATAAATCTGGAATGGTTTGATCTGCCTCATGGTTGTTGTATCCCTTAGAAAATCCATAGTCGTCCACAGCGCCTTTAGGTCCAGCACGATATCCGTCCCAAAGTTCTGAATGTTCATCTTTAGGAGGAACATACATATAGGAGCTTAAGTTTGCCTCGCTATCAGTTTTAATAACTATTATGGAATCTGACTCATTAAACCCGGATAGATACCAAAAATAACTGTCCTGTCTAAAAGAGTAAGTATGATGAATGTTCCGTGAAACATGATCATTACTTGCAATCAGTAGGCATGCATTCGGACCCATTGCACTGCCAACTGCCTTTCTTCTGTCTGCAAACATAGTGTTCATAAAAGCATTTTACTCTTTTTTTCTATCAAACTTCCCTAAATTACATCTAAGATTTAAACTGATATTTAATGGAATCGAAAGAAACAGGGCTCTCCGACCTAATTAAAAAAGTAAATGACTTGCTCAATAGGTTCAATGAGCAAAAAGGAATCATTGATCACTACATCAAACAGGAAAGGGTTTGGAAAGAAAATAAAATCTTACAGGCACAAGAAATTGAGTCCTTAAAGAGAGACCTAGCTAAGCTGCAATCAAGATCTGAACATGAGTGATAAAGAGATCCTATCGATACGTGTGATGGGAAGAGATATTTCAATTGCTTGTCCTCCTGAGGATAAGCCACTTCTATTAGAGGCTTCAACAATTCTAAACAAAGAGATTGAACAGATCCCCGATAAAGGCAATGCGCTAATTTTGGCAGCACTTAATCTAGCGTTTCAGTCACTTAAGGGAACGCAAGTAAGTGAGGATGATTCAAATAAAATTAATCAAATAATCTCATCCATTGATGATGCCTTGAATTAATCTTGCTTGAAAAAATCCTGCATGTTGAAATCAATTTTAAGATGTATAATTTAAACACTGGTTCATTTGCCAATACATTCGATATCTTTGAACCGATACTTAAATGATAGGCAATATTCCACTGTCGATGTTGAGCAATACCTTAGGGAAGCCTGATTCGATAAGAGCTTTGCCACCTGGACTTTCGGTTCAGGAAAAAATGTGTAGCGGTGAATTGGTTTTTAGCCTCCGTAATCGTGAAATCTGACTTAAGAAAATCACAACTTAATCGGAGGCTACATCTCTCTCAAGATAAGTACCTTGATCGATCAAAAAAAATACAAAAAAATATTGTTAAATCTGAAATTTTTCAAGAAGCAAACCTGATTGCTTGCTATTTACCTATAAAAAATGAGGTGGACACAAGTTATATTATTAAGAGTTGTTTTGATTTAAAAAAATCAATTGTTCTTCCAAAAATTATTGCAAGCAGAATGGTTTTTACCCTACATAAAGTTGATGATACTTTTGTTGTAAACAAATTCGGCATTAAAGAAACTGATAATGAAGAGATTTCAGTTAATGACATTGAATTATTTATATGTCCTTGCCTGGCTTACAACAAGTCAGGAAATAGATTGGGTTATGGGGGCGGATATTATGATAAAGCCCTATCCTCAAGTGATGCTAAAAAAATAGGAATTGCTTTCGAATTTCAAAATCTATCATTTGATAGTGAGCCTCATGATGTTCCAATGGACTACATTTGTAATGAAAACGGATTATTTGCCTGCTGATAAATCACCTTTTTTAACAAGATTTACAATGCTTTCGGCAAGAATCTTAGGATTTTCCATTGCAGCAAAATGACCTCCTGAGTGGGTGTCCCAATGCATTATGTTGTATATTTTCTTAGCCCATGCCTTGGGAGGCTTTGCGATCTCATGATCAAAAACTGCACAGCCTGTAGGTTGGTCTACGTAGTCAAAAGAAAAACCTGTTTGACCATTCTCATAATAAAGCCTCATCGATGAGGAAATAGTTTCTGTATACCAATAGAGTGAAACAATGCTGAGTACATGATCAAGAGGTATAACCAATTGATCTGAATCATCGTCAGTCCAGGCATGAAACTTTTCGATAATCCATGCAGCTAGACCTACTGGAGAATCATTTAAACCATAAGCAACGGTTTGAGGTTTTGTGCTTTGAATAGCAAAGTAACCAAACCCCTTCTCTTGATATTTCTCAAAATTTTTCATCCCTTCAATCTCTTCCTCGGTAACTCCTTGCATAGGATCATCACTGTCAGGTGGCCAGGCAAGAACTAAATTTAAATGCAAGGCTTCACAGCTATCCTTGAACTGATCTGCCATCCACTTACTCACTGTTGCACCCCAATCACCACCTTGAGCTATATATTTTTTATATCCGAGAGCAAGCATAAGTTCATGGTTAATCTTTGCAATTTCCTGAGAGTTCATTCCAAAATCATTTGGCTTAGAAGAAAATCCATAACCAGGCATTGAAGGACATACAACATCAAAAGAAACTCCATCTATTCCTTCATTTAGGATCGGTATGATCGATAAAAACTCCTGCACACTCCCTGGCCAACCATGCGTCATCACTAAGGGGTATGCATTTTTATGTTTTGATTTACTATGAAGAAAGTGGATATCTAACCCTGAACTTGAATGGAACATATGGCTACCAGCATTATTGATTAAAGCTTCATGATCTCGCCAACTAAAATCATTAACCCAAGCATGCGTAGCTTTTTTTAAATAATCTAGGCTTGTTCCGAGGGACCACTTATTATCATTTAATTCATCTGGCCATCGAGTGAGCGCTATCTTTTCATGCAGTAAATCAATTTTTGATTGCGGGACATAAACTTCAAATTCTTTTATATTTTTCATTTCAAAAAATTTATGTAGCCGACATTGTCAGACTCTTCGATAAACTCATAATCAAGTGACCGAAGATGCTTGATTAGAGATTTTTGTTTACCCGTTTCTTCCTGGATACCAATTAAAACATTTGCAAATGCAGCTCCAAGATTTCGGTAATGAAAAAGTGAGATATTTCTTTCGGATCCAAAGGCTTTAAGAAAATCCAATAAAGCACCTGGTTTCACAGGAAACTTACATCTAAACAGTCTTTCATTTAAATTGTTGGCTTTAATTAAGTGGCCTCCGATCATATGACGTAAATGATCGTTAGAAATAACGCTGCGAGTTAAGTCGGAATACGAGAAGCGACTTTTTTTTAACTTTGCTCTTAATGTTTTGAAAGCATTATCATTTTTTAGACGAATGCCAACCAATACGTGTGCCTCTGCTTGATCAGAAAAACGGTAATTAAATTCGGTAATCTGTGACTTTCCAAATATTCTGCATAACTTTAGGAAACTCCCTGGTTTTTCAGGGATCTTTATACTCAATAATTTCTCACGATCTTCACCTACTTCAGATCTCTCAACAATATAGCTGAGTCTTTCAAAATTTATATTTGCGCCACTGCTAATTGCAATTAATTTCTTATTATTAATTTTTTTACAGTACTTTTTTAAACCAGCAAGAGCCAATGCCCCTGCCGGCTCAGATAAAACTCTGGTGTCTTCAAATATATCTTTTACGGCAGCACAAACTTCATCAATTGACACAGTAATGACACCGTCTACACACTCTTTAATTACTTCAAAAGTATGTTTACCAATTTGTTCAACAGCTACACCGTCTGCAAACAGTCCAACTTCTCTTAGTTTTACACGCTTATTAAATTTAACTGCTTCCAAGAGACATGCTGAATCTTCTACTTCTACACCATAGACTTTAGTTTTTGGTGAATGTTGAGCAATCCAAGCTGATACACCTGCTAGTAGGCCTCCTCCACCAACTGGGACAAATACGGCATCAAAAGCTTCTTTCTCGGATTCAATCTCCTTACCTATCGTACCCTGCCCCGCAATAGTTAGCGGGTCATCAAAGGCAGGAATTAACTCCATCCCTTTATCCTTAGCAATCTGAGATGCCTTTTTGTATGCCTGATTATAGTTATCACCATGTAAAAGGATTTTTGAGCCAAATGATTGTACGGATTGGATTTTAATTTCTGGAGTTGTTTCAGGCATAACAATTAAACATGGGATCTTTAATTTTTGTGATGCATTAGCAACGCCCTGAGCATGATTTCCAGCAGATGCAGCTATAACTCCTAGTTTTTTTTGTGATGCAGACAATTGTGAAATCTTGTTGTAAGCACCTCTATTTTTAAAAGAAAAAACTGGTTGCAAGTCCTCCCTTTTTAAGAAAACGTCATTAGCTAATTTCTTAGAAATATTTTTAGCAAAAGTAATCGGGGTCTTAATAGCAGTATCATAAACAGTGGCCTGATTAATTAAATCAATATACTTCTTAGATTGCTTGAATGATCCCGTTTTTTTTATTTTTAAACGCATAGTAAAAGCTAATATTTTGTTTATTATACAAGTATGAGTGACGCAAAGGTGCAGGTTGCTAAAAAGGCGTTTGAGGAAATGGCTCCTCAAATAAATAAAGAATCTATATTAGGGATTGGAACCGGATCCACAGTCAATTGCTTCATCGAGATCTTAAAACAAAGTAACATTCAGTTTAAAGGTGCCGTATCTAGCTCTGAGGCTTCTACCCTACTTCTTAAAGAGTTTAATGTAGAGATTTTTAGTCTTAATGATGTAAATGAAATTCACTTTTATATCGATGGAGCTGATGAAGTTGATCCATCACATAACTTAATTAAGGGCGGTGGTGGAGCTCACACAAGAGAAAAATTGGTTGCCTCGGCATCAAATCAGTTTATTTGTATTGTAGATCAATCAAAGCATGTTGAATGTCTAGGAGATTTTGGTGTTCCTGTTGAAGTTTTGATCGAAAGTAGAAGTTTTGTTTCAAGAGAAATTTTAAAACTAGGAGGAATTCCAACTTATAGGAACGGTGTCATTACAGATCAAGACAATCATATCATTGACGTTTCAAAACTTGATTTATCAAATCCAAAAGATATGGAAATTCAGATAAATTCAATACCAGGTGTTGTTGAAAATGGGATATTTGCTATCAGAAAACCTAACAAGATTCTAACTGCTTAACTATTAAGGTCAGTTTTAATTTTATATATTAGTTCTTCGGAACTTGGTTTAACTTTTGATCGAAAGCCCTCTACAGTTGAGCCATCTTTTGAAATTAAGTATTTATTAAAATTCCAATTAGGTTCCATGCCAGAAGCTTCAGCAAGCTTCTTAAAAAATGGTAGTGCTTTAGAACCTTTCACTTTACTGGTCGTTAGCATAGGGAATGTTACGCCGTATTCAGTTGAACAAAATTCAGAGACCTTGGAATCATCTCTAAATTCTTGATAGAAATCTCTTGATGGGACACCTAAAACCGTGAAACCCTTCTCTGAATAAGTTTCATATAAATTTTGTAACTCAGTATATTGATTTGTATATCCACATCTACTCGCAACGTTTACAACAAGAACAGATTTTCCGGTTAACTCACAGAGATTTAACTTTTCATCAGAATCAAGCAACCTGATTTCATGGTCTAGCAATTCTGAGCAGGCACTCACAAACTGGGTGATTCCAAAAAAACATAAAGATATTATTAAAGCTAATACTAGGCGCATAAAGAAATACTATACTACAGGTGCAACAGCATAAATACTTGAAAGAAACAGAGTAACTAAAGTAAGTACTTCAACAGATTCTATTATTTTTTTCTTTTGCTTTTTGCTCATTTTTTTAAAAAGGAGGGCATTGAGCCCTCCATTATTTCCAGAGAATGTCAGCAATACATAGGGGGAGAGGAGTGCTGACTCATATTATTATATGTATTTATATTTAAATATCAATACTATTTATAAATAATTTCAATTAATTTTACTATATAAAATTTATGAATTAATTAGCAATATTAAGATATGTATAGTGTTTTTTCAGTATATTTAACAAAATAATGCCTATATAATTTCATCTCTATTCAGAGAATTTACATAAAACAAGAGGTATTTAATGAAAGGTACAGTTAACTACGAATTACGAGGTGATATTGCAATCCTTGAGGTTGATAATCCGCCTGTAAACCCTTTAAGCAGCGGTGTTAGAGTTGGTCTTTGTGATCAATTTGATAAAGCAAATAGTGATGAAAATGTTAGAGGTATTGTCTTAAAAGGAGCAGGAAATGCATTCATAGCTGGAGCAGATATATCTGAATTTGGTCAAAAAATGGAAGGTCCAGACCTCCATACTGCACTAAAAAACATTGAATACAGCGAAAAACCAGTTGTTGCGGCAATAAATGGGCCTGCTTTAGGTGGCGGTTTAGAGACAGCTCTATGCTGTAATTACAGAATTGCAACTGAAAAATCAATTGTAGGATTACCAGAAGTTAATTTAGGCTTGTTGCCTGGTGCAGGTGGAACACAAAGGTTACCAAGAATAGTTGGGCCGTCACAAGCACTTAAAATAATGCTTTCTGGGGTGCCAGTTCCTGCAAAAAAAGCACTTGATCAAGGTATTTTAGATGGCATTTCTACCGGTGATTTAGTAGAGGACGCAATTAACTTTTTGCATAAAAAGCTTGATGAAACAACTCAACATCCAAAGGTAAGAGACTTAAATGAAAAATTATTGGAAGCACGTGGCAATGAAAACGTAATGGTAGAAGCAAAAGCTATAGCATCTAAATCAAGAAAAGGTCAATTTGCACCTGGTCAAATTATCAAATGTGTAGAGGCTGCAATTGAAGAAGATGATTTTGATGTTGGTATCAAGAAAGAATCTGATCTGTTTCTAGAGTGTTTGCTTCATCCTCAAAGAGAAGCAATGATCCATATATTCTTTGGTGAAAGAACTGCTGGAAAAATATCAGATGTTCCTAAAGATACAGAAACCCAAAAAATAGGATCTGCCGGTGTTGTTGGTTCAGGAACAATGGGTGGTGGGATTGCAATGAATTTTGCTAATGCAGGTATACCGGTAATTGTTCTTGATCAAGATGAGAAGAACCTAGAAAGGGGAGTAGGTGTTATAGAAAAAAATTATCAAATGATGGTCGACCGTGGGAAACTTTCACAAGAAATGAAAGATGGTGTCATGGGCTTAATTACACCATCACTCAATTATGAGGATTTAGCAGACTGTGACATTGTGGTTGAGGCGGTTTATGAAAATCTAGATTTGAAACAAGAAATATTTAAGAAACTTGATGATGTAGTTAAGGGCGATGCTATTCTTGCAAGTAATACTTCAGGTCTTGATATTGATGCGATTTCATCAGTAACTAAAAGGCCAGAAAAGGTAGTGGGTACTCACTTTTTTAGTCCGGCTAATATCATGAGATTGTTGGAAATTGTAAGAGGAGAGAAAACATCTAGAGAAACTCTTGCGACAATAATGAAGTTAGGAAAGATTATAAAGAAGGCTGCGGTTATGTCCTTAAATGCTCCAGGTTTTATAGGCAATAGAATGCTTTTTGGTTATACCCAACAGGCAAATATGTTGTTACTAGAAGGAGCATTACCTTATCAAGTTGATACTGCACTTGAATCCTTCGGAATGAATATGGGGCCTTTCAGAATGATGGATTTAGTTGGGCTAGATTTAGGGTGGAGAGCTAGAAAACTTGCAAAACTTGAGACACCTCTTACCAATAAAATTGCAGATGCACTATGCGAACAAGAAAGATTTGGCCAAAAAAATGGTAAGGGTTTCTATAATTATTCTGATGGATCTCGTGCCCCTAACCCAGCACCAGAAAATGAAGAGATCTATGTCAAGGTTGCAGAAGAAAATGGTTTCACTAGAAGAGATATTTCTGATGAAGAAATAGTTGATAGATGTATTCTCGGTTTAGTAAACGAAGGAGCGAAGATTTTAGAAGAAGGTGTTGCTCAAAGATCAAGTGATATGGATATCGTTTATATCAATGGTTATGGTTTTCCTATATGGAGAGGTGGTCCAATGTTTTATGCGAATTCAATTGGTCTAGATAAAGTACTTGAAAAGATAAATAAATTTGCAGAAAAAGATAAAGATTTTTGGAAGCCAGCAGATTTACTCGTTGCATTGGCCAATGATGGTGGAAGATTTGCTGATGCGCCAACGAACGAGCTCAAAAAAGAAAAATTAGCATTTAAGCAAGAAGTTAAATACTAAATTTTTATATTTACTTCAGTCTCTTCGGGAATGTAAGAAAAAAGCTCAATAACATCATTATTGAACATCCTTATACAGCCATGAGATGCTTTCTCGCCTATAAGGCCTTCTTCATGGGTACCATGAATGTAAATATATCTTTTAAACGAATCTACGTTTCCCCCTTTATTATGACCTTCTTCAAGCCCATCAAGCCACAATATTCTTGATGTAACATAGTCGTTTTCATTATCATTTCGTTCATGCACTATCTCAGCAACCTGATTAATATTTTCTCTACTAACAAAAATAGTATTTTTTACAACATTTGTCCCTATTTTAGTAAGAATTTTGTGTTTTCCAAGTGGTGTTTTATAGGAATTTTCAATTTGTCCCTCTCCAAAAGATGAGCTGGATATAGGGTAGCTTGCTATAATTGATTTATCCTCATAAACATAGAGTCTTTGCTGAGATATATCAATTTCAATAGACTTATTAGCGCTAACAAAACCAGAAAGTATTATAAGAATTATCGCTGCACTATAAATATTCATTTATAACTTTTCTCAAAAACAATATTATAATAAAAAATGCACAAGAAATTATGAGATATCTCATTAAATCATACCCAAAATTTACAAAAATAGAGTTATTTTCTATCTGTGGAACATCATGAGAGATAATTCCTTGCTTATTAATCTCTATTTTATCAACAATTGTCCCTTTATTGTCAATAATGCCTGATATACCACTTGTTGTAGATCTTAAAATCCACCTATTTATTTCTTTTGCCCTTGATCTTACAATTTGAAAATGCTGATGAGGACCATTTGACTCTCCAAACCAGCTATCATTGCTTACATTGACTATAATTGTTGATTTCTTAACCTTTTGAATGTAATTGTTTATATATGCTGTATCAAAGCAAATAAGTGGCAAGATGGAATGATTTTTAAAAGGAATAATTTCATTGGTTATATTTCCAGGTTTTAAAAAAGACATAGGTAAATCAAAGAAATCTATTAAACCCCTAAGAATTGATTCAAATGGCAGAAATTCCCCAAACGGAACAAGATTGACCTTTTTATAACCGGATAATTTTTCACTAGATAAGATCGTCAAAGTATTAAAATAATTAATTGATGAAGGAGTTGGTTCAGATTGATAGATACCTGAAATTACATTCAAATTATTCTCTTCAAGCCTCCTTATAAGTTTATTTCCATATGAACTCTCAAGTGTGTATGGAAAAGGAGATTCAGGCCAAACAATTAGATCTAATTCTTCTTTCTCTAAACTCAAGCTGATTAATCTATCTTCAATTGATTTCCCGTAATCACTTTCAAATTTTTGACGTGGTCCAAAAGAAGGCTGAACTATTCCAAATTTTAAATTCTCATCGCTTGAATTATTTATTTCTAATTTTGTGGTTAGGGAAGGTATTGCAAATGTAATTATTAATAAAATACTCAAACCGAACTTATATGCTTTTCTTGAACTAAGAGCTGCTGCTGAGACTATTAAATAAAACAATAATGAGCATCCGATAACACCAATTATTGGTAGCAAGAAATCAAGTATCGTATCAAGGAAAATTACTCCTGGTTGCAGCCATGGAAATCCTCCTAAAATAAAAAATCTTGCTGATTCAAGCAATATTAATATTGAAGATAGGATTAGTACATTTGTAAAGTTGGAGATTCTTTTAATGTATATAAATAGCATTATAGGGAGCACGAATATGCTTGAAAGTAAAAATCCTAGAAAAATTAATGCAGTGATGGATAATGCTATGTTAACATTTCCATGATAGTGAATACTCACTACTAGCCAAAAAGTTCCAGCAAACCAAAGTCCAAATCCCCATAAAAGAATATGCAACCATTTGTTTTCAGTTGTAGAACTAGTTAGTATCGAAACCAAATATAAGTAGGATAATACTAGGATCCACTTTTGGTCATATGGTGCAAAAGCAAGAAACGATAATGTTCCAACTAATACTGTTGTGAGATATTTAATCAGACGTTGGTTTATTAATTGTGATGCCAATCTTTTTAACTTTCCTTTTATCAGCAGCTGTGACAGCTAAAGTCATATTGTTAACTTCAATCCTATCACCAACCTTTGGCAGCAAACCTAATTTATGAATAAATAATCCACCGACAGTTTCTGCGTCAAGATCATCAAACTTTAAGTCAAATTTTTTCTCGAATACATTTATATCTAATCTAGCGTCAGCAATATATTCAGTAGGACTCACTTGAATTAATTCATCAACGTCGCCGGTATCATGTTCATCTTCAATTTCTCCGACTAATTCCTCAAGAACATCTTCGATGGTTATCAAGCCTGATACTGATCCATACTCATCTATTACCACTGCCATATGAGATCTGTCATTTTTAAATTCTTCAAGCATAGTGTCGGCTTTCTTATTCTCAGGAACTACTTTTATATTTCTTGTTAATTTTTCTAAAGAAATGGGGGTTTTAGAATGCAAAGCGGGTAATATGTCCTTGGCTAAAAGCAGGCCCTTAACCTCATTCTTATTTTCGCCCATAACTGGGTACCTTGAGTGCCCAGATTCGATAATTCTATTTATAAATATATCTTGGCTTTCATTTACATCAACTGTGACCATTTCAACCTTTGGAATCATTATTTCCTTCAAAGTTGTATCTCCAAGCCGTATAGCCTTCTCAGCTATTAATTGGGCTTCTTTATCAATAATATTTGTATTAAGCGCATGCTGTAAGACCTCTGAGACCTCATTTAGAGATTTAGGTTTAAAAGATATTAGATTTTTTAGCTTTTTAAATGCTGTCGACGGAGGTTTTTCTTCTTCAGATTTCATATGTATATGGATTCCTTATATTAAAGTCTTTAAGGTATTTTATTTCAAGTTCTTCCATGGCTTCTGCTTCATTATTTTCTTTGTGATCATATCCAAAAAGATGCAAAGTTCCATGTGCCAGCAAATGCAAGAATCTATCTCTGGTTGTTATATTCTGTTGATTTGATTCTCTTGTTACAGCATCTGTATTGATAGCTATATCACCAAGCTCATCATCTGCACCGATACCTATGTTTGGAAAAGCCAGTACATTTGTCGGCATATCTTTGTTGCGAAATGTTTTATTAAGTTTTTGCATCTCTGCATCATCGACGATATTGAGATTTACATTTTGTTTTGAGTTCATATCTTTTAATAGTTTATCTACTAATTTATTCATCTCGCTCTTGAAAGAACGTATATCTAAATCTGTATTGTTAAATATATTCAATGGCATGAATTTTAGGAGTTCTCATGGTCAGCATAAGCATCGATTATTTTTTTAACCAATGGGTGCCTTACAACATCTTTGGAATTAAATTCTGTAATAGATATACCATTAACATCCTTTAGAACTCCAATAGCATGCCTTAATCCAGATAGAACATTTTTTGGAAGGTCTACTTGTGACATATCTCCATTTACAACAACATATGAACCAAAGCCTGTTCTTGTAAGAAACATCTTCATCTGATCAATGGTGGTATTTTGACTTTCATCCATAATAATAAATGCATTATTGAGTGTTCTACCTCGCAAATAAGCTAATGGAGCTAACTCAATGATATCTCTTTCAAATAATCTATTAGCTTTATCAACTCCTAACATTTCAAATAAAGCATCGTAAAGTGGCCTCAAATATGGGTCTACTTTTTGATTTAAATCTCCAGGCAAGAACCCTAGCTTCTCACCCGCCTCGACCGCTGGCCTTATAAGCACTATCTTATCCACCTTTTCTAAAAGCAAAAATTCTATTGCCTTTGCAACTGCTAGATAGGTTTTACCCGTACCAGCTGGTCCTACACCGAAATTAATTTCATGCTTGTCTATGCTTGCTAAATAATTTTCCTGGTTAGTAGTTCTTGGTGAAATTTGTTTTCTTGGGGTTTTAATGACGTATTCTTTCAATGACCTTAAATCTTCTTTTTTGTTATTTAATGCGGCGTGAATAATATCACTTGATAGCTCAATTCCTGAACAACAGTTGGCATAAAGATTTTGAATGGTATTGGAGGCCTCTTCAATAACCTTTTCGTCACCTTCGATTTTAATTTCATTACCTTTATGGAAAATCCTGACAGAAAATTTATCTTCTATCAATTTTATGTTGCCGTTTAACTCTCCAACAAATGCGGCAATATACTTTGGGTTCTCGGGCTCTAGTTTAAGATGTAAGGAGGAGGTCTGCTGGTCTTGCATTAACTATTGAGTAAAAAGGGTGCCTTTGAGAGAGTTGGAAAGTGCTTCATCAATTTTTATATCTACTAATTTACCTAGAATATTTGGATTTTGGAAGTGGAAATTTACCACTCTGTTACATTCTGTTCTTGCTTGCATTTCCCGTGAATTTTTCTTTGATAAATCAGTTACAAGACACCTTTGAATTGTTCCTTCCAATTCTTTACTGTATGAGGCCTGAAACTCATTTAACCTTGATTGAAGTTCATACAGCCTCTCTTTTTTTTCATCTAATGTTGAGCAATCTCCTAGCTTTGCAGCCGGTGTTCCTGGTCTGGCAGAAAAGATGAAACTGAAGGAGGCATCGAATTTTACTTCATTAACTAAGTTCATGGTCATTTTAAAATCTTCCTTAGTTTCTGTTGGAAAACCAACAATAAAATCTGAAGAAATTTTAATACTTGGTCTTATTTTTTTAAGCTTCTGAATAATAGATAGATAATCATCAAAAGAATAATTTCTTTTCATATCTAAAAGAACTTTATCTGACCCTGATTGAACTGGTAGATGGAGGTGATCAACCAACTGAGGCACATACTTATATATTTCTATTAAATCGTTACTCATATCAAGAGGATGTGAGGTTGTATATCTTATGCGTTCAATGCCATTAATTTCCGCACTTATTTGAATTAAATCTGCTAAACCAAGGATTCTGCCACTCTCAGAATATTTGTAGCTATTTACATTTTGACCAACAAAAACTATTTCTTTGACACCCTGCTCAGCTAATCTTGCTACTTCATCAAAGATTTGCCTTGGTTTTCGGCTAACTTCTTCGCCCCTGGTATAGGGCACAACGCAAAAAGTACAAAATTTTGAACAGCCCTCCATAATTGAAACAAAACTGGAAGGGCCTGATGCCTCAGGTAGCAACAGTGAGTCAAACTTTTCCTCTATCGGGAAAGATACATCAACAGCTTTAATTTTATCTTCTTGATCTAATAGTTCAGGCACCTTGTGGAGTGTTTGAGGTCCAAAAATAAGATCTACATAAGGCGCTCTTTTGAAAATATTTTCTCCCTCTTGCGAGGCAACACAACCACCGACCCCAATTTTTAAATTTGGGTTCATTTCTTTCAGTTTATTAATTCTTCCTAGCTCTGAATAAACCTTTTCTTCAGCCTTTTCCCTTATAGAGCAAGTATTTAGAAGAATAATTTCAGCATCATCCGGTGACTGCGTTAGCTCAATATTTTTTTCCTTTTTTAGGATTTCTACAGTCTTCTGGGTGTCATATTCATTCATTTGACAACCATAGGTTTTAATATAAAGTTTAGTACCCATATAACTAATTATGGCTAATAAAAAGACAATCTATAAAATAATATTTCTTCAACTTGGAGAAATCTATGAAATTTTTGCCAAACAGATTTATCAAAGCGATATGTATGGTTTCATAGAGGTTGAAGAGTATATATTTAATAAAAATAAACAGCTAGTAGTAGATCCTTCAAACGAAAAGTTGAAGAATGAATTTAAGAGTGTTGAAAGGTCTTACTTGCCCATCAATGCCATTATCAGAATAGATGAGGTTGCTGAATCTGGAGAAGCTAAAATTAAACAAACTAAAAACCAAGTTACGCCTTTCCCTATAAATATACAGCCTCAATCTAAGCAAGATTAAGTTACCGAAATTTCACATATTAGTTACTCTGTAGAGTTAATATAGTTATGTGAAAAGAAGAGAAGTTCTTAAAATTTCTGCATTAGGTCTCGCTGCTGCATCGGCAAGTTGTGCTGGGCTTAGAAATCCCATAAGAGCGCAATCAAATATTAAAGGTTTTTATCATGGAGTAGCCAGCGGTGATCCAACAAATAAAAGCATTATTCTATGGACAAGAGCTACTCCTATATCCCCAGGCCCAATAGTATGTAACTTAGAAGTTTCACTTAATAAAAATTTCACAAACATCGTATTTAGTAAAAAAATAACTACGACTTTTGATACTGACTACTGTGTTAAATATGATTACAAACCAAATTTTAGCTTTGGTAAAAACAAATATTTTTTTTACCGATTTCGTAGTGATCGATTAACTTCAGATATTGGCAGAGCTAAGCTTCTGGATGATTCAGCAAAAGAAACAAGCTTTGCTGTCATGAGTTGTTCAAATTTTCCTGCAGGTTATTTTAATGTCTATGAAGCCTGTGCATATGAAGAAATAGATTTTTGGATTCATCTTGGTGACTATTTATACGAATATCCTATGGATGGATATGCAACTGAAAATGCACAGCTGTTAAACCGCATTCCGGAGCCTCGTCATGAAATACTCACTTTATCTGATTACAGAAAACGTCATGCTCAATATAAAAAAGATCCTCAATCACAACTATTACACGCTACTCATCCCTTGATTGCAGTTTGGGATGATCACGAGATTACAAACGATACTTGGAAGTACGGTGCAGAAAATCATGATGCATCAGAGGGGAGCTTCCTTGAACGGAAATCAAACGCCATTAAGGCATATTTAGAATGGATGCCAATAAGAGAAAATACAAATAAGAGAAATATTTATCGATCATTTAAAGTTGGTTCGCTTCTGAATTTAGTCATGCTTGATACAAGACAGAACAACAGAGACAAACAAATTGATCCAAGAAACTATTTTTCCTCCGGTCAATTTGATATGGATAGTTTTTACAATGATCTTCTGAATAAAGAGAGAAAATTAATTGGGGAACCGCAATTTAGTTGGTTGGCAGATACTTATGGCAACTCAGAAGTCGCTTGGAATATCCTAGGCCAGCAAGTCTTAATGACAAAATTAAAATTTCCTGATATTTCATCTGCACTTTCTAACAGCAACCTTTCAGAGGAGGTTAAACAATATCTACCTTTGTTAAAGCTTGGATTGCCAAGCAACTTAGATGCATGGGATGGATATCCTGCAGAGCGAGATAGAATCTTTTCTCTATTTAATAACAATAATTCAAAGTTAATTAGTTTGGCTGGTGATACGCATAACGCATGGTTTTCAAAACTTTTTAACAATGCTGAAGAGCATATTGGTTATGAATTTGGAACTCCCTCCGTTACTTCTCCTGGGCTAAGTGAATATCTAAATGGGGTCAACCCAGGAGAACTCGAGCAAGGAATTATTAATGCAAATAAAGAGATAAAGTGGGTAAATACTTCTCACAGAGGGTATACAAAAATTTACTTGAATGAATCTATCCTTAAGGGAACTTTTAAATTTATAGAATCTGTGTTGGAAAAATCTGCAGAAATCTCTTTTTCTAAAACTTTTACTATAGATCCTAAATCCTAAAAAATTCTTTTTTATAAAATCGCAACTCATTAATGGACTCTCTAATATCATCTTGAGCGCGATGACAGCTGTTCTTCTCGTATGCTTGAGCATTATTAGACCACCGGGTAATTACTTCCTTTACAGAGGAAACGTCAATGTGCCGATAATTAAAATACGCCTCAAGTTGCGGCATGTATTTAGAAAGAAATCTTCGATCATGAGAAACGGTATTCCCGCACATTGGAGATTTTTTTTGACCAACATACTTAGAAATAAAATCTAAGGTCTCAATTTCTGCCATTTGTTCTGTGATGTTACTAATTTTAACTGCGTCAATTAAACCGGTTGAACCATGTTGTTTCTGATTCCAATCATCCATAGAGTCTAAAAGCGATTTATTTTGATTGATTACCAAGTTGGGACCTTCGGCAATAATGTTAAGTTCAGAATCAGTGATAATCGTTGCAATTTCAATAATCCTCTCATGCTCTGGATCAAGACCGGTCATCTCCAAATCGAGCCAAATAAGATTTTTATTAGATAATTGAGATGGCATTAACTGTTATGTCCTAAAATAGGTGTATTTTGTGTCTTAAATGGAAAAAGTTCAAATTGGCAAAGTAATAGAGTTTTACACAAATTCTTGCTTGGTGCTGTCTGAAGAAAAAACATACAACTGTATGACCCCAAAAAACCATGAAGTAGCTGTTGGAGACAATGTTGAGATACTTGTACAATCATCTAGTGCAATCATTAGTAAAATTCATGACAGATCAAGTGCTTTGTATAGATTTCGTGGGCAAAAGAAAAGGTTATTGGCAGCGAATCTAACTAATATTGGCATTATTCTTGCTTCAGTTCCTCTAGCACCAAGATTATTTATTGATAAGTGGTTAACAATTGCTGATGGAGCAAAACTAGAGCCATTCTTAGTTTTTAATAAATCTGATCTAGATTTATCGCAAGAATTTGAGGATACAAAAGATCTATACGCCAAGCTAAATCTTCCTTACTTCATCACTTCTTTCAAAGAAAATTTTGGCATTTCAGAATTAAAAAATCATCTCGAAAATAGAACTTGCATCTTTGTTGGTCAATCAGGTGTTGGCAAGACTTCTCTTACCGGTGCACTTACCGGAATAAATCTGAAAACTAAAGTCTTATCGAATGAACACGGTCAACATACCACTTCAACATCTAGGCTATTCAAAGTGGAAAACGTTGATGGGTCTATTATTGACTCGCCAGGCGTAAGAGATATTGAACAAGGTCCAGTAAGTAAAAGTTCAATAAAAAATGTTTTCCATGAGATAACAGAGGCCTCAAAAAAATGTCAATTTAGAAACTGCGGTCATAAAAAGGATAAAGGATGCTTTGTTAAAGAAGGAGTCGAAGAGGGCCTAATCAATCAGTCAAGGTATGATAGCTTCCTAGAATTAGTAAAAAATATAGATGAATAGAAAAACACATTTTGGCTTTGAACAAGTTGATGAAAAAGATAAAGAAAAAAAGGTAGGGGGCGTTTTTTCATCAGTTGCTGACAATTACGATTTAATGAATGATGCGATGTCCTTCGGATTGCATAGATTATGGAAAGAAATTTTAATTGAGCTTAGTGAAGTCAAATCAGACAGCAAGGTATTGGACATAGCAAGTGGGACTGGTGACATTCCAAAAATTCTTTTGAATAAACATAATGCAATAGAAATGCATATGACAG
The DNA here is from genome assembly GCA_902594515.1 of uncultured SAR86 cluster bacterium. Taxonomy (GTDB): domain Bacteria; phylum Pseudomonadota; class Gammaproteobacteria; order Magnimaribacterales; family D2472; genus MED-G82. The sequence continues at coordinate 112,008 of CACJML010000004.1, read as the reverse complement.
ACATTAATGCATCAATGTTATCGAATGGTTACAAGAGGGCAGTTAATGAAAACTTTCATTCAAATACATACTTTTCAGTAGCGAGCGGTGAGTCACTCCCATATAAGGATAATAGTTTTGATCTAATAACTGTTGGGTTTGGCTTGAGAAATTTTACCAATAAGGAAGATGGATTAAAGGAGATGAGAAGATGCCTAAAGAGTAACGGAGTTCTTTTGGTTTTAGAATTTTCGAAACCACAAAATAGTCTATTTTCAAAAGTTTATGATTGGTATTCTTTCAACATCATTCCTAGGATGGGAAAGTTTCTTGCCAATGATTCAGAGAGTTATAAATATTTGGCTGAATCAATAAGAATGCATCCTGACCAAGTAACATTGAAGCAAATGATACTCGATGCTGGATTTGAGGAATGTAAATTCTTTAATTTATTGAATGGAATCGTTGCCATTCATAAGGCTTATAAATAATGAAAGTAAAGCTGACACATTTTTTAGATGAATTATTTGAATCTAACAGCACTTTTAAAAACGCCTTAAAAAGATTCTATCCTATTAATGCCAACCTTGAGATCACTGGCATTTGCAAATTCAATCTTTTTCTATCAGAAGAACTGAGTCAGCTTTCTACTAACAAATCTAATGATAAAGATTTTGAAATCAGCTGCGGTCTAACTGATGTGTCATTTTTATTGAGACATGAATTTAAGCAGGAATGGATATCAGGTGATAGTGAAAAGGCCCTTGGTCTAATTAACTTGCTTAGAAATACCAATATAAATTTTGAATATCTGGTAGCAAAACATTTAGGAGATATACCGGCGCTTGGATTAATGATGCTACAAAGAAAAGCCACGCAGACCGAAACCAATAAAGCTCTTAATGAAGACATAGTTTTAAATAATATTAGAACATTTGCCTTGAGACTGGATCGAGCAGAAAGAATAGGACAATCTTAATAATGATTTTTGGTGCAATTAAAATAACTTTCTTATCTTTTTATCATGGAATAATAAATATCCCCTTTGAAAATGGCACTAGTAAGTTTTTTGGGCTACTAAATTACTTAAACATTTTTTACTTCTTTAAGAAAAAAATACCATCCTCTGAACGATTGAATGCATTTCTTGAATCTATGGGACCATTATTTATCAAATTTGGTCAGCTTTTATCTACTAGAACAGACGTCCTTCCTCAGACATATACTCTTGAGCTACAGAAACTAACAGATTCTTGTAAGCCATTTGAAGGGGAAGTGGCGCTAGAAATATTTAAAAGATCAATTACAAACGAACAGTTTAAAAAAATAAAGAATTTTGATTTAAAGCCCTTGGCCTCGGCTTCACTTGCGCAAGTACACACCGCTAATCTAGTCGAAAATAATCAAGAAATAGTAATTAAGATTCTTAGGCCAAATATATCCAAAAAGGTTAATTCAAATATAAAGCTTCTTAAGCTATTTGCATTCTTTGTTAAGGTTTTATTCAAAGACAGTTACCGCTTAAAGATTAATCAAGTTGTAAATGACTACGAAAGAACAATCTTAAAAGAAATTGATTTGAGATTGGAGGCAAATAACACCATACAAACAAGAGAAAATTTCTTAGAATCAAATCTCCTCTATATTCCATCAGTTTATAAAGAATTCACCAACAAAAATATTCTTGTCATGGAGCGAATCTACGGAACTCCATGCACAGATATTGATAAAATTAGAGCTGCTGGAGTTGATTTAAAGGTCCTTGCAGAAAACGGTGTCAAAATTTTTCTTGATCAAGTTTTTCGAGATAATTTCTTTCATGCCGACATGCATCCAGGCAATATTTTTGTTGATTTAAAAAATCCAGAAATGAATAGGTATATTGCTGTTGACTGCGCGATTGTTGGCAGCCTAAGTGATGCAGACCTTTATAATCTAGCACGCATGCTAAGTTGCACAATTAAACAAGATTACAAAAAACTTGCTAATTTATTTATCTCTAATCAATGGGTAGATCAAGATTCAGATGTTTATGACCTAGAAATGACACTTAAATCTTGTTGTGAGCCAATTTTTGAAAAACCGCTTGCAGAAATTGAGTTCGGAAAGCTGTTACTGTTTTTATTTGAAAGTACCCGCAGTTTTGGTTTATCAATTCAGCCGTCATTGGTGCTCCTTCAAAAAACATTAATTCATATCGAGGGTATGGGAAGAAGCATTTATCCAAAACTAGATTTTTGGTCGATAGCGGAGCCCTATTTAGATGACTGGATTCGAAATAAGTATCATCCCAAGCAATTGCTCAAATACATTGAGGAAAATAAATACGAAATATTGGAAAAGGGTGCTAACTTACCTAATGATATTTTAAATATCTTAGATGCTTTGAAATCCATTGCAGATAATCCACAGCATCAGAATAAAAAAGTCGAAGCATTAAAACACGAGATTTCAAAGCAACAATTCATTAATAGACTATCGTTGGCAGGCTTCTTGCTCTTAGCAGTTTTATTTCTTATTAATTCTTAGCTCCTCTCTTTTAAAGTATACTATTGCAGAGGTCAAAATATGGGATTCGGCGGTATTAGCATTTGGCAACTATTAATCATTCTTTTGGTGGTTCTAGTCCTCTTTGGTAGTAAAAAACTAAGGTCAATTGGGTCCGATCTTGGACAAGGCATAAAAGGTTTTAAAAAAGCTATCAATGATGACGAATCAAAGGAGAATGATAATTCTAAAGATTAGAAGTAACTAAATTGTTTCAAATAGGCTTTATTGAAATTCTTTTTATAGGGTTAATCATTCTGTTGCTTTTTGGCCCTGAAAGACTTCCTGAGATTTCAAAAATAATAATTAAAAACACAACGCGCCTAAAAAGAAAATTTTCATCCTTTAGGGAGGATATCGAAAGAGACATTGGTGCAGATGAGATAAAGCAAGATATCTTTAATGAGTTTAAGCTGGAAGAGCTTGAAAAAAATGAATCAGAAAAATCCTGAATCTGAATCGTTAGTTAGTCATCTTTCAGAGCTTAGAAAGAGATTATTAAGTTATGTAATCTGTGTTGCGGTTATTTTTATTGTATCCATACCATTTGCAAATCAAATTTATAACATTTTTTCTACTCCCATGAGTGAGCTTTTGGTCAATTCAACCATGATTGCCACTGAAGTTACCTCCCCATTGCTTGTTCCGATAAAGCTGAATCTTTATCTCGCATTATTAATCAGCATGCCGTATCTTTTTTATCAGGCATGGAAATATATTGCGCCTGGATTATATGAAAAAGAAACTGCGACCTTAAAACCAATCCTATTTTTTGCAGCCATTCTTTTTTATATGGGAGTGCTGTTTGCGTACTTGGTTGTAACTCCACTCATTCTTCAATTTCTTGTTGGGATTGCCCCAGAAAACATAGCTGTAATGACTGATATTAATCAATTCCTAAATTTCATGCTAAAACTGCTTTTAGCATTTGGAATTGCTTTCCAAGTACCGGTAGCAACTTATCTGACCATTAAAAGTGGAATTAAGACAAAAGATGAAGTGAAGGCATTGCGCCCTTATCTTATAGTAGGTTTTTTTGTTGTTGCGATGCTGTTAACGCCACCAGATATTTTTTCTCAATTATTTTTGGCTCTACCTATGTGGTTATTATTTGAACTTGGCCTTCTTTTCTCAAAAAAATAAGCTATTTGGGAACATTAAGTCTTTCCAGCCATGAATCATCTTCTGGCATCTTGGCTTCCAGAACACGATTTAAAAGTTTTTCAGGATTTGTGTCCACAATTAGTTGTGAGTAGTTTGCCTCTGATACAAAACCAGATTTAACAGAATGGTCATACCATTTAAAAAAAGAGTCATAGTAATTATTGGTATTCAAAATTCCAACTGGTTTATTAATGATTCCTAATTGGTTGCTAACAAGAACTTCGGTAAGTTCATCCAATGACCCTACGCCTCCAGGCAGAACAATAAATGCATCACTGTGATTAAAGAATTCTTGTTTTCTTTCAAATAAATCCTTAGTGATAATTGTTTTGGTAATTCTTGAGTTGGTAAGCTCAAAGGAATCTAGGCTGCTTAAAGTAATACCTGTTACTTCACCACCAAATTCGATTGCGGTGTCTGCAACAACCTTCATCAAGCCAACATCACCACCACCAAAAACAACGTTGATGCCCTTTGAAGCAATTAATTGAGAAATTTCCTTGGCTTTTTCCTCATAGATTGGGTCATTTCCCAAATGGGCTCCGCAAAAAACTGCAATACTTTTGATTTTCATGATGGTAATCCTAAAATATTTTTTGAAATGATGTTGAGCTGAACTTCGCTCGAACCCCCGGCAATAGTATAAGCCTTTGAATAAAAAAAAGATTTAACCACGTCGTTGATCATCTCAGATCCTTTTCCGGGGACAAGTAGTCCTCCCATACCGAGAGATTTGATGTTTAGCTCCCATCTGAGTTGAAGCTCTTCAGTACTTAAGTACTTGAGCGTGAGCGCAGCCTCTGAAAATCCAAATTGACTTTCCTCTTTAACTCTTTGCATGGTCAAATCAATAAGCTCATTCCTTAGTTCATGTTTTGTTATTTCATTACGTAACAATTTTTTATCCGAAAATTCTGAGCAATTCTTAAGCAAATCTGAAGGCGATATATCTACTGCTCCCTCAGACTCCATATCGCTCATCATTGTTCTTTCATGCATAAGCAATGATTTTGCTACCGGCCATCCCTTGTTTTCTCCACCAATACAGTGTGACTTGAGCGCTTTGGCATCATCAAAAAAGACTTGGCAAAACGGAGATACACCGCTGATCAATTGAATTCTATTTGTTGTTATCTCATCTTGTTTCATATCAATCAAAACGAATGAAATTCCGTCATGCTTTTTTGTTTTATCTGTCTTAACAAGGCAATACATCCAATCAGCTTTATCTGCTTCCGAGGTCCAAATTTTGGATCCATTAATTATGTAAGTTTCATTATCATTTGATGTTGCTGTGGTACTTACTCCTGCAAGATCTGAACCTGCGCCTGGCTCAGAAAATCCTTGGCACCACCATATTTCTCCTCTGGCTATCTTCGGAAGAAACTCCTTTTTTTGATCTTCTGTTCCAAATTCAAGTAATACCGGACCAAGCATTGTTATTCCAAAATTAATCTGTGGATTTCTGCAGCCTCTTTTCTTAAGTTCTTGCCTTAAAATCTGAGCTTCCTCAAAATCCAAACCTGCTCCACCATATTCCTTTGGCCATTCTGGTGTGGAATATCCAGTTTGAGTCATTGCATTAAACCATTTTTCAGAATCTGAATTTGGGAATGAAATTGATGATGATGCCCATACCTGCTCGCTAGCTGGCATTGGAGTCATCATTGATTTTGGACAATTTTCGTCTATCCAATTAGATATGTAGGCTCTAAAGTCTTTAGTTTGGCTCATTGAGTTAGAAATTAAAATTTAATGTAAAGGGTCCATCATTGGTTAATTCAAGTTCCATATATGCCCCAAAAACACCATATTTTACATTTTTATATTCAAGATTTATGGATGCTTTAAGTTTATTATAAAGCTCTTCTGCTAAATCAGGAGATGCAGCCTTATGGAAGCTAGGTTTTAAGCCTTTTTTTGTGGATGCATTTAAGGTAAACTGGCTTACAATTAGCAATTCTGCTCCTATTTTACGCAAACTTGCATCTAACTTGCCGCTAACTCCTTCGAAAAATGAATAATCTAATATTTTTGATATTAGTTTATCTATTTGAACTTGTGTGTCAGTTTGTTCAAAACAAACCATTAAAAGTATGCCTTTATCAATAGAGCTGACTAAATCCTTATTAACTCTTACCGAGGCTTTTTTGACCCTTTGTGCTAAACAAAGCAAGACTTAATTTACGGTTGGATCGAGATTTCCTGACAGATATTGCAAATGCATCTCTTCTAATGATAGTGGTGAGATTTTGTCTGCATTGCCTGCGGTACCAAATGATTCGTATCTGTTAATACATATTTCCTTCATCGCTACCAAGGTTTCAGAGAGATATTTCCTAGGATCAAACTCTGACTTGTTAGCGTCTAAAAATCTTCTTATTGCACCAGTTGATGCAAGTCTCAAATCAGTATCGATATTCACTTTTCTAACTCCATGCTTTATTCCTTCTTGAACTTCTTCTACTGGAACCCCATAAGTCTCAGGAATATCTCCACCAAACTTATTAATAATTTCTAACCAATCCTGAGGAACTGCTGACGATCCATGCATAACCAAATGTGTATCTGGAATCCTTTTGTGTATTTCTTTTATTCTGTCGATTGCAAGAATATCGCCAGTTGGTGGCCTCGTAAATTTATATGCACCATGACTCGTTCCAATTGCAATTGCTAGGGCATCGACATGAGTATCTTTCACAAAGCTTGCTGCTTCTTCCGGATCAGTTAATAACTGGTCATGGGTTAGTATCCCTTCGGCCCCACTACCGTCTTCATCGCCAGCCTCTCCAGTTTCAAGTGAACCCAAACAGCCTAACTCTCCTTCAACAGAAACCCCGCAGGCATGTGCCATATCAACTGTTCGCTTAGTAACAGAAACATTGTAATCGTATGATGCTGGAGTCTTCATGTCTTCTTCTAATGATCCATCCATCATCACTGAAGAAAAACCAAGCTGTATGGATCTCTGACATACTGCTGGAGATGCCCCATGGTCTTGGTGCATAACTACCGGAATGTGCGGAAACTCTTCTATTGCAGCTAAAATTAGATGTCTTAGAAAGTTAGGGCCAGCATATTTTCTTGCACCTGCAGAGGCCTGAACAATAACAGGACTATTTGTTTCATCAGCTGCTTCCATAATAGCTCTCATTTGTTCAAGGTTATTAACGTTGAAAGCAGGAACACCATAAGAGTTCTCTGCGGCATGATCTAGAAGCTGTCTCATACTTATTAATGACATAAATTCTCCTTAATAGTTAATCGCTTAGTGCGCTAATGGATGGTAACTCTTTTCCTTCAATAAATTCAAGAAAGGCACCGCCCGCTGTAGAGCAATAGGAAATATCTTCTTTGTTTATAAACTGATTGATTGCGCTGAGTGTCTCGCCACCACCTGCAAGTGTATAAGCATCAGACATGCTAATTAGTTTACTAAGCTCCTCGGTGCCCTTTGAGAAATTTTTATTTTCAAAAACACCTAAGGGTCCATTCCAAATAATCGTATTCGATGAATCAATAAATTGTTTTATATCATCAGAGATAACCTGATCTAAAATAATTTCATTATCTTCGATCTCACTAATTCTTTTCTTTATTGGTGGGCCATCGAAACTATTTGAAACCACAACTTCCTCCGGAAGCATAATATTAAAATCATTTAATAAAGACTTTGCGGTCTTAATCATATCTTTCTCGTAAAGTGAGTTACCGACCTGAAAGCCTTTGGCCGCCAAGAAGGTATTCGTTATCCCGCCCCCGGTAATGACCCTGTCACATATCTGGCCTAAATTTTGAATGACCTCTAACTTTGTTGAAACTTTTGATCCTCCAATGATTGCAGCAAAGGGAGATGAAAAATCTTTTAATGCCCTAGATAAGGCTTCAACTTCTCTTTGCACTAAAAAACCTGCGCATGAAAAAGGGGCTACTTTGATTGCTCCATAAGTAGAGGCTTGCTTTCTGTGCGAAGTTCCAAATGCATCGAAAACATATACGTCGATATGTGAACCAATTTCCCTTGCAAGCGAATCAGAATTTTTTGATTCTCCCTCAAAAAAACGAATATTTTCTAGCATACAGATTTGTGCATTTGCATCATGGAATTCTTTCATAGAATTGATTAAGGAAATGGAGATGCCTAATTCGTTACTAAGGTGACTGGCAACCGGTCTTAGAGAAAATTGGTCATCAAAAGCTCCTTCTTTGGGTCTGCCAAGATGGGAAAGGATAACAATTTTTGCTTCTGCTTTAATTAAGTAATTTAAGGTTTCAAGAGACGCTAAAATTCGAGTATCGTCCGTAACAACTCCCTCTTTAATTGGAACATTTAGATCTAACCTTAGTGCTACATTTTTTTTCGCAATATCTAAATCGGACAACAGTCGCATAATTCAGATTAACTTCTTGACTGATGAAATAATGTTTTCGACAGTAAATCCAAATTCTTTCATTAATTCATCACCCGGAGCACTTTCTCCAAACGTCTTAATGCCGATAACAGCATCCTCAGGTTTTGCAATTGTTAGCCAAGAATCTGGATGAAGTGCTTCAACAAACAAGGTTGGCTTTGTAGGATCAATTACCTCATTTTTATATTCATCTGACTGTGCTTTAAAAATATCTAGGCATGGAATTGATGCAATGTTGCAAAGGATATTTTCAGTTTCAAGATCATTAGCTGCATCCATAATTAAATGCACTTCACTGCCAGATGCCACTAAATTTACTTCTGAATTATTATCAAACTTTAATGCATAGCCACCATGTTTGATCAGCTCAGCAGTGTCTTTATTGTCTACAATCGAAGGCAGGCCTTGTCTGGTTAAAATAAGAGAAGTTGGTGCAGTCCTTGAGGAAACTGCATTGTGCCAAGCTACTGCGGTCTCAGTTAGATCTGCAGGGCGCCAATTATTTAAATTTGGAGTTGCTCTTAAAGTTACTAAGTGTTCAATTGGCTGGTGAGTTGGCCCGTCTTCACCTAAACCAATTGAGTCATGAGTGTATACAAAAATATTTGGTATCTTCATCAATGCAGAAAGTCTCACTGCATTTCTTGCATAATCCATAAATACTAGAAAAGTTCCGCTATAAGGTTTGATGCCACCATGAAGAATCATGCCATTGGTTATACCAGTCATTCCAAACTCTCTTACCCCATAGTAGATATGAGTTCCTTCTGGACTTTCTGGTAAAAGCTCTGTATTAGATGAGCTTAAAGTATTATTTGAGCCAGTTAAATCTGCTGAGCCTCCAATCATTTCTGGAAGTTGAGCACAAAAGAACTCTAAACAAGTTTGAGAAGCTTTTCTTGTTGCAAGCTTTGATGATTCTTCAACACAGTTAGATAAAAACTCATTAAATTTATCCTCAAAATTATCTGGCAGGTCATTTGATGATGTTCTCAATAGCTCAGAATGATCTTCCGGATAATCCACTTGATAATTGTTTAAAAGATTGTTCCAGTCATCTTCATAGGCTTTTCCTGTTGCTTTTGCATCAAAAACCTCATAAACCTCTCTAGGAATTGTAAATGGAGGATATTCCCAACCCAGTTTTTCTCTCGTGAGTTTCACCTCATCATCACCTAATGCGGCACCATGAACTCCAGATGTACCTTCTTTATTAGGAGAACCAAATCCTATTTTTGTTTTACAGCAAATAAGTGTTGGCTGATCAGCATTCTCTTTGGCAGTTGAAATAGCCTGATCTATTTCTTTCAAGTTGTGCCCATCAACTTTGATTACTTGCCAGTTATAACTCTCAAAACGCTTTTGAGTGTCATCGCTAAACCAAGAACTAACTTCACCATCAATAGAAATTCCGTTGTCATCATAAAGACAGATAAGTTTTCCTAAATTGTGAGTTCCGGCAAAGGAACAAGCTTCGTGGGATATTCCTTCCATCAAACAGCCATCACCTAAAAAAACATATGTATAGTGATCAATGACCTTTAGATTTTCTTTATTAAATTTTGCAGCCAAATGCTTCTCAGCCAAAGCCATGCCAACACCATTTGAAAGCCCCTGACCAAGAGGACCCGTAGTTGTTTCAATACCAATCTCAATGTCATACTCTGGATGTCCGGGGGTTTTAGATCCAAGTTTTCTAAATCCTTTAATATCATCGATTGAAATTGGATAGCCTGAAAGATGAAGCAAACTGTAAAGCAGCATTGAGCCATGACCATTGGATAATACAAATCTGTCTCGGTTAAACCATTTGGGATTTTGAGGGTTATGTTTGAGGTGATTTTTCCAAAGCACAACTGCTATATCTGACATTCCCATTGGCATTCCTGGATGCCCACTGTTTGCTAACTGAACTGCATCAACCGAAAGAAATCTAATCGCATTACTTACTAGAGGTAAATTTGACATATATGATAGAAATAAAAGTTAATAATAGTACGCCTGTAAAATTAATTAAACGTTTAATTGTCTCTATCTCTTAAAAACTATAAAATACCAAAACTTAAAAAGTGATTTGTCCCTGCTTGCATACTTAAACTGCTAAATGGGGGCGCCTTTAAGGTGCAGAATAATGAATATATCTTTAGAATTTTTTCCACCAGCAAACTTAGACTTTAATGCTCTATTGTCTGAATATAAAAAACTAGAGCATCTTGATCCATCTTTTATTTCGGTTACTTATGGAGCAGGTGGAGGTGCAGAAAATAAATCACTAGAACTTATAAAGGCACTTAAAAAAAATAATCTGGACATCGCTGCTCACATCACCCTTGTTAACAAAAGCATTGATGATTTAGAAAAAATAGTCTCAGATTTTGCGAAACTTGGAGTAAAAAAATTTGTTGCATTGAGAGGCGACAGTCCAGAGGGAAAATTTAAGCAGCATCCTAACGGATTTTTTAATACTTCAGACTTTGTGGAGTTTCTTAACAATAAAAATTTTGAGGTTATTGTTTCGGCATATCCAGAACCACATCCAGACTCCAAAGGGTTTGATTTTGATTTACAGCTTCTTAAAAATAAATCTGCATCTGGGGCAAAAAAAGCCATTACGCAGTTTTGCTTTAGCAAAGATGATTATGAAAAGTTAATTGAAGCTGTTCTAAAGGAAAATATTGAAGTAGAGGTCATACCTGGAATTATGCCAATTTATAACATAGAAAATATAACAAGAATGGCAGAAAAATGCGGTACTAAAGTTCCACAAAATATCATCGACAAGTTTGGAAATGATGATATATCAAATCAAAAGTATGCTATTGAAATTTGTAATGATCAGCTGGACTATTTGTCTGCGTTGGGCTGCCAAAAATTTCATTTTTATACACTTAACAAGTCTTATTTAATCAATAAAATTTTTAGAGAAAGGAGTTTATTATGAGTTATATATTTACATCAGAATCTGTTTCTGAAGGTCATCCAGATAAAGTTTGCGATCAAATATCAGATGCAATCTTAGATGCATACTTAAAAGAGGATCCGGACAGCAGAGTGGCTTGCGAAACCCTTATTAAAAATAATATTGTTGTTGTTGCAGGAGAGATTACCTCTAAAGGAAACCCAGATCTCGAGCCAGTGATAAGAAATACAATAAATTCTATTGGTTATGATAATGATGACTTAGGATTTAATGGATCAAATTGTGAAATTCAAAATCATATTTTTCAGCAATCTCCAGATATTGCTCAAGGCGTAAATGAGGGTGAAGGTGAGAATCTAGAGCAAGGAGCTGGCGACCAAGGCCTGATGTTTGGATATGCTTGTAAAGAAAATGAAGCTCTGATGCCTGCACCCATAGATTTATCACATCAATTGGTTAAAAGGCAGTCTGAGCTAAGAAAAAATGGTGGCTTAGATTGGTTAAGACCTGATGCAAAAAGCCAAGTAAGTGTTATATATGACGATAATGGTAAATCTATAAAAGGCCTATCAGCAATTGTATTATCAACTCAACATGATGAGGGTATTTCCCAGGACGACTTAAAAGAGGCTGTTTTAGAGGAAATAATTAAGCCTGTGATTCCATCAAATTGGTTATTAGATGAAACTAAAATCTTTATTAACCCTACTGGGAAATTTGTTATTGGAGGTCCTGTTGGAGACTGCGGGCTTACCGGAAGAAAGATAATTGTAGATACATATGGTGGGATGGCGCGTCATGGTGGCGGTGCATTTTCAGGCAAAGACCCATCAAAAGTAGACAGATCAGCAGCATATGCTGCTAGATACGTAGCAAAAAATATTGTTGCAGCTGGTCTTGCTGAGTGGTGTGAGGTGCAGGTTTCATATGCTATTGGTGTTGCAGAACCAACCTCAATTAATGTAAACACATTTGACAGTGGAAAAATTGATCAAGTTGAAATAGAGTCGATGGTGCGTGAGGTTTTTGATCTTAGACCAAAAGGAATTATAAAAATGCTTGATTTAAAAAGGCCAATCTATCAAGATACGGCTGCTTATGGACATTTTGGTCGTGAAGATGACTCCTTTACATGGGAGAAAGTAGACCAAATAGAAGCCTTAAACTCTTAATTTTTTGGAGATAGTTATGAGCGAAGATTATAAAGTTGCAGATATAAATCTTGCAGAGTTTGGCAGAAGAGAGATATCTCTAGCTGAAAATGAAATGCCTGCACTTATGGCATTAAGAGACAAATATAAAGATGATCAGCCTCTCAAAGGAGCAAAAATTTTAGGCTGCATTCATATGACAGTTCAAACTGCTGTATTAATGGAAACTTTGCAAGAACTTGGTGCAGAGCTTAGATGGTCTTCGTGTAATATCTTCTCAACTCAAGATCATGCTGCAGCTGCTATGGCCGCAAAAGGTATACCTACATTTGCTTGGAAAGGTGAAACTGAAGAAGAATATGAGTGGTGTCTTGAACAAACGATATTAAAAGATGGGCAACCATGGGATGCGAACATGATTCTTGATGACGGCGGAGATTTAACCGGGTTAATACACCAAAAATATCCGGAAATGTTGGAGAGAATACATGGTGTTTCAGAAGAGACAACAACTGGTGTTCATCGTTTAAAAGAACTACTTAGAAACGGAGAACTAAAAATTCCAGCTATTAATGTTAATGACTCAGTTACTAAATCAAAAAATGATAACAAATATGGTTGCAGGCATAGTCTGAATGATGGCATTAAAAGAGCTACCGATATGTTGCTGTCAGGAAAAAAAGCACTTGTTATTGGTTATGGTGATGTTGGGAAAGGCTCTGCATTAAGTTTAGCCCAAGAAGGAATGATAGTACGTGTAGTCGAATCTGATCCAATATGTGCCATGCAGGCTTGCATGGATGGCTTTGAAGTTGTTTCAACATATGAGAATGGTGTTGTATCAAGAAAAGACGAGGACATTAATAAAACTTTGCTACAAGATACGGATTTGTTGGTTACTACTACCGGTAATGTAAATGTTTGTGATGCACCAATATTGAGAAATATTAAAAATACTGCCTTGGTTTGTAATATTGGTCACTTTGATAACGAAATTGATACTGCATATATGAGAGATGCATGGCATTGGGAAGAGATAAAACCTCAAGTTCACAGAGTTTTTAGAGATGCGACCCCAGACGAAGAGCCTGATCTTAGCAGTAAAAATTACATCGTTTTATTGGCGGAGGGCAGATTGGTAAATCTTGGAAATGCAACTGGTCATCCTAGTAGAATTATGGATGGATCATTTGCAAACCAAGTCCTTGCTCAAATTTTCTTATATGAACAGGCTTTCGCAAACATTAATGATGATGAGAAAAAGAAAGAGTTAATTACTGTAAAGGTTCTACCAAAAAAACTTGATGAGGAAGTTGCTGAATTAATGGTTCAAGGGTTTGGAGGAACCATTACTAAGCTTACTCAGGAGCAGGCTGATTATATTCATGTCCCTGTTGATGGCCCGTTTAAAGAAGAAGAATACAAGTATTAGAAAGTAGGATTTTAAGTATTATTTATTCATAATACTTTGATGAAAATTTTTATTGCGATACTTCTGTTCGTATCTCTATCTAGCTGTGGTTATAAGGGTCCCATACAACCAAATACTCTGAGCCCGGGTACTCAAAATATAGATGGATCACTTTAATTTTAAACAAGGGGAGCTGTTTTGTGAGGATGTTCCCATCAAAAACATTGCTGAGAAGTTTGGAACTCCAGCTTATGTTTATTCAAAAGCTACGCTGTTAAGACACCTAGATGTCTATCAAAAAAGTCTTGAAAGCCTAGATGGAATCGTTTGTTTCTCAGTAAAAGCCCTTTCAAACCTTAGCATTTTAAAGTTACTAGATGAACATGGAAGTGGCTTTGATATTGTTTCTGGCGGTGAGCTCCATAGATGCATTAAGGCAGGTATTGACCCCAAAAAAATAATATTTTCAGGAGTAGGGAAATCTGCAGATGAAATCGCACTTGCCCTCAAGGTTGGTATCTTGTCTTTTAATGTGGAGTCTGAGAATGAGCTGAAAAGAATCTATCAAATCTCCAAGAACATGAACTTAAAAGCGCCTATTGGCTTAAGAGTTAATCCGGATGTTGATGCTGGTGGACATGAGTACATAAAGACAGGCAAAAAAGAAAACAAATTTGGAATATCCTTTGAAAAAGCTTTAGATATTGCAAAAGAATATTCGAACAAACCAGAGTTAAATTTTCTAGCAATCACTTGTCACATTGGCTCTCAAATCTTAGATCTAAAAAGCTTTAAATATGCTGCGGAGCAAATGTTAGATTTGGCAAACCGATTAGATCAAATAGGTTTAGAAATTAAGATTATTGATATGGGTGGTGGTCTAGGAGTGAGATATATTGATGAAGAAACATCAGCTCCTGCTGAACTCATGGAAATCTATCAAGATGTTTTCTCAGGAACCAACAAAAGAATATTTCTTGAACCTGGCAGATCTATTGCCGCAAATGCTGGAATTCTACTGGCAAAGGTTGAGTATCTAAAGAATAATTTTCTTATTACAGATGCAGCAATGAATGATTTGCTAAGACCTGCCTTATACAAAGCTAATCATCAAGTTGTGCCCTTGCTAGAACAAAACATTAGTCATAATAAAGTAGATGTAGTTGGGCCTGTTTGCGAAACTGGGGATTATTTAGCCAAAGAGGCTGAAGTTGAAATCAAAGAAGATGAATTCTTAGCAATTAGAACTGCTGGAGCTTATGGTTTTGTAATGAGCTCCAACTATAACTCTAGACCAAGAGCATGTGAAATTCTTGTTGAGGGAGATGACTTTAGGTTAATAAGACAAAGAGAGTCTCATGATGACTTGTTTAAGCATGAAATAGATTTATTAAAATGATTGCCTTTGAAAAAATGCATGGTAACGGTAATGACTTTGTAGTTATTGATGCTTTGACCTCGAACATTGCTTTTTCTAAAGCGTTAGTTAAAAGAATGGCTCACAGAAAACTCGGCGTTGGTTTTGATCAGTTAATAGTTATTTATCCCCCGAAAAAAAAACAAGATGATTTTCTTATAAAGTTCTTTAATGCAGATGGATCACAGGCTGGCATGTGCATGAACGGACTAAGATGTGTAGCTTATTTTATTTGGGAAAATAAATTGGCACCTAAAAAAATTTTAAAGCTTGGGACTAAAACAAAGAGCATAGAAGCAAAACTTCTCAAGAATTCTATGATCGAACTTTCCTTCGATTTACCAAAAAAAATTACTTTGCCTGAATCAGTTCTGAAGTTTTTAGAAAAAAAAGGCTTTAAAAGCTCTCAAGCTGTTGATGTTGGTAATAAACACCTAATCTTAAGAAAAACTAATCTCGATACTCATGACCTAGCGAATACTGATGTGGTATTGCGTAAAAATAAGTTTTTAAGTGACTTTAATATTTCCATAATAAAGATAACAAAAAATGCTATAAATGTTCGTACAAGCGAACATGGTGCTGGTGAAACGTTGGCTTGTGGTTCTGCAGCAGCAAGTATTGGTTTTGCATATGGCAAAGATGATGCCAAAACAACTCTGAAGTTTAGAGGTGGTAAGATTACAACCATTAAGGCTGCTAACATGAAACTAATAGGGCCAGCAGTTAAGCTATTCGAAGGAAGATGGGAAAGTTAAAAGAAAAAGATGTAGAGTTATTCCTGCTTGAAAACAGGGATTTTTTTGTTAATCATCCTGCCATCCTTGCTGAAATGGATTTTGAAGAAGAAAAAGGTGGTGTATCTTCATTACTTCAGCGCCAAGTTGCTCGCTTAAGAGATGAGCAAAATAAACTTACAGGGCTTTTATCAAATTTTTTAGAAACTGGTAAGGAAAACGAAATTCTATTCTCAAAAATTAGATCGCTTGTTCTTCAGATTTTAGACGCTGACAGTCATGAAATGACAAAAAAAGTTTTTGAATCGTCTTTAAAAAAGGATTTCCAAATAGAGGCATGTTCACTAGAATTTCTTGACCAAAAATCACTAATTAATTTGGGAGATGCAACAAAGTTGAATCTCCTTAAATCAGAGGTTTTCACAGGGACCTTCAATATAAAAAATCTCAAAACATTCTTTAATAGTGAAAAAATAAAATCAGCTGTGGTTGCAAGCTTTAATTATGGTGAAGAAAAATTTGGATTAATTAAGTTTGGTTCTGAGGATCCCATCAAGTATCTAGGCGAAGCAGACGTTACTTTTGTTGAGTTTCTTAGAGATGTGCTTGCAGTTTCATTAAAGCGTCTTAATCATAATGTCTGATAAGGAAATCTTTTTTGTTTTTGAAGATGCTCTTAGATACACAAATTATTTGAAAGATATAAAAGGATTATCAGAAAATTCTCAAAGAGCATATTTAAGAGACCTTAAAAAATTTTCTGATTACATAGCAAAAAAAGATTGCAGTACATATAAGCAAATTACTTCTGATATTTGCTCTGAATGGTTAGGTCAGTTATTCGCAGATAATTTGAGTGCTAAAAGCATTCAACGTCATGTGTCTTCGGGAAAGGGATTCTTTAATTTCTTGAAACAGAATAGCTTAGTAGATTCATCTCCATTTGATGATGTGGTAGCACCCAAAGCACCAAAGAATCTTCCTGAAATCCTTAGCCCTGATCAAGTAAATAACTTGCTCTCATTTCCAGCAAAGAAACCTCAAGATTTTAGAGATCTTGCAATTCTTGAGCTTACTTACTCTTGTGGTTTGCGTGTTTCTGAAGCAAGCAATATCAATATTGATGACTTTGAAGATAATAAATCATTCTTGAGGGTATTAGGTAAGGGCTCTAAAACCAGATTAATTCCAGTTGGAAGTTTTGCTGTAAAGTCAGTTGATGTATGGTTGAAGCATCGGAATAAAATTGATCCTGATACAAAAGCATTATTTATTAATCTTCGTGGAGAAAGATTGTCTGTTAGGTCAATCCAAGAAAGGATTAAAAAAATAGCAATTGCTCAGGGTCTTCCTCCTATTCATCCTCATATGCTGCGGCATAGCTTTGCAACCCATCTTTTAGAATCAAGCGGTGACTTAAGAAGTATTCAAGAACTATTAGGACATAGTTCTTTGTCAACTACCCAAATATATACAAAATTAGATTATCAGCACCTGATTAGAATTTATGAAAAATCACACCCAAAAGCTTTTCTTGATTCATGAGAGCTAAAATTAAAGCTATTACTTTTGATCTTGATGATACATTTTGGGATATAGGTCCTGTAATCATAAATGCGGAACTAAAAACACGAGAGTGGATAGAGAGCAGTTTAGATGAAGAGATTGCTTGGGGAGACTATGAATCCTTTATGCTTCTTCGAGAAGAACTTATTAAAAAAAATGAGCGTTTGGCATATGATTTGGGCGCACTAAGAAGAGAGAGTATTAAGCATCACGTTAGGCATGCATTCAGCAATGAAAAACAGCTCGATGATTTTGTTGAATCAGCTTTTGAAATATTTTTTGATTTGAGGCAGCAGGTAACTCTATATCCACATGTAAAAGATTTTTTAAATACCGCCTCTACAAAGTTGCCTCTTGGAATTCTTACTAATGGAAATGCTGACGTAAAAAAAATTGGTATTGATAAATTTTTCAAATGCCACTTTACCTCACTAGATGTTAAATCAAATAAGCCCTCATCGAAACACTTCAAAAAAGCTGTCGAATTCTTTAATGTGCTTCCTGAGGAAATCCTTCATGTTGGGGACGATAAAATTGCTGACATAAGTGGCTGCATAAGGGCTGGTCTAAATCCTTTATGGTTTAATAATAAATCTAATGAATGGGACTTAGATCTAGAGGAGCCTCCTCAGATTAGTTCTTGGGAAAACGCACTTGAATATATTGAGCAAAATTATGAATTCTAAAGAGTCTTTACGAGCCTTGGTCGGTGTTATTCAAGAAAAAATTGAAGAACTTGGTTCCAATAATCCATCGGATGATGTAGAAAAACTAATTAAATCTAAATTAGAACCGTTCCTTGAAAAGCAAGGTTATGTAAGTAAAGAAAAATATGAAGGTGTACTTAAGATTCTAGAAAGCCTAGAAAAGCGTCTTGAGAAACTTGAATCGAGATCACAAAAATAATTTAAAGAGTATCCAGCATATATTCTACTGCTAGGCCGATTTCTTCTTTTGTACAATCATTACAAAGCCCTTTTGCAGGCATTCCACCAATACCTGACCAAGCATTGTTAATTAGCATGTCAGTTCCTTTTACTAGCCTTTGCTCCCATTGACTTCGCACGGCAAGCATCGGTGCCCCTGCAACACCGGCATCATGACAAGCGGCGCATCCGCTTGTATAAATTTGTTCTGCTGAGCGTGACCCTCCAGCTGCAGATGAAGATGCAGCAGCAAGAACTGCCTGACCACAAGATTCGCCTTGCAAACAAATTGCAACATCTGATGAAAGCCTTGATGAAACAAGCTCATCATATTTTTTGCCATTAAACATAAAGATAACAGCACAAACAACAGTAAGAAATGGAAGTATTTTTTTCATATTATGAGTTTGGTTTTTCAATATTAATTAAATAATCAACAGTTTTAAACATTTCACCTGTTGATCTCTTTACCTGAACTAGATATTTGCCATCTACATACATGATTGGAACAGCAGGAACTTTTAATCTTCGAGACAATTCTATTGATCGCTTAACCTTTTGGTTTACTGAAAAAGAATTCATTTGCTTAAAAGCTTCATCCTCTTGAACTCCTATTTTAGATAAGAAGGCTAGTATTGATTTTTCACTCGATAGTCTATTTCCTTCTTTATGGATTGCCGTAAATACTGCACTATGGGCAGTATCTCCAAGCTTAAGAGCCTCGATTGTGTAGTAAAGCTTTGCATGAAGCTGATTCCAACCTATAGGAACTTTAGTAAATTTAACATCCTGATCAAGGTTTTTTTTCCATTTGTTTACAAATGGTTCAAATGAAAAACATGCTGGACAACCGTACCAAAAAACCTCAATAACCTCTACTTTGCCATCTTTTTTAATCGGCAGAGGATTAGGAATTTTTTGAAAGTCTCTGCCAGCTTGATACTGTGGAAATACATTTACTGAATAAATTAAAGCAAGGATTGAAATTGGAAGTATAAATAAATTCTTCATGCTATTTTCTGTAAAGCCCATGCATGTAATTGGCAAGAGCTTCAATGTCATCATCTTTTAAGTTAGCTGATGCAGCTTGCATTACGAGAGCATAGTTTCCTGCATTTCTAACTTGTGATCGGTATTCTTTTAATGTGCTAATTAAATATCCTTTTTGCTGTCCTGAAATTTTTGGAAAGCCAGCCTGAACATTTCCTTCACCATATAAAGAATGGCAAGCTGTGCATGCTGGTATACCTCGATTTAAATCTCCGGCTCTGTACAATGACTCACCTAACGCAAGCAAATCAGCATCAGAATCAGCCTGGCCAACGGACGCAGAGCTTTCTGCATAATACGCAGCAATGTCAAGCAATTCATCAGAGCTTAAAGTTTTTAGATAAGGAATAACAGCTGTCATAAGTGCATTTTCTCTCTCGCCACTTACAAAATAACCCAACTGATCGTACAAATATTTCTGATTTTGACCTGCCAGACTCGGCCAATCTGTATTAATACTATTGCCATCAATACCATGACAAGCTGCGCAAGTTGCTACCAATGAAGAGCCGTTTGAAGCGTCTCCAGTTTTAAGTACGTTGGGAATATTTAATTCTGCAGCATAGGAATTAACACCAATGAAAACTAAACTGATAGCTAAAAGTACTTTTTGCATTTTTGATATTTAATAAAGAGAGCCTATTATATGCGCAGAGGCGCCTGCATAAAAGATAAATATGAAAAATCCCTTTAAAAACACAGCCTTTGAATTTGGTGTTCTGAACTATAAATCCATGCCCAATGAAGATTGTGTTGAGGTGCTATTGTCAGGCAGATCAAATGCAGGAAAATCAAGTGCTTTAAATGCTCTGGCTGAGAATCGTAAACTTGCAAGAACAAGCAAGACGCCTGGTCGTACTACAGAAATAAACTTTTTTCGTGTTAACAAAGATCTTAGGCTACTAGATTTGCCCGGTTATGGTTTTGCTAAATCAGATAAGTCAAAAAAGAAAGATTGGGGGCCAATGCTTGGTGAATATTTCCAAAAAAGATACTGCTTGAAAGCAGTGGTTGTCTTTATGGATATCAGACACCCTTTAAAGGAAATCGACATCGATATGATTGGTCTTTGTAGGGATTTTGATGTTGAATTTCTCCCAGTATTAACAAAATCTGATAAGGTCTCAAATAATCAAATTTTTAAGGTTAAGCAAGAAGTTCAAAAGAAAACTGGGGTGAAAGAAGTCCTCACTATTTCAACTTTAAAGGATCAAGGAATTAAAGAGCTAAGGACGCGTCTGATAAGCTATTCTCTGAAAGATGAGTGACCTAAGTTTTCAACAACAAGCCTGCACATTATCACTTGAAGATGGGTTAATTGAATACAGATCCTACTTACAAATGAATAATAAAAAACAGCTTAAAGATGCCCCTGGCTCATACGTCATAAGAGATCATGATGTAACTCATGTCATATTTGGTTTAGATACCTCTCTTGAACAAGAATCTCTTCTGGATTCATGGCTGTTTTCTGGGGCCAGTTGGAAATTAAAAGATTTGCTTGCCTATGGAAAGTTGCCAGAATTAAAGGAGCTTAATAAATACCTTGGTCGTGAAGTTGGTTATATCAGACTTATAGGAATGGTAATTTCTTTGATTCCAACGAAGATTCTTATTTGGAAGCGCGCTCGAAGAATGAAAAAAAAATGGCCATTCAAATCCTATGAGGAATATCTAAAGATGAGAATCTGTGATATCAGAGACGAGTTTGGCATAAAAATTTTATTGCCCGAGGAAAGAAAAATAACAAATCCTGTTATTTGGAGTGGTCTTGTTTGAAATTAGATTAATGTGCCTCATTCCAATTGTTTCCAGCTTCTGCTTCAACAATTAGTGGCACCGAAAGGTTAAATGTATTTTCCATGAGGGAAACAATTTGATCTTGATGCTCTTTGGCTTTTGATTTTTTAACCTCAAAAACTAATTCATCATGAACTTGCATAATCATTTTTATTTCATTACTGGACTCTGAGTCCTCTATCCAGTGATACACATCTATCATAGCCTTTTTAATGATATCTGCAGCAGAGCCCTGTAATGGTCCATTAATCGCTGCTCTTTCTGCGGCTTGTCTTCTAAGGCCATTCCCTGAATTTATTTCAGGCACATGAACTCTTCTACCCATCACAGTTTCAACATAACCTTTTGCCTTGGCTTTACCTCTAATTGACTCCATGTATGCATTCACTCCCTGATATTTATCAAAATAAGAATCAAGGTATTGTTGAGCATCTTGTCTTGAAATTCCGAGCTGACGCGTAAGACCAAATGCTGACATGCCATACATTAAGCCAAAATTAATTGCTTTAGCTTTGCGTCGATAATCAGAGGTTACCTCATCAATTGGAATTGAAAATATCTCAGAGGCAGTGGAGGCATGAACATCGAGCCCTTCTTTGAAGGCTCTAGTTAAATTTGTATCTTCAGAAAGATGCGCCATGATCCTTAGTTCAATTTGTGAGTAATCAGCAGAAATTATTATATTGCCTGGTTCTGCAATGAAAGCCTGCCTGATCTTTCTACCCTCTTCTGTCTTAATGGGAATGTTTTGAAGGTTTGGTTCAGTTGAAGAAAGTCTTCCTGTTGAGGTCACAGCCTGTTGATAAGAGGTATGAACTCTTTTTGTTTGATTGTGAATCATTTTCACAAGACTGTCAGTGTAAGTTGATTTAAGTTTTGCTAGGCCTCTATACTCCAAAATAACTTTTGGAAGTTCATATTCTTCAGATAGTCGAATAAGCGTTTCCTCGTTGGTGGAAGGCTGTCCTTTTGGAGTTTTTTTAAGAATTGGTAGTCCAAGTTTATTGAAAAGAATTTCAAGTAACTGCTTGGGTGAATCTAAATTAAACTCCTCTCCAGCAATTTTATATGCTTGTTTTTGAAGCGTATCAATTCGTAATGAAAGCTCTTTGGAATAGCTTTCAAGAAAATTTTGATCTATTTTTACACCATTGGTTTCGATTTTAAGAAGTGCATTGAGAGCAGGTTTCTCAATGGTTTCTAACAAAGTATTTAATGATTTTTCCTTGGCTAATTGGTCAGAAAAATATTTGAAAAGTCTTAAGGTGATATCAGCATCCTCTGCAGCATAATCTGTTGCAATATCTAGATCCACTTGAGAAAAACTAATTCTTTTTTTCCCTGTACCAACTACTTGATCAAATTTTGTTGGCTCATAATCCAAATAATTTTTTGCTAAATAATCTAGCCCATGTCGTGATCCAGTACTATTAAATACATAAGATAAAAGCATGGTATCGGCAAGAAAATCGGTGACGGCAAAGCCATGTCTTCTTAACACCGGTAAATCAAATTTTAGATTTTGACCAACTAACTTTTTTTCATTAGCAACAATTACGGGTCCAAGAATGTCTTCTGCATCCGACAATGAAATTTGGTCAGGCGCTCCATCATAATCATGGCCAAAAGGAATGTAACAACCTTCGCCTGATTTAGTGCTTAGGGAGATCCCAAGCAATTTCGTAGTTTTTGTATCCAGTGAATCAGTCTCGGTGTCTATAGCAAAAACATTAGATTTGTTAATTTCTTTACAAACCTTTAAAAGAGCATCTTTGTCTAGTACGCAAACATAATTACTTTTTATTGTCTTAGGTTTTGTTTTATTTTGTGGGGTTGAGATCCAGGCATTAAATTCAAGCTCGATGAATAATGCTTCTAGCTCCTTACTGTTTTCTTCAACTGCAATTAATTTATCAATACTAATTTCAAGATCAACATCCTTTTTAAGTGATACCAACTCAACATTCCTTGCCAAATCGTCTATGGAATTTCTAAAGGATTCTCCAACAGCACCTTTAAGTGATTCAGCATTATCAATTATTGTTGAAATATCTTGATATTCATTCAGCCATTTAGATGCGGTTTTTGGCCCTACCTTTGGAACACCTGGAATGTTATCAGATGAATCTCCAACTAAAGCCAGGTACTCAACAATTTGATTTGGCTTCACATTGAATTTCTTTTCTACCCCTTTTTCATCGAATTCTTCACTGGTCATTGTGTTCATCATCGATACACTTCCGTCTTCGACAAGCTGCATCAGATCTTTATCAAGACTAGAAATAATAATTTCGTATTTTGACTTAAGCTCCTCTGCAAGAGTTGCTATTACATCATCTGCTTCAACTCCTTTAACCTCAATTACTGGTGCCGCCATGAAATTACAAATAGATTTTAATGGCTCAAGTTGTTCAACAAGCTCTTTTGGCATAGGCGGCCGATTTGCCTTATAACTATTTAAAATTTCATGCCGGAAATTTTTTCCCTTTGCATCAAATACAGTAATTATTTTTGATTCTGGATGTTCTTTCTTTAAATTTCTCAACATATTAACAACTCCTTTTAT
This sequence comes from uncultured SAR86 cluster bacterium, assembly GCA_902594515.1. GTDB lineage: Bacteria > Pseudomonadota > Gammaproteobacteria > Magnimaribacterales > D2472 > MED-G82. The sequence continues at coordinate 88,362 of CACJML010000004.1, read as the reverse complement.
GGCTCCTGTAGGAAGTCCTTTAGAAGTTGTTAGGGGTGGCATTGCATGAAAAGCTCTATATAAATAAGAGGAACCATCAATTAAAAAAACTTTTTTTTTGGATGCCATATTTTATTATCTCATCTGCATAAATTTTCTTCCAACAGATATATAATTTAGCTATCTTAATGATTGTTCTGTGGACTATTTAATTAAACATCATAATTTGGTCATATTTTTTATATGCTTGAGCCTATTGATTGGGGCTTTCATATTTGACGCTTTAGGCATTTATCCTTGCCCTATGTGTATTGTGCAAAGATGGTGTTTTGCTTTTGCTGGATTATTTGCATTAGCGTCATCGTTTTCTAAAAATAAGTACTTGTGCACACTCTTAATTATTGGGTTGTATGCATTTTTAATTTTTGGAATAGCATTTTCTTCAAGACAAATTTTTGTCCAGAATTTACCAATAGATGAACTAATGTCTATTGGGAGCTGTGGAATGCCATTTAGTACCATGGTTGAATATCAGGGTTTATTTAATGCTTTAATATTGGCTTATCAGGGCGGGCCCTCATGCGCCGAAGATGGGTGGAGATTTATTTTTAACTTTGCTGAGTGGGCGCTTATTGCGTTTTTAGGGATGATCTTTTTAAAAACAATCAGTGCCTTGAAGCAAAGATAATGTAGCAAAACTACATCTTATTGTGTCTGAAATACCTTTTGTATAAGGTTTTCAAAATTTCTTGACCAAAATATCCTTTTAAAATTTAATCACACTACACATTAATAGACACGAACATTTATCAACCTATAATATTTAAATATGAGTAATGATCAGTCATCTTTGACCAAAGAATTCAGTTTATCTGCACAGGAGCTTCTTGATAAGGCCATTGAAAATGGTGAAGGTGTCGTTGCATCAAATGGAGCCCTGTCCGTTGAAACAGGTAAAAGAACTGGCAGAAGTCCTAATGACAGATTTATTGTTAAAGAACCTAGCACAGAAGATCTCATTGATTGGGGTGAGATCAACAAGCCCTTTGAAGCAGATGCATTTAATTTACTTTGGGATAAAGTTCACTCTTATTTAGCAGAAAAAGATAGATACAAATCTAATGTGCATGTGGGCTCGCATGACGAGCACTATATCCCAATTAATATTACAACTGAAACAGCATGGCATAACATGTTCTCGCAATTAATTTTTGTCTGTCCAGATGAATTTAATCCAAAGGAAAAACAGTGTTGGCAAATTTTAAGCGCTCCAAATTTTGAGTGCGACCCTGCAGTCGATGGAACTAATTCAGAAGCAAGTGTGATAATTAATTTTGCAAAAAGAAAGGTCATCATTGCTGGAATGAAGTATGCAGGAGAAATGAAAAAAGCAATGTTTTCTGTTCAAAATTTTCTCCTTCCAGAAAAAGATGTTCTACCTATGCATTGCTCAGCAAATGTGGATGCTAATGGAAAAGTTGCTTTATTTTTTGGCTTGTCTGGGACTGGAAAAACAACTCTATCAGCTGATCCTTCATGTCACCTTATTGGCGACGATGAGCATGGATGGTCTGAGGGTTCTGTATTTAACTTTGAAGGTGGCTGTTATGCAAAATGCATAGATCTTTCTGAGGAGAATGAGCCTGTTATTTGGAAAGCAATTAAAAAAGGCAGCATCATTGAAAATGTAATTTTAGATGATCAACTTGTACCTGATTATACTGATACATCTCTTACTCAAAATTCACGTTGTTGTTATCCAAGATCTCATGTTGAAAAAGCAGTCCCCACAAACAATGGTCCTGAACCTGAAGTTGTAATTTTTCTGACTTGTGATTTAACTGGTGTTCTACCCCCGGTTTCAATCCTTAGCAAGGAAGCAGCTGCATACCATTTTTTGAGTGGCTATACAGCAAAAGTAGGTTCTACAGAAGTTGGTTCTACGTCTGCAATTGAATCAACATTTTCAACTTGCTTTGGTGCACCTTTTTTCCCTAGGCCTGCTGGTGTCTATGCTGATCTATTAATTAAAAGAATAGAATCTTTTAATTCTCAAGTTTATCTGGTTAATACTGGCTGGACTGGAGGCCCACATGGTGTTGGTAAAAGATTTAGTATCCCCACTACAAGAAGAATTGTTAATGCTATTCAAGCTGGAGAACTAAAAACGTCAGAAAAAACAATGCTAGATGGTTTAAATTTAGAAATACCAAATCATATTGAAGGGATTGATAAGAACATACTCAACCCTAGACAAACATGGGATAATGCTGATGATTATGATGAAGCTGCAAAAAAACTTATAGCTCAATTTGAAGAAAATTTTAAAAAATTCAACGTTAGACCAGAAATCTCCAAGGCCGGGCCTAGCATGTAGGGTTAGGACAAATGACTAGTGCTAACTTTGAAAAAGCACTTGTTGCCCTGAGTAATAGAAAATTCTTTAAAAATATTTCAATTTCAAGAGGGATAGAGCGTGAGGCTTTACGTTCAAATCTCAATGGAGTTATTTCTAAAACTCCGCATCCTAAATCTCTAGGATCTGCATTAACAAACCCCTTTATAACAACTGACTTTGCTGAGGCGCTGATAGAAATGGTTACGCCAACTTTTGATACAGTTGAAGGATTGCATAGTTTTCTTGAAAATCTGGATTTTTTTGTAAAAGAAAATCTTAATGATGAGATTCTCTGGAATGCCTCTATGCCTTGTGAATTAGGTGATGAAGAACAAATACAAATTGCTAAGTATGGTGTTAGTAATACAGGAAGGTTAAAAAACATATATCGGAGAGGCTTACGTGAACGCTATGGCTCTGCAATGCAATGTGTTTCTGGAATTCATTACAATTTTTCTCTCTCAAAAAAGAGCTGGCAAGATTTTTTGAATCAAAATGAATCTAATCAAGCAGAAATAGATAAAGCTTATTTTGGCCTAATTCGAAATGTTAAAAGGAATTATTGGCTTATTGCATATTTATTTGGAGCCAGCCCGATATGCCATCAATCATTTCTCCAAAAAAGAGAGCATGAGTTAATAGAAAGAAAAACAGATCTTTATGCGGAAACATCTACCAGCCTGAGAATGAGCGACATCGGCTATCAGAGTCTTGAACAGGATAATCTGAAAATTTCATATGATGATTTGGATACCTTTGTGTCAGGTTTAGTTGATGGAATTAAAAACCCATCAAAGAAGTTTGAAAAAATAGGACTCTTTGATAAGCAAAATTATCCGTTACAAATTAGTAATGGAATCCTGCAAATTGAGAATGAGCTTTATGATGTAGTTAGGCCAAAAAGAAAGGTTCTTGCTGGAGAGAGACCAGCAAATATTCTAATGTCAAAGGGTGTCGAGTATGTTGAATTTAGAGGATTAGATATTAATCCTTATGAACCTGTTGGTATTAGCAAAGAACAAATACAATTTTTGGATCTTTTCTTGCTGCATTGTCTGATTAATGAGTCACCTATGCTTGAAAACAATGAGAGTAAGGTTATAAAAGAAAACAACAGAGCTGTTATATATAGAGGCAGAGACAAACAAACAACAATTTTTGTTGAAGGTAAGGAAGTATCATTAAATGAAGCAGCAAAGAATTTACTTGAAGAAATTTTAGAAATAGGCAATGAGATGGCTTTACATGATCAATCTCTAAAAAAATTAACGGAAGAATTTATTCCAACTGTCAGCCCCATATCTAAAAAGATAATGTCAGATATTTTTGATAATCAAAAAACTCATTGTGAGTTGATTTTGGAATTATCAAAACATCATCATGAAAACAAAAAATATAATGATAGATCTCAATTAGATAACTTTGAAAAGGCTTCAAATCAATCAATTGATGAGCAAACGAAACTCGAAGAAAAAGATAAAATTGATATAATCGAATATCTTAACAATTTTAACCAAAGTCTAAGGGGATAGTATGAGGGCGCTTAATTGCATTGAATTAGCTGGTCAGGAAAAATGGTCAGAAACACTTCAATATATCGAAGTTGATGACCCAATCCCGGGCGATAATGAAATTTTAATAAACCTAAAAGCGGCTAGTGTTAATTTCCCTGATGTATTAATGGTTCAAGGCCTGTACCAATTCCAGCCGCCCATGCCTTTCATTCCAGGTGCCGAAGCAGCAGGTGTTGTGGAGAAAGTTGGATCAGGCGTCACTGACTTTGATGAGGGTGATCACGTTTTTGTGATGACAGGAAATGGATGTTTTGCAGAAAAACTAGTTGCAGATCAATCTAGAGTGCAGAAGATCCCAAAAGAAATGGACCTTCAGGTCGCTGCAGGACTTGCCATGACTTATGGAACTTCACTATATGCACTTAAACAAAGAGCCGACCTTCAGGCAGGAGAAACATTATTGGTTCTTGGAGCAGCAGGTGGGGTTGGTTTGGCTGCTGTTGAGCTAGGCAAGTCTATGGGTGCAAAGGTTATTGCTGCAGCTTCAACACAGGAAAAGGTAGATATTTGTCTTGAGCATGGAGCAGATGAAGGGTTTGTTTATAAATCGGGCAACATGAATAGAGACGAACAAAAAGAGTTCTCAAATAAAATTAAAGAACTTACTGGGGGCATGGGTGCTAATGTGGTTTACGATCCTGTCGGGGGATCCTTTAGTGAGCCTGCTATTCGTGCAACAGCTTGGGAAGGGAGATATTTAGTAATTGGTTTTGCAGCTGGAGAAATACCAAAGCCACCCCTTAATCTTGCATTGTTAAAAAGTTGTCAAATTGTAGGTGTTTTTTGGGGTGCATGGACTGCAATGTTTCCTAAAGAAAATCAAGAAAACTTTGAAGAACTTTTTGAGCTTTTAGAAGCAGGCAAAATTAATCCTCGTATAAAAGATAAATTTAAGCTTGAAGATTCAGCAAAAGCAATTGCGCACCTAGCTGAAAGGAAGGCAACTGGAAAAGTAATTGTTGAAATCGCATAAATTAACACTGATTGGTTTTTTGTTCTTATGCATTTCATGCACGAATGAGTCTGATGAAAAAATGAAAGTAATACATAAAGATAATCCTGACTTTCAAACAGAAGAATATCGAAAGATTTTTCTAGATGGAACTCACAATACCAGAGAGCTTGGTGGGTATGAAACAACAGATGGAAAAAAAGTTAAATGGGGAGTCTTATATCGGTCTGATAAATTATCTGACCTCTCAACAGATGATCAGGAATACTTATCATCGCTGGGCATTAAAAATGTTATCGACTTCAGGTCAAGTAATGAAAAATCTGAAGATCCAGACCTAATCCCCGATGGTATGCGATACATCCAATTACCGATTGAGGCAGACGGTGCCATTCGACCTAAAGTTGAAGCTATGATGAGAGGCCAAGATCAGGGTGATTTGGGCGAATTGCTTGTTGAAGCAAATGCAGAATTTGTATCAAAATACAAAGGTGTCTACAAAGACTTCCTTGAAACCCTTGCAAACGAACAAAAACCCTCTCTTTTCCATTGTACAGCCGGAAAAGATCGAGCTGGATTTGCAGCAGCCATAACGCTGCTAGCTGTTGGCGTCCCAATGGAAACAGTAATAAATGATTACATGAAAACAAATGAATACACCAAAGAATTCGTTGATGATTACTTAAAGAAGATTAAACTTTACTCCCTTAATCAAGCAGATGTAGACCAATTAAGGCCAATAATGGGCGTTGAAGAAAGATTCATTATTGCTGCCATGGATAGAATTGTTGAAGATTACGGTTCAATAGAAAACTTTATTGCTGAAGGGCTTGAAATTGACGACGAAACCCTAGGAAAACTTAAAAATTTTCTCTTAGAGGAATCCTGATTAATAAGCTACTGATTGATAAGTTAGAAGTAAATTCTCTTTAATAAAAGGCGGTCTAAAATAGCCTAAGTATTTTTGATCGGGTCCGATCAAAATAATATTATTCATATGATTATCTAAATGATTTGCATGGCCAGAATGATTTTTCTGTTTGGGTGATGTGACCATGACGTCTAGTTGTGTTGCTAGATTAACCAACATTGGACGAACTGCTACTGCTCCGTAAAAATTTTTATTAAATCCTTTTGCATACATATCGATTTCACTGGGTGTATCGTTTTCTGGATCAATAGAAATTAAAAGTACCTGCTTATCGCTTAAATCCATACCTTTTTCAGATAATGTCAAAAAAAGTTCCCTAATCATGGACATAGAAACAGGGCATTCGTCTGGGCAATTAGTAAAACCAAAATAAACTAGCGTCCATTTATCCTTTAAAAAGTCCTTAGTAATCTTGGTATTATTTGAAGAGATGAATTCAAAATTAGAAATCTCCTTAGGCTGACTAAGTGAATAATAACCGTTCACCAAAAGTTCGCTCCTGGAAAGTTCGCGTGGTGTTGTTAGTTTATTTACAAATAAAGTCAGGACAGTAGCCATAAATAAAATTATTAAAATGATTGAGATCGAAATATTTCTGTTCATAACATGAAATGATCAATTAATAATGCTAAAAAAATAAGAAAAATATAATAAATTGAATATTGAAATGTTGGCATGGCAAGACTATTTGAATCATCAACATACAAACTAAATGCATACCATAAAAAAATTAATCCAAGCACAAGAGCTGAAACTAAATAAAATGCTCCGGACATCATTACAAAATAGGGAAATAGACTCACCAACAGCATGATGATCGTATAAAGAATAATTTGTAATTTTGTAAACGAAATGCCATGTGTAACTGGAAGCATTGGGATATTCTCTTTGGCATATTCATCTTTTCTATGAATAGCTAAAGCCCAAAAATGTGGTGGCGTCCACGCAAAAATAATCAACACCAGCAAAAGAGCGTTAGGATCTATGCTCCCTGTAATAGAACTCCAACCCAAAAGAGGAGGCGCAGCTCCGGCAAGGCCACCGATCACTATGTTTTGAGGCGTTGCTCTTTTTAAAAAAACTGTATAAATAATTGCATAGCCTATCAATGAAGCAATTGTTAGATATGCTGTCAGCGCATTTACATATCTGTACAAAATGGCATAGCCAATTAAGCCGATGACAATAGCAAATGAGATTGCTTTGCTGGAAGAAATTTCTCCTTGAGGTATTGGTCTTTCACTTGTTCTTGACATATTAGCATCAACTTTTTGATCAACCACTTGATTAATGGCAGCGGCAGAGGCTGCACATAAACCAATACCTATGAGTGAAATTAAAATTAATAATGGATTGAAGTTAGATCCGTTAGTTGCCAACAATGATCCGATTAATGAAGTTATTAGCATCATAAAAACAACGTTTGGTTTACATAGATGATAGTAACTTCTAAGTATGCTCATTTTTTCCAAGCTAGCATATTTATATAGAGAGTTGTTAATAATAACAGTGCTGCGACTAAATTATGAGCAATCGCAATATAAAGTGGTAATACATAAACCACATTCATTATCCCAAGAGATATTTGAGTAAGCAGAACGATTCCTAAAGTCGATGCGAGAGGTGCGGCACTAGAGAACCACAACTTAGAAATTAATATTAGAAAAATAATTGTTAGGAATATTGCTGTTATGCGATGGGAATAGTGAATCGCAACCCTTGCTTCATTATCTAAAAGGCCATAAAGATAGTTTGGTCCAACCTCTTGAGCAAGATTAAATCCAGCTGAAAAATCCATATCGGGTATAAAACTGCCTTGGCAAGTTGGAAAATCTGGACATGCCAATGAGGCATAATTTGTTGAAGTCCATGCCCCAAGAAAAATTTGAATGACCAAAACAAAAAAAGCAAGCATTGCTAGATTTTTTAAGTGACCAATTTGAAAGTTTTTGAAAAAATTAGAATTTTTAATGTACAAATAAAAAAATGTGGAAAGAGTAATAAAACCTCCAAATAGATGAGTTGTTACTATGATGGGCAGCAGCTTAAGGCTTACAGTTAAATAGCCAAATAATCCTTGGCAGCAGATGAATATCAATAAAAAAATTGAAATTCTTTTGTTTTGTTTATCTTCGGTTCTGTGGGTTAAGTACACAATAAAAATTGCCAGCAAACCAAGTGCAGCTGCAAAATATCTATGAACAACCTCTGGAATAGCTTTATCTATCTCATAAGGAAATGCTGGATATCTTTGCTCAGCGAGAGCAACTTCTGCCTCAGTAGTTGGAAAAAAAACAAAGCCATAACATCCTGGCCAGTCAGGACATCCCAGCCCAGCATCAACTAATCTGGTCCAAGCGCCCAGAGCTATAACCACGAAAGCAAATAGAATTCCGAAGAGAGATACATTTTTTATATTCATATGAGCACCTTTAAATCTTTTAGGATTAACTTTGGATCCATTGAGGCATCAAAAAACATTACTGCCCGACCGTATGGATCTATTACAAAAATTCGAGGGGTTGAGAAATAATCTGTAGTATTTTTTTCAATTTGATTTATGAACCCGTCATTTACATCATTAAAAATTTCTATACGCGGAAAATCATCTAATAATTTTGCATTTGGTTGAAAAGACTTTGATTGAACAAAAATTCTTTTAAGCTTGAATATATCTCTGTTAAGAGCAACATTTAACTGTCGCATTAAATAAAGTGCATTCTCAAAATTAAGATCATTATTGTAATAAACACCCAGTACCCACTTACCATCCTCAAATTCAATTTCAGATCCGCTCTCATCAACTAACGACCTTGGGTCAACTTCAAAATAACTATCAAAAAAAGTTCCGTTATTTTTTGTATTCTCAGGTGAGTACCCAAGGTTAAACGCTAGTGTTGATCCAATAATTACAATTAGTGGCGTTACTAATAGAAAAATTAAAAGAATCCGATTATTCATTTTCGTTCCTATTTATTGTAAAAAAATACATTGCCGCAAGGACTATTGTCATGACAAACCACTGAAAAGCGTACCCAAAATGCCTAGTAGATGAAATGGTAAAAGGGACAATTTCTTGAAAAGTTAATACTTCCCGATGATTTGCATCTAGGTGTAAAAAGAAATCTTCGACTGATTCTGAATACTGTTTGCTATAAAAATTTGTGTCTCTTAGCTGGCTAATTTTAGGCCAACTTTCAGTAATAAGATTATCTCCAAAGGTAATATTTCTTTCCGGGCGATAGATTATTCCTGTAATTGTCTTTGATTTAGATGTTACATCAAGGATTGGGGATAATTGACTCATATCCGCTTTTGATAACCACCCTCTATTTACCATGATTAGTCGATCATCCGAAAAAATAAATGGCGTATAAACTTTATATCCTGGTTTACCATCCAAAAGCTGATTGTCAAAAAGTATTTGTCTTGAGGAATCAAACCTTCCCTCAATAGAAACATTGGACCACGTCTGAAGTGATTGAGAATATGGGATGCTCGGTTTATAAGCATAAAATTCTTTTTCTTCTTGTGCTTTAAGGTTACCTTTATAAACCTGCCAAATTCCAAGGGAGAAGAATAGTATTATAAAAAAGAAGCTAAAAACTGATAAAGCTGAATTTTTTTTTATTAATTCTAAATAATTCATTATAGGTTTAAGTTACAATCAAATAATGTGGTTGAAGCCTGCTATATTCATCTTAATTATTTTAATACTTCTAAGTTTAACGAGTGGTCTGTTCTTTCTGTTCAAAGACAGAGGTAATAGCAAAGGAACAGTAATAAGCTTGGGTGTTAGAGTATCACTGGCTGCCTTGCTTCTTATATTAGTAGCTTATGGCTTGTATACCGGAGAACTTGGCAACTCAGTGCCGTGGGGCTCTTAAAGTATATAAACAAACATAAATAGCATCACCCAAACAACATCAACAAAATGCCAGTACCATGATGCTGCTTCAAAACCAAAGTGCTCATGAGGGTCTGGTTTAAAGTGATTATAAAAAACTGATCTAATCAGCATCACTGAAAGCATCAAACCGCCCATCATCACATGAAAGCCGTGGAATCCTGTTAGCATGAAGAAAGTTGACCCATAAATTCCAGAATTTAAGGTTAGGCCATAGTGTTCGTATGCTTCGTAATATTCAAGCGCTTGAAGAAAAACAAAAAATATTGCAAGTGAGACGGTAACGCCCAGCCAAATATTAAACTTATTTTTATTTGCAGCCTTTAAATTAATATGAGCCATATGAACTGTTACGCTAGAGCTTAGAAGAACGATTGTGTTCCACAATGGAAGCCAGGTTAGTATTTTGTCCCATCCTGGAAAACTCATGCTTTTTTCAGGAACTGTGTAAGCAGCACCCAGATCTGGAGTGGTCAAAAGCGGCCAAGTTGACTGAAAATTTTCCCATAGCATATTTGCTAACCCTTTTTCTCCCTCGCCACCAAGCCATGGAACTGAAAATGTTCTTACATAAAATAATGCACCAAAAAATGCTGCGAAAAACATCACTTCTGAAAAAATGAACCATGCCATTCCGTAAACAAATGATTGATTTAGCTGAGCACTATCTAGTCCTGCTAAATGTTCTTGAACAACTTTTCGAAACCAAAAGAATAAGGTAGCACCAAAAGATGCCAGCCCAGCATAAAGTATGTACTTAGACATGCTGTCAGGCTGTCCCAATGCATTGATGGTGCTGGCAGCACCCATAACTAGAATAAATAAAGAAGTCGCAGCATAAATTGGAAACCTGCTCTGCTCTGGTACATAGTATTTTTCGTAAGTGCTCATTTCTAACTCCCCATTGAGTGATGATCTTCACCATGCTCATGCATGTAACTAGCTAATTCATCTAAATTATCTTCGGTAACATCGAAGATTGTGTATGAAAGAACAATATTATTAATATTGTCTGGTAATTCATTATCAAAAATAAGTCTGACTGGTAGCAGAGCTTCTTCACCTGGCTTTAAAATTTGTTGCTCAAAGCAAAAACATTCCAATTTTTTTAAATGTGCAGCTGCATTCGATGGTGCAACGCTTGGAATAGCTTGAGCCACCATTGCTTTGCTGGTTGTATTCTTAACATAGTAGGTGGCTGTGTAATATTTACCAGTTGTTATGTTTATAACCTCATCAGAGGGACCAAAATCCCACGGCATCTGTTCGTTATTATGAGAAACAAATTGAACAGTAATATCTCTACCCTCTGAAATATCGCTTTCGACAATTCTGGATGGAGATAAATCAATCTTTCCATTCAGTCCAGTAACTTCGCAGAAGACATCATAAAGAGGGACCAAGGCAAAAGAAAAGAAAAACATGCCCAGCACTGCAAGTGAAAGCATCTTGATCGTCTTTTTGCCACCCTCGTTCATGATTACTTAACTTCTGGTGGTGTTGAAAATGTGTGATATGGAGGAGGAGAATCAACCGTCCATTCTAAACCTTGAGCTCCCTCCCAGACTTCAGGAGTAGCCTTCTTACCGCCCATAACTGTTCTTACAACAATAAATAGGAAGAGTATTTGAGAAGCACCGAACAAGAAAGCTCCAACAGTAGATACCATATTCCAGTCCGCAAACTGAAGCGCGTAATCAGGAATCCTTCTAGGCATTCCAGCTAAACCAATAAAGTGCTGTGGGAAAAATGTAACGTTTACACCAATAAAAGAAAGCCAAAAGTGCAAGCGACCTAGTCTTTCGTCATACATGTTTCCACACCATTTAGGAAGCCAGTAATATACTGCAGCCATAATTGAAAATATTGCTCCGGGTACGAGTACATAGTGGAAATGAGCGACAACAAAATATGTATCATGATATTGAAAATCAGCAGGTGTAATAGCAAGCATTAGCCCAGAAAACCCGCCGATTGTGAATAGAACAACGAATGCTATTGCAAACAACATTGGTGTTTCGTAAGTTATTGAGCCCCTAAACATGGTTGCAACCCAATTAAAGACCTTAACTCCTGTAGGAACTGCGATTAGCATGGTTGCCCACATAAAAAATAGTTCAGCTGCTAGTGGCATTCCAACAGTGAACATATGATGAGCCCAAACAACGAAAGAAAGAATAGCAATTGAAACCATTGCCCAAACCATTGACGAGTAACCGAAAAGCTCTTTCCTAGAGAAAGTAGAAATTATGTGCGAAACAATTCCGAAGGCCGGCAATATCATTATGTAAACCTCAGGGTGACCAAAGAACCAGAAAATGTGCTGAAAAAGGACTGGGTCTCCACCACCTGCAGCATTGAAGAAACTAGTTCCAAAGTGGATATCCATCAGCATCATGGTTACTGCTCCTGCTAGGACAGGCATAACTGCTATCAACAAATATGCTGTTATCAGCCATGACCAAACAAATAATGGCATCTTCATTAAAGTCATTCCTGGAGCTCTCATATTCATAATAGTTACAATCACATTAATAGCTCCCATAATTGATGAGGCTCCGAGAATATGAACAGAAAAAATGAAAAAAGTAACACTGGGTGGTGCATATGTTGTGGATAATGGAGCATAGAAAGTCCAACCAAAATTAGGTGCCCCTCCCTCCATAAATAAAGATGAAAGCATCATCAAAAAGGCAAAAGGCAAAATCCAAAAACTCAAATTATTCATTCTAGGTAGTGCCATATCTGGGGCACCAACCATCATAGGAACAAGCCAATTTGCTAGCCCTACAAAAGCTGGCATCACTGCTCCAAAGACCATTATTAGGCCATGCAGTGTAAGCATCTGGTTATAAAATTCTGGCTCTACGATTTGCATACCAGGCTGAAATAACTCTGCTCTAATTACCAGAGCCATTGCTCCGCCAATTAAGAACATCGTAAAGCTAAACCAAAGGTATAAAGTACCAATATCTTTATGATTTGTGGTGAATAACCATCGGGTTAAGCCTTTTGCAGGACCGTGATGGTGATCATCATGAGATTCAATAACTGCGCTCATATTTACTTCCTATATCTTAATTTTGTTTTCTTTATATTCGACAATTTCTTTTGGAACAACAATTTCACCGTCTCCTTTTGCATCATTGCCCCAAGCTCTTCTTGTATATGTAATAACAGCCGCCATATCAACTTCAGAAAGTTGATTCGCAAAAGATTGCATTGCAGCACCCTGAACTCCTTCCATCAAAATTTCTACGTTGCGAGGTTTATTGTTTAAAACTATGTCGCTGCCTGCGAGTGCGGGAAAGATTCCAGGAATTCCTGCTCCATTCACCTGATGACAAGCAACGCAGTTCATTTGATAAACACCCTCTCCTTTTGCAACTAACTCTTCCATGGTCCAATCTTTCTCAGTGAGCTGGGCAAGTTCAAAGGCTGCCTGTTTTTTTTCTGCTACCCAAAGATCATAATCTTCGGGGGTAACTGCTCTAACCACTACTGGCATGAAGCCATGATTCTTTCCACATAGTTCCGTGCATTGACCTCTGTATATACCTGGCTCATCTACAATTGTCCAAGCGGTATTAATGAAGCCCGGAATAGCATCCTGCTTGATTGCAAAATCTGGCACCCACCAAGAGTGAATTACGTCATTAGCTGTAATTAAAAATCTTATTCTTTTACCAGTGGGGATCACAACCGGCTCATCAACTTCAAGTAGATAGTGTTCGCCTTTTGGTGTTTGATTGTAAATTTCGTCTTGATCAGTGGTTAAGTTGGAGAAAAAGTTAACACCATCCTCTAAATACTTGTACTCCCATTTCCATTGATAGCCGACTACTTGAATATTTATATCGCCTTCTTCGTCAGCATACATTTTCTGTAATGTATTGGTTGCTGGTACTGCCATACTAATTAATATTACAAAAGGAATAACGGTCCAAAGTATTTCTAATTTTGTATTTTCATGAAAACTAGCTGGCTCTGGATTTTTCTTCTTAGTATGAGCATACATTGAATAAAACATGACACCAAAGACAAGAACACCGATGGCAACAACGATCCAAAAGATGAACATGTGAAGACCAAAAACTTCTCTACTAATGTCGGTTACACCCTCAGTCATGTTAAGGGCATTCCATTCTGCAAAAGCTGACTGACTAAGGATTAAACCTAAAAAAATTGTAAACGAACTGATAAAAGTTGAACGAATATTAAACATTGTGATCCCTTGTGCCGTGTTCTGAATAAAATAAATTATTTGTATAATCAATTATAAATAAAAATAATGTGAATTTACAGTTAAATATCAATTAATTAACGATTTACGGTCGCTATGATAGCTTCATTTAAAGCTTAGTTCTAGGGGAGTTTAAAGGAAAATTTTACAGCAATATTCCTAAGCTTTTAAAGCTTTGTAATTTTGTTTTCTTTTTGAGGATTTTTAGGTTTGAGCTCTTCAAAATCACAACTAACACAGATGATTTTTTCATCGTCATAGGTGACTGCAATTCTATCAAGAGCTTTGCATTTTGGACAAATGGCTCCTGCAATGAACTTCAGTTGCTGCTTATTCATAGTATTTCTTTAATAATATTTTTTGTAGTTGGTTTTTTTTCAAACCAAAACTCAAAAGAAAGAGCTGCTTGCTCCACCAGCATACCCTCACCAGAATATATGTATTGTGAAAATTTTTTAAACCAGTTTCTTGTTGGTTTGTGAGGATTACCATAACTCAAATCATATAGAATGCAGTCTTTAGAAATTTTTAAGTTGTTAAAAAATTTAGGCACTGTTGAATCATGGCCAGCAGAAGTACAATTTATAACTATGTCAGGGCTAAGCTCGTATTCATAAAGAGAAACAGATTCCCCAAACCGACGAATTAATTTATTTGCATTTTCTTCGCTTCTGTTTGCGATCTCGATGCTGCTTGGATTGAAACCACTAATAGCTGGAATTATGCTGGCAGCTGAGCCACCTGCTCCAAGTATTAAAATTTTTTTATCTTTGATTGATATACCTTTGTTACTAAAGTCATTTACAAGTCCCTGACCGTCAGTGGAATGCAAATATAATGATTCATTACTTTTCTTTATGGTGTTAGCTGTATTGATTTTATTAACAATACTAGATTTGTTCGCATCAAGCTCAAGCACTTCTTTTTTTAATGGAAGAGTTACGTTCAATCCTAATGCGTTAGGATTGTCAAAAAATTGATTACAAAAGCTATTAAGCTCGCCGGCATTAACAAGATATTTCTCATAGCTGATTTTAATATTTAGTTCCTGCGCAAAAATATTATGAATCTCAGGAGACAGTGAGTGCTCAATTGGAGAGCCAACAACTCCTAACTTATATTCCATTTTTATGCATGCCAATCATTTGATAAAAAATCATTAAGTTTTTTGTTCATGGAAATTTGCTTGCTCGTTAATTTGCCTGGCCAAGCAACATTTTGAGGTAGTGAAGCCAGAATTGAGTCTGTTCTTCCCCCTGATTCAATACCAAACTTCGTACCCCTATCAAAAAGCAAATTAAACTCTACGTATCTTCCTCGTCTATATAACTGGAATTCTTTTTCATCTGTAGAAAATTTAGAATTTAATCTTCTATTTATTATTTTTTTATAACTAGTTAAATATGTTTCAAACATATTTGCTAATAAGCTTAGTGAGCTTGTTATGTTTTTATGTTTGAAGTTATCAAAGAAGATCCCTCCTATACCCCTCCGTTCGTCTCTGTGAGGAAGATAGAAGTATTCATCACAATTTTTGGCAAATTTTGAATAATAAGTTTTATTAAATTTATTTAAAAAATCTTTTGCGCCTTTATGCCATAACTCAGCATCTGTTTTATATGGAACGTAGGGTGTTAAATCAAAGCCGCCGCCAATCCACCATTTTTTTATTTCTTTTTTATTATGAATAATAAATATTCTTCCATTCATATGACTGGTGGGTGCTTTTGGATTTGATGGATGAGAAATTACAGATAGTCCAGACGCAATAAATTCATCTCCTTTTTTTAAATCTAATGCTTTTGCTTGAGAGGAACTTGGAATGATATTGTCATGAATTATTGAAAAATTTATTGCAGCTTTTTCGATTTTATCTCCAGAAAGAATTATTGTTTTTCCTCCACCACCATTTTGTCTTGACCACTCAGAAATATTTTCTTCAACTGTTTTATTGATTGCTGCAAAATCAGATGATATTTTTGATTGATGGTCTTGAAAAAGACTAACAATCTGTTTGTTTAAATCTGAATTTATCTTCACTTAATTACTCTCTTATTACCTTTTTTGATTTAAGCATAATAATTTTTGATGGCTTAGAAATTCCCCCAAGCCGATGATTAAATAATGCAACTTCATTTGATTTAAAAGTATTGCATATATCCTTAAGATTGTTTGTATATTCTGTACCGGATATGTTTGCTGATGTAGAAATAAAAGGAGCATTGAGTTCTTTAATCAGTGCATTCAGATGATAGTGAGTGCTAACTCTACATGCAATATTATTTTTTTCATCTGTAAAACTTTCCAGGCATTTGCTGGCTGATTCTGCTACTAAAGTTACGTGTCCCGGCCATACTTCTCTAATGAACTTTCTATCAATTTTGTCGGACTCAATATGCTCTAATGCATTATCAATGTCGTGAAATAGAATGATGTAATTTTTATTTTTTTTTCTCTGCTTTAATTTATCAATCTTTGTGATCGCAGCTTTTGTAGCGATACAACCTAAACCCCAAATGCCATCAGTTGGATGAATTAATATGCGATTATTTAAAAGCCAGTCAGCGCCCTCTTTGACGTCAACAATTTCTTTCAAAATTAGTTTATTTCAGAGTTAATCTGAATAACTTCTTCGGTTTGATCTTTTCTAAACTGATCAAACTTATCGCTTAAGTTTGAATCAGCAAGAGATAAAATCTGAACCGCACATAACGCAGCATTTATGGCACCAGATTTTCCAATAGCAAAGGTTGCTACGGGAATACCTTTTGGCATTTGGACGGTTGACATTAAAGAATCCAATCCGTTCATATCACCACCACCCAAGGGTATTCCTAAAACAGGCTTGTGAGTGTGTGCAGCTATTACGCCAGCAAGGTGAGCTGCCATACCAGCAGCAGCAATAAAAATTTTAACTCCTTTGTTTTCGAGTTCTTCAAGCTTTCTAACAACCTCATGAGGCGTTCGATGAGCAGAAAGCACATTAAGATCGTAAGAAACACCAAAATTAGATAAGATTTTTGCAGATTCTTCAACAATTGGAAGATCTGATTTAGATCCCATGAATATACCTACGGAGACTGATTCATTAGACATTATGATTCCTTAAAAAAATATAGTTTAGATTATAAATAAAGAACCTATAATATCCACATGTCTGTAATGAAAATATTAACTTTTCCTGACCCTAGGTTAAGGACAGTTGCTGATCCAGTAGAAAAATTCGACAAAAGTTTAAAAAAGCTGACAGATGATATGCTCGAAACTATGTATTCAGAAAATGGTATTGGGTTAGCTGCAACTCAAGTAAATGTTCATAAAAGAGTTATCGTTATGGATATAAGTGAAGAAAGAAATGAGCCCAGAGTATTTATAAATCCAGAATTTGAAATAAAAAGCAACAAAAGTTTATATACCTTCTCAGAAGGATGTCTTTCTGTACCAGGTATTAATGAGGAAATTACTAGGCCTGATCAAATAATCCTAAAATGGCAGAATCTTGATGGCGATCGATTAGAAGATGAACCAGAGGGCTTGTTAACTGTATGTATTCAACATGAAATAGATCATTTAGAAGGCAAACTTATGGTCGACTATTTATCAACATTAAAGCGAGATAGAATAAGAAATAAGCTAAATAAGCGAATTTAAGAGAATTTCAACGAATTTAATTATATTTAGCAACTTTTAAAAGAATTCAATGGAAAATAAATTAAAAATTGTTTTTGCAGGTTCTCCAAAATCATCTTCGACAATACTTCAATCATTAATTGACAATAGTAAGGTAGAAGTTCCATACGTTATTTCACAAGAACCCAAAAGAGCAAAAAGAGGCAACAAGCTTATACCCACAGAAGTAGCAATTAAAGCCACTGAAAATGGCATTGATTTATTGGAGCCAAGATCTTTGAATGAAATTAAAAAATTAATTACTGGCTTTGATTTTGATTTTCTTCTTGTTGCGGCCTATGGAAAGATTCTACCTGATTGGATGTTGAACGCTCCTGTTTACGAGCCAATAAATGTTCACTATTCTGTTTTACCAAAACACAGAGGGGCTTCTCCAATACAATCAACAATTTTGACAGGTGACACAATGGCTGGAATATCAATAATGAAAATGACAAAGGGATTGGATGAGGGCCCAATTTATAGAAAGTTTAAAATTGATATTAACGAATTGGATAAGGAAGAGCTTGAAGAAAAACTATCGGTCATCGCAGCTAAAAATATTACTAGTGTTTTATCTGAAATAAAAAACAAGAATATAAAACCAATTGCCCAAAATGAAGATGACGCATCATATTGCAATAAAATCAAAAAAGAGTCTGGATTGATTGATTTACAAAAAGATAATTCAGAAAAAATACTTCTCAAATTTAGAGCATATAAAGGCTGGCCTGGAGTTTTTTTTAGATATAAAAATGTAGATATAAAAATACATGGACTAAAGCTTGCAGATCCTAATGATGATATTCACATGGAAAATTCTGGTTCAATATTTAAAGTTACTAAAGATGGTTTATATATTAAAACAATAGATTCAAAGATAGTAATCACTCACTTACAAATGCCAGGAAAGAAAATCATTAATAAGAGTGATATTTATAATGCATACTCTAATTATTTTGAATAACTTCCCATTGAAGCAAAACAGGTTTAAGTTACGCATATGAACATTCTTGTATTAGGGGCTGGAAAAGTAGGTAGAAATATTGCTAAGAATTTAGCTAGGCAAACTTTTGATGTTTGTATAGTTGATGTTGATATTGAAAGATTAAAAAGTATACAAGAGGATCATGACCTTGCAATTGTTCAAGGGCATGCATCAAGCCCTGAAGTTCTTAAAAAAGCAGGCGCTAATATAGAGACTGTTGTTCTTGCAGTTACTAATGATGATGAAGTGAATATCGTCGCGTGTCAGCTAGCAAAAAAACTATTTAATGTATCAAAGACTATTTGTAGGCTATCTGACTATACATATATTAAAAATTTGGATGCTCTTGGCGCAGATAATATTGATGTTGCCATAAGCCCTGAGCTAGAAGTTACTCAGCACATTGTTGACCTAATTAATCATCCGGGTGCAGAACAAATAGAATCTTTTGCAGACGGTAAGGTGAAGCTGGTTTCAGTAAAAGCTAAAAAAGATGGAAAGCTTGTGAATAGGGAACTTAAATCAATAAAAAGTGATTTGCCTGAAATAGATACATTTGTTCCAACTATATTTAGAAAAAATAAGCCCGTTGTTCCTGATGGAAGCACGGTCATCAAAGAAAATGATGAAGTTTACTTTTTATCCTCTGAAGAGAATATAGACAAAATCGTTAATGAGCTCAGGGATCAAGGAGATACTTCATCAAGAATAATGATTGTAGGAGGTGGCAGGATAGGCCTTTCCTTGGCAATGACCCTAGAAAAAAATTATAAAGTTAAAGTTTTAGAGCAAGACCATACCAAATGTGAATCAATTGCAAAAGATTTAAACAAAGCAATAGTTTTAAAGGGAAGTGGCTCTGATGAAGAGTTATTACGGAGCGAAAACATTGAAAATATAGATGTATTTTGCGCGCTTACAAATGATGATGAAACAAATATTATGTCAGCTTTCCTTGCAAAGAAACTAGGTGCAAAGAAAACTCTCATAATCCTTAACAATTATTCATACATTAATATTCTGCCGAAAAGTTTTGTAGATCTTCCTCTTTCACCACAAAGAATGACAGTTTCTCTAGTAATGCAACATCTCACATCAGTAGATATGCCACAAGAGGTTTTATTAAAGATGAATTCAGGGGTTGAGGCCTTGGAAGGTGTTATTCATTTCAATAATGACACTAAAGATTTATTTGGATCAAAATATGTCCTACTTCCTCTACCTGAAAATTCAGTTCTTGGTTCAATCTATCGAAATGGAAAAAACATTATTCCTTCTGATGACCTTACCATTGAGAGGGACGATCACTTAATAGTTTTTATCAACGGCAAGACAGACAAATCTCAAATTGAAAAACTCTTCAAGGAGTCATAAATTTGAATATTAGGCCTATTTTTTCATTATTTGGAATTCTTTTGTGCTCATTTAGTGCTGTTTTTCTGGTGCCGGCATTTGTGGGTTATATATTTAATGAAATAAATTACTTTAGCTTCGTATTGGTCTTTATTGGTGTGATGTTATTGGGTTTGCTAATGTGGCTCCCAAACAAAAACTCAATTGATGCTCTCAAAATATCAGATGGCTTCATTGTTACTGCTATGTTTTGGTTCGTGTTAGGTATTGTGGGTGCTATACCTTTTATTGCTTATGGAATATCGCCGGTAAATGCATTTTTTGAGTCAACATCTGGAATAACAACGACGGGCGCAACGGTTCTCGTTGGCTTAGATAATTTGCCTAAATCACTTTTGATCTACAGACAGATGCTTCAATGGGTTGGGGGAATGGGGCTAATAATTCTTGTGGTCGCGATTATGCCAACCCTAGGTATTGGTGGTGGTCAATTATTTAAGATGGAAGTTCCTAGCTTTGAGTCTTCGCAGAGATTAACTCCTAGGATCACACAAAATGCAAAAGCTCTTTGGCAAATATATTTATTTTTGACGATTAGCTGTTTACTAGCATATTTAATCTCAGGAATGGGACTTTTTGATGCCTTCGCTCATGCATTATCAACTGTTGCGATTGGCGGCTTTTCGACTCATGACGCAAGCATAGGCTATTTTGATAGTTTTGCTGTAGAGGTTGTTTGTATTATTTTTATGTTGATGTCTGCCACATCATTTTCGCTGCACTATGCTGCTCTATATGAGAGGAAATTTCTTAAATATTTATACAGTGAGGAGCTGAGATTTTTTCTTTCAGTGATTGCAATATTTCTTACGCTTACAATTATATGTTTTGCGACATTTTCAATGCTCGATTGGGATACGTTAAGAAAATCTATTTTCCAAACAATTTCAATAATTACTACCTCGGGTTTTACAATAGACGATTACTCGCTTTGGCCGGGCTATATACCTTTCTTGCTTCTTGTTGGAGCCTTTATTGGTGCTTGCTCTGGATCTGTTGGTGGCGGTCTCAAATCATGGAGAGTTCTTATAATCTTAGACCAGGCTAGACAAGAAATAATTAAAACCATTCATCCAAATGTTGTTGTAACTTCAAGAATAGGAAAAAAAGTTGTCGATGCCTCTATTTCTGAGAAAGTCTGGGGATTTTTTGCTGTGTATGTAATTACCTTCATAATTCTTTTAGTTCTAGTGCTAATGTCTGGACTTGATTTTGAAAGCTCTTTTTCAGCTGTTGGGGCAACCCTTAACAACCTGGGACCTGGACTGGGCGAAGTTTCATCAAACTATGAATCGCTCTCAAGCTTTACAAAAATTGTTTTATCTTTAGCGATGATACTTGGAAGATTAGAAATTTTTACGCTTTTGGTTCTGCTGACTCCAGCTTTTTGGAAACGCTAGAAATTATATAAATCTTTGTTTTCTTCTATTCTTCTGAACTTTTTATATTCCCATGAATATTCTTTCGGATTCTTGGAAATTTCTGCTTCGAAAAGTTGATTCATATATATATGACCGTCATCTAATTTAATTTGAGGTGAAGATTGGGCAAATACTATTGAATAAATTGATTTATTTGGTTTAGTTACATACACCATTATTGGAAGATTGTTCATTTTTTTTGCAAGTGAGCTAACTATTGTTGTTGAATAGCATTTTTTCCCGAAAAAATACGATTCGATGCCTAATTTTCTTTGTGGAACTTGATCAGAGGCAAGCGTTATAGTTTTATTGCTTTTAATATCTATAAGCATTTGTCTAACACCTCTTATAGATGCCTCAACAGGTAATGAATTGTTATATGAGCGATGCTTTTTTACATACTCATCAAAGGGTTTCAATTTAAATGGTTTGTACATTACCGTACTTTGACTTTGAACTATTAACCACGAGAGCATAAAGTCTATGCTGCGATTGTGAAAAGAGAAACATAACCTTGGGTTGTTAACAGTTTCTTGAGTGTATAAATAACGGTCTACAACCTTGTTAACATGAAAGGAAGTTTTTTGAGGGCCATGACCCCAAGAATAAAGGCTTTCAAAAAATGAGGTGAGTGTTTCTTTACAGCTTTCATTGACTAGATTATCTATTTCATTCTTAGATTTGTTAGCAAAGACTGTAGTTATATTTGCTTTAGATATTTTGTAAAAATTTGTCCTTCTAATTAAAAATCTAAGACCAAGGTTATACGCAATTTCAATTAGCTTAGTTCCGACGGTTAACCCAGATATTGTTAAAACATAAAGTAATGTTTTCATACTTAATTATATGATCATATTAGAGTATATAATTTAACTTTAGGATCTTTATATGCCTGTAAATTCAATGGATGAACTTGTTTCTTTGTGTAAGAGGCGGGGATTTATTTTTCAATCTGGAGAAATTTATGGTGGTCTTCAGGGAATATATGACTATGGTCCAATGGGAGTAGAGCTTAAGAAGAATATTAAGGATTCCTGGTGGTCATCCATGGTCTATAAAAGAGATGATGTTGAAGGCTTAGATGCGTCAATATTAACAAACCCAAAAGTACTTAAATATTCAGGACACGAGGATACTTTTTCAGATCCATTGGTTGATTGTAAAGATTGCAATGGACGTTTTAGGGCCGATCACTTAGACGATAGTAAGTGCCCACTTTGTGGTTCTACGAATCTAACAGATCCGCGCCCATTTAACTTAATGTTCAAGACAGCAGTTGGGCCTGTTGATGATGGTAAAAATTTTGCTTATTTAAGGCCTGAAACTGCTCAGCAAATTTTTACAAACTTTAAAAATGTATTGGACTCAAATCCTAAGAGTTTACCATTTGGAATAGCTCAAATTGGCAAAGCTTTTAGGAATGAAATTACGCCAAGAAATTTTATTTTTAGGGTTCGCGAATTTGAACAAATGGAGTTAGAGTTTTTTGTAAAAAATGGTGATGATGAACAATGGCATGAATATTGGTTAGAAGAAAGATTATCATGGTGGGAAGATCAAGGAGTTCCTAGATCAAGTCTCGAAATTTTGGATGTGCCTCAAGATGAGCTCTCTCATTATTCGAAGAAAACATATGATCTCATGTACAAGTTTCCACACGGAGTTGAAGAATTAGAGGGTATAGCTAACAGGACAGACTTTGATCTTGGTTCTCATAGCAAAAATCAAAATGAATTTGAAATAACAGCCAAGGTTACAAACAATAAAGAATCTAATTCTAAGCTTGCTGTTCATAATTTAAATGAAAAAAAATGGGAAATACCATATGTAATTGAGCCTTCTGCTGGAGTTGATAGAGCATTCCTAGCAATACTTAATGAAGCATACAACGAAGAAAGCCTTCCAGATGGAAAAACCAGAACTGTATTAAAGCTTTCAAAACATCTTGCTCCAATATCTGCTGCGGTGATTCCGCTCAAAAAGAATGATGATAGCTTAGTAAACTTAGCTAAGGAAATTAAGAATCAGTTACAGCAAGCATCAAACCGCAGAATAATTCTCGAAAATACTGGGAACATTGGAAAAAGCTACAGAAAACATGATGAAATTGGAACGCCAATCTGTATTACAATTGATTACGACAGTTTAGAGAAGAAAACGGTTACTCTTAGAGATAGAGATACAATGGATCAAAAAACCATAGACATAGATGAAATAAGTAAACATCTGTTGATATAAATAAACAAATGTTGTTTATTAGATCTCTTTTCTTTTACATTTTTTTTATTTCTAGCATAGTACTTGTTTCATTATTAATAAATATTCTTTATTTGTTTGCTTCGACAAAAACCCTACAAAATATTTGCAGATATTGGATTATATTAAACAATAAAGTTCTAGGTTTCCTTTGTAATATTAATTATGAAGTTTCAGGATATGAACACCTACCAAGTGAGCCTTGTATTGTTATCGCAAATCATCAAGGTCCTTGGGAATCATTGTTTGTTCAAACTTTAAAGATTCCTAGTAGTAGTATTATTAAAAAAGATCTTACCTTGATTCCCTTTTTTGGTTGGGGTTTAGCTGCATTGAAGCCTATTAGAATTAATAGAAAAACAAAGCTATCTAGTTTAAAAAAAGTTGTATCAAAAAGTGTGAATAGGCTTAAAAATGGATCAACTGTAATTATATTTCCTGAAGGAACTAGAAATAGCGCTGACTATGGCCCCTCTAAATTTAGTGCAAGCTTCGCAAGAGTCGGAATAATTTCAGGTGCACCGATAGTCCCGGTATGCCATAACTCGGGAAAGTATTGGATAAACAAGACCTTTACTAAAAACCCAGGAACTATCAAAGTAAAAATAGGAAAACCTTTTTTTATAAAGAATGAAAAATTAGATGTTCCGGAAATAGAAGAATGGTTTAAAAAAAACTATAAAGCGCTAAATATCTAAATTAGATACCGACAAAGCATTAGCATCTATAAACTCTCTTCTTGGCTCTACTTGATCACCCATCAAGACCTCAAAAGCATCATCTGCTTCTTTGGCATCCTTTATAGTTACCTGCATCATTCTCCTGTTCTCAGGATCCATGGTAGTCGACCATAACTGATCAGGATTCATCTCGCCAAGGCCTTTATATCTTTGAACCTCGAGACCTTTGGTACCTCCTTTAGAAAGTTCCTTAACGTGACTTTCCTTTTCGGCTTCATTTGAAGAATATAAAGCTGTTTTGCCTTTTGTGATTTTATACAAAGGTGGCATCGCTATATAAATGTGACCACTTTCAACAATCTCAAACATCTGTCTATAGAAAAAAGTTAAGAGCAGGGTTCTTATGTGTGACCCATCAACATCTGCATCAGTCATTATTATAATTCTGTGATATCTAAGTTTTGAAATATCAAAATCATCTCTTCCGATTCCACATCCCAAAGCAGTAACCATAGTTCCTATTTCTTGTGAAGAAAGAACTTTATCAATTCTTGCTTTTTCAACATTAAGTATCTTTCCTTTTAAGGGTAAGATTGCTTGATTTTGTCTGTTTCTGCCTTGTTTTGCTGATCCTCCAGCAGAATCTCCCTCTACTAAGTATAGCTCCGAAAGTGTTGGATCTTTTTCTTGACAGTCTGCTAGCTTCCCGGGCAATCCTGCCACCTCTAACACCCCTTTCCTTCTAGTCATCTCTCTAGCTTTTCTAGCTGCTTCTCTTGCCAGCGCTGCCTCAGAAACCTTTGTAAGTATTTGCATTGCTTCTTTAGGGTTCTCAAGAAGGAACTCATTAAGATATTTGCTTAATATTGTGCTGACTACACCCTCTACTTCTGATGATACAAGTTTTTCTTTAGTTTGAGATGAAAACTTAGGATCTGGTACCTTTACTGAAATTACAGCGATAAGCCCCTCTCTGACATCTTCGCCCAACAACTCTATTGGTGCTTTTTTATTTAACTCTTCTTTTTTTATAAATGCTTTTAGAACTCTGGTTAAGCTGGCTCTAAATCCAGATAAATGAGTACCGCCATCTTTTTGTGGGATATTGTTTGTATAGCAAAGTACATTTTCAGAATACGAATCGTTCCACTGCATAGCAACTTCAACAGTTATATCGTCCTGATTGCCCTCGCAATGGAAGGTCTCACAAACACTTTGCTTTCTTCCTTTTAAAAATTTTACGTAGCCAGCAACACCGCCAGAATTTTTAAATGTTTTAGACTTTCCTGTTCTCTCGTCTTTTACTTCAATGTTTACGCCCGCATTAAGAAAAGAAAGTTCTTGGACTCGTTTATTAATAATGTCGATATCAAACTTAATAGATGTAAAAATTTTATCGGAAGGAGTAAATGTTATCTCGGTGCCAGATTCTTTTGAGGCTTTGACCTTGGAAAGTTTAGTTTTCTTTTTCCCTTCTGAGTATTTTTGTTGGTACATACCCCCATCTCTACATACAGTCAAAACTAACTCACTTGATAGCGCATTAACAACTGAGACTCCAACACCATGAAGCCCACCAGAAACTTTGTATGAGTTGTCGTCAAATTTTCCACCGGAGTGGAGTGTCGTCATTATTAACTCAGCGGCCGGAACTCCTTCTTTCTTATGCTTGTCAACTGGTATTCCACGACCATCATCTTTAACGGTTACAGAACCATTTTTATTTATTTGCAATAGGATCTTGCTGCAATAACCAGCCATTGCTTCATCAATACTATTATCTAGAACTTCAAAAATCATATGATGAAGACCAGTTCCATCATCTGTGTCACCGATATACATTCCAGGCCTTTTTTTTACTGCCTCGAGACCTTTTAAAACTTGAATATTTGTTGAGTCGTATTTGGGATCTTTCTTAGATTTTTTTGGCATTAAGTTTAATGTTCCACGTGGAACTTTTTAATATTAAAGTTCTCATCTATTTTACTATTAAACAGGTCAGATATGTTTGAAAAAATGAATTGATTAGGTGCTTTTTTAATTATTGCTAATAGTGTTTCAAGATGTGTTTCATCAATCTCTGAGGAGAGATCATCTAAAACTGTTACATTATGAATACCAAGATTAATTAGCGTCATAGAAATAGCAAGCCCCCAGATTATAGAAAAGGCCTTTTCTTCTCCTCTAGAAAATAAATCTTTTGCCATGGACGAATCAAAATCAAAAACTAAATCAGCTTTATGGGGGCCACATTGGGTAGTCTTTTTAAAGAGATCCTGTGCTAATGATGCTTCAAGATCATCAAGCAAAACCTCATTACTAAATCCTTTTTCTAAGTTAATATTCATTATTGATAGCCTTTCTGCGAAGCCATCATCAAGTTGATCATTGACTAGATTGAAGAAATTCTCTTTGATTTTATTTAGAAAATAGCTTCTCTCATTTTGTATTATTGATGCAGCATCTGACAATGGCATATTCCAAGAAATTGCCTCTTGTGGAGAATTGCGTTTTAGTGATGAGTTTCTTTGTCTTAAAGCAGAATAATATGAAAACCAGGATTTTTGATATGTGTTGCTAACTAAAAATAATGAGCGATCTAAACTTTTTCTTCTGTAGTCTGGAGCAGATGATAAATAAAAAAACATTTTAGAGTCTATTGCATTTATTGGAAGCAAATTCACCAACTCTCTTTTTGTTTTATTCTTTTCATTAACCTTAATTAATAAATTTTTAGATTTTGTTTTAGAGATTGTTATCTTTTGTCCAGAGTCACCAATTTCTGCAGAGATCTTGAAACTATCTGAGCCCAGCTTAATAAGGTTATTTGATTTTGTCGTTCTAAAAGAGTTACCAGATCCCAAAATATAAACTGCTTCTAATACAGAAGTTTTACCTGCCCCATTGGTTCCATGGAAAAAATTTAGTCCATCGCACAAATCATATGATGTGTTTTGAAAACATCTAAAATTTTTTAAAGAAAGTTTTTTTATTGCCACCTAGATAAGAAGTGGCATTACAACATATTTTGGAAAATCAGCATCGGGTGGAAGCATTAAACAGCTTTTATCAGATCCAAAGAATTTTATATTACAAACATTTCCTTCCTGGTGGCTCAATATTTCTTGCAAATAATTCACATTAAAAGCTATATCAATGTTTTCACCAGAATAATTAACACCCAGGGTTTCTTCTCCGGCCTCTTCCTCAGGATTATTTGCGGAGACAATCAAGCTTCCATCAGATACATTCAGCCTTATCCCCCTATATTTGTCACTTGATAAAATACTAACTCTACTTAGGCTTTCAGAAAGCTCTTTAACATCAACCTCAAGAACAAAACTATCACCGGATGGTATGACTTGATTGAAATCAGGATAGTTTCCATCAATCAGCTTACTTTTAAAGGTTATGTTTCCTGCATTAAGCTCAATTGAGGAATCAGTTATTAATAATGAGACCTCCCCATCTGCATCAGCTAGAAACTTTGTCATCTCATTTACAGACTTTCTGGGTACTATTCCAGAAAACGAGCTTCCAGCAGACACTTCAAATGTGTTCATTGCTAATCTGTGCGCATCTGTTGCCACAGCGGTTAAAAAATCATCTTTGAGCTCCAAGTAGAGTCCATTTAAATAATGTCTCCAATCTTGATTTCCCATAGCAAAAGATGTTGTTGAAAAAATTTTTCTCAGATCTTTTGAGTTAACTTTTAATTGTTCTCCACTTTCTTGATTCTCAAATATAGGAAAATCATCGCTTGAGAGAGTTGCTAGTGAATACTTTCCTGAGGGCGTTTTAAGTTGAATTTTATCTCCCGAGAGTTTAATTTCTATGCTTGATCCGTCGGGTATTAATCGACATAGATCGTTTAATTTTTTAGCAGAGGTTGTAGTTTTTCCCTCGCTAGAAACACTTTCTAGTGGTCCGCTTGTTCTTACTTCTGACTCTAAGTCCGTGGCAGTTAAATGAAAACCTGACTCGTTAACTTCAAGAAGTACGTTTGCTAAAATCGGAAGGGTTTGTTTTTTTTCAACAACGCCTAACGTTACCCCAAGAGCCTTAGTAATGTCCTCTTTTTTAAATACTGCTTGCATTAATTTGTTAGTGTTCTGGTTAGATTTCTGTAATCTTCCTCAAGTGAGGGTAGTTCTTTTCTGAGTTCAGCTATCTTCGAACATGCGTGAATGACGGTTGTGTGGTCACGACCATTAAAAGACTCACCTATTTCAGGCAGACTGTGGTTGGTAAGTTCTTTGGTTAGAGCCATGGCGAGTTGTCTTGGCCTGGTAATGGACCTGCTTCTTCTTTTGGATAAGAGGTCTGATAGTTTCATATTGTAATACTCTGCAACTGTTTTCTGGATGTTTTCTATTGAAACCATTTTTGCAGAAATAACAAACAAATCTTTTAAAGACTCCTTAACAAAAGCAACATCAATTTCTGTATTAGAAAACCTTGCATTTGCAACCACCCTTTTTAGTGCCCCCTCTAACTCTCTAATATTTGATCTGATTCTTTGTGCAATATAGATAGCGCAATCATTGGGAAGTTCGACACCCATCAGCTGTGCTTTCCTTAGTAATACAGCTGCTCTAGTTTCTAGCTCTGGTGGCTCAACAATAACTGGCAGGCCCCAACCAAGCCTAGACTTTAGTCTTTCCTCTAAACCGTCAATTTCTTTTGGGTATTTGTCACAAGTCAGCACCATTTGGTGGTTTCTATCCAATAGGGTGTTAAATGTATGAAAAAATTCTTCTTGTGATTGTTCTTTACCAGCAAAAAACTGAATATCATCAATCAATAGCGCATCAGCGTTTCTATAAAAAGATTTGAATTCACTCATAGCCCCTAATTGCAATGCCTTTACCATGTCAGCTACAAATTTTTCAGAATGCACATAAACAATTCTCTTTTTTGGACTGTTTCTGAGAATTTCATTCCCAACAGCGTGCATTAAATGAGTTTTTCCAAGCCCAACACCCCCATAAATAAAAAGTGGGTTATAATCTCCTTTTGGGTTTTGGGCAACCTGTTTGGCAGCAGCCAGTGCCATATGGTTGGATTTGCCTTCAACAAAAGTACTAAATGTGAAAGCCTGAACTAAGCCAGGGTTTCTGTCTTCAGTAGAATCAAGTTTGTCAACAAATGTTGACTTATCAAGTGTTTTAAAAATTATTTCCTTCTCTGGGTCAATACCATTGAGCGCATCATTAATGTCATCTAAAAAGTTCTCTCTTACATGATTTAAGATAAAATCATTTGGTGCTTTTATCTCTAATGAATTGTTAATTGTTTCTGCAGATAAGGGCTTAATCCAGGTATTAAAGTCTTCTGATGAAAGCTTTGACTCAAGAAGACCTGAACATTGTGTCCAAAGTTCCAATATATCTCTCCGGTTTTGAAACAAGTCTAGCAAAAATTAACAAGATATCTACAGCATAAACCAATGAATTTTTTGTGGATAACTTGTGGCTATCTTTATATTGAAATTCTTTTTTTATTTTATGGAAAAAAAAATACTTTGCTATATAATTTTGCCCCTATTTAGAGTTAACCATGAAAAGAACCTTTCAACCCAGCAACATCAAAAGAAAAAGAACTCATGGCTTCAGGGCCAGAATGGCAACCAAGGCCGGCAGAGCTGTGCTTTCTAACAGAAGAAAAAAGGGTAGGAAAGTTCTATCAGCTTAGCCGCACCACGCACATAGGGTGAGAGCTAATTTAAAAATTTTTTTAAAAAAATCTTTTTCCATTAAACCTGGAATATTTATAGTGATAAGAAAAAAAGATTATCCTAGAGCCGTGGATCGAAACAGGATAAAGAGACAAATAAAAAATGCTCTTGCTCAAACCTATAAAGGTGATCGGTCTAAAGATCTTGTGTGTGTTGTGGGTGGTGGTTTGTTGAGCGAATCATATGTGGGGATAAAAAAAGTGGTGTCGTTCGCGCTGTCCAAGGTAAATGCGTAATATTGCAATACGTTTAGTTCGGGGCTACCAGTGGCTTATAAGTCCATTAATTGGTAACAATTGTAGATTTCACCCCACCTGTTCAGAATATTGTGTAGAATCCATTCACAAGCATGGGGTAATTGTTGGTGGTTGGTATTCCTTAATAAGAATATTAAGATGTGGGCCATGGTCTAAAGGTGGCATAGATGAGGTTAAATGATGAGTTTTAGGTTGTTATGGATCCTGATGGTGGGATTGTTTGCTTACCTTCTTTTTTGGGAGTGGTCACAGGAATCTGCTGCAAAGGCAGAGCTTGTTGCAACCACAAGAGTTGATGAAGTTTCTTTTGGTTTCGAAAGTATTGATAGCTCAAATACCTCAAAAATAAGTAATGACTCTTTAACCCTTGTTGTTGATAATTTGAGCGGTTCAATAATTGGCGTAGAGTTGAGAGAATATCCTGTGCTTCAAAAAACTGGGTCTCCAAGTGTTAGGTTGTTGGGGTCAGAGGGTGTGTTTAGGTTTTATGTTAAAAGTGGTTTTGGAATTGAAAGCCCTGTCTTTTCTCTAAGAAACAACAATGGTTCTAGCATCACGCTTGTTTCGGGTGATGGTCTTTACAAAAAAGTTATATCAATTAGAGAGGGATATATGGTTGATATAAATGATAGTTATTTGGGCGGGAACAAACCCGGGGATCCTTTTGTTGCAATGTATCGAACTGACGGCAAGCCCTTGGACGCTACAGACTCTTGGATTGATAACGCCTCATATGTTGGGGTTGCATTTAATACTCCTGATGATCCCTATGATAGTTATAGGCTGCGCTCTATTGATGAAAGGCTTTTGTTTGATCAGGTTGGTGGTTGGGTTGGTTTTATTCAAAAATATTTTTTAACCGCTTTATTGGTTAACCCAAATGATGTGGTGACAATGTTTGCAAATCCTCCCAGCGTTTCTGGTGGTGTTTACTCGATGGGCTCCATTGTTAGAGAAAAATCAGTTTCTGATATTAACTCAGGTATTTCACATAGGTTGTTTTTTGGGCCGAAAATCAGGTCTGATCTTATGCTAATTGCCAAAGACTTAGAGCTGTCTATCGATATGGGGTGGTTTTGGTTTTTAGCCCAGCCCCTTGTTATGTTGCTTGTGGTGATAAATGGCTTTATTGGTAACTGGGGTGTATCAATTTTGTTGTTGACTGTTGTAGTTAAGCTCTTGCTTTGGCCAATTTCTGCGGCTGGGTTTAGGTCAATGGCAAAAATGCGTGTAGTACAGCCAAAGCTTCAGGAGATTCAGCAGCGCTATAAAGATGATAGACAAAAGCTCGGTGTTGAGATGATGGCGTTGTACAAAAAAGAGAAGATTAATCCAGCTGGAGGTTGTTTTCCAATGTTGTTACAGTTTCCGGTTTTTATCGCTCTTTTTTTTGCTCTCAGAGAAATTGTTGAGCTTAGGCATGCTCCTTTCTTTTTTTGGTTACAAGATCTTTCAGCCCCGGATCCTTTTTTTGTTTTACCGGTCCTAATGGGTGGGCTTATGTATCTAACTCAGCAGCTAAACCCAACACCACCAAACATGGATCCAATGCAGGTTCAAGTTATGAAGTACATGCCTGTTTTGTTCTCTGTGTTTTTTATTTTTCTACCATCGGGGTTGGTTTTGTACTCGGTTGCCAACGCCTTATTTTCACTGGTTCAGCAGCGTATGATGTATAGAAAGTACGGCGCTGCTTCATATCATGACCCTAGTGGTTAGGTTTCAAGACAATGATTTTTGCTCTTGCGACACCTGTAGGTAGGTCAGCTATAGCAGTTATAAGGATTGCTGGGGAGGGCTGTCATAAAAAAATAAATGCCTCTCTAGACAGGCCGATCAACTCTTTTGGTCAAATTTTCCTTAGAGATTTAAGGTCTTGTGAGGGGGTTCTTGATAGTTGTATGTTGGTTTTTTATAAGGGTCCGAAAAGCTACTGCGGTGAGGATATGGTTGAAATTTTTTCACATGGGGGGCTTGGTGTAATTAAGGGTATTGTTGGTTTTTTGGAGCAGCTTGGTATGCGCGAGGCTGAACCCGGAGAATTTACAAGGCTATCGGTGGCTAACAATAAAATGTCTCTAAATGAAGCTGAAATGGTTTCGACTCTCATCGACTCTGTTGATGAGCATGAGGTAATGCTGGGTGTTGCTGCAATTTCTGGGGCTTTGTCTGAGAGGGTTGTCCGGATTGGAGATTCGATTGATTTATTAAGGGTGGAATTAGAATCTCAAATTGATTTCTCAGATGAAGATGGGGTTAATGAAAAGAATGTTGATCGGCTGGGAGTTATGTGTAATGACACAATCAAGCGGTTGGGCAACCTCAGAAATAATTCAAGGCTGGTCGATGATGTCGGGGAGAAAAAAAGTGTTTTGTTGGTGGGTCCACCCAACTCGGGGAAATCCTCATTGTTCAATAGTATGTTAGGAAGGACAAGATCTATCACATCTGATATTGCAGGAACAACTCGAGATATGATTGAAAGTGAGATAGTTTTTAATTCAAATAAATTCAGTCTTTTTGACTCTGCTGGGATAAGAGATACGAATGATGAGATCGAATCTAGCGGTATATCATTGGTTTTGCAGGAAGCAAAAAATCAATCATTGGTTTTGGTGGTGGTTGATAGCACTTGTTTAGATTTTATAGATGCTTCAAAAGGGATATTAAAAGATGTTCCACACATCATCATATTAAATAAATCTGACCTTGATGATTGTGATTCTCACCCAGATGTGAATTTCACTGTCTCCGCAAAAACTGGTTTTGGTGTAAGTGAGTTGGTGAAAGGGGTGGCTGAATTAATCGGTTCAGTCAAACAAGATAAAGAGCGTCTTTTTCTTATTAATAACAGGCAAGCAAAGCTTATTGATGAGGCAACTGTGTATTGTGTAAATTGTTTAGAAAAAATATCCATAGAGGATTTTGAGTTGGCTGCAGAAGAGCTCAAACAGTCACGCGCCTGTCTTGACGATTTTGTTGGGTCCAAGTCTGCAGATGATTTGCTGGGTGATATATTTGCAAATTTTTGTATTGGGAAATGATGGGGGTATCTTGTTGGGATTTTGGTATAAAAAATAATATACACAGTTTATACATTCGCATGCCACAAAAGAGTAAGAAAGCTTATCCCTGTTTATTAACAACTCGAGACTTATGCGCGGACAGCTTTTCAGCGAGATACCAACAGAAAACACGCTCCCCAATAAAAACAACTAAAAATATATATTTATATTTATATTTATTATTATTCTCATATGTTTGATGTTTTGGTTGTTGGCGGCGGTCATGCGGGGGTTGAGGCAGCTCATGCATGTCATAGATTAGGATTAAAGTGCGGCCTCATAACCCATAAAAAAAATACCATCGGTCAGATGTCTTGCAATCCTGCAATTGGTGGGCTGGGAAAATCTCATATCGTAAAGGAAATTGATGCTATGGGCGGCATTATGGCTCAAGCAACTGACCTATCAGGCATACAGTTCAGAACTCTCAATACACGCAAAGGACCAGCAGTCCAAGCACTAAGAGCGCAATGTGATAGAGATCTTTACAAGCAATCCATTCAATCAATCATCAATAATTCAAACATTGAAGTTATGGAGGGCGAGGTCACCGACCTTATTGTTGAAAAAGACAATGTGATGGGAGTAATCACAGACTCTTTGGGAGCCATAGAAGCTAAAAAAACTATTTTAACAACAGGCACCTTTTTGAACGGCATCCTGTATACCGGAGATGAAAAAGAGTCAGGCGGGAGAGTTGGGGATAAGCCCTCCATCCCACTATCTCAAAAACTTTACGATCTTAAACTCCCAATGGGAAGACTTAAAACAGGTACCCCAGCAAGAATAAAAATGTCTTCACTAAATCTTGGGGTAATGGAGGAGCAGCCAGGTGACAGCCCAACACCCTTTATGAGCAGCCTTCAAGAAAAACACCCTCACCCAACACAACTATCCTGCTACATAACCAGGACAACACCGGCAACCAAGAAAATTATCGAGGAAAACCTACACCTTTCTGCAATGTACTCTGGTCAAATATCAGGAATTGGGCCCCGCTACTGTCCATCCATCGAAGATAAGGTTTTTAAATTTAAAGACAAAGACACCCACCAAGTATTCATTGAGCCTGAAGGCATCAATGTTGATCTGGTTTATCCCAACGGCATATCAAGCAGCTTACCCAAACCAACCCAAGAAAGATTTATTAGAACAATAACTGGTCTAGAAAATTGTGAGATAGATGAGTTTGGATACGCTGTTGAGTATGATTTTATAGACCCAAGAAACCTTAACGACACCCTTGAGACAAAATTCTTCAACAACTTTTACCTCGCAGGACAAATTAATGGGACCACTGGTTACGAAGAGGCAGCTGCGCAAGGACTAATGGCAGGGGTTAACGCTTGTAAGTCTTTGTTAAAAGAAAAGCCCTTTGTTTTAGAAAGACACGAATCTTATATCGGAGTATTAATTAATGATCTTATCTCTCATGGTGTTACTGAGCCCTATCGTATGTTCACCAGCAGAGCAGAACACAGACTAATGTTGTCACAAGACACTGCAAGAGAACGGCTCACAGCCAAAGCGAACAGCATTGGGCTAATCGATCAAAAGGATTTTAAGTCTTTCAAAAAAGAAGAGGAGGAATATCAAGGCTTTAAAAAACTTCTCGATAAGAAAAAACTTTCAAAACCCTTTGAGGGTGTAACGGCTCTTGAGGCTTTAAAAAGAACAGATGTAAGCACAGCAAAACTAAAACAAGCCATCGGAGAAGAGCTTGCATCCCACCCCCAAATCGAACGAGCAATCATAGATCAGAGGTACAGCGGGTATATAAAAAAACAACTCAGGGAAATTGAGACAAACAAAAAACACTTCTCAACAAGAATACCGACGGGGCTTGACTATTCATTGATACCCGGATTATCAAACGAGATTCAAGAGAAGCTTTCAAACCTTCGGCCACCAAGTATTGGGGTCGCAGCCCAGCTTGAGGGGATAACCCCAGCAAGCATTAACCTATTAAGAATTTATCTTAGAAAACAATCAAGTCAAAATGTTGAGAAAGAAACAGGTTGATGCCTACATCGAGGAAATTTTAAGGTACAACTCAGTTCACAACCTTCTTAAAAGGTCATCAAAGGAACAAATTTACAAAGAAGATATACTCGACACGCTTTTGTTTTTAAACCACTTTAAAACAGCAAAAAACGTTTTAGACATAGGAACAGGCGCAGGGATCCCAGGAATCGTTTTGGCAATTCATCTCCCAGAAACCCAAATTACCCTTGCAGAAAAAAACCAAAAGAAAGCTTATTTTTTAGAAAAAACAATCAAAAAACTTAAAATTTCAAATGCTTCCGTGTTTAACAAAAGCATAAACAAACAAACTCAACTTAAAAGCTTTAGCCACATAACAGCGAGAGCCCTCGCTGAGATTGAGAAAATTATTAATATATCATCACATCTTCTAGAAAAGAATGGAGAATACTTGCTATTTAAAGGCAAAAAGGAAATGGTCGAAAAGGAGATAGCAAAAATCAAAAAATACAAAACAGAAGTTTTTAAAAGCGATCAAACAGACAAACAAAGACATCTTGTTAGAATAACAATTAACACGCAATGAAAATCATATCAGTCGCAAACCAAAAAGGCGGGGTGGGTAAAACAACAACAGCTGTTAATTTGGCTGCGGTTTTAGCATCCACCAAAAGAAAGCTCCTTTTAATTGATCTCGACTCCCAGGGAAACGCAACCACCGCCTCAGGCCTAAAAAAAGAAAACACGCTTTTAGGGCTGTTTGAAGGTAAGAATATTAACGAGATAGTTGTAAGCTCAAACAATGGCTATGATGTTATTCCTGGAGGAGAAGATCTTGTTGCTTTAGAGGCCCACATCAGAACAGAGCCCAAAAAGGGATTCATTGAGGAATCTATATCAGGACTAAAGTATGACTTTGTAATTATAGACACTCCCCCAGCCCTAAACTCACTTACGGTAGAGGCGTTAATATCTTCTGTTGGCACACTTGTTCCCCTTCAATGCGAATACTATTCTCTTGAAGGCATTTCCTCACTGTTAAATACAATAACCTCCCTTGGAAATAGGGGTTTGAGCAGCAATAAGGTTGTTGGGATTATAAGAACAATGGTAGACATGAGAAACAACCTGGCAAAAAGCGTGTCGGACGATCTTGAAAAACACTTCCCGGACCTGTTATTTAACACGCTTATTCCAAGAAATGTTAAGCTAGCAGAAGCGCCAAGCCACGGACTATCTGGTACAAAATATGTGCCAGAATCGCTTGGAGCAAAGGCATACATAGCATTAACTGGTGAGTTTTTAAGGAGGATAGAGGGTGCCTGAAAAACCAATACTTAATAAGGGTTTGGATGCTTTGCTTGGTGATGTAGAACAACCAAATGCCAACATAGTCAAAAACATACCAACCAACAAAATAGCACCCAACAGGTATCAACCCAGAACCTCATTTAATGATGAAAAACTATCGGAGCTTGCAGACTCAATAAAACAACACGGCATCCTCTCACCCATTATAGTTAGAGAAGCCTCGCTTGATCAGTATGAAATTATTGCCGGTGAACGAAGGTTTAGGGCAGCAAAAAACCTAAAACTCAAGGAGGTGCCATGCCTCATTGAAAACACTGAAAACCAACAGTCTCTAGAAATAGCATTGATTGAGAACCTTCAGCGTGAAAATTTAAACCCTGTTGAGGAGGCCAGAGGTTACGACAGGCTTAAAAGGGAATTTAACTTAACACAAGAAGAAATATCTGGCGTTACCGGAAAGGCAAGAAGCACAATCGCAAACGCAGTGAGGCTTCTATCTCTTAACCCTGAAGTTTTGAGTTTGCTTGAATCCGGAAAGATAGAGAGAGGCCATGCAAAAATTCTTATTTCTCTTCCTGAAAAAGATGCCTTAAAAGCGGCCAAAAAAATAGCTGAAGAGGGCTTAACAGTAAAAGATCTAACCTCCAAAGTTAAAAAAACAAAACCACAAACAAAGAAAGACACCGATGTAGAGGGCCTCTTTGAGTCATTGTCTGAGAGTGTTGGCCACAAAATCTCAATCCAAGAAAAATCCAAAAAAACAGGACAAATTACAATTCAGTATTTTTCAGCTGATGAGAGAGAAATCATTATCAAGAAATTATCAAAATTAAGTTCCAAATAACCTTGTTTGAAGAGGACATAATTCCTATAATTCAGCCTGAAAATTTTTATTAGAAACATCAGAAACATAAAAGAAAGTTTTCCAGCAATTATTGCTCTCTTAACAATGTTGTTATTTGATTCATTGACGAGCGCGATAATTGGTTTGGCATCATATGTGTTGCTTGTAACACTTTTGAGTTTAATAGATAGAATGCATAGTGATGTTGGGGCCCTGGTAGCAGGGTTTGTTGGTAGATGGGTTATATTTGTTTTGGCCTGCATTTTACTTATCACACAAAACGCAGATCCAAAAATTATTTCAATAGCGGCAACTATTTTAATAATGGCAACAACCAAACCCATTAAAAAAAGAACAGCTTATTAATTTAATGGCAACCGAAAGCTCAGAAATTACAACCACTGGTTACATCGAACACCACCTAACCAACCTTATTTGTGGCAAAACCGAAAAAGGCTGGACATGCGATCCATATATGGCTGATCAAATGGGCTTTTGGAGCTTTCATGTTGATTCGCTTGGTTGGTCTGTTTTCTTGGGCCTTGTTTTTATAGGCCTTTTTCGCATGGGAATCCCAAAACTGTCAACCGAAGCGCCATCAGGAATACAAAACTTTGTCGAGATGTGTGTTGAATTTGTAAATGAAAATGTCCAGAGTATTTTCACTTCAGCAAAAAACCCAATTATCGGGCCAATGGCATTAACTGTTTTAGTTTGGGTATTTTTAATGAACTTAATGGATTTGGTGCCCGTTGATTACTTGCCTACCTTGGCTGGAAACATTGCAGCTTTCACTGGACTAGTTGAGGAACCAGGGGATGCATATTTTAAAGTTGTCCCCACCACAGATCCAAACATCACACTAGGAATGGCTCTAGCAGTTTTCGTATTAATTATTTTTTACAGCATCAAAATGAAAGGGCTAAAGGGCTTTGTTGCAGAACTAACGCTCCACCCATTCGGAAAGTATTTAATACCAGTAAACTTTGTGCTCGAGTTTGTTAACCTTATAGCCAAACCCATATCTTTGGGCTTGAGATTATTTGGGAACCTATATGCAGGTGAAATGATATTCATCTTAATAGCTTTAATGCTCGTATTTAACTCTATAGCCATCGGCTTGTTAGGTGTCGGCTTACATATAATATGGGCGTTGTTCCATATTTTAATTCTGGCTCTTCAGGCTTTTATTTTTATGGTGCTAACCATTGTTTATTTAGCAATGGCGCATGAAACAGAGGATCATTAATCCTCAAAATTTAGGAGAAAATTATGGAACAATCTCTATTATTTGTCGCAGCAGCAATCATTATTGGTCTGGGTGCTGTTGGCGCAGCAATTGGTGTGGGTGTGTTGGGTGGTAAGTACCTTGAAGGTGCAGCGAGGCAACCAGAACTTATCCCGCTTCTTAGAACTCAGCTATTCATTGTAATGGGTTTGGTTGATGCGGTACCAATGATCGGTGTTGGTCTTGGTCTATACATTATGTTTGCTGCCTAATGAATATCAACGCAACGCTTCTTGGCCAGACATTAGCATTCGTGCTTTTTGTGGCCATATGTTGGAGGTATGTATGGCCCCCAATTATTGCGATTATGGAGGAGCGAGAAAAAAGAATTTCAGATGGTCTTGAGGCTGCTAAAAAAGCCAACGACTCTTTAGAGGAGGCTAAACTAAATTACGAAGCAGAATTGGATAAAGCCAAATCAGAGTCAGCAGATATTGTTGAGAAAGCCAATCAGCGCGCCTCACAAATAATCTCTGAGGCTAAAACAAAAGCAGAGGCTGAAGCAGAAAAGATTATTGCATCTGCAAACAAAAATCTTGAGGCTGAAATTAATAAGACCAAAGAAGCCTTAAGAAAAGATGTGTCAGAAATTATCGTTTCAACAACAGAAAAAATTCTTGGAGATGAAATTTCACAAGAAAAACATGAAAAAATTATTTCTGAGGCTGCCCAAAAAATCTAATGCAAGACTTAGTCCCACTAGCAAGACCATACGCCAAAGCAATTTTTGATGCCGCTGTTGATAGTGGGTCTACTTCAGAGACTCAAGCGAGCCTTAAAAGTCTTGCTGCAGGATTTAAAGAAAAAGCAATTACAGACCTTATCTCTTCACCAACTCTATCAAGAAGTGAAATTCTAAAAAAACTCACATCAATATTTGATGGAGAGGTTAATGAGTTGGTAAATAATTTGCTAGGGGCTTTGGCAGAAAACGATAGGTTAGAAATTTGTCCTGAAATATCTAACTTATATGAATCCCTGCTTGCAGAACATAACCAACAACTCGACATAGATGTTTCAATTCCTGTTGATCTTGGTGATGAAACCAAGGAAGGATTAAAACAATCAATATTAAAAAAATATGGAGAAACTTCTAACATTAACTTTTTAGTTGATCCAGCAATTATGGGTGGCATCACTATCAAAATAGATGATGAGATCCTTGACCTCTCAATTAAAGGAAGAGTTCAAAAATTAGTAAACGAACTAAATATTTAAAGGTGAAATTATGAGCCAACTTAACCCATCAGAAATCTCAAGCGTTCTAAAGGAAAAAATTGCAGGTTT
This sequence comes from uncultured SAR86 cluster bacterium, assembly GCA_902594515.1. GTDB lineage: Bacteria > Pseudomonadota > Gammaproteobacteria > Magnimaribacterales > D2472 > MED-G82. The sequence continues at coordinate 48,179 of CACJML010000004.1, read as the reverse complement.
GGACCTTAGTGCAGAGCGAAAGAATGAGGGAATTATTGTTAGTGTCTCAGACGGAATTGTACGTATTCATGGCATGGGAGATGTCATGTTTGGCGAACTTATAGAGTTTGAGAACGGCGTGCTTGGTCTGGCGCTAAATTTAGAGCAGGATTCGGTAGGGGCTGTTGTCCTGGGTGACTATCTTGGATTGATTGAAGGACAAAAAGCAACTTGTACCGGAAGAATCCTCGAAGTACCAGTCGGTAGCGAAATGTTGGGTAGGGTTGTTGATGCTTTAGGTAACCCCATTGACGGTAAAGGAGAAATTGGAACATCTTTAACTGCTCCTGTGGAGGTGGTTGCCCCAGGGGTGATCGCAAGACAGTCTGTTGACCAGCCTGTTCAAACAGGACTAAAGGCTATTGACGCTATGGTGCCTATTGGCAGGGGACAAAGGGAGCTCATCATTGGTGATAGGCAAACAGGTAAAACGGCTGTTGCTATTGATACCATCATCAACCAAAAAGATACCGGTATTAAATGTATTTATGTTGCAATAGGTCAGAAACAATCCACCATTGCTAATGTTGTAAGAAAATTAGAAGAGTACGGCGCCATGGATCACACTATTGTTGTTTCAGCCGCAGCAGCAGATCCTGCTGCAATGCAATATCTTTCTGCTTATTCTGGATGTGCGATGGGTGAATACTTTAGGGATAGAGGAGAGGATGCACTAATTGTTTATGATGACTTATCAAAACAAGCTGTAGCTTACAGACAAATATCACTTCTTTTAAGAAGACCTCCAGGTCGTGAAGCTTTCCCGGGTGATGTTTTCTATCTGCATTCACGTCTTTTAGAAAGAGCAGCGCGAGTAAATGCTGACTATGTTGAAAAAATTACCAATGGTGAAGTGAAGGGAAAAACAGGATCCTTAACAGCACTTCCAATCATTGAAACACAGGCCGGTGATGTTTCGGCGTTCGTCCCAACCAACGTCATCTCCATTACTGACGGTCAGATATTTTTAGAAACTGACTTATTTAATTCAGGAGTGAGGCCCGCGATTAACCCAGGTATTTCTGTATCAAGGGTTGGTGGTGCGGCGCAAACCAAAATTATTAAAAAACTTGGTGGTGGGGTTAGGTTAGCACTAGCTCAGTTTAGAGAGCTTGCTTCGTTTGCTCAATTTGCATCTGATTTAGATGATGCCACCAAAGAGCAATTGGCTCACGGCCAAAGAATTACCGAGCTGCTCAAGCAAAAACAATATTCACCTTTAAGCGTGGCCCAACAAGCAGTAACTCTTTTTGCTGCTGACCGAGGATTTTTAAAAGACGTTGAAGTTGAAAAACTTGGCTCTTTTGAGGATGCATTGCACTCGTATTTTCATGCAGAAGCTGGTGAGCTTGAAAACAGAATCAATGATACGGGCGACTGGGATGATGACATCGAGAAGCAGTTCGAGTCTTTGTTAGAAAACTTTAAGAAAACACAAACTTACTAGAGACCATAGATGGCTAACACCAAAGAAGTTCGCAAACAAATTGCTAGCATTAAAAGCACCCAAAAAATTACCTCTGCGATGGAGATGGTGGCTGCTAGTAAGATGAAGCGAACGCAAGATCTAATGATGGTTGGCCGACCTTACTCTAATAAAATTCAAGAAGTTATTTCGCACATCGCGACTTCAAACTCAGAACATTCACACCCTTTTTATGAAGATCGGACCGTTAAAAAAGCCTGCTTTATTGTGGTTTCAACCGATAAGGGTTTATGCGGCGGACTCAACATTAATCTTTTTAAATCCATTGTCGCAAAAGCCGCTGAATTTAAAACCAATGGCATTGATTCATCCTTTGCACTCATTGGCCTAAAAGCCTCAGCATTTTTTCAAAGTGTTGGAGGAGAGGTTGTTGCAACTGCAGACAAACTAGGGGACCAACCAAACCCTGAGGATCTCATAGGGCTAACCAAGGTGGTGCTTGATCTTCATAAAAACCAAGATGTTGATGAGGTTTATCTATGTTCAAACAGATTTGTTAATACTATGACTCAACAACCCACCATTACACAATTAATACCACTTCCAGCCATAGAAGATGAAAATCTTGTCAATACACACTGGGATTACATTTATGAACCGGAGGCTGCTGAATTACTTGATGGCCTCTTAACTCGATACATTGAGGCCCTAATTTATCAGGCTGTCGTTGAAAACAATGCCTGTGAACAAGCTGCAAAAATGATCGCAATGAAAAACGCTAGTGAAAACGCTGGAGATTTAATTAAAGAACTTGAGTTGTTGTACAACAACGTAAGACAGGCTGCCATTACCCAAGAGCTATCTGAGATAGTTGGTGGGGCTGCAGCAGTTTAAGGAGAAAAAAATGAGCAACGGAAAAGTAATACAAATCATCGGAGCTGTTATCGATGTCGAGTTTGAAAAAGATAACATTCCGAACGTTTATGAGGCCTTAACCATTGATGGTTTGGAGATTATCCTAGAGGTCCAGCAACAGCTCGGTGACGGTATTGTAAGAACCATTGCAATGGGAACCACTGAAGGATTAAAACGGGGCCTTCAAGCCGAAAGAACCAATGCACCAATATCAGTTCCTGTGGGCACAGAAACACTTGGACGCATTATGGATGTTTTGGGAAATCCAATCGATGAAAAGGGTCCAATTGGTGAGCAGGAAAGAATGCCAATTCACAGAAAGCCGCCATCTTATGTTGATCAGTCCGGCTCCAATGAGCTTTTAGAAACAGGTATTAAAGTTATTGATTTAATTTGTCCTTTCGCTAAGGGTGGAAAAATTGGTCTCTTCGGAGGTGCTGGTGTTGGTAAAACAGTAAACATGATGGAGCTCATTAATAACATTGCAACCGAGCATTCTGGTTTATCAGTGTTTGCCGGTGTTGGGGAAAGAACTCGAGAAGGAAATGACTTCTATTATGAAATGCAAGAATCAGGTGTTGTTAACGTAGAAAAACCAAGTGAATCAAAAGTTGCGATGGTGTACGGCCAAATGAATGAGCCTCCAGGCAACAGACTGAGAGTAGCTTTAACAGGTTTAACGATTGCTGAAAAGTTCAGGGACGAAGGACGAGACGTACTTCTCTTTATTGATAATATTTACAGATACACACTTGCTGGTGTTGAAGTATCAGCTTTGCTGGGTAGGATGCCGTCAGCGGTGGGTTACCAGCCAACTCTAGCTGAAGAAATGGGAGCACTTCAAGAGAGAATTACATCGACCAAGACAGGATCGATCACCTCAATTCAGGCAGTTTATGTGCCAGCTGATGACTTAACCGACCCTTCACCTGCAACCACTTTTGCTCACTTGGATGCTACCGTTGTGCTTTCAAGACAAATTGCTGAGTTAGGTATTTATCCGGCTGTAGATCCACTAGATTCTACTTCAAGACAGCTAGATCCATTGGTTGTTGGCGCCGAGCATTATGAGGTTGCACAAGGTGTTCAAGGAGTACTGCAGCGTTATCGTGAGCTAAAAGATATTATTGCCATTTTAGGTATGGACGAACTTTCCGAAGAAGACAAGTTAACTGTTGCGAGAGCAAGAAAGGTTGAAAGGTTTCTGTCTCAACCATTCTTTGTTGCAGAGGTCTTTACAGGGTCGCCTGGAAAATACGTTTCATTAGAAGATACTATAAAAGCCTTTAAAGGAATCTTAGCAGGGGACTATGACGACCTTCCAGAACAAGCTTTCTATATGGTGGGTACCATTGAAGAGGCGGTTGAAAAAGGAAAAACCCTTTAATTAACAATGAGCGAGATTAAGGTAAGTGTTGTTTCTTCTAATGAAGAGATATATTCAGGTGAGGCTAAAATGGTTTACGCCACCGGTTCACTTGGAGAGCTTGGTATTGCACCAGGACACACTCCCTTGTTAACAGGCTTAGCGCCCGGTCCAGTAAGACTTGAAACTGAAAACGGTGAAGAGACTTTCTTTTGCTCGGGGGGATTTATTGAAATCCAACCCAACGAAGTAACTTTTTTGGCAGACACCGCAGAAAGGGCTGACTCTTTAGATGAGGCAGAGGCTATTAAGGCGCAAGAGCTCGCCCAAAAAGAATTATCTGACAGAGATGCTGATATGGATTTCACTAAAGCCGCAGCCCAACTTGCAGAAGCTGCTGCAAGAATCAAAACTATACAAAAGCTCCGCAAAAACAAGTAAGGTATTCTTTATTTAGTTTACTTGTGAATTTACATACTATTATTCTCGCAGCTGGAAAAGGTACCAGAATGCATACGAATCTTCCTAAGGTGATGCAACCTTTAGCGGGAAGACCCATGATAGATCATGTCATCACAACTGCAGGCACATTAACAAATAAAATAAGCACCATCATCGGTTACAAAAAAGATGTTCTTAATGAACACCTAAGTGCAAACTTCAGAAATGTAGAGACTTTTGTTCAACCCGAACTTAATGGAACTGCAGGGGCGGTCAAAGCAGCCCAAAAGAACATTATGGATGACGAAGATGTATTAATTCTTTACGGCGATGTACCCCTTATTAGCCGTGGGAGTCTAAAAAAAGCATTAAATGATAATCATGATGCTGTAATTTTGACTATGATCCCAAAAGACCCCTTTGGGTATGGAAGAGTTATAAAGAATGATTCAGGCCTGGCAACAGAAATCATCGAAGAAAAAGATGCTAACGCTGAGCAAAAAAAAATTAATGAGGTATTTACTGGAATTATGATCATTAAGGGTGAGATGCTTTTATCATCTCTGGAAGAGGTTAACAACAACAATGCAGCTGGAGAATATTACTTAACTGACGTCATTAAGATAGCAAGCAAAAAGGGTGTTAAAATTAACACTATAGTAGTTGAAGAAACCGAGGTGTTGGGTGCTAACACCAAAAGTGAGCTTCATGAAATAGAGAATATTTTCAGAGAGATGAAATCTAAGGATTTACTTGAACAGGGAATCACCTTATCGGATGCATTAAGAGTAGATGTAAGGGGTAGTGTCTCCGCAGGGAAGGACTGCTCGATCGATGTTAATGTAATTTTAGAGGGCGAAATAACGCTTGGCACTAATGTTTCCATTGGACCAAACTGCTACTTAAAAGATGTTGTTATTAGTGACAACGTATCCATTGAGGCTTTTTCACACATAGTTTCAACTCAAATCGGTGCAGATTGCAATGTTGGCCCATATGCAAGGCTTAGAGAGGGAACTGTATTAGAGGATCAGGCAAAGATTGGTAATTTTGTTGAAACCAAGAAAACTAAAATTGGTAAAGGCTCTAAAGCAAATCATTTAGCTTATTTGGGAGATGCTGAGGTTGGAGAGGATTCAAACATTGGGGCCGGCACTATTACTTGTAACTATGATGGGACCAACAAACATCAAACAAAAATTGGTAATAAAACTTTTGTTGGAACCAACTCGTCCTTAGTGGCGCCATTAAATATTGGTAATAATTCATACATTGGGGCAGGCTCAGTGATTACTAAAGATGTCGAAGATGATGCTCTTGCTGTCGCGCGCGGCAAACAATCAAATAAGCCCGGCTGGGCAAAAAATAAAAAGTAAAGCATGTGTGGAATCATAGCTGCAGCTTCTACTCGTAACGTTGGAAAGCTTTTGGTTCAAGGCCTTCATAGAATGGAGTACCGAGGTTATGACTCTGCAGGGATTGCTCTGCATCAATTAGACGGTGTTGCACACTTAAGAACACTGGGGAAAGTTCAGCTTCTTGAGGACAAGATGATTGAAGAAAAACCTAAAAGCAAACTTGGCATAGCTCACACACGATGGGCAACACATGGAGAGCCTTCGGAAACTAATGCTCACCCTCACAAATCAAATGATGAAGTATATATTGTTCATAATGGCATTATTGAAAATCATTTGGAGCTGAAAGCTGAGCTAGAAAAAGAAGGTTATTCTTTTACATCGCAAACAGACTCAGAAATTATTGCGCATCTACTAGACTTTAACTTAAAGCAAGGCATGACCATGATTGAGGCAATGTTTGCTTCTAAAGAAAAGCTTGATGGAGCATATGCAATTGCTGCCATGCACAGGGATGATGAAAGCAAGTTAGTGATTGCTCGACAAAAATCGCCACTCCTTATTGGTCTAGGTACAGACGAGGTCTTCGCTGCATCAGATCCCTTAGCTATATCTCAACTAACCAATGATTTTATTTTCCTTGAAGACGGTGATGTTGCTGAAATATCCGCAGAAACTTATAGGATCTTTGATGCAATTGATTCAGATGCACCAAGAGAGGTAAGTCACATTGATATCTCATCACAGGCAACCTCCAAAGGAGATTACAGACATTTCATGGAAAAAGAAATTTATGAACAACCCGATGCATTGCTAAACACTATTGACGGTCGCATCAGTGGCGAAGATGTTTTAGATAATATTTTTGGTTTGGGTTCCACAGAGCTATTTAAAAAAGTAGAGCGCATTCAGATTGTTGCCTGCGGTACCAGTCTTCATGCTGGTAGAGTAGCTGCTAATTGGCTTTCAGCAATAGCTGAACTCCCTTGCCAAATAGATTACGCAAGTGAATATCGATATAGAAATCCTCATGTTGATGAGAATTCAATTCTAATTACTATTTCTCAATCAGGCGAAACAGCTGATACGCTTGCCGCATTAAATTATGCAAAGGAAAAAAACTATCTTGCAACTGTTGGAATTTGTAATGTGCCAACCAGCACTTTGGCAAGAGAATCTGATTTTATTTTATTTACTAATGCAGGTCCAGAAATCGGAGTTGCCTCAACTAAGGCTTTTACAACCCAGCTTGCTGCCTTAATGCTGCTAACCCTTTCACTGGCAAAAGCGAGAAAGTTGAATCCAAAATTGAGAAAGAGGATTGTTACCGCGCTAAGAGCTTTGCCAGAAATCATCACGCAAACTTTAGAATTAAAAGATTCTATTATTGAGATGGCGCCAGAAATTGCCAGCAAGGATAATGCATTGTTTTTGGGGCGCGGTATTTTTTATCCGGTCGCTAAAGAGGGTGCACTAAAACTAAAAGAGATTTCATACATTCATGCCGAGGCTTATCCGGCAGGTGAGCTTAAACATGGACCCTTGGCACTTATTGATGAAAGCATGCCTGTCATAGCGCTAGCACCTGAAAGTGAGATTGCGGAAAAACTCGTTTCTAATTTAGAAGAAGTAAAAGCCCGTGGTGGAACTTTATATGTGTTTTCTGATCCGAGTGTCTCCATCGATGTAAAATCAGGAAGCCTTGTTCCCATGCCAAAATGCGATTTTTTATTAACACCAATCATCTATACCATCCCGCTACAAATTCTTTCATATGAAGTTGCATTACTAAGAGGCACTGACATTGATCAGCCAAGAAACTTAGCCAAGTCAGTCACTGTTGAATAAAGAAAGATTTCCTGGTTGGTCGCAAACCACATTAAGATTTGAAACATGATTTGTATTAAAACAGAAATACCAAAAAAAATTTGTGAAATAGATGACGAATTAAAAGCAATTTATCATTCGCATGACACTGTTTGCATTTGGGTTTTCAAATCTAGAGAAGATAGAAACAATTTTATGAATGATACAGTTGGCATGAAGAAAGAAGAGAGAGAAAAACATTATTCAGATAATTATGGGTAAATATAATTTGGTTATGGATATTCTGTTACTGTAGAGTAAGTTTGAACAGTGACAGCGGAGTAGTTTCGTTTGACGAATTAATCTATAGGATATGAAAGCATTTCTTTATAAATTTTCTATCTTCACTATTTTTATTGCCCTTGTTCACTTTACACTTGAAACATTATTTACGATAAAGTTCGGACAAACTATTGCTGGATATTTGCCTGACCTTATCGCAGTTGCCTTACTAATAACTGCAGGATATCTAACCATCAAGGATTCAAATGCTATAGGTATTCTGTGCGGTGCTTGGGGATTTGCATTCTGTCTTCACTATAGGAGTTGGGCATGGAGATTTGATGATGTAATTGATGGAACGGCAACTGAATTAGTTGAGACAACCATGTATGTCTTGGCATTTACTATGCCAATTTCAATAATTTCATTTATCATCACTTTAATATTATGTTTGCCGAAAAACAGAAATAAACTAAATGGATAAAAAACATATTATTTTTTATAAGAAATTTTTTTGTAAACAAAACACTCAGTGATGGCGGAATAAATAAAGATTAGTTTCTAGGACCTGTTGATGGAAATAAATTGGGTCATTTTAGGTTGGTTAATAGATATGACCATTAATGGTTTTGTGTGGCTTATCATCGCAGCATTTTCTATATTATTAATTGATATTACTGATACATGGACAAGAAAAGCTATTAAATGGATGGACAAAGCTGATAAATGGATAAGAAAATTTATAGATTATTCATTTGAATTGATTCAAAAAAAGAATCTTAGAATACTCTCCAGCATTATATTGTTAATTATCTTTGGTATTCTTGCCCAACTAGGAATAATACCCAAGCTGATAACTTAATAATGTTGCAGGTTTTTTAATGGGGCAGATTAACATAGGAGGAATAATCAAATGCAATCGCACGTAATAAGTTTTATTAGATCGGTTCTTGTTAATGCAGCTATATGGGGCTCAATCTTTTGGTTTTTCTTTAAAATTATTCTTTAATTTATTTTGGGTTGAGCAAGAATACTCGGTTACAATTTTTATGAAATTAAAAATTCTAAATTCATATGATAGAGATATTGTTTTGGAGTTTAGTCTTAGTGACATGGTTAACTGTAGGCATGCATGTGATTAAAGAGTTCATAAGATTTAATAGAAAAAAAAATGATTAAACCAAATATGAAAAAACCTAGTCTTTTCAGAAGATTTGTAATGAAACTCGTGAGTGGTTGGAGAAGAGTAATGGACGTGAGATATAACCCACTGAAGTATATCCCCGATCCAAGCCTTCAAACCTATTTCATGCTGGTACTATTTATAATATGGAGTGTTTTCTTCGGATTTTTGGCAGCTAATTATCTAGGATTTTTTAACTACAATACAATTGCAAGCATTATTATTCATGTTTCAATAATCTTGCCTTTGGCTTTTACAAACGCCATCTTCGTTGATGCAGAAAGAGACGGTGAAAAGTGGCTAAAAGAATGGAAGGAAGAACGATCAAGATACAAGTTAGTTGTAAACAGACTTAAAACTAAAAACTTAGTGATCTGGAATCCAAACAAAGAAGGATAGCAGCAATCATTTTTACTTTTATTTTACAATAGGGGAATTCTATTAAATTCTATGGCAGAATATTTTAATGAAGAGATATTACTCCCTAACACTCATTATTTTAACTGCCACTGTATTTAATGCTCCTGTAAAGAGCCAGTTGAGCCAGTTCTTCGAAGAGAAGCCTCTGTTTGAAAAGTATGCTGATTCCGCAATCAATGAAGCCACGCTTGTTGAAAGACAAGGCTTAAAATATCAAATCAACACTTCAAAGCCATTTTCAGGCAAATTTATGGGCTTTGATGATGAGTATGGATTTTGCGTTAACAAAGCAGGCAGCTATAAGAATGGTTTATTGCATGGACAATATGAAGAATATGAAGCGTGTGGCGTGTTTTATTCCTATAAAACAAAATATAAGAATGGTTCTGAAAATGGTAGATATGAAGGATATGAAGAGGGGTTCCTGTCTGTTGAAGGAAATGTTGTAAACGATAAGTTAGATGGGGAATGGATCAGTTATGAATATGGCCTAATTACTTATAAAGAATACTTTAAAAAAGATGTGCTTTTGAGTCTTGAAGAATTTTCATATTACGACTCTGGGCAGTTGGAGTTCTTAAAAACTTATAATAGTGATCAACTTCAACATGGAATAACTGTAACCTACCACCCAAATGGACAGTTAGAGACAAAAGCAAAGTATGAAAATGGAAACCTCATAGAGATTATTGAGCAGTATGACTTCAACGGAAATCCTCTTAATTAATATCCTTCTCTCTTAAGGCATAACATAACTCTCACTTATGATGCATCAGCGAAGTACTATTGAACAGTTAATTAAAGAATATTTAATATATAGAATAAATAAAGCTCACTTTATTAGTTGTTTCTTGTTCTAATTTTTGCGCACTTAATTACATCACAGTGAGTTTTTTCCCATCTCTCAAAATTTGTGCTATCACCAAAATCAATCTTTAAGTTAAAAGAGTTTTTATCACCCATGAAATTTGGTTTAAATGAAACTGTCTGGCCAATTAGGGATTCGTTGCTACTAGATAAAATAGTTTCATTTACAATTCCATCTTTAAGTGCATATATTCCTTTGTTGAAATGCATTTTGCCCTCTAAATAAAAGATAATGATGAATTCACCATTAATATACATTTTTATGGGAGTGGGATTAGGCACATCCTGATACTCGTCATTGACTGCATATTCAACCAGCCTCCATGTTCCTGAAAAGTCTCCCTTCTGTGCACTATGCCCAAAAACAAACGAAGAAAATATTAAAAACATAGCTAGCGTTTTTTTCATAGCGTTTCCTTTTTTTCTAATATACAAGAAAATTATTAGCTGTAAATTTATGATTTAATTAACTATGAAAAATGAAACCAAAAAACCATCATTTTTAAGCCTTCTAAAAATATAACTGTGAGCGATATGGAAAAGGTAAAAAGCTTCTTAAACTCATGGATAGAGGGCGTGATAGAGATAGGAAGAGTTTTTCTCGATGGGGGTGATTATTATAGGTGTGCCGAGAGATTTGTATCTAAACATTATGCATTTGATACAGACGAGGTTCTTTTTAAGCCGACCTTTACCAAGGAGGTAATTTTTAGGAATACAAAGGATCTTGCTTTATCTTATTTTGTAAAGGGCGATATCAACGAAGATAATGGATTTGCTTTAAAGCCATGGGAACAGATCGAACTAGATGAGCTTAAAGTCCTTGAAGAAGAAAATCTTTTAGCTGCCATGGGAACCCTCAAGTTTAAGCCATTTAATTCAGAAGCAATCTCTTTGGTTGCTTTCACCTTTTGTTTTATTGGAATAGAGGGCTCTTTAAAAATTAAAATCCACCATTCATCTCCAGTACTCTAGCTTTGCGGAAGCTTAAAAATATCTTCTACCTTGCAACCCAAAGTTTTGGAGATTTTCAAAGCAAGCACAGTTGAAGGCACATAAATACCATTCTCAATTGCATTAATGCTTTTTCTTGAGACCTCCGCACTTTCAGATAGCTCTTGTTGCGTAAGGCGAGCCGATTTTCTAAGCCCTTCTAAGTTATTAAGAAGTTTTTCATGACTTCTACCCACTTTTTGATTCCTGATAATCGCCAATAGAAAAAGATACCAGCAGCACTCCAAAAACAAGCCAAGCAAAGGCAGCAATTTGGTAAATCATGCTATTGGCCATTTGAAAGCTCCAGTTTGACCAGTCTTGAATAGAAAAAAGAACGAAGATTCCCATTCCATTAAGCCCATAACCTACTGAACCAAGCTTATAGGCTCGGAGAGCAGTAAATTCGTCATAAAGCGCATTATTAATTTTTTTGGTATCAAGGAAATAATAAGAGAGCGTTAGATATGCTGCTCCCAAAAAAACCAAGACTCCAGGGACAAACATAATATTATGATTCGAAAGGTGCCAGCCCAAACTAAAACCTAGCAGCTCCAAAATTAAGTAGGTCGCAAAAAATACTTGAACAGTCCCAGAAATAAAAATTACTAAGAAGCGTTTAAAATAGGTCATCTAATTCTTCTCAAATTCCTCGACTGCTTTTGAAATATTTTTTGCCTCCGCATTTTTATGTCTCTCAAAATAATATTCGTCTAGAATAAATCCCACCAATAATCCCAAGGCAATGGCAATGGCAAAACTTATCTCCCAAGTAATACCCCATAGAGAGTAAAGAAAGTAAAAGTTTAAAAATCCAACTCCAACGCCTAACAGTGAGGATATTTCAGATTCACTGCCAAATAATTCCTTGATAATTTTTTTATTATCTCTTTTCATATTCATCAACCGCATTAGTAATTTCTTCGCTTGTATTTGGGTACATATATCCTGCCAACATTGTCCCAATTCCTATGGCACCAACTAGGAGACCAACACCTTCAAAGAATTGACCCATTGCCCAGACACCTAATAAGTAAATTCCAACACCTACAAAAAGTGTTATTAAGCCACCTCTACGATAATCAATCGGCTCTTTTTTTCTCTCATCTAGCATGCTTAATAGGTCTTCTACTTTTGCTGGATCATCTATGTTTTTAGATATTTCTAATATCGTTTTGTTTTTATCCTTGGCTTCAAAATACAGCAAAATAAAAATTGATATAGGAACTATTATTCCCACCGATATTCCTAAAATAGCTATTACTGCTGGATCCATAATATCTCCTCTTTAAAATGTAACGTAAACTTATCATTATTTAAATGGGAAGTAAAGGTTACATATAAAAATTTTTGTTACTGTATTACAATAAGCCATGCAAAAAACTCAAAAACGTACAGATAAGTTTGCTATCACCGTTTCTTTAGCTTGCGCAATTCATTGTCTATTTGTACCGTCTTTTGTAATTCTTTCAGCAGGATTTTTATCCATCACTATCGATAATGAATTTATTCATAAACTATTAATATTTATTGTTGTTCCTGTTAGCATCTTCGCTTTATATGCGGGATATAAAAATCATAAGACTACCTCTTTTTTTCCTGCCGCAATCATTGGAATGATTGCATTGGTTGCTGCTGTAATTATGGGGGAGAGATTATTGGGTGAGCTAGGTGAGCAAGCCATTACACTGCTGGGATCTCTTTTGTTGGTTTTTGCTCATTACCAAAACTTTCAGACCTGTAAAAAATTAGAGTGCGATGACTGTCACGAAAAACTAGCCTAAGTTTGCAACAAAGCCCTTCTGCAACAAACAGATTGCGAAATATTCTTTATTTAATCTATAATTTATAGATGTGTGATTGTTGTAGTTGCTGCGAGTGCACTTGTTGCACAAAGTAGTAAGTAGTATCTAAAAGAAGGTATTGGTCATAAATTAGACCAACACTCTTATGCGCACTACTTCTTTGTTTGTTTTACAAGACCGATTACGGTTTGCGTAATCGTTTAGTAATTAGTTTAGTATATTAGAACTAACCAGAGGTGCTTATGAGCGATGATCAAAAAAGACTAGCAGACGCCCTAGAGGAACTTAAGGATCATAATTTTATGAGGATCCATGAAAGCCCAATTAAGTTTATTTATTACAATCTTCTACGAGGACTTGCCATTGGGTTGGGCTCAGTGGTTGGCGCCACACTGCTGGTTTCAATCCTGGTAGCAATTCTTGCTCAGATTGAATTTATTCCTATTCTTGGAAATTATGCCCACCAAGTTATTGAGATTATTGAAAAGCTTGATAAGAAGGGGTAGGCCTCAATCTAGTCTATGAAAGTTACTTTAAGGAAGTTTCATAAATACATTAGTTTTATTGTTTCGATTCAGCTTTTGCTTTGGACCATCTCAGGAATTTATTTCTCATTCAATAAAATAGAAAACGTACGTGGCGAGCAATACAGGATAGAGAATAAAGACCTCAGCCCCAATCAAAAAGAACAAACTAAAATGCTCAGTTCAGAAGAGGCAAAGAAAATAGTCTCCCTTAAAACTACCCTCATCCCAATTCAATCCCTGTTGATCGATGAAGAAGTTCGTGGCTCTGAATTTAGGGGACGCAATTTGCCGCTGTACAAAGTAATTTCTGAAAATGAAAAGGGTAAAAAAATAAATGTGTATATAGATCCATTTTCAGGTGAGGTAAGCGCCATAAGATCTCTGCAGTGGCGTATCTGGGATTTCATGTGGGGCATCCACATAATGGACTGGTGGGAAAGAGATAATATAGATAATTTATGGCTAAAAGTTTTTTCCTTCATTGCACTTTTTACATCCCTATCAGGCATAATTTTATTTTTTAATCGACGAACATGAGGTGAATTGATGATTAGAAAAAAATATTTACTTTTGGCCATATTGCTCATGAGTGTTGGCACTTATTCGGTTTGCGAAATGTGTGAGCCATTGCTCAGCAAGTTATCTGAAGAAAAGAAAATGGCACACCAACACATGCATCATCATAAAATGATGAGCGCTTCTGATCATGCACCCATTGGAATAATGGGAGACATGCATCACAGTAGATTCATGCTCTCTTTGAGGCAAGAATATATGAATATGAATGGCAACCTGCTCGATGGAAAAGATATTAGAGAACAGGCAATCATAAATTTGCCAAACTCCGTTTCAAACATGCCGGCAAATCTGTCTGTGGTGCCCAAAGAAATGAACATGCAAATGACCATGTTGGGAGGAATGTACTCCCCATCCGAAAATATAACTTTAATGGCCATGGCCATGTACATGTCTAAAAGCATGGACCTAAAAACATTTAAGCCAATGATGAACAGGGACTTCATTGGAAAGTTTAAAACCTCATCAAGTGATTTATCTGACTTATCTGTAAGCCTGCTTTATAGATTTAACCAAAGCATGAGTTCAAGGTGGCATCTAGAAACAGGCCTTCAGCAGTCAATTGGAGAAAATACCTCAAAGGACATAGTGCTAACCCCAATGAACCAAAGGATGGATATGATATTGCCTTATGGGATGCAGCCTGGTGATGATGCAACATCAGTGATATTAGGACTAACCAATGTCAGAACATTTAAAAACGGCATGGTTTGGGGTAACCAGATTAGGAACAAAACTGTTATTAATGACAAAGTCTGGGCTTTTGGAGATAAGGCAGAATTTAACTCATGGGTACAAATGCCCCTAAGCAAATCTGTGTCAATATCATCGAGGTTAAACACAATACATCAAGATAAAATTTCGGGAAGAAACATCTTAATATCTGCGCCAGTACAAACTGCAGATCCGAGAAATTATGGTGGTCTTAATGTTTACTTTGCTTTTGGGGTTAACCTGCTCACTTCAATATTTTCAAGCGACAATCATAGGTTCGGTTTAGAAGTCATCTTTCCAATTGATCAGGACAAAAATAACCTGCAGATGAAAACAGATTACAAAGTTATTTTTGGTTATCAAAAAAATCTATAAACCCCTTTCGATGTTAGATTCAGTTGATCATGTAATTATTGCAGTTGAAGATCTAGATGAAGCATCAAAAAGTTATGAAATGATCCTTGGCAACCCTCCTGTTTGGAAGGGGGAGCATAAAGAATTTGGGACCAAAAACACCCTTTTTAATTTCCAAAACACCTACCTTGAATTACTCGCTGCTGGTGGTGAAGGGGTTGGTGCTGACCTTATTAAGCACATGCTTGCAAACAGCGGCGAGGGACTAAACGGTATTGTCTTCGGAACTTCGGACATGAATCAATTTAGGAACATCATGCAGAAAAATTCAATTAACTTGGCTGATGCATCTCTAGGCGAAGGCACAAACTTCGAAACGGGAGAAAAGAGAACTTGGATAAATCAATTCTTAGTGCCAGAGCTTTCAAGGGGATTATTCTCATTCATCATTGAGCATACCGGAGGCAAACTGGCTAAGGCTAAAAAATATGCAGATTCATCAGTTCACCGATTAGATCATGTTGTTATAAGTACCAACGATGCAGAAGGCTTTATTAAAACTTATAGAGATATATTCAACATCAGGCTTGCATTAGATAAATTCGTAGAGCATTGGCAAAAGCGCATGCTTTTCTTTAGATTAAACAAAACAACCATTGAGGTAATAGAAGAACAAAATGACAATGAACCAAAAGACATTCTTTGGGGGTTGGCTTGGAATGTTAAGGATATCGAGGCAGCACGAAAAAGATTAATATCGCATGGAGTGGATGTAACACAGATCAAGAAGGGCGTTAAAGAAGGAACACTTGTAATGACTGTTAAAAGCAATGTGCATAATGTTCCTACTTTATTTATTCAACATAACTAAAGTTTATTGTTTATTTTGATTATAAATAATGTAAAGTATACTTTACATATAAATATGAGTTAATTTTATGCATATCAGACGTCTCTTTCTTTTTCTTATAGTATTTCTAACCGCACCTATATTTTTAAATGCAAATACTATTAATAAAAGCCCTGCAGACCCAAGATCTTATGAGGTTTTTGAATTGGATAACGGCCTAGAGGTTATTACAATTAGTGATGAAAATCTTGCCACTTCTGCGGCGACCTTGAGCGTAGGTGTGGGCGCATACCAAGATCCAGCTAGCGCACAAGGCATAGCCCATTTCTTAGAACACATGATCTTTATGGGCTCAGATAAATATAAAGATCCAAATGAATACATGCAATTTATAAGTGAGAATGGCGGAGAGACAAATGCCTTTACTGCAGATCAACAAACAACATACTTGTTTTCAATCAACAGTGATAAATTTGAAGATGCACTTGATAGGCTTTCAGCTGCAATAAAGTCTCCTTTGTTCGATGGAACAATGGTTGAAAAAGAGATTAATGCAGTCAACTCAGAATGGCTTCTTCGCAGGCAGTCTGAGGCATTTATTAGACAAAGAACGGCAGCAATGACTGGAAACCTAAATCATCCCAAGACTCTCCTTGGTGTTGGAAATAAAGAGACACTTTCATCTGAAAAAGAAACCTTACTTCAGTCGCTAAGAGAATTTCATAAGCGTTACTACTCAGCGAACATAATGAAGCTTATTTTGGTGGGCAATGAGTCACCAAGAAAATTGAAGCGAATGGCTAAAAAATATTTTGGGAGCATAAAAAATACAAATGCATCCCGTGACCTTATTGATGCAAAAGCTTATCTTCCAGAAAATCTTAAAAAGAACATTTATATCAAAAGCAAGGTTAAGTCTCCTGGCCTTGTTCTCGAGTTCCCGATGCAAAATAATTCATCAAACTGGCGTCAAAAACCTAACGAATATCTAGAAAAACTTTTTAATTCCCAAGAAGAGGGAACCCTTATGGGATCTCTAACAGAAAATGGGTATATTCAATCAGGCGCTGCAGTCTTTAGTCCTGATGCTTGGGCACATGATGGCTCAATTTTCTTAGAATTTACACTTACCGATAAAGGTCAGAATAATAAGGATGATATTATTTCATCAGTCTTTTCTTACATTAATTTAATTAATAAGGAAGGAATCGTAGAAGATCATTTCAATGAATTAAAATCAATTAATCAGATTGCTTTTGAAAACTATACTCCGCAAACTCCGCTGTCTCTCGCAATAAGCCTAAGTTTAAGAGTTTATGATATTGAGCCTAAACATATTATTGATAGTGAATATGTTACCGAGAATTTCAGCCCAGAGTTAGTCAGATCAGTATTGAATCAGATGAACTCTGAAAATATTAGGATCTATCATGTGAGCCCAGATGAGGTAACAGATCAGAATCTACAATTTGCTGATGGAGGATATAGAGTAGAAGATATCTCTAAAGAGAGCTTCCAAGAATGGAGTAACACATCCTTAGCTCTAGCTATCCCAAATCCAGAAGTCATTGAAGATGACGATGAGCAATCGCTCGGCCTTGCGCTTGCAGATTATAAGTCACCTAAGAAGGTTTATTCCGATGATGGAGTTCAAGCCTACCTTTCTCACACACAGTATTTTAAGGGTCGCGAATCAACATTGCAGGTGGGCCTGATTTCAGATCTACCTATGTCCACCGTTGATAACCTTATTTCATCTGGATTACTAACAATAATGTTTTTGAACAACAACAGAAGCCTTTATCAAAGAGCATTTAAGAGAGGCATCGCAATAGATCCTTCTCCAAATGATGAGGGTAACTTGGTTTTTCGTCTATATGGCAGAAGTAGCAAACAGATTGATTATGCAACTAAAATCTTGGAAAAGTTTGATGATTTTCAACCAAAAGAATTTATGTTCAATAATGCAGTAAAGTTGCTTAAAGATTTCTATGACGGCTTTGATGAGCAAGATATTTCAGATCAATTAGACTGGTATACCGACAATACCCTTAAACAGTCGGGCAACATTTATTCAAAAAAACAAATAATGAATGCCATAAATAATGCAAGTTTTGCGAACGTTCTTTCTTTTCAAAAGGCTCTTAAGAGCTCTATATACATTGATATATATGGTCATGGACTATTTGCGCCTGAATCCATGACTTCATTTGCGCAAAATGCTAGAAATATTTTTGGTGAGACTTCCCAAAAAGTGCCAATTATTAAAGAGGATAACTTTAATGTAAAAGTTGGAACATCAAGAATGAAAAAGGTGAACATTCCAAGAGATGGTGTTGGTATTGTGGATATGTACATTTATCCAGAAAAGTCACTGAAGGTTCTTAGTGAATTTACAATAGTAAATAAACTTCTTGGACCAACTTTTTTCAATGCATTGAGGACAGATCAGCAGGTAGGATATGTAGTATTCAGTAATGAAAGCGAGGTAAGAGAGTACCCTGCAATTTCTATGATTATTATTAGTGATAATACTAATCTGCAGAGCTTAAAAGAAAAAATTATTGATTTTCAATATGGATTTGCTCTTGCTTTAGAAAAAATTGATAAGAAAACAGTTGATGGAACCATTAAAGCTTTGTTAGACGAAATGAATCAAAAGCCTGAAAATGTATACATTGAGTCAGGCAACTTTGTTTATGATTGGGAGCAGGGTAATTATAATTTTGATACCAGCGACAGAATGAAAAGATACATTTCTCAATCCTCTAAGGAAGATTTAGTCAGTTTAATGAACTCAATAGTATTTGATGGGAATTTTATGAACGTTTTGATTCAGCTTAAAGGAGATGACTTTAAAAAGACAGAGTTCTTTAGCTGGAGTGCATTACAATAATTTATCTCAAAAAACTATTTGTACGTTAAACCAAATCCAGCTTTGAATGTGGGGTTTTTAGTATCATCAGGAACATCTTCAAATTGATTTCTAACCTCATCCATTGATGAAGGTATTTCAAAGGGCAGTTTTCCATTTGGTGCATGATACCCAAAAAGAATCTCAAAAATTACCTCCTCATCGACCCCAAATGTAGCTAATAAGCCTGAGCTCATTTCATTTATTCTGTTTAGAATCGCAGGACGATTTAAGTCGACAATCACAATAGTCGGCTTTTCTTTAGCAAAGGAGTCTAATTTATTAATGATCTCTGGATTAAAATTAAGATCTTGATTTGGGAAAATAGTACTCAATACATTGTCGACCAATCTATTTATTCCAGAAGGTTGATTTCCATTAAAAACAGTATGAAGGTATGAAACTATTACGTCTGCACTTTCAATGTTATCAACAACATTGCCATATGAGAGATCTTTAGTTTTGAATCCATCAAGAAAGATATTGATATTTTTTTTTAAGGGTAAGATCGAATCATTTTTTAGAAGAACCATAGACTTTTTTTGAGCCTCTCGGCCCAGTTTGATATTCCGATCAGTGTTCACACTATCCTTTACCAGATCTACTTCCACGTAAGGGTTTTCGAACAGGCCTAGGCTAAACTTATTTTTAAGAATTCTTCTTACTGAATCATCTATTCTGGAAACTGAAATTAGGTTTTTTTCCAATAGTTCTATTACTATTTTTGTATCCTTTTCTCCCCCAAACTGATCAATCCCTGCATCTATGGCCTTAACATAGCGTTCTTCTATCGACAAACTGTCAACACCCCAATGTCGACCATTAATGATTCCCCAATCAGAACAAATAACACCATCAAAACCTAGTTCATCTCTTAGCAATGTTGATAAAAGATCTTTATTAAAACCAATAGCAACATTTTCAGCAGTTTGATCAACAGTAATGCCATAGTAAGGCATGATGACGGCAAGGTTATTATTAATGGCATCAGCAAAAGGTTTAACATGATAATCAAACATGTTTCCAGGATAAACTTGATTCCTTCCAGAAAAGAGGTGAGGATCCAACCCATTTTCTTGAGGCCCACCGCCAGGAAAGTGTTTCACCATGGTCATGACACTCTGTGAATCAATAATTTCACCCTGAAATCCATCCATGTATGCCATGGTTAGTTTTGAACTTAAAGCATTATCAGAACCAAACGTACCAAAGTTTCTTGCCCACCTAGGTTCAGTTGCTAGATCTGCCATTGGGTGCAGAGCTGTTCTTATCCCAACAGCAAGATATTCTTCTCTAGCTATTTCTGCAAATTGTTTTACAAGGCCAGGATCTTGAGAGGCAGCAAGGCCTAGCTGAGAGGGCCATTTAGAAAACCCGTCCAAAGAAAAAGACGCTACGCCCCCTCCGTTAGGCACTTCATGAATGGGATCTGAACTTATGGTTACGGGAATACCCAGTCTTGATCTCGAGGCTATTTTTTGAATCTTATTTAATCTTATTGCAAGTTTTTCTGGTTTTGGATTGCCGTATAAATTAAAGTGATTGATGTGCTGATTGATGATTTCACTTTCGGTCAGTTTGCCTCCATCTACAAATAATGAATATAGCCTAAACATCCAGTCAGGGTTTATTGTTACAGGGGGATGGAAAAGCATTCCTACTTTTTCTTCAAGGGTCATTTGCGATAATAAGTCCTCTACTCGATGAGTAGTATCAAGCCTATAGTCTTCGTATCGATCAAGTTGATTATTTTTATTAAGATCCCTAAATGACATGCCATCGATATAAAGCGTTTTTACTTCAGGCCCCAATTTCATTATGTAATTTAGTCTCTCAATTGGAGAAAAAATAAAATTAACAATCAAAACGCTAATTATGAAAAGTAATATTAAGAAAATTCTGCTTAAAACAGATGACCTCATGATCTTAATTAATCGATGGCTTTAGGATCGGCAATGCAAAAAGGTTCAAGGCTACATAAATTAATAAACCTAGGGCCAGCTGGTAGGTAAGAGGATTGCTTAACGCATATACTCCAAGCACTAGTAGCACTATCAATCTAAGTGATTCAGATTTGTATGCATTTTTCCCGTCTAACCAGGCGGCAGTACAAAACATTGTGAATGCCATCATTCCGATAATTATGCATAATTCGGAATATTCAAATATGCCTGACTCAAGAACTATGAGCCCAACAAAACTTAGGACTATAAACTGAAGAAAAGCATAGAACTTAATTTTTTTTGACGACTGTGGATCATATTTTTTAAATAAATTTGGATCAAAGTCGTCTTTGAAAGTATCATTCTCCAACGAGCTTGGGCGCCAGCCCGTTCGTGCAAAGGGGACATAGAGTTTATCTCTTAATGATTTAGAGTTCCAAATATCTTTCAACATCTGAACATAAATATGTAAATTTGCCCAAATCGGATTAAAGGTTCTAATAGGGCCCCTTATTCCATAGATGCAAGGAATTTTGGTGTCCTCTTCTTTAAAGGTCCCGAACATTCTGTCCCAAATGATAAAAACACCGCCATAGTTTTTATCTATATATTCGTCATTTTGAGCATGATGAACACGATGATTTGAGGGTGTCACAAAAACCCATTCATAGAACCCAAGTTTTGGAATGTGTTCACTATGAACCCAAAATTGATAAATCAGGTTTAATGATGCAACACTAACAAATACATATGAAGGCACACCCATCAAGAAAACAGGTATGTAAAAGACCCAGGTCAGTAAGGCACCTGTCCCCGTTTGTCTTAGAGCAGTGCTCAGGTTGTAATCCTCGCTTTGATGATGAGCAACATGTGAAGCCCAAAAAATTTGGCGTTCGTGACTAATACGGTGAAACCAGTAATAAAAAAAATCATAGACTATAAAAGCAAAAATCCAGGTAAAGACCGAACTTCCATCCATCCGCCAAAGCGAAAGGTTTGTTTCAATTAAGTAAAATACATATCCGCCCACGCCGATAAAGATAAGTTTATTAGCTGTACGAAGGGATCCCATAAATAAGCTTGAGATCGCATCATTAAGCCTGTAGGTATTATTCTGTTTTAAAAAACCATAGGTAAGTTCTACCAAAATGGCTAACAAAAAAAACGGAACTGCATATGGCACATAATCCATGATCGAAATTATACTAATTATTATTGAGTTTTATGAGAATCCTGAAATTTAAGTCAAAAATGCTTTTGCTTACTTTGAGCAGCATATTGTTAATGGCATGCTCCTTTGATAGAGACAAAAATATGAATAAACAAGTTTATAAAATACTAACTATCAGCGAATGGACAGATGCAGAAGCATTAGGTGAAATTGAGACTGCTCTCGACCGCAAGGATGGCTTCATTCACTTATCAACTGCACAACAATTAGCGGGTACACTGGCCTTTTATTTTGATGATTTTGACTCTTTGATTCTTTTGCAAATCAATACACAGGATTTTAATGATGAAATTATTTTCGAGAAAGCAGTCCCAGCAGGAGAGAGGACTGGTGAATTTCCTCACTTGTATAGCACCCTAAAAGTTGAAAAGATTATAAATAAGTGGGAAATTAAGAGAGATGCATTTAGTTTGCCCGATGAGATAATTCTCGAGGCAGAAAATAATTTATAACTGAGAAAATATGACAGCAAAAATAGAATTCCAAAATGATATTTCAATCATCACGCTTGATGATGGTAAGGCCAATGTCTTTTCACAAAACATGCTTGAAAGCCTCTATGAATGTCTTGGCCAAGTACATAGAGACAAAGGATGCTTGGTTATTACTGGCAGAAAAGGGATGTTTTCTGCAGGATTTGATCTAAAAACATTTGCATCCGGAGACAGAGAAAAGATAGCCAGGATGGTGATACTAGGAAATCAACTTCTCTATGATATTTATACATTTCCAAGACCCGTTATTGTTGCAGCATCAGGTCACTGCATAGCCTTAGGAGTATTTATTCTATGTTGTGCAGACTACAGAATTGGAGTCAATGGAGAATATATTTGTCAGGCAAATGAGGTACGCAACAATATGGACATACCCACTCAAATGATGGAAATTCTTAAGGATAGAGTTTCAAAAAAGCATTTTTATAATGCTGTATTGCATGGCTTGCCTTTTTCAACGGATGATGCAGTGGAGGCTGGGTACCTTGATGAGGTTGTTACCGAAGAATCTCTCATGAAAACGGCCCTTGAAAAAGCAGACGATCTAGCAACTTTGGGCCACCCTTTTTATGAAAATACGAAGCGTTATGCAAAGGGCGAAAAAGCAAAAGTGGTATTGGATGCCATGAATAAATTTAAAGAAAAAGTTTTATAAACTTCTTAAACATGGATATTGAAATCCGCAGCCTTTCAAAGGAAGAATCATTTCTATATTTAGATTCTATTTATAAGCTTAACCAAGAGAATACACCTGAGGTTGGATATTTAGATAACATAGATCACTTAAAAAGATTAATTTCAATGTCCGGTATTGTCATAATTGCTTCCGTTGAAAAAACAATAGTTGGCTTTATGATTTGCATGTATGAGAATTCAGAATATGCATCCAAAAATTATTTATTTTTTTTAAAAAAATATTC
Source organism: uncultured SAR86 cluster bacterium (assembly GCA_902594515.1). Taxonomy (GTDB): domain Bacteria; phylum Pseudomonadota; class Gammaproteobacteria; order Magnimaribacterales; family D2472; genus MED-G82. Next base: position 24,755 of record CACJML010000004.1, on the reverse strand, counting down.
CGCTTTCACTTACATTGACCGGATAGCAATTAATATTAAATTTAGAAACTCCGGGTTAGGTTCTAAAATATATAGATACTTACAAATCCAAGAGTCCACCAGAAAGAAAGTTTGTTGTGAAGTAAATATTAAACCCTTAAATCAACCTTCGTTAAATTTTCATCAAAAACATGGATTTGTTTCAGTTGGTGAAAAAACTTTTGAAGATGGACATGCAGTCAGATATTTATCAAATGAATTTTTCAAAACCTAGAATTAAAAGACATTGTTGTTTGTGGCTAACATTTAAAAATGATGAAATGTTTGAGCAAGCCATAAATCACTTTGCAATTAAGTATGATGCTCCATTATTTAAACCTCATATTTCAATATCTAAGGATCATAGTTTTTTAACAGAAAGAGAATTTAAATCTCTTAATGAGATAGCAAAATCATTTGAGCCTTTTGAAATTGAAACCGAAACACTCCTCACTGGAAACACATACTTTCAATCTCATTATTTTAGTATCAAGAAAAGCGAAAAGCTTGATCTAATAGCCGCAAAAATTAATTCTATCCTTGGCTTAACCTATGCAACGCTTTTCCCACATATATCATTGATATATGGGCAACCAAATATTGACTGTAAGAATGAACTTAATCTCCTCCTAAAAGAGAGTTTTAAATTAACTGTTGACGCAATTCAGATTATGGAAATCGTGAACGAGATATCTCACTGGCGACCCTTAAAGACTATCCTCATTTGAAAGAAACTCTCTTGCAAGGGTTATAACTTTTGGAGCCAAAATTATTGAAGATATAAGGGTGGGGATTGCCATCATTGCGAATGAACCATCAATGATATTAATTGCAGAATCCAATGAAATAGAAGCAAAGAAGATGATGGTTGCTATAAAGATATACAAATATAACTTTTGTCCTTTGGGGCCAAAGAGAAATCTTGCACATACAGAACCATAATATGAGTAAGTAAAAATAGTACTAATTCCAAAAAAAACAACACTTAGAAAGACAACAATAATGCCTGCATTACCCAGGAAAAACTCAAAAGACATCGCAGTTAGACTTACTCCTGAGTATTCATTGCTTGTCCATAAGCCAGAGAGAATAATTACAAGAGCAGTTGCCGTACAGATTAGCAATGTATCAAAAATTGGGCCAATCATTGCAACAAAACCTTGCTGAATAGGGCTATTTGTTTTTGCTGTGCCATGAATTAATGCTTCTGTTCCAATTCCTGCTTCATTGCTAAAGGCACCTCTCTGAATGCCATACATAATTACGCCCATTAAAGTGCCACCTGCAACTGAGGTACCTGAAAACGCATCCGTGAAAATTATTTGAATTACACGTGGCACATCACCAAGGTTGAGAAGCAAAATAAAAGTTGCCGTCAATACATAAAGCCCTCCCATAATAGGGACAAGCCAAGATGACGCTTTGGCTATTCTAGTAAGGCCACCAATAATTACTGTTCCAGCTATGACAGCAATTAAAAGACCGCATAACATGTTGAAAATTAACTGACTTTCAATTGATAAAATCGGTAAGACAAACTCACTAATTATTTGAACCATTTGATTGCTCTGAACTGCTGGTAGTCCTCCTATCATTCCAAAAAACGCAAATAAATACGCTAAAAATGCCCACTTACTTGACAGTCCATTTTTAATTACATACATGGGGCCGCCTAAAATAGTTCCATCACTAGCTTTCTCGCGATACATTACAGAGAGTGAGCAGGTAAAAAACTTTGTAGCAATTCCAAGGCACGCCGTTACCCACATCCAAAAAACAGCCCCTGGGCCAGCAAGCTGAACAGCAAGTGCAACACCAGCTATATTTCCTAAGCCTATTGTTCCTGAAAGTGCTGAACTTAGAGCTTCATATTTTGAAATGCTTCCCTCGGAGGAGCGATCCTTTTGAAACATATATTTAAACCCTTTTTTAATATTTAAAAACGGAATAAATCTTGAGAAAACAGAAAAAAAGATTCCTGCACCCACTAACAAGAAAACCAACCATGGACCCCATGCGAGCGAAACAAATAAGTTAGTAATTTCTGCAAAGCTCATATCAATTGAAAGACTTTAAATGATGGTTATTAAAGCACAAAATAAACTGTTTGATGTTAATTTTTCTATCGCCTAAGATACCTAAAATTTATCATTATTATGAACCAAATAGATCAACTAAAATCGCAATTAAAAATTCCAGTAATCGGTGCGCCTTTATTCTTAGTATCAGGTCCGGAGTTGGTAATAGCTCAATGTAAATCTGGCATTGTTGGTTCATTTCCTGCATTAAATGCAAGGCCTCAAAATGTTCTTGATGAATGGATTACAAGAATAAAAAGTGAGCTAGCTAAGGCAAAAGAGGCTGACCCAAAAAAAAGGATAGCTCCATTCGCTGTTAATCAGATCTGCCATGGTTCAAATGACAGACTGTTTAGTGATATGGAAATTTGTGTTAAACACGAAGTCCCAATTATTATTACATCTTTGAGACCTCCAGAAGAAATAGTTCAAGCTGCCCACTCTTATGGTGGGTTGGTTTTCCATGATGTAATTAATGTAAGACATGCAAAGAAAGCTGCTGAGCAAGGAGTTGACGGGCTTATTTTGGTTTGCTCTGGAGCAGGGGGTCACGCCGGTACACTCTCTCCATTTGCCTTAGTTAGAGAAGTAAAAGAATGGTTTGATGGAGCAATTATTCTTTCAGGTGCAATTAGTTCAGGAAGTGCAGTTGCATCTAGTTTAGCATTAGGATCAGACTTTGCTTACATCGGAACAAGATTTATTGCTACAGAAGAAGCCAATGCTGACCAAGGCTACAAACAAATGCTTATTGAAAGTGCTGCAGATGATATTGTTTATTCATCATTGTTTACCGGTGTTCATGGGAATTATTTGAAAGGTTCAATTGAAAAGGCTGGCCTGGATCCCAAAAATTTACCAGATGCCGATAAATCTACTATGAATTTTGGATCAGGTGGGAACACTGAATCAAAAGCTTGGAAGGATATTTGGGGCTCAGGTCAGGGAACAGGCTCAATAAAAGATTCACCCTCAGTTGAAAAACTTGTCGATAATTTAATGATGGAGTTTGAAGAGGCAGTTCAAGACCTTAATCAAAAATCAGAAATATAATTTTTTAAATTACAGATCTCCATCTTTTCTATGTTCACTTTTTTCAACCTTAAAGCCTTTACCGTATCTTGCTTCAAGTTTTGATTTGTTCTCGTTGATAACTTCATAAGGATCCAAATCCAAAGCCATGCAAGCAGTTGCCCAGTACCAAATAATGTCACCCAGCTCTCTTTTCATATGAAATACATTATCTTCTGTGAACGGCTTACCTTGTAAGAAAATTTTCTTAACAATTTCAACAAATTCGCCGCCCTCACTCCCTAAACCAAGTGCGGCAGTAAGCAACCTAGCTGGTTTAATATTAGATTCTGATTCAATTTCCTCCATCCTTTCAAAGAGAGCTTTTTGATCAAGGCTTGGTTTGCTAGTGACATTTGTTACGAAGTCGCAGTACTCTTTTAGATAATTTTTTATATTTTCTTCACTCATTTTTATTTCCTATTTATTGTCTGCAAGCACGCTAGCGAATGGCACAGACTCATTTGTTACTTTTAAAAATCTAGATTCAGTAAATGCAAGGTCGGGAGATACAATTTCTTTTTTTTCAAAGTCCAAACCTAGTGCAATTCCAAAATCTTTGATAGTTCTTTTATCTCCAAGCCCAAATTTGCCATCAACCTCTCCATTGAAAAGGGATTCAATCTTTTTCTTGCTAATGGCATCCAGTTCAGTCCATTTTTTTATTCTATTTTCTTCATCTTTGGGATTCCAATGCAGATCTCTTGGAAGATTTTCTACATCTGTATATAAATGAAATAATGGTGTCTTTGGAACATGAAAAACATCCCAGCCCCTAGTAAAAAGTTTTACGGCGATAGCAAGCTCTTCTCCATGAAAATAATATTCAGGATCATATGGAATCTCTTTTACAAAATTACCACTAGAAAATAAAAATCCTGCTGCAACAAGATGACCCTTTAGCGGTTCAGATGAAGAGGTTGGTATTGCAGTTTGAATCGAGACGATATCGTACTTGAATACATCTCCTTTTTTAAATGACATACCATGAGTTCCTTGAAATTTTGTATCTAACTCAAACTCAGTTAATGTTTTGTTGCAGGTAAATGCTCTTGGGTATGAAGAAATAACAAAATTATTATTCTGAGCTTTTAGCCAATCATGATAAGTAATAAGGATTTCATCCCAATTTTCCTGAAAAATTGTATGTGAATCGACTTGTAAATAATACTCCTCATCCTCAAAATGTTCTTGAATTCTATTTCTAGCCCAACATACTCCTTTTGAGATTACTGGTGGAACATTTTCATAAATTATTTGATCTTTAAAAACTAACTTATCAATTTCAATACCATGTTCAGACTGATCAAGAACACAAAATCTCAAATTTTTTTTAAATTTTGCATTTTGATAAGCACTGCATAAGGTCTCTGTTAATAACGGATCTTTGTATGACGGTACTGAAATAAATATTGCCATAGATAAGATACAATTATCGCATATGAGCCCTAATAATTTTCCAAAAAAACTTGCTGATAATGTAACAATGTACTCAGCTGATCCTATCATTTACGTTGTTCATGATTTTTTATCCAAAGACGAGTGTGAAGAATTTATAAATATTGCAAAAAAGATTGGTCCAGAAGATATTAATATTTATAGAGTCAATCATGATGCAAGTAATTTACTTCATGAAACAAGTAAGCGACTTTCTATACTTGTTCAGACGCCCATAAGAAACGCAGAGAAATATTTAGTCACAACTTTCAGTGAACAAACTAAATCAGACGAAACAATTGATTCATTAAATCCAGAAACTCAATCTGAGCTTATGAAAAAAGATTCTGGAGGCCAAAGATTATTGTCTCTAATGGGAGCACTTGCTGAAAAAGATTGTTTAGTAGTTACTTTTCCTGAATTGGACCTAAATATAAAATTGCAAATCGGAGAAATCCTTGTTTTACATAATTGCTTTGAAGGATCAATTTCACCAAACCCAAAATCTAAATATACCATTCGAGCAACAAACAAAATTGCTAGCTGGTATTTGAAATTAATTTTTAGAGAAAGGCTGATTAAGTAACTATTTTATTTTTAACGAAGACTGACTTACTATAATGTTATATAGATGGTCTTGTGCTTCTGGTTTTAGTTGCGCAACTCCCACGGCCAAAACATCAATTATTGCCATATAAGCCAGCCTTGAAGTTATAGGACTATTTAGTCTAGCCGAATCTCCAACGTCTACTTCTAGGGAAATATCGCACTCTTTTGAGAGTGGTGTTCCCGAGGGCATCAATCCAATCACACGGGCATTGAAACTCCTAACAGTTTTGACAGTATCTACTAATGCGCTGGTAGTTCCAGAGTGAGAAATTGCAACAACAACATCATCCTCATTCAGTGAGTTAGCAGACATGAATTGGATGTGCGGATCAGATATACAGGAAGATGGGATTTTCAATCTAAAAAATTTATGTTGTGCATCCATAGCAACCGGTGCAGATCCACCAAAAGCAAAAAATTCAATTCTCTTTGCATTTGCCAGCGCCTCAATAGCTTCCTCCAACAGCTCTTGATTTAGCTGCGAGCGAATATTTAAGATTTCACTAATCGTTGTATCAAAAACTTTTTCAGTAAGCACCTGAATAGAGTCTTCTGGATCAATTTCATAAGAGGTGAAGTATTCATCTGCAGCAAGTTGCTGGGCAAGAATAAGTTTAAATTCATTAAACCCCGAATAATTTAACGCCTTACAAAACCTATTTAAAGTTGGCTCACTAACACCCATCCTCTCGGCAGCTTGTGCCATGGTGCTTGCAATTACATCAGCAGGATTCTCTAAAATAAAGTCAGCGACTAGCTTTTCGGATTTTCTTAAATTGTCGTACGCTCCTTGGATTTCTCTGAGTAATTTAGTCTGCATAAAGGTAAAATATTCTATACACCTCAATTGTAACCTCAAGAAATGGACGTTTCATATATTTTAGAAAGCCTCAATGAAAAACAGCGTGAGGCCGTAACATCTGAATCACCACATCTGCTTGTTTTGGCTGGTGCTGGGTCTGGAAAAACAAGGGTACTGGTTCATCGTGTAGCTTGGATTGTAGATGGATTTAGATCGAATCCTGGAACCATCATGACGGTTACCTTTACCAATAAGGCTGCAAACGAAATGCAGAGCAGAATTCAGGAGCTACTCAAATCACCTGTCCCTGAACTATGGTGCGGAACGTTCCATGGATTAGCACATAGAACACTAAAAAGATTTCATAAAGAGGCAAATCTTATTTCTGGTTTCACGATTCTTGATGCAGATGATCAGCTCAGAATTATCAAAAGATTAGCTAAAGAGCTCGAGCTTGAGGATAGCGCATGGCCACCCAAGCAAATTCAATGGCAAATCAATTCATGGAAGGATGATGGAAAAAGATCAAAAGATATTAAAGCCGAAAAAGATTTTTATACCGAAACCATAAAAGGTCTTTATAAAAAATATGAAGATTTATGTAAGCAGGACAGCCTAGTTGATTTCGCAGAACTGTTATTGAGGAGCTATGAGCTTATCCGCGATGAAGCAAAGGTAAAGAAATTTTTTCACTCTAGGTTTAAACACATTCTGATTGATGAGTTTCAAGATACAAATAAAATTCAGTATAAATGGCTTCAAGAGGTTGCTTCAAATGAAGCTAATCTAACCGCAGTGGGCGACGATGATCAATCAATCTATGGTTGGCGGGGAGCAAGGGTTGAAAACATAGATGCCTATAAGAAATCTCATGATCAAAGTGAAACCATCAGGCTAGAGCAGAATTATAGATCAACGAGTGTTATTCTAAATGCTGCGAATGCCCTGATAGAAAATAATCAAGAAAGGCTTGGCAAGAATCTATGGACTAACTCAAAAGAAGGTGAGTTGATTACACTTTATCAAGCCTATAGTGAACAAGATGAGGCTAGATTTATTGCTGAAGTAATCAAGGGCTGGATGAACAGCGGTGAGCTCTATAAGGATTGCGCGGTTGTGTATAGATCCAATGCTCAGTCAAGAGCAATCGAGGAAGCATTATTGAGAATCAGTATTCCATATAGAATTTATGGAGGCTTACGGTTTTATGAGCGGTTAGAAATCAAAAATGCCATGAGTTTTTTAAAGGTTATATTTAATCCACATGACAACCCATCATTTGAGCGCTCAATTGCAAATCCACCCAGAGGCATTGGAGCAAAGACGCTGATTAAAATTAGAAATAAGGCCAATCACAATAATTTATCTTACGTTCAAGCTTCAGCGAAAATGCTTGATGAAGGTTCAATCGGCGGCAGGGGTGCTGCTGGCCTGAGATCATATTTAAAGCTATTGATCGATCATGGCGAACAACTTGATAAGACTCCGATATCCGATTTGCTTGATTCAATTATTCAATCATCAGGCCTAATACAACACCATGAAAAAGAACCAGGTGAAAAGGGCAAAACAAGAATAGAGAATTTAGAGGAGCTGATTACCGCAGCTAAAAACTTTGAACAGAGTTTTGATAAAGAAAAAACAATTAAAGAAATTTCCGTATCATTTTTAGACACCGTATCTTTAGATGCAGGGGAGACTCAGGCTGGAGAATTTGATGATGCGGTCCAGCTGATGACATTGCATTCAGCCAAAGGTTTAGAGTTTCCTTTGGTATTTATGACAGGACTTGAGGAAACTCTGTTTCCTCATGGCAGATCAATGGAATCACCTAATCAATTAGAGGAAGAAAGACGTCTTTGTTATGTCGGCATCACCAGAGCAATGAAAAAACTTTATTTAACTTATGCAGAGTCCAGAAGGCTGCATGGTTCTGATGTATTTAATCCACCATCAAGATTTATTAAAGAAATACCTGCAGAATACGTTGATGAAATAAGACCTAGGGCTTCAGTTAACGTTCCTTATAAAAGAACTTCACAATCAAGCCCGATGGATTTTAAAGAAGAGATCGGCATTGCGCTTGGTCAAAAAGTCTTGCATCCAAAATTTGGTCAAGGCATAGTTTTAAATTACGAAGGCTCTGGAGAGTCAGCAAGAGTACAAATAAATTTTGAGTCTGCTGGCACTAAGTGGCTGGTGCTTTCTTTTGCTAATCTTGAGGTGATTTAATGAAAAAGTTTTGTGTATCTTTTTTTGTTTTATTTTTAATTTCTTGCTCACAGGATTCTGTCCAGTCGGAAGTAGCCGTAAAGAAATTTAACTGGTCCATGGTGACTACATGGCCAAAAAACTATCCTGGATTAGGGATGGCACCTGAGCGCTTTAGTAAAATGGTGAATGAGATGTCTCAAGGTCAACTGAAGATAACTGTATATGGTGCCGGCGAATTTGTTCCTGCCATGGGAGTTTTTGATGCGGTTTCCTCAGGTTCTGTTGAAATGGGTCACGGTGGAGCTTATTACTGGAAAGGCAAGGTTCCTGCTGCACAGTTCTTTGCAGGGGTTCCATTTGGCTTCACGGCTGATGAAATTAATGCATGGGTTTATCGAGGCGGCGGTTTAGAGTTGTGGGAAGAAATCTATCAGCCTTTTAACATAAAACCCTTACCGGGTGGTAATACCGGCACCCAGATGTTTGGGTGGTTTAATAAGGAAATCAATTCACTTGCAGATCTGAAGGGTTTAAAAATGAGGTTCCCTGGTTTTGGAGGAGAGGTTTTTAAAAGAGCAGGTGGCACACCGGTAAATATTCCTGGCGGCGAACTGTATACAGCAATGCAGACTGGGACCATTGATGCTGTGGAGTGGGTGGGCCCATATAACGATCTCGCTTTTGGCTTTCAGCAAGTTGCAAAATATTATTACTATCCAGGCTGGCATGAGCCGGGGTCCATGCTTGAGTTTATGATCAACATTGATGAGTGGAATACACTGCCTCCCCATTTACAAAAGATTGTTGAGGTTGCAGCCAAGGCAGTTAATCAAGATCTCTTAGATGAATATACAGCTTCTAATAATCGAGCTCTACAGGAACTAGTTAATACTCATAATGTTCAGTTAAGAAGATTGCCTGATGATGTTATCAATGAATTCAGAGCAATTTCCGATGATATTTTGACATCGTCAGCAGAGAACAATGCTGACGTTAAAAAAGTTTATGAATCATTCAAGAAATTTATGGGAGAAGTTAGGTCCTTTAATGCAATTGCCGAAGATGCATTTGTTGAAGCGCGTAATCTGAGTGAAGAATAATTTGAAATTTTTTCATCTAGGAAAACAACCTTATAAAGATACATATAAGGATATGAAAGAACATATCCAAAATTTTTCCAGCAATCAGATCTGGATGCTGGAGCATGATGCAGTATTTACCTTGGGCACAGCAGCAGAAAAATCTCATATTATTAATCCTGGCCAAATCCCTGTAATCCAAACCGATCGAGGCGGCGAGGTTACTTATCATGGACCGGGACAACTGGTAATTTACTTTTTGATCGATATTAGAGAAATAAAACTTGGACCAAAGGCATTGGTTCAAAAGCTTCAAGAATTAATTTCGAGCATTCTGAGTCATTATGATATTGAATCTAGTTTTATAGAGGGCGCACCTGGAGTCTATGTTGATGATAAAAAAATAGCTTCAATTGGGTTAAGGATTTCACAGGGCAAAACCTACCATGGTATTAGCATCAATGTGGACATGGACTTAACACCTTTTTCATTTATTAATCCTTGTGGGTATGAAGGATTAGAGGTTACTCAAATAAAAAATTATGATTCAAATGTGAAAATGAAAGATGTAGAATCTATTGCCCAGCAAGAAATAATTAAAATTTTTGAGTAATGGAAATCATACCAACAAAAAAAATCGTTAATCGAGATGGCATCAAGGCTGTAAAAAATGGCCAAAAAGCCAATAAGTATTCCGCGATTCCTAATCAAAAGAAACCAGATTGGATTAGGGTTAAAGCAACTTTTGATAAAAACTTTAAGGCAGTTAAGGCACAAGTTGATGGTAAAAGACTTAATACCGTATGCGAGGAGGGTATGTGTCCAAATATGTCAGAGTGCTGGTCAGCAGGTACCGCAACATTTATGCTCATGGGCTCTGTTTGCACACGTGCCTGTAAGTTTTGTTCTGTAGATACGGGCAATCCAAAAGGATGGTTGGACCAGGATGAACCTCTCAATACTGCTAAAGCAGTTAAAACCATGGGGCTTAAGTACGTTGTTCTTACCTCTGTCAATAGAGATGATCTGGAGGATGGAGGAGCAGAACATTACGCCAATACAGTCAAGGCCATCAAAGAACTTAATCCCAATACTGCCGTTGAGGCTTTAACACCAGACTTCAAAGGTTTGTCTTCATCAATTGAAACACTGGTCAATTGCGGGCTCGAAGTGTTTGCTCAAAATGTTGAAACCGTGAAAAGACTCACGCATCCAGTTAGGGACATTAGAGCTGGATATCAACAAACTCTTGATGTGCTTGCAGAATCAAAAAGAATCAATCCCAAGGTGCTAACAAAAACCAGTTTAATACTTGGCTTGGGAGAAACCGATTCTGAGATCGAAGAGACCATGGATGATTTAATAAAAAACAAGGTCGACATCTTAACTTTAGGTCAGTATTTAAGACCGACGCTTAATCATTTGCCCGTTGAGCGATGGGTAACTCCAGAAGAGTTTGATAGGTACAGAGACATCGGTCTCAAAAAAGGATTTCTTGAAGTAGTTTCTGGACCAATGGTTCGATCAAGTTATCGAGCTGAGAGAGCTTTAGAAAAAAATAATGCAGGCTTAAATCAGTGAAATAAATTAAAAAGACTTACAAAAATAATTCCGGTTAATAAAGCCCCTAAAATACAAACAAGCCAGTCCACAAGAAATACTCTAAAAAGTTTAAGCCATTCACTTTTATTGTCATAGGCATCCTTATTTATTGAAGTGGAGTAAAGTTTTAGAGCTGCAGCTTTAAACCAAGAAAAAGCCACCAAAAATACTAACCCTCCTAAAATAAATAATGCTGTATTTGCCGTCATAGTTATATTATTAGAATCGGAAACAAGATTATCATCAAGAGCACAGTTAATTGGATGCAAATAAAGGGCACAACCCCTCTATAGATCTCTTGAGTCCTGATGTCTTTATCAGCCACACCTCTAAGATAAAACAATGAAAATCCAAATGGGGGTGTTAGAAATGATGTTTGGAGATTGATGGCAAAAAGAATACCCAGCCAGACTGGATCAAATCCCATCATCAATAGCGGTGGAGCAACTAAAGGAATGATGACATAGCATATTTCTATAAAATCCAAGATAAATCCAAAAATAAAAATCGCTATCAGAATAAAAATTAAGGCAGTATATTTTCCTCCCGGCATTAAGTTAAAAATTTCATCAACCAATGCATCACCCCCAACACCTCTAAAGATCAAAGAAAATATTGATGCCCCTATCAAAATACTAAAAATCATTGTGGTTACAGTGGCTGCTTTAAAGCTTGTTTCTTTTAGGAGCTTCAGGTCAAACTTGCCATTCAGCATTCCAATCAAAATTGCCCCGAGGGCTCCAACACCCGCAGCTTCTGTAGGGGTCGCTATTCCAGCAATGATTGATCCAAGCACAACAAATATAAGTAATATCGGAGGAAGTAGTGTTATTGCTATGTTGATCTCATGATTAGGTTCATCATTATGGATAAATTTCTTTGATCTATTTTTATAGATTGCATAAGTAAGATACCCAATTATTATCATGATTCCAGGAATAATTGCGCCTACAAAAAGATCTCCTACCGAAACTGTTTTTTGAGAAAAAATACCCAAATTATTCTGAGCTCTTTGGTAGGCATTAGTCATCACATCTCCAAGCAAAACCAGGGCAATCGATGGTGGGATGATTTGACCTAATGTTCCAGTGGAGGCTACTAAGCCAGATGAAAATTCTTTTGAATACCCTTGCTTGATTAAAGCAGGTAATGACATTAAACCCATTGTTACAACAGTCGCACCTACAATGCCAGTGCTTGCTGCTAGTAGAGCACCCACAACAATAATTGAAATACTTAGACCTGATGGCGTGCCTTTGAAGATAGCTGCCATGTCTTGCAGCATTTTTGCTGCTATTCCTGAGCGCTCTAAAATAACTCCCATCAGAACAAACAAAGGAACCGCAAGCAAAGTTTGATTATTCATGATCCCAAAGATTCTTATCGGAATATTTCTTAAAAGGTTTTCCTCAAAAAAACCTAATTGAATTCCTAGGAAAGCATACAATATTGATACTCCTGCAAGCGTAAATGCAACTGGATAACCTAAAATCAAAGCGCCACAAATTAGAGCTATCAATAAAAGCGGGATTATTTCCATAGCTTTATAAGTTTCTCAATAGCTGCAAAGAATAAAACTATTGGCAACAATAAGATTATGGTCTTCTGTAAATAAACAAATGGCAGCCCACCAGGCTCAGTTGATGCTTCTTGAACCATCCACGAGCTCGAAACAAAATTAATTGAAAAGTATCCAATTAATATAACCAATGGAATCAAAAAGAATATTATTCCTAATGTATCAATTTTTCTTTTGTAATTATCCGATGCATTGCGATAGATAATATCAACTCTAACGTGCTCATCTTCAAGGTAAGCCCAGCCTGCACATCCTAAAAATATGAGACCATGAACATAAAGAGCTAGCTCTTGAAGATCAGTTCTCCCAACCCCAAAAAAATACCTGCTTACTACAACCGCAATCATAAGCATTAAAAGCAAAGGTATTAGAAGCGCAATTAGTTTTCCTAAAAGCTTATTCATATTGTCTTAATTTCAAAGATTTCAGTAAAATACATAGTATGATTATTTTATTATCCCCTGCCAAAACACTAGATTACAGTAAGGACTTTAATTTCCAACCTTCTGTGCCTACTTTTTTAAATGATTCTTCTAAGTTAGTGAAGGGACTAAAATCTAAAGAGCCAAAAGATATAGCAAGCCTTATGAGTTTGAGTGATAAGCTAGCAACACTGAATTTTGATAGGTTTCAGTCTTGGTCAGCAGCAAAAAAAATTGGTGCTGATGCAAAGCACGCTCTTTTTGTTTTTAAAGGGGACGTTTATCAGGGTCTCCAAGCAGAAGACTTTTCAAAAGGTGATGTGAATTTTGCGCAGAAACACCTTCGAATCCTTTCAGGGCTGTATGGGGAGTTGAGACCTCTTGATTTAATAAAACCTTACCGACTTGAAATGGGAACAAAATATAAAAATGAGAGAGGTGATAATCTTTATCAGTTTTGGGGAGATAAGATACAGAAAAATATCCTTAAAGAATTAAAAGATAATAAGTCTAATTTGGTTATCAACCTGGCCTCAAATGAATATTTTTCTGTGCTTGGCGCTTTTCCAAAAGAAGTAAATGTTGTTTCTCCGGTTTTTAAAGACGCTAAGAATGGTGAATATAAACTCATTAGCTTTTATGCAAAAAAAGCTAGAGGCTTTATGTCCAATTGGATAATTAAGAACCGAGTTAAGAAGTCCTGCGACTTAAAAAACTTCAATGAACAGGGATATTACTATTCCAAAAAACTCTCGACTGACTCAGAGCCAGTTTTTTTAAGAGATTAAACCCTGCTTTTCCCAAAAAGATTTTTTGGGTTCTAGGTCTTCAAAATCACCAGAGACTTTTTCTATATAAGCTTTCATGGCTGATTCCATATCAGATGAGCTAATCAATGCTGAATTCCATATCGCATGATAATCAAGTGCATCATCAACACTATTATCACGCGCATAATTGATTTGCTTTTTGATAACGCTCGTGACTAAGGGAGACTTTGATGCGATTTCTTCAGCGAGCCTAGTTACTTCTTCCAACAGTTGGCCATGATCTTGATAAACTTTTTCGACAAATCCAAGTTGTTGAGCTTCTGCAGAGTCAAACTTTCTACCGGTGTAGGCTAATTCTCTTACTGCACCCAAAGGCATTAGGGTAGGCAGTCTTTGCAGAGTGCCTACATCGGCCGCAATACCAATATCAACTTCAGCAATTTTGTAAAAAGCATCAGTCGAGCAATAACGCATATCACAAGCAGCAGCCATATCTATGGCACCTCCAACACAAGCACCTTGGATTGCAGCAATTGTTGGCATACGGCACTTTTCTAATGCAGTAAATGCTCCCTGAAGTTCTAATAACTCATGATAAAAAGCCTCTCTTGTTCTTGAAGGATCTTTTTTCTTCTTTCCAGAACCGTCATTAACAAAATTAGCTAAATCCATGCCTGCACTAAAGTGTTTACCTTCACCTCGAAGAAGGATCACTCTTGCATCAGCATTTTTATCAATTGTTTTGATAATTTCTGGAAGCTCTTTCCAGAATAGTCGTGTCATAGTGTTAAGCTCATTACCACGAGACATAATAATGTGAGCAACACCGTTAGATATTTCAGTTTTAAAGCATGTATAGTCACTCATTGACCGGACTCCTTTGTCTTAAGCTCTTTAACAGTTGTTAGCATTTCATCAATTAGATCGAAGGTTTTGTGATGCGGTAGAACAACCTTTCGGTCTCTAGACAGCAGCTTTAACCCTTTTTCTAGCTCGTTTAATTTTTCCTGTAACTCTTTTGACATAATTAGATACTTTGTTTAGACAAAAAATTATAATAGCACCTCATCATGAAAGCACCTTTAATTTACCTTTTCTTTTTATTATTTGCATTTAACTTTTCCGCAGAGGATTTTAGTCATGAAGAGCAACGCATGCTCTCAACCCTTTATGTACAAACAGCCGCAGAGCATCGCGCCTCTGTGCTCCAAACTTTTAAGACAGCAACCAACCTGTTGCCAGAGGCCATTGAGGATGCATCATGGAATGCCTTGCCAAACCTTGCATCAAGCAATCGCGATCTAGCTCCGGCAATAATCATAGATGTTGATGACACAGTATTGGATAACTCACCCTATGAAGCGCGGCTTATTAAATCTGGACAATCTTATCCTTCAGGATGGGGAGATTGGTGCAACGAATCACAAGCAAAACCTTTACCAGGTGTTTTGGAATTTCTTTTAAAAGCAGAGCAAATGGGAGTCAAGATTTTTTATGTGACCAATAGAAAATATGAATACGAAAAAGGGACGCTTGAGAATTTTAAAAAATTTGGTATTCCTATTGAGGGTGATGAGGACTCACTCTTGATGAGATATGAAAATGGTTGGGACTCAAATAAAACATCTAGAAGAGAACTTATAGCTAAAAATCACAGAGTGATATT
Source organism: uncultured SAR86 cluster bacterium (assembly GCA_902594515.1). Classification (GTDB taxonomy): domain Bacteria; phylum Pseudomonadota; class Gammaproteobacteria; order Magnimaribacterales; family D2472; genus MED-G82. The sequence continues at coordinate 9,408 of CACJML010000004.1, read as the reverse complement.
TCAAATTGGAGATAATCTTGGTGATTTTGTAGATCTTTCTCTCAGTCATCAATCGCCAGAAAAGCGTGTTGAAGTTGTTACCGAATTTAATGATATGTGGGGTAAGTATTGGTTCATGATTGAAAATCCTACTTACGGTGACTGGGAAGGCGCTCTTTATAAATTTAATTTTGATAGATCAAATCAAGAAATCATTCAGATTAGAAATAAAAAGTTGGATGAGGCCAGATGAAAAGGGTCTTAGTGGTAGCAGCTTTGATTGCAATTTCTGCAATTTATTTTTTTCAATCCAATGATCAAGAAAAAGTAAAGATTGGATCATCCGCTAGCCCTGAAAAACTTACTCAAAGAGACTATCAAGGTCCTCCGAAAAAAATCATTCTTCTTATCGGAGACGGGATGGGGCTCAATCATATACTTTTAGGTCGAATTGCATTCGGGGGTCCAGAGTTCAATATGGCAATGGATAGAATGCCAGTATTTGGAATTGTCACTACTCATTCAGTTGATGACTTATATACTGATTCAGCAGCAAGTGCCACCGCATGGAATACAGGCTTTAAAACAAAAAATAGATTTGTTGGAGTAACCGTCGACAAAGAACCTAAAAAAAATATTTCAGAAACTATCAAAGACTTTGGTTTTATTTCTGGCTTAGTAGCAACATCATCGGTGACACACGCAACGCCTGCAGCTCAATATGCTCATACAGATAGTAGGTACAAAGAAGAGCTAATTGCTCAACAACTAGTAGAATCTGAAATTCGAATAGCTTTAGGTGGAGGAACAGAGTTTTTCGAACAAGAAAATAAACAAGATTTATTTTTTATCGAAGATCTAAGTGAATTAAAAAACATCAGCACTGACATTCGCGTTATAGGCTTGTTTGCCGAAGATGGCATCGAAAGATCTGAAGGCCCATCACAAATTGAAATGACAAAAGCAGCACTAAAGTTTTTATCCTCTGCTGCAAAGGACTGTAATAATTTCTTTCTTATGAGTGAGGGCAGTCAGATTGATTGGGAGTCTCACGACAATAAAGTAGATGAAATGCTGGTTGAACTAAAAGATTTTAATGAAACGATCAATTATGTATTGGATTATGCTGCAACTAGAGAAGACACTCTGGTAATCGTTTCTTCAGATCACGAGACTGGAGGACTGGATGTCATTAAGCAGTCTGGTGATGATGTTGTCATAGGCTGGACTAGCGGAAGTCACACACTCGCACCAATTGGGATTTTTGCATATGGTCCAGGCGCTAAAAATTTTTCAGGCAAGATTGATCAAACAGAAATATATAAAATCATTACAGACCTTGCATCTGAGGCAAGCTGCTCAGCGGATCAATGAGACTAGATGATAATTTCTTTTTGGAAGCAGAATCAGTCTTGCGTGAAATAGAACAAGAATGCTCAATAAAAATACTTGATATTTATGAGTCCAATGAAATTTTGCAAGAAAATAAATCAGACGGCTCTCCTGTTACATCTGCGGACTTAGCTGCAAATGAAATAATTAAAAATAGTCTTAATAGTATCTTTCCACATATTCCAGTGCTTTCAGAGGAGCTCGAATATCCAGAAAATATTCCAGAAACATTTTGGTTAGTTGATCCCCTTGATGGCACAAAAGAATTCATAAAAAAAACTGACCAATTTACAATAAATATTGCCTTAGTTCATAAATCTGAATCAATTTATGGAATGGTAAGCGCGCCTGCGATGAAAAAGATCTGGCTATCAGCCAAATCAAATAAAGTTATAAAAACTCAAGAGTCAGTTTTTGATCGCAAAATTAATGTAGCCACCAGCGCTAGCCATACGACTAGTGATGACAGCAGCTTTTTAAATTTTCTTAAAGATAGCGGAGTAGACGCACAACCCATGCCACTTGGGAGCTCTTTGAAGATCTGCTTAGCAGCAGATGGCGATGTAGATATTTATCCAAGATTTGGTCCAACAAGTGAATGGGATATAGCTGCTGCAAATGCCGTACTTAGTAATGCCGGGGGGCTTTTAGTAGATTTAGAATCACATCAAAAATTAGCTTATGGAAAGCAAGATTCTGTTCTAAATCCTCGTTTTATAGCAATCAGCCCTTATATAAATGGCATAGAGGTTTTAAAATTAGTAGAAGAGTTTAATAAAACCTTGCTATAATTATGATATTATATAATTCAAACTTATAAATACTTATACTAATATTTTATAATGGGAACCGAATTACAGACAATTGAGCTATCAACTCCGGGTAAGGATATTGAATCTTATCTTTCGTCTGTGCATTCAATTCCAATTCTAACGCCTGTTCAAGAGAGAGAATTAGCCCAAAAACTTTATGATAATGACGATCTTGATGCAGCTAGACAGTTAGTGCTGGCTCATTTACGTTTTGTGGTTCATATCTCAAGAACCTATTCAGGTTACGGGCTTCCACTTGCAGATATTATTCAGGAAGGGAATGTAGGTTTAATGAAAGCTGTTGATCGATTTGACCCTAATAAAGGTGTACGGCTTGTATCATTTGCTGTTCATTGGATTAAGGCAGAGATACATGAGTACATTTTAAAGAATTGGAGACTCGTAAAAATAGCGACCACAAAAGCTCAAAGAAAATTGTTCTTTAATCTTAGAAGCAAAAAGAAGTCATTGGATTGGCTTACCAAAGATGAGGCAGAGAAAATAGCTGAAGATTTAAATGTTGAAGTCAAGGACGTCCTTCATATGGAAAATAGATTGTCTTCAAATGATTCGTCATTTGACGGACCAGCAGACCATGATGATGAGAGTGATGTTATGGCACCTTCACAGTATCTTGAGGATAAAAGATTTAGCCCAGAAGATATTGTTGAGGCAGATGACTTTGAGCAACACAATAAACACCTTCTTTTCTCAGCACTCAAAGATCTTGATGAGAGAAGTAAGGATATCATCAATAGGAGATTTCTTTCTGATGAGAAGGTTACGCTTCATGATTTAGCAGACGAGTATGGTATTTCTGCTGAAAGAGTTAGACAAATTGAAAATGGCGCATTGAAAAAGTTGAAGTCTGCAATGTCAGATGCCGCCTAAATTATCAATTACTCTCAACGGAGAACCAACCACACTACCTTCAGATAAACTTGAAGATCTTTTAGATTCCCTAAACCTACAAAATAAAAGATATGCTGTTGAAATAAACAGAGAAATAATTCCAAGATCAAAACATTCATCCTATCAGCTGTCAGAGAATGATAGAATCGAAATCGTTGAAGCAGTAGGCGGAGGGTAATGGATAAAACACTAAAAATAGGCACGCATTCTTTTCAATCTCGTTTGATGGTTGGAACCGGTAAATATAAAGATTTTGAAGAAACTAAAAGTGCTATCACTGCATCTGGTGCGGAAGTAGTTACGGTCGCATTGCGAAGAACTAATATGGGTCAGAACAAAGATGAACCCAATCTCCTGGACTTTATTGACCCAAATAAGTGGACCATCCTTCCAAATACTGCTGGGTGTTTTAACGCTGAGGATGCAGTCAGAACATGTCAGCTCTCAAGAGAGCTTTTGGATGGAAAGGCTTTTATAAAATTAGAGGTTCTTGGCGAGAAAAAAAATCTGTTTCCTCATATGTCGCAAACCATCGAGGCCGCAAAGACACTCATCGATGATGGCTTCGAGGTCCTTGTTTATTGTTCTGATGATCCAATTTTTTGTCAGGAGCTCGATGACATGGGTTGTGCAGCAGTTATGCCGCTAGCATCACCTATTGGTTCTGGTTTAGGGATTATTAATCCATATAACATTGAAATTATCTTAGAAAATTCATCTAAGCCAATCATTGTTGATGCTGGTGTTGGCACAGCCTCAGATGCTTCAATTGCAATGGAACTAGGTTGCGATGGAATCTTGATGAATACTGCAATCGCACACGCAAAAAATCCTATCTTGATGGCTGAAGCGATGAAGGAAGCAGTGCTATCAGGTCGTAAAGCTTTTCTTGCAGGCAGAATGCCGAAAAGAGAAACAGCCTCTCCATCATCGCCAACTACAAATCTAATTGAATAAACAAAAAAAATATCTTCCAAGTTTTGTGAAACGGTTGGGCAGAATTACATCTGCACAAAAAGCAAATCTAAATGATTTAGATTTCTACAAGACAAAGATAAAGGACTTAAAAAACAAAAACGTTGTGTTGGATATTGGTTTTGGCAATGGCGAATACACTGCTGCTTATGCGAATGCTTTTCAAGAAAAACATATAATTGCAACTGAGGTCTATTTATCTGGAATTGGAAGTCTGATAGGTTTAATTAATAAGTATAAAATCTCAAACATCAGTATCTTTGATGAAGATGTAAGGTTATTAATGGACGAAATGCCCAAGGAGTTTTTAGATTCGGTTAATATTCTATTTCCTGATCCTTGGCAAAAGGCAAAACACCACAAAAGACGACTTATCGGTGAAGACTTTTTGCATCAGTTGCATCCTTTACTTAAGCCTAATGCAAAAATTTTTGTACGGACTGACTGGGCAGACTATGCAGAACAAATTAGCGAATTACCCGAAGTAATGAGTTCTCATTTTAGATTAGAGAGAACACAAAATATTGAATTTGAGTTTGAGACGCGCTTTCATCAGCGTGCAATAAAAGAGGGCAGGGAGATAAACAGTTTTTTATTTACAAAACTATGAAAATAAAGAAACTGCATCATCCAAAAACTTAAACCCTTTCTCAGTTGTCCCAAGCCTTCTCTTTTGAAAGTATCCTAGATCAACTCCGATTTTATATTTTTTAATAAAGCGCTCAGATAATTTAATTTGATTGGTTGCTAGGTTTTTGTTATCTATGCCCGACTTATTTCTTAAAATGTTGATAGCTAAATCAAAATCAAGTTCTTTACCCTCTAATTTTTCCATTTGCATGGGTTTTGTATCATTGATGTAACTCTTTATAGAATTACTTTTTCTAAAACGATGATGAAAATTATCTTTAAAAATTTTGCTGGATGCGCCAGGCCCGATTCCTAAATAATCTCCGTACTTCCAGTAATTTTGATTATGAATGGATTTTGAATTTTCTTTTGACCAAGATGAAATTTCATACTGGCTAAAATCATTTTTAACTAAAAGATTTGAAGAAATAATTTCTGCTTTTTCAATTTCATTTTCATCTGGCAGCAGAGGTCTTTTTTTATAAAAAATAGTATTTGGCTCAATATTTAGTTGGTACAAAGAAAGATGATTTATCCCTGCATCAAGGAATATCTCCAGATCATTTTTTAGAGTTAGTGAATTTGAATTTGGCCCTCCATATATTAAGTCAATTGTTCCAATCAGCTCGCTTTCTGAAAGAAGCCTAAGAGCTTTTAATGAATCAGACGCATTATGATTTCTTCCCAAAGAGCCAAGGTACTTATCATCAAAGCTTTGTATCCCAACAGACATTCGATTAATGCCACTATCTTTTAGTTCGGCAATATAATCTGAAGTGAGATCAATGGGGTTTGCTTCAAAACTTACCTCGCAATTCAAAACAACCTTAAATTTACTATGTAAGAAATCTAAAAAATCTTTTATAAAGGTTGTTGGAACCTTAGATGGCGTACCACCACCAAAATAGATCGACTTAAAAGGCCTTTGATTAATTAACGGCTCGGATTGGCCAAGGTCATTTTTAAGCGCATTAAAAAGCTCTTTAACGGAATCATCTAAAGAATCAGTTGTAATATTAAAGTCACAGTAGGGGCATTTTTTATCACACCAAGGCAAATGAACATACAGCGATAGCTCTGGCAAATTATCCATTTATTTTAATCTGTCTTTTAATGCTGCAAATGCTATTCCTCGATGACTTAGCCTTAATTTTGTTAAGGGATTTATGGAGGCAAAGGACTCACTGTAGCCATCAGGGTAGAACATATCATCATAGCCAAAACCTTGATCACCAATTGATTTTGTTTTAATTGTGCCATTTGACCTTCCTTCTACATACAGCGGAAGAGGATCATCTTTTGAAGCAATCATCACCAGCACACACACAAAGTAGGCTGGCATTTCCTTGAAGCCTAGACGACGCATTTCACTTTTAAGTTTTTCTTTATTTTCATCATCTGAAGCATCATCAGATGCATATCTTGCAGACTTTAATCCAGGCTCATTATTAAGGCCAGGCACTATTAGACCTGAGTCATCCGCTATAACATTATGATTTGTGAATTCAGCAACTCCCCTAGCCTTAAGGAGCGCATTTTCAAAAAAAGTCGAGCCAGTTTCATCAACCTCTAACTGGACTATTTCACTTTGGGGAATAATTTTGGCTGGGGACAGCAGAGTTTTAAATTCATCAATTTTACCTTTGTTATTTGATGCGATAACAAAGACATCGTTAGGCCCCAATTAGATAAACTCCCTCAGCAGCTAACAGATTTCCTCTTTTGAGTTTTTTTAAAGGTCTTCCATGATCATTGAGATAGATTTTTTCTAAGATCTTTAAATTCAGTTCAGCACACAGCTCCTCAAAATCTTTAATAGTGCACAGGTGGATATTTTTTGTTTCATACCATTTTGATGGCAATCTTGAAGAAACAGGCATTCTTCCTGCCATCATTAATAGTCTAATTTTCCAATAACCAAAATTAGGTATTGAAACCACACAGGTGGTTGCGACATCCAACAAATCAATCAAAGCACTTTTAGGGTTTCTGAGGCATTGAATAGAGCTAGCCATGATGGCAGCATCAAAGCCAAGATGTTTAAAATCTTTCAGTCCATCATCCAAATCATGCTGAATTACAGGAACATTATTTTCGATACATTTTTCTATTTTTTCTAAATCATTCTCAACCCCGAAACCATGCACATTTTTTGTATTCATGAGATCTCTAAGAAGTGAACCATCTCCGCAGCCAAGATCAATAACCTTGCTTTCATCCTTGATCCAATTATTTAAATAAGCAGAGTCCATAATTACGAGCCCAAGAAAGTTTTTAGTATTTTTGAATATTCAGGTGAAGCGAACAAAAAGCTATCATGCCCGTACGAACCTTCTAGCTCAATAAAAGAACTTTCTACATCAGAAAGAATGCAATCTTTTTGTAGGCGTCTGCTATGCCAGCTTGGGAATAACCAGTCTGAAGTAAAACTAATAATAAGCAGTTTCGATTTAATTCTTTCCAACGCCTTGCTCATACTGCCTTCAAATTGATCAGCCAAATTATATTCATCCATCGCCTTGGTCATCAAAATGTAGGAATTGGCATCAAAAAATTCAGAAAACTGATCTCCTTTATATTGCAGGTAATTTTCAATTTCGAAATTAACTTCCTCGGCAACTTTGGTTCCAGGTGCTTGTTTTTTTCTTCCAAACCTTCTTTGGATGTTAGTTTCTGACAGGTAAGTAATATGTCCCAACATCCTTGCAGTTTTTAAGCCTTCTTTTGGGGTTGTGTTATGCGTTATATATTCACCGTTATTAAAAGAAGAGTCTTTTCTAATTATTTGACGTGCAACCTCATTGAGCGCAATGTTTTGAGGTGAAGTTTGTGCAGTGGCTGCAATTATTGCTGCTCTCTTAATTTTTTCTGGGTAGGATACTGCCCACTGAAGGGCTTGCATGCCACCTAAACTTCCGCCTGCAACCATTTCCCAACAATCAATTTTTAATTCATCCATCAAAAGTTTTTGTGAATTAACCCAATCCAAAACACAAACATCAGGAAATTTTGAGCCATAGGGCTCATTTGCTTCCATGCTTATGGACTTCGGCCCAGAAGATCCATAGCAACTCCCTAAGTTATTGACCGACACCACAAAATATTTTTCGGTGTCAATTGCTTTGCCGGGCCCAATAATTTCATCCCACCAACCGGTTTTATTACCATCACTAGTCAAACCTGCTGCTTCATGACTTCCAGAAAAGGCATGACAAACTAAAACAGCATTAGATTTATCCGCATTGATTTCGCCATATGTTTCGTATACAAGTTCGATCGAAGGAAGCGTTTTATTGCAAGCGAACTTAAAACTTAGATTAGATTTGAAGACAGCACTATTTTTTTTCACAGCAGAGGACCTGACAGACTTTTAATTAAACTGATCAATACTGAGTTCACCAAGTTTAAGAGCAACAAACCAATAATAGGTGAGAAATCTAAGCCTCCCATTGATGGCAGATATTTTCTAATGGGACTCAGAACAGCATCAGAAAGACTATTAACCAACTCTGCAATGGGATGTTGATTCATGGGAGCTACCCAACTAAGGATGACCGATCCAATTACAGCGTAAAACATTATCCTAAATAGGAAATTTACAATATCCACAAAAGAGAGGATCGATATAAATATCAAAGAATAACTATCTGAGTAGGCAACAAATAGGCCAACTATCCTCAGGCCCAATGCAAACAGCAAACTCGAAAATAAAGGATTTCCTAATGGCAATACTAAACTTGAAACAGGCTCTACTTTTGTTGCCAAAAAGTTAACCACAGGGTTGTAAAAATTTACTCTAGTGATTCTAAATAGAAATGAAAATAGGAATAAGTAACTTAAAAACATTGTAATTAGCACAACAAAGAAGCTGTATTCAATATTCATTTTGTATTTCCTTTGACCTTTTCTCAGCAGCCTTAAATGCAGACTTAAAGACACTACTAATTTTGTTTTTCTTGAGAGCTTTTAATCCGCTGTAAGTAGTACCTTTTGGCGACATAATTTTTTTTATGGATGCCTCAATCCCATTATTTAATTCAATATGTTGAGCGATACTAGATATAAACATAGCTAAATTTTTTGAGGCAGCATTTCTATTTTTTGAAAACTTTAAAAGTTTGTCATCATACTGTTTTAAAGCCTCCATTATGAAAGCTTGTCCGCTACCCACAACAGCAGTAAATTCATGAAGATCTTTTTCTGATGAAAGCTCAATTGTAGAACCTATTTTATTTAGAAGAGGAATTAATTTTATTATTTGTTTTTTTTGTCTTTCTGCCATGTAAATAGCAGTAATGCTTTTGCCAAATTCTGCACTGGTAGTTGGCATTATTCTTATAACCCTCTCCGAATTTGCGAATTTTTGTAGCTTCTGAGATGAAATTCCTGCAACTACAGAAACAAGAGGGGTATTCTCCCAATTAATTCCAGACCCTTCAATGGCATCTTTAACATCTTTAGGCTTTACGCATAAAAAAATAAAGTCAAATTTAGCTAAATTTGCTTTACTTACTGCAAGCCTTTTAATTGAATTTTTTTCATAAAACTTTTTCTTTTTTTGGTTTCTAGTTAGTACGGTAATAGAGCTAGGCTTTAATCCGCTATCTAGCAAACCCACAATCATGGCTTGCGCAATATTTCCACAACCTAAGAAACCAATATTCATTCTCTTTTACCAAAAATATTTTCACCCACTCTTATCAGATTA
>CACJML010000003.1 GCA_902594515.1 uncultured SAR86 cluster bacterium | reverse complement strand
TTGGACATCCGTGCATCTGCCCCCATCAGTTGAATAATTTTTTTATCAATATTATCTAAGCTCACAACGGCGCCCAGTCAGTTTCAAATTTATACACTTTAGATGCTAGAGAAGAATCAATGCTTTTGATTCCTGGAATTGAAGGAAGTGTATTGTCAATAAGCTCTTCAGTTTCGCTTACAGATCTAGTGGCACAAAGTATTTCTAAATCCTGGATTCCACTCACAGCATTGACACTGAAGACTTGAGGAAGCAAGGTTAGTGCTTGTGCAACGCTATCTAATTGATCACCGTTAACCTTTAAACCAATTGGTAATAAGTAATCAAAACCGCATTTTTTAAAATCAGCTATCGCAACGATCTTGCAAACCTGGTCATCTAAAATCCTGTTCAGCCTTTTCTTTACAGTTACTTCGGTTACACCTAATTGAATAGCTATAGATTTGACAGCCATACGGCCATCTTCTTTTAAGCAATGGATAATTTTATGATCTAAATCGTCAAGATTTTGGCTCACAGTAATGGATTAAAATTCTCTTTTTTCCATGTCTAGGCCTTTGGGAATATCATTTCTGTTTACCAAGAATTGACCGTACCATTTTCTAAGTTTGTGAAGAGGTCCGTCACCATCGCAAACAACGGGATCAGCAATATAAATCTTGTTCTCCCAAATCGCTACATCTTGACCAAAAGCAAAGTTATTTGCATCAATATATCCTTGGACATACTCATGCTCCTCTTCAGCTGTCATACCAGGTATTTTTTTTACCATGACACCAAAGTTAATTTCAAATGATGTCAAGGTAAGTGGTAGATGAGATACTAATAACCTACTTTCTACTTTTTGACCCTCTTGAAGTGCGCTCATATAAGTTGTCATATATGCTGGGCCTTCATATGTTGCTTTAGAAAATAAATCTCTACCAAGAATAGGGCTGTCAGCAGTCATTTCTTGAGTGTAAGTATGGTCTTTTGCCTCATTCCAGAAACCTTCAAAAGGTGCCTGATGAACAGGACCAAAATGACCTTTATCGGCCATATTATCAATCAGTTCTCTACAGTTATTTTTAACAAGAAAACTTGCCATACCATAGTCAGACCATTCATCTGAGTAACAGGCATCAATCTTTTCAGGCTCATAATCAGGCTCACCACCCTCAACATCATGCCAACACATGACCATTTGATTAATTTCAAGTATCGGCCATGATTCGCCATTGCCCGGATCTAAACTAATTGAATTATCACTATTTCTGGTAACTAATAATTTTCTATTAAATGCGTAGATAGTTTTTGTGCACTCTGTCTCAAAATCTCTTTGATGACCTAAAACAAACCATCCTCTTGGAAATCTATCTGGTAACTCGCTCATTCATTTCTCCTAAACTTAATTTTATGCCTTTTGTAGCATCACCATAATATCATTAGATTCTTCTTTTACTTGCCATGATCGTGTAACGGCTTTCGTTGGGATTTTTTTTGCATAAGGAATATCATCACAATTGCCCTCCTCATTCCATTTCCATGCATGAAATGGACACCTAATACCATTACCATCTACCTCTCCACATGAAAGAGCAGCTCCCATGTGCTTGCAGTACAAATCTAGAGCCCTAACTTTGCCATCTTCGCCTCTCCAAACTACAAGCTGAGTAGCAAAATTATCTACTTGTAAAGCTTCACCATTCTTGATTGCATCGCTTGCAGCAACTTTATGCCAACCATCCTCTAAAGAACTTTCATTAGGATTTTTTTGAACGGGAAGTTCAGTTGATATTAATTTATCTGCCATACAAATATTCTAACAACAATTCCTTAAATTTACCCTCTTAAAGAATATCTTCAATCTCAATAACTTGTTTTAGATCTTTAGATGTTGGTACTAACAGTAAGTCGTCTACTCCACATTCTTTAACTTGTTTAATTAGCTCAGCTAAGTCTTCAATTGATCCACAAAAACCTGCATTAGCTGCAAGATTTTCAGCAATTTCTTCCCCCATCCAGGCCAAATATCTTTTTAAATGAGATTGCATTTGTAATCTTGAATCTTTTCCAATTGCAAACCAAAAACTAGTTACTATTCTAGGTTCTTTGATGCCTTTTATTCGGAATGCTTCTCTAACTCTAACTGCCGTGTCTGAAATCTCATCTATATCAGCATTAAAAGAAAATCCTGCAATACCTGATGCATAATCAGCTGACATTGATAGGGCTTTTGGGCCAATTGCTCCAGCTAAAATTTTAGGTCCTTTTGTTTGTACAGGTTTTGGCCCAATATCCTGCTCGAATTCGCTAGCCCATATTGATTGCATAATTTTTGAATACTCACTTACCTTTTTCCAGCGATGATTTTTCCAATCAGATCCAATTGCTTCATAGTCTTCTTGTCGTCCACCAACTCCAACTCCAACTGTAAGCCTACCCTCAGAAAGCATATCAATTGTGGCAAATTGTTTTGCAGATAAAACAGGATCATGCATGCTTAGCACAGACACTGTTGATATGATTTCTACATTTTTTGTCCAAGCAGCTACTGCCGAAAGCATGGAAATAAATTCAGGATTATCAAAGATAATTCTTTCGCCTAATGCAATGCTGCTCCATGGACCCTTGTCAATTTGATTGGTCCACTCAAAAAGGTTATTTCTGGTCAGTCCCGGCTCCATGACCGGTAACGTCATGCCGATGTTCATTTATTTTTTTTTAAATCAAGAGCAACATCAACGATCATATCTTCTTGACCGCCTACCATTTTTCTTGAACCTAGCTCAACAAGAATGTCTCTAGTATCCAATCCATAAGTTTCAGCTGCATTTTCAGCATGCCTTAGAAAGGAGGAATAAACTCCAGCATAACCAAGCGTCAAAGTCTCTTTATCAACTCTTACAGGTCTATCTTGAAGCGGTCTCACCAAATCTTCAGCAGCATCCATAAGCTTAAACAGATCAACGCCATGATCCCAACCCATTCTATCTACAGCAGCTATAAATACTTCTAATGGGGCATTTCCAGCACCTGCACCCATCCCAGCCAAACTAGCATCAATTCTATTGGCGCCATGTTGAACAGCCACAATAGAGTTTGCAACGCCCAATGAAAGATTATGATGAGCATGCATTCCGGTTTGTGTTTCAGGTTTTAAACAGTCTTTAAATGCTTTAAATCTGTCAGCAACATCATCCATATTAAGCGCTCCACCAGAATCAACAACATAGACGCATTCAGCACCATAAGACTCCATCAATTTAGCCTGTTCTGCTAATTTAGTAGGCGTATTCATGTGTGACATCATTAAAAATCCAATGGTATCCATGCCTAGATTTTTAGCATGCTCAATATGCTGCTTAGATACGTCTGCTTCAGTGCAATGAGTTGCAACCCTAACAGATCTTATCCCCATTGCATATGCCCAATCTAAATCCTCTTTGACTGCAATACCTGGCAGTATCAATGTTGTAAGTTTTGAGAAACTGACTTCATCTGCAACTGCAGCTATCCACTCTTTATCAGTATGTGCCCCAAAACCATAATTAAATGATGAACCAGAAATGCCATCACCATGGGCAATTTCTATGGCATCTATTTTTGCCTCATCTAAAGCCTTGGCAATTTTTTTTACATGCTCAATTCCATACTGATGTTTTATGGCATGCATCCCATCTCGCAAAGTTACATCTTGAATATAGATTTTCTCTTTCATTAATTAATTATATTTTTTTCTAACCAACGATTCTGCTGTGCCTAAAGCTGCTGAAGTCATAATATCCAAATTTCCAGCATACTTAGGTAAATAGTGCCCCGCACCTTCTACCTCTAAAAAAATTGATGTCTTGATGCCTTCGTATTCCCCTATACCAGGAATCCTGCATGGGTTATTTGAACCAAACCTCTCAAACTGAACCTCTTGCTTCAATCTGTATCCAGGAACATAGCTTTGAACATTTTTAACCATGTTCTTAATAGAATCTTCTATTTCTTTCTCCTGAACTTCATCTGAAAGTGTAAATACAGTATTTCGCATTAACAGTGGTGGCTCTGCTGGATTTAGGATAATTATTGCCTTTGCTTTTTCAGCGCCTCCAACTTTTTCAAGACCCAATGCTGTGGTTTGAGTAAACTCATCTATGTTTGCTCTTGTACCAGGACCAGCAGAGCTTGAGGAAACTGATGCAACAATTTCTGCATACCTAACTTTAGATACACTATTAACTGCCGAAACCATTGGGATGGTAGCTTGGCCGCCACACGTTACCAAATTAACGTTTCCTTCATCTAAATTTGATTCTAGGTTTACAACTGGAACACAGTATGGACCGATTGCAGCTGGAGTAAGATCAATCATTTGCTTTTGATCTCCAGTTACAATCTCATGATGTATTTTATGTGCGCCAGCTGATGTCGCATCAAAAAAAATCTCAATATCTTTATATTCTTTGGTATCAACAAAACCCTGTAATCCGCTGTCACAGATTAAGACATTATTTTTTTTAGCAAGATTGAGACCCTCAGAGTTAGGATCAATACCAATTACAGCGACAAGCTCAAGCTCGGATGATGTCTTAATAATCTTAAACATTAAATCAGTGCCTATGTTGCCTGATCCAATTATTGCGCAATTAATTTTACTCATTCTTTAAACTCTACTTTACAACTTCCAAGACCATTAATCTTCATCTCAAATTTATCTCCAGGAATAGCCGGCTCTAATGGAACCAACGATCCAGACAAAATGATCTCATCTTTCAACAATGGAATATCATATCTACCAAGAGTATTTGCAAGCCAGGCTACCGCTTCAGCAGGATGACCTTGGACTGCAGAGCCATTACCTGTAGAGAGGAATTCCCCATTCTTATAAACATTAACTTCGAGTTTATCCATCTCTAAATCAATGAAATCTTCAACCTCTTCGCCAATACAAAAAACGCCACATGATGCATTGTCAGCAACAGTATCTTGTATTTTAATTTTCCACTCATCTATTCGTGAATCGACTATTTCAAAACATGGCATTAATGACTTAGTTGCCGTGATCACATCTTCTTTTGAAATCCCAGGCCCTACAAGATCTTGATTTAACTTGAATGCTATTTCTGCCTCTGCTCTAGGCTGAATTAGATATTTACTAATACTTATCACATCATTATTTTCAATCAGCATTTGATTAGTTAAAAAACCAAAGTCTGGCTGGTCAACCCCTAACATTTCTTGGACAACTTGACTGGTAACGCCTATCTTTTTTCCAATAATTTTTTCACCATCGGCAAGTCTTAGCGAGAGGAAGCTCTTTGATATCTCATAAGCATCATCTATGGAAATATTGCTAATTGTTTCAGTTAAAGGTGGGATGGTTTGTGCATTTCTTAATGAGTTGTAGAGTATTCTTCCTATCTTTGAGGCATCAACTGTATTCATTATTTAGTTTTTTAAAAAATTGAGGCTATATTGATTAAATTCTTTAGTTTTTTCAATCATCACCCAGTGGCCGCAATTACTAAAAGTAACTACCTGAGAATTTGTATACAAATCTAAAATTTTATTTATGCCTGAAGCAGGAATGAATAAGTCATTTGAACCCCAGAATGCTAACACGGGTGTTTGATTATTTTTTAGTTTTTCAGATAAGTTAGGTATGTCCATTGAAGCTAAAACCTGTTGGTTCATTAGGGGTAGTATTTCCATCCTATCTTCAATAATATCTTTAGTAACAAAGCTAGGATCATAAGGGAAAAGCTTTAATAAACCTTCAATTTTTTCTTGGTTCATTTCACCTCCAAGAAAATCGCCTAGAAGTTTTTTAATGCCTGGCATTTCTTGATAAGCATTGAAGTCCTCTAAACCACCTGGTGCCATAAGAATTAATTTAGAGAATCTTTTAGGTTGCTCAAGAGATAGGCCCATAGCCAAAGCTCCTCCAAGACTGTTACCAACCACAGAGCAATTTGCAATATTGAGATGGTCAAGCAGTTCGAGAAGAAGATTATTGAAGAAACTCATTGTATAAATCTCATCTTCTGGTTTATCACTGAACCCATATCCTGGCAGATCAGGAACTATTGTTCGGAACCCATTCCTTTGAAAGAAGTCTATATTTTTCTTAAAGTTGGTGAAGCCTGATGCTCCGGTTCCGCTGCCATGGAGAAATAAAACAACATCACCTTGCCCCCCATCATGATAGTGAAATTGAAAGCCATTTGCCAAAGTTGCAAAACTACCTTTTGGTAACATTATTAAATTCTTCTTAGAGTTATTGGGAGAGCGTCAGCAGGTCTAGGGAGATGCACATGCAACCAATCAGGATTATAATTTTCACGCAATTCAACTCTGTATTGCTTTAGTAGCCTAAATAAATAAAGCCTTGCATTTAACAGTGCAAAATGCATTCCTATGCACTTGTGAGCACCTCCACCAAAAGGAATATAGCTAAACCCATGTCGCTTATGTTCAGCTCTTTCAGGAGAAAATCTCATCGGATCAAATTTATGCGGATTATCCCACCACTCTTCCATTCGATGTGTAAATGCAGGACTCAACATCACTACAGTGTGAGCAGGCAGCTTATAGCCTCCTACCTCTACCTCACGAGTTGTTCTTCTATTAAGGATCATCACTGATGGCCAAAATCTTAGCGTTTCATTAAAAACATATTCGGTTAGCTGCATAGAAGCAACATCTTCAAATGTTGGCATCTCATTATCAATGGCATTGATTTCATCACGAACTTTCTCCTGCCAGTCTTGATGGGTTCCAAGGTAATAAAGAATATTTGTTAGAGCACTTGTCGTAGTGTCAAACGCAGCAAATAATAAAAATGCCATATGGCCATCGATATCAACATCTTCCAAATAATTACCATCCTCATCCCTTGCATTGCAATATCTTGAAAACATATCGACGCCATCAGTTCCCCGTCTTTGAGGAATTGTTTCGGTAATAAATCGCCTTAAAGTCTCTCTGGCTTTAAGAGATTTTCTAAATTGGGAAAAAGGAAGATTATACGGGAAGGGTGTTATAAGCCCTTTATTGATGTTTGAGAAAATCTTATGTAACTTTTGGGCTTCAGGACTTTTTTCATCTAAACCAATAAATACTTTTGCTGCCACATCCATAAGTGTTTCTTGGATAGCATCGTAAAAGAGGAACTCCTCATCTTTTGGAAGCATGTCAATTCTTCTTGATTGAATTGGATTTAAAAGTTCGACATACGTTTTTAAAGCATCAGTCTTAAATGAAGGTTGAGAGGCTCTTCTCGTTTTTTTATGTTTAGCATTATCCCTTAGTAACATACCATCTGGGTAAAGCGATCCAAGTGAGGATGCATAACCGCCAGCAGAAGAAAAGCTCCCGTCTTTATCAAATAGAGCAGCCTCATTAAATTCAGGACCCAAACACATTAATACCCTTTGACCGCGAACCATGTCGATTTTAGATACAGCTCCAAATCTTTTAAAGTGATCATTGCATACGGCAATACTATCTTTTACAACTTCTATAGTTTTTCCTAAAAAAGGTAGGCCGTACTCACCTGGAAAATTTGAGAGATCTCTATTATCAGGAACTGTGGTATTTATATTAGACACGGTTTAATCATCATGAATTTTTAGCAACTAATTTCCACCAATAGTTAGGAAAGAATCTCCTTATTCTAGTGGCATAAACAGCCTCTTTAGTAGGGTAGCAAATAATCTTATCTGTCAGTATGTCTTTTTCAATTTGATCAACTACTTCTTCCGGATCACAAAGCATCCCCTTTTCGACTGCCGATTTAATAACTTCAGCTGAATCTGTCTCATCTACAAACCTCATCAAAGGAGTATCTGTTTGTGCAGGGCAAACCACCATCACTCTAATATTTGTATCTTTAACTTCTTTAGCTAATATTTCCCCAAAAATATTAACAGCAGCTTTTGAAGCACAATATGCCGACATATTCTCAAGAGGACATGTCCCTGCAATTGATCCAAAAAGTATTATTTGCCCTTTATTATTTTCAAGCATAGATGGCAGGATATTGCTCACCATATTTACCGTACCCTCATAATTAATTCTCATTAAATTATTTATTGAGGTTGCATCTAAATCTTTAACCTTTCCCATTGGCATGACTGCCCCTGCATGAGTCACCCTGTCAATTGGACCCATTTGACTCTTAACTTCATCCATCATTGACTTAACAGCGCTTGAGTCTGATAAATCACAAGGAAAAATTGAAATATTATTTGATTCCTGTCTTAGCTGATTAAGGTTTTCTTCATTGATATCTACAGCAGCTACACGAACGCCATCTGCTGCAAGACGCTTTGCAGATATCCTACCCATTCCGCTTGCGGCACCTGTGACAATAGCATTTTTAATTTCCATTTTTTTTCCCTGAATTAACTATATCACTAAATATCTGCTTGTTGGGATAACTTCAATCTTTGAAAAATCTATAAATTTTTTACAACTTGCCATCATTATCCCTAAATTTTTTTCTAAAAGTTCTTTGTTACCCTTAGCAGCATAAAATTCTTCTGGATCTGACATCGCTCCTTCTGGAAAGCATTCTTCAATGATCGCAATAAAATTTGGTGATTCTTTTTGCAAGTTTCTTACTACAGTGTTTTGTGTGTAAATAAAATTTGATTGAGTTTCAATAGCTATTTCAGTGTGATGGTGAGTCCAATGATCAAACCAAGAAAATCTATCCATTTCTTTTGGTTTTTCAAGAAAAACTATTTGAGAAAATCCTTCAGTTCGTTTGTTCAAATTTTTTGATTCATCGGCTTCAATTATTTTTGATTCACTCACAACATAGCTGAAGACCTTTTTAGAGGAGGATTCAAACACTTTTAATTCTTTTTCAGCATGAAATAAGCTTTTTACTTTTAAAAAAACTATTGCATCAGGACTTGGAGGGTAAGAAGATTGAATAAGTCCTGAGGCGTCTTGTACATCTTTATCAACAATATTTACTTGATAATTTGAAACAATATCAGCAAGGCTTGATGGTACTTTCTTGACTAAGAAGTTTTTGAACTCATCTTCGTCAATATCATTTTTTTTCCATAGTTGAATAGCTATTTTTTCCATCAGGCTCTTTGGGAAGAAGCTGATATAGTTTCGCCAGTCATATATGAAGAAAGGTTTGATGCCAAAAATAAAATTATATTTGCAATTTCCCAAGGATGAGCGCCCCTAGAAAAAGCCTCTTTTTGAGTTAGTGAATCTATAAGCTCAACCGAGCTAGTTTTAGCTAAATGAGGATTAATTGCTAAACTTGGTGCCACAGCATTTATTCTGATATTGTCATCAACAACTTCCAAAGCAGCACATCGAGTAAGAGCCATGACGCCTGCTTTTGCAGCAGCATAATGTGCTTGACCAACCTGAGCCCTCCAACCTAGTACCGATGCATTGTTTACAATTACCCCTCCGTCACACTCTTTAAGCTTATTGATGCCCGCCCGAGTTACTCTCATTGTGCCATTTAATGTAATGTCTATAATTTTATTCCAGGTCTCATCGCTCATTTCTGACACCAAATCCTCGCCTCCAAGACCAGCATTGTTTACCACAACATCAAGATTTGACATAGAGCTCATAGCCTCTTCCATCATCTGATCTACATTACTTGTTGAAGTCACATCACAAACACATGAATGCACCTTACCAAGATTGAGGTCAGTCAATTCATCATGAGCTTTTTGCAGACGTTGTTCATTTGCATCTGAGATAAAGATTTCTGCACCCTCTTCAAGGAATCTTTTTGCAGTTGCAAAGCCTATTCCTGCACCAGCTGATGCAGTAACGACAACCTTTTTTTCTTTAAATAAATTAGATGCAATTGGATATGTTGGATTTGAGAGATCATTCATTGGCAATTCTCGAGAATAGTTACATTAGCCTGACCGCCGCCCTCACACATTGTTTGCAAACCATATTTTAGATTTGATCTTTTCATTTCATGGATCAGTGTTGTCATTAGTCGTGCACCGGTTGCACCAAGAGGATGCCCAAGAGCAATGGCTCCTCCATGAACATTAATCTTTTCACTAGGATAATCAAATTCTTTTTGCCAAGCTAAAGGTATGGAAGCAAATGCTTCATTAATTTCGACAATGTCAATATCAGATAAATCCATACCTGATTTTTTAAGTGCATATTTTGTAGCAGGAATGGGAGCAGTCAGCATCCATATTGGATCATCTGCCCTAACACTTATATGGGACACTTTAACTAATGGCTCTAAGTTGTGCTCCTTTAAAATTTCTTCAGAAACAATTAACAAACAAGCAGCTCCATCTGCATTTTGCGATGAAAGTGCTGCTGTTATTGAATGGCCCTCTATTAAAGGTTCAAGTGTGGACATTCTCTCAAGACTTGTATCTCTTCTTGGCGTCTCATCATCAAGCAGTCCATTTACTGGGATGATTTCATTTTTAAAAATTCCAGATTCAATAGCGCTAATAGCTTTTTGATGACTGTTAAATGCAAAAAGTTCCATTTCTTCCCTACTGATGTTCCATTTTTCAGCAATCATATGTGCCGAATTAAATTGGCTAACCTCAACATCACCATAGCGTTTATTCCATCCTGGTGATGTATTGAAAGGAGTATCAAAGCCAAGTTGCTGACCAGCGGTCATGGCAAATGATATCGGAATCATATTCATATTCTGAACCCCTCCTGCAATAACCACATCTGATGTCCCTGACATTACTGCTTGTGTTGCAAAATGCACAGCTTGCTGTGATGAGCCGCATTGACGATCAACAGTAGTCCCAGGAACGTGTTCTGGGAGACCAGCAACGAGCCAACATGTTCTAGCTATATCTCCTGCTTGCGGGCCGACAGTATCAACACACCCATAAATGACATCTTCAACAAGGCCTGGGTCGATTGAAATATTTTCAAAGGTGGCTTTAAGGACAGACCCACCTAGATCAGCTGAATGGATGTCAGCAAGTGAGCCTTTTTTCCTTCCAACAGGAGTTCTCAAGGCTGAGACTATGTAAGCATCTCTCATAACTACTATAAGAATGTATAGGTTGAACCTAGCTTTGGCAAATCTTTTTCCAGTTGGTTCATAATGTAATTTTCAAGGAGACTTTTGTTTCCCCAAACTTGTTTATATGACCATCCTCTTCTAATAAATATATGCAGATCCATCTCCCATGTATAACCCATCGCTCCATGCGCCTGCATACTATTTCTAGAAGCCATTTCACATGCATCAATCGCTTGTAATTTTGCCTGAGCAGCATGTAACTTTTGAAGAGGATTATCGTTATCTAGACTGTAAGCAGCCCTGTATAAGGTTGCTTTAGAAAACTCAATTTCAATTGCAGCCTGAGCAAGCATGTGTTTTACAGCCTGAAAAGACCCTATTGGTTTACCAAATTGCTTTCTATCCAGAGTGTATGCAGTTGCTAAATCGAGAATCTTTCTGCTTAAACCAACGAGAATTGCTGCTGACATAACCATCCCTGAAGTTGCAACATTATTAACAAGGGATTTTTGATCATTCAAAGTTTGCAATAAGCCTGAATCTGAATTTTCAAAAATGAAGTTCGTTAAATCTCTAGAGGGGTCAGATGATTTTAGTTTTTTTCCATTAATATCTTTTGAGGAAACAATTGATATTGAATCCTCTCCTAAATTTATTTGTTTTGAAGAGTTATCTAAAAACAAAATATTTGGGGATAAAGAATGAGTAACACCAATAAACTGATTTTTTTCTTCAATTAATTCAGCAATATCAATAGATTTATTTATAAGTAAATTTGATAAAAATATCTGCTCAGCTGCAGGCTCGGGTAAAGCATAATATCCCATCTCCTCTACAAGCAAACAAGACGTGACTAAATCTAAGCCCAAGCCGCCATACTTTTCATCAAGATTAGACTGAAGAATCCCAAGCTCTTCAAGCTCATGCCATCTTGCTTGATTAAAAGGCATATTATCTTCCCAACCAGATCTAATCTTTTCTGGCGTGACATTAGATTCTAAATACTTTTTGAAAGCATCTCGAAATATCTCTTGATCCTCTGAAAAAGTGAAGTTCATTAGCGTGGCATCCCCAATAGTCTTTCTGCAATAATATTTTTTTGTATCTCATTGGTACCCGCATAAATTGGTCCTGAATAAGAAAACATATAACCTTTTATCCAGCTTGCAACATCATCCGCTACCACTTCTTCAAGTTCTGAAGACACTCCAAGGATATCTAAAGCAGTTTGATGCATTTGATGATCAAGCTCAGACCAAAAAACTTTTCCTAAGCTTGATTCTGGTCCAATTTTTTTTCCAGCCATTAAATTAGATGCAGTTTGATAAATATTTAGAGCATACGCTTCGGCTCTAAGCCACGATTGTAAAACCTTTGATTCTATTGAACCTGACAGGTTGTCTTTATTTTTAAAATACAAAGATAAGAGTTTCGAAGCTGTTTCTTGAAAGCGAGCTGGGCTTCTCAACATAAGACCTCTCTCAAAACCTGCAGTGGCCATGGCTATACTCCAACCTTTGCCTTCCCCACCCAACAAATTGCTGACATCCACCTCGACATCATCAAAATATATTTCGGCAAAACCTGGTTCCCCATCAAGCTGAGGAATAGGTCTCACAGTAACGCCTTCCGCATCAAGAGGAACTAATATAAATGATAGTCCTCTGTGTCTCTCAGATTCAGGATCGCTTCTAAATAAACCAAAAGTCCAATCCGCAAAAGCAGCTCTTGATGACCAAGTCTTTTGACCATTAATAATATATTTATCGCCTTTTTTAAAAGCTGTTGTTCTTATTGCTGCCATATCACTGCCTGCACCGGGTTCTGACCAACCCTGTGACCATATATGTTCGCCTGTTGCCATGGCGCTTAAAAATTTTTCTTTTTGTTTGTCTGAACCATACTCCATTAAAGTTGGCCCTAATAAAAAAACACCATTCTGATTGACGCGTGCAGGCGCTTTTGCTCGATAATATTCTTCTTCAAAAATTAGCCATTCGATTAAATTTAGACCCCTACCGCCATATTGTTTGGGCCAAGTAACCATTGACCAATTACCTGAATTGAGTTTTTTTTCCCATTCCCTATGCTCCTCAAACCCCTCCTTGGTATCAAAGGATTTAAGAGGAATTTTGGGCACATTTTTTTCAAGCCATCCCCTGATCTCATCTCTGAATTTTTTTTGAGAATCAGAAAAACCAATCTTCATTTTTCAAAATCCGCATCTCTTTTCTCTACAAAAGCATCGCGTGCCTCTTGAGAATCAGACGATTGATAAAGTTCAATCGTAAAGTTTTGTTCTGATTTATATGCTTCATCAACATCATTTGCTTCAATTTGATTAAGAGCCTTCTTGGCAAGATTTACTGCAATGGGACTCTTATCTGCAATGGATTTTGCAATTTCGTTAGCAGCCTCGTGAAGTTCGCTAATGTTCGTGTGAAGAGATTCTATACTACCAAGCCGATAGGCTTCATCAGCAGAAATTGGTTCTCCTGTAAGCATCATCTTTCTAACCTTCTGCAATGGAAAAAGCCTACTTAAATGAGCTCCTCCCCCTAATGCTCCTCTATCAATTTCTGGTAATCCAAAAAAAGCATCTTCGGTAGCTAAAACAATATCTGATGCACCTGCAATTAAAATACCGCCCCCAAGAACAAAACCATGACAGGCTGATATAACTGGTAAATTACATACATGGATCGCTCTAGCTACTTTCCAGCAGCCATCATTTACAGCATGGATTTTCGATGAATCTGCTTGTAATTCTTTTATATCAACGCCGGCACAAAACCCCTTCCCCTGCGCTCTTATAACAATCACTCTAGCATCCTTCGAAAAGGACAGCTCGTCTATAGATTTGGACAAATCAAACCACTGAGATGAATCAAATGCATTTACAGGAGGAACATCTAGCTCAATGGTTGCAATATTATTTGAAACATTAATATCAATTGACATGAATTACCTCATAAAGTTTTTAGATTTTCAGAAGCTTTATGATACTGCTCAATGATTTCTTTTACTAAGTTTTCGCAGCTTGGAATTTCTTTAATAATCCCTGCAACTTGGCCAGATGGCATTGCTCCCTGATCAGGATTACCCTCCACCATCGCTTTTTGGATTACTGCTGGGCTATTGGCTGCCATGATTGTTTGTGATATAGATAAATCATCTCCTCGTAACATTGCAAAAAAAGATTTAACGATATCCCCAAAAGAAGCTTGAGATATTTGCTTGTATTTCCATGCTGACTTCAACGAAATAAAAAATAACTTTAATGGATTAGATTTATCAATGTTTTGTATGTACTTATTAAAAATTAATCTGTGTGGCAGTCCATCAAATTTTTTAGTTACAGAGATTTCATCAATACCGGCTTGCAGATAGGCATCTTTAGTATTTTCTGGAACTGGACTTTCTTGAGTCATCATGAATCTTGTGCCCATGGCAATGCCTTGAGCACCCCATGCTTTTGCAGCAGCCAAACCATACCCATCTCGAAAGCCTCCCGCAGCAAAGACAGGTACACTCACATTCTCCAACACGCTGCTCAGCAACAACGTCGTTGGGGTAGATCCTGTGTGGCCGCCACCCTCTGAGCCCTGAATAACTAAAGCATCCGCACCTAATTTTTCAGCCTTGATGGCATGCTTTAATGCACCAACCGTTGGGATGCAGATAATATTATTCATCTTTAGTTTTTCTATGTATTGGGGTATTGGTGATCGAGAGTAACTTACAGCTTTTACATTATTTTCAATTGCAGCTTCAATAATTTCTTTTGCACCTGGTTGAAACATGTGAAAGTTTATTCCAAAAGGAAATGATGAAATTTTTGCTGTTTCTTCAATGAGTTCTATGGCTTCCTCTTTGCTTGATGTGGCTAAAGCTAAAAATCCAAAACAACCTGCGCTTGTGGATGCGGCAACTAATTGAGGTGTAGCAACCCATCCCATGGCAGTTTGAATGATTGGATATCTAGACCCAAGAATATTTTCAGACACAAACTATCCTTTTTTTGTTTTTTTAGACTGCTTCTTTTTGCGTTGCGACTTAGCCATTTTTTTTGCATCGTAACCAGATAAAACATTACCAGTGGTTAGATCATTATGAGCATGAGAAAAGTGATGCCATGCAAATGCAGCTTCCATTCCATTTCTTTTTCCCTGAAGATCCTCAACATGATTGATTGCTTGTTTGGTTAGAGTAAGTCCAAGTCTTGGCATTTTTGCAATTTTATTTGCTGTCTCACTAACAGTTTCTTCAAGATCATCTATTGAAACTACCTTATTCACCATTCCCATCTCATAGGCTCTACTAGAGGACATTCTTTCACCTAAAAAGAGAAATTCTTTAGCAATTCTTGGATTAAGCTCATAGGGATGAGCAAAATATTCAACTCCAGGTATGCCCATTCTAACTACGGGATCAGCAAAAAAAGCATCCTCAGAGGCGATAATTAGATCGCACACCCAGGCAAGCATACAACCACCTGCAACACATGCTCCATGGACCATTGCAATTGTAGGCTTTGGTATGTCTCTCCATCTCCTACACATGTTTAAATAAACTTCCTGCTCTCGAACATACCAAAACTCACCACCAGGTTTATTGGTATGGTCATACCACATACTTTTTCTGTCATACTCAACATCAACATCTCTTCCAGGAGTGCCTATGTCGTGACCTGCAGAGAAGTGTTTTCCATTGCCTTTTAAAACAATAACTTTTACATCGTCATCATCTACAGCCCTTTTAAAAAACTTATCCAAGTCATAGGTCATCTTTCCATTTTGAGCATTATTAAACTCAGGCCTATTCATTGAGATCCAAGCAACTTGATCTTTTTTCTTGTAAGTAACTGTTGGTTTTGCCCTTGCCATAATTATTCTCCTATGACACTTGATCTTAAGTTGTTTGGATCAAGCTCATTTCTAATTATATCCAATTCATCTTTGGTTGGATTTGTGGTTTCATCCGTAGAAAATATTTCAAAATCAAAACCAGTATTATCTCTTATCTCTTCCAAGGAAGATGTCGAATGAATTGATAAAAGTCTGAGTGTATTTTTATTACCTTGATAATCAAAAATTCCTAGATTTGTAATAACTTTTCCTATTAATGGTTCAACGTCATCAGCATCAAAACCAACACTTGAAACCATATCAACCGACCCTTCAACAAATATCTTTTTAGAATGGTTTGGAATAAAGATGCTGTTTCGATGACTAATAGAATTTCCTGGAAAACCTCTAACTCCTAACAATTGTACTTTTGGTTGTGCGTAGTTACCGATACTGCTTATATTTAGATGAGCATATTTGTCAATTTGGGTTGGAGTTACCATTGCATGCCTTGCACCACTCCATAGAACATCAAACACTCTAGAATATGTCATATAGCCATCAACGCATGGCTCTGCTCCAACTCCTAACGGATGAGGTTGATCAATTAAAAAAGCCTCTCCATCGGTCATCATGAGATCTGGATTGTGGAGTTTTTTAGCAAGCCCGACTGCAATTCTAGGCAATAATCCTATACCAGTAGCTAAGATCTCCCCGTCATCCTTCCAAACTTTTGCAGCTTCGCAGATGCATATTTCGCTTATTGTAAATTGATCGGCCATCAGAATTTAGTTAGCGGTATTGAGGTAATTGATTTGATTCCGCCAACATTTTTTTTGTAGGTCGCCTCATCAACAAAAAGATATTTTTCTTGATACTCATCAAAAGTTTTTGCAGATTTTGAGTATTCTTTTAAATGGTCTAGATCGATCCCGTAACTCGGATTACAAGCTGTTGGATGTGCACCTCCCTCGTCCGGTATGATGCCTGAAACCAAGTTTCTTTCGAATCGATTATAGTTGGCAACCTTTTCTTTATCGAAACTTGTTGAATCAACTAATTTTTCAGTTGAAACAAATGTTTTTGAGGCAGCACGTGCAAAGAGATCATCAAAGAAGGGATCAGGGCCGAATATTAGCGTATTGCCCTTTTCGTCTGACTCATTTACATGCAATAAAGCAACATCCAATTTAATAGCTGGCATTGCAACGAGTTTCTCTTTGTCATCATAAGGCGACTCTACAAATTTAATATGGGGATTGTTTTTTAAAACATCTGTGCCGATGCCAACTCTTGTGGGTAGAAAAGGAAGATTCATACCTGCAGCACGAAGCCCCCATTGCAACATCCCCTCATCTATTTCCTCGACATCAGGCAGCTCACCTGATTGCCTAGCATTTCTAAAATGGGAGTCTAAAGGAATTAAATCTAATGATACAAAACCAAATATTAATTTCCTTATTTTTTTGCAGGAACTCAGCAGGCCTATATCAGGACCGCCATAACTTACGAGAGTTAAGTCTTTGAGATTGGATCTGCATATTTCTCTTACTAAAGACATGGGTTTACGACGTGCGCCCCAACCCCCGATGCCAATGGTCATTCCATCTTCTAGCTTAGATATGAAATCATTGGTGGTGATAACTTTATTCAATTTTATTTTTCTGGTGGTGGAGTAAATACATGACCCCAATAGCTCGGTGCTGGTGAGGATGTTGTTTGATGCTTTGACCAATCGGGTTGATCACCATCATAGCCAAACTCTAGATCGAAACCTCCTGGAGTTTGCATGTAAAAAGAAACCATCTTGTCATTCATATGTCTTCCCAATGATGAAGAGATGTGGATGTCATTATTGATTGCTCGATCTAGAGCCTCGCCAACCTCATCAATAGTTTTTACCTCAACCATGGTATGAACTAAACCAGAGGGAGGTGTTGGCGATTGCATTATCGCTACAGTATGGTGCCGCTTATTATCGCAATGCATAAAATACAACTTCATCTTTGGGTCTTCAGGATTAGGACTCATTTGTAAATTCATGATATCTGAGTCTCCAAAACCGAGCACATTGATATAAAAATCGTGGGTTTCTTCAATATTTAATGCAGCATAAACAACATGACCGAATCCAAGATCTTTAGTCACAAAACCAGAAATGCCTTTTGGTGAGGTAAATTTCGTTTCATCATTTAGTCTGCCATGATAAAGCTCGATCAGATTGCCTGCAGGGTCATTAAATGAAATGCCATCTGTGATCTGTCGAGTAAAAAGATCGTCAGCTGAAAGCTGCTGATAATTAATATTTAGTTCATCAAAAATCTTCTTTGCATCATTTAATGCAGATGCATCACCCAACTCTAGTCCTGCAAGTATAAATTTTTCTTCGGGGCCATTTTGTACGATAAATCTAAATGGTTCATAATCGATTTTAAGAAAAAGCTTTTCTTCATCAGAAAAATCAGGATGTTTCATGAATCCACAAACTTCCTGACCATAATGATCCCACGCAGAAAGATCTTTAGTTTCAACTAAGATATACCCCAATGATTGTATTTTCACTTAAAAAAGTCCTTTTTATTTATTAATATATTGTAGCAATGTCATCACTAAAAGCCCTAATTAATCCGGTAACACCGTTTGAGCAAAATGCTCCGATAATTTACTGTGAGAATACAAAGAAATGTGCTTTTGTTGATCCTGGTGGTGATATTGATAAGCTGCTTCATATTGCAAAAGACTTTGATCTTATCCCAGAAAAAATACTTTTGACTCATGGCCACGCAGATCATGCTGGTGGTGCAATGCAACTATCTCAAACTTTAAACATTACTATTGAAGGACCACACAAAGAAGATAAATTTTTGTTGGACTCTCTCAAAGATCAGGGAGCTATGTTTGGGATGGAAGCTCAAAACTGCACTCCTAATCTTTGGTTGAATGACAACGATAAAGTAAGCTTAGGGGAGCTGATTCTTGACGTAATTTTTTGTCCCGGGCATACCCCGGGCCATATTGTCTTTGTGCATGAGCCCTCCAAATTGGCGATTGTTGGGGATGTCTTGTTTAAGGGTTCGATTGGGAGAACAGATTTACCCAGAGGCAATCATAATGACTTACTTAGTTCCATCAAGAATAAGCTTTGGCCTTTAGGAAATGAAATTACATTTATTTCAGGACACGGTCCAACATCAACATTCGGAGATGAAAGGATTAATAATATGTTTGTATCTGATGCTGCTCTAAGCTCCTAATCCACCCATCTGCTAACTTTCTTGCCTTGGTCATCTTTCATCTCGCCAGTAACAATTAAAATAAAGTCAACAATCCACCAAATACCAAGCCCACCAATGGTAATAATAAATAAAATTGCTGAAGCGTACCTTCTGAGATAAAACCTATGTGCGCCAAAAGGCCATGAGAGAACTATAAACAGAAGAAAAGTAGGTAATATATTTTTTTTTGAAATACTCACATCATTCATAGCGCCCGCCTGCAAGTCTAGAACTAAGTTTTATTACCAAACTAGATGGAAAAACATTACAAATAAATGCAAGAGTTTTATTTAAAAGTCCCGGCACCCATACTTGTTTACCTTTGAGGGTAGCTTTAACAGCCCCTTTTGCAACATATTTGGAATCATGCTTCATAATTGCAGGTACTTTGTCCATTGCATCTTGCATGCCACTGGCAGTATGGAACTCAGTAACGGTAAATCCTGGACAAACATTGGTTGCTGTAATGCCTTTGGAGTTATAGTTAATATTTATGGTATCTCCAAATCTATTGATAAATGTTTTGATGGGTCCATACATTGCTCCCCAGCCTGTAGCAGGAGGCGCAAATGCAGCTAATGAAGATACATTCATAATTCTTCCACTATTTTTAGAGAGCATATCCTTTAAATAAAGCTTGGTAAGATGGATAACCGAAATACCAAGCACTCTTAAAAAATTATCTTCTTCCAGCTCATCCGTTGAGTGAAACTTTTTATTGATGCTGTACCCCGCGTTATTAACCAATATCTCTACATTAAGTCCAAGTGCATGTGTTTTGTTGTATATCATCTGAGGAGAAGAAGGATCTGACAAATCCGCTACGATGTAAGTCGCTTGTATATTATACTTTTGAACTAAATCTTTGCTTATAACTGAGAGCCTTTCCTCTCTTCTAGCAACTAGAATTAAATTAAATTTTTTAGCTGCAAACTCTTTAGCTATTTCAAGGCCAATACCTGCTGAAGCACCTGTTATTAATACATATTTACTCATTACTTACCTCGCAATTTATTTTTTGAGCTCTCTTATTTTTAACCTAATGTTATAAGGCGGTTCTCCACATGCATCATGAGATTTCTTGATATCAAGCATATTCTCTAACATGGAGGATTTCATAGGCGCTATCTTTCTCAAGCTCATATCAATGTGCCCCTCAATGGTTTCGTACATTGCACAAATATTTTCTTCCGAATCAAAAAGCACACCAATCATATGGAAAAGTTTTTCATTAACATTGAAAAGCTTAAATCTTGGATAAATCACTTGATCCAAAAGAAATTCTTTTGCAAATCGATAATTATCTTCCAGTGTAAATGATGAAAAACCTTCTTTAAAATAATCATCATTAAAACCAAATTCTTTGCTGCCAAATTCCCAACCTTGTTCAAAAACGGCTTTAATGTGATTCACATTCATGTGTCCATTAAAGTCACACATGTCTTGAGTTACAGTGACAGACCTACCTTCGTAAGGAAAAATTTCTTTCATAATAAAATTGATTTTGACTATGGTAATGTTTTTTTACTAATGATTAAATGTAAACATAGTTATAGAAAATTAATTGATTAGTTCATTCACCCCGCCTCAAAATATAATATTAGTATCCCCTGGGAAGTTTGCTCATTCATCAAGCTTTGAATTTGAGGAATTAGCTATTGCAACAGGTGGTGCTGTGTCTGAGCATTTTATTTTTGAGCAAAAACTCATTACTCCCTCTCATTTTATTTCAAAAGGAAAATTACAAGAGATTAAAGATTCGGCTTCCAAGCTTCAAGTAGATTTAATAATATTTAATTGTGATTTGTCGCCATCTCAAGAAAGAAATCTTGAGAAATTTTTAAAAAAGAGAGTGCTTGATAGAACAGGCCTAATCTTGGATATTTTTGCACTCCGTGCTGATAGCCATATTGGTAAACTTCAAGTTGAATTAGCTCAACTTTCTTATCTTTCTACCAGACTGGTTAGGGGTTGGAGTCACCTAGAGCGCCAAAAAGGTGGTATTGGGCTCAGGGGTCCTGGTGAAACTCAGCTAGAAACTGATAGAAGACTATTAAGAGATAGAATAAAAAATTTAAATAGGAGGCTTGATAGAAATCATAACCAAAAACGTATTAACCGCTATGCAAGAAAAAAGTCTGATGTTTTTCAAGTATCTCTAGTTGGCTATACAAATGCTGGCAAAAGCTCGTTATTTAATCTTCTGACCAAAGGGGAAACGTATGTTAAAGATCAGCTCTTTGCAACACTCGATACCAAAACCAAAAAACTAGCTTTGAAAGATGGATATGGTGCTAATGTAATTATTTCAGATACAGTTGGATTTGTATCTAATATTCCCACCAATCTAATCGAATCCTTTAAAGCTACACTCGAAGATCTTGAAAATGCAGATCTTCTTCTTCATGTTATTGATGTTAATGATGAAGACCGACAGCAAAAAATTAATGAGGTAAATAAGATACTGCAGACCTTAGATCTTGAATTAACCCCAATAATTAATATTTTTAATAAATCCGATGAACTAAGTGATGATCGTATAAGTTCTATAAGATCTTTTGGAAATATATGCTGTTCTGCCATAACAGGTGACGGTCTCAATGAAATTAAAGTAGCTATAAGAAATCAAATAAAATCGAGCTCTTTCTCTGGCATCATTGAGATACCTTTAGAACTAGGTAGCCTAAGATCTAGAATTTATAACTCGGGGAAGGTTTTTGATGAATCCCTAACGAATGAAGGTCGTTTGTCATTAAGCATAGAAATAGAAAATAAATTATTTGAAAAACTTAACTTAGATAAATGGGTGAAATTCCCTAAAAATAAAGATGAGAGAATGGAGGCGTGATGGAAAAATTTGAAACATACGTAATAGCAAATCTGGAGGTATTGGATGCTGAAGAGTATAGAAAATACGAAAAGGGATTTTTTCCAATTCTTAAAAAACATAATGGTGAATTTATTACCTTTGATGACAACGTAAAAAATAATGAAGGGCTGACTCCTCTGAAGGGAAGAACAATATTATTTGGCTTTAAAAAATCAGATGATGCTGAGCGTTGGTACAGTGATCCTGAATATCAGGAACTCTCAGAACATAGAAGGAATGGTACAACCACAAACTTTTTATCTTTTATAAAACAAATGAAAAGATAAAAACAAGGGCTTATATGCCCTTGTTAAGAGATCTAATACTATGAAAGTTTTGGGTTTAGCGGATCGTAGATAGTCTGTGAGTTATACAGATCAGGATTTCCACATGTGCTAACTTCCTCTAGAGCACTTCTAGCATCCATTGCTTCTGGCTCTTCCCAAGCCTCATTCCCTTGTTGCATTCCTTCAAAAGTTTGATGGAAATTACCCCACCAATAATCTATTTCATTAGTTTCAAAAGCAGGGAAATATAAACCAAATGTATATGCAGAGTCATAAACTGATTTATCTAATGAATCCAACCATTCGTTATATTTGACTAATGCTGCCTCTAAATCATCTGGAGTTTTTCCATCATTCAGATTACAAGGAATAAAAGCTGTAGCAAATGACGGGTCATCCTGGTTAAAGTCGCCAAATGCTGTTGGATCAGTTCCCATGACAAACATCCATGAGCTTCTGTTTTCAGCATCACATTGAAGTACTTCTTGATATTTTTCTGACCATGCCGAGACATCATCATTGGATGTCCAGCTTGCCCATCCAGCATCAGCTGCCATTTTCGAAGTCCATTGTAATTCCCACCAGCCATTATCAACACGAGTATTTTCCTCTGTGGGTGCATACCCCCAAGCTCCTAAAAGATTTTCATCATTAACTAGGTCTCTATATTCAGAAAGCATTTGCTTCAAAGATTCTGGGGAATATTTTGGCCCGGCATTACATTCAAGTACTTCATTGTAGAAGCTCACTCCAACATCTTGCCATGTGGGGCCAACATCATTTTGGCTCATTTCTGAGCATGAGATTAGTCCAAGTAAAACAAAAGGTATGAATTTATATTGCATAACTATTCTCCAAGTATGAATAAATACTAACACAAAAAAATTTATGGGATTATGAAAAAGAGTCTAAGCCTTTTTAATCAGAGATCTGTAATTTATTTTATCAGGGATTTGTTCTGCACCTGGAACTCCTCGAGCCAACAAAAAAGGCTTTAAAGCAATAATTGCTTCAGGCTCACTCCAATGACCAATATTGGGATGAAGATGATGAACAAAATGAAGTTGCATTGAATGTGTTAAATATCTAGGTAAATAATTAACCCAAAACATGGAATCCCTATACCTGCCAATTCCAAGACCATGATGTGGGTACCATGAAAAATATAAAGCAGTATAGAAAGTCCCTATCTTTCTTGGCAGAAACCATAAAAACAGTGTTTCTAAGGGGAAAAGAATGACTAAGATTAATTGTGCAAATCTTAGCGCCCAGCTAATTAAAAGTCCTTGGCTAAATTTATTGACAAAATTTTGATCATCTTTATAGGTATCATATATTCCTTGATATTTATCAGTTCCATCTGCAGTAGCTAAAAATACTTCCCAAATGTTTTTACAACTCACAATATCGTAATCAACATCCTTTTCCGGGTCATTTGTGTAAGCATGATGCTTCATGTGAGTTACCTGCATGATTGGATAGGGATACATCAAAGTTATTAAAGAAATATTTCCAATCAAAGAATCCAGCCATTTTTTCTTTCGATTCCCTCTAGAATAATTTCCATGCTGAGCTTCATGAGATGGTAGATATGCTAGACATGCACAAAATGTTGCAACAAAAAATCCTGCCAATAACGAAATAGAGCCATTAATAACTAAAAACCACATTGATAACCAAATAAATGCTTGACCAAGCCCAATTATCATCATTTCCCACTGAAATCTTTGAGCAAATGATCTAGCTATCTCTTTTTCTTTTTCAAAAGAAAATTCATCAGGAATATTTAAATTATCAGTTCTCAAATCCAACGCCCTCTAAACTTAGCAACCAAACCCAGACTCAGACCTAGTAAATAAGGAAAAATGTTGATATTTAGATCCATTGCTTGAAATGGATTAAAAGAAAACAACGCATTAAAGATGCTGCCCCAGAATATCAATCCAAACCAGGCCTTACCCCAATCCTGTATATGAGTTGAAACTGATTCCAAAATATTCTGCATAAATTTATGATATATCAAAAAATATGTGATTTAAATGACAAAATGTCACTTTTTTTTAAACATAAAGGATATTGGCGGAGAGAGAGGGATTCGAACCCTCGATACAGTTACCCGTATAACACCTTAGCAGGGTGCCGCTTTCGACCACTCAGCCACCTCTCCGGAAAAAGAATTATAACGCTTCATTCCTAAGATAAAAAAATATTTAGAATTTATCTATTGAACTCTATTTGCATGCCAATAGGTAAATGATTCTTGAAATTTCCATTACTGTAGACAATTTCTCCATTAAGCACGGTTTCAGTGACTACACCTTTGAATTCATGGTCCTCAAAGGGCGACCATCCGCATAAATACAAAATATTATCTTTGGTTACCTTATATTTTTTTTCTATGTCAACAATGGCAATGTCAGCAAAATAGCCTTCTCTTAAAAAGCCACGATCTTTAATATCAAAGCGTCTTGCTGTGTTATGACTTGTCTTTGTCACTATGTCTTCTAAAGAAAAAATCCCTTGATGATAAAAGTCTAATAAAACTTGAAGGGAGTGTTGAACTAAGGGAAGCCCAGCTGGAGCATCAACATAATGTTGATTTTTTTCTTCAAAGGTATGAGGCGCGTGGTCGGTTGCAATAATATCTATTTTATCGTCCTTTAGTGCTTGCAAAAGGCTGAGCCTATCAGATGATGATTTTATGCTTGGGTTGCATTTAATGAAATTACCTTTTTCTTTATAAGCTGATTCGTCAAAAAATAAATGATGCACGCATACCTCAGCGGTAATATTTTTGTTACCAAGGTCTCCGCTTTGTAAGAGTGATAGCTCATCTTCAGTTGTTAAGTGAAGAATATGAAGACTTGATCCATGCTTGGTTGCTAAGCCATGTGCAAGCGTTGAAGACTTAAGACATGCTTCCCTGCTTCTGATAAGGGGATGAAACGTGGCATCCAAGTCTTTGCCATATTTTTTTGAGTATTGCTCTTCATTTTCAAGAATTGTTGGAGTGTCTTCGCAATGCGTAACAATGGTCACTGGAGACTCTCTAAAAATTGCATCTAAAGAATCTGGGTTGTCTACCAACATATCTCCAGTTGATGCACCCATGAATACTTTTAAGCCACATGCAAGCTTATGATCGAGCTGTTTAATCTCATCAATATTTGTGTTGCTTGCACCAAAATAAAAGGAATAGTTTCCATGTGATTTGGTCGCAGCAAGATCAAATTTTGCTTGCAGATTATCTCTAGTTGTTGTTGTAGGATTTACATTCGGCATCTCAAAAAAAGTAGTAACACCGCCAGCAATCCCAGCTTTACTTTCTGATTGGATATTACCCTTATGCGTGAGACCTGGTTCTCTGAAATGAACTTGATCATCTATAATTCCTGGAAGCACAAACTTATCAGATGCATCAATAATTTCAGAAGCATCACCAGCAATATCAGAACTTATTTTTTCAATTCTTTTATTTTTAATGCCAATGTCAGACTCGAAGATTTTGCCTTCATTGACGAGCTTCCCATTCTTAATAATTAGATCAAACATTATTTTTCAAGTTCAAATGCATCATGCAATACTTTAACAGCATCTTCTAGCTTATCTTGGCTAATTACTAGAGTAATTTTAATTTCAGAAGTACTTATCATTTGAATATTAATTCCGGCATCAGCAAGAGCATTAAACGCCTTACTGGCAATACCAGCATGAGACCTCATGCCAACACCTACAAGTGAAACTTTAACAATGTTTTCATCGACAATAATCTCATCGTAAGTGATGCCTTGCATATTATTATTGAGTGCGGCTTCAGCTGCTGAGCTATCTTCGTTTGCAACGGTAAATGTGAAATCAGTTTTTCCAGAAACACTAACATTTTGAACAATAACATCGACTTCAATATCTTCATCACTAATTGGGCTTAAAATACCTGAAGCTATTCCTGGGGTATCAACTACGCCATGAAGCGTAATCTTTGTCTGATCTTTTTGGTAAGCAATTCCGGTTATTACAGCATCTTCCATGCTTGATTCCTCCTTTAAGATGTGTGTGCCTGATCCACTTTTGAAGCTCGAAAGGACCCTCAATGGAACATTGTACTTGTTTGCAAATTCAACTGCCCGGATTTGGAGAACATTTGCTCCTTGACCAGAAAGCTCTAGCATTTCCTCCATGGTAATTGATTCTAGTTTCTTGGCATTATTAACTAGGTTAGGATCAGTGGTGTAGATACCATCAACATCAGTATATATATCGCACCTAGATGCCTCAATTGCTGCAGATACAGCAACAGCAGTTGTGTCAGAGCCCCCTCTACCGAGGGTGGTTACATCTCCTGAATCAGTGACTCCCTGAAAACCAGTAATGACAGGAACAAAACCGCTCTGAATGGAATCAAGGATAATTTGATAGTTAATATCCAATATTTTTGCTTTCGAATACTGAGAAGTTGTTTTCATTGAGATTTGAGCTGCAGAAAATGATTTAGCTTTTATGCCCATTTCATTCAGCTGCATGGCAAGCAAAGATGCACTAACTTTTTCGCCGGTGGAAAGCAAAGCATCCAATTCTCTTTTTTCTGGATTCTTTGAAATGCCTTTAGCTAGCATAACCAACCTATCAGTCTCTTTACCCATTGCTGAAACTACAACAACAGGAAATTCGTTTTTAAAAGCTGCTTTAATAATGTTTGCCACTGCCAATATGCGTTCCACCGAACCCACAGAGGTACCGCCAAACTTTTGAACAATGATATTTTTCATATTAAGCTCTGGATCAGGCAAGTGATTTTAGTACATCATCTATTGAATTTAGAATCTTTTTAAAGTTTTTTTCTTCAATAGCACCTTGAGCAAATTCATTTCTGCCGCCACCCTTGCCACCATGCAACTCGGTCATTTTAGAAATCAATGCGCTAGCAGGAATTTTATCTACTAAATCTTGAGAGACACCGGTAACAAGAAGATAATTTTTATCTGACTTGCCGAACATCAAACAGCATGTATCAGTTTTAGCATCCAAAGCCTTATCCATATTTGTTCTTAGCTCCTGCATATTAGAAGATTCGAATTCATAAACCTCAACTTGAATCCCATTAAAAGAAAGCGATTTATATTCTGTAGGCTCAGATTTTGCATTGACTTTAGACTTGCTGACCTGCTTAAGTTCTTTATTTTCCTTTAATATGCTGTCAACTTTAGCAGCCAATTGATCGGTTGGAACATTGAGTTTTTCTTTTAAACTATTTAAGTACCCCAATGAACTCTGAATTTCAGTAAGCTGAACTATATTTTTTTTATTGGGCTTAGGTTTTAAATTAGTCTGGGATTGCTTACCCTTCTTTAAATCTTTATTTTCTCTTAACAGTACATCAATTCTTGAAGAGAGCTGGTCTTCTGAAACTTTTAGTTTTTCTTTCAGCTCGTTTAAATTTTCTAGTGAATGCTTAATTAAATCTGATGCAGGTTTACCTACCAAAGCTTCAATTCTTCTGACACCTGAGGATACACTTGATTCACTGGTAATGATTAGGGTTTCTATTTCTCCAAGTTTTTGAACATGAGTTCCGCCACATAGCTCAACAGAAAAATTATCTGCCATTGAAAGAACTCTGACCTCATTTTCATACTTTTCATCAAACATCGCCTCGGCACCAAGCGCAATAGCATCATCCAGATTCATGATTTCGGTTTGAGTATTGGCATTTGTTGCTATTTTTTCATTAACAATGTTTTCAATTTGTATCAGCTCTTCGTAAGTCACTGCTTTTTTATGACTAAAATCAAATCTTAGTTTTGAAGGACCAACAAGTGAGCCCTTTTGCTGAACATGATTTCCAAGAACTTGTTTCAGAGCCGCATGCAATAAATGTGTCGCCGAATGATGTGCGGCCGATAGATTTCTGTGGAGAGTTTCTACTTGTGAAGAAACTTTTTCATTTAAAGAAACCTTTCCATCCGTCACTTCCACCTCATGCACAAAAACTTTTCCAAGCTTAGTACAGTCGGTAACTTTAGCATTGAAATTATCATTCAAGATAAAGCCCTGATCCCCAATTTGTCCACCAGATTCTGCATAAAAAGGCGTTTTATCTAAGACGATGAGAGCATTTTCTTCCTTTGAAACCGTTTTTTGAGTTTCGCCTTCAACCCAAAGTCCAAGAACCTCACTTGCTTCAGAAGACAAAGATTCATAACCCAAAAATGTA
The DNA here is from genome assembly GCA_902594515.1 of uncultured SAR86 cluster bacterium. Lineage (GTDB taxonomy): Bacteria > Pseudomonadota > Gammaproteobacteria > Magnimaribacterales > D2472 > MED-G82. The sequence continues at coordinate 219,895 of CACJML010000003.1, read as the reverse complement.
GTTTCTGGAAGTCCATCAACTGAAATTTTATTTTGTTTGAACTTATTTGCCGCCTTTGAAGATGATTTTTGTTTATCCATTTCTTGGTTGAAAATCTTTTCATCTACAGAAAAATTGTTTTCCCTAGCAACATCTCGAGTTAAATCGAAGGGAAACCCAAAAGTATCATGCAGTTTAAAAGCTACTTTTCCTGAAACAATATTGTTTTTTGATTTTTTAATTTCTGCATTTAATATTTCCATTCCATTGGCTAGAGTTCTATAGAATTGGTCTTCCTCTTCGAAAATAATTGTTTTTATATCAGAGCTTTTTTCTTTCAGAGTTGGGTATGCTGGCCCCATTTCCTTAACCAATACCTCTAGAAGCTGACTCAAAAAAGGTTTGCTATGACCTAACTTATAGCCATGTCGAACTGCCCTTCTCAGAATTCTTCTTAGAACATATCCCCTACCCTCATTGCTTGGTAAAACACCATCCAAAATTAAGAAAGCCACCGACCTTATATGATCAGCAATGACCTTATGTGACTCGGAACCACTTGAGCCAATCAGTTTCTCTGAGGACGAAATTATGTTCTTAAAAAAATCTATCTCGTAATTTGAATTAACGCCTTGCATTACCGCTGCAATTCTTTCTAAACCCATGCCTGTATCTACTGAGGGTTTTGGTAATTTATGCATCTTTCCATCTTTATCTTTGTTAAATTGCATAAAAACCAGATTCCAAATTTCAACAAATCTATCGCCCTCATCTCCATCTGAGCCTGGAGGCGTTCCATCATATTTTTCTCCATGATCGTAATAGATCTCAGAGCACGGTCCACACGGGCCCGTATCTCCCATTGACCAGAAATTATCTTCTTCTCCTAAAAATACTAGTCTTTCCTTGCTTATGCCTATTTTCTCTAGCCAAATTTGTGCTGCCTCTTCATCATCCTGATATACAGATATCCAAAGCTTATCTTTTTCAAGATTAAGATGATTTGTTAAGAAGTCCCATGCCATTTCAATAGCTTCAGTCTTGAAATAGTCTCCAAAACTAAAATTACCCAGCATTTCAAAAAACGTATGATGCCTGAGTGTATAGCCAACATTTTCAAGATCATTATGTTTTCCGCCTGCTCTGATACATCTTTGTGAAGAGGTTGCTCTAAGTGATTTTGGCTGCTCTTGACCTAAAAAAATATCTTTAAACTGAACCATGCCGGCATTTGTAAATAATAAAGTCTCGTCATTGCCTGGAACCAAAGAAGATGACTCAACGATCATATGATCATTGGCTTTAAAATATTCAAGAAATGCCTTTCTAATTTCAGCTGTTTTCAAGTTAAAAGACCTCTTCAAAAAATAATTTCATCGAATTCCATGACCTCTGATTTGCTGTCTCATTGAATTGAGTGCCAAAAGAAGGGTCATTGGCTTCAGGGTTTGTAAAAGCATGCATTGCATTACCATATGAAATAAACTCCCAATTTGCATCAGACTCATCCATCTCATCATAAAAATCCTGCACGATATCTCTTGGTACCATTGGATCTTTATCACCATGTAAGACTAATATTTTTGAATGTATTTTATTTATAGATTCTTCAGAGCGATTAAGAAGACCATGAAAACTTACTACACCTGAGACATCCAATCCTGATCTAGCAATTTCTAGTACAGCCATTCCCCCAAAACAATAACCAATTAACCCTATTTTGCCTCCATCAATTGATGGATGTGATTTAATCGCGCTAATCGCACTTGCAACTCTAGTCCTAAATTTTTTTCTATTATCTACAAATGGCTTTATCAGAGCTTGATTCTCTTCAATGTTTTTACCATTGATGCCATTACCAAAGATATCTATTGCCAATCCAGCATAACCTAGCTTAGCAAGCTCTTTAGCCTTATTAATTTCAAAGTCACTTATGCCTTTCCAAGTATGAGCTACTAAAACTGCAGGGCATCTAGATGAGCTTTCAGGTAAAAATAAAACACCTTTACAATTAGTGCTTTCATCAACATAGTCAAAATTTATTTCTTCAATGGGCATTAAATTCCTTGTGCCTTATATCTCTTGTAATTTTCAACATAAAAACCTGCATTAAGTTGAGGAATTTTTTGTTCCTCGGCATCCAACTCTTTTTTAATTTTTCCAGGTATACCCATAACTAGAGATCCATCAGGAATTACTGAACCCTCAGTGATGAGAGCTTTTGCACCAATGATGCAGTTCTTCCCAATTTTTGCATTATTTAAAATTACTGCTCCTATTCCGATGAGGCTTCCATCGCCAATCTGGCAACCATGCAGCATGGCCATGTGACCAACCGTAACATTGCTACCGATGGTGCAAGGACATCCTGGATCTGTGTGTATAACAGAATTATCCTGAATATTGCTGCCTGCTCCGATGGTTATTGGCTCATTATCACCTCTTATAGTGCACTGAAACCAAATACTCGAATCCTTTTCCATTATTACATTGCCAATTACTGTTGCATTTGGAGCCACCCAAAAATCATCCCCGTCAGTAGAAAGTTTTTTTCCGTCTAGTTCTATAATCATGCTGAATCAGCCTCATCAATTATTATGTTTGCATCAAAACATAAGTTTAAAAAATTTACAGTTATCATTGCAGTGAGTCCCCAAATCTTTTGATGATTAAACTCCCAAGTTGGAACCATCCAGGTGGAGCCATGTCTATCAATCCTCTCCTTTTTTATATTTTTAAGATCTAGCAGATAATTAAGTGGGACTGTGAAAATATCTGCAATTTCGCTATTTGCTCTAAATTTCTGCTCTGCATTAATTTCATAAACCATCGGATTTACCTCAATCTTATGTCTAGATATAAGGTAATTCATTTGACCGAGTAATAAAGCATCCTTACTATTTAGATTTATTTCTTCATTTGCTTCTCTTAGGGCTGTATGAGAAAGATCTTTATCATTTGGTTCTACTTTGCCTCCAGGAAAACTAACCTCACCTGAATGAGTGGACATGGATTTTGACCTTTGCGTGTAGATAATTTCAGGATTATCTCTGAGATGATTGTAGTTAAGCAAACCAATTAGAACTGCTGCCTGCGGTTGTCCCGATGGTCTTTCACGTATTTCAGAATCTAGTTTATACTTGATGTCCTTTATCATTTGATAATTTTAACTATTTATACAAATAAATTCTTTAGTTAGGAGAAGAATTGAAATACTGTTCAAAATGCGGAAGCGAAAACATTCAATTTAAGATTCCTGCTGGTGATAATTTAAAAAGATATTGCTGCGATGACTGCGGAGCAATTTATTACACCAATCCAAATGTTGTTGTAGGAGCTTTATGTAAATATGAAGACAAAGTTTTGCTTTGCAAAAGAAATATTCAGCCAAGGCTTGGATTATGGACATTACCGGCAGGCTTCTTTGAGAACGGCGAGACCCTTCAGCAAGGAGCTATTAGAGAGACTAAAGAAGAAACGCAAGCGGATATAAATATTATTCAACCGTACACTCTATTTAGTCTGACGCATATTAGTCAGTTACATTATTTCTATATTGCTGAATTAACTAAACCCAAATTTGGCCCTACACCTGAAAGCTCTGAAGTAGCATTATTCACTGAAGAAGAAATACCTTGGGATGAGATAGCTTTCCCAACGGTTTATAAAACTCTCAAACATTTCTTTGAAGACTCCAAAACTAATACTTTTGAATACAAAGAAGAAGAAATTAAACTTGGTTAATTTTCAACTGCTATAAATTCAAATGCAGGTGTCTCATATGGATGAGATTCTATTAAGGTATTTGCAGCTCTGTCTTTAAGATTTTTTGGACACAACATTTCTACCCTATACTCATCAACAAAAGTTAGAACATTTTCACTACCAATGTATGGTTTTGAATCTTCTCTTGGTAAAAATTGTCCTTTGCCCTTTACCTCCCATGCGCAATTTTCGTAATTACCTTGAACTCCACACCCAATCTCAAACAAAGATTTTTTCGTTTTATCAAGGTGTGACTCCGGAACAAAAAAAATTAATTTATACATCTTGAGCAAATTTATACGCATTGATGAACATTTGCATCCATGGCGAATAATTGTCATTACTCTTAGGATGCCAAGATAGCTGGGTCATTCGAAAAACCCTTTCAGGGTGAGGCATCATAATGGTTACTCTGCCATCTGCTGCTGTAAATCCAGTGGCTCCATTAATAGAGCCGTTTGGATTAATCGGATAATCATTAGAGCAATTGCCACTAGAATCACTAAAATTTATTGCTACTTGTTTGGATGCATACAATTGATCAATGCGGTCTTCGTCGAATACAGCTCTTCCTTCGCCATGCGCAACAGCAACTGGCATCATCCAATCTGTCATATCTCTAAGCAATATTGAATCAGAGTCACCCACTTTTACTTGACTTAATCTTGCTTCAAATTGTTCGGATTCGTTATGAACAAATCTTGGCCAATGATTTGCTCCTGGTATCAAGTTTTTTAGATGTGAAAGCATTTGGCATCCATTACATACGCCTAAAACAAACTTTGATTGATCTTCAAAAAAAGACGAAAACATTTCCTGAAGTTTTTCACTAAATTTAATATTCGATGCCCAGCCTCCTCCAGCTCCCAGAACATCGCCATATGAAAAACCACCGCAGGCTGCAAACCCATGAAAAGAATCTAAGCTCATTGAGCCATCTATAAGGTCCTGCATATGTAAGTCAATTGCGTCAAAGCCTGCCAAGGTGAATGCAGCTGCCATCTCAATATGACCATTCACTCCTTGCTCTCTTAGAATAGCAACTTTTGGTCTTATGCCTTTTTTTATTTCTGGCAGGTCTAGAGCATGTTTGAAATCTGATTTATAAATAAGACTTAAATCTTCAAACTTTTCAATAGTATTAGTTTCACTTTCAACACAAACTGGATTATCTCTTTCCATTCTTATTTTAGTAGAGGTTTCCTGCCAAGCTTTTTCAAGCTCAATGCACGAGGAGCTAAAAATATTTTTCATTTTCTTATCAAAAATCTGAAGTTCATAAGCCGTGGAAGTAACTCCACATTTTTCAATTGAGCAGCCGATTTCTGAAAGTTTATTGCTTAATTCATCAACCTCTCCTTTGTACTGAATGATTAAGCCAAGCTCTTCATTGAATAATTCACTATGAATTTGTTCATCTGATGTAGAAAGAAAAATATCTAAGCCAACTTTATTAGTAAAAGATAGCTCACATAAAGCTGCAAGCATTCCTCCATCCGAAATATCATGTAGAGCTGTTATTTTTTTATTTAGTATTTCATTTTGGATTAAATTAAATAGCTCTCTAATTTGTTTAGCATTTTCTACATCTGGGGTCTCTAGACTCAGCTGGTCTTTAATTAATGCAAGGATTGAGCCGCCCATTCTTTGTTTATCTGAAAGTTTGATGTGATATAAATCATTAGAGCAAGACTCTAATTCTGTAGTGATTGCCAGCCTTGTATCAATCACTGGAGCCATTGCTGATATTACTCCAGTTAAAGGAGACTTAACTTCAAAATTCTGTCCCTCTTCAACCCATTTTGATCTCATTGATAAAGAGTCTTTTCCAACAGGGATTGAGATATCAAGCTCACAACAAATCTTTGATAAAGCCTCTACACCCTCCCTCAATGCCAAGTCATCTTGATTACTCCCACAAGCAGCCATCCAATTAGCTGATAATACAACGCGATCTAATGATTTTATTGGCGCACTCATTAGATTAAAGATTGACTCAGCTAGAGCCATACGCATTGAAGCGCTTGGATTCGAAATTGCAATTGATGGCTTTTCTCCCATTGAGATTGCTTCGCCGTGATATTCAGTGAAGGAGTTGTTCACCATAGAGTAATTTGAAGTCGGGACCTGATATTTTCCTACCATCTGATCTCGTGCTATCAAACCACCTACTGTTCTATCTCCAATGGTGATTAAAAACTGTTTGGACCCAACTGTAGGATGCCTTAGAACTTTAAGAATATTTTTTTCTAAACTATCTTTTGCTTCGAAATCATGAAAATTTTTTGGGTGTTCTGAAGAAACATTAATCTTAGTTTTAGGCAGATCACCAAAAAGCATATCCAAAGGAACATTCACTGGCATAAACCTGCTATCAGGGCTTGTTACACGAACTAACTGATCCTCAATAGTCTTTCCAACAATTGCATAAGGGCATCTTTCGCGACTGCATATATTTTCAAACATTTTTTTATCATCAGGATGAATAGCCAAAACATATCTTTCTTGAGATTCATTGCACCATATTTCCATTGGGGTCATGTTTTTATCAGCAACGGGAACCTTTCCTAGATCTATATCAACGCCCCATCCAGTATCTTTTGCTAACTCAGGAATTGCATTAGAGAGACCGCCTGCACCAACATCATGAATAAATTTAATAATATTTTCTTTCTTTGAAATACATGCATTAATGACTTCTTGACACCTTCTCTCCATTTCAGCATTGCCTCTTTGAACAGAAGCAAAATCCAATTCCTCTTCACTTTCTCCTGAAGAAACTGATGAAGCAGCTCCGCCACCAAGACCAATAAGCATGGATGGGCCACCCAATACAATTACCAAGTGATTATGATCTATTCCTCCCTTTAAGCTGTAAGCATCTTTAATCTGCCCGATACCTCCTGCAAGCATAATTGGTTTGTGATATCCGTATGCACTTTTTTCTCTATTGGTTTTTGTTTGTAAAACCCTGAAATAACCTAAAGTACAAGGTCTGCCAAATTCATTGTTAAATGCTGCCGCACCAATAGGCCCTTCTATCATTATTTGTTTTGGAGATGCGATCCTATCAGGAAAAGGAGCTTTCTGTTTAGGCATGTTATCGTCATCCAGATTAAGGTTTGATACATTAAATCCGACTAGGCCAGTTTTTGGTTTGGCTCCAGAGCCAGTAGCACCCTCATCTCTAATTTCACCACCAGAACCCGTAGCAGCACCTGGAAAGGGAGAAATTGCCGTAGGATGATTATGGGTTTCTACCTTTATTATTGAGTTCATTAATTGAGACTCGAATTTATAAACATCTTTAGAATTTTGTTCTAGCAAATTTGAAACCTTGCCACTTATAACAGCAGCATTATCTTTGTAAGCAGAAATAAGATGAGGCTTATCTCCTTTGCTTGTTTTCTTTATCAAATCAAATAAAGACGATTCAACCTTTTCACTGTCAAGAGACCAATCAGCATTAAAAATTTTATGTCTGCAGTGTTCAGAGTTCGCTTGAGCAAACATCATTAATTCAGATTCAGTTGGATCTCGTTTTTCATTTGAATAGAAAATATCTAGATATTCTATTTCATCATTTGATAGGGCTAATCCCAATTCTGAGTTTGCGGTCTTTAAAGCATCGATGCCTTTATTACAAAAATCTATGACACGCTGATCTTTAGATGATAAAGAAGAATCAAAAAATTCAAGCGGAGGTTTTTGAAATATTGATTGAGTCATTGGATCAAAAATTGCTTCTAACTGAAAATCATCAATTTCAAATCCTACTAAATTGAATCCGACAAATTTCTCAATTCGTAATTGATCAAAACCAATATTTTTTAAAATATCACCGGCCTTAGAGGACCATGGCGAAATGGTCCCAAGACGTGCACCAATATAGAAAGAGCAGTCTTTAAGTGTTTCTTCTGCATGAAGAACTTCCTTTAACTTATCAGCATCTAGAACCTTTTGAGAGTTGATCAAAAAATAATCATTTGCGGTCAAAGAAATCTTACTACTTAGATTTTTTTTAAGCTTGGCTTTTATGCGAGATAATTGGGCGCTAGAAAAACTTGATTGACCTTGCAGGAACAAGCTAAAACTTTTTGACACTGAACTTTTTCTAAAATATTGTGGTTTTAATTATAGTGGTGAATCAAATTAAAAAGATAAAAAAGATAAGAATTAATCGAGCTATTTTTTTTGTTTTATCAGTTATGATTTTTATGTTCAGTTGTTCTGATCAATCTCTCAATGATGAACAATTATCAAGTTCATGTGCAAATACTAAGGAAAAACTTTGGTCATTATCTAACCTATCAGAATTTGAAAAAGATAAGTTTAATCTTCTCTATCAAGAGAGATTTTTATCTTATATTGATGAATTTAAAGAAGCTGCAAAATTGAATAATCTTGACTGGGAATTATTGGCAGCAATAGCCTTTCAGGAATCCCAATGGAATCCAAAAGCTAGGTCTGCAACTCAGGTTAAGGGCATGATGATGTTAACTCTTCCAACCGCTAAATCTTTGGGAGTAGAAAATAGACTGGATCCTGTTCAAAGTATTAATGGAGGAGCAAGTTATATAGCAAAGTTAATTGATGAAATAAATTTCGGTACATCAACTGGTGATACGATTTCAATTGCACTTGCTGCCTATAACCTTGGCGTTGGAAATATCAATAGATATCTAGAGGAAATCCAAATAAATTTAAATAAAGAGAATTTTGAAATCACTTGGGATGATCTATCTAGTTTTTTAACTGAAGAGGTGAATCATAGTGAACTCGCAGGTAATTCAAAAAACTATAAAAGAGGTATTCAAGCAGTAGATTATGTTACTAGAGTTAAAGATTACTATTATTTAATCCTGGGATTAGGATGCAATTAGGAATTAATTAACTGGTATTTAAGGTCTTTAATTTTGTCCCTACAAAAGGCTGCTCGCTCATATTCAGTTTCTTGAGCATATTTATACATTTGCTTTTCAAGTAAATTGATTGAGTTAGAAATAACCTCTGGATTATCTAATTCGATCTTAAATGGCAATTCATCCTCAAAGTTCTTAGGCTTGTTTTTACCTGATCTAGTATTAGGTCTAGCGCCCTCCATAATATCTTTAATTTCTTTGACAATAGATTTTGGTTTGATTTTATTTTCTTTATTAAAAGTGACCTGGATTTCTCTTCTTCTATTAGTCTCTTTCATTGCTCTATCCATTGAGCCTGTAACTTTATCCGCATACAAAATTGCTTTCCCTCTGATATTCCTTGCTGCCCTTCCAATGGTTTGAATGAGTGTTCCCTCAGATCTCAAAAAACCTTCCTTGTCTGCATCTAAGATTGCAACCAGACTCACTTCAGGGATGTCTAAACCCTCTCTTAACAAGTTAATTCCAACCAGAACATCAAACTTACCTAATCTTAAATCTCTAATAATCTCAACTCGCTCAACAGTATCAATATCTGAGTGCATGTACCTTGTTTTAATCCCATTTTCATTAAGATAATCCGTTAGATCCTCTGCCATTCTTTTAGTAAGTGTTGTAATTAAGACTCGCTCTTTAAGCTTTGCTCTCTCATTACATTCTCCAATGACATCATCTATCTGAGTTGATGCTGGTCTGACATCAACTTCTGGGTCGATAAGTCCTGTAGGTCTTACGAGCAGTTCAACAACTTTATCTCCATTTTCTAATTCGTATTTCCCTGGGGTTGCAGATACATAAATTCTTTGTGGTGTTAGGAGCTCCCATTCCTCAAATCTAAGAGGCCTATTATCAAGCGCGCTTGGCAATCGAAATCCATAATCAACCAATGTTTCTTTTCGAGATCTATCACCTTTATACATCCCGCCAATTTGCGGAACAGAGACATGAGATTCATCCATGAAAACAATTGCATTTTTAGGGATATAGTCAAATAGACAGGGAGGTGGCTGACCAGAAGATCTACCTGATAAGTATCGTGAATAATTCTCAATCCCCTGACAATAACCAAGCTCAGCCATCATCTCTAAATCATAAGTTGTTCTTTCTTGAAGTCGTTGTGCTTCAACTAGCTTTTCATTGGATTTAAAATATTTGATTCTATCTTTTAACTCTTCTCTAATAAGTTTTAAACAATCAGTGACTGTCTCCCTGGGTGTCACGTAATGTGTCTTGGGGTATATGGTTGCTCTGGGTACCTCGCTGATAAGTTCACCAGTTAAAGGATCAATCCAAGATAATTTTTCTATTTCATCACCAAATAAATCAATCCTTAGTGCCTCTTTCTCAGAGTCAGCAGGATAAACATCGATTACATCTCCTCTTACTCGAAAGGTGGCTCTCCTAAAATCAATATCATTTCGCGTGTATTGCATTGAAGAAAGTCTTCTGAGAATAGCTCGCTGATCAATGATATCTCCACGATCTAAGTGCAAGATCATGTTTAAGTAAGATTCGGGAGCACCTAACCCATAAATTGAAGATACTGTTGCCACAACAACTGTATCATTTCGCTCAAGCAAAGCTTTAGTTGCTGATAAACGCATTTGTTCAATATGCTCATTAATGGAAGCATCCTTGGCTATATAAGTATCAGACGTGGGAACATATGCCTCTGGCTGATAGTAATCATAATAAGAAACAAAATATTCTACTGAATTCTCTTTAAAGAAGTCTCTAAATTCTCCATAAAGTTGAGCGGCTAGAGTTTTATTGGGCGCCATTATGATTGCAGGTCTTTGAGTTTCTTCAATGATCTTTGCCATCGTGTAAGTTTTACCAGACCCAGTGACACCTAATAAAACTTGATGCAACAGTCCATCATTTAAGCCTTCAACTGCCTGCTGAATAGCCATAGATTGATGGCCTGCGGGATCAAAATCTGAATGTACCTTCAACACTTTTGTCATGGTTAATATATTACTTTCTATATTTTTTATTTATAATGCCAACCTTGTTCCCCGATAGCTCAGTTGGTAGAGCAGTTGACTGTTAATCAATTTGTCGCAGGTTCGAGCCCTGCTCGGGGAGCCATTCTTAACTTAGAGCTTTTAGTATCCTTTTTGCAATTCTATTTCGCTCTTCATCACTACTATCCTCAACCTTGATTCCTAAATCATCAATCAATTTTCTTACAATTAAGGTCTGCTTTTCAATGAGTTCTTTTAGGAGTTGTTTTTCATTTGTCGGATTAAGTCCATTACCTTCTTTCATTGAAATTCTTCTCTCTAAAGATGTAATTTTTGATAAATTGTCTTCTAATCTATACAAAAACATTTGATAGCTTTTTACTTCATGCATAACTAAGCTATTCTATTTTCCAGGTTGTTCCATCAGGGCCATCATCAAGAAGAATACCCAAATCAGATAATTCATTCCTAATTTGATCCGCTTTTTTAAAATCTTTTTCTTTGCGAGCTTGATTCCTAGCATCTATTTTTTCTTGAATGAATAAATCATCCACTTCAGCTCCAAATTTAAAGAAATTTTCAGGCTTATCACTAAGCAAGCCTAAATTATTTGCAATGGTTTTGAATGCATATAATTTTTCACTTCTAGAATTCTTGTCCTTGCTTGAATTTAATTCCTTTGCAAGATCAAAAAGAATACTTACAGCCTTAGGTGTATTTAAGTCGTCATTCATTGCCATCTCAAATGCTTTTATGAAAGGGTTATCTGTAGCGGTGTTTTCAGCATCTACATCATTTAATTTTAAAGTTGTATAAAGCCTCTCTAGTGCTGCTCTTGCTTGATTTAAAGAGCCTTCATCAAAACTTAATTCGCTTCTATAGTGACTGGATATTAAGAAGAGTCTTATGACTTCAAAATGATATTGCTTAATTAAATCTTTGATCAAAGCAAAGTTACCAAGTGACTTTGACATTTTTTCACCACCAATTTTCAACAATCCTGAATGAATCCAGTAATTTGCAAACTCAGAATCGTTTGAGCATTTTGATTGAGCAATCTCATTTTCATGATGTGGAAAAATTAAATCTGGTCCGCCTCCATGAATATCAAAATTCTTGCCAAGCTTTTCTAAAGACATCACAGAGCATTCAATGTGCCAACCAGGTCTTCCTTTCCCCCATGGCGAGTCCCATGATGGTTCCTCAGGTTTTGCACTTTTCCATAAAACAAAATCTAATGGGTCAGCTTTTGCCTGATCCTCTGAAATTCTTGATCCCGGGTCTAAATCATCAAGAACTTTGTTAGATAGTTTTCCATATTCCTCATAACTTCTTACAGAGAAAAATACATCATTATTATCTGCAACGTATGCATGACCTTTTGCTATCAAATCTTCAATCATTGTCACCATGCCATCAATATATTCAGTAGCTTTTGGCTCACTATTTGGTTCAATTAATCCAAGCCCTTGAAAGTCCGCATGCATGCTTGCAATTGTTCTGCTTGTTAAATCGTATATTGACTCTGAATTCTCATTAGCTCGCTCAATGATCTTATCTTCAATGTCAGTAATATTTCTAACGTAATTAACTTTGTAGCCTTGGTATCGGAAGTAACGAACTAAAATGTCGAATGCTACATATGCTCGTGCATGGCCAAGGTGACAATTGTCATATACGGTAACACCGCAAACATACATTCCGACTTTGCCCTGTTCAATGGGCTCAAAAATCTCTTTTTTATTAGTTAGAGTGTTATAAAGCTTAAGACTCATGTGTATACTAGAATTGCTATATTATAAGGTCATATAGTTAATAATTAATATTAGATTCTCAAAGTGAAAATTAAATCTATCGCGAAATTTCAAAAAAAAACTACTTTATTATTCATTGGTTTTTTTTGTTTAATGAGCTGCTCTGAGGCCTCTAATCAACAAACAGTTTTAATGGAGAATAATATGCCGATTGCAACTATCTCAACTTCTGCAGGAGAAATAAAAATTGAGCTTGATAAAGAGAATGCGCCCATATCCGTAGATAATTTTATTTCACTCGCTAACAGCGGTTATTACAGTGATACGATATTCCATCGAATCATTGAAGGATTCATGATTCAAGGTGGCGGCCTTGATGCTGACATGCAAAATAAACCTTCAGAGTCTGATGCGATTAAAAATGAAGCCAATAATGGTCTTAAAAATGATAGAGGTACTATCGCCATGGCAAGGACAATGGATCCCCACTCTGCTACGAGTCAGTTCTTTATTAATCATGCGGATAATGATTTTCTAAACTTTTCTTCAGAGACTACCCAAGGATGGGGCTATGCAGTCTTTGGAAAAGTAATTGAAGGCATGGAGGTAGTTGATAGTATTGCGCTAAGTCCTACTATGGTTGTCAATGGCTATCAAGATGCACCAGCAAATCCTGTGACTATTAACTCTGTCTCTATTAGTGAATGAACCTCGGTTTTATTTCTGATTTACATCTATCAGAAACAGATACTTTACTCACTAATGCTTTTGTAGATTTTCTAAAATCACACTCCTCCAATTTGGATCAACTCTATATTCTGGGAGACCTCTATGAAGTATGGATCGGTGATGATGATTCGTCGTCATTAATTACTTCAACAAAAGATGCTCTTAGCAAAGCATCCAAAGCAGGTTTAGAAATATTTTTTATTCACGGTAATAGAGACTTTCTTTTAGATAGCTCTTTTGCAGAATCTACTGGCATCTCATTACTTCCAGATCCTTTCTTTTTTGACTATTTCGGAAAAAAAATTGCTCTTTCACATGGTGATATGTTTTGTGTTGATGATACTGAATATCAAACATTTAAAAAGCAAGTTCGCTCGTCTAAATGGAAGACTGAGTTTCTCAATAAATCTCTGGTCGAACGAAAATCAATTGCTTCAAGCATGCGTGATGCCAGCAAAAAAAATTCTTCTCAAAAAGATTTAATGATCATGGATGTTAATACAAATGAAGTGGCTTCATTTTTTGATAAGCATGGTATCGACTTGCTTATCCACGGTCATACCCATAAGCCAAATATTCATGAACTTGATGTTAAAAATTCTAAATTAAAACGTGTGGTTCTTGGTGATTGGGGTAAAACAGGTTGGTGTTTTTATCTAGATTCAACATCTCAAAATTTGGAAGAGTTTAAAATCTAAGCCTTCAATCCAGTTGTCTTTAAAAACTTAATACTGTATATTTATACAGTACTTTATCCTTTATGAAATTAAGCTATATCGGTAATATATCGGCGGATTCTCTGCCTCAAAACTATACTCCATTCTTTGCGGAGAGTGTGCCTGTTGGTTTTCCGAGCCCAGCAAATGATTACCTAGAAACTCCAATTGATTTGAATCAGTACTTGATTAAGAATCAAGTTGCTACGTTTCTAGTAAAAGCTTCTGGTGATTCAATGATCAATGCAAACATAGGTAGTGGCGCAGTATTAATTGTGGATAGAAGCATTAAACCCAACCACAACGATATCATTGTTGCATCTATCGACGGTGAATTTTTATGCAAAAGATTGCAATTAAAACCACGTATTGCACTGATAGCAGAAAATGCTAAATATCAACCCATCTTTATTGAGCAAGGTCATGAATTAGAGGTTATAGGCGTTGTGACAGCAGCAATCAATATATACAAATAATATGGATCTGTTGGCATTAGTAGATTGTGAGAATTTTTATGCGTCTTGTGAAAGAATCTTTAGGCCTGATCTGAAAAAAGTACCAATTGTTGTGCTTTCAAATAACGATGGCTGTGTGATAGCTCGTAGCAAAGAATCAAAAGACTTTGGCATCCAAATGGGAGCTCCATGGTTCAAAGTAAAAGAAGGTTTTCTAAAGAGCGGAGGTCAAGTTTTTTCGTCGAACTTTGCTTTATACGGAGATATTTCAAGCAGAGTCATGAGCGTACTATCTCAAATGTCAAAAAAAATAGAGATATACAGTATTGATGAAGCATTTCTTGACTTAGAAAACTTGGCAATTGAAAGTCATGATGCGGCCAATGACTTCGGAGTGTACTGCAGGAATATTGTTAAACAGTGGGTTGGGATTCCAGTAAGAATTGGGATCGCTCCGACTAAAACCTTAACTAAAGTTGCAAGTTATTTAGCTAAACAACAAACGCATTATCCTGGCATTTTCAGTATCACCAATAATCAAAAAGATATTGAGACCGCATTAAAAAGAGTACCCATTCATCAGGTATGGGGAGTGGGAAGACGACTCAATAAAAAGCTTAGCGATTCTGGGATGAAAAATGCTTATGACTTAGCATGCTCAAACATTCCATTGATTAGAAAGAAATATAGTGTGGTTTTAGAAAGAACAGTGAGGGAATTAAGAGGAGAAAGATGCTTGGCAATGGATGAAAATCCTGCTCCCAAAAAACAAATTGTTGTTAGCAGAAGCTTTGCGAATAAAATCAGTGATCTCAATACTCTTTCACCTATTGTGAATGATTTTGGTGTCAGGGCATGCGAGAAACTTCGAAAAGAGGGTCAGCTATGCTCAAAAGTTGGTGTCTTTATTAGGACAAGCCCTTTTAGAACACAAGACAGGCAGCATCAAACCATAAAATTCTATACTTTGCATCAGCCTAGCGACGATACTCGGGATATCTTATCCAGCATACGATGGATTCTTCCCAAGATATTCAGACATGGTTTTTGTTATGCAAAAGCAGGTGTAATGTTAAGTCAGTTTACTGATGAAAATGTTTTACAGTATGAGCTATTCGAGCAAATAAACGGAGCAAGGCGCAACAATCAACTAATGAAAACTCTTGATAAAATTAATCACTCTAGTACTCAAGTAAATTTTGCTTCTCAAAGCAAAATAGGATTCACAGCGATGAGAAGAGCAAATGTGTCACCTAGGTATACAACAAGCTGGTTTGAACTACCAACAGTTAATTAGTGAAGTACCTGTCAAAATGTGCTTGAGACAATTCAAAAAGTTCAGTGTTTATCTCATCTTTGATGGAAGATAGTGAAAAGGTTCGATGATCGGGCAACAATTCAAGACCAAATAATTCAAGATCAAGATCTTGCGATGAAGCACGCAATAAATCAAATATCCATGTGATCGGATCAAGGGCGTCATTGAAATTAATGGCATGCTCCTTGAGTTTAGAAGATAACAGCTCAGCGTCAGTAACTTTAAATCGATGGCTAAGGATGGTCACCTTAAACTCTTCAAGTCTTGAATTAACAATCTCTTTTTCATCATTTGAATAAGAATTCCAGTTAATTACCTCATGAATAAAGCGCTTACAGCCCCTGCAAACGTCATCTCCATAAGTGGTTGAGCAAATTCCAAGACAAGGTGTTGAAGAACGTTGTTTGCGCATAACAAAATAATACTCTAAATACTTAAAATATTAATAGCTTAATCTGCTGGAGCAAAATCTCAATGAGAAGTAAAATATGCGGCGAGGAGTCATCATGCTAGAACAATACAAACTTCATTGCCAAGAAAGAGCAGAGCAAAATGTACCGCCGTTACCTCTGTCTGCTGATCAAACTGCAGAATTAATTGAGCTACTTAAAACTGATCACGAAGAATCTGAATTATTAATGGAGCTTTTGGTTCAGCGCATTCCGGCTGGAGTCGACCAAGCAGCATATGTAAAAGCTGGTTTTTTATCAGATATAACTGAGGGAAAAACAACGAGCCCGTATATTGATGCCAATTATGCTGTTGAGTTACTTGGCACAATGCTTGGAGGATATAACATTACTCCTCTAGTCGAATGTTTAAAAAATGAAAATCTTGCAGAAGCAGCAGTAGCAGCTCTATCAAATACTTTACTTATTTTCGATGCCTTTAATGAGATTAATGAGCTTGCAAAAAGTAATGATTATGCAAAAAAAGTTTTAGAAAACTGGGCTGAAGGCAAATGGTTCACTACAAAAGATAAACTAAAGGATGAGATAAAGTTAACAGTTTTTAAGGTGTCTGGAGAAATTAATACTGATGACTTATCACCAGCACAAGATGCTTGGTCAAGACCAGATATCCCTCTTCATGCCCAAGCAATGTTCAAAATGCCAAGAGAGGGCTTGGATGATGCTCTTGCAAAAATAGAAGAACTTAAAAAGAAAGGTAATCCGCTAGTGTTTGTTGGAGATGTTGTAGGTACGGGCTCATCAAGAAAATCTGCTACCAACTCTCTGCTGTGGCACATAGGTGATGAAATACCATTTATACCAAACAAGCACGAGGGTGGTTTTGTGCTTGGCGGGAAAATTGCGCCTATATTTTTTAATACCCTTGAAGATGCAGGCTCATTGCCAATTGAATGTGATGTGTCAAGTTTAAATATGGGGGACGAAATTATTCTTAAACCTCATGCCGGAGAAGTTACAAATTTAGAAGGTGAATTGTTGACTTCGTTTGAGTTAAAGACTGAAGTCATAATGGATGAAGTAAGAGCTAATGGTCGAATAAATTTAATTATAGGGAGACAGTTGACTGATAAAGCTAGAGAAACACTTGGACTTGAGCCAACAGATATTTTTGTAAGACCGAACAACGATAAAAGTGATGCTAAAGGTTATACATTGGCGCAAAAAATGGTCGGTAAGGCCTGCGGTGTTGAGGGTGTTCGTCCAGGAGATTATTGCGAACCCAGAATGACAACGGTAGGTTCTCAGGATACCACCGGACCCATGACAAGGGATGAGTTAAAGGAACTTGCATGTCTTGGTTTCTCCGCTGACTTAGTTATGCAGTCATTTTGTCATACTGCTGCCTATCCTAAACCCGTGGATATAGAAACCCAACATTCCCTTCCTGAATTTATCATGAATAGAGGAGGAGTTTCACTTAAACCAGGTGATGGCATCATCCACTCTTGGTTAAACAGAATGCTTTTACCTGATACTGTCGGAACAGGAGGAGATAGCCATACTAGATTTCCTATAGGTATTAGCTTTCCTGCTGGCTCGGGATTGGTTGCTTTTGCTGCAACGCTCGGGGTAATGCCACTTGATATGCCTGAATCTGTTTTAGTAAGATTTTCAGGAGAAATGCAGCCTGGCATCACTCTGAGAGATCTTGTTAACGCAATCCCATATGCTGCGATTCAACAAGGATTACTAACGGTTGAAAAAGAAGGTAAGAAAAATATTTTTTCAGGAAGATGTTTAGAGGTTGAAGGGCTGCCAAATCTAAAAGTAGAGCAAGCCTTTGAAATATCCGATGCATCTGCAGAAAGATCTGCATCAGGATGCACCATTAAATTGGGTGAAGAGCCTATTATTGAATATTTAAATTCAAATATCGTAATGCTGAGATGGATGATTGCGAACGGATATGGTGATCCAAAAACACTTGAAAGACGTGCTCAGGGAATGGAAGAATGGATAAAGAACCCTACCCTTCTTGAAGCTGATAATGATGCAGAATATGCTGCAGTCATTGATATTGACCTTAATGAGATCAAGGAACCTCTGCTAGCCTGCCCGAATGATCCTGATGATATAAAGCCTCTTTCTGAAGTACAAGACACTAAAATCGATGAGGTCTTTATTGGTTCCTGTATGACAAATATTGGCCACTTTAGGGCTGCTGGACAGTTATTAAAAAAATATAAAGAGATCCCAACTAGGCTGTGGGTTGTCCCTCCAACAAAGATGGATGAAAAACAGCTTATTGAAGAAGGTATTTATAATGTTTTTGGTGTAGCAGGAGCAAGAACTGAAGTACCAGGATGCTCATTATGCATGGGTAATCAGGCAAGAGTAGCTCCTAACTCTACGGTAATCTCAACGTCAACGAGAAATTTTCCTAACAGACTTGGTGATGGTGCTGATGTTTTTCTTGGGTCAGCAGAATTATCTGCAGTCTCTGCAGTATTAGGTAAATTACCAAGCCCAAGTGAGTATCTAGAAATAATGAAAGAAATTGATACCATGAGTGGTGAGATCTATCGATATCTTAACTTTAATGAAATAAAGTCCTATGTTGATCAAGCAAATGATGCTGAAATACCAGCGATCAATGTGGTAGAAGCTACTTAGCCTCTCTAGTTATCTTTTTACTATCGCTTCTACTCATTTCCAAGTCCTCTAAGTAGGAAGAGCTGATTGGTGTTGGATACTCCCCATTAAAAATTGAAATTTCAAAATCAGTGATCTTATGGTTGCCCTCTTTGGCCGAACTTATCAAATCATCTAATTGTTGATAAAAAATCTTATCGGCTCCGATCTCAACACAAACTTCTTCTTCAGTTTTATTATGAGCAACTAACTCCTCAGTAGCAGCCATATCGATTCCATAAAGATTTTGATATCTGATTGGTGGCGCAGCAGAGGCGAAATATACTTTTTTTGCACCTGCCATTTTGGCCATCTCAATAATTTTCTTGCTTGTGGTTCCTCTTACTATTGAGTCATCAACCAAGAGAACATTCTTATTTAAAAACTCTAACTCCAAGATATTTAATTTACGTCTAACAGATTTTTTACGTTCTTCTTGATAAGGCATTATGAATGTCCTACCAATGTATCTATTTTTTACAAATCCCTCCCGATAGGGAATATTCAGTTCGTTTGCCAGCTGCAAGGCAGCTGTTGTTGAGCTATCTGGAATAGGAATCACAACATCTATGTCATGGTCTGACATATTGTCCAAAATATTCTTTGCTAAATATTTCCCCATTCTCATTCTTGATTGATAAACAGAAATTTGATCTAAGGTTGAATCAGGCCGTGATAAATAAACGTATTCAAAAATGCATGGTTGTGACTTAGCTGATAGAGAGCATTGTTTTGAGGAAATGATTCCTTTTTTATCTATAAAGACCGCCTCTCCTGGCTCAACATCTCTAAGAGTTTTAAAGCCTAAAGATGCAAATAGAGCATTTTCTGATGCAATAACATATTCTTTTCTGTTCTTACCTTCACGCTCACCGATTACCAATGGTCTAATACCATTTGGATCTCTAAAAGCCAAAATTCCTGCTCCAGTAATCAAGGCAACAACTGCGTATGCGCCATCACATCTTATGTGAGTTTTTGAAACAGCCTTAAATAAATGTTCAGGTGTTGGGTTAATTGCTTTCTGCTTAGCTATCTCATGAGCCAATATATTTAAAAGAACTTCCGAATCTGAGTCAGTGTTTAAGTGTCTCATTTCAGCAAAAAATAACTCTTTAGCTAAAGATTTTGAGTTAGTTAAGTTGCCATTATGAGCAAGGCTTATCCCATATGGTGAATTTACATACATTGGTTGAGCAAACTCTTTACCGGCACCACCTGCAGTAGGATATCTAACATGCCCAACCCCATAGCTTCCAATGAGTTTTTCCATGTGTCTTTGCTGAAAAACATCCCTGACATAGCCCATTGATTTTCTACTGTTTAATCTTCCTTCATCGTCACACACAACCATTCCTGCTGCATCTTGGCCTCTATGCTGAAGCATGAGCAATGATTCGTAGATTTCCGAAGCTACGTTTGATTCAGCTGAAATTCCAACTATTCCGCACATTAGGTATTTCCTAGGATAGGTTGCTCACTTGTTAGCATACCTGAATTTGTATCTTCAATCATAGAGCTAATTTTACTAATTAAGATTGGATTATATTTTTTGATGATTGGATAAATTTTTGAATTTTCTGCAAAAGTGCTTTGTTCGACATAATCATCTGCAACTATAAATAATAGGCTCACAATTAGCACTCCGCGCAATGATCCAAACATGACTCCTAGAAGCCTATTAAATCCTGACAAACCAGACCATTGCATAAGACCATGAATAAAATTTATAACCAGGCCCCCTATAAATATCAAGCTTACAAAAACAATTATGTAGGTTAACGGTTCAAGCAAAGAGACCGAAATTGAAAAGTTAGATAAGAATTTTTGAGCAGAGGGTTGAAACAATATGGTCAAGAAAAAAGCTGAAATCCACAAAATCAATGAAAACGCTTCTTTTACAAAGCCTCTAAAAAGAGAGATTATTGCTGAGACAACAATAATGGATAGAATAAACATATCTAGTTGATTCAAGGCAACTATTTCCATTCTTCTATTACTCCATTTTCAACACCGGCTATTTCGTTATAGAGAGTTTTAGATTGAATAATCTTTTCCTTTCCAATAAATGGTCCAACATAGACGTAAATCAAATCATCATTTTTGCTAGAATATGCTAAAACATCTTGAGACCTAAACTTAGCAATGAGGTTTTCTGCTTTTGATGGGTCCTTAAATATGCCAACTCTGTAGACATAATTCCTAAGTGGTTCTAAGGGAGCATCATTTTGGTCAACAATCTTACTTGTTAATTGAATGCTATTTGGCCCAAAGAAAAAAAATAAAAATAAAATGAGTGTGGCTATTACGAGTAAACCAATTAGCCTATTTAGCAGCATTATTGCTTAGTAACTTATCTCGAAGATTTGAAATTGTTGACCTTAACTCACCCCTGTGAACGATCATGTCTATTGCTCCATGATCAAGTAGAAATTCAGCTCGCTGAAAGTCTTCGGGCAAATCAACTCTAACAGTCTCCTCAATAACCCTTCTTCCAGCAAATCCAACTAATGCACCGGGCTCCGCAATGTTGATGTCCCCTAACATTGCTATGCTTGCAGAGACTCCTCCAAAGATTGGATCAATCATCACCGAAAAATAAGGCAGCGACTTCTCTCTAAGTTTTTCCAATGCTGCTGCAGTTTTTGCCATTTGCATAAGAGAGACCATTGACTCTTGCATGCGCGCGCCCCCACTTGTAGAAAAACATATCAGTGGTAGATTTTTGTCGATTGCAGTCTGAACTGCTTTAACAAATTTAGTTCCAACAGTACCACCCATTGAACCACCCATAAATCTAAACTCAAATGCAGCGACTACAACTTCTTTTCCATCAAGCTTCCCAACTCCAGTAACAAGAGCTTCTTTCTCCCCTGTTGAACTTACAGCCTCTTTAATTCTTTGATCATAAGACTTAGTATCTTTAAAATTGAGGATATTATTTGTTTCCTCATCAGAGGAGATTTCATTGAAGGAATCTTGATCTAAAAAAATTGAGATCCTTTTTCTAGCACCTATTCTCAGATGATGGCCGCATTTTGGGCATACAAATAACGATTTTTCCAGTTCCGGTTGGTACAAAATCGATTCACATGCTGGACAATTATTCCAAAGACCATCAGGAACTTTGCTTTTGGAGGCTGAAGGTTCTTTTTCACCTATTGAGGGTATGAGCCTTGTTAACCAATTCATTTATTTATAACCGACTTAATTTCGCTTAAATAATTATATATTTTTTTATAATCTGTGGTTTTTTTTGCATGGAAAATACTTTCAACTAAATATGATCCTATCACCACTCCATCTGCAACTTTAGAGATTGACTCGGCTTGCTCTTTATTTTTTATACCAAATCCAGCCATAACTGGTAGGTTAGTATTCTTTTGTAGGTCAATTACATTGCTCTTAATCTCTTCAAGGTCAACATTTGAGGAACCGGTGACCCCCTTAAGTGTTACGTAGTAAATAAATCCTGAGCTGGCATTACATATCTTCTTAGTTCTTTCTTTGGTGGTTGTTGGTGAAATTAGCGAAATTGAAACTACGCTAGCATTTGAAATCCCAAGATCTTTTAGCGAATATTCTCCGGGAGCGTCAACAATTAAAACCCCATCAATCCCAATATCATTGAATCTCGAAAAAGCTTTCTGATTTTTTAAAAAACTGTTTAGGTAGCCCATCAAAACAATAGGAGTATTTGTGTTCTTTTTTCTAAAATTAGAAATGAGATCAATAATACCTTCAAATGAAGTTTTATTTGCTAGCGAACGATCATGAGCCGATTGAATTATTGGGCCCTCAGCTATGGGATCAGAAAAAGGTACTCCAACTTCAATAACATCAACACCTGCATCAACAAACCCATGCATTAACGAAAGTGTATCATCCATATTTGGATCCCCAGCAACTAAATATGCTACTAGAGATTTAATATTATTGTTTTTATTTTCAACAAGCTGTTTTTCAATCCTATTCAAGATCTATGCCCTCAAGCTTGGCAACAGATGCAATGTCTTTATCACCTCTTCCTGATACATTGATAACTATATTTTGATCCTCATTAAACTCACTACATATTAAGTCAAGTGGAGCAAACGCATGAGCAGTTTCTAGTGCGGGGATAATTCCTTCCAGCTCACTCAGCAGATGAAATGCTTTCATAACTGATTCATCATCAACTGCAATGTATTTAGCTCTGCCGTTATCTTTTAAGAATGAGTGCTCTGGACCAACACCGGGATAATCCAATCCAGCACTAATAGAACTAGTTGCCATAATTTGTCCATCTGAATCTTGCATTAGATAACTCTTGGCACCATGCAGTATTCCTGGCTCACCATCATTTAATGGCGCAGCATGCTTTCCTGTATCGATGCCTTGACCTGCCGCTTCCACACCAATCAAGCGAACATCTTCATCAATGAACGGATGAAAAATACCAATTGCATTTGAGCCTCCTCCAACACAAGCAATTATGGCATCAGGCAAGGATTGAAAAGAAGCTTGAGATTGATGAATTAACTCTCTTCCAACAATTGCATTGAAATCTCTAACGATCATCGGGTAAGGATGAGGTCCGGTAACGCTCCCGATAATATAGTAAGTATTGTCAACATTGGTTACCCAATCACGAATGGCTTCATTTAAAGCATCTTTGAGTGTTGCGGTCCCTGATTCAACAGGATGCACATGTGCTCCTAATAGTTTTATTCTATATACGTTTAGTGATTGTCTTTGGACATCTTCAGCTCCCATGTAAATATGGCATTCTAGTCCTAACCGAGCTGCAACCGTTGCTGTTGCAACCCCGTGCTGCCCTGCGCCGGTCTCAGCAATGATTCTAGTTTTACCCATCATTTTGGCAAGCAAGATTTGTCCGATAGTATTATTTATTTTGTGCGCACCAGTATGATTTAAGTCTTCTCGCTTCAGCCAAATATTTGGCCCCTTAAAATGCTCTGTTAACCTTTCAGCAAAATAAAGTGGAGATGGCCTGCCAACAAAGTCAGCCAAATCCCTATCAATTTTTTTCTGAAATTCTGAATCAGATTTTATGTCTTCATAGCATTTTTCAAGCTCATCCAGTGCTTCCATGAGGGTCTCAGGGACGAATTTACCACCATAGCTGCCAAAAAAGCCTTCGCTATTAGGTTCACTGTACTTATTTTTCATAATTTCTAAGATTTTGAAAAAATTCTTTAATTTTCTTTTCTGATTTCTTTCCTGGAGATGTTTCAAGGGATGAATTAACATCCAGGCACCATAGCCCCAGTTTCAGCGCTGATTCAAAGTTATTATTGCCTACACCGCCTGCAAGAATAAACTTTTTTTTATCTTTCTCCAAGCTATTTAGTAGATCCCAATTAAAGCGCTTACCCGTTCCTCCTGAAGCTTGAAGTGAGTATGATTCTAATAAAATAGCATCTGCATTTGGATATAAATTTATTTTATCTACAAAAGTTTCATCTTTTACATGAATGGCCTTCCAGTAAGGCCTATTAAACTGAGCACAAAATTCGTCAGTCTCATTGCCATGAAATTGAAGCAATGCATTAGGAATGATGTTGATAATTTCATTAATAAATGAAATCTTTTCATTAACAAAAACAATAACTGGCGTGATCTCATCATCAATAAACTCTTGAGCTTGCTTTAAAAAATTAGCATCTATATATCTTGGGCTATTTTGGTATGTAATAAATCCTAAGTAGTCTGGTTTAAATTTTTGAACACTATCCAAACAGCTTAGATCATTAATTCCGCATACTTTAATCTTACTCATAACGAATCAAAAAATTTCTTAAAAGGAATATTGGTGTTTTGTATGTCCTTATATTTAGCACCTAAAAAATATAAACCATTAGCTGGTGCAGTTTTTCCTGCCAAAGCTCTATTTTTAGAACTTATTATGTCGGTTATTGTATATTCTGTATCTGCATTTGTTGAAATCTCAACTAATGTACCGATTAGTATCCTGATCATGTTATGAAGAAAAGCATTTGCACTAAATTCAATACAAATTAAGTTATTTCTTTCTTCAAAACTAGCTTTTGATATGGTTTTCACAGGATCTTTTGCTGAACATTGAGATGATCTAAAGGCACTAAAGTCATGTGTGCCAATAATTCCTTTAAGTTCTTTACTTAATAGTTTGAGGTCTATTGGTTTGCTGACATGATAAACGTAGTTTCTAAGAAAAGTAGATCTGATTTCTCCAACCTTTATCAAATAAACATACGATCTTTCATATGCGGAGAATCTAGCATGAAAATTAGAATCAGCTTCCTCAACATGAGTTACAACAACATCATCTGGAAGGGAACTATTAAATGCAGCTATCCAATTTATATTTCTGCTGGGATCTTCAACTGAAAAATCAAATATTTGACTTAATGCATGTACGCCTTTATCGGTCCTGCCAGCACAATTCACTCTTGAAGATAGATTAGAAAAGCTCTTTAATGCTTTTTCGAGTTCATCTTGAACAGAGCGAGCATTTTTTTGAAACTGAAACCCTGAAAATAGGGTTCCGTCGTACTGACAAATGCCTACAAACCTAGTCAAAGCTCGAGTTTAGATTGGAGCACTTTTATATCATCAAGGATTCTCTTGCTTGATGATGCCTCCTGCAGTTCATCTAAAATTTTATTTGCATCCTCGAAAGCGCCCATTTCAATATATGCTCTTGCTAAATCAAGTTGTTGCATCTCATCATCATTCTCAATGCTTAGTTCAGTATCAAGATAGGAATCTTGAATATCTGTCTCATCATTATCATTTTTGATGGTTTTTTTACCTCTTGAGATCAAGAAGTAGGCTATCGTTACACCAAATGCAAAGCTTAATAAGCTAATAATTATTAGTGACATGGAGGATATATCTGTTGAGGAGATCACCTGTCTATTACTATCTGATGAGGCCTTTAAATTAACAACAGAAGTATTTGCATCAATAATTTTTTCAGGCGTAGCTTGAGGTATAGGTTCTGTTACTTCATTTAAAACAGGATCAATATAACTTTCTGTTGCTTCAGATTCATCCTCAATGATAGGTTCATTTTCTGCATAATTAATAGAATCTTCAGGAGAGGTGAGGATTAGTTTACTATCATTTTTTTGAATATTCGGATCCATAAAATTTATAGATTCTTTTGCTGATTCAGAATCTACTGACTCTATTTCATTTGCTGATGGAATGTTTAAGTCTAAATCTGATCGAACCTTATGGATGTTCCCATCAATGAAGGCATCTGGATTTGACATAAATAAGGCCCACATAATCTGATATATTGATGCATCGTAAGATGAGGCTAGAGATTTTGAAACTGACCAAATGGTATCAATTTCTTCTGCATAAACTGTGCTTTTGGTTATAGGAGTAAACTCAGTTTGATCATCTAACTCAATATCCTTCTCCTCAATATCAATGTCTTCAGCCATGAGAACTGGTTCGTTATTATCTTTTGGTTCAAATATTTCAGGTTCGCCTACAATCTTTTTTGCTGGCAATATAAAACTTGTTTGCTGTTTGCGCTGTGAGATTATTCTTCTAGCATCTGAAGGTAAAAAAATAAATATATCCTTCTTAAAGCTTTCCCCAAAGCTCAACCTAAATGAAAAATAATCATTTAGATATGAATCTTTTAGAGCAATCGTTAATCTTTGTTTATTTTCAAAATTTTCAAGCAAAGAGAACTTGATACTTGTTAGATCAAGCGGGTTAGATGTCTTGTATGTTGAAAAAATTAGTTCATTCTCTTCAAAAGTTTTTGAAGCTGAAAAATCTATCTTTATTATTGCCTCGCCATCATTATTGATACTTACGTCGGGTGCTGAAATCTTGACTTGACCAAAAAGAGGCACTACTAAACACAGTAAAAATAGATGTTGAAACTTCATTTTAATTTCTCTTAAAAGAGTTATTATTTAACAATCTCTCAGCAATTTGAATTGCATTAAGTGCCGCTCCTTTTCCATAAACATTATCAGCAACAATCCATAGAGATATCAACCCATGATCATACATATCTTTACTTCTTACTCTGCCTACATAAACCTCCTCAGTATCATTTGCATGCTCAAGGGGTGTTGGATACTCTAGTAAATCAGGATTATCTATAACTGTAACTCCATTAAAATTATTGAGAGCCTTTAAAACTTCTTCCCTGGTAACAAAATTTTTAGTTTTAATAAATACAGCTTCAGAATGTCCATTAAAAACAGGGACCCTGACACAGGTTGCATTAACAGTTATCTTTGGATCCATAATTTTTTGAGTTTCCCAAACCACTTTCATCTCTTCTTTTGTATAGTAATCATCTAAAAATATGTCACACTGAGGGATTGCATTGAAAGCTATTTGTTTTGGATAGACCTTTTGAATATCGGTAGATTCTTTTGAGAATGTTTCCTGACGCAGTTCTTCTACAGCTGCCTTTCCAGTCCCTGAAACCGCTTGATAGGTTGCTAAGTCAAAATGATCTATCTCTGCCAAGTCATGAATTGGCTTCAAGGCCATAAGCAGTTGAGCAGTTGTACAATTAGGATTAGCTATGAGTGTTGGTTGCTTTAGGTCGTCAATTATTCCTCCGTTTATTTCTGGGACAATGAGCGGGACATCTTCCTGATATCTAAACTCAGAAGACAAATCGATTACATAATTATCTTGATTTATAGCTTCGTAACAAAATTTTCTTGCTACTGATGAGCCGGCGCTAAAAATTGTTAAATCTAAACCATTAAACGAATCCTTATTTAAAGGCTTAATAATTTGCTCTTCTGAGCCAAATAATACGGATTCACCAACAGTACTTTTTCCAAATAAAGAGAGTTTATTAATTGGAAAATCTCTTTTAGCTAATAAATCTAATAACTTTCGACCAACCATTCCCGTTGCACCAATAATGCCTAAATTTATTGCTTTCATTTAAGAATCTCGATAAGTTCTTTAGCTACTTCAGAAGTTTTTAAAAAAGTACTCTCATTAGCTATATCTTTAGTCCTTGCTCCATTGGAAATTAGACAACGTACAGCCTTATCAAGTTCATCAGCAAGGCTATCCAAATTAAGAGAATATCTAAAAGCCATCGATAAAGACAAAATCATCGCCAGAGGATTAGCTAAATCTTTACCTGCAATATCAGGAGCGCTTCCATGACATGGCTCATACATACCAATATTTTTCTCATTTAATGAAGCTGAAGGAAGCATCCCAATTGATCCTGTTAATGTGGCAGCAATATCTGAAAGAATATCCCCAAATAAGTTTGAAGCTAAAATTACATCGAATTGATTTGGGTCTATGACCAACTGCATGGCAGCATTATCTGCGAGCATGTGGGAAAGTTCTTGGCTAGAAAAGTTTTTATTATGTAAGTCGCTTACTGTTTCTCTCCAAAATCTAGAAACTTCAAGAACATTGGCTTTATCAACTGAACAAACTTTATTTTTTCTTTTTTGGCTAGCCTCAAATGCAATTTTAGCTATTCGATTAATTTCGTCAGCATCATATCGCATTGTATTAAAGCCGAATGCTGGGGTAACTGATTTATCAATGCCTCTTGGTTCACCGAAATATAATCCGCCAGTTAGTTCACGGACAATTAAAATATCTAAATTCTCAATAACCCCTTTTTTAAGAGAAGATGCATCTGCGAGCTCATTAAATAGAAAAGCTGGACGTAGATTTGCAAATAAATCGAGCTCTTTTCTTAAAGTCAAAAGTGCTTGCTCAGGCCTTTTATCCCATTCCAAAATGTCCCATTTCGGAGCCCCAACGGCACCAAAAAGAATTGCATCTGAATCTTTTGCCAATGAAAGAGCTTCATCAGTAATAGGCAACCCATGCTCTTCATATGAGGTTCCCCCAACTGACTTGAGATTAACTTGTAAATCAAGATTATCTCTAGTCATTAAGTAATCAAGAATCTCAAGCGCAGATTCCATTACTTCAGCACCAATTCCATCTCCAGGTAATGCTAATATCTTCTTCATTTACTTAATTAAGCCAAGGTTTATGTTTCAATCTATTAGATTCATAAGATTTGATCTTGTCAGAAATTGATAAAGTAATATCCACCTCATCCTGACCTGTAATAATCATGTCCAGCATCCCAGAATCAACTTCAAAAGCTATTTTTTCATTTTTGATGACAATGTTCTTATCTGCAAGGCTGATGTGAAGTTTTGATTCATTGCTCACATGGTCTTTCACCATTAAAAGTTTATCTTGGTTAAGGGCTATTGGAAGAACTCCATTCTTAAAACAATTATTATAAAAAATATCGCCAAAAGACTCTGCTATAACTGTTTCTATACCAAAATCACGTAGTGCCCAAACTGCATGTTCTCTACTAGACCCACATCCAAAATTTTTACCTGTGATAATAATTTTTGATTCGTTGAATGGCACTTGATTCAAAATAAAATCTTGATTTAGTGATCTCGATGAAGTTGGAGTATTAATATTTGCAATATCATGATATCGCCATCCATCAAACAAAAATTCTCCAAATCCAAATTTCTTTATAGACTTAAGGTACTCGGTAGGAATAATTTGATCAGTATCAATGTTATCTATATCAAGGATGCAGGCAATCCCTGAAATATTTTTAAACTCACTCATGCGGAATTCCTCCATGGATAGCTATTCTTGCTGCCATCATGGGACTTACCAGGTGTGTTCTTCCCATATGTCCTTGCCGGCCTTCAAAATTTCTATTAGATGTAGATGCACATCTGTCACCAGGAGATAATTTATCCTCGTTCATCCCCAAACACATTGAGCAACCTGGATCCCTCCAACTAAAGCCTGCTTCAATAAAAATTTTATCAAGGCCTTCTTTTTCGGCTTGTAACTTTACCTGACCAGAACCTGGAACAATCAAAGCTTCCTCAATACTTTCTGAAACTCTTTTGTCTTTAACCTCTGATGCTACTGATCTTAGATCTTCTATTCTTGAATTAGTACATGAACCAACAAATACTTTATTAAAAGTAAGATCAGATAATTTTTCTCTTTCTTTTAGACCCATATATTCAATTGCCTTTTTATAAGTTGAATATTTATCACTATTTTGATCTAGTTCGGGAACACATGAGTCATAGTCACTTGTCATTTCAGGAGAGGTTCCCCAGGAGACCTGTGGCTTAATTTTGGAAACATCAATTTCTATTTCCTTATCAAACTTTGCGTTTGAATCTGAAGAAAGACTTTTCCAGTATTCTAGCGCTTTATCATATTCACTTTTATCTAGCTGCACCTTGTCAGATAGGTAAGATTCTGTAATTTTATCGAAAGCAATTAAGCCAACCTTGGCTCCTGCTTCGATAGACATATTGCAAATAGTCATTCGAGATTCCATTGAAAGAGATGAGATATAGTCTCCGCTAAATTCAATGGCATGTCCTGTTCCCCCATCGGTTCCGATTGATCGGATCACATATAAAATAACATCCTTGGAAGTAACATCATCTCGAGGACAACCTAATAGATTAATTCTAAAGTTCTTAAGCTTTTTAATTCTTAAGCATTGTGTAGCTAAAACATGTTCTACCTCTGAGGTGCCAATTCCCATTGATAGAGCAGCAAATGCTCCATGTGTTGAGGTATGAGAATCTCCGCATACTATTGTCATGCCTGGTAAAGTGAAGCCATTTTCAGGACCAACAACATGAACTATCCCTTGTTTCTCTGAATTGATATCAAATTGTGGGATATCAAATTTATTACAATTTCTATCAAGCTCTATAATCTGAATTTTTGATACCTCATCCTCAATGGATTCAAGTTCAAAGTTTTGACCCCTTGCTGTGGGAACATTGTGATCAGGAGTTGCAATATTGGCAGCAAGTCTCCATGGCTTTAGATTTTTTTTGCTGATCCCGTCAAATGCTTGTGGAGATGTAACCTCATGAAGAAAGTGTCGATCGATATAAACAAGGTGATCACCTGATCCTAGATCTTCTACGACATGGTCATCCCATAACTTGTCATAAAGGGTTTTCATCAGGAATTAAAAGGAAGCTTTTGGTTTACATCAGAGCATTGAGCAGCATTTCTAAGATAATGATCAAGAATACAAAGAGCACACATAGCTTCTGCAATGGGAACTGCTCTTATTGCAACACATGGATCATGCCTTCCTTTGACCTCAAGCGATACTTCGTTGCCATCCACATCCACAGCTTTTGATTTTGATGCAATGCTTGAGGTTGGCTTGATAATAAATGAAAGGTCGATATCTTGACCAGATGAAATTCCTCCAAGAATCCCACCAGAATTATTAGAGAGATAACCATCAGAGTTCATTTCATCCCTTACCTCTGAGCCTTTTTTTGATAAAAATAGATCTGCATTCCCAAAAGATACACTTTTAACAGCATTGATTGAAACTATTGCTTTTGCAAGCTCTGCATCTAATTTATCAAAAACTGGTTCGCCGAGACCAATTTTACAACCAGAAATTTTGACTCCTAACTCAGCTCCAACTGAATCACCATCATCAATAAGCTGATTAAATAATTCATCTAGCTCTGGCAGTTTTGATTCGTCGCAAAAATTATATTTATTTGAAGAGTTATTACTGAAATTCTCTGCTTTAATTTCACCAATTTGCTGGACCCAAGAATTAATGACAATACCTTTTTCTTTGAGCACCTTTTTGGCAACAGCTCCAGCTGCGACTCGCATTGATGTTTCTCTGGCGCTCGCCCTGCCGCCTCCACGATAGTCTCTTATTCCATACTTACCTTGATAAGTAATATCAGCATGATTAGGTCTAAAAACATCTTTTATATTTGAATAGTCATGCGATCTTTGATCTTCATTAAAGATAATTAGGCCAATAGGCGTTCCGGTGGTTTTTCCCTCAAATACACCTGAAAGAATCTTAACTTTGTCATCTTCTTTTCTTTGAGTAGTAACATCAGATTGACCTGGCCTTCTTCGATCAAGATCATGCTGAATGTCAGTTTCTGAGATAGCTATGTTAGGTGGACACCCATCGATAATGCAGCCCATGGCTGTTCCATGACTCTCGCCAAAAGTCGAAACAGTGAATATTTTTCCGTATGTGTTACCTGACATGGACGTGATTATAGTCCAATTTGAGTTATAGCCCTACTTTAACGTTGACATGCCACCGTCTTGATTAACAATCTGACCAGTAATCCAGTTCTCTTTAGCATCCAGCAGAAATCTAGCAGTTTTGGCTACCTGTTCAGGACTTCCAATTTCCTTCAAGGGGTGTCTATTAGCAGAAGCATCAATCTTTTTATCATCTGAAAGCAAATTAGATGCCATGGGTGTTTTGGTAATTGAAGGAGCAATCACATTGATTGCTAATCTAGGTGCTAATTCAGCTGCAGATGCTTTTGCAAAAGATTCTAGGGCTCCTTTCGCAGCAGCTATTGATGAATGAAATGTCATTCCTGTTTGGGCTGCAACTGTTGAAAAGAATACTGCTGATGCACCATTATCCTTTTTAAGTTTTGAAAGTACGTGCTTGAAGGTATTAAAGGCACCAAAAAAATTTATATTCATATCGTTTTGTAAATCATCCAGGGTCATTCGTTGGAGAGACTTTAAATTAATGGTGCCAGGACAATATACAAATCCATCCAATGATTCTGGAAGCTCATCTAAAACTGATAAGTCCCCTAATGGATCACATTGAATTTGAGTCCCTTCAATTTCAGTTTGTCCTGACCTGGACGTAACAAATAGAGAATAACCGTCCTTATGACAAAGTTTTCCTAAATGTTTGCCGATCTCTGAGTTGCCACCAATAATTAGAATATTTTTACTCATGCTTAATAAAAATGTATAGAATTTATATTGTGTCTTTCTATAAAAAACCAATAGCTCATTTCATGATAATTTTGTGCATGGTTGTATTCCAATCTTGCGCTCAGTTTCAACCAATAAATGTTGATATCAACAATTACTCCTATGAAATCAATAGAGATTTTTGGGGAGTACCTCATATCAAAGGAGCAACAAATAAGGATATAGCTTTTGGTATTGGTTATGTACATGCTGAAGATGCTTATGAAGATTTAGTTCAGCTTATGCCCCTATATAAAGGTGAAAACGGTATAAAAAATGGAATTGACGGAGCAACCACTGATTACCTTATAAGACTTCTAAAAATTCATGAAAAATATGATGAGAATGGCTTAGCTCAACTTCCATCAGAAATCATTGACCTTGCCAAAGGCTATGTTGACGGGATTAATTATTTTGCCAAACAGAATCCAGCTAAAGTAAACAGAAAAATGCATCCCGTAAGTATTCGGGACGTGCTCTTGGGTTCGCACATACAACATCTTTTATTTGCTGGACTTTTTAGGGAAATCGAGTCATTAAATAACTTTGAAAAATCTTCTGAGGTGCCGACCGGTTCAAATGCAATTGCAGTTAATGGAAAAAAAACTATTCCTAATAGTTCCTATCTAATGATTAATTCTCATCAACCTTTATCAGGACCTGTTGGATGGTATGAATTAAATGTCAGTAGTGGTGAAGGTTGGCAAGCTCATGGTGGAAATTTTCCTGGATCTTTTTTAATCAATGTGGGTTTCAATAAAAACATTGGATGGGGTGCAACGGTAAATAGACCAGATATATTTGATATCTATAAACTAGAAATAAATCCTAATAATACTAATCAGTATAAGGTCGATGATAGCTGGAAAAATTTTGTTACGGAAAAAGATTCATTGCGAATAAGGCTACTTAATATCTTAACGATTAATGTTAAGCGAGACTTCCAGTACTCTGATTTTGGACCTGTCATTGAAATAGAAGGAAATAAGTTTGCTATCAGTCATTCAACAGATAATTATTTTGGTGAAACCCTTGGATGGTTTGAGTTGAATTTATCTAGCTCAGTTAATGAATTTAAAGAAAAGATTACTCAGAGAAAAATTCCAAGTTTTAATTTTGTAGTAATGGATCGAGAACAAAATATTGGATATTTTTATAATGGCATGATTCCAAAAAGGGATAACCCAACTTTATCCAGGAAAATCATTGCAACTTCGAAATCAAAAAATTTGCCCTTGCAAGATTTAGTTTTAGATCTACCAACTTATGTAAACCCTGATAACGGATGGATTCAAAGCACGAATCAAGATCCTTTCTATGTGATGGGAAAATTCTCAAAAGAATTAAAAGATAATTATCCCGATGTAGATTTTGAGACCAGACTTACTAATAGGTCGTTTAGGGCAAATGAAATTTTAGAATCTGAGATAATTTTTAACTATGAAGAGTTTTATAAATTTAAGCATGATAACCAATATTCAAAATCATCCAGACAATTCAAGTATCTTCAAAAAGCTATTAAAGAAAATCCAAAAAAATTAAATACACTATCTGCATGGAATCTCAAAACAAATTTCCAAAATAGATTGGCCGGCATGAGTTCATGCATAATGGCTCAAGAATGGTTATCTGAATTTAATAATCAAGACCTTATTTCGACTTTTGATGCAATTGAAGAGTGCAAAGAGATATTTTCTACGATTGATAAACAATATGATGATGAATGGAAAGATCTTACAACCATCTCAAGGGGAGATAGATCTCATTCAATCCAAGGCTCTGTCGATACCTTAAGGGCTGTTTATGGTGTTCCTAATAAAGAAACCCAAAGCATGGACATGAGTGGCGGTGATGGATTATTTTTCATCGTTGCTCAAGAGGGAAAAAATAGGTTTGTTTATGGGATGCATAATTTTGGTTCCTCAAGAGTAGAATCCTCGCCCCATTTTGCAGATCAAACATTTTTATTTAGCCAAGAGGCAATGAGGTTTATTCCCTCTGAGTTTTGATCTAAAAAGGATTGTTTTCCAAAGCAAATAATTCTTGAAAATCTATAACGGACATTTGACTCAAAGATCCAAGATCTGAACACTTATCAAAAATAGATTTAGCATGCTCAGCATCGTAGATTTTTTCTAAATTGGTTTTAAATTTTTTCTCAAGAACTGGGATGCCCTCCTCACGTCTTCTTTTATGCCCAATAGGGTATTCCACCTCAACAGCATCAGTGGAAGAACCATCATTAAAAAATATTTGAATTTTATTGGCAATCGAGCGTTTATCAGCTTCAAGATATTCTTCTGTGTAACGTTTATCCTCTTTAATAACCATCTTTTCTCTAAGCTCATCCACCAAAGGATCTGCAGCCACATCATCCTCATAATGCTCAGCAATCAGGTCTCCATGTATTAGACCAATGGCAATCATGTACTGCAAACAATGATCTCGATCAGCAGGATTATTTAGCTCGCCAACTTTTGAGATAATTCTTATGGCTGATTCATGAGTTGTTACTTCTATTTGCTGAATATCTGAAAGCCTATCTTTGATCTGGCTATGCAAAGTCACTGCAGCCTCTACAGCTGTTTGGGCATGGAACTCAGCTGGAAAACTAATTTTAAATAAAACATTCTCCATTACGTACGTTGCAAAAGGCTGTGATAAAGAAAGTTGCTGTTCATTAAAAAGCACGTCTTCAAAACCCCAGGTTTTTGCAGAAAGAACACTTGGATAACCCATCTCGCCACTAAGAGTAATCATTGCTAGCCGCACAGCTCTACTAGTGGCATCACCAGCAGCCCAGCTTTTTCTTGAGCCCGCATTTGGTGCATGACGATAAGTACGCAAGCTTTGACCATCAACCCAAGCTTGAGAAACGGCATCTCTAATTTGTTCAAAATTACCGCCCAATAATTTTGTAGCAACAGCTGTTGATGCAACCTTCACTAAAACAACGTGATCCAAGCCGACTCTATTAAAACTGTTTGTTAGTGCCAAAACTCCTTGAATTTCATGTGCCATAACCATAGATTGCAAAACATCTTTCATCGTTAGAGGATCTTTTCCATCTGATATATTTTTTTGAGATACAAAATCTGCAACAGCTAAAATTGCACCCAAGTTATCTGATGGATGACCCCATTCTGCAGCAAGCCATGTGTCGTTGTAATCCAGCCACCTGATCATACAACCAATGTCAAAAGCACCTTTTACAGGGTCAAGTGAAAAGTTGGTGCCAGGCACTCTTACTCCATGAGGAACTTCAGTTCCAGGAACTACCGGACCCAACATTTTTGTACATGCAGGGAAAGTTAAAGCAAGGAGACCACAGCCCACTGTATCGATTAAACAATTCTTTGCTGTTTCAAGTGCTAAATCAGAATTAACGTCATAATCCGAAACATATTGAGCAATTTCTGTTAATAGGGAGTCGTATCCTGAGCGGACATTTATATCAACGTTATCAGACATTATTCTCTATCTTCTATGTTGACCCATTCAGATGACTCAGGTCCTGTGTAGTCAGCACTTGGTCTAATAATTCTATTATTAGCTCTTTGCTCCATACAGTGAGCAGTCCATCCTGTTACACGAGACATGACGAAGATCGGGGTAAATAGTTTTGTTGGAATCCCCATATAAAAATAAGCTGATGCATGAAAAAAGTCTGCATTTGGGAAAAGTTTCTTTTCGTCCCACATAACAGTTTCAACTTCTTCACTAACCTGATAAAGGTTATCGTCGCCGTAAGCTTCGGCAAGCTCTTTTGAGAATTCTTTAATAACTGCGTTTCTAGGATCTCTCTCTGAGTAAACAGCATGACCAAAACCCATAATCTTATCTTTGTTGGCAAGCATTTTTAAGATGTTGTCTTTAGCTTCTTCTCTTGTTTTCCAATTCTCTATCATTTCCATGGCTGCTTCATTTGCTCCACCATGAAGTGGACCTCTTAAAGAGCCAATGGCTGCAACAACACACGAATGAATATCTGACATAGTCGAAGCACAAACTCTTGCTGTAAAAGTTGAAGCATTAAACTCATGTTCTGCATATAAAATTAACGAAGCATCCATCACTCTTCTAAATAAATCTGAAGGTGTCTTCCCATGAAGAATGTGAAGAAAATGACCTGCCATAGTGTCCTCATCATTAACTAAAGAGATATCCTCGCCATCGTGAGAGTACTTATACCAATAAGTAACAATTGAAGGCATGGTTGCAACCATTCTATTGATTGAATTTAATTGGTTTGAGAAGTCTCCTTCTGCTTCGAGGTTACCAAGCATGGAAGTACCAGTTCGCATAACATCCATGGGATGAGCACTGGCAGGTATTTTTTTTAATACCTCTTTAAGTTCCTGAGGTAGGTCTCTTTGTCCCTTCAGAAGCTCTTTATATGAATCAAGTTCTGATTGATTTGGTAACTTCCCATAAAGCAATAGATAAGCAACCTCTTCAAAGGTAGCTTTTTCAGCAAGGGTTTCAATTTTATGACCCCTATAAGCCAATCCTTCCTCTTGCCCAACAGTACAAAGCGATGTTTCACCTGCAACTTGTCCTCGGAGTCCTGCACCCTCTAACTTTTTAACCATTTATTTATTCCCCTTACGTTTGAATAATTCATCTAATTTTTCTTCAAATGAATGATAGTTTAAATACTCGTATAGTTCATCTCTTGTCTGCATATTTTCTACAGAATTTGCCTGCGACCCGTTAGTAAAAATGTCTTGATATACAGACTCTGCTGCTTTATTCATTGCTCTAAAAGCAGATAAAGGAAAAAGCATTATATCAACTCCAACTGATGCAAGTTCCTCTGCCGTAAAAAGTGGTGTCTTTCCAAATTCAGTAATGTTTGCAAGAACAGGAACTTGTAACGCGTCTTTTAATTGCTTGTAATCCTCTAAAGTATGAACAGCCTCTAAGAATAACCCATCAGCTCCAGCAGCGATGTATTCTTTGCATCTATCTATGGCTCCTTCTATCCCTTCGGTTGCATATGCATCAGTTCTTGCCATGATGAAAAAACTTTCATCTGTTCGACCATCAACTGCAGCCTTTATTCGATCACTCATTTCAATTTTATCGACAAGACTTTTGTTTGGTCTATGGCCACATCTTTTTTGAGTAACCTGGTCTTCAATATGAACTGCCGCAACATCAGCAGCAATCATTTCTTTTATAGTGCGACTAATACTGAATGCACCACCAAAGCCTGTGTCGATATCAATTAAAAGAGGTAGATCAGTTGCTTGCGTAATTCTTCTTGAGTCTTCAGCAACATCATTAAGAGTTGTGATGGCTAAATCAGGTAATCCAAAAGATGCATTAGCAACTCCTGCTCCAGAAAGATAAAGGGCTTTATGACCAGCTTTTTCGGCCATTTTTGCACAATATGCATTTACTGCGCCGACAACCATCAATGGGTTATTATCTGCTATAGCTTCTCTGAATTTTTTCCCTGGACTTTCCATCGAGCAGGTATTGTAATCCCTCGGGATTCGATTTCCCAAATTAATTATAGAATTTAATACCTCTAATTATGCGAGGCTTGTTTTGAGACATTCTCCACTTATTGGTATCTCTGAGACTATAAACACATCCACAGTATTCTTGTTGATAAAAGTTCTCTCGTTTTGAAATTTCAATCATCCTTGATGAGCCACCCTGTTTTCTCCAATTAAAATCCCAATAGTTTACTTTTTGATACCTTGATGCAGCTCGATGACCACTGTCATTAATTTGTTTCATATCTTTCCATCTTGAAATTCCAAGTGTGGTAGCAAAAGTTGGAAAGTCATGTTCATGTGCAAATAAAGCCGAGCGCTCAAACCTCATATCAAAACATTTTGTACATCTGGCACCTCTTTCAGGCTCATTTTCAAGTCCTTTAATTCGCTCAAACCAGTTTTCTTTGTCGTAGTCAGCATCGATAAATTCAAAGCCTAACTGATCACAAAACCTTTTATTTTCGTCTTTGCGTATCTCGTACTCTTCCTTGGGATGAATGTTTGGATTGTAGAAAAAAACAGTTGTTTTAATCTCTGAGGATGCAATTGCTTCCATAATTTCTCCAGCACATGGAGCACAGCAACTATGGAGAAGTAGCTTTGATTCTTTATTTGGAACCTCAAGTTTAGGTCTTTCATAGCCATCAAGGCTAAAATCTTTTTTTATTTTCATGCCACTTCTAAAAAAGCTTTTTTGAGATCATCATATTTATTAAAGGAAGGTATTTTTGGAAATTCCATTACGATCTTTTCTGGAGCATTCATAAAAAAAGCATGATCTGCAACATCAAACATTTGAATATCATTATATGAGTCTCCTGCCGCTAAGCACTCATATCCTATTGATTGAAAAGCTTCTATGGCTTGTCGCTTTGCTTTGGTATGTCGAAGTTTGTAACCTTTAATTGATCCATCCTGGTCAATATCTAAATTATGACAAAGCAATAATGGATAACCCATCTTCTTCATAAGAGGTGATGCAAATTCATGAAATGTATCAGATAGAATAACAACCTGAAAACTCTCTTTGATCTCGTCAAGAAAAACTTTTGCACCATCTAGTAAATCAAGTTTATTAACTGCGTTTTGAACATCAGAAATGCCTAGATTATTTGATGCCATTAAATCTAGTCTAAAATCCATCAACTCACCATAATCTGGAATATCTCTAGTGGTTTTATTAAAACCTTCAATACCGGTATCAAGTGCGACTTGTTCCCAAATTTCAGGAGTGAGTGTGCCCTCCATATCAAAGCAAGCTATTTTCATTTATTTTTTACACCGTATAGAACATGTCCTGCTGCTACTTTATCAGAAGCCTCTTCAATATTCTTATGTTGATCATCAAAAAAAATATCTGCATTAAAAGAAGATAAAAACTCCCCCTTATCCATACCACCTAAAAAAAGGGACTCATCTATTCTGACACCCCAATCTCGCAGGGTCTCAATAACTCTTTTATGCGAAGGGGCTGATCGAGCAGTCACCAATGCTGTTCTAATAGGACAATCATCTGGATCTAATTCAGACTGGATTTTATTTAACTCCACAAGAAATAACTTAAAAGGGCCAGCTTTTAGAGGAGACCTAGATTG
This sequence comes from uncultured SAR86 cluster bacterium, assembly GCA_902594515.1. Taxonomy (GTDB): domain Bacteria; phylum Pseudomonadota; class Gammaproteobacteria; order Magnimaribacterales; family D2472; genus MED-G82. The sequence goes on along the minus strand of CACJML010000003.1, from coordinate 180,254 downwards.
CTTTTCGTTTTCTAGAAAAGCTTTTAAACCTTTCTCCTCAAATAATTTTTCTGCTTCATCAGAAAATATTACTGAGTCACCATCAAAGGCAATTCTTAATTCTTTGTCCTTAGATAGTGGTCTGGATTTTGATGAAAGAATTTTTGCTGCAGCGACTCCATTTTCAATTGCCCTCTTAACGTCCTCTGTGCTAGCTGATAAAAAAAGATCAACTTCAAAAGCTTCCACATATTTATATGGGCTCTCTCCTCCACAAAACACTGCCCTAGAAATATTGAGTCCATATTCTTCAATTGAATTAAATACTCGCAGACCAGTATCAGCTGTGTTTCTTGATAGCAGAACTACTTCAACTCTTTGATCATCAGAAAAATAGCTATTTAGATTTAAAATCTTTTTAACTAAGCTAAAGCCATCACCAGGTTCAAGTATCTTATTTTCATTCTTAATTTGATAATTTTTATAGGCATCAACTCCTTCGTTTACAAAAATTTCATGACTATTATTTAGATTGAATAAAGCTCTCGATGATATACCTATAGTTAGCTTTGAACGTTCTGGTTGCATAATGTTTAATAAATTTTTATACTGTATAAATATATAGTATTTTTTAAATTATGAAAGATTTAACTGCACAACAATCTAAAGTTTTAAATTGTATAGAAGAAAGTATTAATAAGACAGGATTCCCGCCTACAAGAGCTGAAATTTGCCAAAAATTGGGCTTTAAATCTCCAAATGCTGCAGAGAGTCATCTGCGCGCGTTGGAAAAGAAAGATATCATTTCCATTGCTGGGGGTTCTTCCAGAGGAATCAGTATTAAAAACAAAAAAAGTTCATCAGGTGGAAGTGTTCCAGTTATTGGCTTGGTAGCAGCAGGTTCTGCAACCCTGGCATCCGAAAACATAGAAAGAGAAATTAATGTTGATCCCAGTTTATTTTCTAGAAACGTAGATTATTTTCTTAAGGTCAAAGGACTATCAATGATAGAGGATGGCATCTATGAAGATGATCTAGTGGCCATTCATAAAACTAATGATTTCAAAAATGGTGATTTGGCTGTCGTCAGAACTGAAGATGATGTTACTTTAAAATATATTTTTAAAGAAAATCATAAATTATTGCTAAAGCCTGCTAACAAAGATTTCGATCCAATTCATATTGATCTCAGAAACGAATCAGCAGAAGTTGAAGGTATCGGTGTAGGGTTAATAAGAAAAAATTAATGCACAGTAACTGGTTTCTTAGAAACACGTTGCATTTTTGAATCAAAAAACTCGTCGAAGTCTATAACATTTCCGCTCACGCTCTCTATTCCAGCTCTGATCATTTCTTTAGCTACAGCTAACTCTTCCCCATTCAGAAAGTCTTTTGATTCTTTACCAAATTCAATTTTAACAATTGGATTTTCATGATCATCTGATCTTCTAAGGACGATTGTCCCGTCTGGTAATTGTGTTAGTTCGAGATAATTAGACATATATTGACCTTAACATAAAGATAAATTTTTAAAAGGCTATTTTTTGGACTTTGTTACCCAGGTACCTGATTCAAATGTTGAGCTAATTCCGGTTTTTTTTCCTTCATTTTCGGCTGATAAATAATGAACATCTTCAGCCTTATTGTATCTAATGATATATGGATGACCTGATTCAGCATGACTTGGAGCTGTTAAAAGGTATTGATGTTTTTCTGGTAGTTGACTACCTGCCATCTTTAATTCCTCTACAGAAGGTGCTCTTGTTTCTCTGTTTTTAGGAAACTGGCTAGCTGCTAGAAATAATCCTTTAAGGCTATCCCTTAAAAGATAATAGTCATCAACTTTTTTACACTTAAGATCTTCTAATGCAATTGGATCCATAAATATTGGATAGGGCTCTCCATTTCTTTGCAATCTTCTTGTCGCACCACAATTATCGTTGCTGCAACCAAAGTATTTGCCATACCTACCTGTTTTAAGCTGCATATCTGCTCCGCATTTGTGACATTCCAATGTTGGGCCATCATATCCCTTGATCTTAAAGTTCCCCTCTTCAACGATGACTCCTTTGCAGTCAGGATTATTTGAACAAACATGCAACTTATGATGCTCATCAATTAAATAGTTATCCATGCTTGTATCACAGAGAGGACATCTCTTTTTAATAACTAAATTTTCTGCTTCTTCTTGATCGTCAACACTTATAGCTTCATCACCAGAAATTAGGTTTAGTGTTTTTTTGCATTGTTCATCTCCTTCTAATCTGTATCCTGCACACCCAAGAAAAACTCCGTTGCTTGCATTTCTGATATTTAGCTTATTTGTTCCGCATTGAGGACAATTAATATTAGTAGGGGTTGCCTTATTACCTCTCATTCCCATTTCTGGATCAGAAGCATTTTTAAGATCATCTTGGAACGCTTCATAATATGAGTTTAATACTGTGATCCAATCCTTAGTTCCATTCGCAATATCATCAAGTTGTGTCTCAAAGTTTGCAGTAAAGCCATAATCCATAATGTCATCGAAGCTTTCCACTAATCTATCTGAAACAATCATTCCTATTTTTTTAACAAAGAACCTTCTGTTCTCAATTGATACATAGCCTCTGTCTTGAATGGTAGAAATAATGTTTGCATAAGTTGATGGTCTGCCAATACCTCTTTTTTCGAGTTCTTTAACAAGTGCGGCTTCAGAAAACCTGGCGGGTGGTTTTGTAAACTTCTTTTCATTTTTAAGATCAACAAGATTTAAGGTATCTCCTTCTGCAAGTGGAGGCAAAATTGCATCTTCATCTTTACGTGGCGGCATGACTTTGGTGAATCCATCAAATACAACCTCTCTACCTCTAGCAACAAATTCATATCCTTCTAGATTTACTTTTGCTGAAGTTGATAAATATTCTGCATCCGGCATCTGAGAACTTATGAATTGTTGCCAAATAAGTTCATATAATCGCTGCTCTTCATCTGAAGAGGAAGTTATCATTCCGGGCTTCCTTGATGCACTCGTAGGCCTGATGGCTTCATGAGCCTCTTGCGCATTTTCTTGTGATGAATAGATTCTTGGAGCATTCGTTAAATAACTAGAACCAAGATCATCACCAATGAATGCTCTTGCATCCTGTATAGACTCTTTTGAGAGTGAAGGAGCATCGGTTCTCATATAGGTTATATAGCCATTTTCATATAATTTCTGTGCAACCCTCATTGTCCTTTTGACATTAAAACCCAATCTAGTGCTTGCAGCTTGTTGAAGAGTAGATGTAATAAATGGAGGCTTTGGTTTTGTTTTAACAGGTCTTTGTGAAATTGATGAAATGTTAAGGCTGGTATTTTCTATTAGAGCTTGAATACTTTTTGCCTCTTCAGCTGAGAGAAGTGGATCAGTTTTTTTTCTAGGTAAATCAAAATTTATCTGGACATTATTTGTATCTTTTGCAACAAAACTTACATCCCAAAATTCTTCAGGTTTGAATTCTTTGATACTTTTTTCTTTTTCGACTAGTAGTCTTAGTGCAACTGATTGAACTCTTCCTGCAGACAAATTCCTTGCAATTTTTGCCCAAAGCAAGGGTGAAAGTTCAAATCCAACCACTCTATCAAGAAATCTTCTTGCTTGCTGAGCATTGACTAAGTTCTGATCTATCTCTTTTGGATCGGAAAATGCTTCAATGATTGAATCCTTCGTAATCGCATTAAACCTTACTCTTTGAAAATTATATTTTTCTGGACCTAAAGCCTCTTTTAAATGCCAAGCAATTGCTTCACCCTCTCTATCTAGGTCCGTTGCAAGAAGAATATTTTCAACTTTCTTAGCAGAGGCTTTAAGCTCTTTAATAACTTTCTCTTTTTCAGGAATAATTTGATAAGTAGCCTTCCAGTTGCTATCAGGATCAACTCCCATTCTGTTAATTAATCTTTTTCTTTCATTAATTTTTTTTAATCTTGCCTTTTCATCAGCTGGAAGATTTTTGGGAATTATATTTCGTTTGGCACCCGACTTAATACCTTTTTTAGGAAGGTCACGAATGTGTCCTACACTTGATTTAACAATATATTCATCACCTAAATATTTAGAAATAGTCTTTGCTTTTGCTGGTGACTCTACTATTACAAGACTTGATGGCATTGAATTATTTTGTACTTAATTAAAACTTATTTATGGAACGATGAATTTTTTTCAACTCTTCCATACCTAATTTTTCATCCCAAAGGATAGCTATATTGGACTCAAAAAAAATAATTTCAAGTACTGATTGTGGTAATTGATTAATTTTTTCTTCAATATTTTGAAAGTTTTGATCAAATTTTAAAGACGCCGGATCATATAAATTCATTGCGTCTCCCTCTCTTACAAACTGCCCTTTTTTTATAAAGGTAGTGTTCCTTAGTTGGTATGAAACTAAATCAGATTGGTCGTTTTTAAAAATCCCTTTCATAGCGTTCGACGAATCAATCTTGAATCCAAGCTTCATAGCTGAAAGCCTTAATTCAGCAAGAAACTTCATCTTTTTTGAGGGTCTTAGATAACTTATAGATCCAGCTAAAAATAATATAACTAAAAGAGGAATAATTAATTCCATTCTCTATCTGAGTATTTCTTTTATTAATTTGGGGCCGTGAAAAATAAATCCTGTATAAATCTGAACCAAGGACGCCCCTAAATTGAGTTTATGATTGAATGAATCTTTGCTGTTTACCCCTCCTACACCAATTATCAGAAGGTTATGACTAATATTATTTGCTATATTTTTTAGAACTTCATTCGATTTTTCAAATAGTAGTTCCCCTGAAAGCCCTCCATCAGTCTCTCTAATTAAGCTGTTATGGGATGAGTTTCTGTGAATTGTGGTATTTGTTGCTATTAAGCCATCCAAATTAAAATCTATTAAGGATCTAATGATTTCTCGATGGGTATTAGGGTCCTCATCAGGGCTTATTTTCAAAAAAACAGGGTTTAAAAAATTTAGTTTTTCTCGTTCAATTTGAATTTTACTAAGAAGCTCTCTTATGTTTTCTTTGGAGTGCAAATCTCTGAGACCAGGAGTGTTGGGTGAAGATATATTAATCGTAATATAATCTGCATAGTCTGCTACTCCCCTGAAACAACATAAATAATCTTTTATGCGCTCTTTTTCATCAGAGTCTTTATTTGCACCTATGTTTACTCCTAATACACCATCATATTTTGACTTCTTTAAATTCTTAATCAGGTGATCTAAGCCCTTATTATTAAAGCCTAACCTATTAATCACGGATTTCTCTTTAGTGAATCTAAAAACTCTTGGTTTTGCATTACCAGATTGTGGCTTTGGAGTAACAGTTCCAACTTCTAAAAATCCGAACCCCAAATCACCTAAAGCCCCTATATAATCACCATTTTTATCGAGACCTGCTGCTGTTCCAAGCCTGTTTTTAAAAATTAAATTTTTAAATTTGAACGGTTCTCTTAATGCAAATCTAGGTGAAATCCCAAAAAAAGAGTATAGATTTAATTTATGAGCAATTTTCAGAAGGATAAGACTTATAGAGTGTGAAGTCTCAGGTGGTAACAACCTTGTTAGCTTTAATACTAAATCTATCAAATTATTATCTTTTGTTTCCTTGCAAAATGAATATTTGCCTTAATAAAACCCTCTCTTGAGCCACAGTCAAACTTTTCTGCCTTGTATTTTAATCCAAAAACTTCATCCTCTTTAAGAAGCATTGAAATAGCATCAGTCAATTGAATCTCATTGCCAAAGCCAGGCTTTATTGTTTTTAAAGATTCCAGAATGCTACCTTTAAGTAAATACCTGCCTGTAACAGCGAGGTTGCTTGGGGGATTTGATTGGGGCTTTTCAACTATTTCTTTAATCATAGTTAAATTCTCTGAAATAATTTCACCATCAATCACGCCATATTTTTTTGTCTCTTCATCAGTTACTTCATTAATTGCAATAATACTTCTTTGATGAGATTCAAATGCACTTAAAAGTTGAGATGTGATCCCCGGTGTACCATCAAACAAATCATCTGCTAACAATATTGCAAAATATTCATCAGGATTTATTAGATGCGAAGCCTGCAAAACTGCATCTCCAAGGCCTTTTTGATCTCTTTGCCTGATAAAAGAAAATTTTACTCCTTCATACTCTTTAAGGTTGATACGATCTAGATAGTCCTTTTTATCTGAGCTCAGTAGTTGTGTTTCAAGCTCCTGATTTCTTTTAAAATGATCTTCAATTGGCCTTTTTGTATGACTTGTAATGAAAATTATTTCTTCTATTCCTGCTTCTACTGCTTCTCTAACAGCAAACTCAACCAGAGGAGTATCCACAATTGGGAGCATTTCTTTGGGTATTGCCTTAGATGCAGGAAGAAATCTTGTACCTAGGCCTGCAACAGGCAGTACAGCTTTTTTTATGGCTTTGGAATTACTCATTTTTTAATTAGTGCAAATGATATACCGCAAATTAGCCCAGTCAAATGAGCTGTATTGGCAATCTTACCAAAACCAAAAAGATTCAAAATATCCAAGTAACCTAGTGCTAACCAAACAATCATAAAGATATATATTGCGGGAGGCATTCCATAGGCATATCTTTTCTGAATGAACTCTCTGATATAGCAAAAACCAAGTAAAGCATAAACACAACCAGATAACCCACCAAAAATAATAGCTCCTGATACAGCGGATTCAGCAAAATTACTAAGGATGCCAGAAAAAAGAATAAGAAAAATTAACTTTTTGTAGCCCTCTATATCTTCAATTCTGTTACCCAAAATATAAATCCACAATGAATTGAAAGCTAAATGTGCAACTGAGAAATGAAGAAATACGGGAGACAATAATCTCCAAAACTCAAAACCTTCCAGGTAGGTTTTTTCAATTGGGATAAAACTTAGAAAGCCATTAATTATTTCAGGCTTTAAAAATGTTAAATAAAAAGTAAGTTGATTTTGCCCAAAAAAAGTAGCTAAGCTTATTAAGGTAGCTAAAAATACTAGGACGTTTGAAAAAGATAGTCTCAAGATGACTTGTTATTTGTAATATCTAAACTCCAGCCTAATTTCTCTCTACATGATTCATAAAAGTTGTTATTTTTTGGATGAACAATTTTTAGTTTAATCTCATTTTTGGATAATGAAATTTCTTCGCCAAAACTAACACGGATATTTTCTTGACCATCAACACACACCATCCCATGCTCAAGAGGGCCCTCCATTATTTCAACTGAAATGTTCTTGTCGTTTGGGGATACTAGAGCTCTGGATGATAAGCTTTGTGACATCATTGGAATGATATTAAAAACAGATAGTTCGGGATCAATGATGGGTCCTCCAGCGGATAATGCATAAGCTGAAGAGCCAGTTGGGGTCGCTACTATAAGTCCATCAGAGCGCTGCTCGTAAACCACTCTCTCACCAATTTTTAACTTATATCTCATCAATTGTGCATATGAACCTGAGTGAATAAGAACTTCATTCAAGCCGAAATATGTCTGATTAGAAAATGAGACTCTTACTAAATCTCTTTCTTCTATAATATGTTGCCCAGACAAAACATCTTTAATTGTTTCCTCAAATCCATCAACGTTTATATCAGTAAGGAAACCAACACTTCCAAAATTAACTCCCAACATAGGTATTTCAAACTCTAAAAATTTTCGAGCTGAACTAAGGAAGGTTCCATCTCCACCAAATACAATCAATAGATCTAACGTTTTTGGAAAATCATTTAATACTGCGCCCTCAAAATTCCCATCAAGATTATTTTCTTCCTCAACAAAAACAGTGCAGTCTGACTTTGTCAAGACTGGTATTAATTGCTTAAGACTATTTTTATCATTATCAGAAAGAGAATTCTTAAAAATTAAGCCTATTTTTTTAAACATGCGCGTATTATAACTACTCTAGATATTTATTCCTTATGAGTAATCAAATTGAAGAATTAGCAAATCTTATTAAAAATTCAAACCGCGCCATCATACTTACCGGTGCAGGAATTAGTACTGACTCTGGATTACCAGATTTTAGAAGTGACAATGGTTTCTGGAAATCAAACAAGCCAATTTATTTCAATGACTTTATAAAAAATGAGCAATCGAGAATTCTTTCATGGAAAAGAAACATTGAATTAAATAATTTACTAGAAAAAATTAAACCTAATGATGGACATCGATTTGTTTCAAAACTATTAGATCTCAATGAAGATAATTTTTTAATAACTCAAAATATTGATGGTCTGCATCAAAGAGTATTCCAAAAAAATACTAATATTATTGAAATCCACGGAAATGCAACATCTGCAAAATGCCTTGAATGCAAAAAAGAATATTCTTTAAAAATTTTTCACCAAGCCGCAAGAAATGACGAACCAATTCCAACTTGTCATGACTGCTCAGGTTTAATAAAAGTTGCCACAATTTCATTTGGTCAACCGATGAATACAGATGATCTTATTAATGCTCAGAATTTAACTGCGGATTGTGATTTATTTTTAGTGCTTGGATCATCGCTAGTTGTTCAGCCTGTTGCTTCACTTCCAAAGATTGCATTAGAAAATAATGCAAAGCTTGCAATTATTAATAATGACGAGACACCTTACGATGGGTTGGCCGATATAGTTATTAATGCAAAAATTAATGATGTTATTTCAGAGATTAATCTTGGCTAATCATGCATTAATGCTGCTCTTCCAATTATTTTTCCATCTTTAAGATCTAGGAGAGTTTGGTAAGCTTCAGATGCACTTCTCTTCTCAACTGGTATTGGATCGATTTTATTTGCACGAACTAACTCCATCAATTCTTCCATATCTCCAGGACTCCCAACATATGAGCCCTGAATGGTTCTCTCCATGATTGGGATTAAGGGTAATGGCATTTTTAATTCGCCACCATAAAGACCCACAATAATGTATTTGCCACCCTTGGCTAAAAGATTAGTTCCAAAACCTACTGATAACTCTGAACCAACAAAATCTATTAGCGTCATTGCACCGCCCTCAGTATGTTCAAGGATCTCCATTAATGATTCTTCTTTAGTTGAGTTAAATGCTTTTGAAGCCCCATTATTTAATGCTATCTCAAGTTTTTCATCATCAACATCAATAACAATTGGATTAACATTAAACGCAGATTTTGCAATTTGTAATCCCATCATTCCAACTCCACCAACCCCCAAAATGATTGCTTTATTATCGGATGAATAGGGTAAGCCTTTTTTTAAAGCGCTATATGCTGTTAAACCTGAGCATGCATAGCTTCCTGCGAGATGAGGTTCTATGTCCCCAGCTTCGTGTAAGTATTTTTGGTCAGGAACTAAAATGTGATCTCCAAAACCACCTGGCATCTGCACACCTATGTTTTGAGCTAGATTACAAAGATGCTCATCCCCTTTTTTGCATAACTCACATTCTCCACATCCAATCCATGGATACACAACAAATTTAGATCCAATTTCAACAGAAGCATCATCTCCACAGGCGATCACTTCTCCAAAAACTTCGTGTCCAAGGGTGTAAGGTCTCTCCAGAGGCAGTTCAAGCTTATTACCTCCCCCAAGATTAAATGCGCCCTCATGAATGTGAACATCAGAGTGACAAACTCCGCAACTAATAGTTTTTACTAATACTTCTTTGCCTTGCGGATTCGGAGTTTCTACTTCATTACAAACTAAAGGCTTTCCTGGCTCTTCGACTTGATAGGCTTTCATAACTATTCCTTATTACAATTAATTTAATCTTTTGATTATAATAACTCTTCAATTTATCAAGTAAATAATCTAGGAAACAACCTGTATGAGTAATTTAGAAAATTTTAGAGCTGAAGTTAGTGAGTGGTTAGAAGAAAACTGTCCTCCATCCATGAGAACACCAATGGTAGAAGACGAAGTTGTCTGGGGTGGTAGGAACGCTGTCTACAAAAATCCTGAATCAAAAATATGGCTAGATAAAATGGGTGAAAAAGGATGGACTGCTCCAGCATTACCTAAGGAATATGGTGGGGGCGGCCTAAACAGTGATGAAATTAAAATTCTTAACTCTGAACTCTTTAAAATTGGAGCAAGACCTGCACTTAATAGTTTTGGTATTTGGATGTTGGCTCCAGTAATAATTGAATACGGTAATGAAGCTCAAAAAATGGAACACATACCAAAAATCCTTAAAGGTGAAATTAGATGGTGCCAGGGTTACTCCGAGCCAGGATCAGGTTCTGATTTAGCTTCTCTCTCAACAAAAGCTGAAGATATGGGTGATCATTATCTAGTAAATGGCCAAAAAGTTTGGACATCATATGCTGATCAGGCTGATTGGATATTTGCTCTAGTTAGAACTGGTCCAAAAGAACCAAAACATAGTGGTATTAGTTTTTTATTAATTGATATGGCTGATCCTGGGGTTACTACAAAACCTATAACCTTAATCAGTGGGAAGTCTCCATTTTGTGAAACTTTTTTTGATAATGTGAAAGTTCCAAAAGAAAACTTAATTGGAGAAGAAAATCAAGGTTGGACGATTGCAAAGAAGCTCCTTCAACATGAAAGAAACTTTATATCAAACTTTGGACTCGCTGCAGGTGGTGGTGATGGATCTAAGACTAAAGGCGTAGTAGGACTCGCAAAAACATATCTTGGTGAGGAAAATGGAAAAATTGCAGATTTAGATTTTAGATCAAGAGTAACTGAGCATAAGATGAAGGAGCATTCCTTCGGTTTAACTCTCCAAAGAGCTGGTGATGAAGGTGGAAAAGCCTCAGCTGCATCATCAATATTTAAATACTACGGGACAGAGCATAATAAAAACAGATATGAACTCATGATAGAAGCCATGGGTAACAAAGGTTTTATTTGGGATGGTGATGAAGCTGAATCTAAAGAGAAAGCTATTACAAGGGCATGGTTGAGAACAAAAGCAAACTCAATTGAGGGTGGCACTTCGGAAGTTCAATTAAATGTTATAGCTAAAAGAGTTTTAGATCTTCCAGCTTAACAAAGGATTAATATGAAACTAGTTTTAAATGAAGAATTGCAGTTCCTAAAAGATACTGCTTCAAACTTCGCAAAAGATAAAGCTCCGGTGTCTCACTTAAGAAAACTCAGAGATGAAGATCATCCAAATTCTTGGGATGAAGGTCTATGGCATGAAATGGTTGAGCTTGGTTGGACAAGCATTCTTATTCCGGAAAAATATGGAGGTTCAGAGTTTGGTCTTGCAGGCATAAGCGTGGTACTTCAAGAGTTAGGCAAAACTTTAGTCCCCTCTCCATTATTTGCTACAGGTGTATTAGGCGTTACTTCGATCAATCAGATGGGTTCCGAAGCTCAAAAAGAAGAACTTCTTGGAAAAATTCTTGAAGGTAAGCTGACGACTGCTCTAGCAATTGACGAGGGATCACATCATGAGCCTTCAAATACAGAGCTTACCGCAGAAAAAAATAATGATGGATGGGTCCTCAATGGAGAAAAGGTTTTTGTAATTGATGGTTCAAGTGCTGATCTTTTGATTGTTATAGCTAGAACTTCTGGTAACAAAGGTGATGCCCAAGGATTATCAGCATTCATTGTAGATCCTAATTCAAAGGGTATAAATAGAAGAAAAGTGCCAACTGCAGATTCAAGAAATTATGCAAATATTTCATTTGAAGATGTAACAATTTCAGCTGAGGAAATCCTTGGCGAGGTTGATGGAGCTTCTGACCAAATTCAAAAAGTTTTGGATTTTGGAAGAATTGCAATGTCAGCGGAAATGCTAGGAAATACCGAGGAAGCATTTGCAATAACCTTAAATTATCTTAAGGAAAGAAAGCAGTTTGGTGTTCTGATTGGGTCATTTCAGGCCTTGCAACATAGAGCAGCAAAAATGTTTTGTGAAATCGAGTTAACAAAATCAGCTGTAATAGCTGCGATGCACGCTGCAGATGAAAACTCTAATGAGCTTGAAAGGCTATCAAGCCTGGCAAAATTTCAAGCTGGAACAACCTTGCACACAGTAAGCAATGAATCAATACAAATGCATGGTGGTATCGGTGTTACAGATGAGTATGACATAGGCTTTTATCTAAAACGTGCAAGAGTGGCAGAACAAATTTTTGGTTCCTCAACTTATCATAAGTCTAGATACGCAGATATAAGCGGCTACTAAGTTGGCTGATATTGACCCTCTTCTCGAGCTGATGGAAAAGCTTCGAGATAAAGATAAGGGTTGTCCATGGGATATAAAACAAGATCACAACTCAATTGCACATTGCTCCATAGAAGAAGCCTATGAGTTGGTTGCAGCTATAACCAAAAATGATCAGGAAAATATAAAAGAAGAGCTTGGCGATATCTTGCTTCAAGTAATCTTTCACTCGCAGATTGCAAAAGAAAATAATGCTTTTGATTTTAATGACGTTGTCGAGGTTTTAAGTAAAAAACTAATAACAAGACACCCAAATGTTTTTGATCCGAATTTTGATCTAAAGATTTCAGCTGACGAGCAATCAAAGTTGTGGGATGAAATAAAAGAGAAAGAAAAAAAGCAAAATATAAACAAGGTAAGTTTTGAATCGATTTCAGACTCTCTTTCTCCAATTCAAAAATCTAAAGAGATTCAAAAAGAAGCCTCAAAGAAAAATTTTGATTGGAATTCTAGTGAAGACGTATTTGAAAAAGTCTATGAAGAATTGAACGAATTAAAATCTATTCAACATAAAAAAGACCAGGCAAAAGAAGAGTTAGGAGATCTCTTTTTTGTCTTAATTAATTTAGCCAAACACCTTCAAGTTGATCCTGATATAGCAATTGAATCAGCTAACCAAAAATTCATGAGAAGGTTTCTAAAACTTGAGGAAATTGCAAAAAAAAGAAATCAAAATATAGAAAATGCTAATATAGACGACCTTGATGAGCTTTGGGAAGAGGTTAAACGGGGTGAGAAGTCTTTATAAAAATATAATTGGTGTTCTAACAGTTAACACAATTATTATTATTCTTTCGATCGGAGTGATTGTACTTTCGATTGTTTGTTTGCCTCGCGTACTCCCCTCAAAAAAAATAAAAAAATTTATCACTGGAATTGCCAATGGAATTGGTGACATTGTTGTGTGGACAATGAAAATTTCATTAATTCCTCTTCATAGACCAAATTGGATGATTGAATTTCCTGAAGGGATTTCTAAAAAAAGTTGGTACCTGGGCACCAGTAATCACATGTCATGGGCTGATATATTTGTACTTCTTTTTTCTGCAAATTATAAAGCTCCACTTTTAAAATTCTTTATGAAAAAACAGTTGCGATGGATACCGCTTATTTATCTGGTTCACAAGACAATAGATATGCCATTTGTGAATCGACACTCAAGGGAAGAAATAACTAAAAATCCTAACTTGAAAATAATTGATTTTGAAAATTCAAGAATTGCAGCGAAAAGATTTACAAGGCATCCTGCAACAGCTTTCAGTTTTGCTGAGGGAACAAGATTCTCAGACAGTAAGAAAGCGGCAATGAAATCAGACTATAAAAATTTGCTCAATCCAAAAATTGGAGCACTTGCAACTGCGCTTGCAGGGATGCCAATGGTAAGTGAATTGATTGACTTCACATTGATTTATGAAACAGACAAACGCTCAGCATGGGCATTTGCTTGTGGTGAAATGAAAAATGTAAAAATTATAGTTAAAAAATACCAAATACCTATTGAGCTTATTAATCATCATGATAAAAGCTCAAATGATTATAGGGAGCTATTTAAGGTTTTCGTTGATGATATTTGGGAAAAAAAGCAATTGATTATTGATCAAAATTCTAGTTTTTGACGACTGATCCCAAAATTATTTTCGTCTGCATACAACCAATAGCCCGGTTTAAATATCAATCCTGCAAAGGAAACCATCGCTCCTCTCTTTCCAAGACCAAACTTTTCAGTTTTTTTAAACACGCTGCCTTTTGCAATTATTGATATTGGAAGATCATTAATCTCCATTACATCTCTTATGTAACCGTTTAAGACAACTCCCTGCCAATTATTTTTTACTGCCTCAGCAGCAATTTGATCACCAATCATGGAAACATGATTAACTCCTGCTGCATCAATAACCAATATCCTTCCTCTACCATCTTCTGCCAGAATTGATTTAACTAGGCTGTTATCATCGGTACAGAAAACAGTTTCAATCTCACCATTAAGAATATTAGATTTGCCATATCGAAGAAAACTTTTATTGGAGACATTTAGCATCTGAGGATATAGGTCTGATATATCAGGTAAAGTTTTCAATTAAGGCCCCCATTAAACACATTTATAAAGTTAAAAGGTGCTTCAGCATTAGGATTAAAAAAAGTTGGTGCTACTCTTTCGGCAATTTTAGAGTACCTTTTATGAATCTGATCCTTGGCAGAATTAATACTTCCGACAATGGCAATTGTTTCCAGCATTTCATCATTAATAAGTTTTGGCATTTCATCCCACGCTCCTTTCTTTGAGAGCTTGTTAAGTTCTAAATGTATATTCTCCCAACCATGCTCCTCAAGAACAACTTTATAGGCAGGTGTGGAGCCATAAAAACCAAGCTGCATCCTTAGCCCATTAATTGCTTGATCAAGCTCATCCTGATCATCTGCAGCAGCCACCATTACACCAATTGAAATTTTAAAATTTTTATTTTTTGATTTATTAAGCCCTTTATCTACTGCAGGGAGGGTTATGGCTTGAAGAGATTTTACTGAATGAAATGGATGGACCAATAATCCGTCAGCAACTTCTGCTGCTACACATGTCATCAATGGTCCTACTCCAGCAAGATATATGCTGGGAAGACCATACTCATGTTTTCCAGGATTAAAAAGTGGTGTCATAAGAGTATGACTATAAAATTCTCCCTTAAAATTTAACTGGGTTCCATTCTCCCAGCACTCCCATATAGATTTTATTGCTTGGATCATTTCCCTCATTCTGTTTGCTGGAGAAGACCATGGCATTGAAAAGCGTTTTTCGATATGCGGTTTGATCTGAGATCCAAGACCCATAATAAATCGTCCTTTTGATAAGAGCTGTAAGTCATAACCAATATTTGCTAACAGCATAGGATTCCTAGCAAAAGCAATGGCTATGGATGTTATTAAATTAATCTTTTTAGTATTTGATGCCGCAACTGCAAGCGGCAAGAAAGGCTCATGAGGGCCTTCAAATGTGCAAAGTCCATCAAATCCTGACGCCTCTATCTTTGAAGATAGATCTGCGGCATCACTTGGGTCTCTAGTGATAATTGGCGCATCAATTTTCATGAGATCATTCTAATCAAAATAAGGTTGCAATGATATGTTGGAACTGCGATGCTAATTTAATATATTTTTGGTATGAATAAATTATGAAGATTTTTGGATGTAATGATTCAAGACATGTTCGGCCTTTATGGACTGCAGAAGAAATGGGCTTAGATTATGAGTTAGAGATGCTGCCATTCCCACCAAGATTTTTTAAAAAAGAATATTTAGATACAAATATTCTTGGCACTGTTCCATATTTAAAAGATGGAAAAGTTGAAATGACTGAGTCAGTGGCTATGTGTACTTATTTGTGTGAGCAATATGGTCCATCTGATTTAATAGTTTCTCCTGATGAAGATGACTATGCTGATTATCTAAATTGGCTTGCGCATTCTGATGCCACTTTAACCTTTCCTCTAACTGTTTATCTGAGATATGCCCTCCAAGAAGTTGGTGTAGCTGATGCAGCTGCAGAGGGTTACAAAAGATGGTTTTTAGCAAGACTAAGGTTGTTAGAAAAAAAATTAGCATCAAGGGAATACCTTTGCAGCGACCGATTCACTTTAGCTGATATATGTGTCAGCTATGCTATTTATTTAGCCACTTCTCTAAACGTTAACGAAGCACTAAAGCCAAATATAGCTCGATGGTCAGAAAAACTATTTGATCGAGATGCTTTTAAACGAGCAACTTCACAAAGATTTATTGAAGAGAGTTAACTGTTGCTGAGCCTGTTACCATCCAAATAGAAACTAACAAAAATATAAGTATATAAATCCTGAGCTCTACAGGTGCTATATCTGCATAAAATAAAATCTTTTTATCGTTGGTTGAAAAAAATTTTATTAGCCATGCAATAAATAAGATGGCAGTGAAAAGAAAAAACCAAGGTAAATCTTGAGAAAAATTAAATCCCTGATTTAAAAAAATTAGGAAAGCAGAAATAAGCCATAAATTATATAAAACATAAAAAATAGCATAGATTCTTTTGGTAAAAATTTTAAAACTCTGCAACTTTTACAAAGAAAATTATTCGCCTATAAAATTAGCTAGCCTTTCATAGGCCTCAATGAAGTCTTCTTTAAATTCTTGGACAACATCGCTGGCAGAAATGCTCTGATTCATTAGCCCTACTCCCTGACCAACCCAGTAGGTAGAAAGATCTTTGGCTCCTTCATGACCACCCTCTGCTAATTTGTTGACCTTTGCTAATGCTGGTTCAGCGACCATTGGTTGTAAGGGCATTGGAAGTGGTTCAGGTGCACCATCAGCTTCCCAAGCTTGAGTCCATGCTGAAACAAGCTGTCTTGAATGTTTACCGGTTCTACTTCTAGAACGAGTTGTTTGACTTGAGGACGCTTCGATCATTTTTTGTTTAATTATAGGTGGAACTTCTGACTCAGCTGTTGTTAGCCATACTGATCCACACCATGCACCAGATGCACCCATGCTCATAGCTGCTGCCATCTGTTTTCCAGTTGCAATTCCGCCTGCTGCCAAGATTGGGACATCACCATACGGTTGAATAGCTTCATAAACTTCAGGGATCAAGACCATTGTTGAAACACTGCCGCAATGACCCCCTGCTTCGGTGCCAGAAACTACTAATATATCAACGCCAGCTTTTACTTGGTTAATAGCATGTTGTGCAGTCCCAAGAAGTGCAGCAACTTTAACATTGTTATCTTTACCCATTTTTACCATCCAATCGGGTGGCACACCAAGAGCATTGGCAATTATTTTTATGGGATGACTAAAGGCAACATCCAAAAGTGCCTTAGCTCCATCCTCCTTGGTGTTCTCAGCCATATATGTTGCAGCGGTATTAATTTTTCTTAACTCACTGGCTTCGATATCATGATTTTCAAGAACATCAGCCCTAAAATCAGCATATTCCTGTGGGATCATTGATGATAGTTTTTTTGCATCAAACTTTTTGTCCTTGTCTGCCATTTTGTTAGGTATCAGAACATCTACTCCGTATGGCAAGCCATCAATATGATCATCAATCCATTTGAGCTCCTCTTCTAATTGTTCTGGTGTCATACCAACAGCACCTAGTACACCACACCCTCCTGCTTTTGATACAGCAACAACCACATCTCTACAATGAGTAAATGCTACCAGAGGAAATTCGATATCTAATAGTTCGCAGATTCTTGAGTTCATAATTAATTATTCCTTTTTTTAATTATTAGTTTAACTAATTTTAAAACAATTATTTATTGGTAATATTTAGTTGATTATATTACCATTATTAGATTATCTAATATGAAAAATCTTGCACCAAAAATTAAATCCAATCTTGATACTAACTCTAAAGAGTTTTCTCAGAACAAAGAAATGATGCTTGATAAGATAAGTTTCCTTGATGAACTTCTTGATAAAGCAAAACTGGGAGGTGGGAAGCATCATCATGAAAGACTAGCAAAAAGAGGAAAAATGCCTGTTAGAGAAAGAGTCTTCAATCTTCTAGATCCCGACACACCATTTCTTGAAATTGCACCATTTGCTGCCTATGGGACGGAATTTACTGTTGGCGGTGGTTGCGTTTGTGGTATAGGAGTTGTTGCTGGTACAGAATGCGTAATATTTGCAAATGATCCATCTGTGCTAGCAGGAGCCATGACAGTTTATGTCGGAGAAAAGTGGAATCGTGCAATGGAAATTGCCAGAGTAAATCGATTGCCGTATATAAATTTTGTTGAATCTGCAGGTGGTGATTTAAGAATGGGTACAGGTAAAAAAGGAGATCAGCCTCCGATAGCACCCACAATTGGACATACTCATTTTGCTGCGACTGGAAGATTTTTTTATGACATGACAGAACTCTCAAAAATGAGAATACCCGTCATCTCAGTTGTTTTTGGATCTTCTACAGCCGGTGGTGCATATCAACCTGGAATGTCTGATTACAATATATTTGTTAAAGATCAAGCTAAAGTTTTTTTAGCAGGGCCCCCTCTTGTAAAAATGGCAACTGGCGAAGAGTCTGATGATGAAACCCTTGGCGGCGCTAAGATGCACTCTGAGGTATCAGGCTTATCTGACTATCTTGCTGAAGATGAAATGGATGCTATTCGTTTATGCCGCAACGTTGTTTCACATCTTCATTGGGAAAAACAGGGAATAGAGCCTGCCTTACTTGGAGATGAGCCCACCTTAGATCCTGAAGAGTTATTGGGGTTGGTTGATGAAGATCTTAAAAGTCCATTGGATATTAGAGAGGTGATAGGAAGAATTGTTGATGGATCAAGGTTTGAAGAATATAAGCCTCTTTATGGAAAAACAATGATATGTGGTTGGTCAATGATGCATGGCTATCCTATTGGCATTGTTGGCAACAATGGTCCAATTTATCCAGAGTCTGCTGAAAAAGCAGCAACATTTATTCAGCTCTGCAATAAAAGAAATATGCCAATAATTTTTTTACAAAATGTTACTGGTTTTCTTGTCGGTAAAGACTTTGAAAGACAAGCGATCATTAAAAAAGGCTCTCAACTTATAAATGCAGTATCAAATTCAACCGTGCCCCATATTACTATTATTGTGGGATCATCTTATGGGGCTGGGACATACGCAATGTCAGGTAAGGCCTATGATAATAAGTTCACTTTCCTTTGGCCAACAGCAAAAATTGCTGTGATGGGACCAAAGCAAATAGCTGGTGTTATGTCGATTGTAAGGAGAGGCCAGGCTGCAAGAAAAGGTGAAAAATTTGATGAAAAAGCTGATGCTGAAATTGTAAAAATGGTTGAAAATGCGGCTGAACAAATGTCCCTGGGCCTTGTTGCGAGCAGCATGATTACCGATGATGGGATAATTGATCCAAGAGATACAAGAACAATAATTGGTTTTTGCTTATCTGTAATTAATAACTCTGAAATTAAAGGTACAAGTGAGTTTGGGGTCTTCAGATTATGAAAATCAATTCCATACTTATAGCTAACCGCGGTGAAATTGCTTGCAGAATCATAAGAACAGCTAATGAAATGGGAATTAAAACAATTGCCGTTTATGAAGAAGCTGATTCAAATGCAACATTTGTAAGCATGTCTGATGTTGCAATAAAACTTAAAAAAGGCTATTTGGATGCAGATGAAATTGTAGATTCAGCAAAAAAAACAGGAGCCGATGCAATCCATCCTGGCTATGGGTTTCTATCTGAAAACTCAATTTTTGCTAGAAAAGTAATTCGTAACAACATAATTTGGATAGGACCAACACCTCATGTTATTAAGGTGATGGGAGACAAAATCAAAGCTAAAGAATTGGCGATAAAAGCAAACGTACCAACTCTAGAAAAAGCTGAAAGTATTAAAGATTCAAAACAACTTGGATTCCCATTGCTAATTAAAGCTGCTGCTGGAGGCGGCGGTAAAGGGATGAGAATTGTTAATAATAAAAATGAGCTTAAAGATGCGGTTGCAGCTGCAAAAAGAGAAGCAAAAGCTGGTTTTGATGATGAGAGAGTATTTATTGAGAAATACATTAAAAAATCAAGACACATTGAGATTCAGATTCTGGGTGATCAACATGGAAATGTTATACATCTTGGTGAAAGAGAATGCTCAATTCAGAGACGACATCAAAAAATTATTGAAGAGTCCCCTTCACCCAAACTTGATGATGAGTTAAGAGAGCAAATTGGTAATGCGGCAGTCAAATTGGCAAAAAAAATTAAATATCAATCGGCAGGCACTGTCGAATTTATTCTTGATGAAAATACAAATGAGTTCTGGTTTCTTGAAGTTAACACTAGGTTGCAAGTTGAACATCCTGTTACTGAGGAAGTTACAGGAGTTGATCTTGTAAGAGCACAGATAAACATTGCAAAAAATGAGTATCTAGAATTAAAACAAAAAGATGTTGAATTTAATGGGCATGCACTGGAAGTTCGACTTTATGCAGAGAATCCAAATAATGATTTTCTACCTGAAACTGGAAAAATAGTATGTTATGAACCTTACAAAAATAAATTTATTAGGTGGGATTCAGGTGTCCAGAAAGGATATGAAGTCGGTACAAACTTTGATCCAATGCTCTCAAAAGTAATCAGCTGGGCCCCCAACAGGACAGATGCATGCTTGCAACTCGCAACCGCCCTTGAAAAATCCTGTATTGGAGGAGTGAAAACAAATAAAGATTTTTTAGTTGAATGCATCAGGCATCCAGAGTTTTTGGCGGGAAATACAACATCTGACTTTATTGAGATTCAAAGTCCTAACAGAAAAAAAGTTCTCAACGATCATGATAAAAATAACTTAATGATTGCAGGCGCTTTGTGGATATCACAAACTAATATCAAAAATAAAAATAAACTCCGATTTATTAAGCATTCTTGGACGAACGGTCGACTGCCGCATCAGAATATTTCTTTTCAATTTGAAAATGAGGTACATCAAATTAAATATAGCTACATAAATAAAGAATCTATTTCGATTCTTGAAAAAAATGTAGAAATTATTTCCTTTGATAATGAAATGCTTGAATGTGTTATTGATGGTATTAGAAGTCAATATCAAATTTATAGGGACGAAGATAGGTTATTCGTTTTTGACTCATTTAATGATATCCAACTAAAAGTTTTACCAAGATTCGATGATCCAAGTACTTCATCCATTGAAGGTGGCTTGTTGGCTCCGATGCCAGGCAAAATTTCAGAGGTTCTTATAAAAAAAGATCAAAAAGTTAAAGCTGGACAATCATTAATGATTATTGAAGCTATGAAGATGGAGCAAACGATCAAGTCACCAAATGCAGGCAAAATTTCAAAGATTATGGTTAAAAAAGGTCAGCAGGTTGAAAACGGTGAATCACTATTGGTAATTGATGAATAAAGCTCTCCTAAAAGAAGCAAGTACTTTAAACCATCGTCATCATGAAGTCATGGATCGGCTTGAAAAGATAATTGATGAGGGTAAGTCATATAAAACAATGGCCGATTTAGCGTCAATGCTTAAGGTATCCCTGAGAACTCTGTATGAAATTGCGCCGAGTAAGGATGAGCTGATAAATTTAACCATTAATAATGTTTTAACCAGGCATGGCAAAATTGCTATGGAAAAAATTCAAACACTAGATTCTCCCATAGAAAAATTGCGTGTCTACTTGAATACTGTTAATCAGGCTGTGGGTCCAAGATTTGAAAAATTTACTTTATCTTTGAGCAAAAAACATTCAACCAACGAAATGATAGATTTTCATGAAAATTACATTACAAATTTTATTAAGAGCCTTTTGGATGATGCTGTTCATGCTAATGAAATTGCTAATATCGATACCGAAGCAGCAGCTTTGGCCTTGGGAGGTTTAGGCAGATACTTTCAAAATAAAAAAATTCACTCTAAGCCGTCATTGGCTTCACCAGAAGATGCATCAAATTTTTTATCTGATTTAATTTTATCTGGTTTAATAGAGAAGCATCATGACTGATCTTATACGAATAGCTAATTGCAGTGGTTAT
Source organism: uncultured SAR86 cluster bacterium (assembly GCA_902594515.1). Lineage (GTDB taxonomy): Bacteria > Pseudomonadota > Gammaproteobacteria > Magnimaribacterales > D2472 > MED-G82. The sequence goes on along the minus strand of CACJML010000003.1, from coordinate 158,574 downwards.
TATGGAGATAAGTTATCTGCAGCCAAAGAAATGGTTGAGGGTGGCCCTATAGATGTTCTTACTGGAGATTATTTAGCAGAACTGACAATGACAATTCTTTTCAATCAAAGAATGCAAAGAGGTGAAGATAAAGGTTATGTAGGAACTTTTTTAAAACAAATAAAAGAAATTGCGCACACGTGTAAATCGAAGGACATTAAAGTAGTTACCAATGCAGGGGGTTTAAATCCACAATCAATGGCAAATGAAATTGAAAAGATTCTTGCTGAATTAAAAATTGATCTCAAAGTAGCCTACATTACCGGTGATGACTTGATGCCACGAATGGATGATTTGATTCAATTAAATGAACCTTTTAATAACATTGATAAAGGTACGCCTCTTCAAGAATCTGACTGTCATACTCTCACAGCAAATGCTTATCTAGGAGCCTGGGGTATCAAGGAGGCTTTAGATCTAGGAGCAGACATAGTTGTTTGCCCAAGAGTAACTGACGCTGCAGTAGTAATAGGTCCGGCTGCATGGAAATTTGGTTGGGAGCGTAACGATTATGACAAATTAGCAGGTGCATTAGCTGCTGGTCATATTATTGAATGTGGCTGCCAGGCCACAGGTGGTAATTATGCTTTTTTTAAAGAAGTTCCGAGCTTTGATAACGTAGGCTATCCAATCGCAGAAATTCTGGAGGACGGTAGCTTTTATATCACGAAGCATCCTGGAACAGGAGGGCTCGTATCAACAGGAACAGTAACGGCACAATTGTTGTATGAGATTTCTGCTCCTGCTTATATAAATCCTGATGTTGTTGCGCATTTTGATACTTTAAAAATTGAACAAGCCGAAAAAGATAAAGTATTTGTTTCGGGTTGCAGGGGAAGCTCACCTCCAGCAAAACATAAAGTATGCATTAATCTTGCCGGGGGTTATAGAAATGGTATGGAGCTAGTTTTGACAGGATTGGATATTGAGGAGAAAGCTAAAATATTTACAAATACTTTATTTAACTCTGTAGGGGGAAAAGAACAATTTGATGAGGTTTCAATTCATCTTGATAGGAATGATAAAGATGACCCTAACACTAATGAAGAAGCAATGGCTGCTCTAAGAATAAATGTAAAATCAAAAGATAAAGAACTTGTTGGCAGACTTTTTAGTGCAAAGATTATTGAACTAGCATTATCAAACTATCCCGGCTTTTTTGCTGGTGGTGGTGTTAAATCTAGTGGCCCGGTACTCATTTATTGGCCAGCATTAGTAGATTCAAAGCATATCAATGAAGTGGTCCATTTCAATGGTAAGTCGAAAGAACTTAAGCCAACAAGTCAGTTAAATTTTGAAGAAATTTATTATCAAATAGAGCCTGTAAAAATACCAGATGCTCCAAAAGGTGAAACAAGCCATGTCCCTCTAGGGACTTTGTTTGGGGCAAGATCAGGGGATAAGGGTGGTTGTGCAAATTTAGGAGTGTGGGCAAAAGATTTAGATGCGTTTGCATTTTTGAGTTCATTTTTAACAATTAAAAAGCTTAAAGAATTAATGCCTGATCTAAAGGGATTTAAAATAGAGAGATTTGATCTTCCAAACATCCTTTCTCTTAATTTTTATATTCACGATATTCTAGAGGATGGTGTTTCATCTAATTCAAGAAAAGATGCTCAGGCAAAATCTTTAGGTGAATACTTTAGAGCAAAAAAAGCAAATATCCCCTCTTCTCTCTTGGAGACTTCAAATGAATATGGATAAAGAATCTTTGTCACTGAATGGATTAAAGTTTGGGGCTTTAATAGTTAATGAAAATGATCATATCTTAACTCTCAAATTAAACAGACCAGAAAGAAAAAATGCCATCAATGACATGATGGCGAATGAATTAATTTACTGCCTAACTTATGCAGATCAGAATCAAAATATAAGAGTTGTTGTAATTGAAGCAGCTGGAGATATTTTTTGTGCTGGCGGTGACCTTAGAAGTATGTCAGGAAAAGAAGAATCAGAACAATCAAGTGTTCCTAAGGTTGGTGGAGGCACTGAGGACATTAGCATTCGAATCAGGAAACTCAACAAACCAGTTATTTGTAAAATTCAAGGCAGCGTTTTAGCAGGAGCATTATTAATGGTTACTAACTCAACTCATGCGGTTGCTGTTACAGAAGCTAAATTTTCAGCACCTGAAATAAAAAGAGGGATATGGCCTTTCATGGTCATGGCAGGATTATTTAGATTAATGCCTAAAAGGCAAGGACTAGACTTCATTATGCGAGGCAATGCTATTGATGCCGAAACGGCACAAGAATATGGATTAATTAACAATGTAGTAAAGGCTGAAGATCTTGACAGCATGGTTGATGGCATTGCTAATGAACTAGCGAGCCTAGCACCTACCACCATGAGGCAAGGTCTAGCTGCTTACAATGCTCAAGATGATTTAAACTTTGATGAAGCAATTCCTTTTTTAAAAGATGAATTGGCAAAATGCCTAAAAAGCGAAGATGCAAAAGAAGGTATAACAGCATTCTTAGAAAAGAGACCTCCTAATTGGAAATAATTTTATAGGGAAAAAATGGACTTACACTACAGTAAAGAATATTTAGATTTTGAAAAAGAAGTAAAGGCTTTTTGTAAAAAATATGATGGTGTTACTTTTACAGATGCAAGCAAGAATCCTCTTGCAAGCTCAAGCAGTAAGAAAAAAAAGATACAAGTCACCAGGAGTGAGTGGCAAAAAATTCTTATCGAACAAGGTTATTTTGCAAGAGCAGTTCCGAAAGAATATGGGGGATATGGCGGTGAGCCAGATATTCTAAAAAGTAGAATAATTGCAACTGAGTTCTCTAAAGCAAAAACACCTGCTCCAATGGGGGGTCAAGGGATAGATATGTTAGTCCCTACCCTGCTTGAAATGGGTACGCAGGAACAAAAAGAGAAATACATAAAACCAACGCTACATGGTGAGATGATTTGGTGTCAGGGCTACTCAGAACCAAATGCGGGCAGTGATCTTGCAGCATTGCAAACAAAAGGTGAATTAATTGATGGTGAATGGGTCATTAATGGGCAAAAGATTTGGACCTCAACAGCCCAATATTCACAAATGATGTTTTGCTTAGTGAGAACAGAACCTGAAGCTCAAAAACATGCAGGTATAAGCTATTTATTAATTCCAATGGATTCAGAGGGTATCGAAGTGAGACCGTTAGTAGATATGACAATGAAAGCAGGATTTAATGAGGTATTTTTTACCGATGTAAAAATTCCTGAAACAAATATTGTTGGTAAACGAGGTGAAGGTTGGGCGGTTGCAAATGCAACACTTGGTCATGAGCGAGGATCCTTGGCACCGCCTGATGCAATTATGAACAGACTAAACATGCTCATTGATTTAATGAAACAAGAAAAGCTTGATGGCAAACCACTGATTGAACATTCGATTTATAGGGATAGGCTTATGAAGATCCAGGGGAAAGTTATGGCTTCCCAGTCTCATGCTCTTAGATTATTGTCAGCCAAATTGAACCCCGGTCAAGATGTCAAAGTTGGCAAAATGATTCAAAAATTAGTTGGTACTGAGTTAAGGCACGAACTAGAGGGTTTGGCGATTGATGTTATGGGTGAGATTGGAGTGTTGTATGAGGATAGTCCCCACCTTCGTGATAAAGGTTCATGGCAATTTATTTATATGTATTTCCTAGGATTAATTATTGGGGGTGGCACCAGTCAAATACAAAAAAATATTATTTCTGAACGCGGACTTGGGCTCCCAAAGGAACCTAAAGTTCAAGGAGCTCAATAAAAAATGTATTTTGGATTATCAGAGGATCAAATTTTCTTTCAAGATAATATTAAAAAGTTTCTAGAGGAGAATTCATCAGTAGACATCCTTAGAAAAATTGCAGCTGATGATCGAACATTTGCAAAAGATATCCATGATGGGATTGTTAATTTAGGTATTAATGGTCTTTTGGTCCCTGAGGAATTTGGAGGGCTTGGATTAGACATATTGTTTGCAGCGGCAATATCAGAATCATTGGGATATGGGGCAGGAGCAACTCCTTTCATAGGATCGTATGTTATGGCACCAATAGCTATTATTGATGGTGGATCAGATAAACAAAAGCAAAATTACTTGACCAAAGTTGCATCTAATGAAGTTAAATTTGGAGTTGGATTTTCAGCTCTCACTGGAGCAAGAGATGACTCAGAAATCCAAATAAAAGGAAATAAAATTTCAGGCAGATCGCTTTTTGTATTGGATTATGAATATGCAACTCATTTTTTGATCTCAGATATAAATGGATGCATCGGTATCATTGATGCACAAGCAAATGGAATAGATTTAGTTGAATTAAAAACAATCGATAGAACTAGAAATGTCTGTGAATTGATATTAAAAAATGTTGATTTTGAAATCTTAGAGCAAACAAAAAATTCAAAAAATACTGCAGAAAAGGTAATTGATGCAGGACGAATAATGCTTGCAGCTGACTCTCTTGGAGCGGCTCAAAACATGATTAATAAAGCTGTTGATTATGCAAAAGAAAGAAAACAATTTGGTAGAGCTATTGGTTCTTTTCAAGCTGTAAAGCATATGTGTGCGGAGATGGTTGCTGAATTAGAGCCCTGCTACGCCTTGGTATGGCATGCCGCTCATGCGCAAAAACATATGCCTAATGAAGCGAGGCTAATGGCATGCCAGGCTAAGTCCCATTTGAGTGATGTAACTAAAGAAGTGGCAAAAAAGTCAACTGAAGTTCATGGAGGAATGGGTTTTACAGACCTATTAGGACTACATTATTGGTTCAAAAGAATTGGCCTAAATAGGCAATTATTGGGCACACCTGAACGTGTTCGTGAAGAGGCAGCATTACTACAACTCAACTAATCTTTAGTTGCTCCTCAAGTAATTGGATCCTATCATTGCCAAAAAACATAGAGTCCTTAAAAAAATATGTTGGTGATCCAAAGCCACCTCTATCAATTAACTCCTGAGTATTTTCCTTTAATGCGCTTTTCGTGGTCTCTTGATTTATAAAATTTATGAAAGCATTGGAATCTATATTTAAATCCTCACATATTTCTGAAATTACATTATCTTTGGAAATATCTTTTCCATCTGTCCAATAAGCTTTAAAGATTTTGAGAGCATAATCTGAGATTTGCTCTTGCTCATTAAAAAATAATGCGCCACGCATAGCCTTTACAGAGTTAATAGGAAAAATAGATGGCCAGTTAATTTGTAAATTCCTCACTTTTGCCCACAATTTTAAATCTTGATTATAGTAATTAGATTTTAGTGGGTTGGGCTTTGCTCTGAATTTATATATATCATCATTTACTGAATTAAAGACTCCTCCTACAAGAATTGGTAAAAATTTAATCTCAATGTTGTACTTCGAAGATATCTCATTGATTCCAACAAAGCCTAAATATGTCCAAGGACTTGAACAATCGAAGTAGAATTCGATATAGTTACTACTCATCTTTATAAGTTTATTCCAAATGATATTTTTTAGAAGTTTAAATTTATTTTTATGTGCTATTTGCACAGGTTTTGTGCTTGCAGCAGATGTGAATTTAGACATCAAACCAACACTTAAAAACCAAAAAATACAAAAAGAAATTATCAAAAAAGTTAAAGAAGACCACTTTTTTAAAGTAAATAATATTGAAGAAATAAATAATATTTTTCATGAAAAGCTAATTGAAAGCCTAGATCCATCGAAAGTGTATTTTACAAAATTGGAATTTGAGCAATATGGAAATAATCTTAATGATGATATTTTTGATCTTAATAATAGCTTTAAGATATTAAATCAGTATTTTAATCGACTTATAGAGGCTACTTCATACCAAATTGAAATCCTTAAAGATTTTGATTTTGATTTTTCAAAATCTGAATATATAGACGTTTATTCTGATGATAATAAGTGGAAATCTTCATTTGCAGAATTGCGAAAAGAATGGTTCCTTCTCACAAAGAATGATTTATTGAATGAAATCCTTGATGAAGATTTATCTGATGAAACTGATATCAAGCAAACACTTATTGATAGGTATGAGCGAAGAATAAGAAGAATTATGCAGCGAACTAATGAGGACTATTTTTCCATTATTATGAATAATTTCACGAGCCAATTTGACCCTCACTCAGCCTATTTATCGCCAAAATCTGCAGAAGATTTTGACATGCAAATGAGCTTAAGTCTTGAAGGTATTGGTGCACTATTAGGGATTGAAGACGATTATGCAAAAGTTGTAAGTTTGGTTCCTGGTGGACCTGCCGCCAAATCAAATCAGCTATCTCCTGATGACAGAATAGTTTCCATAAGACAGGCATATGAAGAAAAAAGCACAGATGTGGTTGGTTGGAGAATAGATGAGATTGTAAAACTAATTCGTGGAGATGCAGGTACTGAAGTAGAGCTTGAAATTATGCCGTCAAAATCTCTTGAGTCCTCAGAAAGAAAGTTTGTAACGCTTGTAAGAGAAGAAGTTCAACTAGAGGAACAGGCTGCAAAAAGCAAAATAATTAGCATAGATTCAGACTCAAGAAATTATAGAGTTGGAATAATCGAGTTACCAGCATTTTATATAGACTTTAATGCCTGGAGAGAAAGAGATCCTAATTTTAGAAGTAGCTCAAGAGATGTTGAAGATATTCTCAAGTCATTTAATAAAAATAATGTAGATGCAGTATTAGTTGATCTAAGAGGTAACTCTGGTGGCTCATTATATGAAGCAAATAAATTAACTGGTTTGTTTGTTGCATCTGGAGCAACTGTTCAAGTGAAAGAGAGTTCTGGAAATATCAGGCCTTGGGGAGATGGAAGAGCTAAGCAAATCTGGAAAAAACCTATGGCAGTTTTAGTAGATAGATATTCAGCCTCAGCCTCAGAAATTTTTGCTGGAGCAATTCAAGATTATAAAAGAGGTATTGTAATTGGCCATAGAACATTTGGAAAAGGAACGGTGCAGCGTCTTGATGATCTTAGTTCAGGTCAAATTAAAATTACTGAATCAAAATTTTATAGGGTCAGCGGTTCAAGCACTCAAGCAAAGGGTATTGAACCAGATATAGTACTACCGTCTTCATGGGATATTGAAGAAACTGGTGAAAGCTCATTAGATGAATCACTTCCATGGGATACGATTAGACCGATCAGGCATAGAATTTATAATCTTGATGATACAGCTATTCAGCGAGCATCTAAAAATCATATTGATAGGCTTACTAACGATCCTAACATGCAATATATTCTAAAAGTTCGTGAAAAATATGATCAACGCAAAAATAAAAAGGAACTTTCTTTAAATATTAATGAAAGAAAAAAAGATAAGCTAGACAGGAGATTATGGATTCTAAATACTGAGAATTCTCGCAGAAATCTCTTAAATATTGAAGTATTTAATACTTATGATGATATGGAAGCATTTAGAGAAGAAATTGATTCTGAAGAAATATCTTTAGAGAACGATTTTCTTCTTAATGAGTCAAAAAATATTATTATTGATTACTTAAAATTTAGCTCTCAATTAATTGCAGCTAATCAAAATTAATGAAAATTATATCTTTTAACATTAATAGTGTTAGGGCTAGACCTCATCAGCTTGAATACATCCGTGATCATCTTGATCCTGACGTGATTGGACTTCAAGAAACAAAAGTACATGATGATGAATTTCCTGTTGAGTTAATAAATGAAATTGGCTATCACTGTGAATATTGGGGACAAAAGGGTCATTATGGTGTGGCATTACTAAGCAAAAAAAAACCAATTGAGGTTTCGAAAGGATTTTTAAAAGATACTGCTGAAGATCAAAAGAGATTTATTCAAGGAAGATATAAGTTTAAAAAAAATGATATATACATATTAAATGGTTATTTCCCTCAGGGTGAAAATAGAAATCATGAAACAAAGTTTCCTAAAAAAATTAAGTACTATAAAGATTTAAAAGATCACATTAAAAAATTACAGCGATCCACGTCTAATATAATTGTGATGGGAGATTTTAATGTAGCACCATCCAAGAATGATATTGGAATTGGCGAGGTAAATGCTAAAAGATGGCTACGTGATGGTAAGTGTGCTTTTTTGCCTGAAGAAATTGAAATGTGGAATTCAATTAAAGATCTTGGCTTTATTGACAGTTGGAGGCAACAAAATCCAAATGAAGATTCAATATTTTCTTGGTTTGATTATAGGTCTAGGATGTTTGATGATAATCCTAAAAGAGGTCTCAGAATAGATCATATTATGGTTTCAGAAAAACTATATGGTTCAATAAAATCAACAGGGATTGATTATGATGCCCGCGCAATGGAGAAACCATCCGACCATTGCCCAATTTGGGTGACTTTGACCTAACGAGCCTCACCTTTTACTTGCAAAAAAATTCTTAAGTAACAGTTCTGATTCTTTTTCCATATAGCCTCCAGAGAAAGACACTTTATGATTAAGAAAATTACTCTTAAAGAAATTATCAACTGAAACAACAGCCCCTGTTTTTGGTTCTTTCGCCCCAAAGAAAAGATTATCTATCCTTGCATTGACGATCGCCATACAGCACATATGACAAGGCTCCAAAGTTACGTACATGCTTGTATTTGGTAACCTATAGTTACTAAGAATACTACAAGCATATTCAATTGCTTCTATTTCTGCGTGACGAATAGGAGAGTTTTTTGAGATACATTTATTGCTGCCAACAGCAATGATTTCATCATCCAGTGTAATGATGCTTCCAACTGGAACTTCATTATTCAAAGCTGCATTTTGAGCTTCTCTTAATGCAGCGATCATAAAATTTTCTTTATACATTTAAGAATTATATTCTTAATTAGATAAATGGTGCCCAGAGCCGGACTTGAACCGGCACGAAGTTGCCTTCGAGGGATTTTAAATCCCTTGTGTCTACCAATTCCACCACCTGGGCATTTTGCGCATTATAGTTCAATGATAGATACATATCATCTTTTATAAATATGCCTAAATTGGATTATAAATTGCATTTTTATAATAAGCTTTATGCTTAGATTTGTTTTTTCCGTTATAGTCTAATTATGAAAGTGCTTGCAGCAGTTGTAACTCATAATCGCGCTGTTCTATTGGATAGATGCTTAAATAAAATTCTTGATCAAACAAGGTTACCTGATCAAATTCTAGTAATAAATAATGGTTGTACAGATGATACTAATATGGTTTTAGATAGATATCCTGTTGAAAAAATTGAACAGGAGAATCTTGGTTCAGCTGGTGGATGGAATTCAGCAATAACCTTTTGTCTGGAAAAGGACTATGATTTTATATGGCTTATGGATGATGATGGTTATCCAGATAAAAATGCTTTAAATGTTCTATGCAATCAATTTGAAGATAAATTTTCATGCTTATCATCAGTAATAGTTGATGAAAATAATCATAATCAATTTGTTTTTCCATACCCGTTAATAAAAAAAAATGGAGTTCCAAATACGCTTAAATTTTGGAAGAAATATAATTCAATTAATGCTTTACCTTTAAGTGATAATTTCTATTATCCATATGCTCATTTATTTAATGGCGCTCTTATAAGGGTAGAATCGATTAAAAGAATTGGCAACGTAGATATTGGATATTTTATGTATGGTGATGAAGTTGATTTTAATTTTAGACTTCTATCCGATGGCATTGTTGCTTCTACTCCAATGGCCAAACATTTTCATCCTAATGTTATGGAAAGAGAGTATTCATTACTAAGAATTTATTACAACATGAAAAATAATCTTATTAATTATAGGAAGCATTATGACAAACCTCTGCTGCGTTCAATACTGGGACCCTTGGTAATATTATTAAGAGTTTCTCGAGCTAACGGTTTGCTTTATGCTTTTTCGTTGATTATTGGTAAAAATAAAAAAATATTCTTTAAAAGTATAAATAGGGGTTTTCATCAAAAGCTTGGTAAAGATTTTCCTCATTAAAAAGATAATTCTTGATATTCTTACTTCATAGCTCTAAAAATGTAGCAAGTCTATTTCTAAAAATTAGGTTAAAATCACAAAAAATCCTATACGCATATAAGCTATGAAAAATATTGATAAAAAAGTAGTTGAAGATTTTGGTGAAGAATGGGATAGATTTAGACAAAGTAATATTTCCAAAGTTGATCTAAAAATGGCCTGGGATCAATATTTCTCAATATTTCCATTCGAAAAACTAAATAGTAATTCAGTTGGTTTTGATATGGGTTGCGGAAGTGGTAGATGGGCTGTTTTTTCCGCACCAAGAGTTGGTTTCCTTAATTGCATTGACCCAAGCATTAAAGCTTTGAATGTGGCAAAAGATAACTTATCTGAATTTAATAATGTTGCGTTTCATAATGCATCAGTGAGTGATGATATTTTAGAGCCAAGCTCGCAAGATTTTGGGTATTGTCTTGGGGTATTGCATCATGTTCCTGACACTTTGGAGGGTTTGAAATGCTGTAATAAAATACTTAAACATGGTGCTCCTTTCCTCCTATACCTTTATTATAATTTTGAAAATCGATCACTGATATTTAAGACTATATGGTGGTTTTCAAATATCATACGGTTAGTCATCTCAAGAATGCCATCACCTATAAAAAAATTTATAACTTATTTGATAGCAATATTTATATATTATCCCCTTTCTCGTTTAGCATTACTTTTTGAAAAATTGGGTATCGACCCTAGATATATCCCTCTTTCAGATTATAGAAATAAGGCTTTCACCTTTTTGGCTACGGACTCCCTTGATAGGTTTGGAACAAGATTAGAAAAAAGATATAGCAGAAAAGATATACATAAAATGCTTGAGGAGGCTGGCTTTGAAAATATTAAATTTTCAAATGCTGAGCCATTTTGGGTATGCATATGTTATAAAAAGTAAATCAGTATAAAAAACTAGCCATCATTCATTAATGGCTACAATCATGTCGTAGTATTTCTCTTTGAACTTATCCGCTTTAACTAAACTCAGTCTCGAACCAAAAATTTTTGTTAGTAATAATCTTGCAAACCTATTTAAAAAACCTTCTCCGAAATCAAAGCGCTTTTTTATTTCAAAAAAATCATAACCCAAAGATTCTAGATATGATATTACCTCTGAGGTTCCATCATAGATTTCGCTTGCATGTTGCTCAAATATGATTATGGGCTTATTTTTAATTATGATTTCATGGGCTCCTTTTAGAGCATTGATTTCGTGACCTTCTACATCAATTTTTATTAAGCCTATGTTTGCTTCTTTAAGAGCATCAAGTTCATCAGCTCTTTTCACCAAAATTTCTATAAAGTTATTTGAATCTAATTTATTTTTTTCTTGAATAATCCTTGAGCCACCAATGTTTGATGAATTTACTTCGAAATGAAGCTCAGCATTTCTATCACTTAATCCCAAACAGTAAGAATGGATATTTTTTTTTGATGCTGCATATTTTGAATTAATTTTCAGAACTTCGTAAGTTATTGGATTCGGCTCAAAAGAAAATACATTCTTAAAATGATTAGCAAAAAACACACTATGGTTTCCGATATTGGCTCCGATATCTACTGCACTTATTGAGCATGCATTTGGGATTTTTTTAGATATTAATTCACTTACTAAGTCTAAAAATTCTCTTTCATACCTTCCATATAAATTTATGTGCATACCGATATGATCAAATGAAAAAATTGCTAACTGTGGAAACTTATTAATATGCAATGAAGCATATTTGTGGTTAATACGGTTAATTAGGACTGAAAGAAGCTTACCTTTAGAGTATGTTAGATCACCTTTTATAAGAGTCTTCAATTTGAAATTATTTTTGCAAAATTTAAATAATACATAATACTATGATAATTAATCTCATAGTAAAAATAGGCTTGTCTTTAAAAAAATTTATTCATTAGAACATAGATTTTTGAAATACTCATTTCTTAGAAGTAGATCCTCGTAACTACCCAAATCTTGGATTTTTCCATCATCCATGACGATTATTTTTTCAAAATTACGAAGAAGATATGATTGATGAGTAATGCATATTACCGTTTTCCATTCTTTTAAAATTGAAGAGATCACTTGGCTGGCTAGATTAAAATCCATAGATGAAGTAGCTTCATCAAGGGCTATAATATTTCTTCTCTCATAAAGCGCTCTTGCATACCCTAAACACTGTTTTTCGCCACCTGAAAGGTTATGGCTTTGATCTGATATAGTAGTTTCATCATTCTGCTCACTGTTATTGAGAATAAATTCCATACCGGACTGCTTTAGAGCGTCTTTATATCTAGACTCCTTAAAATTTTCTTTACTAAATAAAAGTACATTATCTTTAATTGTTCCTTCGCTAAGGAAAATTTTTTGTGGTATGTAGGAAATCTTGTCTCGATAGGAATTAACATTACTATCGTCAATTCTGATTCCATCGATTTCCAGTGATCCACTGGTTGGACTGCTAAGACCGATAATTGTATTCATTAAAAATGATTTACCAGATCCAGATGGACCGACAATAGCTAACTTATCTGAAAAATTTATTTCAAGTGAAATGTTTTCCAGAATTGAATCATTAGTATTTGATTGATACGAAATGTTGGATAGTTTAATTTTTTCTTTTAGATCAGGGATCAAACTCTCTATGAGTTCTGTATTTTTTTGATGATCCTCTTTTGAATCAAAAAAATTATTTAGATTTACCATATTTGGTTTTCTAGATAATAATTGCTGAGTATAGTAGAAAATATTTTGAACAGCGGGCAAAAGTTTTATAGCTGCAATTCCATATGTTGCTAGTAAGCTATAAAATCCTACAAAGTCTTGTTGATATGAATTAGCCACTAAAACAAAAGAAGCAAGTAATATTAGTATTAGTGAGTCAACTAGAAATCTAGGCATATTCACTAGAAATGACTTGGACCCCGTTGAAGCAGCAATATTATTATTTGTACCACTTAACTGATTGATAACTTTATCCTGTATGTTGTAAAAAATTATCTCTCGAATATATCCAAAAAAATTAGAAAGTTCTTTTATCAATAATTCATTAAAAACTGCAATGTTGTTAGCAGAACGTCTAATCTTGGGTGTGATGATGAAGTGAATTGCAAGGTAAAGAATCATTAAAATGGAAATCATGGATAGAGTAACAACCACATTTACAAATAAAAGCCATATAAAAATAATTAAAGTGAGACAAAGCCTGCTAATTAAATGGACAAGGTCGATTAAGCTTGCTCCAAACTGAGAGGAATCAAAAATAATGTTCGAAATAATTTTAGATTTCTTTTGGTTGCCATCTACGAAATAATTCATATCAAGAAGTTTATGAATAATTCTAGTTCTTACATTACTTACCAACCCATGAACCTTGAAACTAGAATATCTAATAATAATTAAATAGAAAACTACCGACAATAAGATATAAGAAAGAACGAAAATTAATATTGATGCAAGGTTCTCTATCAAGAAATTATCATTAAAAATTTGAATAAAATTATTTAGAGAATTTAGAACTTCATTTAGTTGTCCTGCATTTGCAATGATGTAACTAATCATTAAAAGTGATATTAGTTCTAATAAAGCGGACAAAAATACAAAAAATGAAATAATGTAAATCTGATTAAATTCTTCGCGAAGGATTTTTTTTAAAGATGAGTAATAAAACATAAAATACAAATTTAGGTTATAAATATCCTCTGATCATATTAAAGCCATAATCTAAATTAATTAATTATATCTTTAGTTCTTTTTTACTTAAATCTTAGAATTGCGTCAGAAAGTCTAAAGATAAATGCAGATAAGATTTTTATCTTTAGTGAATATATTATTTTTAGTACTGAAAAAAATATTCTAAAAGGTCTGAACTTATTGATATATAGGTCTTCAATTTTATTTACAAGATTATGGTATTTTTTTTCAAATAATCGCGAAAGTCCTTTTGCATTTATTAAGTTATAAAATCTAATAAAATCTCTAAAGAAGAATTGGAAAATATATATACTAAAAAAGTCTTTGGTAATAATCTCAACACTCGCTTTATCAATAACTTTTTTATGTAAATAATGTCTTATTAAAATTATGCACAAAGGATCTCTTATCCATGTATCCTGAAAATCATCATTCAATTGCTCTAAATTAAAGCTTTTATTCAGAATTAGATTATGTAGATTTCTATAATTATCTGATTTATTGGATTGCAAAAAATTAATAAGATCATTATTTTTGCCATAAATAAATAACCATAGAAAAATATCAACATTTGCATGCATATTATTTTCTTGAAGATAAAGCTTATCTAACCTGTCTTTAATAATATCTTCAGCGCTATGGTCAAGACTTAAATAATTCTCGGCAATATTATTTTTTTCTTGAATTCCTAATTCAGAAATTTCAAAATCAGAATTTTTAAATAGAGACTTTGGCTCAGCTGATATTTCATTTGACAAGAAATTATTCTTTTTAAAACGGTAAATGATTAATCTTTTGCTTATATCAGTTGAAATTACATCAAGTGCTATTTGAGATTCATTTGAACAAATAACTATTTCAGAACCTGAGATTGCTTCTTTTATAGAGCTTTGTGATGAAAGCAATATGTGGTTCAAGGTATATCTCTTAATAAATTTTCTAAAGCTGCCTTGATCCTCATGGGGATGAAGCTTTATCAATAAATTACATGTAGGAAAATTTTTAGTTACCCAAAGAATAATCTCTTTCCTTAACAAGTACGTCTCCTCTGAAAGAGGGGTAATAGAAGGTGGTGCGGCAAAAGCTATCAATATTTTTTTATTTAAACTTATAGGTTTTTCATTGGAGATACTTTTATTATTCTGAAATAACCATCCTTGAGACGAAATACAATTGTTACGAAGGCCCAAGTTTTCTATAAGATATTTTCTTTCTGAATCAGATGCTGTAATTACTAGGTCTGGGCGCAAAATAATTGAATTTACAGAGCCTTTATGTACTGAAAACTGATGATTATCCTGAATTAAGATAATTTTTTTATTACTTTCCTTTATTTTTTTATATATTTTTAAAAGAGGAAAAGTAGGAGAGAAGGAAAAAAATATAAATATTTCTACTTCTCTAAAACGCCTAAAGTCAAGTTGATCAAAATTTCGATAGTGCTCAATTAAATTACTTTCAAAATCATCCTGCAAAGATTTAAGCTTGTCTTTATTTTGATGAAAATTAAGAATAACTGCATTTTGAAAAAAATTTTCTTTTAAAAAAAGACTTTTTTCGAGATGATGTAAAGCTTGAGATACTATTGCAATTTTATAAGATTTCTTAATAACTAATCACCCCTATAAACTAATTAGAAAAATTTTTCAGTTGATCTTTCAAGTCATGTCTTAAAAAATTTTTTGCAATGGCTTTGTCAATATCATGCATTTTAATAATTCCTTTTGAAATACATTCAGATAACTCCTTGAAAAAAAATTTTGTTACGTCCTTGCTTGGATGTTCTCGCCCGACAGTTAGATCTTTCCCAAAAAACTTATAAATCGGTGCCCTGGGAATAAATTTAAGTATTGGTTCTATTGATGAATTAAGTTTCAATCCAGCTCTCCATGGTTGTGTAAGTCTCTCAGTTGTATGAAGAAGTATGGTATCTTTTCTTATCTCATCAAATTCATTCCACTTTGTTTCCAATGGACTAACTGAATTTTCATATCTGAGATTAATTAGGTCACTGTAATCTATTTTGCATTGATGAAGCTCATTAATAAGTGATCTAAGTGACCAATGTTTGAGCTTATCGCATGATAGAAAGAGGACACTTGATCCCCATGAATCTTTCTTTAAACCCTTTCGAGCAAATATTGCGGAATTACCAAAGTTTAAATGTTCAAGTTTTTCTAGACCATTCTTCACTAGAAAAATATCTGGATCAAGCACAAGCGCCTTTCCCTCATAGTTCATTAACTCCGGTATTAGAAATCTTAATAGAGTAAAAGATTGCATATCATTTATATCAGGATTAATTTTCCTCCCGTCCCTTAGGTATGGTTTTGAGTGAAAATTACTTAGTTCAGCAACTTCGGACTCCATTACAATACTGATATCTTTTTCTGAAACACTAGAGCGTTTTAGGATTGAGTTCTTAGATACTTGTGCTGCAATTAGTTGATTTTCGTTGGTACAAATAAATATTTTCACTTTTAAAAATCAAATAAATCGCAACAAAAAAAATAGGCTTCTCTGTCTTGATAGGAAATAAACGACTATAGATCAAGACATTGACTATTCTATGTTATTAATACTTTTACTCATTAAATAATATCATGATCTGCAAAACTAATTATTATTGGATTTAATTTTTACCAAGTTCTTGCAGCATATAAAAAAAACTATCCAAAAATAGAAAGAATCATAAAAATCCCAATTAATTAATTCAATCAAAAATGCTAAAAATGCTGCATATAAAATCGGGGCATCTGAAATATCTATCTGATTTAAGATTCTTAATGAAACTATTATTAAGTTCCCAACAAATAAAAAAAGAAAATAAATACCGCCCAATAAACCAAATGATATTAATGACGAGTGTGGCTGATAACTATATTTATTTTCAAATTCAATAAAATTTGATGCTCCGACTAGCAGTTCTTGAAGACCTTGTTGTTTTAACCACCCATGAAGGCTTAATACTAAATCCCAACTCATATATGAGGTCAATATTTCTCTAAAATACATAGACGGATATGGGTAAGTCCCCTCCTCAACAATTACAACATTCGACAAAATTAAATAAGACATTATTGCAAATAAGCTTAGAGCTATTCTTGCTTTTCCTTTGAAAAATTTAATTAAAACGATAAGAAGTAAAAACAATATCAGTAACTTTGAAAACATTAAAAATAAAATTACTATCGGTAAAAAATAGTCTCTAATATCTGAATTCTGAAAAGAAAGAAGCGCCATATAGCAAATCACAAAGTAGGTTACTGAGTTGTAGTTATACATAAAGCCACTAAAGCTAATCTTTGTTCCACTCGCGCTATATGGGTAAAATTCAACAGTATCGTTAAAATAACTTGATTCAAAGAAATAGTATTCAATGATGCCTAGCAAAACTCCCAAAAGAACAATGTAAAAAATGCATCTAAATATTAATAATAGAAGATCAGAATTACGCATGTTAAATATTGCTAGATAACTTAATGACGCAACTAACATAAAACCAAGAAATTCTGATTCGAAGTTCTGATTAAAAAATAAAAAAATTAATGGAAGTGAGACAAGCAAAACAAGATCTGCTTTTTTTTCAATGTAGTTTAAATAAAAATCTCCTTTATAAAGTGTGTTTAGAATAATTAATGAAATTGATAGCAACACAGCTAAACCGACAATCAAATTTGAGGGTAACTCTAAAATTAATAAGAAGTTTGCTAGTGTATAAAGCAAAATAACAAAGCCAAAAGCTAGCTCCGAGTAAAAGGATAATCTGGCTGATTGTTTCATTTTTTTGAAAAAAATAATTTAGCAAATCTATCAAGTAAACTTAATTTATCTTGAAGAATCACAGTGCCGTTCACCATTATTGATAATTTGACTGAGAAAAACCCTGCTGAAAAAACTTCAATAGACTTTATATCATCAGAAACATCACTTTTAAAAAGCATTGCTTTGTTAGGATTTACTAATATGTCTGTGTTTTGATGTAAGTGCTCATTATCTAAATATAAATCTGCGGAACACTTCCCCTCCCAATTCCACCAATTAGATACTTTGATTATTTTTCCATTAAAATCAACTGACCATTCTTTGTAATTAGATTCTTCCATTTTATTCCCACTCAATAGTTACACTTTTACAAAGCCTTATGTAGCAAGGGTTTACGAGGGGCAAAACTGAGTTTACAAGTAGTTTACAAGTTTCGTTCTTCATTTCTGCTTTTGTAACTCCCTAAAATTGAGATTTACTAGTTTCCGCCATCGCATTTGTCTATAGGAGTAAAAAATGAATGCGTAGATATAGATTGGTAATGTGAAAAGACCAGCATCGATAGAAACCTCATCTGTATATCGAGTTCCGCCTCCCTCCGATTCTAAAAAAATTAGATGATCCCAAGTTTTTGCTATAGAACCACTTCCATTATCTCTGAGAACCCAATGATCGGATTTTTGTGGAAATTCTATACCTACAATTTGTTTTCCGATGGGTAAAAAATGAAATGCGAACATTTTTACAGAGAACTTCCCCTCAACCCATTTTGACGGAAAGAAATTTGGTTCGATAGGATGGAATTTCATTAAACCAGCCACCACATAATTGAGTAGCGCTGGCGTCATTAAATAACTCTTAACCGTCTCTAAATCTGCTGCTAAATAGGTGCTGATTTTTAGCGTACGCATCATTACTCCCACTCAATAGTGGCAGGTGGTTTGCCTGAGATGTCATAAACTACCCTGCTTACTTCCTCTAATTCATTTACGATCCTATTTGATACTCTACCCAAAAACTCTAGGGGTAGTTTTGACCATTCTGCAGTCATAAAGTCAACAGTTTTTACAGACCTTAGAGCTATAACATCTGCATAACGTCTTTCATCGCCGACTACACCAACAGATTTGACTGGCAGGTATACACAAAATGCTTGGCTTACTTCATCATAAAGACCTTCTTTTTTTAATTCATCAATAAAAATTGAGTCTGCCTCTTGAAGTATAGAAATATTTTCTTGATTTATCTCTCCCAATATTCTTACCCCAAGTCCAGGACCAGGGAAAGGATGTCTTTTAAGTATTTCAACAGGCAAGCCTAATAAGGCACCCATTTTTCTGACCTCATCTTTAAATAGATCCCTAAGCGGCTCAACCAAGCTCATTTTCATTTCTTCTGGCAAGCCACCAACGTTATGATGGGACTTAATAATTCTTGCTTCTTTTGATTCAGATTCAGATGATTCAATCACATCAGGATAAATTGTTCCTTGTGCTAAAAAATTAATCTCATCAGAGGTATGCAGATTTACTGATTCGTTATCAAATACATCTATAAAGGTCCTTCCAATAACTTTTCTTTTTTGCTCAGGATCAGTTACACCTTTAAGATGTCTAAAAAATGTTTTCTTTGCATCCACAACCTCAAGGTTAAGATCAATTTTATTTTTAAAAAGATCTACCACCTCATCAACTTCATTTTTTCTTAAAAGTCCGTTATCAACGAACATACAAATTAAGTTTTTGCCGATTGCCCTATCTAGCAACATAGCAGTTACAGATGAATCGACTCCCCCAGATAATCCCAAAAGAACTTTTTTATCTCCTACTTTAGCTTTAATCTCTTTTATTCTGTGTTCAATTAAGTCATCTAACTTCCAATTTCTATTAGATTTACAAATATCTAATATGAAGTTTTCTATGATTTTTTGACCCTTATCTGTGTGTGTTACTTCAGGATGGAATTGAAGAGCATAATAAGGCTTATCTTTGTGCTCCATTGCAGCAATTGGCGCAGATTGAGTTGATGCACTCAAGATAAAACCATCAGGCAAGATTGAAACATGGTCTCCGTGACTCATCCAAACGTCTAGATTTCTTACATCTAGACCATCAAAGATTTTTGATGGATACTCAATCTTTAGTTCTGCATAACCAAACTCTTTCGTAGAGGCAGTGCTTACACTGCCTCCATTTTGCTCAGCCAATGTCTGCATTCCATAACAAATACCCAGAATAGGAATACCTAAGTTAAAAATAATTTCTGGAATTCTTGGAGTATTTTCTTGGGTCACAGATTCTGGGCCACCAGAAAGAATTACTCCCTTAGGATTAAGTAAGGATATTTTTTCTGTTGGAATATCCCAAGGAAATATCTCGGAATATACTCCGAGTTCCCTTACTCGCCTAGCTATTAATTGAGTATATTGAGATCCAAAATCTAAAACTAAAATAGTATCAAGATCTGTTTTTGATAAAGAAATATTACTACTCATTTTATAAGCTTTGATAACTTATTAATCAGTTTTGAGACTTCGGGTTTATTATCTCCTATTTCCTCTAATGAAAGGCCCTCAAGTTCGTGTGGGAATACTAACCATTTATCAGTTTCATGAAGGTAGTAATCTGGTTTTCTTTTAGTTTTATTTTTTGTTGGCTTGAAATATGGTGTAGCTACTCTTATTTCAGGTGTATTTTTTTTACAAGCGAACTTAAGGTCGGAAATTATCTTTTCAATAGATATGCCGGTGTCATGGACATCATCAACTATAAGGAGTGAATCTTCGGATTCCACTTGCTTAATGATGTAGTTAAGTCCATATACTTGAACTTCAGTTTCTCTTTGATTGATAGCTTTATAATGAGACGTTCTGATGGCAATGTGATCAGAAGTAACGCCTAGAACACTAAAAAGTTCTTGAACAGCAATTCCTATTGGCGCTCCGCCTCTCCAAACACCAATTATGTAGTTGGGCCTGTAGCCATCCTCATAGACTTGCAAAGCGAGGTTGAAAGAGTCCTGAATAAGATCTTCGGCTCTAATAAAATGCTTTTCCATGGCTAATTATATATTGATAACCACGAATTTTAAGAGAAGAGCTGAATAACTTTTTAATAGTTCATGCTCAATCTAAGCATATATTGTCTTGGTGGAATTAATTCTAAACCGGTGGCTGCAACTCCAAACACGTCTGTCATACTGGAATTAACTCCATCTTCATCAGTCGCATTCAAGATCATAAAATCTAGTCCCCATTTATCGCCAACAAAATCAAAGCTCGCAGTTAGGTTCAAAATGTCATAAGCATCAATAGCATCTACTATCGGATTGTTATTTACACGTTGTTGGAATTCACCTCTTTCAACATATTGAAGTATTCCAGTAAACATTGTTCCTGAAGATAATACAGTTTCGTATGTCATTGTTATGTCAGCTGTAAATTCAGGAGTTTTTGCAAGTTCATTACCTTTAATATTTTTTCTTAGACCATATCTCAAATCTTCTTCACCAAAGAAGTACTGGTATGCATCAACATTATCTAGTGCTTCATAATCAGAGGATACTTCTGAATCAAGAAATGCTAGATTCATGTCTAAAGTTAGCGAATCAGAAATTAAGCCAGTAAATTCAATCTCTAAACCTGACATTTCTGATTCTGGAATGTTTGCAACACCACCTCGGTATGGATCAGGATCTGTCGCTTGGAATTGAAGATTTTCATAATCATATGAAAAGATTGCAATATTTGCTCTTGCCCTGCCATCATATAAGTCTGTTTTTAAACCAAATTCCATGGACTCTACTGTTTCAGCCGCAAAATTCGGGAAAACCATTGGGGGCGCATTATCATCAGCAAAGCCATATGTAAGATTTGTTCCACCTGGTTTGAAGCCAGCCGAGAAAGCAAGATATGCCAAAGTATCATCATCAAGATCAAATTCAGCAGCTATTTTTCCAGTTGTCTTATCAGAACTACCACTTAAGTTGTCACATACAGTTGTGAAGAAATTTTTAACACAACTTTCGACCTCATCATCAGAATAGCGAAGCCCACTAAGAATACGAAATTCGTCAGAAATGCTGTAGGTAGTTTCTCCATAAACTGAGAATGACTCTCTTTTTGGGAAAGCATCACTTACAAAGTCAAATTCAAAGAAAAACCAGGGATCCGGACCACCAACTGTAAAACAGTAATCATTTCTTGCAAAAGGCTCACCACAAACATATTGTAATTCTCCGTCTAAATCATTATCTCTATATCCTCGAATATGATTTTCAATCTCATGATCCATATAGAAAGCACCAATAGTCCAATCAAGCTTTCCACCCATAGCTGGCTCATTAGAAACTAAATTAATTTCAAAGGTTGTTGTATCGACTAAAGAGGTTTCAGGGCGAAACTCAGCTCTCTGATAAGTTGCTCCGTCTCCTAGTCCAGGAATTGCTAAAACGGGATCACCGAAATTGTGACGATCATTATCTCTGGTTACTGAAATGTCATCCTCTTGCATGCTCGCCATAATTTTTAAATTTGCATAACCAAGATCAGATTCATAAATTGCAGCAAAGATCTTTGAAGTTAGCTCATGATTTGAGATAGAGTCTTGAGATAAGTCCCTTGGGTCTGGTGAAGGATCATCAATACCTTTCATTGCAGAACCATTTCTATCTACTTCAAAAAACTGACCAAAAAATCTTAACGAAGAACTATTTCCAAACTCTGTAAGGAAATCCGCACGAAGGCTCAAGTTACTATCATCATCTAGATCTTGTCCAGTTACTAGATTTTCACTAAAACCATCTCTTTCTGTAGTGGAAATTGAAAATCTGGCAGCAGTTGAACTACCTAAAACGATATTATTAGATGAGCGAAATTTTGTTAGGCCATAATTTCCAAAAGTGATATCAGATTTCCCTAAATATCCTTCCATGGATGGTTTTTTGCTGATTACATTTATCACTCCCCCAGTTGAATTCTGTCCGAAGAGTGTTCCTTGAGGGCCTCTTAAGACCTCAATTCTTTCTACATCAATAAAATCAGTTTGTAATGAAAAGGGAGAAGCTATAAAAATACCGTCCATGTGGAAAGCAACTGAAGGAGCTGCAATCGCATTTTGATTGGTTTCATTTCCAACACCTCTTATAGAAATTACGGTCTTGTAACCTTCATTCTTTGCAACAGTTACTCCAGGAACAATTGCACTTAGATCTACAAAAGAGGTAATGTTTTTATTTTCTATATCCTCATCGCTTATTGCCGTCACTGCCTGTGATATATCTTGCAAGCTTTCACTTCTCTTTTCGGCAGTTACAAATACTTCTTCTATAAAGCTATCTTGTGCACTAAGACCAATGCAACCAAAAAGAAGTGCGAAATACTTAATACTTTTAAGATGACTTGTTGATTTCATAATTTTTTAATCCCTTTTTAAAGAATATGCTCTTGTATAATATTTATGCAATATTAATGCCATTTTTTGTTAGATAATTTTTAAAAATTTGGAACCTTGAAAAGTATGAGAGATTTACTTTTGGTTGTTAAATGCATTTAAAAGCTATAACAAAAATACAGTATAAGTTGTAAACTTAATTTTTAAATACCTTTAGAGAAAAAATGCTCGAAAAAATCTTCAAATTAAAAAATTTTAATACTGATTTTAAAAGTGAGATTCTTGCGGGCATCACTACATTCATAACAATGGCATACATTATCTTTGTCAATCCACAAATGATGGCCGCAAGTGGCATGGATATTGGTGCCAGTTTCGTTGGAACATGTATTGCTGCCTCTATTGCCTGTATTGCAATGGGAGTATATGCAAATTGGCCTGTTGGTTTAGCGCCAGGCATGGGTCTAAATGCATTTTTTACTTATACAGTTGTTGGTGAGATGGGTTACTCATGGGAAGTGGCTTTAGGTGCCGTATTTTTAGCTGGAATTCTATTTTTTATAATGAGTGTAACGCCATTTAGACAATGGATGTTAGAGAGTATTCCTTTCAATTTACGAATTGCGATGGGTGCAGGTGTTGGTCTATTCATTGGAATTATTGGTCTTAAAACTGGCGGGATAATTACTTCAAATGAAGCTACCCTTCTCAGCATGGGCGACCTAACAAAGCCAGAAACTCTTTTAGCAATGATTAGTTTTTTAGTGATTGCCGTACTATCTATTCGTAAAATACCTGGCGCCATTGTTATAGGAATATTTTTAGTGACTTCAATGGCTTTAGCTCTAAATCTAATTAAATTTAATGGAATCATTTCATCCCCCCCCTCATTAATGCCAGTTTTGTTGAAACTTGATATTTCTGAAGCATTTGATTTAGCCATGATCAGCATCATTATGTCTTTTCTCTTTGTTAACTTATTCGATACAGCTGGAACCCTTGTTGGAGTTGCTAACCAAGCCAAACTTATAAATGCTGATGGTGGCATTGATAATTTAGATAAGGCACTGAAAGCTGATAGTAGTTCAAGTGCTGTTGGTTCTTTATTTGGATGCTCTCCTGTAACTAGTTACGTTGAGAGCTCTGCTGGAATAGAGGCTGGAGGAAGAACTGGTCTAACTGCAGTTACAGTTGGAATTTTGTTTCTTTTGGCAATATTTTTTGCTCCACTTGCTACGATGATTCCTGCTTATGCAACATCTGGTGCATTGATTTACGTAGCAATCTTGATGCTGAGGAGCATGGAAAAACTGAATTGGTCTGATTTAAGCGACCTACTACCAGCTCTTGTAATAATTGTGATGATGCCATTAACCTTTTCGATTGCCAATGGAATAGCGCTGGGATTTTTATCTTATGTGGTAATAAAAATTTTTTCAGGTCAACTTAAAACTATCTCCACAGGAGCGTGGTTTCTTACAATAGTCTTCTTGTCAAAATTTATTTTTTTATAACCTAGCTTCTTTGATAATTTGGAGCTTCTTTAGTAATCATGACATCGTGAACATGGCTTTCCATCATCCCAGCATTAGTTACCTCGATGAATTCTGTTTCAGTTTGCATTGATTCTATGGTTTTGCATCCTACGTATCCCATGCTTTGACGCAACCCACCCTCAAACTGATCTAAAACTTTAACTACAACACCTTTATAAGGCACCCTGCCTTCTACTCCCTCAGGAACAAGCTTTTCTGCCTCTACCTCATCTTGAGAATATCTATTTGCATCATTTCTTTCTGACATTGCGCCTAATGAACCCATTCCTCTGTATGTTTTAAAGCTTCTGCCTTGGTAAAGTTCTATTTCACCTGGAGCTTCTTCTGTTCCTGCCAACATGCTGCCAAGCATTACCGAAGATGCGCCAGCAGCTATTGCTTTTGCTAAATCGCCTGAAAATCTAATACCACCATCAGCAATTAATGGTGTTTTTGAATTTTTCATAGCATCTTTAATTGATAATATTGCTGTGATTTGAGGGACACCCATTCCTGCAATGATTCTAGTGGTGCATATTGAACCAGGACCCATACCTATCTTGATTGCATCTGCTCCAGCCTCATCCAAAGCAACTGCACCATCAGGTGTTGCAACATTTCCAGCAATCACTTGAACATCTTTAAAGTTATTTTTTAGCAGTTTGATAGTTTCAATAACATTTTTTGAGTGGCCATGAGCTGAATCGACAACAAATACATCTACGCCCATTTCATTGAGGGCTTCGGCCCTATCCAATGTATCGGCACCCGTTCCTAAAGCAGCAGCAACCAATAATTGTCCTGAGCTATCTTTAGTTGCTAATGGAAATTCAGCAGACTTATCTATGTCCTTCATGGTAACTAGTCCAGAAAGACTGCCAGCATTATCCAGCACTAATACCTTTTCAATGCGGTTATGATACATTAATTTTTTTACCTCATCTTGATGAGTTCCTTCATTAACAGTAATTAATCTATCAAGTGGAGTCATGATAGAACTAACAAATTCATTTAAATTGTCTGCATACCTAAAATCTCTAGAAGTAACGATGCCTTTTAAAACTCCATCATCAACAACTGGCATACCTGAGATATTGAGTTCACTTGTCAGCTTAACAAGGTCTTCGATCGATTGAGTTGACTCAATCGTTATCGGATCTTTTACAATCCCACTCTCATATTTCTTAACTGTTCGAACATGAACTGCTTGATCTTCAATAGTATTGTTTTTATGAATAACTCCAATACCTCCGCTTTCAGCCATAGCAATTGCCATTCTTGATTCAGTTACTGTATCCATTGCAGCTGAAATTATTGGTAAATTTAGAGATATTTCTCTAGTAAGTTTTGTTCTTAGAGAGGCTTCTTTTGGTGCAAAGTCAGAGTATCTTGGCAACAGCAAGATATCATCATATGTAAGGGCTTTGAATTTGATCTTTTCCATATGGAATTATACTTTTAGGGAAAAGAAAAAACAAAAATAACTTTATGAAGTTATTTAGCTAGTAATTCAGTTTTGGCTGCGCAAATAAAGTCATTCATGTGTAAGCCTTTTATTTTATGTGACCACCATTGAACTCTTACAGAACCCCATTCTAATAAAATTGCCGGATGGTGATCTTCGTCTTCAGCTAATTTCGCAATGTCCATGGAAAACTTGACAGAGTCATCGTAGCTATTAAATGAATAGGTTTTAGAGAGTATATTAGTGTCTCCAAAAATAATTTCCCAACCATCAAGATCCTTTAAAAGTTTGTTAAATCTTTTTTCATCTACTAATGGAGCATCAATGGTACATGCTTCACAGTTTTGTTTCGTTAGATCCATGAATTAGATGCCACCTTTGGTAAGCTTTTTTGGATCAAGTATTGAATTTAATCTTTTAATCGATATGCCTGTCTCTTCATGTGCAACATCAATTATAGGTCTGTTCTCCTTGTAGGCTTTTTTAGCAATCAAAGCAGCCTTTTCGTAGCCAATTTCTCTATTGAGAGCAGTAACTAAAATAGGATTTTTAGCTAATTGTTTTTCGATATTACTTTTATTAACCTTAAAGGTTTTAATTCCTTTAGAAGACAATAAAGCACATGAGTTAGCTGCAAGAGTAATACTTTTAAGCAAGTTATATGCAATCACAGGCAACATAACATTCAATTGAAAGTTTCCAGCTTGATTTGCATAGGAAACAGTCAAATCATTTCCTAATATATCAGCCGAAGCCATCATTACCGATTCACATACAACAGGATTAACTTTTCCAGGCATGATGCTACTTCCAGGTTGAAGAGCCTGAAGTTCAATTTCTCCTAAACCAGTTAAAGGGCCACTATTCATCCATCTTAAGTCATTTGAGATTTTCAAAAGCACTAGTGCCAAGTTCTTTACTGCACTGGACATATTTGTAGTAGCATCTTGACTGCTAAGAGATTTAAAATAGTTTCTTGATGGCTTAAATTTTATCTTTGTTAGTTTTGAAACCTCGTTGGCAAAAATATTTCCGAATTTCTTAGGTGCATTGATCCCAGTTCCTATTGCTGTACCCCCTTGAGGCAATGATTTTAAGCCTTCAGCTGCCAGCTTAATTTGGTTATATTGATCGCCTAATTGAGTAGACCAACCTGATAGCTCTTGAGACATCTCGATAGGCATAGCATCCATAAGATGAGTTCTCCCAGTTTTAACAATGCCCTTTACTTTAGATTCTTTAGACTTTATTTGATTTATAAGGCTTTGAAGAGATGGTAATAATTGCTTTTCAACATCAAGTAGAGCAGAAATATGAATTGCTGTTGGAATAACGTCATTACTGCTTTGACTCATGTTTACATCATCATTTGGATGGATTGATGATTTGCCTTTTTTTGATGCAATTGTTGCCATGACTTCATTTGCATTCATATTTGTGCTCGTTCCCGAGCCTGTTTGGAAAATATCTAATGGAAATTGATCATCATGCTTGCCATCAATAATCTCTTTAGCAGCAAATTTTATGTGCTTTGCTTTGCTTGATGGTAGTAATTTTAATGACGCATTAGAGCTAGCAGCAGCGTACTTGATTATGCCTATCGCTTCGATAAAAGATCTTCCAAAAGGAAATGCAAACTTAATGCCGCTGATTTGGAAATTATCCAATGCTCTTTGCGTTTGAGCGCCCCAAAGTGCGGTTGATGGCACTTTAACTTCACCAAGAGAGTCTTTTTCTATTCTATATTTCATATCCGCCTCGATTTGGTTAAACTATTTTACACTCTGGAGAATAAATTATGGCAAAAGTTTCACCTTTAAGAATTGATACTGAATTAGGAAAGTTACCTTTAAAAGATAAGGGGCTTGAAATGATTGAATTTGAATCTCCGGCTGAGTTAAGAAGAAATCAGCTTGAAAAACTAGTCGCTGGCTTTAGGTTATTCTCATATTTTGGCTATGACGAAGGGGTTGCTGGTCATATTACTTTTAGAGATCCTGAATTTAGTGATCATTTTTGGGTGAATCCTTTGGGAGTTCACTTCAGTCAAATTAGAATCTCAGATCTATTACTTGTGAATCATGATGGTGAAGTTGTTCAAGGTAAAAGGCCCGTCAATGTTGCAGCCTTTGCAATACATTCAAGACTTCACAAGGCCAGACCCGATGTTAATGCCGCAGCTCATTCACACTCAATGTATGGAAGAACATTCTCATCTCTTGGTAAGTTGCTTGATCCAATCACTCAAGATTCGTGTGCTTTTTATGAGAGGCAAGCGATGTACGATCATTTTTCTGGTGTGGTAGAAGAAACTGAAGAAGGTGACAGAATTGCAAGTTCTCTTGGAGATAAACAAGTAATTATCCTTAAGAATCACGGAATTTTAACTACTGGTAGCTCTGTCGATATCGCTCTTTGGTACTTTTTATCTATGGAAAAATGCTGTCAATCTCAACTGATGGCAGAAGCAGCGGGAGAGCCAAATTTGATTCCTCATGACGTAGCTATTAAAACCAGAGGATTTATTGCTAATGACGTTGCTTTGTGGGCAAGCTTTCAACCACTCTTTGATATGATTGTAAGTGCGCAGCCTGATCTTTTAGATTAATTTCCAATAATTGCTTTGGTTTCAAGGCACTCAACAAGACCCAATCTACCGTGCTCTCTTCCATTCCCAGAAGTTTTAAACCCTCCAAATGGTGCTGCCGGTCCAGCATTTGACCCGCCGTTAATAGAAATCTGTCCAGCTCTAATTTTTGTTGCAACTTCTTTTGCATGATCAAAATTCTCCGATTGAACATACCCCGCTAATCCATAAGGAGTATCGTTTGCTATAGAAACTGCTTCATCTTCAGATTCATAAGAGAGCATACATAAAACAGGACCAAATATTTCCTCTTTAGCAATTGTCATATCATTAGTAACATTTGAAAAAATTGTTGGTCTTATAAAAAATCCACTATTGAATCCGTCAGGCAAGTCGGTTCCTC
This sequence comes from uncultured SAR86 cluster bacterium, assembly GCA_902594515.1. GTDB lineage: Bacteria > Pseudomonadota > Gammaproteobacteria > Magnimaribacterales > D2472 > MED-G82. The sequence continues at coordinate 129,759 of CACJML010000003.1, read as the reverse complement.
CACAAACAAGTATCGCCCCCTCTTCTACGCCAATATCAATAAGTCTTTTCACTTTTTCATATTGAACTCTGTTTGAGATTGGGCCTATCCTGACACCTTCGTCAGTTGGTTTGCCAACAACAATAGAATCAGCTACATTTTTTGCAATTTCTACGGCCTCATCATACTGAGAAGAATGCACCAGCATTCTTGTGGGAGCATTACATGATTGTCCAGTATTTAAAAAACAATGGTTAGCACCTGCAGCAACTGCTTTTTCAAGATTTGCATCCTCAAGAATTATATTTGCTGATTTTCCACCTAACTCTTGTGCTACCCTTTTGACAGTTGGGGCAGAGGCCTGAGCTACTGCAACTCCAGCTCTAGTTGAACCAGTAAAATGCATCATATCTACATCAGGGTGTTCTGATAAGGCTGCTCCAACTACTGGACCATAGCCATGTACTAAATTGTAAACACCTTTGGGTAAATTAGATTTATCTAAAATTTCAGTGAGCATAACAGCACAAAAAGGGGTTATTTCACTTGGCTTAAGTACCATTGTGCAGCCTGCAGCAAGCGCAGATGCAATCTTGGTACACATTTGATTCATGGGCCAATTCCATGGTGTAATCATTCCAACAACACCGATCGGTTCTTTTCTTACTAAGTAGTGATTTTCCTGAGACTCAAATTCAAAATCCTTTAAAACTGCTAAAGTATCTTTAAAATGGCCAAGTCCAGATGCAACTTGAGCCACTTGTGAAAGCCACAACGGTGCGCCCATCTCCTCTGAGATACACATTGCTAGTTCCTCTGAAGAAGCTTCGTAGTTTTTTATTATTTCTTCAAGTAATGCCACTCTCTCATCTTTAGACGAAAAGGCAAAAGATTGGAACGCATTCTTTGCAGAAGCAACTGCTAAATCAATATCTTCTCGAGTGCCTGCAGATATAGTTCCTATAATTTCTTCTGAGGATGGATTTTCAATTTCAATTAATTCACTTGAAGATGATTTAACCCATTCACCATTTATATAAAATCTGTGTTCTTCTTTCATAAGACTTTTCCCAATTTAAGATTAGTGATTATACATAAAGAGCTTTAATTATTAATATAGTTTATTTAGAAAATAAATAATTAATATATTGCTATTTATTATTTTTAAATACCTCAATGGCTCTTAATCTCGATGTTTTAAGATCAACTATTGGGTTTGGATAATCAATATCGAATAATTTTTCTGATGGCGGTAAATGTATATCCTTGGTGCTTAAAGGTTTTAGTTGAGATAAATGTTGCTTTATAAATTTACCTTCGGGATCAAAATTTTGTGACTGAGTTACTGGGTTAAATATTCTAAAATATGGCGCAGCATCTGTTCCTGTTGATGCGCTCCATTGCCAGCCACCGTTATTAGATGCAAAATCTCCATCAATTAAATTATTCATAAAGTAGGCTTCACCTAGGCGCCAATCATGCAATAAGTTCTTTGTAAAAAACATTGCTACCACCATCCTTAATCTGTTGTGCATCCATCCCTCGTTAATAAGTTGATACATAGCTGCATCTATAAGGGGAAAACCTGTTTTACCAAGCTTCCATGCCTCAAATTCATTATGCTTAAATCTCCAAGGAATTTTTTTGGTAGCTAGGTTGAATGGCTGATTCATGCTAACTCTTGGGAAAGAATGCATTATATTTTTATAGAATTCTCTCCAAATTAATTCATCTATCCATTTAGTTATGCCTTTATTGCCAGTAGAAAGTTCAAATTTATTTAACTTTAGAGCTTCTAATAGGCATCTTCTTGATGAAATAGCTCCTATAGCTAAATAAGGAGATAGTCTACTTGTACCATCTATTATTGGATGATTTCTATCCTTGGAGTAATTTGAAACCTTTTCCTCCAAGAAAGATGACAATCGTTGTAAAGCTGCCTCCTCTCCAGCGGGCCAAAGCTCCATGTTCACTTGATGAGATCTAGTAAAGCTAATGTCACCAAATGATAAATCTGATTGAATTGTTTTTTTAGTAAGCTTATTTTCTATATCAAAATGATCCATTGAAAAAGATTCAATCCACTTTTTTTTAAATGGCGTGAATACAGAAAATGGTTTGCCCTGACCTGTGAGTATCGTTCCAGGCTGAAAAACAACCTGATCATCAAAATTTTGAAATTCAATTTTGTGTTCATTTAAGGCCTTGATTACATTTTTATCTCGAATATTTTCATCAACACCAAACTCATTATTCCAGTAGCATTTATTAATATTATTTTCTTTGCATAACTTAATAATAAACTCTGGTATGACCTCAAAGGAATCTAATTCTGTAGAACATAATTGAATATTAAATTTGTCTAGATTTTTAGAAAGATCAACTATGTTTTGTAATATGAACTCTAGCTTTACATTTGCATTGTTGTGATCTGACCACTCTTTTTTTGCATGCAAATAAATACAAATAATAGAGTCACATTCGCTATCAGCAAATGAAAGTGCAGGGTTGTCATCAATCCTGATATCAGACCTTAGCCATACCAATCCGTTCATTTAGTAAGTTTTCGTAAATAAATAAGGTAATAAGATCTAAAAATTTCCATTGGTAAATTCTGCATCAACTCGATAATCATCTTGAAAATTAGAAATCCTTGCTAGCCCTCCAGCCTCTTGAACAATTACTGATCCTGCGGCAATATCCCAAAAAAAAATTCCATCTTCGCGATACATATCTGCACTGCCAGTAGCTACCAGAATGTTTGCTATAGTAGCTGATCCAATCATCCTCACCTTCTTCCAGTCCTGGAATTGAGAAATAATGTCCCGAAAGTCTTCCTCCGTGTAGGATTCTCTTGCAGGTATACCCGTAACTAAGGTGCCTTTATTTTTTTTAGTCACGCTTGATGTTTTAATGATTTCTTCATTGCAAAAAGCACCGCCTCCCTTTGTGGCAAAATAAAGTTTTTGATTTAAAAAATCATTAATGACGCCTATTACAGGAATATTCTTTTGGATTAAAGCTACTGACACAGCACAAATTGGAATATTTCTAAAAAAATTCGATGTTCCATCTAGAGGGTCAATTAACCAAAAATCACCCTCCAACTCTTTAGATGCACCAAACTCCTCACCCATGATTGGGATATTTGAACGACTTGATAAAAAATTAGTAATAATTTTTTCTGCTTCCTGATCAACCTTGAGTTTTATATCTCTGCCTTCATCCATAACAACGTCAAGTTCTTTGGAATAATTTTCTGACAGAAAATTTCCAGCTAGCTTTGCAGATTCAATGGCAAATTGGAGGTTTTTTTTAAGATCAAGCATTTCTATTATTTAACGGCCCAAATGAGCTAGAAAATAGAATTTGGACATTTAACTTTTACCCTTATAAGTAACTCTGTAAATTAAGTTTGAATGATCATCTGAGATTAATAATGACCCATCTGACATTTCAAAAGGTGAAGCAGGTCTCCCGATAACTTGCTCACCTGAAAGAAAACCAGTTATAAAATCTTTATGATTGCTTACAAAGCCATTCTCATCAAACTCAACTCTTATAACTTTATAACCAACTTTTTTAGAGCTATTCCAAGAACCATGGAGCGCTATAAATGCATTATTTTTAAATGATTCTGGGAAATGATTACCCGAATAAAATGCCATCCCAGTTGGTGCCACATGTGGGCCTAATTCTAAAATAGGTTTATTGATTTCATATCCATGATCACTCTCCCCAAAGTCAGGATCAACAACATCATTTGCATGCAGGTATGGAAAACCAAAAAAATCTCCATCATCTAAAAGGACATTTAATTCACACGAAGGTAAGTTATCACCTAACCAATCTCTTCCATTATCAGTGAAATATAATTTGTTATTTTGAGGATTGAAATCAAAGCCAATAGAGTTCCTCACTCCTCTTGCTACTATTGACCAATTTGAATCTCTAAAACGCATAATTGTTGCGTATCTTGGGTCATCTTTTAAGCATACATTACATGGAGCCCCAACATTTACTAGAAAACTTCCATCTCGGTCAAACTTAATCCATTTTCTTCCATGCCATGTATCTGAGGGCAGATCATCTGTAATAAGAACTTTTTTAAGATCATTAATGCTACTGCCTCGATCAAGCTTTTCTTCGATGTCTTCAATCTTCCAAACTTTATCTATCTCTGCAATGAAAAGAGATCCTTCGTAATAAGCAACTCCCGAAGAGTCGCTCATATCACTTGCAATCAACATAGAAAAATCTGCTTTGCCATTACCATCATGATCTTTAAGTGCATAAACATTTCCCTTTTTAGATCCAACAAAAATGTAACCAGAGTTACCCTCAGTTATTTGTCTTGGTGCATCGGTAGTATTTGAAAAAATAGAAATTTCAAAGCCTTTTTCAACTGAAATATTTTCTAAAATTTTATCAACGCTGGAGATTGCATTGATGGCAAGAAAGGATAATATGACAAGGATAAATTTTTTTTTCATAATATTTTTTTAGTTATATAGAATGGATATAAGTATAGCAGTCGTTGTTTTTCTTTTAACTATTTTTGGATCAATAAGTTTGAATGGATTGCTCAGAAACATTGCTAGAGAAAAAAACTGGCTTATAGATATCCCCAATAGAAGCAGAAAGTTTCATCATCGCCCTACCCCATTAACTGGAGGTATTGCCATTCAGTTTTCAATGATACTTGGATTTTTAAGCCTGTTATTTTTAGCTGATGTCAAACTTGAAAAAGAGGTCTTTGATTTATTTTCAAGTAATGCAGAAACTGTTGATCGCACAGTTTATAAAAAAAGTTTGCGGCTTGAAGAATCAGATCAACAAACTGTCTTCGATTTATTAGTTTTTGAAAATGAAAATAATATCTCATCGGATTATGAAGTTAGGCTTGATGGTATAGATAATACAATTCAGATTAAAAAAATCGATGAGGTTACATTTAGGGTAACAAACGGAAACGAAGTTTCGAATTATATTATTAGAAATGGCGAGGTCACCTTGCTAGATGATGAGAATAATATTGATTATTCAACTAACAGTTTTATATTTGATACAAACAATTCATTTGAAATAAATAACTTTATTCTCTTTTTTATTTTATTTGGTTTAGCGCTCCAAATTTTTACTGTGTTTGATGATGCTAGAGGTATACCTGCTAAATACAGAATCTTATTTCATATAGTTATAAATTTCTTTTTCATAATGGCAACTGGTATTTATATAGATGAAATTGGAATTACCATAAACGAGGAAGTGATAAAGCTGGGAGCATGGGGAATCCCCTTCACAATATTTTGCGTAACAGGGATCATCAATGCATTTAACATGATTGATGGACTTAATGGTTTATGTGCAGCAATGATATGTTCTGCGCTAGTTGGATTCATTATCTTGACAGGCTTGGATGTAATTAATTACGCATTTATTATCACCCTTGGAGCATTGTTTGGCTTTTTAATGTATAACCTTGGTGCTTTTGGTGTGAAGAGAAGAGTCTTTCTTGGGGATAATGGTTCATCTTTTCTTGGTTTTTTTATAGCATGGTCATGCATTTACTTATCATCTTCTGAGAACAACTTCTTTAATCCTGTAAATGCCTTATGGTTAGTTTTTATTCCTTTGTGTGACTGTATTTATGTAATATTTGATCGATTAAGTAGGAAACAAAAAATCTTTAGTGCTGAAAGAAATCACTTACATCACCTCTTAATTGAAAAGGGTCTCTCTGCGTCAAATGTTCTTTCGTTGATGGCAATCCTCTCAATATCAATGATGGCATTAGGTTTATATGCTGAGTACTACCTAAATTCGAACTTATCCCTTTATCTTTTTATACTTCTTGGATTAAGCTACTTCCTCTTCAACAGGTTGCTTTTAAAAAATGATTAATTTATTTAAGAAGAAAATTAAAATTAACGATGGCAATAACGATAAAGAACGCGTTGAAGAAGCATATATTATTTTAATGCTTGAAATCGCCAGACTTGATGGAAAAATTGATGATTCTGAGTTAAATCAGATTAAGGAGAACTATAAACAAATTTATGGTAATGATAACTTCCTTGAAAATTTAAATAGGCTTTCTGGCGAAGCTGAAAACGAAAGCTCACTCCACCCCTTTATAGAAATCATTAATACAGGCTCGAATAAAGATAATAAGATTGAGGCTTTAAAAGCAATTTGGGAAGTTGTATTGGCAGATGGCATTGTTGATCCCTATGAAGAAAGTTTGTTCATGCAGATTGGTGACCTTCTTAAAATTAAAAGAAGTGATTTAGTTAAGATAAAAAATCTAGGGCTTGGATAGATAAATAGGCGAAGACCATGCTCTTTCTTCAATCATTGAAAGACAGTCATCGTTTAGATTTGTTTTGTAACTACCTTTACAAATATTTACTTCTCCACCTTCTTCGATAGTTATATTCTCACCATTAATGGCAAGTGTGCCTTCCTGAATAGCTCTTACATAATATGTACTGTCTCTTGAGTATTCAGAATCTTCAAATTCGACCACGCATCCTGAATTTGATTTAGGGCAGTCAATAACCTTCCATTTATCTTGAATTAGAGGTCCTATGGGCTCACCTTGATATTCCTGTGGGGTAATTTTGATTATCTCAATTCTATCAATCAAATATCTCTCTGAACTTGGGTTATAGCATTCTCCTGAGCACAAATAATCCAATCTTTCTTCTGAAAGTGAATCAATCGAATACTCAGGACAGCCTGGAATTTGTTTGAAGCTGCCTGCAGCTTTGACTCTAAATGTAGGATTAGAAATCATGGTAACTTCACTCCCCATAGAAGCCTCGCCATTTGGCCCATTCAATAGATCGAACCAGAGCAAGATTCTTGGGCCAGAAGTACCGTATACATTCTTATCCTTCAATGCTTGCCAAATATCATCACGAGATCTTGATTTTGAATGCACGGCTACAAGTCCACCAGGATAAGCAAAGCTTGAATTCCTTTCACTGTCTGTCTGAGATTCTCCAGGAAGAGTGCTGGGTAATTCAGGAAAATTAGGATCTTCTGCGGGATACTTATAATCAAAAAGGGGAGATTTTACACCTGCAGCAAATGTCATTTTCCGACGCTCATATTGTTTATAACCTGTTCCAGGTCTTGCGGTGTGATCATCAGTGGAGGCTATGAATCCAAAATTATATCTCTGATCATCCTCAGAGAAATTAGTTAAAGCTAGTGCATATTGTGCAGATTGCTTTGGCCTGTAATTAAAAGCAGGCTTGAAGCAATCTGTGCACTGATTGCAGTTTAACCACTCTTCGGGTTCAGCTTCTGGGAATACCATATTAGAGTAAGGTCCTGCCTCAAGTGTATATTGTTTGGCTAGCTCAACTCTTGCAGAGCACTCAGCTTCAGATAAACCCTCACATCTTGCCTTCATAATCTCTCCCGCTTGCCAGCAACAAGGCAAAAAGTCACTGGTTGGCTCTGGACATAACATTGATCCATCATCATTTAATCCAGCACCAAAAAAACTTTTAAACTCTTCACTGTTTCCATGTCCTGACATAACCTCAAGAAGAATTTGTTTTTTAGGATCATGGCCCTGTTTATTCAATCTGTTGTCCCAAGATGTATTGTAAGGAACATGAAGGCCCCAAGATGCTCCATGAGGTATAACTATTGAATCATGACCCCATTCATCAAGTTTGCTAAAAAGATCTCTAGGTGTTTCTGCGTATTCGTAACAATCAAGAGGAAGCTCATGGACACTTGATTGATTATCACAAAAGGGTATCTCGGCGACTCTATCAAGCAACCATTCTAAATCAGAGTATCTTTTAAAGTTTAATGGATCTATCCATCTTGCATTGATTGCTTGCCTTGTCATATTAAATACTCCTAGCCCAGACTCCGGAGTTCTAGATCCTATTGGTCGAGCAGGCAAAGAATCTAAATCCTTAAAAATAACATTTCTGTGGCCCCAATGATTTTCAGGAGTGTTACCTATTTGTGTCCATTCCCAGCCTGGAAAAACAGTCAAATCAGCTGTAACTGAATCAGTGGAATTTATGTTGCATTGCTGAACAATTTCTTTTTGATCTCGCCAATGCTCGGGCGTTAAGCTTTCTGCATGATCATTGAAACTAAAAAAATCTAGGTTTGCGCAATATCTTGCAAAGTCACATGCCATAGAACTATCGTGAACTCCTTGCAAACCCATCATTGGCAATTCCAATGTAAAAGCATCTATGGAATACGTAGTATGTACATGCAGATCACCAAAAAGGATTTGGGTGTCATCAATAACTTCTTGTGAGGATTGAAATAGGCTCTCCTTAGTCTTATAAAACTTCAAATCAGATTCATAGATCTTGTTTTCATTTCGAGGATCGCCTTCCACGGAACCTGGAGGTACATCTGAACCGCATCCAATCAACCCAAATAGGAATAGAAATAGAAAACTTTTAGAATACTGAAACTTGGCCATATTTACTGATTAAGTCATCTTCAATTTTTCTTAGCTCAAATTCAAGATCAAACCTATTACATGATCCATTATTCCAATCATTAAGAAGTGATACATTAGGATCTCCTATATTAATGACTGTCTCTCTCACCAGAAGACATTTCTCTAAGTCAGTAGCAACATTAGTGTTTGCAAAACTTAAGATGTCATCCATATTTTTTTTATCAGATATTGAACGTAATTGATTTAAATTATCAAGGACCATAAAAGCTTGTTCAGAAGGTGTATATTTTTCCCACTGAACTTTAGTATTTTCAATAATAGGTTCTCCTTTTTTTGCAAAGTTTGACCATGCACTTAAAAAAGTTTCTTCCATCTGATCTCTTTCGTCAGTCTTTGGATAAACATAACTAGAAACTGGTCCAAACTTATATTCTGCTGTGAGAAAAGCAATTTCAAGACCATGTGCAGCACCTATTATATTTGGAAAGTCTGCAAAAAAACTTTTCTTCTGATCATCCCAGTCAAATCTATATGCATAAGTATTTTTATAGCCTGCTTTTACAAGTTGAAGAAGCGGTTCATCAACTCCTCTGAGTTTCCAAGCCTCAGATCTGACACTCAACCATAACCTATATAGCTCGGGATTTTTTAATTCAATTTTTGAGATTGGTATTAGTCTAGTGAATGGATAGGTTCTCTCAGAAAAATAATTGTTTACACCAAGCCACAAAGATAATTCATCCTTGTTGGAACCAAAAATTACAGGCACATTTTTTGCATATTTTTTATTTCCAAGAGCAGATAGTATTCCTTCATTTGGAATTACAATTCCATCTCTATTGACCAATGGTATGTAGTCGAATGTTTCTTTCTCTAGTTCAAGATATTTTGAAAGAAAATCCTCTGCTTTTAGGTTTTTTAAAAACCGTCTTTGAGATTGCAAATCAAGTTCATTAAAGTTTTTGATAACACTTTCGGTTATCTTCGAGACAGAAGCATTGCTAAATACATTTAATGAGCCAAAATCGTTAATTACTGAATTGTTGCTTGAGACTCCAAGAGATTGTTCAGCTGTATAAGAAGTCGTATATCCTGATTGAGAAATAGCTTTATGAAAAAGTCCATTGGAAAGTGGCGTTGCCAACATTGTCATTACATTATGCCCACCTGCAGATTCCCCAAAAATTGTTACATTATTTTTATCGCCATCGAAGTTGTGTATATTTTTTTGAACCCACTTAAGTGCCATAATGATGTCCAAAGTTCCAAAATTTGAGGATTTATCAATACCATCTTGAAGAGATTGAATTGCTGGATGACGAAACCATCCTAGGGGACCAAGTCTGTAATTTATTACTACAACAACAATTCCCTTGGAGGAAGATAATTTTGAAAAATTATAATAATCTTTTGTTCCAGTTGTATTACCACCACCATGGATCCAAAACATTACAGGTAGCTTGTCGTTACTATTTTTTTCTGGCTGATAAATGTCAAGATACAGACAGTCCTCTGATCCAACTACTCCCTCTCCCTCTAGACCTGCATACCTAGATGGCTCTTGTATACAGCCACTTCCTTTACCGGATAAAACCTTATTTGTAGATGGAATTTCTTGTGGAGCTTTCCATCTTAAATCACCAATAGGTGGTTTTGCATACGGTATATTTTTCCAGACATAGACACCATCGCTTTTAATGGCATTACTTAATCCTGACGTAGTTAAAACGCTGACATTAGCATGAGTGAAAAATGGTATCAGTAATAATACACACAGATAAAATAATCTATTATATGAGTAAATATATTTGCTTAAAATCATCTTATAAAATATAAATATTGTTTTTTTGCGTAATTAATAATATTAATATTACGTAATTATTTATTGTTTAATGGGATCCAACCATTAAAATTATCTACGAGGTATAAATAATATGTCATACAAATTTTCAACACAAACTGAAAGAACTAATCAATCGCTGCATGATGAGCTTATTGCAAAAGCTGAGGCAATGATACCTGTTTTAAGAGAAAGATCTAATTCTGCAAACAGTGACAGAAGGATTCCTAAAGAAACAATTCAAGATTTTAAAGAAGCTGGCTTTTTTAAAATACTTCAATCAAAAAAATATGGTGGATATGAATTAGATCCACATACTTTTTCAGAGGTTCAGATTAGAGTTGCGCAAGGATGTATGTCTACAGCTTGGGTTCTGGGCGTTGTTGGAATCCATCCATTTCAATTGGCTCTTTATGATGATAAAGCACAAAATGAGGTTTATGGAGATGATCCTAACACCCTAGTCTCTTCCTCTTATGCTCCATTAGGTCAAGTTGAAGTAGTTGATGGTGGTTTCAAACTTTCTGGTCATTGGCAGTGGTCTAGTGGTTCAGAGCATTGCGAATGGGCATTACTAGGTGCGCTTGTTTTTCCTCCTGAGGGTGGTGCACCAGAATATAGAACATTTTTGTTGCCTAGAGAAGATTATGAAATTAATGACACCTGGCATTCAATGGGACTCAAAGCTACCGGAAGTCAGGATGTCATAGTTAAAGATGTTTTTGTTCCAGAATACAGAACCCATAAACAATCTGACGGATTTAATCTCACTAATCCTGGATATGAAGTTAATAAAAATGATCTATTTAAAATCCCGTGGGGTCAATTATTCGTGCGAGCAGTATCCACTCCCGCAATAGGTGCAACCAAAAGAATGCTTGAGTTATTTATTGAAGGTGCAAACAATAAGGCATCAAGTGATCCTGCGAAACTTGCAGGTGATACTCACACCCAAACCCTTGTTGCCGATGCACATGCTGAATTGGATGCTATCGAAACAGTTATGTTCAGAAATTATGATGTCATGATAGATTTGGCTGGCAACCAAGGTGGCATACCCCTAATTGACAGGGTTAAGTTTAGATATGATGCATCCCTTGTCCTTGAGAAATGCCTGAGTGTTGTCGATAAGCTTTTTGCTAATGCAGGAGGTGCATCAGTTTTTCTTGGAAGTGAAATACAAAAATTATTTTTAGATGTTCATACTGCAAGGGCTCATGTGGCAAATAATCCTGTAGGCTTTAGCCGTAATTTTGGTGCCATGCAGCTAGGCGTTGAAAATACAGATTATTTTGTTTAATTGCTTATAGGTGATAGCCGCCGTCAACTGGTATACAGTGACCCGTAATATAAGCAGCTTTAGATGATGCCAAAAATAGTGCTGTTTCAGATACTTCGTCTGCTTGTCCAAATCTTTTTAAAGCAAGATTATTTAACACTGCTTCATGCCAAGCCTCGTCAAAAAATGTATTTTCCTCATTTAGAAGTCTATGAAAAATTCCAGCATCAATAACACCCAAAGCAATTGAGTTAGCTCTTACGCCATTAACTCCCTCTTCTTTGGCAATTCCTTTAATTAAATACTCAATGGTTGCTTTGGGTGCAACAGATAATGCGTCACCAGGCGGATACCTAAATAAACCAGCTGAACTAATAAATACTATTGATCCTTTAGATTTGCGAAGTTCAGGAAGACTATGATGAACAAGATTAAAAAAACCATTTATATCAGACTCAATAACGTCTCTCCATAATTTTGAGTCAATCTCAGATATATATTTTTGAGGAATATTAAAACCAGCCGCGTTAATAACTGTATTAATGCCATTATGGTCTTTGCTGATTTTGGCTATACAATTTTTAACTGAATCTTCATCAATTAAATTTAGCTGTATAGATGCTACTCCATTATGCGCATCTTCTATTTTTTTTGCTTCCTCAAGATTTGAATTATATGAAAAAACAACATTTGCACCTGCTTCATGAAAACTCTTCACGCATGCAGAGCCAACTCCTCCTGTACCCCCTATAACAAATACGCAACCATCTTTAAAATTTCTATCTGTCATATTTTTTCAAATAATTTAGCATCTTGAAGTATAGCATCTAGCGATGTAACAAACTGTGCGCCATAAACACCATTTATAAGCCTATGATCATAAGATAGCGAGACTGGCAAAACTTCTTTTTCTTTTAAGCTTTTTGAAGAACTTAAATATGGTTTTTGATAGGTTTTAGAAAGGCCCAAGATTGCAACCTCAGGGGGATTGATAATAGGGGTAAAAAATCCACCGCCAATATTTCCAAGTGAAGAAATGCTAAAAGTTGCTCCCTTTAGGTCCTCTGGTTTTATCTTCTTACTCTTTGCTTTTTGTGCAAGCCCATTAATGTTCTCCGATATTTCTTGAACAGATAATTTATCCGCATTCTTAATGTTTGGAACCATTAATCCTCGTTCTGTATCAACGGCTATTCCAATATTTACATAATCTTTGGAAATGTAGCCATCTACACTTGCATTCAGAGAAGAGTTAAGTAATGGAAAGTCCTTGAGCAGTTTTGAAACTGCATAAACGATGAATGCTAGAGGGGAAATACTTATATTTTCCTTTTTTTTAGATTTTCTGATACCTGAAACCAATGAAAAATCTATTTCATGATGCTGAGTTACATGAGGAATATTTATCCATGAATTATGTAAATTCTTTAGAGCAGTTTTCTCGAATTTAGTAAACGATTTTTCTTCTATCTTACCCCACTGAGAATAATCAACATTTGGCTGATTGAATTTAAAGCCTGAAGATTCTTGTCCAGATAACTTCCTCTGAACAAATTTATGTAAATCAGTTTTTAAAATTCTCCCTTTAGGGCCTGTAGGTTGAATCAAATTTAGATCAATTCCAAATTCTCTGGCAAGCTTTCTTACTGCAGGACCTGCATATACATTAAATTTTGACTGAGTAACTGGTTGAGTTTCGTTGAGTGTTGCACCGGTATTTTTTTGCGCTTCACCTTCAGCAGGAACTTCAGCTTTAGGTGGAGAGATTTCTTTGTCGGGAATCGGTAATGAGGACGCTAAGGTTTCAACTTCTAAAAAAATATTTCCTTCAGAAACCTTATCTCCAATATCTACATTGATTTTTTTTATAACACCCTCAACTGGGGTTGGAACCTCCATTGCAGCTTTTTCTGATTCGAGAACTATAATTGAGTCATCTTGATTTACTTTATCTCCAACCTTTACGCAAAGCTCAATGACTTCAACATCCTCAGCATCACCTAAATCTGGAATAGGTATGCTTTGAATAGCTTTTGATTCATTAGGATTACTGGGTTTCGATTGATTTAATTTTTTACCAGCCTTAATTTCTTCAAATTCAATCTCGAGAATTGAGTCGCCTTTAGATACTTGATCTCCTAGAGATATTTTTATGTCAACAATTTTTCCAGCATCAGGAGAGGGAACCTCCATTGCAGCTTTTTCAGATTCAAGAACAATTAATGGATCATCAGCTGAAATCACATCCCCTTTTTTTACGCAAACTTCTATCACTTCGACTTCATTTGCATCACCAAGATCAGGAACTTGTACAATTTTTTTCAAATTACACTTCCCATGGATTTGGCTTATCTTTTTTGACGCCTAATTTTTTATATATTGAGTTTAGCTTTTGCTTAGTTATGATTTCTGATTTATGTAATGCATATACGCTGGTTTGAACGATTGTCTTTGCATCTACCTCAAAAAACTCTCTTAACCTTTGCCTGGAATCACTTCTGCCAAAGCCATCTGTTCCTAAAACATAGTAATCCGAGGAAACATATGGCCTGATCTGTTCGGGGTATGCACGCATATAATCTGTTGAAGCCACCACTGGGACTTTTGAATCATTGAAAACTTCATCTAAATAAGTTTCTCTTTTTGACAAAGGATTCATAATTTTTTCTCTTTCTGTTTCCATGCCATCTTTTCTTAGCAAATTGAAGCTTGTTGCACTCCATACTTCCGCGCTTATACCAAACTTATTAAGCATTTCCTTTGCCTTAATTGACTCATTTAATATTGCCCCGGAACCAAGAAGCTTTACAGCAGGTGATTTTTCTTTTTCAAGACAATAAATGCCCTTAATAATTCCCTCATCAGATCCTTTTGGTTGAGATGGCTGAACGTAATTTTCATTTGTAATAGTTAAGTAATAAAAGACTTTTTTCCGCTTGTAATACATTTCTTCAATACCATGACGCGTTATCACTGATAGCTCATAGCCAAATGCCGGATCGTAGGACAAGCAATTAGGTATAGTTGCTGAAAGCAAATGAGAGTGTCCATCCTGATGTTGAAGACCCTCACCATTCAGAGTTGTTCTGCCTGATGTAGCTCCAATTAAAAAGCCTCTTGCTTGAGAATCACCTGCTGCCCAAGCTAAATCATGAATTCTTTGAAAGCCAAACATGGAGTAAAAAAGATATATTGGAATCATTGGGAGGTTATAATTTGCGTAGGAAGTTGCTAGTGCTAGCCAAGCAGAAAATGCTCCTGCTTCAGTTATGCCCTCTTCAAGCATTACTCCTTCCTTGCTCTCTTTGTACCACATAACCTGATCTGCATCTTCTGGTTGATATTTTTGACCCTCAGATGAGTAAATACCAATCTGCCTGAAAAGTGCTTCCATTCCAAATGTTCTTGCCTCATCTGGAACGATTGGGACTATCCTATCTCCGATATTCTTATCTTTTATTAAGTCAGTCATGAGCCTAACAAAGGTCATCGTTGTTGAAATTTTTTTATCACCTGATCCATCAAGATATTTTTCAAAATGCTCCAAAGAGGGTTTTTTTAATGGTCTATCATCAAAAATCCTTGCGGGAATTGCTCCTCCAAGTTTTTCTCTTGATTCTTTTAAGTACTTATATTCTTTGGAATTCTTTGGAAATTTTATATAAGGAAGTTTTTCTAAATCTTTATCTAAAACTGGAATATCAAATCTATCTCTAAAAGCTTTTAGATTATCTGTTGTAAGCTTTTTAACCTGGTGAGTAGTGTTATCTGCTTCTCTTGATCCAGTTCCATAACCTTTGGTTGTTAGAGCAAGGATAACAGTTGGAGCACCTTTGGTATTAACAGCCTTATGATAGGCTGCATAAACCTTATAAGGATCATGTCCTCCTCTATTTAATTTATAAATATCCTCATCGGTAAGGTCTTCAACCATCTTTAGGACTTCGGGATCTTGGCCAAAAAACTTTTCCCGAGTGTAAGCTCCGCCCTTTGCTTTGAAGTTTTGAAGTTCGCCATCGACAACAGCATCCATAAGTCTTTGGAGTTTTCCTTTTCCATCTCTTGAAAGAATCTGATCCCAATGCCTACCCCAAACTACTTTTAATACATTCCAACCAGAACCCCTAAATTCTCTTTCGAGCTCCTGAATAATTTTATGATTTCCTCTAACAGGACCATCTAACCTTTGAAGATTACA
This sequence comes from uncultured SAR86 cluster bacterium, assembly GCA_902594515.1. Taxonomy (GTDB): domain Bacteria; phylum Pseudomonadota; class Gammaproteobacteria; order Magnimaribacterales; family D2472; genus MED-G82. The sequence continues at coordinate 114,008 of CACJML010000003.1, read as the reverse complement.
ATTTATAACAAATATCAAGTTCTCTAAGCTTTCTCTACCAGCCAAGCCAATGGCGCCCTTTGACTCTGGCTCATCCATTTCACCATCTCCACAAAAAACCCATACTTTCCTGTTACCTCTTTCAATAAGGCCTCTTGCAGATAAATATCTCATCACGTGAGCTTGATAAATACCCATTATTGGGCCCAAACCCATTGAAACCGTTGGGAATTGCCAATAGTCAGGCATCAACCAAGGATGTGGATATGACGATATTCCTGGCTTATCTACCTCTCTTCTAAAATTATCTAAATCTTTTTCTGTTAATCTTCCCTCAAGAAAACTCCTAGCATAAATTCCTGGAGAGCAATGTCCTTGAAAATATATTAGATCTGCTTCTCCGCTATCATTACCTTTAAAGAAATAGTTGAAACCAACATCATAAAGAGTTGCAGCTGATGAAAATGTTGAAATATGTCCACCTAAGTCATCCTCAGATTTGTTAGCCTTCAGGACCATTGCTAGTGCATTCCATCTAATATAGGAACGAATTTTTCTCTCTAAAAATAAGTCGCCAGGCATCCTAGCTTCGTCTGAAATTGATATGGTATTTCTAAATGGAGTTGTAAGATTAAACGTGGGTATAGTTCCAGAAGCAGTGAGTTTGGAAGCTAGTTCACTAAGTATTTCTGATGCTCTATCTGATCCACTTTCATTGATAACGTTGTCAAGTGCCTCTAGCCACTCTTGAAGCTCGTAATCTTCAGTTATTTGCTTGTTTTGACTCAAAATTAATTCCCGTGTGGTTTATTATAAGTAAATTATTTAAATAACCCCATACTAAAAGAGGCTAAATATGAGATTTGCTTACCATCCGTCTATGTGTGATCCTTCCTTCTATCTTGAGCTTGGAAAAGCAGCTGAAGCTGCAGGATTTGATGTTATTACTTTTCCAGATAGTATTTGTTATCCAAAAGAATGTGATTCTACATATCCATATAATGATGATGGTTCTAGAGAATTCCTTGATGGAGTTCCTTTTTTAGAGCCTTTTAGTATTATTCCTGCCATAGCAGCGGTAACTTCAACGCTTGAGTTCTCTACATCCGTTTACAAACTTGCACCAAGACAAGCGGTGACAACTGCCAAGTTTGTTACCACGCTTGGAGTAATGACAAATAATAGATTTCACTTTGGTATTGGTGTTAGTCCCTGGTATGAAGACTTTTTAGCAACTGGAGAACGTTGGGAAAAGCGTGGTAAAAGAATGGATGAACAAATTGATATCTTAAAGGGACTAATGAATGGAAGTTACTTTGGTTACAAGGGAGAGTTCTATGATATTCCTGAACTAAAGCTATGCCCTGTTCCAACAAAACCGGTTCCAATATTAATTGGAGGACATTCAAATCTTGCATTAAAAAGAGCAGCAAGAATTGGTGATGGTTGGATTAGTGCAGGTCTCACACTTGAAGAAACTGAAATCCTAATTAACAAAATAAATAGCTATAGAGACGAATTTGGAACATTAGATCACCCTAGCTATCAATTCCAGGTTATGGGTGAGGCTGCATATTCACCTGATGGAGTAAAACAGCTAGAAAGTCTTGGGGCAACTGAGGTGATTGTTGCCTTTAGAAATGCCTATGAGGGCGGTCCTGATGATAGAACTCTCGAGGGCATGATTGCAGAAATAAACTGGTACGCAGAGGAAGTTATAAACAAAGTAAAATGATTGGTCGGGATGGCCGGATTTGAACCGACGACCACCACACCCCCAGTGTGGTGCGCTACCAGGCTGCGCTACATCCCGTATGTATTATTCATATGAAATATTATCTGAATTTATTGATTTCTTAAATAAAAAGGTAAAAGATACACATTTTTTTATGTTTATTGTATTATGTCGTTCCTGTTTGGTATTTCCAGCAGAATTATTTAGTACAATATTTGGTTGTAATCATATGAGATTGAAACTAAAATAGCTTTTAACCGGAGATAAAATGGCTAAATTAAAATTTAAGATCAGACACTTTTATACATACATAGTTGCATTTGTTGCTTCATTTTTTGGAGGTAACATAATTGCTCAGGAAAATGGCTCTGCTAATGGAGACGAAAATGCAGCAAAAGAAGAAGCCTCAGGTCAATTAAGTGCCGGTGCTATTGCAGCAGCAGTTGCTGCAGCTGCGGCGATTGCGGCAGTTGCCGGTGACGGAAGTTCATCTGATCCAGCTCCAGTTCCTACGCTTCCACCAACAACAGTTCCACCTACAACTCAACCTCCAACAACAGCTGCACCTACTCCAGCACCGACTAAAATAGTTGAAATTGGTACTGAAGTGTCGTCCATGGTGCCTACTAACACCACTACTAATACGACCACTAACACAAGTACTAATACAACAACAGATACAACTACAGTGACACTAACTGTTGCTACTCAAACCGGCATTCTTTATGATACCTCACTTGCTGAGAACGATGGTGTGGGTACTGGCGAGAATGATGGTATCGCTGAAACTGGTGATGAATTCTATCTTGAAATGGAAATCGAAGCTGATGTTGAAGCAATTGTTCCAGTAACAGTCGAAGTACCCATTGTCGTAGATGTAGAAAATACCGGTATTGTTACAACTACAGCTACAGCTCCAGGCGATTAATTCATAGTTTTCATTTAATTATTCTTAAAGTAAAACGTAAGTTTTACTTTAGGAATATTTGGATGAATCTCTTGCTCACTTTGAATCGGTACTAATTCATCTGAATATAAATATGTATTAGTATATTCCCACTTAAACCCATTTGTTTTTACGAATTCCTTTATAAGAATATTCCCAGACTCATCAAGCTCTTTTGAAATACTGTAATCTTGAGTTACAAACGCCTCAGGTTGATGGAGGTTTATGTCATAAATGCCATCGACTTCGTTTTCTAGAAATGCTGTACCATTTTGGATTGAAACCCCGCCGCCATTTAGATTTAGAGTTTTTATTATTTTTCCATTAAAAGTATAGATTCTCACATCATCTTCAGATATCCATTCATAAACATTGTTAGAAGAAATGCTTAATAAACTCATTAAGCCAACTGAAGATTTACCAAAATTAATTTTTACAAATGATAATCTCCTATTCATGATCATTTCATCAGTTACATCTATGTCATCCACACCAAAGATTGATGCTGAGATTACTGGTATAACTTGTGAGGCAGTGTTGTAATTCAAGCTACATGAGGCTACCAAAGGCAGGACCAAACCAAGAAAAATAGATCTTTTAGTCGTAAAAATCATCAAAGTCTCTTGATATATTAACTGATTGAGCTTGTTCAGTAACGCCCCACAAATTAAGTCCATGAATTAAATACTGTGCTCCATCTCGAGTAATTGGACGTAAACCAAACCCTGTATTTCTTTTTGAATATTTTGTAGAAAAGAGCTCAATGGGAACATAAAAATAAAACCCTTTATCAAAACTACCTTCTCCAAATTCAGTTTTAGATATATCAGTTAGTGAAAAGAATGCGCCAATCCTTAAACCACTTTTAAAACGTCTAGAAAAATCAAAATTAACTCCTGAGTCCCCTGCTAAAAATCTACCACCTTTAAGAGCGATTATTACTTCAGAACGAGGTTCCTTGTAATAAAAGTTTATGTGCCCAGTATTAATCCTATAATCCCTAATTCCAAATAGTTGATTATATTGTCGTTGATAAGCTCTCCATATTTCTGCACCTATGCCATAGTTTCCATTAAAAGGTCTATATAAAATCTCGCCGCCGAACCCACTAAACATAGGCTCAAAAATTCCTCCTGAAAATTTAATATAAGTCTGGTCAGATATTTTAGAGAAATAATTTAATTGTGATCTAGTAATCGCTAATCCAGTACTTTGTTTTAAGTACTTAACAATATCAGTCCTTACATGAGGAATAATACTATCCGATTCAAGTTTAAGATCATCAAAGTTATCATATATTCCGTGTGTTACTGAATTCAACCAGCTAATATTTCTTCTAAATAAAGTTTCTGATTGAAAAGCAATTCCAAGGCCTCCAAAATAAAATCCATCAGGACCACCAATTTGTGATTTTAAGGATGGCGTAACTCTCCAAAAAGTTGCTGGAAAGCCAACTTCAGGATTAAAACTGTAATCTTTTTGTTTGTATTCAAATGATGTTAGCTCAACACTTTCTTTTGCAAGAACATGAAGATTATTTTTTTCATTTTTTTGATACTCAGAGCGCGGCATCGAAATAGAATACATGCCCATGCCACCATTTATATTTGAGGCTCTCAAAGACTTGATTGAATCTGGAGCAATCTGATCAAGCACTCTTAATGCTCTACCTGAACTCCTGGCATGACTTTGATGATGTGATTGGGTGTAAACTACATGCAATTCATCATTGCTGATATCAGCGTGCTGTAAATATAATTTCTCTTCAGCAAGATATTTTAAAGATGTAAGGTACACAAACTCATCTTTTTTTTCATTGACCTTTTTAATAATGTCTGCATTTTCAATTTGTTTAGGAGGTTCATTTTTGTTAGTAAATGCATGTTTTCCTCCCAGAGCAGCTTGAAATGAAAAACCAAAACTTAATGTATTTCCCTTCACATAACTTAATTTAAAATGAAGATTATTTGACACAGGATAAACAATCCCGACATTTACCCTAGAATCAGGTCTTTTAACTGGCTTGAATGCAAATTTAAATGATTTATTGCCATCCGGAAAACCCTCTAAATCATAATCAGTTGCATCATATTCGAGCTTAATTCTCATACCTCTACTATTTGGAACGAAGTACTCTATTCCACCAAACAGTGATGCAGGACCACTAAAAAAAGAATCAACATTAAAATCACCGCCGAGTGTATCTGTTTCATACTCTCTGCTTTTAAATCGATCAGATAGCACTTCAAATGGATTAGACAGTTTATCTTTAGAAAGCATCCCCCATCCAATACCCAAGGTAAAATCTAAATTACTAAATCTTTTTGTACCCACGAGATATTCAGATGAAAATATTCCTGTTCCTGCTAAATCTCTTCCACCCACTGATATATCAGGAAGGTAAACTCCCTCATTAATTAACTTTATTTTAAAATCAAAGCTTTTATCTTTATATGTCTGATTTCCACTAAATGAGGTTACATCACTATATAAAGCGTTATTAATATCAGTATATTGGTAGGATGCTTCTAACCAGCTAAACGGATACGCAATTATAGAGCCTCTTAAATAGGGATCAATGTCAGACCAGCTCAACGCAAGACTTCCGGCAGGCATCATCCTTGCAGTAGGGAGCTGTATTAGGCCAGTGGTGCCATAATTGCTATAACTTGGATAATCTGATTTGGGGTAAATATAGTCATTTATTGAACTATAGATGGAACTACTAAAAAAAAATAAGAGCGCAGTAATAAAACTTCTTTTTAAGAGAAAAAAATCCATTAAGGCTTTTAATCACTAATAGAGTTTAAAGAAGCCAAGGATAATGCAAGGCTGCTTAGGATGGGAGCTACAGCAGATGCATAACTTATACCATCCAACTGTCCGATATCTCTAGGAGCATAAATTACAGATCCTGGATAGATTGTATTATCATTATTTGCAAAGAATTTAGTCTTATAGAGAGAGGATGATCCATCTGGATCAATTACAATCAAATTTTCATAGGCATCTTCTTTCATTCCGCCTGATGCATGCACATAGTCCTTAATACTACTAGATGGATTAAAGGTATGATTAGCTGGATTATGAAATTCTCCAACTAAATATACAACCCGCTCAAGTTTTGGAACGTAAATTTGGTCTCCATGAATCAATTCAATATCTAGAGCTTGGTTTTGTTGCGCAGCTAAGAAGTCATAATCCATGACCAATCTGCCTTTTGATCTTCTAGACCTTAATTCCTCTACAACAAAATCTAATGCTTGAGGCCCAATATTTACTCCTGGTCTGCCGAGGCTTGAAACAATGTAATTGACTGCCTCTGCATAATTTAATTCAGCAAATTCCCTTTCAGTATTTAGAGCTGATTCTCTAAATAATGAAATACCAAATTCATATGCACCTTCTTTATAACCACCAGCTTTATTTATTAAATCTGTAAGAGTCTCACCATCTTGTATAAAATATTTGCCTGGTTTATTAACCATGCCAGAAATAGTTACCTCTTCAAGGAATATTGGATCACTCTGGTAATAAGGTACAAGAACAGAGTCTCTGGAATTAATAATATAATTATTAAAATTATCTTTCTGAACTTTAGTAATTTGGTATTTATCTACAGAATACCTTTTTACCTCAACATAATTAAAGCCTTTAAAGCTATCACTTAAATCTCCCGCAAATTTAAGTAAGTCCTGTAGTGACTCGCCATCTTTAATTTCATAGATAGCAGGTAAATTTACGCCACCTGTAACTGGAATAAGTTTCTTAACTGGATCGACTAGTATTACATCTCCAGAACGTACCCTCATATTTAAAGGCAATTTTCCAAAAACAAAAATATCATATAAATCATATTTGGATATGAGTTTCCCATCCCTCATTAATGCAATAGACCTAAAAGAGCCTGAATCTGATATGCCTCCTGCAATATTAAGTATTGATAAAATGTTAGAGTTTGCACTAACAGTGTATATGCCTGGATTCTTTGCTCTGCCGAGAACAGCAACCTGAATTTCTCTCATTTCAATTAAATCTAATTCAACATTGACGCCTATAGCTGATTCATTAATTAGTTTTCTTATTTCATTCCTAGCCTCATCTAATGTTTTGTTGTTTAGAGAAATTTTTCCAAATTCGGGTACGGTCAAGGTTCCATCTCTATTTATAAATAGTTCATAATTTTCACTTAATTGACCATAAAATGAGACAGACAACTTATCACCGAAACCTAAAAAATATTCTGATGGCACAACAGGAACATTGATAGGAGTAAAAGTGCTTTGAAGTGAAGAAAAAATCTCCGACCCAAATCTTGTTAGGTTATTTTCATTTTGATTTGTATTATCAAGCCTGTTTTCAAGCTCCTCTAATTGTGACTTAAGTTTTTCTAGGATATATTTATTTGTCTTCTGGGAAGTATCACTTTGAAATAATTGCTCCAAATCTGATTCTTCCTTTATCTCATTTTGAAGTTCAAGTTCATCTTTAACAGAAGGTGGTAAACTTTCAAGAAAGTCCTCATCTAAAGAGCTAGATTGTGCAAAAACAAATTCAGTATTTAAATATAAAAAACAAAAAAGGAATAATTTAGGAAGAATTTTTTTAAGCATGTGAATGTCCAATTTATAAACTAAATTATACAATATTTACTTCCAAATAATTTATTTCAATGACTCTTAACAACCTAAACGCAAAAAGAATATTAATCGTTATAAACAATTTGGACTTCCTATTTAGCCATAGGAAAGAAATACTTGAAATGTTGATTAAAAATAACTCAAACATATTTGTTGCTTCTCCAAGAACAAAGGCTGTTAAGGAGTTAGAATCCCTCAATATCAAACACTTTGAATTGAATATTTCTAGATCCGGTATAAATCCATTTTCTGAGCTAATAACTTTGTTTAAACTATTTAAGATAACAAATAAAGCTAAGCCTCATTTAATTCATACGATAACTATGAAAGGGGTTATACATGGTGGCCTTGTAGCAAAACTTTATAAATTACCAAATTTAATTGCATTCTCTGGACTAGGACATGTATTTACCAATCAGAAGGCGAGCTTTAAAAAAACCTTTACAAAAAAAATTATTAACTATTTGCTTAAGTTAATTCTTAGTAATACAAAAAAATTACTTGTTTTTCATAATCAAGATGATCTTAATGAGTTAAAAGATTTTCATGGCATCAATAGTAATGATACTTTACTAACCTATGGGTCCGGCATTGATCTGGCAGCATTTTCTTATTCAGACTTGCCAACCTTTAAAAGCAATAAAACTATTGGATTATTTGCATCTAGACTTCTTAAAACAAAAGGTGTTGAAGAGATATTCCATGCCTCAGAAACAATTTATGAGAAAAATAGAAACATAGAGATTTGGATAGTTGGTGAAATCGATGATGGTAATCCAGACTCCATAAATGAAGACTTTTTAAATCAGCTTGCCATGAAACCAAATATAAAATATTTTGGATTTCATGAAAAAATATATAGTTTCTTGAGAGATTGTCATTTTGTTTTACTCCCATCACATAGAGAAGGTATGCCAAAGATCTTATTAGAGGCATCTGCGTCTGGAAGAGCAATTATCACGACTAATGTACCCGGTTGTAGAGACTGTGTCTATGAGGGCAGAAATGGTTTCTTGGTAGAATCAAATAATTATAAGGATCTTGCCAAAAAAATAATTAGAATTTCTAAATCAGAAAATCAGCTCATCGAATTTGGTAAGTTTTCAATGAAATTAGCACAGGAAAATTATTCAGTTGAAAGGGTTGTTGATCAACATAAGCAAGCATATATTTCATTATTAAACTAAAGTCTCATATCTGCATCTGATTGATCAAGGGAATACTTAAGATCGAAAATTATTCCTCCTTTTTTTGTCCAAGATCTCATCTTTTTTATTGAATATTTTTTAAACTGATCATGGCCAACGGCATAAACAATACCGTGGTAATAATTTTTCATTGGAGAATTTATTTTACTTTGACCAAACATTCTTACAGAATTAATATTTGGTTCAAAAATATGAATCTTACAATTTCGCTTAACTAAATAATTACATAAACTTTCAACTTTTGAATTCCTTGTATCAGGACAGTTTTCCTTGAAGGTTGCGCCCAATATAAGTATTTTTAAGTTTCGTTCTTTTGGAAATAGTGATCTAGTCTTATCAATAAATCTTTTTCCCACTATTTTTGGCATATTGTCATTTAATTCTCTGCCCGCAAGAATAATTTTGGGATCATATCCAATACTTTTCGCTTTCGCCGTAAGATAATATGGGTCTACGCCAATACAATGGCCCCCAACTAGTCCGGGTCTAAATGAAATAAAATTCCATTTAGTCTCAGCAGCCTTAAGTACTTCTTCAGTATCAATATCCAGCTTATTAAATAAAATTGATAGCTCATTGATAAAAGCAATATTTAAATCCCTTTGTGTATTTTCAATTACCTTAGCCGCTTCAGCGACCCTTATTGAGGAAGCGGAATGTATTCCTGCTTTAATTATTTTTGAATAGACCTTTACTAGAAGGTTAAGAGTTTGTTTATTAGAAGCAGAAACGATTTTTTTTATATTCGATAGCTGCTTTTCTTTATCTCCAGGGTTTATTCTTTCAGGACTATAGCCTAGAAAGAAATCTTCATTCAGCTTTAAGCTTGATCTCTTCTCAATAATTGGTACGCAAACTTCTTCAGTGGCACCAGGGTAAACAGTTGACTCAAAAACTACTGTATCTCCTTTTTTTATAACTGAGCCTATCATTTTTGAAGAAGATTTTAGAGGGCCTAAATCTGGCTTCCTATTTGCAAAAATAGGTGTTGGTACAGTTACAATAAATAAATTACAGTCCTTGATATCACTTAATTTTGAAGTGAAGCTACATTTAGATTTTTTTAAAATTGATGATGTAACTTCATTTGTATAATCAACATTTTTTTTCAAATCCTTAATTCTGCTCTTATTTAAGTCAAACCCAGTAACACTGAAATACTTAGAAAATGCGATCGCCAAAGGAAGTCCAACGTAACCAAGCCCAATAATACAAATTCTTATTTGAGTTAGCTTAACTTTCAACATACCACCTTATTGTTTCACTAAGTCCTTTTGAGACATCATAAATAGGATCGTAATTAAGTAATTTTTTAATCTTAGAAATATCTGCATTTGAATGTTTAATATCTCCCGGACGAAAGTCTTTATATTTTGGTTCAAGAGAGTAGTTAAATCCAAATTTACTACAAGTAGTATTAATAATATTAAACAAATCATTTAGTGAAGTCCTTCCTCCAAATGCAACATTATAAATTTGATTTAGAGCATTTGGGTTGTCAGTTGTTGCAGCAAGTAAGTTAGCTTGAATGACATTTTTTATATAACAAAAATCTCTTGAAGTATTTCCATCACCAAAGATCTCGATTGGAACCTGATTCATTATTGAATTTATCCACTTTGGAATTACAGCTGCATACTCTCCATTAGGATCTTGCATTGAACCAAAAACATTAAAATATCTTAAGCCAATAACATCTATTCCATAAGTCCTACTGAATACTTTTGCCTGCTCCTCATTAACTAATTTAGTAAGTGCATAAGGTGATAGTACATTGCCAGTCACGTCCTCAACTTTTGGTAGCTCAACCGAATCACCATACACTGAACTGCTTGAAGCATAAATTAATCGGTTAACATTATTTAATCTTGCAGCATCAATAATATTAAGAAATCCATTTATGTTTATATCTGAACTTAAAATTGGATCTTTTACTGATCTTGGAACAGAACCCAGGGCAGCCTGATGAAGAATAATATCTATACCTTTGGTAACCTTTTGACAAATATTATGATCTCTAAGATCATCATTAAAAAAAGTGAAATTATTCCACTGAGATTTGGATACTAAGGATTTTACGTATTCTAAATTCTCCTCTTTGCCGGTAATAAAGCTATCAATGCCAACAACCTTGCAATTGTTTTGCAATAATTCTAGTAAAAGATTACTCCCTATGAAGCCTGCTACACCAGTGATAAGCCATGCACGGTTATTACTTTTCATATCAAAAATGCAATTAAATAATCTATTTAATTCCCCTAAATATCAAACCATGCAAGTAACTTGTGAGAGTCGGATGATACCAAAGTTTGGAGGGCAAGTCATTTCTATAAAATGTTGTAAAGACACCTTCGACTGAAAACTTTCTTAGTATTTTAATAAGATTTGGTATAGCGATACTATACTGCTTAAGTGGATAAATAAAATAATTTAAGGAACTAGAGTACTCTACTTTTTCTTGAAATATTATTTCACCAGTATCAACTCCTTTATCAACTTTATGAATTGTTACTCCAAGATTTTCAAAATCTTGACTATAAGCGGCCCAATAACCTCCATGTACACCCCTATACTTTGGTGTGACACCACAATGAATGTTTATAAAATCTGCTTTAATAGAATCAAGTAATTTTTTTGATAAAATCCTCGTTCCATTAATTAAAATTATATCTGCGTCAATTGTTGATATCAGATCTATTGAATCATCGCTATTTATAGACTTAACGTTTCTTATTTTTATATCGCCTGAGTCAATTAAAAAAAATTTCTCTCTAGCAAAAAAGCTGTACTTATTTTTTACATAAAGTGGCTTTAGTGATTGAATAAAGAGTAAAAATAAAATTTGATTTAAAGTTCTAAGGAATCCTTGATGAAGAAATCTCCTTCTCCAAAAATTAATCTTTGACACTTTTTCTTCAAAAATTACTTCAACATCGAAACTACTTTTTAAGGAATTAATTAATATGTTTGTGGTTTCGGAATTAGTCGCTAAAAGCAGAATCTTCATACAGTAAACTCTCCCATATTTTTTGATGTCATACCATGTTCGTTACTCAACACAGTATAATGCTCGAGGATATCTCTCAGATTTAAGAGATTATCATCTGTTGAATTGCCAAAATTGTGAGGATGCCACCATAAATGGAACGTTTCTTTATTTTGAGCAGCTATGGTCATAGATTTTTTTATTCTCTTGATATGCATCTTATTTAAAACATAAGGAGTTTTTGAATTTACTGGCCTTAAAAAAAGACTACCTGGAACATTTAACAAATTTTCATTAGCAGAATTCTTATAACTCAAATCTTTTGATATCTGAATATATGAATCTCCAAATCTAATTAACTTAAAGAATAGGCTCTGTGAGTCTTTATGTCCGTCCTTTTGAATAAAATTTTGAAGGTTTCCTCTATAGGTTTTAAATTCATGCTTTTTTAGTTCTTTAAGAGCAATATCATTTACTTGATTTCTTGGAAAAATAAAGGATTTACATGAAATATTATTTTGAAATGAGATATTTTCAAATAATCTAAAATCATTTGATATATCTTGATTGGTGATTCCAGGTTCACTGAAATAAAGATGGCTGTATGAATGAGAAGCTATTTCTTGGCGAGGACAGGCGGCAATTCTTTTGATCATATCTTTTTGAAAGAATAATTCTTCATCTCTAAATGATCTTATGTCAATCTCATAGTTGGTTGGTTTGCCCTTTTTTTTATATTTTGGGATTTGTTGAGGTTTAAAAGATCTCCACTCATCATAGTTCTCACAAAGCGTCATACCAACAATTGCCCAAGTGACCCCAATATTATATTTTTCAAATAAGTCCAGCATCTTAGGAATTGCATTAGTTTCTCCTCTTACATTACTAATGCACTTATCGAGGTTCTTTACATCAAGCATCCCCCAAAGCAGTTCATAGTCTAATGAAATTATAAATTTTGGTAGAGTTTTCATTACTTATCTTTTCTAAAGTTAAGAATATAGCCTAGAAAATAACCTGGGGCCTTAAACAGATCTAATGTAAATGACAATGTACTAACCAATAGCCAGTTAAAGGGAAGCAAAAAAGAGATCTTCTCTTTTCTTCTTAAAGGTGTAACAAGTCCTCTAATTAAAATATATATTGAAAGGCATAATAGTAGAAAGATTTTTGTAATATTAGGCACATAAAGTGGGTCTGAAAGATCCCAACCTGCAAAAATATTGTTCCAATTGAATACAAAAAACAAGGCAAAAAGACATATAGTATAAAAATACATTGCTCTATAGAGTCTAAGAATGTCGACTTTTGCTGATAATAAGCCATATGTGAAATATTTTACTAAGGCCTTAAAAAGATTTTTTTCTAATCCCCTGTACTCTATAACTGCACTAGTAGGATATTTGATTTGTAAGTTTAGATTTTTAATCCTTAATGACCAATCAATGTCCTCTCCAGACCTGACATCTTCCCGTAAATACCCAGTGAAGTTTATTAACTCTTTTTTAAATACTGATCCGACCATTACAATAGTTGGGACTTTTCCATAGGACGATGCTCTAAGCAGTTTTTGAAAAAATGTTTCTGCTGCAACATCGGTCCTTGAGCCAAAAATCATTAGTCTATTGTTTTTCTTAAATTCGGCAGCAGCACAACTTAACCAGTTTGATTTTGCAGCAGTCTTACAATCGAGAAATGCTATAAAATCTGAACTTGCAAGCTTCAATCCAATATTTCTTGCAGCCCCAGGAAATGCAGGAGAAATTTTCTTATAAATAGTCTTTAAATTTTTTATTGATGAGTTATCAAGTATTTCTTTAACAGTTTTTGAATTTTTATTAGAAGAGGAATCAACAATTATAATTTCATAAATAAAATCTATGTTAGAAATTAATGATTCCAAGGTTTCGATCAAAAAATCTTGATCATCTCGAACGGGAATAATAACACTAATTAAGCTATTCATTAACTTGGTATCTTTTTCACAAATTTTTTCTCTATTTCACTATATAAGAAAAATCCTAGGACTGATAACAAACCCATTGCAGGAATATGATGTCTTGAGGCCGTACCCCAATTAATAGTTCCCAAAGACCAAATGCCTTCAACAATTAAATAGGATATTAATAACGGAAAAATATAATCAACGCTAAAAAGTCCTTCTTTGTAAGCAAACTTTATTAAATAAAATAATATCGTTACTCTTATTAAATTCTCAAGAAACAGCAATATATCTCCAAAACTAGAAACATTCCATGGTAAAGGCTCTAGTTGATATTGAAAAAAAGCAATAAATGGGTATGTAAAAATACCAAAAAAAGAATTCTCAGGTGGCTCAATTCTATATCTAGCTCTTGCCTGACCAGCATCACCGATCAAGCCTTCATTATGAGAAATTAATGATTCAACTATGCCTGCTTCAAAGCTATAAGATAATGTCTGTATGAGTGATGAAGCAACCGGAACCAGTCCTATCATGAGTAAAAAAATCATATACAAGCCAAAGTTTTGCCATATTTTCTTAATGCCTTTTGAGTAAAGATAAATGGTAAACAGCAGAAGTAGTAGTATGGATGTAACAATAAGCGACTGATGAAGCAATGCTAATCCAAACAATGCTAAAGGAAGTAAAAATAAATGCAGCAATGATTTTGTTAAAGCAAACCTTAATATCGAATAAACAAGCAAGGTTAAAAAAAACAATTGAAAAGGTTCACGAAGAGTTACCGAGGAGTAAAAAATCATTGAGGGTAAAAATGACATTAAACTAGCTGAGCAAACTTTCTGAAAAATGCTTGCATTTATCAATTCCATTATCCTGAGTACAAGCAATGTTGAAAGAAACCAAGCTAGAATTGAAAATAATGATCCCAAAAATATCGAGTTAATAGAATATTTATATACGTATCCAAGAAATAATGAGTAATACCAGCCCACCCTGTATATGTCATGTGCCAATGGATCTCCTGTTATTGCATAGTGAGAGCCAACAAAATGAAAGCCGAGGGCATCATTTTCACCTCCTGGCGTGGGCCCTATAAATGCATTAACGTAAGCAAGTAATAATCGAATTAATAGGCCGCAAAATATAATTGTTGAGATAGATTTGTATGTCATTTCTATAGATTGTTTTCAGACCAAAGTTGCAACATATATATGCTCCACAATGATGGCGCCCAATTATGGCTTTTATTAAGATGCTGATTCCATTTTTTATTTATTAAATCATAGTCAATAAAATCATATTGTTGAATTGAGGATTTTGAAATCATTGCCTCAAAATCATCTTTTAGCGGACCTCTTAACCAATCTGCTACAGGAACACCAAATCCCTGTTTCTGACGATCAAATAGGTCTCTAGGGATCTTTTTATGTAATAAATCTTTTAATACTTTTTTCCCGGATGAGGATGAAATTTTATGCTCCAAAGGCACTTTAAATGACGTATTAATGAGGTCTATATCTAAAAAAGGAGCTCTAGTCTCTAAGCTATTGGCCATAGATGCTCTATCAACTTTGACAAGTATGTCATCAGGTAGATAAGTTTTTGCATCAACATACATCATTGTTTCTTCAAAATTTTCAAAGTTCATCCATTGTTGATTTAAAAAGTGTGCTGGCTCGTTAAGGCCACTTAATAAATTTTCATTATCATCCCATTCGACAAGAAAACTCCTATATAAATCTTTATTCGTTTTACTTTCAGCAATACGTCTTGAGAGCCGAAAAAGTTTATCATTCATATTTGAACTTGATTGAAAAATCTTATTAAAGAGATAAGTAATTATCTTAAGATTAGACTGGCTCAGGCTTCTTATAAATGAACTCAATATAGGTCTAAGACTTCTAGGGATTCTATGAATTAATTTGCTTAAAGGTACAACTTTAAAATGTCTATTATAGCCTCCAAAAAATTCATCTCCCCCATCACCAGATAAACACACAGTAACATTTTCTCTGGCAATTTTTGATACTAGATAAGTTGGAATTTGAGATGAATCAGCAAATGGTTCATCATAAATTTTGGGTATTTGAGGAATTATATCTATAGCGTCATTTATAGAGATTACTCTTTGGTGATGATTTGAATCTATAAAATCAGCTATCCTTTTTGCATAAATTGATTCATCGAATTCCTTCTCATGAAAGCCAATTGTGAATGTATTAATCTTATATTCACACTGATCAGACATTATAGAAGCAATCAAAGATGAGTCGATGCCGCCTGAAAGAAAACATCCTAGGGGAACATCAGAAATTTGCTGTCTTTGCACAGATAAATTTAATGCTTTATTTACCTCAAAAAGGGATTCGTCGTATGTTGAAAATTTATTTTTGTTGGCGTCATTTGCACACTTCTCAAGTGACCAGTACTCACATAATTCAAAATTTTTATTAACATATTCAAAATTCATATTCATTCTTTTTGAATCATTTAAGGCATCAAGGCTAATTCTTAATATTGAGCCGGGATTCAATTTAAAAGTATTTTCGTAAATTGAGTATGGTGTTGGAATATAGTTATACTTAAAATAAAGAGTCAAAACGTCTTTGCTTATATTCAAAGAAGATCCAAGAATTTTTTTTATAGGTTTCAATTCAGATGAAAATATTAATGAGCCGTCTTGAATGTTGTAATAGAGCGGCTTTTCTCCAATTGGATCTCTAACAAGCGATATAGATTTTTCAAATTTATCCCAAAGGCCAAATGCAAACATCCCCCTTACTATTTTCATTGTGCTTTCTAAACCCAATAAACTAATAGAACTAAGAAGAGTTTCTGTATCTGAACTGCCCACCCAATGATCTCTTTGTAGCTTAAAGCTTTTACTCAAATCATCTCTGATTTCTTGATGGTTATAAATTTCTCCATTGAATGTAATAAGATATCTACCGCATTTAGATTCCATAGGCTGTGAGCCAGCATCACTTAAATCTAAAATTGACAATCGAGAATGGCCGAAAATACAGTTATTATGCTTTTTTGCCCCAAAACCATCTGGACCTCTGTGATCGAGCAGCTTTAATAGTGACAAGAATTGCTCTTCCGATGGGAGTTGGTTTCTTGGATCAACCTGACCGAGTATACCGCACATTTTTTTAAATCAAATTCGATAGTTAAGCGATAATTGTACATGGTATGATTAATAATTATCACCATTTGTAATGTCTTCTCTGGTAAGCAATATAACAGTTTCTATAAATTTCTACTTTCTTGTAGCTATCTCAATATTTTGGGCTTTTTTTTTAAATTTCGGATTAAATTCAAGCTTGGGATTTTTTATTTTTTCTATTTTGACGCTGTTATATGTTCTCTATTCAACCTATAGATACATGAATTCATTAATCATAAAGATACATATTCATAACTTAATAATACCTTTGATTGTTTGTTCCTTAATAGGGGTACTTATGTATAGTTTTAATGCTCCAATTTCTGGTGATCAACTCTTTCACCTTTTGAATACCTATCAAATTCCGATAGGAATTCTCAATATTATGAATCTAGATATGCTAGAGGGAATTGCCATTCAAACGATATTTTACGTATATTCTTGCTTAGTATTAGCAGGAATTATCTTAGCTCAATTAATATTTTCAAAAAATAAGATTGCATTCTTTACAATATTTTCTATTTTTGCATTTGTCCTCATAACCTCTAAATTATTTATTAATCCTGATATCGCGCATCCTGAGCTAAGAACACTTCCTTTAGCTATTCTCGGAAGCATCTCAATAAATGAAGAAATTTATAAAATACAGAGTCTGGCACCAATTTTTATTCTAATTCTTTATTTGTTGCACTGTAAGAATGATATTAAATTAATAATCTTAGTTGTAACAACTATCCTTTTTCTTCCAATTATAAATTTCAATCTGGGTAATATTGAGTTTTCCGTATGGACGATGGTTTCAAACACAATAGTCCTCTTACATGTTCACCATAAAAAGACATCTATTACTCTTAGGGACGTAATGCTATTGTCAATACTGATATCCATATTTTCTTTAATAAGAATTTCATCTGCATTTGCATTTCTTCCATTATTTACTTATTTGATACTGATAAACAGAAAAGATTTAATATTGAAAGCGTTGCCAATATCACTTATTGCATTTGTTCAAATAATAAATTCAATGGCAAGTGATTATCCTGCTATCTCGGATACTGACCTTCTTTTTTTGGAAAGGTTTGCTTTATCAGAAACTACAATAATTCAAAAAATAATCTACTCATTTGATCCTATCTTTTTAAAGCATAAGTTTGAAAATATGACTATTTTAGGATCTTTGCTAGTTTTGGCTGGCATGGTCCATAGAGACGGTAAGTTTCTAATATTTATAATAATTTTTTTAGGAATTTATTGGGTCATCTTTCACCAATTATCAATAATATTATGGGGTTTGCCTAGGTACTTAATGGAATATTTAATTCCAATATCCATATTAGGAGTTAAAAATATTTTTTATTTGATAAAAACAAGACATCTTGTTTATTTAATATTTTTGGCCTTTACAACCTCAATAAACTCATTCAATTCTTTGGTTGAGAGAGATAATTTCTCCGTAAAATATCCATTTAGTTATGAAAGAAATGTGGTGATTGATAAATTTGAAGATATGGTAATGCTAAATCCAAAATTTATATCCGTTGAATTATACGATTGGAGTTCTGCAATTAAGGAGCTTGATTCAGATTGTTTTGGTATCTATAAGGCTGATATAAATATTGGAGTATTTCCATTGGCATTTATTCCTAGCGTTTCTGTTAGAGAATTTATCCAAAGCCATAAAATAACTGGAAACAGTAATGTCTCAGGAGTGTACTGCACACTCGAATGGGCTAAAGGCAACAAAGGTTTGGGTTATCTAAAGGAATGGGATACAAGCCTTGAGTTCAAAAAGCTAAATTAAATCATCTTTGCTATTAAATGAGATTGCTTCAATTGGTCTTGCAATCTCATAACCGTTAACGCTTAAGCCATTATCTGCTAGAACTTTAATTATTTCTAAGAAACCTATTTCATCTACATGATTATGATGACGATCTAATAATTGCTTCAAATATTTAAAAACTTTATCTTTATTAAAAATAAATATTCCGATGTCACGCTCACCTTTTTTTGGCCTCTCGTGAGGAGGTATATCTTTAAGCTCACTAACAGAGATCACATTGTTCTTTTCGTCTCTTTCAACAATTGTATAAGGATTATTCTCAGTTAAAGTCGCAAAACTTAAATCACTTTTGTATGAAAAATGTAATTCCATTAGATTAGAAATAGTTTTATTTGTTATGTATGGCAAATCGCCCCACATAACAAAAAGATCTGTGAACTCATAATTTTTGAATATTTTTCTGGCCTGATATACTGCGTCAGCCATTCCAATTTGCTTCTTCTGAGTTACAAAAATATATTCTAAATTTTCACTATTAAGATATTTCTTTAAGAATGGCTCGCTAAAGTCCGATACAACTATAATTGGTTTGTTATCTAGATCTCCTATTGCTGAATATATTCTTCTAATTATTGGGATATCTTCAACTTTATATAGGCTTTTCGGATACTTAAGTCCGCTTCTAGTTCCCTTTCCAGCAGCAGCAATAAGAAACTTTACTTTTTTAGACATGATTTATTTTTAAATAGTCTCTAAAGGTGTTAAGTGACATCTATTTTTTTTATTGCTCTTACAACATTTGATTTAAAACCGTCGGGCATATTTACTATTCCAGAAAAAGTAATTTCGCAGTTATGTTTTTTAAACATTGATTCTACAGATGAGAAAGATTGTGGATGATCATGCTCTGGTGAAAACATATCAAAAGTATCAAGAATAGCCCATTCTCTTCTTTCTTTGGTTGAAAGATCTTTTGGGAATGTTGTTTTAATATCAACAATTGGTAAAAATCTAGTTAAGAAGTGTAATCCAAACTTATTTAAAATATCAGATATTTTAATCAGCCAATCTATATTATTTTCAATTAGGCTTAAGAGCCTTCTATCAGGAATATTTTTTGTGAATGGTCTTAGAAAATATTTTGCATGAATTTTTGTCCACCATCCTTTTATTCTATAAAAATCAACTACAATCTCTCCACCTATCTTGGCTTTACTTATTAATGCTTTTATAGATTCATCAAAGCTTGGAGTATGTTGAAGAACTCCAAAGCAAAATACTTTATCGAATGAGTTATTAGGAAATGGCATTTCGTAAACACTTGCTTGAGATAGGAAAAACCTATCTTGATTACCTGAGAAATTATTCTTTGAATTAGCTTCAACAGCATTCGAATAATCAATACTGTAAAGATTTGCGTTAGTATTACTAAGAATAACCTCCGAAAATCTCCCAGCACCTGAACCAACTTCAAGGATATTTAGATTACTGAGATCAGCTGGATCCCAGTCACCCTGATAAAACAGTCTGTCCTTGGATAACTCTAATTTCCTTGTTTTGCGGTTATCAATTTGTGTGTCATCAAATTTATTCCATTGATACCCAAAGTTATTTGCATAATTTGAAATCTCTGTAAACCGAGGAATATCGTTCAATATTTCATACTCTGTATTACATTTGGAGTTGTTACAATCTTTAGAACATAGATATTTAAGATTGTTATGAATGACTAAAGGAGAATGACACTTTGGACATACATATTGAATATCCATCTTTATTAATCCTTGCTCTTATAAAGATTTATGATCTCATTTAATAATTTTTGACCGTCGTGTTTGCCTGGATGCGATGTAGATTCAAAATCTTTAAAAATATGTTTAACATTTCTATAGTCTTTAGAGTCTATGTCATTTTCTACATAATTAGAGATAGTTTTTTCACCCTTAATATGAGGTTGATTGACAAGGTTATATGTAATGAGTCCATTCAGAGGGAAACTTGAGTTGTCGAAATTTAGATAACTATAGGCTGAATTTATGTAGTCTGATGCTTTATATTCAACAGTTTCATAATCCTCTCCTATATTTGTTACAAAAAATTTTAATGCCAAGTCATTTTTATAAACTGCCAAACTAAAACCTTTAGTTAAATAGGTTGGAAAGAGAGATGAGTGTTGGGTGCCAGGAGAATAAATTATTATATCTGCATTCTGAAGTACAGTTTTTGCTCTATCGTTAATCTCCACAAAAGAAGATCTGCTTTCAAGAAATAAAAATTTTTCGCTATCGGTGAGCTTATCCAATGAACCTGATTCCAATGGAGCATCCAACAAAAAAATTTTTTTTATTCTAACATTTGATCTGAGTTCAACTATTTCAGCCTCTGAATATAGGACATCACCATTTTCTCTGATAGCTACCAAAAATTTGTTCTCTGTATTACTTGGTATAACAGAACCCCTTAGCTGAAATAATTTCTCGAAAGATACGCAAGTTTTATCAAAGTCTCTTTTATAATATACAAATGCGCCTGCATAGATGCAGTTCATTATCGAGCAGTCCTGAAAAGGAAACTTAACACCTAAAAACTTTTCAAAAACCTCAAGTTTCTCCAAGAAGGCAATTAAATACTTTTGAATTTCACCTCTAATATAATTATCATCTAGACCTAGTTTAAAAAGTGTTTTTGTCTTATTTGAGGTAAAGCTTTTTATCTCATCTAAAGCATCAGAATTTGAAATATTCTCATCTATTCTGAAATCAAATAGTTTTTTGTATTCTTCAGCAAATTCAGACTCTGGAATCATAAGAGATTGAACTTTTCTAATATCTGATGGACCAAGCATCTCAAAAAATCTTCTTATTTCCCCAGTTGATTTACCATCATCATAGGCATTGACTATAGAGGTAACATGAAAATTCTTATTTATTAACTCTGGAATAATTAGTGAAGCCCCTCTTCCTCCATTAACAGTAACTACGTTAATCATAGAGGCTATTATATGCGCTAAGATAAAGGCGTGCACCATTTTGCAAAGTGAGGTCTTTGCTATTATTTCTAATAGATACTTTTTCAGAATTCCTGTCTATAAATTCAATAAAGCTTTTTATCTCATGCTCATCAATTGGTAAGCTTATTACAGTGGACGAGTTTTTTGGCATAGAAAGTAAAGAATTAAGATCTCCCACACCCTCATTGGCCAGAACGGGTACATTCATGCTGAGTAGCTCTGCTACCTTCGTTGGAGAGCATCCTGATTTAGAAAACGCAGGTCTTATAAAAACTAATGATAGATTAAACAAACTTATATAACTTGGTACCATGCTTCTGTCGCTACAGATTATCCTAAAATCATCACTAGTGAACCTTGGATCTTCCTGAATTTTTTTTCTTGCATACTCAACGGTGTTTGTAACCATTAAAAATACTGAGCTATTTTTTAATGACTTGATAATATAAAAAACATCAAGCATTTCATTTATTAAGTAGTCTGGGCCAAGACTACCAAGATATCCTAAGACAAAATCATCATTATTTAGATTGAGTTTATTTCTTAAGTCCGACTTATCAGAATCTTTTATTCTTTTTGGATTAAAATGCTCAAAGTCAGCGCAACAAGGAATAACAGTAATTGACTTTTTACCATTCTCAGAAATACCATATTTTCTTTGAATATGCTTTTTTGCATTTTCTGTAAGTATTACGTAGCCATCAGAAATTCTATAAATAAATTTTTCAAATAATTTTAAGAATCTGTAAATAAATTTATTCTTTCTAGTATCAATTCTTGAGTCTAGCCAAAAATCCCTTATATCAAATAATAATCTTGGGCCAACAAAAAAGGTAAGTACTTTTACTACTACTCCAATAAAAATACCTGGGTAGCATCTGCAATGAATAATATCAATCTTGTTATAAATAATTATTTTTACAGAGATGTAAATCATTTTTATGCTCTCCAAAAAAAATCCAAATATTGATGCACTTGGATATCTAATTGGAGTCCAATGAATATTTTTATTATGAGAAAAAGTTTCTCTTAGCATTTTCACATTATTTAAATCTTTTTCTACAGATATAACCCAGAAATCATGCTCTAAACTTGTATCTAGAATATAGGGGAGTATTTGAGATTGCCCAATATGATCAGTGAGTCCATCGTGAGTGATATATATTATTTTCATTTACTATGAACGAATAAGAACAAACATTAAAGATGAAAAAAGAAGTGAAATAATCCAAAAAAGAATTATTTTTATGTCACTAGTATTATTTTTTAGAATGAAAATCATCATCAAAATAGAATGCACAAAATAACCTAAGAAAAAAGAGATCAATAGCATTTCATGAATGATTAAGGATAAATCTATTGTGTAAATTATTATCACCGTAGTAACAATAATTATTTCTTTTATGCAATCAGCAAAAGAAAAACTATTGTATTGTTGATTACTCAAAAGAAAATATGCTGTAATCCATGAAAATACTTGAATTGGGAAAAAGACTATCAGCGACTCCAAGATTACTAATCCCTTAACAAAATCCTGACTGTACAATGAGGTGATAATTAATCCACCAAATAAAGATATTAATAAAGCAACAAAAAATGTAATTGGTAAAAAAATAATCAAATTTTGGAAAAGAAAATTTATTTTTTCTTGATGATCTTTAAATGATGATGACTTTGGAAAAAAATAAACTCTTATGGAACTCATTCCCATTGTTAATATCATTGTAGAGAGTGTAAATGCTGCAACAAACAATGCATATTCATCTGCGCCATATAATCGCAAGAGAATCTGATTGAGTGAAAAAATACATCCAGTAGCAATTATCGGCTGGATAGCAAGACTGATCGAGGTAAGGCTATAAGAATTGCTTATGATTAATTTGCTTTTAGGCCAACCTATATTAAAGGATGATATCAATTCTTTGTAAGATAAAATAATTAAAAATATTATTGAAAAAAATCCGCTTGAAAGACTTAAAAAGACTATTTCATAGGGGTTAGAAGGTTTAATGAAAAAGCATGTTAATAATGTAAGTATTGAGCCAACATAACCTAGGCCAATTACCCTCTTGAGCCTAAGTTTTCCATTGTTATATGCAAGAAGGAGTTCATAAAAGCAGGTAATAAGAGAAAGGCCAAAAATAATTCTGAAAGCACCATATTGAGTTTCACTAAGTAGTCCAGAAAAAAACTTTACAAATATAAAGTCAGCAAAAAGGAAATAAAGCACTAAAGAAAAAAGCAATTGAAATAGTATCAAAAACATAATGCTTGATAACAAAAAATTACTCGAATAAGTTTGATCCGAATTTGATGCGCGATTGAGAATTACATTTTCAGATCCAAGCTTAAGGATTGATGCAAAAAGAGAATGGAAAGTTTTCGCTATGCCAAAAAGAGCGATTCCATATGTACTTGCATAAACTGCAACAAGTTTATTTGTCATTAAAGAAAAAATCATCCCTAACGAGGTGAAGAAAGTAATTGAACCAGTTTTTATTATGCTATCAAGCTTGGAAATTAGAGGCATTAGATATCACAAACTCCAGCCTACTTTATTAAGGTAATCTTGATCTCCAACCATATTAGTAACCTTTGGATCAAGGCCTAGCAACTTGATTGAGGTGTCATTTTCACTAAATTGATTAAATGACTCAAGAATCCAGCTGCCAAAGCCACCATCAACTAAATGATCTTCAATTACTATAATTTCTGAATAAAGCTTTAGAGAATTATATGCCTCTTGCTTTAAATCCATACCCCAAATCGGCATGCTTGCAACGTCGTAGTCTTTCTCAAAGAAAGCATAGTTCTCACTTACTGCATACTTTAGGCTTGCTCCAGTAGATAACACTAGTCTGGAAGATTGCTTATCTACTACTTTAATTATTGTGCCTGGATAAATTGTGGAATTTAAGGAACTATGAATATTATCTTCGCCACCTCTTCCTAATCTTAGATAGGTCGGACCATCATATTCGATAAGTTTATCGAAGCCTTTATTTAATTCAACAGGGTCGCCCGGTGCAAATATCCTCATATTAGGCATTGACCTCATAAGAGAAAAATCTTGAACAGCATGATGTGAGTAGCCCATATTTCCATAAGATAAGCCGCCACCTACCGATACTATTACTACGGGCAGATTATGATAAGCAACATCATTTCTAACTTGTTCTGCGCACCTAAAAGTTGGAAAATTTGCAATTGAGTATACAAAAGGTCTCACTCCCTCAGAAGCTAATCCCGCAGCTAAACCCATCATATTTTGCTCAGCCACACCTGCATTTATAAAAAGATCAGGGAATTTTTTTTGAAAAGGTTCAATAACGCTAAATCCAAGGTCACCAACTATCAAAACAATGTCTGTTTTGTCAGCACAGTTTATTAATGAATTTATGAACGTATTTCTCAAATCAATATCCTATTTGTTTTAGAGCATTCCGTAGTTCTTCATCATTTGGAGGTTTATAGTGCCATAAGACTTCATTCTCCATATAATCTACGCCCTTACCTTTGACAGTTTTAGCAATTATTATTTTTGGTTTTCCAACACTTTTTTTATTAAAAGCTTGAAGTATTTGATTATGGTCATGGCCATTAATTAGGATTACGTCGAAACCGAAAGATTCTAACTTTTTATCTAGTGGCTCAAGGTTTAGGGTTTTTTCAATTGTGTCTAGACTTTGCAGGTTATTAAAATCAACTATGCATGTTAGATTTTCAAGCTTATGATGAGAAGCAAACAATAAAGCTTCCCAGTTTGAGCCCTCATCCATTTCCCCATCACTTAACATTACAAATGTTTTCCAATCACATTTATGCATTTTGCTAAATAGGGCTTTTCCTACACCAAAGGGAAGACCATGTCCTAGTGCTCCCGTAGAGAATTCAACCCCCGGCACTTTATGACTAATATGAGCCATTAAACTTGAATCATTTTTTCCATAAGTTATGAGTTGCTCTCGAGATAAGATACCTTTTATCATCAATGCAGCATAAATACCTGCGCAACAGTGACCTTTGCTTAAAATGAATCTATCTCTGTCAGGGTGTTCATAGTTGCTTTTATCTATATTTAAAACGGAGTGATAAAGCACTGAGATCACATCTGCCATTGATAGAACACCACCAATATGTGATGAATTAGCTGCATTTACCATTTGAAGTGATAAGCCTCTCAAGTGAACAGAGAAATCTTCAGAACTGTTAATTTTCTTGGACGACAGAAACAATTTTTAGCCTCGATTTTTAAAATAATTAATAGTATCTAAGATACCATCTTTTAAGGAAACTTCTGGTAACCAACTTGTTGCCTTAGAAATTTTTGAAATATCTGCCTGCAAATGCATAACCTGATCATCTCGATATTTAACAATACCAAAGTTTGGATCAGGAGAGTTTGGAATATGGCCTGAGATACAATTTACTACCTCAGTAAGTGGAACTCCAATTCCGGAGCCAGCGTTAAACTCCCCTTTAATATTATTTTCTACTACCAAAGAAACCAAATTACAAAAATCATCAATATATAGATAATCCCATATTTGCTCGCATTTGGTTAACTCTGGAGAAAGTCCCTTCAAGTAATTATTTATTATGTATGGAATAAACCAATTGTCATTATCAAATGGGCCATATAGATTAAAGATTCTTAGGTTTATATACTCAACTCCAGTATTATTAAAATATTCCAGTAATAAATTATTAATTATCTTTTTTGTCAAACCATACATTGTTGATGGCATTTTATTATCATCTTCAGAAATAATTTTATTAAGCGGTCCGTATTCTGCATGAGAGCCAAAATTAATAAACTTTTTTACGTTTAATTCACTAATACCTTTAAGCAAGCTATTACACATACTAACGTTATCGAAAAACTGCCATTTCTGATTTCTCTCCGAGCCAGCTACTCCTTGCCAAGCACAATGAATTATTACGCATTCCTCACTACCAAAATGCTTATTTACAATACTAAAATCTGACCAATCGTCTACAATTAAGCGTTTTGTATTTGTGAATTTCTTATTAATTCTATAAAGGTTTGAATTATTTCGACAAAGATAGATAACTTCATAGCCACTATTACTTAATTTTTTAAGTAATGAGGATCCGAGAAAGCCGGTCGCACCAGTTAACAAAATTTTCATTCTTTTAGAATTTCTAAAATAGATATAATTTGATTATTCTTGTATCCAAACTTTGATAGTGTTTCTCTAATTTCCTCAAAATAACCAAAGCTAAATACCAAAATAATATCTGCTTTGTTACTTAACAATTCATTTACCTCTTTTACAGGAATATTAGATTTTGGCATTAAACAACCATCAAACTTAACATTCATGTCTACCATGTATTCTATATTAGGGGCGTTATTGCATGCCGCTAATGTCATAACACCTCTTCCTCCAGCTCCATAACCGACAATTTTTTTACCTAAACTGAAATTGTGACCAAGGAAATTATCAAGTCTCTCTATTGAACTATGAATATTTTCAGAAATGGAAAAATATTTTGAAATGTTTTTATATTCAGGAGGTGTGCCAGGAACAGCATTTGAATCTATATATGCCGGAGAGGATTTCTTGGTAGCTGCAAAGAGGAGAGAATTTGCACGTCTATTTTTAACAGGAACTATATTGAAGTCTATTACTTTAAAGTCAAGTCTTTCCATTACGCTATTAACGGTACTTTCTGTTAAATAAATTGAGTGTTCATGCTCAAAAAGACAAAATTCATTCCTTTCAGCAATAAGCTCTAAATTATGTATTTCTATAACAATGATTCCATTTTTATTAAGTATTTCAGAGGCATTCTTAAGAAATGAAATTGGATCTGGTAAGTGATCGAATGTATAAGAAAGCATTATTGCATCAACCGTCTTAAATTTATCAGGTAAAAGCAGATTAGAGCCATCCTTATAGAGCCCTTGAATACTACTAATACCCTTATCATCAGCAATTTTGCAGAGTGTGCTTGATGGTTCAAAACCAAGAACATCAAAACCTATTTTTTTAAAGCTTAAAAGCTGCTCTCCATCACCAGAACCTATTTCGAGAACCCTTGGCTTAGAGTCATTCTTATTAAAAAATTTTTGCTTAATATTTAGAGCCAAAATATCCATAAATTCTCTGGCAAACTGCGAACTTCCTACTGAGTACTGATAATCTTCATAATAATCATCTACAACCACATCATGCTGTGTCTGAGCAACCATACATTCGGGACAATAAAAAACATTAATATCATTTAAAAACTCTTCCGCAGATTCATTCACTGATACAAAATTATCTGTGAAAGGCATTTGGTCTAGAGTAAGGAACTTGGTAAGTTTAGGATTTGAGCATATTCTGCAGCATGAGAGATTATTAATATGGTATTTCTTCATATGCTTATTGATAGTAATCTTCTATTACTTTAAATGGTTTCTTTCTAAGTGTTGTATCAATTACTGTATTGAGAGGTTTCAAAAAAACATTTGGCAAAAAAGTAAGAAAAATACCTATAAAAGTTCTCAGAGAAAGGATTATAGTTGGTTTTGTTCTTATTGCCCACATGAATGCTTGTCTGGCAAATGATTTATCTCCAGATGACCTAACAGTATGCCAGGCAACATTCTCTTTAAACTTTGCTGAATGCCTAGTGACAAGATTTAAGTGCTTTTGGTTGAATTTTGTCTCGTGAATAAGCTTTTTTATCATTGTATGATGAGTATGGATATTTCTCTTTAAAGCCTTTCCAGTGTTTGTCTTATGATCCCTCATGATCGCTAAGGGCTTTTCTAGATAGAAAAATTTGTATTCCATTGCAAATCTTAAAAACAAACCTTCACCTTCAATAAAAACATCTTCATATGATGGATACTTTTTCCAGCAATCTATTCTAGATAATGGAGAAATTGGATTAATGAACCCATCAAAATAGTTTTTTAACAAATACTCAAAACAATAATCATGCGCATTAGTGACCCTGCCCAAGGACTCAAATTTATTTTGATCAATTCTGATTACTGGACCGTGAACTACGCCCCACGTATGGTCTAGACTATCAAGTATTTCAACTTGTGTCTTAATTTTATCATCGAGGTAGTAATCATCTGAATACAAAAATGAAATATATTCTCCTGTTGCAATCTTAATTGCCGCATTACATCTTTTTGTTACTTTTTCATTTTTATCATAATCCAAGAATATAATCCTTTTATCATCCAGATAATTCTTAATTATTTCCTTCGAATTATCATTTGATCCATTATCACTAATGATTATCTCAAGATTTTGGTAGGTTTGATTTATTACACTTTCAATGGCATCTTTAAGATAAGACCCTTGATTATAAGAGAGGATTATTACTGTTACTTTGGAAGACATTCTAGGCATTAATTAATGAATGATATGTTTTCTCAATACCATAATCTAATGAATAATTTGGGGCCCATCCTAATTCTCTTAGCTTTGTAAGATCAGGAATCTTAAACAAAATAGGGCTATCATCATTTTTTTTGAAAGAGCACTTTAAGTCTAATTTAAGAGAATTTTCAATTACATCTTTTAAATTAAAAAAGTTGTGAAGTTCTAAATCATTGCCAAGATTAAATATTTCGTCAAACCTCGCGTTATTAATGCATGTGATTAATCCTGTAATGAAGTCCTCAATATAACAAAATGAATTAATATTTTTGGGATTAGATTGTAGTAAGAATAATTGATTATTAATTATGGACTCAAAAATGTCACCGATTAATCTTCCCTCCCCCAACCTTAATCCGGGACCATAAGTGTTAAAAGGTCTAAAGATGAGATATTTGTAACCTAATCTTTTTGATTCTTTGAATAATATCTCTTCAGAAATCAATTTAGAAATTGAGTAAGGATTAGAGTCATTAGTTGACTCGCTGCTCACTGCTAAATTCTCTCTTAGTTTGATTCTCTGTGATTGCTGATCATAAACATCACCCGAACTCATATGAACAAAGATTGGTTCCTGGATACCATCATAATTTAAGGTCCCAGTTAGGTTTTTAATCCCCCTTGTATTCGATTCAGCAAGGTTTTGATGATCTAATCTTTGATAAAGTGGGCTTGCCGGGCTTGCAAAATTAAAAATTAAATCAAAACTCTTTTCAGGTAAATCTAAATTATTTATGTCTTGTTCAATGAAATTAAAATCTTGTTCTTGATACTTTAATAGGTTTGTAGGAAGTCTATTTTTGTTCCTAGCCAACAAAGATATAACTATGTTTGAACTAGAAGTTTTTTTCAAGTTAACTAGTTCTTTTGCTAGTGAGGAGCCTAGCATTCCTGCTGCACCTGTTATTAAGATATGCTTGTTTTCAAGAACAGATGCAAAATTATCTAATAAAGAGTCTTTATTAATAGGCATTAAAATATTTATTAATTTGACTATGCATTATCTCAATTGATTCGAATGGATTATCCAAATAAGCTTTATACCACTCTACAACCATTGAAATAGTCTCATTAATATTCATCCTTGGTCTCCAAATAAGATTAGAACTAGCTTTTGAGATATCAAGCGATAAAAGCTGAGCCTCATGAGGATGATCTTTCTTTGAATAATCAACAAAATCTTTATAATTTAGCCCCCACTCATCAAAAAAGATTTCTATTACCTTCTGGACACTCAAAATATCTTCATATCTAGGGCCAAAATTCCATGACTCATAAGGAGAAATTTCCTTATTAAAAAGTTTCTTTGCAACCTCCAAATATCCACTTAGGGGCTCTAAAACATGTTGCCAGGGTCTGGTTGCTTGCGGATTTCTGAGTAAAGTTTTGTTGTTGTCTCTAATTGCTCTTACTATATCAGGTAACAGTCTATCAGGAGAAAAGTCTCCTCCCCCTATTACGTTACCCGCTCTGACCGAGGAAATTCGAGTATCTGATTTCTCATTAAAAAAAGATTTTTGATAAGATCCTATGATTATCTCTGCAGCAGCCTTACTTGCACTATAAGGATCATGACCTCCTAATGGATCGCTTTCCCTATATCCCCATACCCATTCATTATTTCTATAACATTTATCAGTTGTAATCATTACAGCAGACTTAATTGTCTTACTCTTCCTAATTCCCTCTAAAACATTTAATGTCCCGAATGAATTAATATCAAATGTTCTTTCTGGGCTAGAGTAAGAATCCCTAACAAGTGGCTGCGCAGCTAAATGAAATATAATTTCAAAATCATGATCCGATAAAAGCATTTTAATTTTTTTTGGATCTGATATATCGATATCATGTTCTTCATGAAACATGTCTTTTTTATTTAAGTCATAGAAATCATGATTATTATTTTCTTTAGAGAAAGACACACCGTGAACTTCGGCACCGAAATTTTTAAGAATAGCAGATAACCATAGGCCTTTAAAACCAGAGTGGCCTGTTACCAGCACACGCTTTTTATCCCAAAAATCATTCATTTGATTAATCAATTATACCAACATCTCTTGTAACTCCATCAATATTGTCTTGACTATTATTTAATATTATTTTCTTACGTCTTAATGATGGCGATATTACAAAATAAATTGAAGGTGGGATTAAAATTAATAAATTAATGAATAATTTTATAAAGTTTTTTTGAAAGTTATTTCTTAAAGAGATTATTTCGTTAAAACGATTACTATTTATTATTTTTTTTGTATCTGTTTTGAACATCACATGAGAAGTAATTACAACTTTAAAAAAACTTAATTTAAATAATTGTCTAATTGCTATTTTTTTTCCTATATCAGACCTATTTGCTTTTTTTGAGGCATTATAGAAAATCTGACTTCTCTTGATAGATAGCTGAAGCCAGTGATGTGGTTTCCAGTCCAATGCTGCTTCTGCAAAAGCCTGTCTTACTATTGGTTTACTAAAAAAAAATGTTGGTTTTCTAAGTGAATAAAATGCAAGTAAATATAAACTTGGCCAACCCATTAGTTCTTTAAGTGCCGTTGATTGCAAGACTGATGCCAGATCATTTGTAAATACATGGCTTCCAACAAATCCAAACTCCTCAATAGAATTATTAAAAATTTGTTTCATTTTAGGCGCTGAAATTGAGCCATGTTGCAATGAAAGTAATAGATCATGATTAGTTAAATATGAGTTAATAAGAACGTACTGATGTTCTTTATTATTTTTAAGTTCTTTGAGTTTATTTAAGAGCTCGCTAAAATGATTTTCTTCAATTAAATCATCATCACCAACAATTAATATCCAATAAGATGATGCAATTCTGGTAACATCAATAACGTTTGGTGTACTTCCTAGATTTTTAGTTTGTCTAGATATGACCAAGCATTCGTTTTTCATGCTGAGGTTTTGGATAAATTGCCAGGTACCATCATCAGAAGAATTATCTGATACGCAAATTTCTAGGTTATATTTATTAGCTAAGTAAATAAGGTTTGGTAGGGACTGTTTTAAATGATTTATTCTATTAAATGTTGGAACACAGATTGATAGGATTTTTTTGTCCATGTAAATTTATAAAAACTACCAAATTTTCCAAGGTGGGTCTTCATGAAATACCTTATTTAAATATTCTCTATCTTTAAGAGTATCCATTGGGTGCCAAAATCCATCATGCGGAAATCCAAATAACTTTCCCTCATTTGCCAGTGTTTCAAGTGGGTATTGCTCCCAAATTTCATCATCATCTCTTATTAAAGAAAAAACATCTGGCTCAAGAACAAAAAAACCACCATTGATCGAGTTACTAGATTCAGGCTTTTCTTCAAAAGATTTTATCTTGTCACCATCAACGATCAACTCTCCAAAGCGACCGGGTGGCTTGACTCTAGTTAAGGTAGCAATTGCTTTATTTTTCTTGTGAAAATTTATTAATTTTGCAAGGTCTATGTTTGATAATCCATCTCCATAAGTCATCATGAACGTTTGATTATCTAAATACTCTTTTATTCTGCCAAGCCTTCCCCCAGTCATTGTATTTAATCCTGTATCTACAATGGTTACTTTCCAGTCCTCAGTTTTATTGTTGAAATATTGGGTATCGCCTTTCTTAAAATCTATACTTACATCACTTTGTGTTAAAGCATAATCAAGGAAGAATTTTTTTATACTCTCTGATTTATATCCACCACAAATTATGAAATCACTAAATCCCTGATGATAAAAAATTTTCATAACATGCCACAAAATTGGCATCCCACCAATTTCTATAAGTGGTTTAGGGCGAAATTTGGATTCTTCGGATATTCTTGTTCCAAATCCGCCGGCTAATATAACTACTTTCATAAATAGTTATCTTGAGCAGAAGAAGACTCATCATGAGTTTTATTTCTTATAAAATTAAATAGTGAAATAAGTGAAAAAAAGATCATGGAAAAAATAAAAGTCGTGATAGTAATTTGAGTTCGGTTAGGAAAAAATCTATAAATAGGATAGCTGGGTTCATCTATCACTTTAAATAGATATTCATCTGAACTCTCGACGAACATCAGATTCTGAATTCTTTGCTGAATTAATTGCGCAAGAACTTTTCTAATCTCTAAAATATTTGTACTTTGAATTTGGTTTTCTAAAAAATCAAGGGCTTTCATTGTCTGAGCTCTATCATCTGCTCTAGCATATTCATTTACTCTAAATATAGTTTGTTGGAGCCAATACTGAGCTTTTTCAGCATGCATATTTTTTAATGAAAGAGTAATTAATTCAGATTTACGGTTATAGCTGATATATAGAAATTGATTATGAAAGTCCTGAAATGCCTTATCAAAGTGAGGTGAGCTAAGAGATGAAATCTTATCTTCCTCCACATTTTTGTCGGCGTGATAGAAGTCTTTAATATAATTCTTATCAGTGTAAATCTTTTTGAAAAATTCTCTTGAAATTAGTTGTTGATAAGCAATCTCAGCATCAGAAGATCCAGTAGAAACTGCTCCACCTGTAATGGTTTCTAATACTGATGATGAACCACTAGTTTGAGAGCCTTGTGAATTATCTTTATTTAAAGTGATTAGAGCAGTAGAGGAAAATATAGGTGTTACTAACAGTGAATAAATTATTGCAACCAGTGTAACTGCAAATGAGGAAAGAAAAATTGATTTAAAATTCAATCTAAATGCTGTAAAAAAGTCAAAAACAGTTACTTCTCTAAAAGATTTATCAGCCATATTTTTCATTCACGATGAAATTTATTAAATTCATCCCCTCCCAATGCCGACATATTGTATATTATTTTTATTACATTTAATCTTATCAATACAGTTTCTTCCATCAAAAATTACTTTAGTTTTTACTAAATCAAAATCTAAATTCTTAAATTCATCCCACTCAGTAGCAATGACTAATCCAACAGTATTTTTAATTGATTTATATTTTTCATTAAAAATTGTTAGTTTTGAATTGTTACTAAACTGCTTTAGTATTTCATTTTTTTTGCATACGGGATCATAGATATTTATCTTTTTACAATGTTTAATAAGCTTCTGAACAAGTTTTATTGATTGTGAGTCTCTAAGATCATTTGTATTGGGTTTAAAAGACATGCCCCAGATACAAAGTGAAAAATTTTCAAAAGAAATCTTATTCTCCTTTTTGAACTCTAAAATCTTGTCAACAAAATTTTGTAACTGTAATTCATTCCCATCAAGAGCTGCTTCCAGGATTCCATCAGGTAATCTTAATTGACTCTTTTTGAAGGATAATGATTGCAAATCTTTTGGAAAACATGACCCTCCAAAACCAATTCCTGAATTTAGAAATTGATCTCCAATTCTAGAGTCAGTTCCAAGCCCTAATTTAATTTCTTCAATATCTGCTCCACATCTTTCGGAAATTCTTGAGATTTCATTTATGAAACTAATTTTTGTAGCAAGAAATCCATTAGCAGCATACTTTGTTAATTCAGCTGATTCTGGACTCATAATTAGGATCTTCTCTTGAAAAGAATCTTTACAATAGATCTCTTTGAATAAATCAATGTCACTTGGATTACTTGTTCCAAAAACTATTCTTTCAGGATTAAGAAAATCAGATACAGCGCTGCCCTCTCTAAGGAATTCAGGGTGAACACATAGACTAACATTTTTTTTCATTTTTCTTTTATTAACTAAGCTTTCTATTTCCCTGAAGGTTCCGATTGGTGCAGTTGATTTAATAATTATTAATGAATCATCTGAAATAACTGAAAGTAATGATTCAATTGAGTCGATAAGATTTTTTTTATAAGGCTTTTTATTAATGAAGGGTGTATCAACACATATTATAAAAACATCATTCTGAGCAACATCATCATAAGAGGAGGTTAGTAAAAGTTTTTTCTTCTTTAGTTGTTTTCTCAGTAATTCGGGTAAATCTTTTTCAAATATTATTGAGTTACCTTTGGTCAGTGATCTAATTTTAGAATTATTTTTATCAAGGATGGTAACTCTATGACCGAAACTTGAAAGGCATACCCCCGTCACCAAACCAACGTAACCTGCACCTATTACTGAAATTTTCATATTTTTGGAGGCTGAAGCCGGAATCGAACCGGCGTAAACGGCTTTGCAGGCCGCTGCATAACCACTCTGCCATCCAGCCTATTTGTTATCATTATACTTTGGTGACTTTAAAATATATACTTCAAAGATTTTCGCATATCAAATAATGAATCTTAATAAAATTAATCTTGACAGGGTGAAAGGCATCCTTATTGATCTAGATGATACTGTTTATAATTATCAAAAATGTCATGATTTTGCACTAGACAAAACTTATAAAATTGCATGTAGTTTGATAAAAAAAGAAATTACTGAGATACATTTTAAAAGACTATATAGAAATTGCAGAAATATCGTAACTGAAAAGCTTAGAGGAACTGGCTCATCTAGATCAAGACTATTAGCATTTCAAATGCTCCTTGAGAAAGTAAAACATAATAATGTAATTGAACATTCATTAATACTTGAAAAGAGCTACTGGGATAATTTCATCAATAAAATGAAGATCGATAAAGAGATGTATTCTTTCTTAGAAAAAATTAATAATTTGAGTATACCCGTTTGTGTTGTAACAGACATGATGTTGGAAGTGCAGATTAAAAAAATTCAAAAACTTAAAATCATTAATTTTGTTAATTGTATTGTTACTTCGGAGGAAACCGGTAAAGAGAAACCAGCATCAGAGAATTTTGAACTTGCGTTGAGGAAACTTGGATTAAAGCCCTCTGAAGCAATAATGATAGGTGATTCTAAGAGTAAGGATATTAATGGTGCTACTAAAATTGGGATTAAGGCGTACTTGTTCCAAGCTAGTAAATGATTGGCAATCAATTAGCTAAGTTTCTTATTACAGGCCTAATAAGTACTTTTTTAAACTTTTCTTCATATTATTTGATTCTGCTGCTTGAAATTAATTATCTGATTGCAGCAACAATTGGTTATTTTATTGGTGTTATAGTGGGATTCATTTTAAATAATTTTTGGTCATTCAAAAAACATTCCATATCAAAAAGAACAATTAATAATAAAATTGTTAGATATTTGCTTGTTTACATTTTCAGCCTCATATCTGGATTAATACTACTTGAGATCCTAGTAGGATATTTATCTTTTTATGAGGTTTCAGCTTATGTAATAATGATAGCTATAACTACTGCAACTAATTACATAGGGTTAAAATTTCTTGTTTTCAATAAATAAACAGTTCGATCATATCCTCCAAGATCAATCTTTAAGACTATTATTCTTTTTGGGCTTATCAATAAAGTTAATTTTTATGATATTTGCTCAATCGCAAGTCATGTCGTCTTATTTTTATCCATTCTTATCTTTTTTTGTTGAAAGTGGTTTTTCAAATCCCTACACATTTTTTTTAGAATCAGATAATAAAGAAGCATTTCCATATCCTGCTGGAATGCTTTTTTTGCTTGCCATACCGCAAATAATCTCTAGCTTTTTTGATTTAAATCAGGCGATTGCAATTGGAGTCCTTAAAATTCCTCTTTTATTAGCTGATTTAGGAATACTATTAATTATTTCTCAATGGATTTTAAACAAAAAACACATCTTTTATTTTTTAATACTTTATTGGTTATCGCCTGTAACCATTTTCATAAGTTATATTCATGGGCAGCTGGATGTAATTCCTATTTTCTTTTTAATAGTCTCTTTTAACTTATTATTTAACAAAAAATATCTGAGTTCTGCTGCACTTATTGGTCTTTCGTTAGCAACAAAAACAATGATTCTCATATTAATACCACTTTTATTTTCTTATCTATTTGTCCAAAAATTTAGCTACAGACAAATATTTTTATTTGGATTGACATTACTCTCTACATTCATAGTTATTAATCTACCATTCTTTTTTCAGTCAGGGTTGTTTGAAGTTGTTTTTCAAAATAATGAACAAGATAAGTTGTTCTCAACTTTTTTAATGGTTGATGATTTAGAGATTTTTATAATACCTTTTATATATTTAATAGTTTTAGTTATTTCTCTAAATATTTTTTCATATAGCAGAGATTTATTCTTGATGTTTATTGGTTTTGCCTTCGCAACAGTTCTATCTTTTGTTATTCCTAGCCCTGGTTGGTACTTTTGGGTCGTGCCGTTTCTTGCTTATTTTTTTTCAAAATTCTTTTCAAAGGTTCTTATCTTCTTTATCTTACAAATTTGTTACCTTGGGTATTTTGCATCTTCAGGAATCATTAATATACCATTTCTAGAATTTCTAGAATTAAATGAGAGCCTTATGTTTACACTGATGCAGGCATGCATGGTAATCAATTCTTATTTAATATTTAAATATGGATTCTCTACGTACTCAAATTTAAAATTATTTTCTAAACCCCTTTTAATTGGTATTGGTGGAGACTCGGGATCAGGCAAGACCACACTTGCAAATAATTTAAAGAGCCTAATTGGAAGTGAAAAAACACTTATTCTTAAGGGTGATGATACGCATAAGTGGGAGCGAGGAGATAAGAATTGGGAGAAAATGACTCACCTAAATCCAAAAGCAAACTATTTGTATGAAGATATCAATAATTTGAATAATATCAAAAATGGCAAAGCAATTTACAGGAAAGAATATGATCATCAAAATGGTAAATTCACAGACTATTTAAGACTATCTGCAAAAAATCTCTTAATTTATGAAGGTTTGCATCCATTTTTCTTAAGTCATCAGAGGAAACTTTTTGACATAAAAATTTTCTTAAAACCTCAAGAAGAACTTCAGCTTGATTGGAAAGTTGAAAGAGATGTTGAGGCAAGAGGCCATGACTATAAAAAAGTAATGGATCAAATATCTAAAAGAAAAACTGATAAAAACCTTTACATAGATTCTCAGGCAGAATACTCAGATATTATTCTTAGAGCTTTTAAAATCCAGGATCAAGAGGATGAAATCTTAGATATTGGGTATGAAATGTTTCTTCCAAACTCAATTTATATAGAAAAGATTATAAATGCTTTTGAAAAGTCTGAATCATTGCAAATAGCTCATGAGTATGTTGGTACTGAGAGTCAAAAAATAACACTAATTGGAAAGCCTGAATCAGACTTCTTGAATGATCTTGAGGAAAGGTTGATTCCAGAATTAAGTGAGTTGCAGATTAAAAAAACTTATTGGCCAGATTCACTTTTCAGTGTTGTTTTATTTTTTATTATTTATTCCATACTCTTCGTTTCAAAAGAGGAATTAGAATGAATGGTTTAAATGACTTAGTTAAAATTTCTAATCTTGTTGGAAATAACATTAACTATATTCAAGGAGGTGGCGGTAATACTTCCATAAAACTTAATCATTATGATATGGCAATAAAATCCTCGGGTTCGAAACTAAAGGAAATGACTCTAGAGAATGGAATTTGCAATGTAAATTTTCAGGATATAAATGTTTATCTTGGTGAATTACCAGATAATGATGATTTGTTTTCACAAAGAATGTCTAGTTTTGCTAATAAAAACCAAAAACCGTCAATAGAAACTGGGTTTCACTCGATGTTGGGTAATTTCGTCATTCATACTCACTCAGTTTTTGTAAATACACTGCTTTGTGCTAAGGAAGGAAAAGAAATAATAGAAAATCTATTTCCAGAATCTATTTGGATTGATTATGCTACGCCAGGATTAGGCATAACTAAGCTTTTGCAAGCTCAACTTGAACAAAGTCCTCCAAATCTAGAAAGTGGTCTCACAATATTCCTTCAAAATCATGGTGTAATTATTTCTGGGCAATCAGGAGATTCAGCTTACACACTTCATGAAGAAGTTAATAACAAGGTAAAATACGAGTTTAATCTTCCGAAATTTAATATTGGAGAAGAGTCTAAATATTTTACTGAAGAAACTCTTTTTCCAGATCAAGCAGTATTTGACCAAAATTCTAATAATTCGTCTGCTCATGAAAATTTATTAGCAGCTAGGTACATATTTGATGCGATTCGATCAATTGGTCTAACACCAAATTTCCTTGAAAAAGATGAGGTTAATAAATTAAGAAACCTTGAGTCTGAAAAGTTTAGAGTAAAGATTGATGGAAATAATCAAACATAGAATCAATCTAAGAGAGGATTTGGCTTCTTTGAGTGATGAATATGGTGCTGAAATTGATATTAGGTATCATAATAATGAATTAGTATTGCATCATGACCCATTCAATCATCATGATGATAAGAATCTTCTCACTCTCGAGGAGTTCTTATCAAATTGGCAAAATAATAAGACCTTAATATTTAATATAAAATCCGAGGGAATTGAAAATAAATGCATTGAATTGGCTAATAAATACAATATAAAAAAATGGTTTTTTCTTGATTTATCAATGCCTTACTTTGTGAAATATATAAATATTCTAAGATTAGAGAAAAATAAAGGCTTTAATAGAGATAATCTTGCAGTTAGATTCTCAGATGAAGAGCCCATAGAGTACTGTAAAAATTTCCTTGATGAGGTTTCTTGGGTTTGGATTGATTACTTTCATCTACATCCGTTAAACGATATAACATATAAAATTTTTAAAGATCATAAATCTAAAATTTGTTTAGTGTCTCCTGAGCTGCAAGGGAAAGATCCTAAAGAAATAGCAGAACTTAGAAAAAATTTTATAGACTTTGAAATTGATGCAGTCTGTACAAAATATCCAGATTTATGGATCTCTGAAAAATGAATTTAATAATTCCATTAACAGGAAATGGCAGTCGTTTTGAAGTTGCTGGTTACAAAAGACTAAAACCATTTATAAAAATACATGATATAGAAATGATATGTTGGGTGAGGTCAATGTTCCCAAAAGATGTCAATACAATACTAATATGCAGAAAAGAACATTATGACAAATACTTGTATGTTAGAAATACTCTCAAAAATCTGATTGGTAAAAATATTATCCTTAAAATTGATGATTGGAAAAAAAGAGGTCCTGCATTTGATGTATTAAATGATTTACCAATTGATAGGGATGAGGAAGTCCTGATCTCATATTGCGATTACTTCATGAAGTGGTCATATAAAAAATTTGCTCATCAGATAAAATCAAGAAAACCTGATGGAGCTATACCATGTTATTCAGGGTTTCATCCGCATCTTTTTAGAAAATCAAATCTTTATGCTTCATGTAAGGTTGATAAGCAAAACTATTTAAAAGAAATTAAAGAGAAGCATCAATTCAATGATGATAAAAAAAATGATCTGTATTCTCCAGGTATTTATTACTTTAAAAGTTATAAAATTATGGAGCATTACGTTAATCAAATGATTGATAATAAAGATCATATTAATTCTGAGTATTATCTTAGTCTTCCATACAACTACATGGTTAAAGATGGCTTAAAAGTTTGGTGCCCTAATGATGTTAAATACTTTTGCCAGTGGGGCACTCCTCATGATTTAGAGGAATATTTGTATTGGAATAAATGTATAGAGGGATGGAAATGATTGTTTTGATGCCAATAGGTGGTAAAAGTTCTCGATTCAAAAACGCAGGATATAAAATTAATAAATCAATAATGCCTGTAACTGATAGATTCACTGGAAAAAAAATATTGATGACTTTAGCAGCTCTTAAAGATATACCCTGGCTGCAGAAAAAAAGCACTCAATTGATATGTGTTGGAACTCATGAACATAAACATAACGGATTAGAAAAAAAGATATGCAACTCATATCCTGGGACAATATTTATTTACGACTTTGTTCAACTAGATCAAGCATATGGTTGTTTTTTAGCAAGAACACTATTGCAAAATAATGATGAGCTGTTCATAGGGGCTTGTGATAATGGCTTTGATATGGACTTAAATGTATTTGAGAAATTTAAAAAGTCCTATGATGCAATTATGATCAGTCATACAAATGATACAAATATTGAAAATAATCCGAATGCTCATAGTTGGGCATTACTCAACAAACAGAGGAATCAAATAAAAAAGATTTCTCTAAAGAAGACAGTTAGTAAAAATTTTATGCAAGATCATGCAACTACAGGAATGTTCTGGTTTAAAAATAGCTCAATATTTGTTGAGAAACTAGAGAAAATGATAGGCAATAAAGATACGCTTAATGGAAAATATTATCTTGATAATTTATTAAATTACTATGTCAGGGATGGATTGCGAGTTGGATTTTTTGATGTTAACTACGTTTGTTGGGGAACACCTGATGACTATGAACAATACGAAAATACTCTCACCTACTGGAAAAAGTTTAAGTGATCCAACTTTCAATAGTTTTTCCAGTATTTAATGAAGTAAAGAATTTGCCACACCTAATTAATTCAATTAATAGCGCTTCTGATCATAATTTCTCAACTGAGTTCATTTTTGTTGATGGTGGTTCATCAGATGGTAGCAGAGAATTACTTGATAATATCTCTAAAGAAAATCTCTCAATTAAGCTTGTTTGTTCAAATAATTCAAGAGGTTACGGTTACGATATTATTGAGGGACTCAATCATGCCAGTGGGGATATTCTTGCATGGACACATGCAGACCTCCAAACTGATATTAATGATGTCTTTAGGGCAGTTAGTAAATTAGGCTCGCAAACAAAAACTATAGTTAAAGGTAAGAGAATTCGTAGAAATATTCTAGATAAGTTATTTTCATTGTTAATGGAATGGTATGTTTTTTTTAAGCTTGGTGTTAAGTTAGATGAAATTAACGCTCAACCTAAGGTATTTAGACGCAGTTTTTATCATAATTTGCTAAAAAAAAATGCGCCAGATGACTTTTCTTTAGATTTATATCTTCTTTTGGTGGCTAAGAAAAGGGGGTATAAAATTCAAGATATACCTGTTTCATTTCACAAAAGATTATTTGGTATTGCAAAAGGTGGCGGCAGTTTAAAAGGTAAAGTTCCGCTTATTAAAAGAACCATCTCTTATATAAACAAAA
The DNA here is from genome assembly GCA_902594515.1 of uncultured SAR86 cluster bacterium. Taxonomy (GTDB): domain Bacteria; phylum Pseudomonadota; class Gammaproteobacteria; order Magnimaribacterales; family D2472; genus MED-G82. The sequence continues at coordinate 72,252 of CACJML010000003.1, read as the reverse complement.
CTAAGGTCTAACTCACTTTGATATGGCCTAAAACATTTTTTGTATAATCAAGCCCAGTTTTCACTGTTATTAACATACTCATAAAAAGTACAAAATTTGATAAAAATATTCCTAACTGAAATTGTATTGCGAAGGTAAGGAAAAAAGTGGCAATCCCGATGAATTGAACTGCGGTTTTTATCTTAGCAAGATATGTTACTTTTGTTATGTCATCAGAAAATCTCTTTGCGCTAAACTCTCTAAGCCCAGACACCCAAAACTCCCTAATAATAATTATCAAGCAAACCAAATTTAAAAAACTTTCATTTGCAATTATCATTATTGCAAAGAGAGAAGATACAAGTAATATCTTATCAGCAATTGGATCAAGAATTTTTCCTAAATCAGATTCAAGATTAAATCGTCGAGCAAGTATGCCATCAAGATAATCGGTTATAGCGGCGAAAATAAATATCCAAAAACTTAGCAAAAAAGCATCAAGAAATGCAGAAAAGCAGAAAATCAATGGGCCACTTATTACCCTAAAATAAGTTAAGTTCATTATAAAGTTTTTCATCTCTTTTTTAGCTTTATGATCTCTTTTGCAATTCCCTTCGAGACACCCTTCACACTTATAAGATCATATTCAGTAGCGTTTAGGATAACATTAATGGATTTAAATCTTTCAAAAAGTCTTTGTTTGGTTTTTGGACCTAAACCCGAAATGGAATCAAGGATTGAATTTCGTACATTTTTAAGTTTTGCAATCCTATTTGCTTTTATAGCAAATCTATGTGCCTCGTCCCTTGCTTTTGTTAATAGACTGAAGAGCTTAGAATTTGTATTTATTGATTCTTGGCCATCCATTGAATATACACTCTCGGTAAGAAGCTTTCTCTTGGAACCTTTCTCAATTGCTAAAACCAGAACATCTCTATTCTTCAAAAGTGGGACGATTGCATTCAATTGAGCTTTCCCGCCATCAACTAAAATAATACTTGGATTTTCTTCTTTTTTTTCTAATCTTTTATTAATTGCAAAAGTTATAGATCCTATGTCATTGCCACCTAATTCTTTTGGAATGTCATATGCACGATAAAGTTTTTTATCGAGGCCCTTAATGCTTAACCTTACAATTCCAGCCTTTGGATTCGTGCCTGAATGATGACTGATATCAATGCAATCTAAAGTTGGATTTGCAATATCTAAATTGAATTTTTGAATTAGCTCATCAAAAGCCTGCTTCATTGTAGGCTCTCTATTTTCAGAATTTATAAGAGTTTGTTTTGAATTTAACTTTGCTAAATCTAAAAAGCTTTTACTGCCCTTTGGTGCTTTTATTAAAACATTAACACTGGTTTTATAAATCTTTTCAAGCGCTTCTTGTAATAGTTCTCTTTCCAGAATTTTATTAGCAATTAATATCTTGCTTGGGATTTGATTCTTATTTGAGTAATTATGGAAAAGCGCTCTTCTAAAAACACTATCTATTTCTGAGGATAAATCTGAATTGATTAAGTAAGTTTTAGTAGATCTTACCCTTCCATCTCTAACAGAAATTTTTGCTAAGCCAGTTTTATCTTCAAAGGAGCCATGCCAAATATCAATATCTAATGGGTGAATGTTTATTGATGTCTCATCTTCGAGAGAGATTATACTTTCTAATCTCTTTTTATATCTATCGGCTTCTTCGAATTGAAGTTGTTCTGAATGTCTATGCATTTTTTCTTTAAGCATTTTTTTTACATGTTTTTTTTCACTAGTTAGATATCTCTTCGCAGATAATATATCTTCAGCATAGTCAGATTTACTTATTAATTTGACGCATGGTGCGCTGCAGCGTTTCATTTGAAATTCAATGCAAGGCCTAGATCTATTGCTAAACGTGCTATTTGAGCAATTACGTATTTTAAAAACTTTTTGTAACTCTTTAATCTGATTACGAACTAGCCTAGCATTAGTATATGGTCCAAAAAAATTTTCGTTGGTTGCCTGCTTGCTTCTTTTTAATTGAATTTGTGGAAAATCATGTTTGTCCGAAAAATAAATAAATGGATAGGTTTTGTCATCTCTTAAAAGAATATTGAACTTAGGTTTATATTCTTTTATAAGTTGTTGCTCTAGTATTAAAGCTTCAGTCTCTGAATGCGTTGCAAATGTTTCTACTTTTATGGCTTGCTTTTTAATTTGCTCAGTTTTTCTATCTTTAATTGCTGGAGTGAAATAAGATCTGACTCTTTTGTTCAAATCTTTTGCTTTGCCAATATAAATGATCTTTGATTTATCAAAAAACTGATATACTCCTGGCTTATTAGGGACATGTGATAAGTCTTCAATCATTAGATAATTATATAGAGCTATTTATCTAAAATTTTCTTAGCAACTTTCTTGCCTGCATTTACACCAAATTGATCAAAAGGATTAATTTGAAGCATAGCAGCAGTAACAAACACTCTATATTCCCAAAAAGCTATAAGAGAACCCAGTGAAAAAAGATCTAACTTATCTAATGAGAAAAAATTTCCTCCAATATTGCTATTGGCAGCATCCATCCCTTTTTTGAATTTAATCTTTCCTGATAGTAGCTTGAATTGCCCTTCAGCTTGAGAATTTAAAAGTGCTGAGTGGCTGCTTAGGCTTGTAATAAAATCAGCTGAGGTTTCAGAAGTTCCTTGATGCAAGAGTTGGAAATAAGAATGTTGAGCTGTTGGGCCAAACCCACCGTAAATAGTTTGGCCTGTATACGCGAATATTGATTCAGGATTATTTGGTTTTCCAAGAGATTCCATTTCAAGTTGCTGAAGATAATTTGTTATAGATCTTAGCTTCCAGTTATATGAAAGAATAACTCTGTTTTTTTTAGCCATGAAGTTATGGGACCAAATATCATTAAAAACAATATTTTTAATAGCACTTTTTACAGTTGACTTCATTTGAATATTATTATCAATACTTGCTGCTCCCTTGAGAAAATTTTTACACTCATTGGGCAGAAGAACTGGAGAATTAACTTGTGACCAAATTGAGTAACGTCCTCCAACGCTCTCTGGAAAATCTATAATATTTTGTTCAAAGAAACCAAGTTCAATTGCGTTACTCTTATTTGCAGTAATAGCAAATAAATTCTTCTTAAGTGTGTTTTTAGGTAGCCATGAATGAGATAAAAGCACTTCATCAGTTGAAAAGGATTTACTTATAAAAACATATAAATTTTTTTCTTTGAGCCTTGGCTTTACTAAACTCAAGAATTCATCTTTATCTGGTCCAGTAATAAAATATAAATTATCTCTTGTTTCAGTAAACTCATGCAGTAATTTTGGTCCTTCATAGGAGCCCCCTATCCCAAAAACAAAAATATTTTTATATGAATTTTCTTTTATTTTTTTTAAAAGGAGCTTTGATGCGCTTATTGAATCAAAGTTATTATTTTTTTGGGGTAGATCTCTGTAAAGATGATGGTGAGCTGCCCTTTTTTCAGTGTAATTAACATTTTTGCCTTCAAGTAGTGCAGTTATTAACGAGTCTATTTTTAGCTCTTGGTAAATGTTATCCATAATTTGGAAAACATCATTTGAATAATTCTGATAAGTGCTTGAAATTGTTAAATATGGAAGCTTAAAACTCTTATGAAAAAGACCAGCAGCAGCGAGCCTTTTTAGACTATTTAATTCCTTTAAATGTCTATTTTTCATAAATAGATTGATGTATTTTCTCAAACGCAGACGCTTTATCTTTATGAGATGTAATTGGTCTTCCAATTACTAAATACGTAGCACCCAAATCAATCGCTTCTTTTGGGGTCATTACTCTAGACTGATCATCTGAATTAGAGTCTGATAATCTTATGCCTGGCGTAATTTTAATTTTATCTTGAAGAAGATTGCCTGCAAGTTTAAGTTCATGTGGAGAACAAACAACCCCATCAATATCTGTTTCATTTACTAAATTAAACATAGATGAAACTGTTTTTGGAATTTCTTGATTATAAATTTCTTTAGACTCCTTTTCGTTAATGCTTGTGAGAATGCTCACTCCAATACACTTAGAATCAATACTTTTACTTGAAACTAAAGCTGATTTGATCATAGAGCTTCCACCAGAGAGATGAATTGTTAGCAATTTTATTGGATATCCTTTAAAAGACTCAATAGATTTGCTTACTGTATTGGGAATGTCATGAAACTTAATGTCAAAGAATATTTCAAAACCATGATCAGCAACTTCATCAAGTATTTTTCTACCATGATAATTAAAAATTACGCTTCCAACTTTGATGATGCATTTTTTTGGATCTAATACTTCAAGCACGCCCTGATAATCAAGCGGGTCATCCAAGGCAACAATAATATTCTTTTCAGTCATCGAGTAGGTTCTTTGAAGGTGAGAATAAGATGGTATGGGTTTCACCTAAAAAAGATACATTTTTAGTTTTGGGATTTATAAACTTTCTTGGCCTGATAGTTTTTTTTACAAAACTCCCAAAATCTCTAAACTCAGCTCTATTTTTTAATGCAATAGATGAGGCTAATATTCCACATAATTGTGCTAAATAGTCTGAGGTTAACGATGAACTAAGATTTAATGACCCAGATATTTTTTCAGAAAGATCAGATTTATTAAATGTATTATTAGTCACTTATTTTGAGAGATATTCTTTCTCGTTCTGCATCAATACCAAATATGATACAGGAAAGCTTATCTCCTTTATTGTAATTCTTTAAATCTTCTTCAGGATTTTCACTATCAGACAAGTCTGAAAGGTGAATTAAGCCATCAATATCGCCCTCAAGACCGACGAATACGCCAAAATCAGTAATTGATTTAATTGAGCCCTCTACGCTGTCTCCAATATTGTATTTGTTTTCAAATTCAAGCCACGGATTGGGTTTTGTTTGCTTAAGACCTAATGAAATTCTCCTTTTCTCATTATCTAACTCTAGAATCATAACTCTGATGCTCTCTTCAAGAGTTACTACTTTAGATGGATGGATATTTTTATTCGTCCAATCTAGTTCTGATAAATGAATTAGTCCCTCAACACCCTGCTCTAATTCTGCAAAGCAACCATAATCAGTTAGATTAGATACTGTTGCTTCATAAATGCCGCCAACAGAATATTTACCTTCGATGCCTTCCCATGGATCATTTTGGATTTGTTTTAAACCTAAAGAAACTCTTAGTTTCTCCTTATCAAAACTTAATACCTTCACTTCAATTTCTTCACCTAAATTCAAGGCTTCCTTTGGATTTACAACCCTAGACCATGAAATATCAGTTATATGGAGTAAGCCATCTAAGCCACCCAAGTCGATGAATGCACCGTAATCAGTTATATTTTTAACGATACCTTTAACAATTTGACCCTCTTCAAGATTTTTAAGAAGTTCAATTTTTTCTGCAGAGTTGATTTGCTCAAGGACTGCCTTCCTGGACAATACGACATTATTTCTCTTGTAATCGAGCTTAATTACCTTAAATTCTTGGATTGTATTCTCAAGCTCAGGTGCCTCTTTTACAGGCCTAATATCAACCAAAGATCCCGGTAAGAATGCTTTAATTACATCAACCTCCACAGAGAAACCGCCTTTAACTCTATTTAAAACTTTGCCAGTAACAAATTCACCAGTTTCTAAAGCCTCTTCTAGGTTTTTCCATGCAGTAATCTTTCTAGCTTTTTCTCTGGAGATCCTAGTTTCACCATAACCATCCTCAACTGCCTCAAGAGCTACTTCAATCTCATCTCCAACATTGATATCAACTTTTCCTTCAACATCCTTAAATTCATCAAGAGGTATAACTCCTTCTGACTTGAGACCCACATGAACAGTAACCCATTCCTTATCAAGATCCAATACAACCCCGGATACAATTGTTCCAGGCTGCATCTCTAATGTGTTTAGACTTTCATCTAAAAGTGCAGCGAAATTCTCTGACATATATTTTTACTTCCTTTTAACAGACTAATTCAATAGCCCTAGATAATACCTCATCAGGATTTAAACTAGATGTATCAATAATTGATGCATCTGATGCAGGGATTAAGGGTGATAATGATCTTTCCGTATCAGCCTTATCTCTCGCTTCAATATCCTTAATCAGATCGCGCATATTAACTTCTTGTCCCTTTTTCTGCAACTCTAGATGCCTTCTTTTTGCTCTAGTTTCTGGGTCTGCTGTTAAAAAAAACTTGTATGCCGCCTCTGGGAACACAACCGTACCCATATCCCTCCCATCGGCAATAAGACCTTTATCATTCTTAAAGGATCTCTGGATCGAAATTAAATTTTTTCGTGTTTCTGGCATCATGCTAATTTTAGACGCAATTTTTGCCATACTTTCGCTTCTTAATTCTTTTGTAATTTCATTTCCATCATGGTTTACAGAATACTTATTAGATGCATTCACAAAATTAATAGATTCGAAGATTTTCAATGCTGATTCATGATCAAGAGATGATTCATAACAATAAGCATAAGCCCGATAAAGTAATCCACTGTCTAAAAGAGAAAAATTTAAATGATTTGCTAATGAGGAAGACAAAACTCCTTTGCCTGATGCGGAGGGCCCATCAATAGTGATAATTTTCTTATCAAGCTTCATGAATGTTTAATCCTATCTGATTCATAACATGCATGAATGAAGGGAATGAAGTTGCAATGTTAGAACAATCATCAACAGTTATAGCTTCAGTTGATCTCAAAGAGGCGATTAGAAAACTCATTGCAATTCTGTGATCATGATAAGAATTAATATTAATGTTTTTAACGTTAACGTTATTACCTCCATCAATAATTATCCCATCATCAAGTTCAAGAAAATTAATTTCAAGCCTTTCGAGTCCTCGTGCAACTGCATTTAATCTATCTGACTCTTTTACACGGAGCTCCTCAGCACCCTCAATTTTAGTTTGGCCAGAGGCAAAAGAGGCAGCGACACAAAGTATAGGTATTTCATCAATCAGGTTGGCAATAATGCTGCCTCCTATATTTATTCCATGTAACTCTGAGCTTTTTACCCTTATGTCTGCCCTAGGCTCATTCATGATGTTTTGTTGATTCGTAAGCTTTATATCAGCACCCATTTCAAGCAATACATCTAACAATCCAGATCGTGTTTTATTGATGCCAACATTTTTAATAAGCAAATCTGAATCCTTTGTTATTAACGCAGAAATAATTAAAAAAGCTGCTGAAGAAAAATCACCAGGTACATCATAATAAGTAACTTCACTATCTAATTGTCCTGATAACTTTATCTTCCTACCATCACCACTATTATCAACTTCAATCTTTGCACCCAAAAACTCAAGCATTCTTTCGGTATGGTCTCTGGTAGCCGTTGGCTCGATTATCTCTATCTCGGCTCCAGAGCATAGGCCTGCTAAAAGAATTGATGATTTAACCTGTGCGCTCGCAACAGGAAGTTTATAGCTAAAACTTTTAATAGGAGTTGAATTTATATAATTAATTGGCAGCTTTCCTGCATTACTATCGTATTTAATTCCCATTTGACTGAGTGGGTCTAGGACCCTGGCCATAGGGCGCGCTGATAGTGAATTATCTCCTATATAGTCTGCCTTTATATTTAGGCCTCCTAAAAATCCCAGCATTAAACGCAAGCCTGTTCCAGAATTCCCCAGATTAAGGGTAGAGTCAGGATCAGTCACTCTTTTTTTTGAGTTTAGAATATTTACAATATCTAAGTCATGAAGGTATTGATATTTAAATCCCACTCTTTCTAATGCTGACATTGTAGAAATTGGATCTGCTGCGCTTAAAAAGTTTTCTACCCTCAAATCATGATCCAGTAAAGAGCCAAGCATTACAATTCTTTGCGATATCGATTTGTCTCCGGGACATAAAACCTCTCCAGAAACTTTATTGCATGGTTCGGCTATCAATCTCATAAGTGAATTATTGCTTGAATTGATTTAAATATTCTTTAAGCGCAAAGCCATCTTTTGAGCTTGATAACTCTTTTAACTCAATTAACTTTTCAACCAACTCATCGATATGTTTATTTAGGTGTGCATTAGACTGAAAAATATCTCCCCACATTTCAGGCGAAGATTGAGACAAGCGAATAAATTCTTTCAGGCCCCCTCCAGCATATGTACTTATATCAATATTATTATCATGAAGAACTTTCATCAGACTGTAGGCAACAAAATGAGGTAGATGACTTGTTAATGAAAATAGCTTGTCATGGTTCTCATAATCCAATTCAATTACGTTTGATTTTAGAGATTTCCAAAGATTCTGAATTCTGTCTAAATGAAATTTAGATGAGCCAAGTGAAGAGATAATAGTTGTCTTACCAGCAAAAAGATTTTCACTTGAATTCTCAAACCCACTTAGATGAGATCCAGAAATTGGATGAGAGAGAATGAAATTCTCAGCATCGAAACCTTTTAAATATTTTATAAGCTCGGTTTTTACACTAGTTACATCAGTGACAGAGAACTTTGAACTAAGCAACCATTCATTTTTTTTTAAAATTTCAAGTGTTGTTTTGGGTGGAGTAGCAAAAATAAAAATAGCATCTTCTAGTTTTTTTACTTCTTCAACTGAATGCATGGCCTCATGGGCATGCTTGTTTCTAATAGCGTTGTTTTTGGAGTCAAGATTTGAATCAATGACATATACATTGAAATTGTTCTTAGAGAGACCTTTCGCAATTGAGCCGCCAATTAAGCCAATCCCACAAATGACAATATTATTCATAATAATTCTTTGAGTGCACTTATAAATATTTGATTTTGTTCCATAGTGCCTACAGTCACCCTAATGAAATCAGGCATGTCGTATAAATCAATTTGTCTAACAATTATTCCCTTTCTTAAAAGAGCCTCGAATAGCTCTTTCCCATTAAACTGTCCATTAAAAGATATAAAATTTCCAACGGATGGTATTGTTGTAAGGTTTAATTTTGAAAGCTCTTCAGAAAGGTACTTAAGCCCTTCCTGATTTACATCTATGCTCTTTTGAATGTGCTCCTTATCATCAATAGCATTAATGGCTAACTTTTGTGCAAAAGAATTAATATTAAAAGGTTGTCTGATTCTGTTTAAACTCTCAATTAATGAGGCATTAGCCAATCCATAGCCAAGCCTTATTGCTGCAAGACCTTGAATTTTTGAAAATGATTTTGTCACAATTAAATTTTCGTACTTATTTAATAACTGATGAACATCTACATAGTCATTTTCTTGAACATATTCATAGTATGCGCAATCTAATACAACCAATATATTTGAGGGCACATTTAAAAGAAAATCTTCAATTTCTTTGTGGGTGTTATATGTACCCGTTGGATTATTTGGATTCGCTATGAATATTACAGCGGTTTCTTCATTAAAGTAGTTGTGAAAAGCTTCAAGGTTGAATTTCCAGTTTTTTTGCTTCAACCTCTATTAGCTTTGCTCCGGCAGCTTGTGTAACTATCTTATAGACTGCGAATGCATGTTTTGAAGTAATAGCGTTTCTGCTTGGGTTAAGCCAAGCTCTTGCAATCAATTCCAATACTTCGTTGGACCCATTCCCAAGGATTACAGATTCTTCTGGAACTTTTTCATGATGAGCAATTGCATTCTTGAGTTCGGTGCAATTACCATCTGGATATAAATGAAGGCTATCATCTAAGTCAGCTATGCTTCTCAATGCTTTAGGTGATGCACCCAAAGGATTTTCATTGGATGCAAGCTTGATGATGTTGCTAATCCCATATTCTTTAGCGACATCATCGATAGGTTTTCCTGGTTCATAAGGAGCTAGATCAGAGATTCCAGGATTCAGTCTAGAAAAAATATCATTGCTCATGATTCATCTGGATAAGAGCCTAAGATCCTTACAAAAGCTCCATCACTTCTTATCGTTGAAATCACTTTTTGAAGTTTGCTGTCGGATTGGTGTCCTGCAGAGTCAATAAAAAAATTATGAGAGTCTCGAGTTGATCTCGATGGACGAGTTTCAACCCTAAAAAGATTAATTTTCTTTTCTTCAAATGGTTTAAGCAATTTAACCAATGCTCCAGGTTTATTATTGGTTTGGATTAATAAAGATGTTTTATCTTTTCCTGTTTTAGAAATTTTTTGATTGCCAACTATAAGAAACCTGGTTCTGTTATCTGAATGATTTTCTATTTTTTGTGCATGCGTTTTGAGCTTATATTTCTCAACAGCCAGACTTCCAACAATACACAAAGTGTCTTTATTTGATTTGGCTAATTCCGCAGCTTTTGCTGTGCTGGAAGTTAGCTTCCTTTTTATATTGGGTAAATTATTTTCTAACCACTTACTGCATTGACCAAGCGCTTGAGGGTGTGAAGCAATTACTTTTGCGGTACTAATTTTTGAAGTCGCCCTGCCAGCTAAGTTATGCTCAATATCCAAATATGTTTCACCACAAATCAATAACTTTTCATCAACCAGGCAATTTAATGTTGCATTTACTACCCCTTCAGATGAATTCTCGAAAGGCACCATTCCAAACTGTGAAGCTCCGTTAGTTACTTGATAGAAAACATCATCAATCGTTGCTCGCGGATCAAGATTTATGGATGATCCAAAGTGTTTCTTGACTGCAGCTTCGGAGTGAGTGCCTAAAGGGCCCAAAAAAGCTATCTTTAAGGACTCTTCTAAAGAAAGACAAGCTGAAATAAGCTCTTTAAATATAGACTTAACTTTTTTATCTGATATCAAGCCAGAGTTTTTTTCAATAAGTCTTCTCAATATTTGAGCCTCTCTCTCAGGCTTATAAAAACTAGACTTTGCTGAAAGTTGAGACTTTAGACTTCCAATGTCTTTAGCATGAACGCCTCTTTTTTGAATAAGTTCAAGAATTTGGTCATCTATTTTGTCAATTTTTTTTCTGACTTGTTCAATTTTTGTCTTTGTCACCATTACCCATATTTTGATTCAAAAGCCTCCATAAAGGCTATTAAATCATCTATTGCCTCCTGAGGCATGGCATTATAGATGCTAGCTCTCATTCCTCCAACTGATCTATGCCCTTTTAAATTTAGAAGATTTTCACTTTCAGCTTCCTTTAGAAAAGTGCCATCTAGATCAGGGCTTTTTAAAATAAAAGGAATATTCATAATTGATCTATTATTTTTGGCAACTGGATTACTGTAGAAGTCACTCCTATCAATGTAGTCATACAATGTTGACGCTTTTAAATAATTACGCTCTTTTAATGCCTCAAGACCGCCTAAAGACTTAAGCCATTTAAAAACTTTACCTGCCATGTACCATGCAAATGTTGGCGGAGTATTCAGCATTGAACCTGATTGAGCGTGTTTATCATAATTCATGATATTTGGAAGATCTTTATTGCATGATAACAATAGATCTTTGCTAATAATTGCTATGGTTAAACCTGCTGGGCCAATGTTCTTTTGAGCACCCGCATAAATCATTGAAAACTTTGAGACGTCTATTGGTTCCGCAAGAATAACAGATGACATATCAGCAATGATGGGGTTCTCAACTGATGGAACATCATGAATTGCATTGCCTTGGATCGTTTCATTGGCTACATAATGAAAATAGCCATTTGATGATCTAAATTTCCAGTCTGTAAGTTCTGGCACATTAGTAAAATTAGACTCCTCAGAGGAAGCACAAATATTTAGATCACATACTTTAGAACATTCTTTGATAGCCTTTGTGGACCAAGTTCCAGTCTCTAAATATTCAGGAATGCCTAGGTGGGCAAAGTTCATTGGGATTAAGCCAAATTGAAGAGTAGCGCCACCCTGAAGAAATAAAACATCATGAGAATCAGGAACCTCTAAAAGTTCAATTAAATCATCTCTAGCAGCATTGGCGATCTCACCATAATCTTTGGATCTATGACTCATCTCCATCACAGACATACCAGTGGATTTAAACTCTAAAAGCTCTTCCTGTGTTTCCTTAAGAACGGATTCAGGAATAGTTGCAGGTCCAGCCGAGAAATTCCATTTTCTCATTGGCTAGTCCTCTTCTTCATCAGGAGGTATTCGTACCCCTTCGATGAGTTTTTCACCTTCTTTAGGGGTAATAACTTTGACGCCTTGAGTATTTCTTCCAAGCGTAGGTATTTGCCCAACGCTTGTACGAATCATTGTACCTTTATCGCTAATAAGCATAATTCCATCTTCTTCATCGACCGAAGACGCAGATACCATTAAGCCATTTCTATCTGAAGTTTTTAGAGCAATAACACCTTGACCGCCCCGATTATGCATTGTGAAATCTTCAAGCTTAGATTTCTTGCCGTACCCGTTTTCTGAAAGACATAAAATTGTCTTGGTTGTATCTCCCACCATTAGAGAAATAATTTTCATATCTTTCTGCAATCTCATGCCTCTAACACCTCTTGCGGTTCTGCCCATTGGCCTCACTTTAGATTCATGAAATCGAATAAGTTTCCCAGAGAGAGATGCTAGAAGAATTTCTTGATCGCCGTCAGTTACTACTGACCCAACTAGTTTATCGCCCTCATCGAGCTTTATTGCTTTGATTCCTGATTTATACTTCTTTGCAAAAAACTTAAGAGAAGTTTTTTTCACTGTACCGTTTCTAGTTGCCATAAAGACATACTTATCTTCAGCAAAATCTTCAACCGGTAAAATTTGAGTAACAGTCTCATCATCGTCGAGATTGAGCATATTTACCAGCGGTCTACCTTTTGAGGTTCTACTGGCAACAGGAATTTCATAAACCTTTAACCAGTAAACTTTTCCTAGAGTTGTGAAGCATAATAACTGCGAGTGCGAGCTAAGAACATATAGATTTTGAATAAGGTCTTCCTCTTTCACAGAAGCTGCAGCCTTGCCCATACCTCCTCTTCTCTGTTCTCTGTACTCAGTAAGAGGCTGGGTTTTAGCATAGCCACTTCTTGAAAGAGTTAATACTCTAGTCTCTTCAGGAATCAGATCTTCATTTGAAATATCTTGTCTTGCGTCATTAATATCTGTTTTCCTTTCATCGCCAAAATTTTCTTTGATTTCATTGAGCTCATCACGAACAACCCCTTGTAGCACATCTTTATCATCTAGGATTTCTTGTAATTTTTGAATCTTCTCAATTAATTCATTAAATTCAGATGATAAATTGTCTTGCTCAAGTCCGGTTAACCGCCCGAGCCTCAGCTCAAGAATTGATTTAGCTTGGTCGGGTGAAAGTTTGTAATTTTTACCTTTAAGGCCTAAGTCAGTAGGAAGTCCCTTTGGCTTGCATGCATCTTTGCCTACTTTCTTAAGAATGGCTTCAATTGGACCGGCTTTCCATGTTTTTTTGCATAGCTCAGCTGCAGCAATCTTTGGGTCCTTAGATTTTTTGATGATAGTAATGATTGCATCAATATTAGCAATAGCTACCATCAGGCCTTCGACAATATGGCCTCTGTCTTTAGCTTTCTTAAGTTCAAATTTTGTTCTTTTGGTAACGACATCTTTTCTATGCTTAATAAACTCCTGAAGGATTTCCTTTAAATTTAGAACTTTTGGTTGTCCGTTTACAAGAACAGTAAAATTGATGCCAAATGATTGCTCTAATTGAGTTTGAGCATAAAGATTGTTCTCAAGGACATCGACTGATTCTCCTTTTTTAACATCAATCACAACTCTGAGGCCATCTTTATCAGATTCATCTCTAATTTCTCTTATACCATCAATCTTTTTATCCTTAACAAGTTCAGCAATCTTTTCTAGCATGCGAGCTTTGTTAACCATGTATGGTATTTCATTAATTACCAATGATTGATTGCCTGATTTATCTTCTTCAACTGAAGTTTTGGCTCTGACATAAATAATTCCCCTGCCAGTGTTATAAGCCTCATAGATTCCCATCTTTCCATCAATAATTCCTCCTGTTGGAAAATCGGGTCCCGAAATTGATTGCGTCAGCTGATCAATATTAGTCTTGGGATTTTCTAGGAGTGCAAGGGATCCATTAATGACCTCAGTAAGATTATGCGGGGGTATATTGGTTGCCATTCCAACTGCGATACCAGATGAGCCATTTACTAATAGAGTTGGGACTCTGGTTGGAAGGACATCGGGAATTTGCTCAGACCCATCATAATTGGGTGAAAAGTTAACAGTATCTTTTTCTATATCTGCCAAAAGTTGGTCAGTAATTTTTGACATCCGTACTTCGGTATATCTCATTGCAGCAGGTGGATCTCCATCAATTGAGCCAAAATTCCCCTGTCCTTCTACCAACATGTATCTCATAGAAAAATCTTGTGCCATTCTGACCATGGCATCATAGACTGCACTATCACCATGAGGATGATATTTACCAATCACATCACCTACGACTCTAGCAGATTTTTTGTAAGGTCTGTTGTAATAGTTTTTTAAGTCGTGCATGGCAAAGAGTATGCGACGATGAACAGGCTTCAAGCCATCCCTGACATCAGGCAGGGCTCTACCATGAATTACGCTCATTGCGTAGCTTAGATAAGACTGTTTCAGCTCATCTTCGATGCTTATTGGGAGTATTTCTTTGGCAAAATCTGACATAAATTTCTCTGGGTTTTTGACAGATTAAATATCTATTAAATACCTTAATTTAAGGTATAAATTTTACCATATTTTAGGGGATAAAATTAGTCTTTAAACTCGGAAACTACGGTCCCAATTGACTCTTTTGCGTCGCCAAAGAGCATCCTAGTATTTTCTTTAAAAAACAGTGGATTTTGAACTCCAGCGAAGCCAGATGACATTGATCTTTTAAGTACAAAAACAGTCTTAGCATTATGAACTTCAATAATTGGCATTCCGTAAATAGGGCTTCCAGGCTCTTCAGTGGCTGATGGATTAACAACATCATTAGCACCAATGACCACTGCTACATCAAAAGTATCCATAGTTGGATTCACATCGTCTGGCTCTACAAGCAAATCATAAGAAACGTTTGCTTCTGCAAGGAGAACATTCATATGACCAGGCATCCTTCCTGCAACAGGATGGATTCCATATTTAACTTCAGTACCATTTTCTTCCAAGAGCTCCCCTAACTCTCTAACAACATGTTGCGCTTGAGCAACCGCCATTCCATATCCTGGAACCACTAGTACCGAAGAAGCATTTTCTAATATTAAATAGGCATCTTCTGCAGTTATAGGTTTGACTTCTCCCTGCTCACCCTCTGATTTAGTCGAGGAAGCAGATGCATAACCAACAAATAAAATATTTCCAATTGTTCTATTCATCGCCTTGGCCATGATAATGGTCAAAATCAAACCACTGGCGCCAACTAAGGAGCCTGCCACTATCAACACATTATTTAGTAATAGCAAACCTGCAAATGCAGCAGCAATTCCAGAAAGGGAATTCAGTAACGAAATTACTACCGGCATGTCACCACCGCCAATGGGCATGACGAAACCAAGTCCTGCCAACACTGTTAATACTAAAAATCCAAAAAAAATAAAATTTAAATCTATGCTCAAAGCTGGAGCAAACATCATAATTAATAAGGCAGGAATACTAAGATAAAAGAATGTAACTAAAATATTTGTTACTAAAGATCCTTTCTCGAGGTTGATTTTTTCTGATAATTTTCCATAAGCCACAATTGATCCAGAGAAGGTTATCCCCCCAATGTAAATGGTTATCATAATTAGAAGATTCTGTAATAAAGCTGGTTGCGTGTCAGTAAACTGTGACCAGGCTATTAGAAAGGAAGCCATTCCCCCAAACCCATTAAATAAAGCTACCATTTCTGGGATTGCAGTCATCTTCACTTTCAGTGCAATCACAGAGCCTATTAAGGCACCCAGGATTATTGCCGAAATGATAATAGTAATACCAATATCTACGTCGATAAGTGTTACAGAGACTGCTGACAACATGGCAACTGAAGAAAGTAAATTGCCTCGAACTGCAGTCGACTCTTTACCAAGCATCTTGATACCTAAAATAAATAGAACAGAAGAAACTATATAAACGAGGTTCTGAAAAATGGTAATGTCTATCAAGGTGTACATTAAGATTTCTTTTTAAACATGCTCAGCATTCTATTAGTTACTAAATAGCCCCCGAAAACATTTATGGATGCAAATAATATTGCAAAAAATGCTAAAACATTTTGTATTTGACCTTCAGCACTTAGCATTAAAGCTCCCACCAGTGCTATACCTGAAATAGCATTTGCACCTGACATAAGTGGTGTATGAAGAGTACTAGGGACCTTGGAGATAAGCTCTAGACCAAGAAAAATTGATAATAGTAGAACAAATCCAAGCAAAATATATACTTCCATTATTTAAACCTCTCGTCCCTAATTTTACCTTGGTGAACTAGAACACTGCTTTTAATGATCTCATCTTCAAAATCAAGATTTATCGAGTCAGATTCTTTATCAAAAAACTCTGTGATCCAGTTAATAATATTATTTGATAATGCTACTGAAGCATGACCGGCAACCCTAGAAGCTAAATTGGATATACCTACAATTTTTACGCCATTATTTTCAACAACTTGATCTACTATGGATCCTTCTACATTGCCGCCGCTTTCAACTGCCATATCTAGTATTACACTTCCTGGTTTCATTTTACTGATCGTAGATTGATCAATTAATTTGGGAGCAGGTCTTCCAAAAAGCTGAGCAGTAGTGATTACGATATCTGACCTTTCGCATACTTTGGATTGGAGTTCTTTTTGCTTAGCTATCTGCTCTTCGGTTAATTCCTTGGCATAGCCTTGGTCAGTTTCACCTGTCTCACCTAGATCAATTTTTACAAATTTAGCACCCAATGACTTCACTTGCTCTTCAACCACATCACGAGTATCAAAAGCCTCTACTCTAGCGCCTAGTCTCTTTGCGGTAGCAATAGCTTGAAGGCCTGCTACACCAACGCCTATCACAAAAACTTTTGCAGGTTTTAAAGTTCCAGCAGCTGTCATCATCATTGGTAGAGCTGAAGATAGTAAGCTTGAAGCTTCTATGACTGCAGAATAACCTGCGAGATTAGCTTGAGAGCTCAAAACATCCATTTTTTGTGCTCTGGTTATTCGAGGTATAAATTCCATGCTTACAGCTGTTTGTCCAGAAGTTTCAAGCATTTTTAGATGTTCTTTGTTTCCAAAAGGATCAATCATGCCTAATATAATTGAATTCTTTTTTAGTGCTTGAACTTCCTCACTCGATAGAGCCGATGGAACAATTAAAATATCTGCTTCACTTAAACAGTTATGACGAGACACTGAAATTAAATTATTTTTTTCAAATTCACTGTCAGATACATTTATGCCTTGACCGATACCAGATTCAAATATAACTTTCACGCCTTCTAAATTTACTAACCTAGAGATTGTCTCTGGATGAAGAACTGATCTTTTGTCAGTTGGGCTAGAAGTTTTTAGTGCGCCAATAATCATGTTAAATATTTAATTAATATGTAGTACATTCGAATTTATTTAACTACATATGTCAATCTTTACATAAATTAGCTTAAAAACAATAATTTACATCTGAGATGTATGTAGTATCACTACAAAAAAATTTATTTTTTCTTAATTTTTAACGATGAATTAAACTAACTTTATTATGTTAAAAGATAAAAAATATACAGCAATTATTACCGGAGGAAGCAGAGGTGTGGGAGCAGCTGCAGCAAAAAAATTAGCATCTCATGGATGGAATGTTTTAATTACATGCTCAAGCTCTATTGATGAAGCGGAGAATATTGCTAATCAGTCAGATGAGCTCTCTGGTGAAATAGTTGCAATTCAGGCGGATGTTTCAAATCAAAAAGATTGTGATGCAACCATTGAAAGATGCGTATCGCTTTGGGGAGGCTTAGATTCTCTTATAAACAACGCAGGTACAACAAAATTTGTTTGGGACCATTCTGATCTTTCATCTTTATCCGCAGAAGATTTTATTAAAATCTACTCGGTAAATCTGATTGGCCCATTTCAAATGGTTAAATCATGCAAACAACATCTCATTGAATCTTCAAACCCTAGTATTGTGAATATCTCCTCTATTGCCGGTATCAAAGGCATTGGTAGTTCAATAGCATATGCCTCTTCTAAAGGAGCCTTAAATACCATGACACTGTCAATGGCTAGGAATCTTGGGCCCATTAGAGTAAATGCTATCTGTCCAGGATTCATTGAGGGTGAATGGCTCAAAAAAGGTATGGGTGAAGAGGTCTACGAAGGTACTAAAAAACACATAGAAGCAACTGCGCCATTAAGAAAGACCTGTACGCCTGAATCTATTGGTGAAATAATTTATTATCTTGCTAGTGGGAGCTCGCTAGTCACAGGACAACTTATCACAGTTGATGGAGGGGTTTCTCTAAATCTCTAAACTAGTTAATAGATTTTTTAACTTTTGGAGATACAGTGAATTTAACTTTTCTCTTTGATGGAATTGGGAACTCTTCCATTGTTTTTGGATTTCTTCCAATTCTCTCTTTTGTTTGAACAATATCAAATGTCCCAAAACCAGAAAGTTTTACGGTCTTTCCAGAGTTTAGTTGTTCCTTGATGGTATCAAAAAATAAATCAACAAATTTTTTTGCATCAGCCAAAGATAATTCAGTTTGATCACTGAGGTTTTGAGCAAGTTCTTTTTTGGTTAAAGTCACTTCCTAAGTTTAGCAGATAGTTTGCTAGTTAAGTTTCGCAAGATTTTATCCATTGACTGGTTTACTTCTTCATCTTTTAAAGACCGACTTAGGCTCTGGAAACTAAACCTAATGGTTAGACTTTTTTGATCTTCCTGGAGATCTTTTCCGGAGAATATATCAATCAATTCAAACTTTCTTAAATAGCTAATCTTAAGCTTTGAAATTAATCTCTCAATAACTAAATAATCAATTTTCTTATCAAGCACAATATTTAAATCTCTCTCAGAGAATGGAAATTTGGAAACAGGATTTAAATTATCTCTTTGATTGGTTTGAAGAAGTTTATCAACCAATAAACTAAATCCGTACAACTGTTCGGATGAGAAATTATTATTGATTTCACCAAAACTGCCGATAATTTGTTTTGAATGATTGCTTTTAATCATTAATGAGTTTTCATTAAAAAATGTATTATCGGTATTTAAAATGAATTCATAATTTTTGAAGCCAAGTGTTTTTAGCAAATCTTGAATGTCTTTTTTTAAAGTAAAAAAATTGTATGCCAATGAATTTTGATCCCAGAATTTAGCCTTAGTTGACCTGCAGATTACTCCACTGACAATTTCTTCTTCAGAAAAGGATATCCCGCTTTTTTTATAGGATCTTCCTATCTCAAAGAGATTTATAGTTTTAAACCCCCTCTTTAGGTTATCTTCAACAGCGCTAATCAATGATTGTAAGAGATTACTTCTCAATAAAGACTCTTCACTATTTAATGGATTTGCAACTTTAACTGATTTGTTGTCGCTGAGATCTAGATTTGAAGCTGTGAAAGGTATATGCATTACCTCTTGATAGCCTCGATTTATGAAAAATAACCTTAAGGTGTTCACTATATTATTGCTAATAATATTCGCATATGGTGCAGCCTTAGGTTTATTCACTGGAAGATTGTCATAGCCATAATGCCTCAGGATTTCCTCATAAAGATCCTCTGCAAGGCTCATGTCAAATCTATGACTTGGAGTTGAAATAGTTAATCCTGTTTTAAAGGAATCGATTTCTATAAACCCTAGCAATTTAAGTGTTCTTGTAATGAATTTTTTAGATATCTTCACACCCGCAAAAGATTCAAAATTTAAATAATCAAGGGTTATCTTTTTTGCGAAGTTTGTTTTCTTTTCTAACTTATTGCAGCCTATTAATTTGAATGAAGCTATTTCTTCAAGTAAATCTAAATATCTCTCAAGCGCAAATGCTTGAATTGACGGATCAACACCCCTTTCAAATCTTGTTGATGCATCGGTACTCAAGCCATATTGTCTTGCCTTATTCATTAAGCTTTCAGGTGAGAAGAACGCAGCTTCAATTGCAATTGATTTTGTAGAATCTGAAACAGCGGTGTTAGCACCTCCGATAATTCCGGCTATTGCAATTGCTCCAGACTCATCACGAATTGTCAGTGTATCTTTGGTGATCTCTTTAACTTCATTGCCTATTACTTTAAGAGATTCTTTATTAACAGAAAAACCAACTGAAATAGGCAAGCTTAGGGTTTCCCTATCAAATACATGAAGAGGTGTTCCCTGCTCAAGCATAACAAAATTGCCTAAGTCCACTAGGGGATGGATAAGCGGAATGCCAGCACTTTCAAGTAATGATTTAATATTTTTTGGAAGAGATTTTTTTAGAACAATATCATCCAACAAAAGTAGGTGATAATTTTTACATGCAGTTGTTTCTATCTCCTTAATTACTTTTAAGTCTCTCTTGAAAGTAAGATTATTTTTTGAAGAAAAAGATTTTTTACAGAGATCTTGATTTTTGAATGCCCAATAATCTCTTGCCAGCCCCTTTAAGGAAAAAGCATCACCCCTATTTGGAGTTAAATCAAAGTCTATGCAATTACCATCAACCTCACATTCAAATCCAAGATCAGTAAAAATCGTAGAAAGTTTTTTTTGACTTTCATTAGAGACTAAAAATTTCTTTAAATATGAATATTCGATTCTCATATTAAATTTGCTCTAAAAATTCTAAATTAGATGAGTAGAAATCTCGAATATCCTTAACGCCGTAATAAAGCATCGCAAGCCTTTCTACACCCATTCCAAAAGCATAACCTTGGAATTTATGATGATCGATATTGCAGTTTTTAAGAACATTTGGATGGACCATTCCACAACCCAAAACCTCTAGCCAATCTGAATCAAACTTAATATCCACCTCCGCAGAAGGTTCAGTAAATGGGAAATAAGATGGCCTAAAACGGACATCCATTTTTTTGTTAAAAAAGAATTCAAGAAAGTCGATCAAAATTCCTTTCAAATCAGCAAAGCTGATATCCACATCAACAGCCAAACCTTCCACCTGCGTGAACATTGGAAGATGAGTTGTATCAGAATCGCACCTATAAACTCTCCCGGGAGAAAGCATATATATCGGAGCTGCATGCTCTAACATTGAGTGAATTTGAGTATTAGAGGTATGAGTCCTTAATAAGTAACTATCTTTTGATTGTGTATCTACATAAAAAGTATCATGCATTTGTCTTGCGGGATGGTTTTTTGGAAAATTTAAAGCTTCAAAATTATAAAAATCAGTTTCTATTTCATTGCCATAGAAAGTTTTGAAATTAAGATTTTCAAAATACCTTAATATTTTATTAGTACATTCAGAAATTGGGTGAGCTCCAGATACCGAATCTTGAACTGGCAATGAGGTATCAATGATATCAACTGCGCTATTAAAATTAATATTCTCTTGGAAGTCCCTAAAAATATTATTTAATTGATTTCTTAATAGATTAAGTTCTTTTGCCGCAAGAACTTTTTTTTCAGGATCTAGATTTTTTAACTCCTTGAAACTTAGCTGAATGAAAGATTTTTTACCCAAGAATTGGGATCTGACTTTGAAAAAATCTGATTCGTTAGCTACGGAAGATAAACTTCGTAAGGCCTCTTCAATTAAATCCTTTGGGATTTGCATGAGAGCATTATAGCCTTACTTTATCTACAATCTTTGAAAATGTTGTTGGGTCAGAATAAGCGATTCCAGAAAGAATTTTTCTATCAAGCTTTATATCAGACTTTGAAAGGTTGTTTATAAACCTGCTATATGAGATCTCATGATCATTTAGTGCAGCTGATATTCTAGCAATCCACAAAGATCTAAAGGTTCTCTTCTTGTTTTTTCTATCTCTAAAAGCGTATTGAAGCGATTTAATATTTGACTGTTTTGCAGTCTTATATAGCCTACTTCTCGCACCATAGTGGCCTTTTGTAGAGGAAAGAACTTTTTTATGTTTGGCTTTTGCTGTTACAGCTTTAGTTGTTCTTGGCATGATTATCTCTTAATTGACTAAAAGCTTAGATGCAATTTTTTTAGTTTCATCTTGCATCTTAATAAGCCCTCTATTGTGTCTTTTTCTCTTAGTGGTTTGCTTGGTTAAAATATGAGATCTGTTGGCACTTCTTCGCTTTAAACCAGAACCTGTCTTTTTAAATCTCTTTTTAGCACTAGAGTGTGATTTTAATTTATAACCCATAATAATTTTATTTCTTTTTGACTTTAGAAAGCACCATCAACAGTTGTCTACCTTCCAGTGAAGGCTCTTGGTCAACTTGAGCAACATCACTTAAGTCATCTTTAATTCGATTAAGCAGCTCAAGACCTAGATTAGAGTTTAAAATCTCACGCCCCCTAAATCGGACGCTAATTTTAGTCTTATCTCCGTCAATAATAAAGTTTTTTATCTTTTTTAATTTAATGTTGTAATCACCAACATCTGTAGAGGGCCTGAATTTAATCTCTTTTAAGGACTGTTTTCTCTGTTTTTTCGCGCCCCCTTGATTTTTCTTCTTTTCAAATTGGAATTTACCATAATCTAATAATTTGCATACGGTTGGATTTGCGCCATATGGTGATACTTGAACAAGATCAATGTTTTTTGCTTTTGCTTTATCGAGCGCTTCTTCAATCATGACGATCCCAAGCTTTTCACCGCTATCATCAATTAACATAACTTCATCAGCCCTAATCTTTTCATTGATAGGCATGAAGTTTTTCTTTTGCGAAGCTATAGTACTATCTCCAACAGAATCTAAAGAATAAAATCAAAATTAATAATAGAAATAGTCAAACTAGGATGTTTGTTTTACAAGAATTTGCGTCATAGATGGTGAATTTTATATAAATTTATTGATAAAACAACAATAATTCCTAAATACTATATATAAAAACTTTTTTCGAAATTACATTTTTATAACAAAAATACTTACAATCCTGTTCACTTATAATGAATAAGCTATGACTGATAATATCGACCAAAATGAAGTTCAAAAATTTGCAGCCATTGCGGAACAATGGTGGGATCCCACTGGTGATTTCAAACCATTGCATGTGATTAATCCAATCAGAGCAGAATATATCTCCAATAAAATTGATCTTAAGGGCAAAAAAGTTTTGGATGTTGGATGTGGAGGCGGTCTTCTTGCTGAAGCATTATTTGATGCAGGAGCTGAGGTTTCAGCAATAGATGTAACAGAAAGAAATATTGAGGTAGCAAAACATCATGCTAATGCTCACAAAAAAAATATTTCATACCATCTCACAGATGCGAAAAGTTTTTCAAATAATTATAAAAACTACTTTGATATTGTGACCTGTCTTGAGGTTTTGGAGCACGTGCCTGACCCATCAGTTTTAATAAACGAATGTTCCTCTATGCTCAAAAGAGATGGGTCCTTGTTCCTTTCAACAATCAATAAAAATCCACGATCTTTTGTAACAGCAATTTTTGGAGCCGAATACCTCTTTCAATTGTTGCCTAAAGGCACTCATGAATATGCAAAATTTATAAAACCTTATGAACTAGAGTCATATATGACTTCAGCAAATGTAAGGCTTATGGAAAGCAAGGGTCTTTTTTATAACCCCCTCTTTCATAGTGCAACACTAAATAATGATTTAGGTGTTAACTATATGATGCATGGTGTGAAAGTTGATTAAAGGATTGCTCTTTGATTTGGATGGCACCTTACTTGATTCTGCTCCAGACTTTGTTTATTGCTTAAATTCTCTTTTAGAAAAATATCAAAAGCCTCCAACAGATGCAGATTTAATAAGATCTTATGTTTCTGATGGAAGCGCAATGTTAGTCAAGCTTGGATTTAAAATTGAGGAGGATCATCCTGAATTTGAAAAATTAAAAAAAGAATTTCTTGATTCTTATAAAAATAACCTTGGCAAGTTTTCAAATTTATTTTCTGGTGCTTCAGAATTGATAGAAAAAATTAAGCTCAATAATTTGAAATGGGGAATCGTAACTAACAAACCATATGTATATGCCTCTAAAATTATTGAAGAAACCCCTGATCTATCATCCTGTATGACCTTGGTTTGTCCAGATCATCTAAAAAAAGCTAAACCTAGTCCTGAAGGAATATTGTTAGCATGCAATCAACTTAACCTTAATCCGAAGGAAGTGATTTATTTTGGAGATCACCAAAAGGATTTAATGGCTTCTAGAGCAGCAGGAACTCTTACCGCAGCATGCACTTATGGGTATGCATTAAAATCATCTGACCTTGAGAATGATGATATTGAAGTTAGAAATTTATTAGAGTTTTCAAAAACTAATTTTAAATCACTCGATGAACACGCTTGAAAATAAAAATATTCTGATCACTGGTGCCACTAGAGGGATAGGCAATAAGCTAGCAACTCATTTTGCTTCTCAAGGAGCTAACATAGTTTTACTAGCAAGCAATGAGGAGAGTCTTAACAAAACCTATGATGGATTGGTGTCAATTAACCCAAAAGGTAAGCATCTTATTATTTGCTATGATTTAAGCAACTTAGATGCTTCTCATTACGATGAAATTAGATTAAATATTGACGAAAACTATGATGAACTTCACGGCCTTGTGCTGAATGCAGCAATTTTAGGCAAGATGAGTGCCTTGAGTGATTATGATTTAGAAACTTGGAGCAAGGTAATGAATGTAAACCTCACTTCGCAGTTTATGCTAGCAAAGACCATGCTACCAATTTTAACTAACTCTCAAAAAGCAAGAATTATTTTTACGTCTTCTGGTGTGGCTGATCATGGTAAGGCTTTTTGGGGAGCATATTCAGTAAGCAAGTTTGCTGTGAAGGGATTAGCTGAAATATTTCGAGATGAACTCGAAAATATTCATAATCTAAAGATATTTAATTTTGATCCAGGCGCATCTCCAACGGATATGAGGTCAACTGCATATCCAGGTGAAGACCCAAATGACCTTAAATCACTCGATCATCTAATGCCTTGTTATGACTGGTTTTTCTCAAAGGATAGTGACGCCGCAACTGAACATTACTTTAGATATTCAGAATTAATCAAGACTATCCCATAGGTTCAAACTCAGGTAGGAATTAAAGGGTTTGTAAACCTCCTCAATACTTTCTAAGGTCTCATTGGAAAAAAAATTATTGCATGCCCTTTTTATGCCTAAATCTCCTTTTGGCAATATATTGGCATCACCTAAGAAAAACATTTTTGCCATATCAACTGTCCAAGGCCCTATCCCTTTATAAGAAATTAATAAATTAGTGAATCCCTCTGATCCAATGGTTTTGTAATAATTTTTATTCTTTTGTAATTTATTCGAAATTAAAATATTTTTTACATATTCACATTTTTTTTGAGAGAGTCCACTATCCCTAAGATCATTCTCTAAGTTCATATTTTGTAATGGGTGATTAATGATAAATTTCTCTGCTCGCTCCCATATAGTTTTTGCAGCTTTTGTAGAAAGTTGTTGTCCTACAATAGCCTTTGATAAATAGACTGACAATTCTCCATTAAATACTTTGAGCTGTTTTGGAGGGCTGCTTTCTAAAAAATTTAAAAAACTAGAATGGTTATTTTTTTTGGAAATTTTTAATAAATCCGAATGAATCTTCTTATATTCCATTTTCAATGATTTGGTCGACTTCATTTGAGGTAAGTTCTTTTAATTGTCCTTCTTTTAAGTCCTTATCCAAAAATATCGAACCAAATCTAACACGCTTTAGTCTGCTGACCTGTAAGCCATGATGATCAAAAAGATTTCTTACTTCTCTATTTTTCCCTGACTGTAAACAGACAGTAAACCATTGATTAGATGATTGCTTCACCCCCGGGACAATATCTGTTAACTGCAATTTTTTATCATCAATATTTATTCCTTTTAGCATGGATTCTTTGATTTCCTCACTAAAGCTTCCTCTTGCTCTGACAAGATATTCTCTATCAATTATTGAAGATGGATGCATGAGTTTATGTGCTAGCTCACCATTATTTGTTATTAACAAGAGGCCAGTTGTGTTTACATCAAGTCTGCCGATAGAAATCCAATTAGTCGATGGATCAGGTAAATTATCAAATATTGTTGCGCCAAATTTTTGAGGGTTCTTGGAACATATCACACCACGTTGTTTATTTAACATGATAATTCTAGTAGGTTGAACAATAAATTCTATTAAATTTCCATCAACATATACTTTGTCTAATTCGCCAACTTTATCTCCTAGCTTTGCTTGAGAATCATTGAGTCGCACCCTTCCTTGTTTTATGATCTCTTCGGATTTGCGCCTAGATCCAAACCCAGCACTTGCTAGAAACTTTTGTAGTCTTTGCATTCAATGCATTATCCAGTTTGGAGATTGAAATCATCATCAACAAGATCAATGGAAGCATCTTCTATCTCGGGTAATGGCGGGAGATCAGATATTGATTTAATTTGTAAATCATCTAAAAAATTAGCTGTAGTTTTGTAAAGAGTTGGTCTTCCTGGAACATCTCTATGTCCTGCAGCTTGTATCCAATTTTTATCAAGAAGTGTTCTTATAATTTGAGAGCTAACACTAACGCCTCGAATATCCTCAATATCGCCTCTTGTAACTGGTTGCTTGTAGGCAATTATTGAAATAGTTTCCATTAAGGCTTTGGATGTTCTAGCTTGGGTGTCACTCCACATTGGATAAATTAGTTCAGAAAATTCAGATTTAATTTGAAGACGGTATCCACTAGCAACTTCTAATATTGAAAGTGAAGTATCTTGATATCTTAATTCCAAGTCATTAAGGACTTGTTTAATTTCAGATAATTCAACTTTGATGCCTTGATTTGATAAAAGAGATTTCATTTCTGAAAGTTTTACTGGTCGAGCTGCGCCAAACAAGATAGCTTCAACATGATTTGCATTTAATTCCATTAATGGACTCCCTGACTAACTGATTTAAGATACAACTGATTTGAGTCCTCATTCTGAATGATTTCTACATTGCCATCCTTAACAAGCTCTAGTGATGCCAATAAAGCAACTGCAACACCTTGTCTCCCCTCAGATTTTTTAAAGGTCTTAAAGAACTGAATGATATTTCTTTTGGTTAAAAGACCAAGAATATGCTCAATCCTCTCTTGAGTTGATAGTTCTTCAAATTCAACAAAGTGGATTCCTTCAAATTTAGGTCTTGAGATCACTTCAGCAAACACATCCCGAAGATCGGTTGAATTAAAAGGAAGTTGTTCCTTGGGCTCGTTAAACTTTGGCAAGCCAGCGTTGGCAACAAAATAGTCCCGTTCAACTTTGGGAAGGTTTGAGATTCTTTCCGAGACAGATTTAAAGCGTTTGTATTCTTGTAGTCTCTTTATAAGAGTTGATCTTGGATCTTCTTCATCTTCAAGCTCATCATCTTGAGGAAGCAACATTCTAGATTTAATATGCGCTAAAGTTGCCGCCATGACCATGTAATCTGATGCAAGCTCGACCTTCAATTCTTCCATAATCTCTATATATTGGAGGTATTGTTCTGTGATTGAAGCTACATCTAGCTCCAATATATCAATATCTTTTTTATTAATTAGGTATAAAAGGAGATCCATTGGACCTGAGAACTCCTCAAGGATTAACTCTAGAGCATTTGGAGGAATAAATAAGTCCTCTGGGAGAGCATCTATATTTTTGCCCTTAAGCAGCGGAAATTCTCTTTGAATTGTAGAGCTCATCTACTAGATAGTGTAATCATTGAGTGAATAATACACAATATATAGTGTTTTTAAAGCTTTTTAAGGCTTATGCCAAGGATTTAAGTCAATCAGTTAATTTGAGGTAAAAACATATATATTTTTGATTAATATATTTTTTATAGTTTTTTATGAATTATCATACTGCACATGAATTATCTTACCGACAATACAAGAATTGTAGAGAAGTTTGATCTAATAACTCCTAATGAAGTTTTAGAGAAATATCCTCTTACAGATGAGGTTGCAGCGCTTGTATATGGAACTAGAAATGAAATAAGTCAGATCCTCCATGGTAAAGATGATAGATTGCTTGTGATATGTGGACCATGTTCTGTTCATGATAAAAAATCAGCCATTGAATACGCTAAATTTTTAAAAGATGCTAGAGATCAATTCTCAGATAATCTTTTAATAGTAATGAGAGTATACTTTGAAAAACCCCGGACCACAGTTGGTTGGAAAGGTCTCATTAACGATCCAGATCTGAATAATACTTTTGATGCCAATAAAGGCTTGATGTTAGCTAGGTCAATTCTTAAAGAAATTTCTGAAATTGGGCTTCCTATAGGTACAGAATTCCTGGATCCCATTTCACCACAATACGTTGCTGATCTAATATCTTGGGGTGCTATTGGCGCTCGAACTGCAGAAAGTCAGATACATAGAGAGCTAGCATCTGGTTTGTCTTGTCCTATTGGTATTAAAAATGGAACTTCTGGTGCACTCAAGCCAGCAATTGATGGAATCCAAGCAGCTAACCACTCACACGTATTCTTTTCCAATACAAAAGAAGGTATGGTCTCCATTTACAAGACTTCAGGTAATTCAGATGCTCACATCATTTTAAGAGGTGGCAGCAATCCCAACTATGACAATGAAGCAGTAGAGAAAACCCTAATAGCTTTAAGAGAGGCGGAAGTTAATGAGTCAATCATGATCGATGCGAGCCATGGGAATAGTCAGAAGCAACATAAAAATCAAGTCGCCGTTACGCAAAAAATCGCTGATCAAATTTCTGATGGTAATTTGCTCATAAGAGGCCTCATGCTAGAGAGTAATTTAGTAGAGGGTAATCAATCAATTTCAGAAAATCTTACATATGGTCAAAGTATTACTGACGCATGCATGAATACAGAAGATACGATGATATGTTTAAAGGCTTGCTTTGAAGCTGTTGAGAAAAGAAGAGGAAACTAATTGAAGGAAGTTTCAGTTTCACTCGATATAATTAATACCCTTGGTCCTACTTCAGCAATAGTTTTGGCTGTAATTCAGCAGAATAAAATCTCCTCTGAAAACTTCGATGAACTGATCTCTACTTTAGAGAATTACCTAAAATTTGAAAATAGGGAAAATCTCATCCAAGCAACTCAAAAGCTCTTGAAACTAAAACTCATAGGATCTAGCGTTTCTGCAACCAGAAAAAAAGATAATGTTTATAAATTGAAGCTTCCTGGGAAATCTCCAGCTGGATTAAAAAAGCAAATGAATTCTAACTGGCAACCCAATAAAGAAGTTTACGAAGTATTATTAATGGGTGGAATATCAAAAAAGTTTAGTGCTAACAAGCTACGAGAATTTAAAATTTATTGGGGCGAAAAAGGCTTGCATAAAGATAATTGGAACTCAATTTTTGTTGACTTTGTAAGAAGAGAATGGGTAAAGGAAAAATCACCAAATAAAGGCGCTCCAACCCAAATGCATCGAAATTGGCAACCAAGCAGTGATGCCTATGAGGTTCTTGAGTTAGCTAATATCCCAAAAAAAGTTTCACAATCATATATATTAGAATTTGTACTATTTTGGGAAGAAGATGGAGTAGCGCTAAAATCATGGAATTCAAAGTTTGTAGACTTTGTAAAAAGAAAAGAAATAGTTAATACAATTAATAATGAAGAAAATAAAAGATCTCATAACAAAGAAGAAGGCCATGGGGAATCTTCAGAGCAGACAAAAGACCTATCGTGGTCAAAAGATCTCGAGCTCTAAAAAGAAACTCATAATTCAATTCATTGAGGATTTATTTTATAAGTTTGAAGTGGCCTATCATTATCAGTTCTTTAAAATTTACTCATCCAATGAAAAAATAATTACTGCGAAACGACTCTGGGCAAGTACATTAAAAAACTTTTCAATTCATCAGCTAAACCAAGCTAGTGCTTTTATTATTAGCAATAATGAGTTCATTCCCACTCTAAATGAGTTTGTGAAAGCAGTAAGAAAGCAGCCATACTCAGACAGCATTCCGAGTGCTGATGAAGCATTTTTGGAAGCTCAAAAATCTTATTCTCCAAGAAAAAAATATAATTGGTCACATCCGATAGTTTATTTCGCTGGATGCAAAACTGGATGGAGTACTCTGAATGACTCCAATCAATACAATGCAATCAACCAATTTAGAAAAAATTATGCAGAATTATTGACTAAACTTGAAGAGGGCTTGGATTTATCAATTGATCATACTGAGACTGAAGAGTTTGAATCAAAAAAGCTTGATTCCAGTTTATTCAAAGAGCTCAGAAAAAAATATGATCTTTGAGGCAAAAACATACAATTTGGACTGATTACACTATAATACTCACCCTTTTAAACAAGAGATTTGGACCTATATATGGGTATAGGTTCTAAAATATAAAGATTATGTCTAAAAACGTCAGGATGGCTCTACTAATTTTGCTACCAGTATCTTTCTGGTTCGCAACTGGCGTGCTTGAAGAAGACAAAATAGAGCCACCAAAGGCTCAGAAAACATTATCCTCAGTTGTGATTAATGAAAGTATTGCGGAAATGATTTCTCCAACCATAAGCGTAAACTCTGTTGCTATAAGTGAAAAAAGAGTTGCAGTTAAGGCAAAAACTTCAGGTGAGGTGGTTGCAACAGGTGTTCGGCAAGGTGAATGGGTCAAAAAAGATGAACTTTTGTGTAGACTCGGCATAGTTGAACTGAATCGAACAGAAGTAAAAGCCCCATTCGATGGCTATGTAGAAAATATTGTTAAGCCAGGTAACTTTATTCAAAGAGGTGAAATCTGCGCAACCATAATTGAGCTAAGTCCTATAACATTTGTTGCTGAGGTTCCTGAAGCTAAAATCAAAGATATCTTTGAAGGTCTTCAGGTCAAAATTGATTTAATCACTGATGAAACTATTTCATCTAATCTTACATTCGTATCTAAAAGCGCATCTCCCGCTACAAGAACCTTCAGAGTTGAAGCAGAGTTTGAGAATTTAACTGGCGCTGTAAGAGATGGTATTACTGGTACAATGCATATTAGTACTCAACCGATTTTAGCCCATAAAATTACTGCTTCCGTTTTATTGCTAACCGATGAAGGCAATATCGGTGTAAGGACTGTTAATTCTGAAAGCAAAGTTGAGTTTCATTCAATAAAAATTATTAAAGATACAGCCGACGGGCTTTGGGTAAGTGGAATACCCCAATTTTCAAATCTTATAGTTCAAGGACAGGGATTTGTTGAAAATGGCCAAACCGTAGCTGTTACAAATCTAGCTAGTCTATGAATAAAATAGTTGATTTTGCTCTTTCCAAAGGAAAGACAACATTAACTATTGCCTTGCTAGTTTTAATTGCTGGAAGTTACTCTCGCACGATCATTCCCGTTGCTGCAGATCCAAGTATCCAGCTTCCCCTGGTAAGTGTTTCGGTCTTTCTCGATGGAGCCTCTCCAAATGACGCATCTAGATTAATAGCAAAGCCACTAGAAAATAGACTTAGAAGTGTCCCTGGGATTGAAGAAATATCCTCTAGTAGCACTCTAGGATTTGCAAGATTGGTTGCTGAGTTCGAAGTAGGACATGACATTGATGCTGCACTTGTTGATATCAAACAGGCAGTAGAAGAAGTTAAATACAAGCTTCCACTAGAGGCAGAGGATCCACAAATAAGAGAATACTCATTTGCAACATTCCCTGTTATGAACCTCAGCTTGATAGGAAATGGGCCATTGAGGCAAAAAGTATTTTTTGCAAAAGAACTGCAAGATCAGCTTGAAGGCATAGATGAGGTTCTGAGTATTGATGTAAGTGGTGCTCCAGATGAGGTTCTTGAAGCAATTATTGACAAGTCAAAGCTGGAAACTTATGGGATTACATTAAGAGACCTATATTTAGCTGTTTCAAACAATAACGTAATTATTCCTGGCGGTGCACAAGATACCGGTGACGGTCGTTTTAACATTGAAGTTCCTGGGGTTTTTGAGACTGCTCAAGATGTTTACAGCATTCCAGTCAAAGTTACGCCCTCAGCAGTTGTGACCCTTGGAGATCTTGGTGAAATAAGAAGAACTTTTAAAGACTACTCATCATATTCAAAAGTTAATGGCAAAGATGCGGTTACGCTTGAAGTAAAACTTAGAGAAGGCGCTAATGCAATAGATGCTAAGCGTGCAATCATGTCGAATATATCTGAGTTTGAACCTTACCTACCTGAAAACATTGAAATTGTTAAAACTGATGATGAAACCATTTGGGCTGAAAAAATGATTACTGAGCTTCAAGGAAACATTGTTACTGCAATCTTCCTGGTCATGATATTAGTAGTTGCGAGTATGGGTGTTAGAGTCGGCATGCTGGTTGGTCTCTCCATACCATTTTGTTTTCTTTTAACTTTTATTGTTTTAAATATTGCAAATATAGAATTTAATTTCCTTGTAATGATGGGATTGCTATTAGGGCTCGGAATGCTTATAGATGGTTCCATTGTTGTTACTGAATATGCAGATAGAAAAATATCTGAGGGCATTCAAAGAATTGAAGCCTATAGACTAGCTTCAAAGAGGATGTTTTATCCTATACTATCCTCAACTGCAACAACTATTGCTGCCTTTACTCCTCTTATATTTTGGCCAGGATTCACAGGTCAATTTATGCGATTTTTACCGATTGCTGTTTTCATAGTTCTTTCAGCCTCACTAGTCTATGCAATGATTGTAGTGCCAGTTCTTGGTGCTGTATTTGGTCAAAGAAGATCTTCATTAAAATCAGGAGAATCTGAAAAGACTGGAGAAGTTGTTTTTGACCGAATTTCATCTTTCTATAGCAAGTGGGTAAGAGTTTTTGCAAAAAATCCCTTTGAAACAATATTAAGCGTCTTTTTTCTCCTATCAATCATAATTATTTCTTACGATCGTTTTGGAAAAGGTACTGTTTACTTCCCTTATGTTGATCCAGTCGCTGCAGAAGTATCAATAAGAGCTAGGGGCAATTTTTCAGCCAATGAATCAAAAGAAATTGTTGAGCAGGTTGAAAAGAGGTTGCTTCAAATACAAGAAATCAAAAGCTTGTATCTACGAACAGGCTCTGAGTGGTTTAACTCAGGAGGTGATATTGTCGGACGCGGTTTCTTTGAGGTTGAAGAAATTAACTCAAAGGGGCTAACCGGTCAACAAGTAATTGATCAATCAAAACAAGCTGTAGCGAATATCCCAGGCATTATTGTTGAAATAAGTGAGCAAGAAGGTGGACCTGCATTTGAAAATCCTATTGAAATTGGTATTTTTGGAAACACTGAAAATGAAGTTGTCAGAGTAACCCGAATGGTTGAAGATTATGCAAAAAATGGAGTTACTGGCCTAGCAAATGTTAGTTCAACCCTTCCTCATCCTCAAATAGAATGGAAGATTGATGTAGACAAGCAAAAAGCTGCCCAACTCGGAGTCAATATCTCAGATGTCGGTGCTATAGTTCAGATGCTTACAAACGGTTTTAAAGCAGGTGAATATAGACCTGACGATTCAAGAGATGAAGTTGAAATCAGGGTTAGGTTTAAACGTGATGAAAGATCTTTGACTGGCATTGATGATCTAAAGGTTCCTTCCTCAAGAGGACAAATACCCATCAGTTCATTTATCAAAATTATTCCAAAAGAAAATAGACAGTCCGTTGTAAGAAGAAATGGTAAATTTTTCCATGAAATTGGAGCTGCTGGATCAGATAAAGATATTTTAATTGATGAAAAAGTAAAAGAATTGAGGTCATGGGTGAACCAACAAGAATTTCCTGAAGGGATTTTCATTCAATTCAGGGGGCAGCAAGAAGAAACAGAGGAAGTAAATAGTTTTTTAAGTGTTGCAGGCATTACGGCTATATTTCTGATGCTTGTACTGCTACTTACTCAATTTAATAGCTTTTATCAATCAATTTTGATTTTGTCAGCAGTATTTATGTCAGCTACTGGTGTTTTATTGGGCTTGCTAATCACAGGACAGCCCTTCGGGACAACTATGACTGGAATTGGTATTGTTGCTTTAGCTGGTATTGTTGTGAATAACAACATCGTATTAATTGATACATTCAACAGGCTTAGAATCGAGAATCAAAATCTAGCTAGATATGATGTTGTTGTTATGGCTTGCAAACAAAGATTGAGGCCCATTTTGTTAACAACCCTTACGACTATTTTTGGTTTACTTCCACTTGCTGCGGGAGTAAGTTTAGATATTGTTGCTAGATCAATTGAATTAGGGAGTCGAGTTGTTGATTGGTGGCAGCTTTTAGCTCAATCGATAGTTTTCGGATTAGGCTTCAGTACAATTCTAACTCTTATTTTTACTCCAGCTGCATTAATGGTTCCTGAATCAATTAAAAATTATTTTAGTAAAAATACAACAGTCGAGACTTCTTAATAATTAATATAAAACTCAGTTAAAATATTTATATGACTAAAAAAAACCTTAACTTTGAAGATTCTTTAGCAAAGCTAGAAGGCATTGTTGATGCCTTAGAAGATAATGATGTTAGCCTTGAAGAGAGTGTTAAAAAATTTGAGGAAGGTATTAAGCTTGTAAAAGACTGTCAAAAACAACTCAAAGAGGCTGAACTAAAAGTTAATAAGCTTATGGGTGATGGTGAAATTTTAGATCAAGAGAATTAAGACATGATTGATGAATACCTCGCTGATGTGCGAGAAAGTGTTAATCAACAATTTTTAAATATCATTAAAAGCGATTCTCAAGTTTCTAAAGCAATGCTTCACACCGTGCTAGCTCCAAGCAAATGTATTAGAGCAGGAATTGTAAGAGCTGCTGCAGAACTTGAAGGCATCCTTAATAAAGAATCTATTAATAATTTGGAGACTGCAGTTGAGGCGATGCATTCATATTCGCTGATTCATGATGATTTACCAGCTATGGATGATGACAATATTAGAAGAGGTCAAGATTCTAATCATATTGTTTACGGAGAAGCTACTGCAATACTTGCAGGAGATGCTTTGCACTCCTTAGCTTATGAAATTGTTGTTAACGATCCCTACTTATCTGTTGAGCATAAAGTTAACATTGTTAAGTCACTTTCAGATGCTTGTGGCTTTAATGGCATGATTCTTGGTCAGCAATTAGATTTAGAGTCTGAAGGGTCAGATTTTGGAGATATAAATAAAATCCATTCTTTAAAAACTGGTAGATTAATTAGTGCTTCGCTTGCACTACCAATTGCAAATTCAAAACTTAGAGTGAAACTAAAGACTATAGGAGAGGATATCGGCTTAGCATTTCAAATCATGGATGATGTTTTAGAAAGCTCTCTCTCAACAGCTACCCTTGGAAAAGATGCAGGGTCTGATATTAAGAACAAAAAACTAACTTATGTCTCAGTTTATGGTCTGGAGTCTGCAATAAAAACTGCTGAAGAATTAATTGATCAATCAAAAAGTAAAATTATTGGTCTTGATGGTAGTTTTAACAAAAACAGGCTGATTGAGATTTGTGATTTTATTATTAGCAGAGATAAGTAGCTATGAAATTCTATAATGAAATACCTGACTCTCGCCCTAATACACCTTTGCTTGATGGAATTAATTCACCCAAAGATTTAAAACCTTTAACCCTTGAGCAACTAAAGAATTTAGCTGATGAGTTAAGAGCATTTTTGCTCTATCAAGTTGGTCAAACGGGCGGCCATTTGGGTGGTGGTTTAGGTGTTGTTGAGTTAACAGTTGTTCTGCACTATTTATTTAACACTCCTGAGGATAATTTAATATGGGATGTTGGCCACCAATCCTATCCTCATAAAATTCTTACGGGCCGAAAAGATAGACTTAAAACTATTAGAGCAAAAGGAGGCCTAGCGCCCTTTCCTTCAAGAAATGAAAGTAAATATGATGCTTTTGGTACCGGACATTCAAGTACATCAATAAGTGCAGCCTTGGGGATGGCTGTTGCGAATCAAAATAAAAAAACAATAGCTGTCATTGGTGATGGAGCAATGACAGCTGGAATGGCATTTGAGGCAATGAGTCACGCAGGCAGCGTAAAGCCAAACATGCTTATCATTCTTAACGATAATGACATGTCGATCTCGGAAAATGTGGGTGGTTTATCTAATTATTTTTCTAGAATTTGGGCCTCAAAACTTTATAAGGGAATTAGAAAAGGCGGGAAGAGCTTTCTAGAGAACCTCCCTCAAGCTCATCATCTGGCCCGAAAAGTAGAAACACAAGTTAAAAGTATGGTCTCACCTGGCTCTATTTTTGAAGAACTGGGACTTAATTATATTGGTCCTGTGGATGGCCATGATATTGATGAATTACTAAGTGTAATTAAGAACTTAAAAGAATTTGAAGGGCCACAGTTTCTGCATATCATTACGAAAAAAGGTGCAGGACTTGATCCAGCTGAAGCTGATCGAATAGGCTTTCATGCCATTGGAAAAATTAAACCGGTTACAAAAAAACAAACTAGTTCAAGACCTAAATATCAAGATATATTCAGTGAATGGGTTGTTGATATGGCAACAGAGGATGAAGATTTATTCGCAATAACTCCAGCTATGCGAGAAGGTTCTGGCTTAGTTGAATTTAGCAGAAAATTTCCTGAAAGATACTTTGATGTTGCTATAGCTGAACAACATGCTGTTACATTTGCAGCCGGTTTAGCTGTGGAAAACAAGAAACCAGTTGTTGCGATTTATTCAACATTCCTGCAAAGGGCGTATGATCAACTGATTCATGATGTAGCGCTTCAAAATCTAGATGTTACCTTTGCAATCGATAGAGCTGGGCTTGTTGGCGAAGATGGGCCAACACACTCGGGTAACTATGATCTTGCCTACCTTAGGTGTATTCCAAACATGATAATCATGACCCCGTCCAATGAAAATGAAACCAGAAAGTTATTATCAACTGGTTACAAGTATGAGGGTCCTGCAGCAGTTCGCTATCCAAGAGGATCTGGTCCAAATGTTGAAATTGATAAGGATCTTGAGCCAATAGAAATAGGTAAATCGAATCTAGTGATGGATAGAGATTCAGAAATAATAATCCTTAATTTCGGTGCCCTGATGCATATAAGTAAGAGCGTTGGTGAAAAATTAGGTTGTTCTTTGGTTGATATGAGATTTGTTAAGCCCCTAGATACAAGCCTTCTTAAAAAAATAAAAGATAAAAAACTAATTATTACTGTTGAAGACGGCAGCCGCTATGGTGGAGCTGGATCAGCCGTTCAAGAATGGTATGCAGACAATAATCTTAATGTTTCTATCAAATCATTCGGCATCCCTGATGAATTTATTGAGCATGCCAGCAGAGATGAAATGATAATGATGGCCTCTCTAAATGAAGATGCTGTATTGGATCAAATCAAAAAGTTAATCTAACTATAGGATTTAATTCTGCATAAAGCTTTTAGCTTTTTCACGATATAACATAAGATATAGCTAACATTAGAATGCCTGCAAATAAACCTGCAAGAAGATCATCAATCAAGATTCCTGGTCCGTTTTTAATATTTTTATCGATCCATGAAATTGGCCATGGTTTAACAATGTCAAAAAAACGGAAAAATAAAAAAGCAAAGGTCAGTGAAATAAGATCATGATTGATGAACATACAAGCTACAAACATTCCCGCAAATTCATCAATAACAATTTCTGAGCTATCTGACTTGGTGTCTTTGTACACTTCAATACAAACCCACCAACTCGAAGCCACTACTAAAAATGCTACAAGAATGATCCAGTCTTGCAAAAAAGTTAAATTAGAGATCAGCAAGACTGCAAATAAGCTGCCCCAAGTCCCTGGA
The DNA here is from genome assembly GCA_902594515.1 of uncultured SAR86 cluster bacterium. Lineage (GTDB taxonomy): Bacteria > Pseudomonadota > Gammaproteobacteria > Magnimaribacterales > D2472 > MED-G82. The sequence goes on along the minus strand of CACJML010000003.1, from coordinate 34,600 downwards.
GCGAATGGTATGGATCCAACTCCAAAGCAGGTCGCAATCACATGAGAAACTTTATTGTAATTTGGGAATCTCATATAAATTTAAAAATGCTTATAGCCCCTATTTATTGAAGTTATTTTACCATCTAGAATTATCTTCTTTGTTTGAATTGATGTGCCAATCTCAAACATTTTAAATTTCTTTTTTTTCATCTTTTTTGTAAGAGATTGAATATTTTTTTTAGGTACTGTGAAAATTAATTGATAATCATCTCCACAGTTTAAGCATTGTTTTAATGATAAATTTGAGTTGAAAGGTATCGAACTAGAAGATAATTCAAATCCCACCTTAGAAGCTTTGCTTAAATGTCCAAGATCTTGAAGAAATCCGTCGGAAACATCAATTGCACTCGATGCAAACTCTGCAATGGTTTTGCCATAATCAATTAAAGCTTTAGGTTTTAAATAGGCAGATGAGACATTATTTTTTCTTTTAAATTTTTTGAAGTTCTGCATCCCTAATAAACCATTGCCTAGTTGGCCTGATAAGAAAACTATGTCACCAACACTACAATTATTTCTAAGCAATATATTTGAATGCTGCTCTCCAATGATAGTGACGGATATCTGATATTGCCCTCTCACAAGATCACCACCAGTTAGTCCAACCTTGTAATCATTTGAAAAATCATTAAGTCCTTTTTTAAATGAAGAAAAAAATTTATGATCATTCTCTCTAGTTGAAAGTGAAAGCTGGAAAGCTATTGGATGAGAACCCATCGCCGCTAGATCGCTTAATGCTGTAGCACATGCTCTGTAGGCTGCATACTCAGGCTTAATTCCTTTTGGAAAATGAACATCTTCTAAGGATGTATCAGTTGAAACAATAAGATTATTAGATAAAGAAATTACAGAAGCATCATCCCCAACGCCCTTTAAAACTTTATTTTTTTTATTAAAAGAAGTACCTATGTTAGATAGGTACTTATCAATAATCTTAAATTCAGAAATGGCTTTTAACTTGGGTATCTTTCGAATAGACCGCTGGCACCCATACCACCGCCTACACACATGGTAACTACACCAAACTGCTTATCTTGACGATTAAGCTCTCGCACCATATGGCCAACTTGTCTTGAACCCGTCATGCCAAATGGATGACCAATAGAAATTGAGCCGCCATTAACATTAAGCTTATCCATTGGAATACCTAACTTATCTCTGCAATAAACAACCTGTACCGCAAAAGCTTCATTTAATTCCCATAGATCAATGTCATCAATGTTTAAATTATAGTTCTTGAGTAATTTTGGTACTGAAAAAACTGGTCCGATACCCATTTCATCTGGCTCGCAACCCATGGTAGTGAAACCTCTAAAATAAGCTAAAGGCTCTAAACCTAATTCAAGTGCTTTTTCTTCGCTCATCACTAAGGTAACTGAAGCACCATCAGATAATTGAGATGAGTTCCCAGCAGTGACTGATCCATTTTCTGGATCAAAGACAGGTTTTAAGGATGATAAACCCTCTAGCGTGGTATCAGGTCTGTTACATTCATCTTTATCAACTGTGTAGTCAACTTCTTTTGAATCGCCTGTTTCTTTATTAACAAGGAGCATTTTGGTTTCCATAGGTACGATCTCATCATCATATAAACCTAACTCTTGAGCATTGGCAGTTCTCTTTTGGCTCTCGAGAGCATATTCGTCCTGAGATTCTCTTGAAACGTCATACCTCTTAGCAACCGTTTCAGCTGTGATACCCATTGGGTGATAAATACCTGGACTTTGTTCCGCAAGTTTTTCATTCACAAACCCTTCCATGTTTTGCTTACCCTGCAACATAGAAATTTGCTCTACGCCACCAGCAATAACAGTGTCATAGCATCCAGCCATAACTTGGCTTGCAGCCATAGAAACAGTTTGAAGTCCTGAAGAACAATACCTATTTACGGTCGTACCGCCAACAGTCACCGGTAGATTGGAGAGCACAGCTGCATTTCTTCCTATATTGTGACCCATCGGTCCCTCAGGATTACCGCAACCCATAATAACGTCTTCAACCGCCTCACCTGGTAAATTTGGATTTCTCTCCATTAGGTTATTGATGATATGTGCAAGCATGTCATCAGCTCTTGTGATGTTAAATCCACCTCTGTGTGACTTAGCAAGACCCGTCCTTACGCTATCAACTATTACAGCAGTTTTCATTATTTTCTCCTTAAAAAACTTTTAACTAAGTACCTTAGATTTTGGCATTATATATGTCATTAATTAGCCTCTGCAAATTTAAACCAGCTAATTTTATTTCTTCTTATCAATAGTTAGATCTTTATACCATTTAGGAACAATATCAATTTTATATTCTTGAGCTTTTTTAAAAATATAGGGAATGGTAATTGGGCTAAAGGGCAGTACCACCAAGACACCCAGACCAAGATTTTTAAAATTCTCTGCCAACTGATCATTTGCCCTAGCTAGCTCATCCTCAGTGGCTCTGCCTTCTGCAAACTTAATATACGTATCTAGCATTTTTTGATTCTCAGCATTTTCTGCTAAAAATAGTTCTTTTAGTTTTACTAGGAATTGTTCTATTTTTTTCATTTAAATAAAAAAGCCCGGTAAACCGGGCTTTAGTTAGGTTAGGTTAACTTAGAAATTAACCCCAAAACTTATACCCATAGTCCTTGGATCATTATGGTTACCAAATTTTGCTCCACCTTGAAGGTTACTTGCTTTGTAAATGGATTGAATTGATCGATCATCATCGATGTTCTTCACCCAAAAACCAATGTAGTAACTTTCATCATTCGGAGTATAGGTAAGTGTTAGATCCGAAAACTCAGTTTCATCAATTACAAGTCCAGGATTATTGAAAATATCAGCAAACCTTGAGTCCATCCAGCTGTACTGATATCCCAAAGTATAAGTACCACCATCGACAACAAAGTCATGCGTTATTCCTAAGTTGTAACTTAATTCTGGAATACCTGGAAGGCTGTTACCACCAATGTCTGTAAGAGTTATTGCTGAATCAGGACAAAATTGTTGGCCAAGCGGATTAAAAGTAGGTACTGTACATGCGTATCCAGCAAACTTATAAACTGGACCTTTATCAGTAAAGCCTACCTGCATTAACCCATTACTTCCTGGAACTATTGAAGCCATCTTGCCAGCATCTGCATCACCCCAAGGCAATACTCCTGCTGGGATTGGGACTCTCATACTTCCACCTGTAATATTTAGTGGATCGACCTGTGATTGACCAGAACCTACCTCACTTTCAATACTTGTGAAACTGAAATCAACTCTTGTGTTATCAGTTAACAAATAGGTAATTTGACCCTCTAAACCCTCATTGGTTGCATCAAGGTTAGTATTTCTTGAGCCAGCATCGGTAATAGCGGAAACGATTTGATTAGTATGATCACCTGCATAATAAATTAAGCTTGCAAGCATTCTGTCATCTAAGAACGAACCTTTAATACCAACTTCAAGATATTCAACTTCCTCTTTCTCATAAGCATCAATTATTCCTTTTTCATTAGGGTTGGTACCCCCAGCTTTCACAGCTGTAGTGAAAGAAATAAAAGTCATTATGTCTTCAGATAAATATTGCTGCAGCGCAATTTTGTAAGAAGTATCATCGCTTTCTACAACATTTATCACTTTAGGATAGCGACGGAAGTCCAAATGATTAGCACCCGTTGCTCGTGCAGCTTTATAAAACGCTGTACCCGCACCAAGATCACCTAGGTCACTGAATTGGTTATTTGAGACAGTAAATTCATCTTGTCTGACACCTAAAGTAAGCTTAGTAGCTTCAGAAATATCAACGTAAACCTCTCCAAGAATCGCAGTATTACTAATGCGACCATGATCATTACTAAAAAAACCTCTCATAGTTATAGGATTCTCATATTTTGGTAATGCATATAATCCCTGTAATGCTCCGGCAAAAGCCAACATTTCACCAGCTGCAGCAAGAGGTAGCGCGTCTAAAGTAAACGCAGTGTAAAACGGAACACCACCGTAACCGGTAAAAGTATTACCCCCTGTAAACCCAGGTATTACAAGTGTATTGTAGGGATGTTGAGCAAAAGATCCCATCATTTGAATACCAGCACTCTGAACAAGATAGTCGTTTCTGTATGCTGAACCGTAGTCATACCAGCCAACAACAAAATTAACTGGTCCATCTAGATCAGAAATATAAGTAATCTCTGATTGCGTAACATTTTGATCAACATTAGCAAATTCTAATTGCATAGGTTGAGTTACATACATCTGCAGTTGTCTTTGACCCATATGGCTTCCTGGAGAAAATCCAAAAGTTGCGTCAAAACCAATCGGCGGTAAGCCGAGTGCACCTAGCGTTCCAGGTAAGCCAGCAACCCCAACATTGTATTCATTGTCTTGATGATGATAGTAATCTCTCTGATCATAAGAAACTTTAGCTTCTATTGTTCCTAATTCGAGTTCTTTAGAAAGCTTAATTTGACCAAATTGGAACTTCTGATTATGACGAGGATCAATATTGTGATTTACTTCATCAATATCTTTTATTTGATAGGCACCTTGATACATATCATAAGTAGCAGCTGGAATTAAGTTGGCAATTAAATAGAACGCGCCTCCAAAAGCACCTGCAGAGTGAGAGCCTTGACCCATTTTTCCAAGAGTATAAGGGTCACAACCCATGAGTGGATCTTTATCACAATAGATTTGACCAATATTGAATCTTTTATCTTCACCTTCGTTTACCTGATAGGTAAATTCAAGTAGGGTCGTATCATTGATATCCCAGTCAATTGAAAGTCTGGCGTCCATTTGACTTCTGTCATCAACTTGATTTTTGGTATGAACGTTATAAACCCAGCCATCACGATCATATGATTGCACAGCAATCCTAGTTCTAACGCTATCAGATAGAGGGATGTCTATAGCAGCTTGGAGGTGCGCAAGATCAAAATCTCCTAATCTTACTTTGGCATAGCCTCCGAACTCATTACCAGGACGTTTTGGAATATAGTTGATTAATCCTCCAACAGCATTTCTACCGTTTAAAGTACCTTGTGGTCCTTTTAAAACTTCAACCCTGTCTAAATCTAAAAATCCAGCATCAGATAAGATGGAGTTTGTAACACTATGGCCATTAATCGCTGAAACCACTGAATCGACAACCGATGCTCCAACTCCTGGAGGGCCAGATCCTCTAATATTAATGCTGACACCTGAACCTAGCGCCTTAGAGTGAAGTAAACCTGGTACTTGTTGTGACAAGCTTTGCACATCAAATATTTGTCTTTCTTCAAGAGCTTCAGATGTAAGGGCCTCAACAGATATTGGTAAGTCCTGAGTAGAAGCTTCCTTTTTAGTAGTAGTAACAATAATCTCTTCGATAACTCTTTCTTGCGCAACTATTGGCAAAGCAAAAGAGCATACAAAGACTAAACTTAATAATAATCTTTCCATTAGATTTCCCCCTTAAATGGATTCCTTTGGCTATGATATACCTTATTAAAAGGGTTCAGCAAGTTTTTACAACTTTTATTTATTAAAGTATTTGCATTGTTTTAAAGTAAAAATCAAATGACAAAAAAAGAGAAGGCAAAGCTCATTCTTAACATATTAGATAAGCAATATCCTCAGACACCAATTCCACTTGATCATGTTGATAATTTTACTTTGCTGATAGCAGTCTTATTGTCTGCGCAATGCAAAGATGAAAGAGTAAATCAAATTACTCCGAAATTATTTGCACAAGCAGACAATCCATTATTAATGTCAAAACTAACTCAAAAACAAATCTACAATATAATTAAGCCTTGTGGTTTAGGGCCGCAAAAATCTGAGGCCATAAAGGCTTTATCAACAATATTAGTTAAAGAATACAAGGGTGAGGTACCTGAAAATATTGAATTGTTAGAAAAATTACCAGGTGTTGGGCATAAGACCGCTTCTGTAGTAATGAGTCAGGGGTTTGGTCACCCTGCTTTTCCAGTTGATACACATATCCACCGTTTGGCACAAAGATGGAAGCTTACTAACGGTAAAAATGTCACGCAAACTGAAAAAGACCTTAAACGTGTCTTCCCAAAAGATTCATGGAACAAACTTCACTTACAGATCATCTTCTGGGGGAGAGAATTTTGCCAAGCCCATCAATGCTTTGCTCTTGAATGCAAGATTTGTAAGACAATTAATCCCAAAAGAATTCGACCATTTGCCCACAAAAGACCTTAGATAAATTAGAATAATAACTTAATCAATTAAACCTATTTTTTGGAGTTATGATGAAATCTCATGCTGATTTAATTTTTTCTAATCCTACAGATATAGCAGGCTATGATACAGATCTATGGCAAGCAATGAAGGACGAGTCGACAAGACAGGAGGATCATATTGAACTTATTGCCTCTGAGAATTATGCCAGTAAAAGAGTGCTTGAGGCTCAAGGATCATTGCTCACAAATAAGTATGCCGAGGGTTATCCCGATAAACGATATTATGGAGGTTGCGAGTTCGTTGATGTAGCCGAACATCTTGCGATTGAGCGTGCTAAAGAGCTTTATCAAGCGGACTATGCAAATGTTCAACCGCACTCTGGCTCGTCGGCTAATGCAGCTGCATTTCTAGCAATGCTCGAGCCCAATGATACCATTCTGGGTATGTCGCTTGATCATGGCGGTCACCTTACTCATGGAGCAAAAGTGAATTTTTCTGGAAGGAACTACAACGCATTTCAATACGGTTTGCATCCAGAAACGCACGACATTGATTATGATCAGGTAAGAGATTTAGCAAAAAAACATAACCCGAAACTTATTATCGCCGGTTTTTCAGCATTTTCTGGACTCGTTGATTGGGAAAAGTTTGCAGAAATCGCTAATGAAGTTGGGGCTTATTTCTTGGTAGACATGGCACACGTTTCTGGCCTAATCGCAGCTGGAGTCTACCCTTCTCCGATACCTTTTGCAGATGTAGTAACATCAACAACTCATAAAACTCTCAGAGGTCCAAGATCAGGGATAATTTTGGCTAAGAGCAACCCTGATCTTGAAAAAAGGTTGAATTCAGCAGTGTTTCCTGGGTCCCAAGGTGGTCCGCTGATGCATGTTGTTGCTGCAAAAGCAGTGTGCTTTAAAGAAGCACTTGAGCCGGAATTTAAGATTTACATGCAGCAAGTAGTAAAAAATGCAAAAGTTATGTGTAAGACTATTATGGATAGAGGAATCAATGTTGTGAGAGGAAGCACGGATAATCATATTGTGTTGATGGACTTAAGATCGCATGAAGTTACTGGTAAAGATTCTGAAGCAGCACTTGGGAAAGCAAATATTACTGTGAATAAAAATACTGTTCCAAATGATCCTCAATCCCCATTCGTTACCTCAGGTATTAGATTGGGGACCGCAGCCATCACTACAAGGGGCTTTAAAGAAGAGCAAACAGAGCAATTGTCTAACTGGATATGTGATGTAGTTCTTGATTTAGATAATCATGAGCTGATTAATAAGATTAAAGGAGAAGTTGAAGAGCTCTGTGCAGCCTTTCCTGTTTATAAGTAATGCATTGTCCGTTTTGCCAAGCACAAGATACAAAAGTTATTGATTCAAGACTAGTTGGTGATGGTTCTCAGATTAGGCGTCGAAGAGAATGTGAGCTATGTCAGGCTAGATTCACAACTTTTGAGACAGCTGACCTTGCACTTCCAAGAATAATAAAAAGTGATGGCGAAAGACAACCTTTTAATGGCACGAAACTTAAAGCTGGAATGCTAAGAGCCCTTGAGAAAAGGCCCTTGTCTTCTGAAGAGGTAGATGCAGTTTTTGGGAATGTCTTAACACAGATTCGCCAACTCGGAGAAAGGGAAATTCCATCGAGAATGCTGGGTGAAATTGTGATGAAATCATTAAAGTCTGTTGATCAGGTTGCTTACGTAAGATTTGCCTCTGTATATAGAGATTTTCAGGATATTGAAGAGTTTGCTCAGGAAATATCAACCCTTTCAAAGGAAAAAAAGCGATCTAAAACTTCTAAAAAATGAGTTCGAAAGACTTCATTTCCCAAGCATTAGCTTTGGCAAAAAAAGGGAAAGGAAAAGTTGCGCCAAATCCTATGGTTGGATGTGTCATTACCAAAAAAGGCAAAATCATCGGTGAGGGATGGCATAAAATCTATGGAAAAGAGCATGCTGAGGTGAATGCAATTAAAGATTGCCAAGCAAAATTCGGTAAAGATAAATCAAGAGATCTTCTCAAAGGCTCATGTTTTTATGTAAACCTTGAGCCTTGCTCAATAAAAAATAATACTCCTGCTTGTACCGATTCAATCATTGGTGTTGAAGCCGCAAAGGTTATTTGCTCAATAAAAGATCCAAATCCAAGAATAAATGGAAAAGGTATTAATAAGTTAAGAGCTGCGGGAATTAAAGTCGAAGTTGGGTCTGGCTCGAATGAAGCAAAAGAATTGAATAAAGTCTTTATTGTAAATCAAAAACTAAAACGTCCTTTTGTTACGATTAAATATGCTCAAACACTAGATCAAATGATCGGTTATCAAGCTAAAAGAGGCATTCAAATAAGCAATGCTCTTTCTAAGCAAGATGTGCAAAAAATTCGTAAAGATCACAGCTCAATTCTAGTTGGTGCCAATACATTAAGATTAGATAACCCTAGATTAACTTCTAGACCAGAATCAAAAATTAAGATCCAGCCAGCAAAAATAATCGTTGGTAATAATTTTGGAAGGCTTGTTCAAAAAAATATTTTTAAAAACTTCTCCCATATTTTTTTTGTTACTTCAAAAAAAGTTAAGGTGCCTGAGAAATATTCCAAAAAAATAACCTGCATTCAAACAAATAAAAGAAATGGATTACAGAAACTTTTTAAAGAACTAATGTTAAGAGGATATACCAGTATTCTTGTCGAGGGAGGAAAAAGCATAATTTCTTCATTTATCAAAAAAGGATATTTTGATGAGCTCATCGTATATACTGCCCCAAGAATTTTAGGTAGTAAGGGTCTAAAGGCCATGGACAGTAAAGCTGATAAGATTATTGATACCATTACAAAGATTCATTCGATAGAAAATTTCGGTGAAGACATAAAGGTTACTTATATAAATAAGAAAGCTAATGGAATTTAATTCAACAGAAGAGTTAATTAAGGATATTAAGTCTGGAAAGATGGTTATTCTCCTAGATGATGAAGATAGGGAGAATGAAGGCGATCTAGTATGTGCTGCAGATACTGTAACGCCTGAGATAATAAACTTCATGGTATCGAAAGGTAGAGGCTTGGTGTGTCTTACTTTGTCACCTGAAAAATGTGATCAGCTCAACCTACCGATGATGACAAATCATAATCGCACCAAACATGGAACTGCTTTCACAGTTTCAATTGAAGCAGCAAGTGGTATCTCAACTGGAATTTCTGCATCAGACAGAGCTCTTACCATCAAGGCTGCTGCAGCGAAAAATGCCAAACCATCTGACTTAGTTCAGCCTGGTCACATATTTCCACTAAGAGCTTCTGAAGGTGGCGTACTTAGCAGAGCTGGACACACAGAAGCTGCTTGTGACTTGGCAAAGTTTGCAAATAAAGGAGCGGCTGGTGTGATTTGTGAAATTATGAACGAAGATGGAACCATGGCTAGACGCGATGATTTGATGGCATTCGCAAAGACACATAAGCTTAAAATTGGAACTATTGCGGATTTAATTCATTACAGAACTCTGAAAGAAAAAACTGTTAAGAAACTTTATTCAAAAAAAATAAACATAGACGGAATGAGTTTTAAGTTAAAAGCCTGGGAGGACTCAATTTTTCAAAACCTACATTTAACTTTTGAGGTTGGAAATATTAAAAAATCAGATGCTCCTTTAGTAAGAGTTCATGTACCAAATGTTCTTCATGACATGATCGGGATGGATGGTTTTGGAAAACGTATGAATATTAAAAAGGCCTTAAAAAAGATTCATGAATCTCAATGTGGCGTCTTATTGATGATTGGAACTGAGCAAAAGAATCAATCAATCATGATGGACTTGGAAGGCAAAAAAAATGTACCGCAACCGGAAACTAAGACGGTTGGCATTGGCTCTCAAATTTTAAAAGAATTGGGGCTTACAAAAATTAAATTACTGGCCACACCAGTAAAGTATCCGTCCATATCAGGATTTGATCTTGAAGTTATAGGTTTTGAGAAATGAGCGATTCAAGTTTTAATTTTCAAGCAGTAACAGCTGATCCAGCTTGGAAAATCGGGATTGTAAAATCCAAATGGAATCATGAGATTGTCAACATGCTTGCATCAGAAGTAGTTAACCATTTGGAAGCTTCTGGCATTAAGCTCATGGAGATTTGCGAAGTTCCAGGCTCATGGGAGCTTATTGCTGGTGCCCAAAAATTAATTGGCAAATGTGATCTTATTATCCCTCTAGGCGTAGTTATCAGAGGAGAAACGACACATTATGAATTGATCTCTGAAACAGTAACCCAAGGATTGATGGATATTATGATTAAAAATGATAAGCCGGTGATCATGGGACTTTTAGCTACAGAGAATGAAGAGCAGGCACTAAAAAGAGCAAATCCTGATCAGCTAAATAAGGGGAAAGAATTTGCTCAGTCAGCCCTAGAAATCCTAGCTCTTCATAATAGTTAATGATCAAAAACCTCGCAAAGCATAAGGTCTCTGTTAAGACACGAGAGTGTATTATTCAAGCCCTTTATCAAACTTTAATGGAGCAAACAAATTTTGAACTGCTGATGCAACAGTTCACAAAGGAAAATAATCCTAAAAAAATTAGTTTTGATTTATTGAAATCTAGGCTTCAATATTTTTTTGCTAATGAAGAACAAATCATCGAATTACTTGATACCGAAAATAAGAGTGATAATTATCAAGTAATTGATAAAGCAATCATGGTTTATGCGTTAATTGAAAGAGGCCTTAAAGAGCTTCCAAAAGAGGTCATTTTTGATGAGAGTATTAGGTTGGCTAGAAAATTCTCTAATGAAAGCGCCTATAAATTTATCAATGCAAAACTAGAGAAAATTTACGACTTAAAGTTTAAGTAGATTGGACTAGACCAGGCCCTATGTTCTACTGGCCCTATACACTCCTCTGTCTTTCTATATCCTTCTTGGCAAATTTTTGTTTGAATGCAATTTCCAAATTCGTCAAACTCACATCTTAATGGATCTGCTGATAACGCTTGCGATGCTTCTTCTATTGCTCTCACATAATAAATTGCATCTCTTTTTCCAAATTTAAATTGTTCATCAGTGAACTCAATTTCACAGCTTGTATCATCACAATCAAAAACCATCCATGATTCAGTGATTAAATCCTGAATGGGTTCACCCGCAAATTGTTGCGGTAGGATTTTTACGATCTCAATCCTATCAATTTTTCTTCTTTCATTACTCGGGTTATAGCACTCAAGATTACAAATTTTTTCAAGCCTTTCTTGACTAAGGGCCTGATCACTATAATCAGGACAGCCAGGTTTTTGGATCAGAGACCCTGCAGCTTTAACTTTGAACTTGGGTGATTCTGATGCAAACAATTCAGATCCCATATGATGTCGTGTGTTGCTTTCAAAAGCATCAAACCACAAAAGTATTCTTGGACCAGAAGTTGCGTATGTTTCTTTGTTCTCCATTGCATCCCAAATATCTTCGCGTGATCTGGAGTTAGAGTGAACCGCGATCAATCCACCGCTCATAAAATAAGCACTTTGACGCTCTGAATCAGTCACAATATTTAAATCGATAATGCTGGTTATTTCTCTATCCCCTCCAAACCTCAGGTATGTGGGTTCAAGCTGTCCTTTTGGTCTTCTAGTATCAGCTAAGAACTCTGATATAGGATCTGCCCACCCTCTAGCTTCAGTATTTCTATTTCTTAATAACTCTTTATATCCAGTTCCTGGTCGAGCATTGTGATTATCGCTTGATCCCATAAAACCAAATTTAAATCGTTTTGGATTTTCTGGATCAGTAAAATCTCTTAAAGCCAAAACATATTGAGCAGATCCGAGCGGACGATAATTAAATGCAGGTAAGAAGCAATCCATGCATTGTCCTGCATTAATAAAATCATCACCTCTTGTCTCATTGACTGCTCCAAATCCTGCTGATCCCATATTTGCTGCATAAGATTTTGTTTTTTCAGAGAGATCGTTGCAGGTTTTTTCATCCAAGCCTGCATCTTCACACCTTTGTGCCATGATTCTTCCTGCTTGTTGGCAAGTTGGTAAAAATTCCTCGGTTGCCTCAGGACAAAATAGATCTCCAGATTCATTTTCAAGAGCATCACTCCAAGGACGATACTCCTCGCTGTTTCCGTGCCCTGAGTAAATCTCGAATAAAAATTGAGATTCATCGTCTTGGTAATCAACAAGTTGCTTCATCCAATCTGAAGTCGCTGGCGTGTAATAACCCCATGTTGTTCCATGAGGAATAACCATATATGGAGTATCCCACTCCTTTAGCTTAGAAAATAAGATGTTTGGATCCTCAGCTTCCTCGTAACAATCTAATGGAAGGCTCTTTGAAGGAACACCTCTTTCACAAATTGGTGTGTTCTGAATTTCTTCAAAAAATTTGTCAAATGCAAAATATCTTTCTCTGTTATCTAGATCTAAGGTTGCAGGAACCAATGACATAGTCCATGGCAATCCAAGGCGCATGACTAATGGAGCAATGCCTCCAGCACCAATTGCTCTAGGCGGTACAGCATCTTCTTCAGTATCTAAAAAAATGACGTTCTTATGGCCAAAATGGTCTTCGGGAACATCGCTGACTTGTGTCCACTCCCAACCAAGAAAACTAACTAAATCGTTGGTGCCCTCAGAGATATTGTTGCATTGACGAATGCTCTCTTTGGTATCTAACCACTTTCTTGGTGTTGACGCCTCAGCATGATCGTTAATAGACCAAAAATCTAGTGCGGAACAAAATCTAGCAAAGTCACATGCATCCGATATTGGTGATGCTCCCGGACCATTAAAATAAGGTAGAGACCACATGAAAGCATCGGTAGAATATGTCGTATGGACATGTAAGTCACCAAAGAGAATTTGTTTCTCTGATTCCACTCCCAGACCATCAGCAATTTTAAATATTCTTTGCTCTCTTTCCTGAATAACATATTCCGGAACCTTATCGCCCAATATTTCCCCTGGACCTTCTAAGGTCCCGTAAAGTTTAAATACGCCTCCAGCGAAAAAAATGACAACTGAAAAAACTGCTAAAAGTACTATTGAGGTTAAGACATTCTTCATAAAAACCCCCAAGATTTTTTAAATTACTTATGAACGGTTTGATCTCTATCAGGCCCAACAGAAACTACTGTAACAGGAACTTTTAGATAATCTTCAATATATGATATATATTTTTGAGCAGGTTTTGGTAAGTTTTCAAATTTTTTTATATCTGATATCTCTTCCAGCCAGCCCTCAAAAGTCTCATATATTGGCTTGCCATCTTCGTAATCAATGCAAACTTTAATCGACTTGAAACTATCCATAACATCTAATTTAGTAATGCATAATTCTGTAATTGAATTTATAAATATAATTTTTTTTAATGCATACAAATCGAGCCAACCACATCTTCTGGGTCTTCCAGTTGTAGCACCAAACTCATGACCGATTTTAGCTAGTGATGCACCATCTTCGTCAAATAATTCAGTCGGAAATGGGCCCTCACCTACTCTGGTTGTATAAGCTTTTGTAATTCCCAGAATTTTATTAATCTGTTTTGGGCCGACTCCAAGTCCTGATGAAACTCCACCGGCAGTTGTGCTTGATGAGGTTACATAAGGATAAGTACCATGATCAATATCAAGCATGGAGCCTTGCGCTCCCTCAAATATTATCTCTTTTTTTTGTTCAATGCTTTTATGCAAAATTTTATAAGTGTCACAACCAAAACTAGTTTGTAGTTTTCTAAAACTAGTTAGCTCCTCTATGACAATATCGACATCGATAGGAGTACTTTCATAAATTTGAGTGAGTAACTGATTGTGGTATTTAACTAACTCAGAAATCTTAGATCTATGAAGTTCAAGATCGGCAAGATCTCCAAACTTTATTGATCTTCTCCCAACCTTATCTTCGTAGGCTGGACCGATACCTCTTCCAGTAGTACCAATACCCTCATGCTTATCACGGACTTGATCAATGACAATGTGGGTAGGCAAAATTAGGGGGCAATCATTACTAATATGAAGTCGGTTTTTAACGGAAATGCCGCTATTAGACAACATCTCTATTTCTTCATTGAGTGCTGGCAAGGAAATCACAACCCCGTTGCCAATAATGCAGCTCGAGGATGAGTGCATAATTCCTGAAGGGATTAAATGAAGAACTTTTTGCGAACCATCAACCTTTATTGTATGACCAGCGTTATGTCCGCCTTGAAATCTACAAACTAATGAACCTTCTTTACAAAGAGCATCAACGATTTTCCCTTTTCCCTCATCACCCCATTGCAATCCTAGAATTAGGGTGGAATTCATAGGTTAGGGCTTTTGTGTACCGTCAGATTTGTTTAAATACTTAAAGTAATCAGACTTAGGATCTATTAACAATACATCTGCCTTATTTTGGAAAGTACTGGTATACCCCTTTATGCTTCTTGTGAATTCATAAAACTCAGGATCTTTTGAAAAAGCGTTAGCATAAATGGCTGCAGCTTTTGCATCACCTTCACCGCGGATCTGCTCAGCTTGCTTATAGGCCTCTGCAAGAATAATAACTTTCTGTTTGTCTGCTTTAGAACGTATTTCATTAGAAAGCTCTTTACCCTCTGATCTTAACTCTTCAGCGAGTCTATTTCTTTCTGTACGCATTCTTTCAAATACAGAGCTACTTAGCTCCGATGGAAGATCAATTCTCTTAACTCTAAAATCAATGATTTCAATACCTAGATCAGCCACGGATGAACCAAGATTACTTGTCATAGAGCTCATCATTTCATCTCGCTCACCGGAAACAAGTTCTGTAACGGTTCTCTGGCCAAACTGATTTTTAAGTTCAAATTCTGTTCTCTGACCGAGCAGGTTATTGAGTGTAAGGAAGCTTCCAGTGGTAGCTTTGTAAAAAGTTAATACATCAACAATTTTATATTTTACAAATGAATCAACAAGGAGATATTTACTCTCTACTGTAAGTATTCTGTTGGGCTCCTCATCGAGACTTTGAAGTCTTGCATCAAATTTTCTAACACTCTGAATAAGTGGAACTTTTAAATGAATTCCAACATCAACATCAGGCTTTATAACCTCACCAAACTGAGTTACCAATGCTTTTTCCTTTTCATCAACTATATATATGCTGTTAGCAATAACAGCTATGATTAGGGCAGAAAGAATTAATATAAGATTTGATCTATTCATCATCATCCTCCGCTTTTTTATTTTGCTCCATAATTTTATCAAGCGGAAGATAAAGCAGGTTGTTACCTCCTTCTACATCCACCATAATTTTCGTTGAGTTAGATAGGACGCTTTGTATTGCATCAAGATATAGCCGATCACGCGTTACTTTTGGAGCTTTTTGATATTCTGCTAAAAGCTTTTCAAATCTAACAACCTCACCTTCTGCATTTGCGATTACTTCTTCTCGATATGCCTCTGCAGCTTGTACCCTAGCAACCCCTTGACCACGAGCCTCAGGAACAATGGATAAAGCATATCTTTCAGCCTCATTCTGAAGTCTTACCTTGTCTTCTCTTGCAGCCACAACATCATCAAAGGCTTCTTTTACAGCAGTTGGAGGATCTGTCTTTTCTATGTTTACTTGTTGAACAATTAAACCAGTTGCATAAAGATCTAAATAACTTTGAAGACGTTCCTGCACATTCAGTGCAAGGGTTTGCCTGCCTGTAGTAAGTGTTTCTTCAAGTGAGTTATCTCCAACAACATGGCGTAAAGAACTTTCTGTAGCCTGGCGGAGACTTGCTTCTGGATCGTTAACGTTTAATACAAAATCCTTGAGGTTTTTTATTCGATATTGAATTGAAATCGTAACATCAACTAAATTTTCGTCTTGAGTTAACATATTTGCAGTTTGAGAAAAACGTCTAGTAAGGGCAACATTCTCAACAAATCGCTCATCAATACCAGCGATCATAAAATTCAGACCCTCATCAGTTTCTTGATAATATGTTCCTAATCTTAGTACAACGGCTCTCTCGGGTGCTTCAAGCTGATAAACACACATTGATGCATAAATAATTAGAAGGCCGAAGATTCCATATGTGAAGATTCTTTTGAAAGAAAAATTATTGCCAGAACCCCCTGATCCATTAGTAGAATTTTTATTTCCCCCAAATAGTAGAGAAAATTGTTTCATTAGATCATCAAAATTAGGACCATCATTATTGTTATTGTTTCGACCCCAAGGGTCTTGGTTGTTTTGGTTATCCCAGTTCACATTATTGCCTTTAAAATGAAGATTATATCTAGTATTTAGGGGCGAAAGTTAATAATTAAAGAATTACTTATAACTTTAAGTCCTTTTTAATCAATTCACTTGCAGCTTCTTGCTCATGTAAGTCAAAAAAGTTTAAATCCTGCCAACTTCTCATCCATGTGATTTGTCTTTTTGCTAATTGTCGTGTTCCAAAAATTGACTTTTCTAACATTTCTGAGTTTTTTAGCGTACCATTTAATACCATAAATGCTTGTTTGTAGTTCACTGCTTTCAAGATAGGATGAGTTTTTTCCAAATTATTATTCACAATCAATTTATCAAGTTCATTAATCAATTTATCATTTACAAGACTCGGTTGCCTTTTCTCAATTCTTTCATGTAATTCAGCCCTTTGATTTGGGAAAATTCCGATCTGAATAATATTGAATTCATTTCTGATGCCTGATTTAGCCAAGTCTTTGTCTTGATTATTTCGGCCGAGCTCTATCTCTATTGCCCTAATTAGTCTTTGCTTATCATTGGATGAAATTTCTCTAGCTCTTGTTGGATTTAATTTAATCAACTGATCAAACAGTTTGTTTGGACCATTCTCTTTCAGTTCAGCATTTAACTTTTTTCTTAATACGGAATCAGCATTAGGCAATGAGTGAATTCCTTCAAAAAGACTTTTGAAATACATCATTGTGCCCCCAACAAATAATGGAACTTTTCCATCATCAACAATTTTTTTAGCAAGAATTGAGGCATCATTTATGAATTGAGCTACATTGTAGATTTCGCTTAAAGAACAGTGATCTATCAAATAATGAGGATACTTTTTCAGGATATTTTGATCAGGTTTACCAGATCCAACATTGCAGCCCTTATAGACTTGAACCGAGTCAACAGATATTAATTCAAATGTTTTTGGAAATTTGTCTATGATTTCAATTGCCCATCTGGTTTTACCTGACGCAGTGGGTCCAAGTAGAAATATAGCCGAGGGCTTGGATTGATTACCCAAGTTTAAAGAGCCTCTTCGTTAAGTTCTCCAGTTCTAATACGAATAACTTTTTCTAGGGGTGAAATAAAAATCTTTCCATCACCAATTTTTCCCGAGGAAGCAGCTTTACTTATTGCCTCAATAATAGACTTTGTTTGATCATCTCTTACAGCAACTTCTATTTTAATTTTTGGGAGAAAATCAATTACGTACTCAGCTCCACGATAAAGTTCGGTATGTCCTTTTTGCCTTCCGTATCCTTTGACTTCGCTAATGGTCATGCCAGTAATGCCTAACTGATCCAGACTTTCTCGAACTTCTTCTAATTTAAAAGGTTTTATAATTGCAGTGATTAATTTCATTTTGACTCCAATAATTTCATTATATATGAGCCTTGTCTTTGAGTAGAGCCTTTGTTCTTATTAAAAACCTCTACTGCGTTAGCTATTAATGAAGAAGAATAATTCTCATCATTAATTAATTTATCAAAGGCATTACCAAGCTCTAATTGATTATGAACTACAACAGCAGAATCACTTGAAATAAATTCTGATGACATTTCTTCAAAGTTAAATGTATATGGGCCAATGATAATTGGTGTTTTATTACATGCAGGTTCAGCAAGATTATGGCCTCCATGATAGACAAGGCTCCCGCCAACAAAAGCACAGCTTGAAAGCATATAACAAGTATTTAATAGGCCAATTCTATCTATAATGATAACTTCGGGATAGGAATCACCTTCCATATAAGAAAATTTCTTGCCATCTAATCCCATTTCATTGCATAAACTTTTTACAGAATTAGCTCGCTCGGGATGTCTTGGGCATATAACTAATTTTACATTTAGGTGTGATGGATTATTTTGTTGAAATATTTTGTAAGCATTCAAAACAATTTCTTCTTCTCCCTTATGAGTGCTTGCAGCGAGTATAAATTTGTTTGGAAGTTTTTTTTCTGATGATGCTTCTTTTGCAGGCTCAATATCATATTTCACAGAACCAACAACTTCTATCTTCTTAGTATCAACCCCTAAATTACAAAATCGCTCTAAGTGCTTATCCGATTGAACAAAAAGTTTATCCATTTTTTTAAAAATAGGGGTCATTAATAAGCGAGTTTTTTTGTATAAGTTTGCAGATCTTTTGCTAAGACGGCCATTAAGCAAGATTACTGGAATATTTAGTTTATTGGCTTTATAAATTAAATAGGGCCATATTTCGGTCTCAAATAAGAGGATCAGTTTTATATCTAAAAAGCGAAAAAAAAGATTAATAAAAATAAAAAAATCCCATGGCAAAAATATAACTTGATGTTTATGGCCATATAACTCTTGAGCTTTTTGTAATCCAGTAGCAGTAGAGACGCTAATAATAATTTCGTTATTTCCTTCTAGGGTTTTAACAAAATTCTTTATACCTAAAACCTCGCCAAGACTTACCGCATGAATAAGAATAGAGTTATTCCTTTTCTTGAATCCAAGGCCAATCCTATTACTAATTTTTGACAGATATAACTTTTGTTTAGTTCCCTTAATTAATAAATTTAAAAAAAAGATTGGTATCAAACAAAAAAAACAAATCTGATAAATAAATAGAAACATCAATGTGAGAATACTTTAAATGTAATAATAACGGTTTTATTAAAAAATATGAGCATCATTATTTTCTTATGGAAATTAATTATTCGGATCCCTCGAAGGTTTCATGGTGCAAAACTATTTTCATTCTTGTTAAAAATATTTTTATTTGATCGAATCAAAGTTGCTAAGAAAAATATAAAGCTATGCTTTAAAGAAATGAATAAACAAGAACTTAAGGGTCTCCTCAAGAAAAACCTTGAGTCTGCTTCCCTGTCAATCTTTGATATGGGAATTGCATGGTTTTGGAGCGATGCAAGAATTAAAAAAGAACTTCCTAGCAAGATAAGTAACTTGGAGCTAATAAATAATAGTTCTCAAGGAAATTTAATTATCTTTAAACATTCTTTACATTTAGAGCTGGATGCAAGGATTTTGGGGATGCACGCAGAATTGTATGGTGTAGGTAGAGAACACAACTCTCCCTATATGCATAAAATTATTGATTCGGGCAGAAAAAGAGCTGTTAAAGATACTGCAACTAAAAAAGAAACTTTAAGATTTATTAAATGGTTAAAGAAGGGAAAAAATGTTTTGTATGCAATTGATCAAGATTATGGAATAAAACATTCAAAAAAAATAAATTTTTTTGGAATACCAACCTACACAATTACAACTGCTGAGAGACTGCAAGAGATAACGAATTGTAACGTTGTTTTTTTGGACTCATGGTTTGAAGATGGGGTGCTTCGAATAAACCTTGAAGAAATTTCTAAAAATAATGCCATTGCTTCAACTGAAATGATTAGTCAAAGAATTGAATCATCAATTAGGAAAAATCCTGATGAGTACCTTTGGCATCACAAAAGATTTAAAAGTTCTCTAGGAAAAGAGTTTTATAAAGATGCTAGATAAGATCAATTCATTAAAAGGATATATGCCACTGCATGAGGGAGAAGCTTTAGCAAAATGGGCGGAAAAATTTTCAAAGATAGGCCCTATTTTAGAAATTGGAACATTTGGAGGGAAGTCTGCTGCATTCTTAGCTTATGGCTCAAGAAAAAATAATCAGATAGTTTATACAATTGATCATCATCGAGGATCCGAAGAACATCAGCTTGGAGAAGAGTATTTTGATCAAGAAAATTTTGATGAGACCCTTAACAGGGTAAATACAGTTCCGTTACTCCAAAAAAATCTAGAAGAAGTTAAAGAAATTACAAACATAATCCCAATAATTGGTGATGCAAATAATATTTCACAATCATGGCAAACAAAATTGGGAATGTTATTTATAGATGGTAGTCATAGTTTTGAGTCCGCAAATAATGACTATGAAAACTGGAAACATTTAATTGAGAAGCATGGAGCCTTGGCCTTTCATGATATCTATGAAGATCCTAGCAAAGGAGGCCAAGCACCTTATAAAGTCTTCCAAAAGGCCATCGATGATGGTTTTAAGATTTTTGATAGAGTTGATACAGCGGTTTGTCTAACTTATTAAACTAAATTAGCAGTAAAGACTCGTGATGCTTTTGATGTGTTGTAAATGGCATCTTCTGCAAGAATTAATGCAGCAATGGTCCAACTTGGCTGCTCAAAGGGCCAAAATATTTTTTCAATGAATTGCCATCCCATATATGGAATCTGTTCGTCATCGCTAATAGTTTTCACTTCTTGTAAGATCTTAATTGCCCTTTCTCTATGTCCAGCTTTTACTAGGGCAATACAAAATTCGCATGTCTCGGCTACTGTAACCCATGGCTCTTCCACAACACACTTTACACCTAGTCCATCTACATAGAATCTCTGCATTGTTTTTTCTACATACATGGCCTCTTGTTCTAATGATAATGCTCCAGATAGAATTGGGTAATATGCATCCATAGAGAAATTACTTCTATCAGCTTTTAAATCAAAATTATTTTTTGGGGCTTGAACACATTTTTTTGCACTTTGATAAATTTCATGCCATTTGTCTTTATGAGAAAATTCCTCCATTTCATCAGCAAGAAAGATTGAGCATTCAAGGCTTTTAACTATCGAACTATTGCCGGTAAGCAAAAAGTCAATATCGTACTCACCGTCTTCATCAATGTTCCAAATAAATGCGCCCGATTTAGACTGCATTTCCAAAAGGAAATCGTTTGCCATAAGAAGGCAGCTCCAATTCTCTTTAATAAACGCTTTATCTTGAAAAAGGATGTAATGGAATGCGAGTGCTGTTGCAAAATAAGCAGCATGATTTGATTGTTTATTGAGCTTTGTGGGATTAGATTTTTTGTATTCTTCATACCAACTTCCATCCGAGTTTTGATTAAGTCGAGACCATGCTAGTCCTCTCTCAAATTCATCTTTAAATCCTGCAATACCAAGACCAATGCATGCTTCTAAATGATCCCAATGATCATGAGTTTGATCATCCTTACAAATTATTGAGCCATCAGAATTTTGATATTCCTTAAGCTTCTTGCCTAAGTGATGAATAAAATCTTCCGAAGAATGGATAGCCATAAATTAATCTTTCTTAAAATAAAAACTAATACTCTTTCCAAGGACGGGGTTAAGTATTTTTTCGATAACATCCATGATAGGGGTATTTTTTAAGATATGCCTTTCAAGTATTTTTTTATAAACCTTGACTAAAAAATTATTTTCTTGTGTTTTCCAAAAGATGCATCTTAGCCACCAATACGCAGAATGAAATGCATGATATTTTTCAGATTGAATAAAAGAAAAATTATGGTCCTGCATTACCTTTAAGATATTTGATTTTTTAAAAATTCTAACGTGGCCGCCTGGCATATTTTGATATTCCTTTGATAGCATCCAACATATTTTCTCTGGCAAAAATGATGGGACACTTGCAAGAAAATATCCTCCCGGCTTTAAGACTCTATGAATTTCTAGAATTGCTTTATTGTAGTCCTCTAGGTGCTCCAATACTTCAGAGCAAATCACAACATCTAATTCATTATCTTGAAAAGGAAGATTATAGATTGAGCCTTGTAAAAATTTTACTAAGTTAAAATCCATCTCTCTAAAAAAATCCAAGCCTTCATTACTCTTTTCTAATGATGGAATATCCATATCGACCCCAAAAAGATTTAGGCCTGACTGAGCATCCATTGCTCCAAAAATATGTCTACCCTCTCCGCATCCGACATCCAGTATTTTGTTCCCTCGTGATAAATAAATATTTGAGAAATTAAATGTCAGCATGCGAAGTTAAAATTGAGGAGATATGATCTATATAACTGTTTGCAATAACTGACCAACTAAAGTTTTGTAATATGTGATCTCGTCCTGAATTAGCTTTTTTCGTGTAGTAATCATAGTTCTGGAAAATGTTATCCAATGAATTAAAAATATCCTCATGACTTTCAGGGGTAATCATCTCAGCGTAAGGTCCAGTAATTTCAGGTATTGAAGCAACATCTGTAGCAATAAGAGGAACAGCACATGCCATAGCCTCTCCAACTGGAAAGCCAAACCCCTCATACAAGGAACTTACAATCGCAATTTGGCTGGAAGCATATTCATCACTAACCTCTTGATTAGTTAAATTAGTTTTAAACGACACGAATTCATCAATACCTAGCTTAGAAATCAATCTCTCAGTATGTCCACCAGATCTAGGCTTTCCAATAACTACTAAATTTATTAATGGGTACTTATCTTTCGCAATAGCTATCGCCCTAAGAGTAAAATCTAATCCTTTTAAAGGCACGTCTGCACTTGCCGTTGTAATTAACTTGAATGGTTTCTTTGAGATCGCAAGATTTGGTTTAAATATTCCAGTATCAATACCATTTGGAATTACATGGATTTTACTTCCATCTATATGAAAGTACTTCTGAATGTCATTCTTTGAGCTTTTGGATGGAGAAATAATATTATGCATTTTGGGAGCAACTTTCGATTGCATCTTTAAAAATGAATACCAGCTTCGTATAAAGATTTTTTTTACAATACCTTTAGCGTACTTTAATTCATACTCTTTATCCCTTGGGATAGGATGGTGGATAACCTGAAAAAGAGGAAATTCTTCTTGAATTTTAATCATTGAATAGGAGAGAGATTGATTGTCAATAACAAAATCATATTCTTTTCTAGTTAATAAATAATTTTTCGCTCGATTTCCAAATGTTCTCATTTCTGGAAATCCTCCAATCAAAGCTATAAAAAATTCATAATAGTCATCAAAATCTTTATTTTTCTTATTAAAAAATAAATTTAATCTGTCACGAAAATTAAATGTACTGAATAGATCTAAGCCAGGCAGTTTTATTAGATTGATTCCATCAGCTAACTTTGGATAAGGGGGGCCAGAGATAATATCTACTTCATGGCCTAAATCTTTAAAAGCCCTGCTAAGCTCATAAACATATATACCTTGTCCTCCACTGAAGGGTGCACTTCGATAACTTAAAAAAGCTATTTTAAATTTTCTCACTCTAAGATTTTTAAATATTAAATCTGATACAGCCAGTCTTTATATTGATTATTCTTTGCAGAAACTATGTCTTCAAATATTGATTGAAGTTTTTGTGTTATAGAACCAATTTTCCCAGAACCAATAATCCTATCATCCACCCTAGAAATTGGTGTTACCTCGACAGCGGTCCCAGTAAAGAAAGCCTCATCAGCATGCAATAAGTCTTCGTACTTAAGATTTAATTCTTTTACTTTCAGATTAAGATCTGATGCTATTTTTATTATGCTTTGCCTAGTTATACCATTTAGACAGTTTTCGGTAGTTGGAGTAAAAATGTCTCCATTCTTTACAATGAACAAATTTTCACCGCTGCCTTCTGAAATATTATCCTTAATATCCATCAACAATGCTTCATCTGACCCTCTTGCTAGGGCATCTTGAAGTGCCATTATTGAATTTACATAGGTGCCAACTATTTTATTATTTGAATAAAGTGGGTTTTCATATTGTTTATAAGGAGAGGTAACAATACTTATGCCATTTTTTTTCTTCTCTGGATCCATGTATGAGGGCCACTCCCAACAAGCAACAGCAACATTTACTGAGAGATCACTCGCTCGCAGCCCCAATTCCTCAGAACCATAAAAAACAATCGGTCTAATGTAGGCCTCCTCTAACTTGTTTTGTTTTAGAGTATCTTTTTGAATTTGGTTTAAGTCTTCTATTGAGTAGGGAATATCAATATTTACCTTAGAAGCTGCATCAAATAGCCTTCTTGTATGATCATCCAATCTAAATATTGCTCCGCCTAAATCATTTTTATAAGCTCTTACGCCCTCAAAGACACCTACACCGTAATGCAGTGTATGAGTAAGCGCATGAACTTTAGTTTCATCCCATTTAAGAAACTCTCCGTTCATCCAAATGAATTTTGAATCTGTATTTATAAACATTTAAGCGCTGTATTATGACAAACAAGGTTAAAATATGAAATTCTAAAAGACTTTTAGATGAACAAAAATATTTTCAGAGAATATGACATCAGAGGTATTTATCCAGTTGACCTCAATGAAGATGTGTATTTTGAAATAGGTAATGCGATAGCTTCTAAATGTAATCAATTGAGTATTGATAGCATTGTGCTTGGTAGAGACGGTCGCTTATCTGGAAAATCATTAATGAATGCTCTCGAAAGTTCATTAATAAATAATGGAATAAATGTTGAAAATATAGGTGTTGTGACAAGTCCGTTGCTTTACTATGCTGCGAAAAAACATAGCTCCAAAAGCGGAATTATGGTTACCGGAAGCCATAACCCAAAAGAATATAACGGCATTAAAATGATTATTAATGATGAGCCAGTATCAGGTAAAGAGATATTTGAGCTAATAGGCGCACCAAATAATGCAACTAGCAAAGGCACTGCCTCTGTAAACAAAGATGTTATTGATAATTATATTGATGAAGTAAAATCAAAAAACATCCAATCAAAGAAAAACAAAATTAAAGTTGTTATTGATTGTGGCAATGGCGCTGCAGGCGTCATAGCTCCAAAACTTTTTACAGCACTCGGATTTAGTGTAGTTGAAATCTACAGTGAGGTTGATGGCAGCTTTCCGAACCATCACCCTGATCCAGGCAATCCTGAAAACTTAAAAGACCTATCAGATAAGGTTTTAAGTGAAAAAGCCAATATTGGCTTGGCTTTTGATGGAGATGGAGACAGGCTTGGTGTTGTTGATAATGAAGGTAAAATTATTCCTCAAGACAAATTTTTGATGTTGCTTGCAAAAGATATTCTTAAAAACTCGCCACAAGCAAAGATTATTTTTGATGTTAAATGCACCAATAGATTAAAAGATGTGATCTTAAGCTATGGAGGTGAGCCAATTATGTCTCCTACAGGTCATTTCCACATTAAAAAGATGTTGAGAAAAACTAATGCTCATCTTGCTGGTGAAATGAGTGGTCATATTTTCTTTAATGATGATTGGTATGGCTTTGATGATGCTCACTACTCTGGCTTTAGACTAATGAAGATATTGATTGAAAATGAATCTGAACTTTCTCAATTGCTTGGTGAATTTCCAGATGGCTTTACCACGCCTGAAATTAATCTTGATGTCGATGAAGAAATGAAATTTCAAATCGTAAATCAGTTTAAAAAGAACGCATCATTTGAAAACGCATCAGTAAGTATGTTGGATGGTTTAAGAGTTGAGTATGAAGATGGATGGGGTCTTTTGCGGGCTTCAAATACTACACCTAAGATAGTTCTTAGGTTTGAGGGAACAAGTCAAAAAAGTTTACATCGAATAATCCAAAAATTTGATGAGGAATTTCAAAAAGTACATCCTAATCTTGATAAGATAATTGATCAAATATGAAGAATGAAAGGAAACAAATAATTTTACAGGCTTTAGCGCAACTGTTAGAAAAAAGAAATCCTTCCAAAATAACCACAGCACTTTTAGCAAAAGAATCAAAAATTACTGAGGCTGCACTCTATCGTCATTTTCCAAGTAAGCGAACAATCTATCTAGAATTATTTAATTTTTGTGATGTTTCAATTCGAGAGAAAATATCTGAATTAAAAAAAACAGATAAGAATTCGATAGAGCAAATCAAAATTCTTTTCTTCTTCTTGGTGATGTTCGTTGAAAAAAATAAAGGTTTTGCGAGAATTCTTTCAAGAGAAGCATTGGGGCCAGCTGAAAAAAATGTAATTGATGCTGTTAATCAATTCTTTAACAGCCTTGAATTATCTGTAAAACAAATACTTGCTGATGAAAAAAAACTCATTGCTCCAGTGGGCCTATGTGCTCAAATAGTAATCACTGGCCTTGAAGGAATAGTAGCAAGATTTATTCGCAATGAATTTAAAGAAAATCCAAGCAGCTACTTAGATAATTACTGGCAAATACTTGAAAGATCTATTCTGAAGTAGACTAATCTAACAATAATTCAAAATAGGCATCATCATCAAGGTCATCTGATCTTTCACCTGTTTCTTTATTGACCCTCACAAATGAGATTCCTTGAGGAATGCTTGCCTTATATTCTGGAAGTTGAGGTATCACATTCTCCATAAAACTGACCCAAATTGGTAATGCAATTGTAGATCCAAATTCATCCTCTCCAAGCGATGAAAAATCATCATTGCCAATCCAGACGGTTGTAACTAAATCTTCATGAAATCCTGAAAACCATGTACTAATTGAATCATTTGTTGTTCCGGTTTTTCCTCCAAAATCTTTTCTTGATATTGGCTCTGTCCTTCTTCGGTTTGAGCCTCTTTGCATTGCTTCTCTTAGAATATCTTTTACTACATAAGTCGACCTTGGATCAAAACCCTCTACAGAAACAACGTTATTTATCAATCGAATCGGCTTTATGTTTCTTTCATTATTAATCCACGGAAAATTAATATTATTCTCTGTCTCATCATCATTAAAAGCTTGATGCTCATAGATGACGTTACCATTCCTATCTTCCACCCTAGTTATGAATATGGGCTCTTGAATCTCTCCCTCATTAACTAAAATTGAAAATGCTCTGGTCATTTCAATTGGTGAGAAACTGGACGAACCTAAAGCCAAAGATAGATCACTTGGCAATCTTTTTTTTTCAAAGCCAAATGCTTGAAGATCATCTCTAACATTCTCAATACCTATATTTCTGAGAAGTTTGATTGAGACAATATTGATAGACTGGACTAGCGCCTCTCTTAATCTTGTTAAGCCATAGAATTTTTTTGTGTAATTTTCTGGCCTCCAATAATCCTCTAAGTTCTCATCTTCAAATATGATCGGTGCATCATTTATCAGAGATGATGCGTCATAACCCCTAGAAATAGCACTCGCATAGATGAAGGGTTTGAAGCTTGATCCGGTTTGTGGGAAAGATTGTCTAACTCGATCAAACTTAGTTTTCAAAAAGTTTGTGCCGCCTATATAGGTTTTTATATGGCCATTTTTAGGATTCATGGAAACAAATGCCGCTTCAGCTGGAGGAATTTGAATAATTCGCTGATTGGATTCACTGTTTGATAATGAAACTAGATCACCTTTTCTTACAAGATCAAAAAAATTATCTGGCTTTGGACCTTTTTTATTATTTGATCGCTTTCTAGCCCAACCATATTTATCATCCCAAATTAATATTTTTTTATCATAATTCTCTGTTAAAACAGTTACTTGATTTTTTTGAACATCAACAATCAATCCTCGTAAATATCGATCAGGAATTTTATGGCCATCAAAAATCTCACCTAGCTTATTAAAGATTGATTCAGAATCATCAGCTTCATTGACAGAATCAAAAATTATTGATGGTCCATTAAGAATTATTTGATCAAAGAATTGATCTCCTAATTCTTCAGCAAAATTATTTTTTTCAATCCAGCCATAACGCTCTGAGTAAACCTCAATATTCTTAAATATGGCGTCTTCCGCATAATTTTGCATTTCTGTATCTAATGTTGTGTATATATTCCATCCCAGGCTGTATGCATCAAGGCCATACCTTTCAATCATCGTCTGTCTGACGAGCTCCGCAAAATATTCTGCATTTGATTCAAAGCTATTAGTTTCATTGAAAAGATTGATTGGCTTTCGAGCATTAAATAAATATTGTCCCTTACCTATATATCCAAGCTTATGCATTCTCTGAAGAATCCAATTGCGTCGTATCTTTGATCTCTCAGGATTTCGAATAGGATTGATGCGTGATGGGAGTTGTGCTGAAGCAGCAATCAACGCAGCTTCATCAAGGCTGAGTTCTTCAACTGACTTCCCAAAATATACCTCAGCAGCTGACTCAATACCATATGCTCTATTTCCTAAAAAAATTCTATTTACGTAAAGAGAAAATATTTCTTCCTTGGTAGCCTTACTTTCAAGCTCAAAAGCTAAATAGATTTCTTTAAGTTTTCGAATTGCATTTTGATCCCTGCTTAACAAATAACCTCTAACAACCTGCATTGTAATGGTGCCTCCACCACTCACAATCTCACGATATCGAACAATCTGTAATAAAGCCCTTGTGAATGAAAGCAGCCTGAATCCCGTATGAGAAAAGAACTGGTCATCCTCCGCAGCTAAAAAAGCATATTTAACATTTTCAGGTATCTCTTCAAATGAAAGAGTCCTCCTTTTTTGCTCACCAAACTCACCGATTAATTTTTCATCAGCAGAAAATATTTTCATGGGAACCTGAAGTACATTTTCATCAACCAAATCAATAGAAGGCAATGAAGGCTTAAAGTAAAAATATCCTGCAAGAATTACGGTAATTGCTAATAGAGTAGCCGCTATTAAAAGGTTAAGAATTAAATGGGAAAACCTGTAAATAAAATTAAGCATTACTAACTTAGTCTATTGGTTAATATAAGAAAAAAATAACTTAAATGATAGAATGCACTCAAAATTTATGTATGTATGATGATTTATCTTATAGGCCCGATGGGATCTGGCAAAACAACAATAGGTAAAATCCTTTCAAGCCGACTTAAATATCAATTCTTTGATACCGATGAGGAAATAAAGAAAAAAATAGGCATGTCGATATCATCAATTTTTAATAAGCAAGGTGAGAGTGGGTTTAGGATTATTGAGTCACAAATGCTTGAGGAATTGTCGATAAAACCAAAATCTATAATTTCAACAGGAGGCGGAATCGTTCTTATGAAAGAAAATCGGGTGATTATGAAAAATGGAACTTGCATATATCTTAAAATCGATTTTGAGGAGCAACTTAAAAGACTGTCTAATTCAGATGATCGACCCTTGGTTAACAAAAACTCTGATGGATCAATCAAAAAGACAAATGCGGCAAGAGAACCCTTCTTTCTTGATTTAGCAGATATTGTTATTGATACTTCTAATCTTAATAAGAATGAAGTAACCCAACAAATACTAAGCTCACTAAAAAGTAAGAATGAAAATTAATTTATCTATAAAGAGTAGGTTCAAATCCTATTCAGTGATTATCCAAGATAAAGGTGTAAATAAATCAAACCTAAAACCTTACATTGTCAATAGAAACAATATCTTAATCATTTCCGATTCTGGCATTCCAGAAAAATACATTAATGAATTAAAAAAGACTATCAGGTTATGTGGTGCAAGATCCAAGGTTTTAACTATCTCCAATGGAGAGCAATCAAAATCATTTAATAACTATCAGTATATATTAGAACATTTGGCAGAGAAAAATTTTGCGCGTGATGATCTCATCATTGCTCTTGGAGGTGGTGTTGTTGGGGACATAAGCGGTTTTGTGGCAAGCACATATCTCAGAGGCATAGATTTCATTCAAATTCCAACAACACTTTTAGCTCAAGTTGATTCATCCGTGGGTGGAAAAACAGCCATCAATTCAAAAAACGGAAAAAACCTTTTTGGGGCTTTTTATAATCCTTCTTTGGTAATTATTGACCCCTCTCATCTAAATTCATTAGCAGAACGAGAATATAAAGCTGGATTAGCTGAAGTTATAAAGTATGGGCTTATTGATAACAGGAAGTTATTTAATTATCTGAAAAAAAACTATGAGTCTATTTTAGAAAAAGATACCAAGGCTCTAAGCTTTATTATTTCAGAATCGATAAAATCTAAAGCTAAAATAGTTCAACAAGATGAAAGAGAGGAAGGCTTGAGAGCAATTTTAAATTTTGGTCATACTTTTGGGCATGCGCTCGAAGCAAAGTACAAATACAAAAAATATTTACATGGAGAAGCAGTTGCTATTGGTATGAGATGTGCTTTGAAAATCTCCTTGGAACTGAAATTAATTACAACGAAAGAATTTGAAGCAGTTCTAGAATTATTCGATAAGCTTAAAATCAAAAGTAATTTACCAAATTTAAAATTGAATGATTTAATGCCCTACTTAAAAAGAGATAAAAAAATACTCAAAGGCAAGATAAGGTTTGTGCTGCTAGATGGCATCTCTAAAGCAAAAATCGAAGATAATGTAAGTTCGAAAGTTTTAAGAAATATTTTTAATTAGGCAGCTGAAGCTGTAGTAGCTTTTAGCAAGTCTTTTACACTAATCGCCTTTGGTGAAATTAGCCAAAATCTAGATTCAAATTTATCAAAGTCCTCTAAGATCTCTTTTGATCTATAGCTATTTGTGTATTTGATATGTTTTTTGATTTGAGTTTTAAGAAATTGCCTATGAGGTTCCATTTCTTCTTCGACAATCCTCTCAAGGTTAATTAGTGATCGGTTGCACTTGTCAAAGAAAGTTTGTTGCATATCCAAAACATAAGCAAAGCCGCCTGTCATTCCTGCTCCAAAATTATTTCCAACATCCCCAAGAACTACAATATTCCCACCAGTCATGTATTCACAGCAATGATCGCCAGCACCCTCTATGACTGCGCTTGCACCTGAATTTCTTACAGCAAATCTTTCTCCCGCCTTACCCGCAACGTATAACTCACCGCCTGTTGCTCCGTATAGTGCAGTATTACCAATTAATATTGATGGGTCTTTCTTTTGTGCATAATCTGCAGAGTTATGAATTATAATTCTACCGCCATTCATACCCTTACCCACATAATCATTTGCGTCGCCCTCAAGAGAAATATTCAATCCATTGGCATTCCATGCACCAAGGCTTTGGCCTGCATTTCCTTTAAGGTTGATGGTCTGAGTTTTTGAGCATCCCTTTTCACCATATTTCATGGCAATAAATCCTGAGATTTTTGCGCCGAAAGATCTATCTCTGTTTGAGATTTGATAGCTTACTTCATTTTTTTGCTGGGATTTAATTGTTTTTTTAAGATCATTTAAGGCTTTCCGACTTAGATTAGCTTTATCCCATGGATCGTTTAGATCAGCAATGCAGGTATGTGGTTCATCTAAATTTTTATCCTCGTAAAGAAGTGGGTTTAATGAGAGGCCAAAGTCTTTTGCCTCAGAAATTTCTTTTAACAATGATGTCTTTCCAACAATACTCTCAAGTGATTCGTGTCCAATTTCTGCCAAAATATCTCTAACGTCTTGCGCAATAAATCTAAAATAATTTTTTACTCTCTCTTTTTCACCAACAAAATGATTGCTAATAATGTCCTTTCTTTGAGTGGCAACTCCGGTCGCGCAATTATTTAAATGGCATATTCTTAAATACTTGCAGCCCATTGAGATCATTGGGCCTGTACCAAAACCAAAAGACTCAGCACCTAAGATTGCAGCCTTAACGACATCTAGTCCCGTTTTCAATCCACCATCTGCTTGAATCCGGACCTGGCCTCTGAGCCCTGCATTTCTAAGTGCTTGATGAGTTTCAGCTAGACCAAGTTCCCATGGAGATCCTGCATGTCTAATCGAAGACAAAGGGCTTGCTCCAGTGCCACCATCATGACCAGAAATTGTGATGAGATCCGCATAGGCTTTAGCAACACCAACCGCTATCGTACCCACGCCTGGTTCAGAAACTAGTTTTACAGATACCAGTGCTTTTGGATTCACTTGTTTTAAATCAAAAATTAACTGAGCTAAATCCTCAATTGAGTAAATATCATGGTGAGGAGGTGGTGAGATTAATGTAATCCCTGGAGTAGAGTATCTTAGTTTCGCAATAAGACTATTAACCTTACCACCAGGCAGTTGACCGCCTTCGCCCGGCTTAGCACCTTGTGCAATTTTAATCTGCAAGACCTCAGCATTTACTAAATATGCTGGTGTGACACCAAACCTACCTGATGCAACTTGTTTTATCTTTGACATCTTATTAGTTCCATAGCGCTCAAGAGCTTCACCGCCTTCTCCAGAATTTGAGCGAGCACCCAATTCATTCATTGCTTCAGCCAATGTCTCATGCGCCTCAGGTGAAAGTGCACCCAGACTCATGCCAGCTGAATCAAATCTTTTTAAAATATTAGTTTCATCCTCAACCTTTTTAAGAGGGATGGGTTTGTTACTTGATTTAACCTCAAGAAAATCTCTAAGCATTGATTTTGGTCGATTGTTTACAAGGTCTGAGTAAATATCGAATTCTTCTTTTGAGGATAACTTGACTGCTTTTTGGAGTGCTTCAACAACTGAGGGGTTATAGGTGTGATACTCTCCACCGTGAACAAATTTTAATAGTCCGCCTGGATTAATATCAGTTAAATTTGAGTTTGCATACGATAATAAATCCATCTCTTGTAGTTTTATTGATCCAAAGTTTTTGCCGCCAATCCTGCTAACTGTTCCGGTGAAACATTTATCTACAACCTCATCATCTAGGCCAACTATTTCATGAAGCTGCGAACCCCTATAACTTGATATGGTTGAGATACCAATTTTTGAGATGATTTTAAGCAGTCCTTTATTTATTCCCTTTCTGTACTTAGCACAATTTTCTGTTGGGCTCCCTTTTAACTCTCCTTTATTGGTTAGATCTAAAATAGATTGGAATGCCAACCATGGATAAACAGCTGTCGCCCCATAACTTATCAAACAAGCTATAGAGTGAGTATCTCTAGCAGAAGCTGTACTAACAATAATATTTGCATCAGTTCTAAGCCCTTCATTAATTAGTTCTTGATGAATATAGCCGGTTGCAATCAAAGCATTGATGCTAAGCATATTATCTCCAGGCATCTCTTCAATTAAATGAATAAGGACATTTCCTTTTTTAACAGCACTTTTAATCTTATTGCCTAGCTTAGTAAGTGCGCTTTCAAGTGCCTCACTCTTTGAAAAAACTAGTTTAAATTCTTGAGATTTAAATCGCTTACTTTTTAAAAGAGTATTTAATTTTTTATGAGACAGAACAGGTGAACTTGTAACTATTCTATTTGCATGCTCAGGAGTTTCCTCAAAAATATTAAGCTCTGGACCAAAACAAGTTTCCAAGGACATTACTGCTGACTCCCTAAGAGAATCAATAGGCGGGTTTGTTACCTGCGCGAATTGTTGCCTAAAAAAATCATAAATCTGTCTCGGCATTGAGCTTACAACCGCTAACGCCGTATCATCACCCATCGAACCTGTTCCCTCACTGGAATCCATGGCTAAGGGCTTGATAACACTTTGTCTTTCTTCGGTATAAAGCATGAAATACTTTGATGCCTTGTTTAGATCTATAGAAGAAATCAGCTTTATTCCACTTCCAGCATAGTTGTAAAGCGAAGACTCAAGATACTTTGCTTTAGATCGTAACCAGGATCTGTAAGGTTTGGCTTCTTTGAGCTTGTTATCAATTATTGATTGATCAATTAATTCACCCGTCTCAGTATCAATGGCGAATATTCCCCCTGCCCCAATTCTTCCCTTAATGATAAAGTTTGATTCATCTTGGGGGAATACACCTATCTCTGAAGCTATTGTGACATATCCTTCGTTGTCAATTTGATACCTTGCGGGTCTCAAACCATTTCTATCAAGTAAGCATATTGCCCATCTTCCGTCACTCATCACAATGCCAGCAGGGCCATCCCATGCCTCCATGTGCATGGAGTTATACTCATGAAAAGATTTAATTTCTGGATCCATCAAATGGATATTTTGCCAGGCAGGCGGTAGCACCATTCTCAATGCACGAAAAGTATTGATGCCTCCTTTAACTAATATTTCGATCATATTATCGAGAGCAGATGAATCAGATCCTTTTTCATTAACAAGATTTTTGAATGTTGTTATTTCGGGTATCAATGCCGTTGAAAACTTAGACTTTCTTGCCTTAGCCCAGTTTCTGTTTCCT
The DNA here is from genome assembly GCA_902594515.1 of uncultured SAR86 cluster bacterium. Lineage (GTDB taxonomy): Bacteria > Pseudomonadota > Gammaproteobacteria > Magnimaribacterales > D2472 > MED-G82. Next base: position 473 of record CACJML010000003.1, on the reverse strand, counting down.
CTAATCGCATTGATTTCGCCATTGTGAGCTAGCAATCTGAATGGTTGAGCTAAATGCCATCTAGGTAATGTATTAGTTGAAAATCGTTGATGGAATAAGCATATCTTTGCTTCAAATTTTTTATCCTTCAAATCCAAATAAAATTCATCGATTGCACTTGGAAGCATTAAACCTTTGTAAACAATCGTCTGAGTTGACATGCTGCAAACATAAAACTCTTCATCATTATCGAACTTCTCTTCGATGAACTTCCTTGCCTGAAGTAAGCATGCCTCAAACCTTTCTTTGTTAAGGTTTATATTTTTTGAAGTTATAAAAATCTGTGAAATATTAGGTAAGTTTTGTCTTGCAATTCTTCCTAGGACTTCACTATTAACTGGAACACTTCTTGTGACAGCAATTTCTAAGTCTTGGGAATTAAGAAATTTACTTATCGAACTATAATAAAAATCTATATCATTCTTGTGGAATAA
>CACJML010000002.1 GCA_902594515.1 uncultured SAR86 cluster bacterium | reverse complement strand
GATGATGGCCTTGAGATAATGCGTCATACTTTAGCTGCTCAGGTGTTAGCAAAAGCTATAAAAAATTTATACCCAAATGCAAAACTTGCTATAGGTCCGACAATTGAAACAGGATTTTATTACGACATCTTGTTTGAAAAACCCATTTCATCTGATGACTTAGAAAAAATTGAAGATGAAATGAGAAAAATTTTGAAAGATGGCTCAAGAATCGTTAAGACACTCCACTCCAAAAAAGATGCAATTTCTAAGTTCAATGACCTTAGAGAGCCCTACAAAGTTAAGATTATTGAGAGCTCTGAACAAAATGAGGATTTTCAAATCTACACACAAGAGGAATCAGGCTTTATTGATCTCTGTAATGGACCCCACCTTCCTTCACTAAAATTTATCGGTGAATTTAAACTTTTGAATTTAGCCGGCGCATATTGGAAAGGGGATTCAAAAAATGAAATGCTTACAAGAGTTTATGGGACTGCTTGGAGAACAAAAAAAGAACTCTCTGATCATTTAAGTCAAATTGAAGAGGCAGAAAAGAGAGATCACCGTAAGCTTGCAAAAGAAATGAATTTATTTCATTTCCAAGACGAGGCTCCGGGAATGGTGTTCTGGCACCAAAACGGCTGGTCAATATACACCTCTTTATTAAACTTTATGCGAGAAAAACTTAACCTTTCTGGATATCAGGAGATTAATACTCCTCAAGTAGTTGATAGAAAGTTATGGGAAGCTTCAGGGCATTGGGAAAAATATCGAGAGAACATGTTTATTGCTGAAATTGATGAAGAGCATGCAAATGAAAAAAGAACAAATGCCCTTAAACCAATGAATTGTCCTTGTCACGTTCAGGTTTATAATCAGGGTCTTACATCTTATAAGGATCTACCAATTAGGTTTTCAGAATTTGGGTCATGCCATAGATATGAGGCTTCAGGAACGATGCATGGATTAATGAGGGTTAGAGGATTTACTCAGGATGACGGTCATATTTTTTGTACCGAAGATCAAATCGAAGATGAAACAAAATCATTTATTACACTTTTATCTGATATCTATAAAACTCTTGGTTTCAATGAATTCAATATCAAACTCTCAACTCGTCCTGAAGTTAGAATAGGTAATGATGAGACTTGGGATAAGGCTGAGAATGCATTGCAGAAAGCAATTGAGAGGTTAGATCTACCATATGTTATTGAAGAAGGAGAGGGAGCTTTTTATGGTCCAAAATTAGACTTTGTTCTTACGGATGCAATAGGTCGACAATGGCAATGCGGTACTTTTCAAGCTGATTTCATTCTCCCATCTAGATTGGATGCTGTTTATGTAGGTGAGGACGGAAAAAAACATAATCCTGTAATGATTCATAGAGCCATACTGGGTTCTTTTGAGAGGTTTTTAGGCATCTTGATAGAAAACTATTCAGGAAAGCTGCCTTTGTGGTTAGCGCCAAAGCAATTAGCTGTTTTAACTGTTACAGATGAAGTTATTCCATTTGCTGAGAAATTAACCACACAGCTTCTAGCCGAAGGTATTCGAGTTGAGCTGGATAAACGCAATGAAAAGATTGGCTATAAGATTAGAGAGCACTCAAATTCTAAAACACAGTTAATGGCAATTATTGGAAAAAAAGAAATGGAAAATCAAGAAGTTTCCATCAGGACTTTAGCTGATAGTGAGACCGAAACTATGTCAGTAAAAGAAGCAATCAAAAAATTGAAAAAGCTTGTTTTGAGCCCCTAGGCTACTGTCTCCAGCCTTCTCTATCAAATACTCTTAGGTAGGTCAGTTGATCGTGATCTGATTCATTAACAACTTTAACGTAATCACCTGACTCAACTAAAATAACATCCCCAGCAGTCAAAGCGTATGAATCTTTATGTCCGATACCTCTTGAAGGATCGCTGCCATGACCTTCCTTAGAATTCATGTATTCAACAACCTCCATAATTCCTCTTCCGTTTACTATTACATAAACTACATCAGAATTAACTAATTGGTGACCTAAGGTGCTCTTCCCAGGCTGAATGACAGTCTTACTAGCGATAACTTTCCCCAAGAGATCATTGGTCCAAACTGCATAATCATCTGTTACTTTTTGTGGTGATCCACCAACTCTAAAATTGTTATATTTTCTTGCCATAATTTTTCTCTCGCAGTGATTATATAAATTTATTCAATGAATAGGGTAAATTTCTTTACAAATTCTAATTCTTAATTATTATTACTCAAACGCCGATTTGTCTGGCTTGCGGGCGTTTAATAAATTCAGCTAAATAAGGTTCCAATCTTAATTAGTAAATGCCTCATATATAATAACTATTACACGTGGAGTGACATTATGACTAAAGAATATAAAAATCCTGAAACCATTGGATTGCACGCGGGTTGGCGAAAAGATGAAACCACTAATTCAGTAGCTGTACCTATTCATCAAACTTCTAGTTATCAATTTGATAGTACAGATCATGCTGCAAATCTATTTTCCTTGTCTGAGTTAGGAAATATTTATTCAAGAATTATGAATCCTACCAATGCAGTGCTTGAAGAGCGGGTTGCAACACTTGAGGGAGGAGTTGGAGCATTAGGAGTTGCTTCGGGTCAAGCTGCTTCGAGTTATGCAATACAAAATCTTGCCAAGGCAGGAGATAATATTGTTGCCTCGGCTCATCTTTATGGCGGTACATATAATCAATTTAAAAATCCATTCAAGGATATGGGCATTGAAGTCAGATTCGTTGATCCTGAAAATCCTCAAAATTTTAAAGATGCTACCGATGAAAATACAAGAGCGTATTACGGTGAAGTTCTACCAAACCCTTCATTTAAAGTCTTCCCAATAGAGGAAGTTGCTGAGCTCGGCAAGCCTTTAGGAATTCCTTTAATTTTAGATAATACTGCTGCGCCAATCATTTGTAAGCCCTTTGATCATGGTGCTACAGCACTCATACATTCAACCACAAAATATATTGGTGGCCATGGAACTTCCATTGGTGGAATTATTGTTGATAGTGGTAATTTTGAATGGGAAAAATTCGTTGAAAGACAACCTTCATTGAATACACCCGATCCTTCTTATCACGGAGCCATTTGGACCGAGGCTGTAAAGCCGCTTGGTCCAATTGCATACATTTTGAAGGCTAGAACAACTCTCTTGAGAGATATGGGAGCTGCAATGAGTCCGTTTAATGCATTTATCTTTATTCAAGGGCTTGAAACTCTTGCTCTAAGGATTAGGGAGCACTCTAAAAATGCCAATCAAGTTGCTGAATTCTTAGCTTCTCATGCTAAGGTTGAATCTGTTTCTCATCCAAGCGTGGCTGAGGGTATTCACAAGGAAAGAGCTGAAAAATATCTTTCAGGAGGTCATGGCGGACTGCTAGGTTTTGAAATTAAAGGTGGTCTTGATGCTGGTAAGAAATTTATTGATTCGCTGGAAATGTTCTATCACGTGGCTAATATTGGTGATTCAAGAAGCTTGGCAATACACCCTGCAAGCACCACTCACTCTCAGTTGACTGAAGATGAATTAGCATCTGCAGGAGTATCGCCTGGTTACGTAAGACTTTCAATTGGCTTGGAACATATTGATGACATTATTGATGATCTCAAGCAAGCTTTTGATAAAGTAAATTAACAGCATTGAGGTATGGAACGCGATACCTCAATGATTATTTACATTATCTGTGGAAGTTCTTGGCAGTTAAAGAGGATTTCTAACTATAAATTAGAAAAGGGCTCCTCCTTAACTTTTTTAGATTTCGATGCAGAAGATTTAACAGAAAAAATAGCAAGTTTGAATAATTCCTTTTTTTGCCTTGTACCAGCAGGTTTTTTCCCTAATAAAAAGGCTAGGGATTTTATGGCTAAAACAGCATTTAATAATGAGAAGGTTTGGGGAAAATTCTCTTTAAACCTTCAAATTAAAGATTTAGTTTTTAAAAGACGCTTAGCTAAAAATAGAGCAATTTTTTTTCACAAAGATATTTTTTTTTCTGTTGGCGGCAATGGTAAAAATGGATTCAATTTATTTAATGAGTTGGAAAAAAGATTTTCTATCAGAATGGATTCATTAGAAAATACAGGTAATTTAATTAGAAAGTTCAAAAAATAACCTATGAGTGATTTGATCGAAGTGGATAATGTCCATTACTCAATAAACGAAAATAATTTGATTCGTGGAATTTCTTTTGGGCTTAAAGAAAATGAGATTTGTCATATCCAAGGTGCAAATGGCTCAGGTAAAACATCGTTTTTAAAAATAATCTTAGGAATTGTTGAGCCCACAAAAGGCAAAGTTCATAGAATAGAAAATTTAAAAATTCAATTCTATGGACATAAATTACCCTTCAAAGGCTTCCTTACTTTATTACAAAATCTAAAGTTAGTTCTTTCAGATGATGAACTTATTGATGCTCAAAAAGTTTTAGAAGAACTAGATTTGCATGAAAAGCTGAATTTAAGATTTTCAAATCTTTCGTTTGGGCAGCAAAAGAAATCTTTTTTTGCTTCAAAACTAGCAATTAAAAATACTCAGGTATTTGTTTTAGATGAGCCATTCGTTGGATTAGATGATTCAACTACAAAATTTTTTCAAGAAAAACTTCAAAAAAGGGTAAATGATGGAGCAGCTGTAATCATTACCTCACACATTCCAATATCAATGCCAGCTAAAATAATTAATATTTAAATGATTAAATACCTTTCACAGGAACAAACAAAACTAATTTACAAGTCAAGAGCATGGCTCACTCCCTTGATTTTATTTGCTTTGATAATGATCGCTTTTCCATTGAGTATTGACTTATTTGGTAAGCAGACTAGTGATCTATTCATGATAATTATTGTAATTTCTCTCCTGCTTACAAATTACCTTGCTATAGATGATATTTTGCTTGAGGATTATGAAGACGGCTCATTTGAACAGTTTCTTACTCAAAATAAAAGTTTATTCTCATCCGTTTTAGCAAAGTTAATTATTTTGATTGTTTACAAAGCGCTTCCTTTGTCATTGCTAACCATTTTGTTTGCAAGTGTTAACAACGTAGATGCATTTATTTTTCTTGATCTCTTTTTAATATCTTTTTTTTGCCAAATATTATTTTTAAATATCTTTCTTTTTGGGAGTGCATTGGGTATTAATAAGGGTGGATTGCTTGGACTTATAGTTGTCATGCCATTAGTTTTTCCAGTAATCATTATTTTTGGGCAATCGATGACTTTATTACAAAATAATTCAAGTATTGATAGTTTTTTAATGCTTTGTCTTGGAATTAGCTTTCTTATTACTCCTATGTTTTCTTATTTATCTTCGCTTATACTCAAAATGCATTTGGAATAGCAATTCAGAGCCTTATATATAGATTAGTGTCTAATAAAATAATTAATAAATTTGCATCAGCAAAAACCTATATCGAAACGTGTGATAAATACTTTCTATTTGTATTTATCCCTAGCATTGTATTGATCATTGCTGGTTGGTACTGGGGAATTTTTATTGCGCCTCCTGATGCTGTTCAAGGAGATTCATATCGTATTATCTATCTGCATGTACCTTCTTCTATATATGCTCAACTTATATATTGGATAATGGCTGCCTGGTCAGCTATATACCTAATCTGGAAGGTAAAATTAGCTGCATACTTAACAAAATCTGCTGCATATGTAGGCCTCTTAGTCACTTTTTTAGCATTATTTTCTGGATCTGTTTGGGGTATTCCAACCTGGGGTACTTGGTGGCAATGGGATGCAAGAATAACTTCGACCCTAATACTTTTTTTAATGTATTTAGGACTAATTGCATTACATGATTCATTTAATAATCAAAATAAGGCTGATAACTTGATGTCTATTTTGACAATAGTAGGATGCGTAAATTTACCAATTATAAAGAAGTCTGTTGATTGGTGGTCAACCCTTCATCAACCAGCATCGATAACTTTAACTGATAATCCAGCTATAGATCCTGCAATGTTGTACCCATTAATACTTTGCATTGTCTCATTTGGCTTTGTATTAATATCCATGGGAGTTTTGGTAAGTAAAATTATTATTTTTAATAGAGAAAAAAATAGGAATTGGGTAAAGAGCTATGGATGATATTCTTTTTATGAATGGTCATGGTATTTATGTCTGGGCTGTATATTCAATAGGAATTACATTGCTATCAGGATCATTTATTTTTTTGTTTTATAAGCTTAGGAAATAGTTTTTCAAATGCTTCCTCATCGAAAAAAGAGACTTCAGAATATCTTATTATTAGTTGGTTCATCCTTTATTGGTATTTTCCTGATATTGACCGCATTGAACTCACAACTAGACTTATTTTATTCGCCTAGCGAATTAAATAAAAATAATCTTCCTCAAGAAAGAATAAAACTTGGTGGAATGGTAAAAAAAGGGTCAATCAAGTATGAAGATACAAAGGTTTTATTTGTATTAACTGATTTTGAAGAAGATCTAGATATTGAATTTGATGGAATTCCTCCAGACCTCTTCAAAGAAGATAGCGGAGCAGTTATGTTAGGAAGTTTTGATGGTAACGGCGTATTTGTTGCCGAAGAAGTTTTTGCAAAGCATGATGAAAATTATATGCCACCGGAACTAAGCAAATAATATGATTCCTGAGATATCTCATTTGCTTACAATATTAGCAGCAGGTCTGTTTTTATTTTCTTTCCTAGTAATTTTAAGCAGTAACGCTTTAAGTAGTACCGATTCAATAATTAGGCTTTCTTTAAACTGTTTTAATGCTGCAACGATTTTCTTGATTTCTGCTTTTATTTTATATGTCTACTTGGCAGTTATGGATGATTTTTCAGTGAAATATATAGCCATGCATTCAAATTCAGATCTACCTATTTTTTATAAAATTTCATCGATTTGGAGTTCTCATGAAGGATCAATGTTTTTATGGATCTTGTTTCTTTCAATATGGTTATGGTTATTTGTTAACAGATTAGATACTCAATCTAATCTATTCAGGTATGTAATCTTTTTCTCTGCAATGGTTTTATTATTCTTTTTGTTATTTTTGCTAGTAACCTCATCACCCTTTGAGAGAATATTGCCACTTGCTCCAATTAATGGAGGAGATATAAATCCCGTTCTTCAAGATCCTGCATTAGTAATTCATCCCCCAATGCTATATCTAGGCTATGTTGGCTTTGCTGTTCCATTTGTTTATATCTGTGCTTACTTGGCAGACGGAGAATTTAGACAAGGATGGGAAAATATTATTCAAAAGTGGAGTCTTTATGCTTGGGCATTCTTAACATTAGGAATAGGGCTTGGAAGTTGGTGGGCTTATTATGAGCTTGGTTGGGGAGGCTATTGGTTTTGGGATCCTGTTGAAAATGTAGCACTGATGCCATGGTTAGCAGCAACAGCTTTTACTCATTCAATTCATGCATCCACTAAATCAGGCGTACTCAAATCCTGGACTCTTTTTTTGGGGCTTTCAGTCTTTATTCTCAGCCTTTTTGGAGCATTCATTGTTAGATCTGGGATTATTGATAGCGTGCATTCATTTGCCAATGATCCTCAAAGAGGCTTAACGTTGTTATTAATCACTGGAGTGATAGCACTCATAAGCTTTGGTTTGTTTAGTTTCCGGTCTACCAAGATTGTAAATTCAAGGCTTGTGGTATCAGGTTCGAAAGAATCATTCCTCTCATTGAACAATATCCTAATGATTACGAGTATATTTTCAGTTTTCCTGGGAGTTATATATCCTTTAATTACGCAATATTTTTATTCTACAAAAGTCAGCATCGGCCCGCCTTACTATAATACAATCTTTGCACCATTGATCTTCATTGCAGCATGTTTCATAGCATTATCAGTTGAATCTAAATGGCAGCGTAAGTGGAAGCTCACAGAAACACTTTCCAAATTAGGTATTCCAATATTAATATCATGTTTTTTAACTTTTATAGTTCAAAGCCTTCACCAATACAGTGTTAGCTTGATCCAAATTATCGGACTTTTTTCTGGCATTTTTATAATTTTAATATACGCATTGAAGCTACTAATGAATTTAGTAAATAGGGAATTTATTAACTGGTCGAGCGCAATATCTCATTTAGGCTTTGGCTTACTACTTTTTTCTATTGCTGGTAACTCCATTTTTAGTTATGAAAAGAACCTTAAATTAAATGTAAATGAGGAATATATCAGTGAGGAACTTGAAATTAGTTTTGATGATTTATCCCTAAAGGATGAATCAAATCATCAACGAATAATTGCTCAAATCAATATGAAGATCCATGACAAAATAATTAGTTTTTCACCAGAAAAAAGGAAATATTTCACACGGGGTCAAGTTACATCTGAAACAGATATTGAAGCCACATTTTTAAGAGATATTTATATCAACATTGGCGAACAGCTTGATGATGGGAGCTGGACCTTTAGGGTCCAGTTTAACTATCTAATTAAATGGATTTGGTTTTCTATATTACTAATGATTCTTGGAATACTAATAAGATCAAGGGCAGTGGTATGAAATCCAAAATAAGATATATATTTCTATTAGTTCCAATCTCGATAATTGTTTTCTTTGCTTATGTAATTTCTCAAAGTCAAAATGAAGCAAGCCAACCATTAAATTTAGAGTTACCAGAATTTCAACTTCAAACGCTTGATAACAAAACTTTAAGTAAAAAAGATATTTCCTCTGGTACATATCTTATAAATGTTTGGGCAAGTTGGTGCATTACCTGCAGAGTTGAGCACCCATTTCTGATTGATTTAAAAAATAAAGGAGTTCCCATTATTGGTTTGAATTATAAGGACAATAAAGATGATGCGATAAATTGGCTGAAAAGCTTTAAAAGTCCATATGAAATTTCAATACATGATTTTTATGGAACATTAGCATTAGATTTAGGTGTGACGGGTGCACCTGAAACTTATCTATTAAAAGATGGCATTATTGTTAGAAGACATATTGGCGAACTGAATATTGAAAAGTGGAGGCAAGATTTTGCAGATTTTTTCTAGAAAATCTTTAATTATTTTATTTTTTTTATTTCATTTAGATTCGTTCGGTAATGACATCTATGAATTTAAAGACTCCTATCAAGAGCAAAGATTTTTCAGCTTGATTGATGAGATTCGGTGTCCAAAGTGCACCAGTGGAAGCCTTGCTAGTTCGGATGCACCGGTATCAAAAGACTTAAAGGATAGAATCTATTTTATGATCCTCGATGAAAAATCTGATCAGGAGATAAAAGATTTTGTTACTCAAAGATATGGCAAGCAGTCTGACTATAATCCTTCATTCTCAGAAAATTTGTTTCTCTGGTTAATGCCATTAATATTTTTCATTTCCTTCATTATTTTTTTTGCCCTAAAAAAAAGGATTTAGATTGCTGTATTTAGTATTTGTAATCTCTCTCATACCTATACTTTTTTACATGTTTTCAAGAGGAGTGAATCACAAGTCAGTGGTTTTATTATCTGCAAGTTTGATCTATGGATTTATTTATTTTTCCTATTTCTCTAGCTATCAAATCATTGGATCTCATAGAGAGGTTAAGCTTATAAATTCAATCGATTCAGAAATTTTTGAAAATACTGATGTTTCTTTCGAGGCATTAGCTGAGGTTTCAAAGCTGCAGAGCCAAGAATTAAGTTTTTTATATATTGCTAAAAAGGTAAATGAAGCAATTTCAAATAATTCACTGATTTCAGCGGAAAGTTTACTAAAGTTTATAAATCAAAACTTTAAGGAAGAAGAGTTTCAAGTTGATACTTTTAATTTATTAGCAGACCTTAGAGATACCAAATACCCGGAATATTCTCAGGCATCTGTTCTGATTAGCTTTAATTTAATAGATGAACCTAAATGCATAACTGGAACTATTAACACACAAGTGTTTCTTAAAAAGGGACCCTTAGTACCACTAGCTGTGTCTTCAGATAGTTTAAGTGATATAAAAAACAATAACATAATGCTGGATAAGACCAATGCTGTTGTTCGAGGTTTTGATATACCATCAGCAGCGCTTAATAAAGAAACTACCTCACTTGTTATAGAACTAAAATGCAATGATGGAACTTATGATTACGAGTCAAATATTAACTTTTCTAAGCCCATAGAGGCGGCACCATGGCAGGTAAATATTAGTGATTCTGAATGGTCTAAAAGGGAACAATAGTTTAAAATAACTATACATGCAGCTTAAACATCTTAAACTTGCTGGCTTTAAGAGTTTCGTTGATCCAACGAGGATATCCTTCCCCACAAATATGGTAGCTGTAGTAGGCCCTAACGGATGTGGTAAATCAAATATTATTGACGCAGTTAGGTGGGTTCTTGGCGAGTTATCTGCTAAAAATCTCCGAGGCGAGTCAATGGCAGATGTAATTTTTAACGGTTCAGAATTAAGAAAGGCATCTGGTCAGTGCAGCATAGAATTACTCTTTGACAACTCAATGGGTAAATTGGGTGGAGAATATTCAAAATATAACGAAATATCTGTTAAGAGGGTAATGACTAGAGATGGTCAATCAAACTATTTTATAAATAAAGCGAAGGTCAGGCGTAAGGATGTTCAAGATATTTTCTTGGGAACAGGACTAGGACCAAATAGTTACGCAATAATTGAGCAAGGGATGGTCTCGAAAATCGTCTCAGCAAGACCTGAGGATTTGAGAATCTATATTGAAGAGGCTGCTGGTATTTCCAAGTACAAAGAAAGACGCAAAGAAACTGAATCTAAGGTTAAACGAACTAAAGAGAACATCTCAAGGGTAAAAGATATAAGAGATGAAATTAAGCGTTTAATTGGTCGTTTAGAAAGACAGGCAAAGGCTGCAGAAAAATATAATGAATTGAGTTCTCAAGAAACAGACATAAAACTCAAAATTTCAATATTGAATTCACTTTCAGCTAAGACCCAAAGAGATAAGATTAATTTAAGTCTCAGAGATTTAACCAGTAAGCTTAAGGTAGCTAACGGTGAAGTCTTAACGATTCAATCGAAGATTGATCAGATTAAAACAGAGCATCAAGATACTCTTGCTGCTTATGATGAAGCTCAAAAATCCTTTTATGGTGTAGGTTCTGAGTTAGCTCGATTAGAAGAAAGCTTGCAAAACCTTACCTCGGCTGAAGCGAATACAAAAACCGATATTCTTAAAGCAAATCAGGCTTATGAAGATGCTATGAAAAAAGCCACTGATTTTGAAGAATTGTCGCCGAAAGAGAAAGCTCTTCATATTCTTGATAAATTAATTTCTTCAATTAACAAAAGCGAATTGAAAGAATTAGCTTTGCAGTTAAAAGAGATCCTCCACAAAGTCCTGAATATTGCTTCAGAACAAACAAAGGACTTTGCTCAAGAGTTCAAGCAAAGAATAGATGAGCTTGAGCTAAAACTGGATGAAATTTCCAAGAAGAAATCTGAAACTCAAGATCTGCTTACAAAACAAGTTGAGATGAAATCATCATCAGAATCAGGGTTGCTAAAAATTAAGCAAGCTCAATCTAAAGTCAATGACGAGATAAATCACTTAGAAAACCAGAAAGGATTACTTCAAATTGATGAAAAGAATTTAGAAGAAAAGATTAACCAAAATAAACTTGATTTGAGGACTTTTGAAATAAATTTAGAAAACTCATCAAAATTACTAGAAAAAAATAACATTAATGTTGAGAAATTAGATCCCACCGACTATAACAATCTTTCACTTGATGGCTTGGAAAGCGATCTAAATTCTGTACAAAATAAAATTACCTCTTTAGGAGCAATAAATTTGGCCGCTCCAGAAGAAATTAAGTCTGAATCAGAAAGGATGCTAGAGTTGGATCGCCAAATCAATGATCTTAATGATGCGTTAGATAAATTGCAGATAGCTATTCAAAAAATTGATAATGAATCAAGATCTAAATTTGAATCAAGCTTTAAGGCAGTGAATGAAAAAATATCTGAAATTTTTCCTACACTCTTTGGGGGTGGTAAAGCTGAGCTAAGACTTTTAGAAGGTGATGCACTTTCGAGTGGAGTTGCTCTTATGGCAACACCTCCTGGTAAGAAGAATTCAAATATTTCTCAACTTTCTGGTGGCGAAAAAGCTTTAACTGCACTTTCACTAGTTTTTGCTTTGTTTAAACTCAATCCTGCACCGTTTTGCATGCTTGATGAGGTCGATGCTCCATTAGACGATCTAAATACTACCCGGTTTGTAAATATGGTTGAATCAATGTCACCTGAAGTCCAATTTATATTTATTACGCATAATAAGATCTCGATGGAGAAAAGTGATCATCTCATGGGGATTACAATGCAAGAGGCTGGTGTTTCGAGAGTTGTATCCGTTGATGTAAGTGAAGCGCTTGAGCTTGCTGCCTCTTAATGCTGACAAACCTTCAGATTTTTCTAATCGGAATTGGCTTTAGCATTTCGCTTTCAGTAATTTACTTTTTTTTAAAGACCAGAATAAACAGAAAAGAAATTTTTGAGAATACTAGTAATTTAGACTTAAATGCAGAATTAAAACAAGGGTCATTAAACCTCGACTCTGATGAAAGTGATTCTTCTAATCAAGAGTTAATAATAATGCAGCTGCACTCAATCGATGGTTCAAATTTTGATATGGAACAAGTTTTCGAGCTTTTAAAAAATCTTAAATTTAAGGCGGCTGATGGTTTTTTTGTTTTCTATAACCATTCTTTAGAGGAGGTTTTTAGACTAGCAAATAAATTTCATCCCGGCAGCCTAGAAAAAAAAACACAAACCAATACTCTTATTGCTGCAATTGATTTACTCAAGAGTAATGATCCCATGAGTAGTCTTGAGTTAATGATAAAGACGCTCAGCCTTATATCCGAGAGTCTCGAGGCTAACATTACTGATAGTAAGAATAATCTTCTTTCAAAACAAATGATTGAGCACTTTAGGACGTATGCAAGCAGGATATTGCAAGAAAAGTCTTATCCAGTGAGTAAATTAAATCAAGTATGACCGACTCAATTAAGGACTATGAGCTTTTAAAAGCTGAAATCAGAAAACATGATCATAACTATTATGTTTTAGATAATCCCGAGATTTCAGATGCAGAATATGATTCTTTATTCTTAAAATTAATACATCTCGAAAAAAAATATCCAAAATGGATAAGTCCAGAATCGCCAAGTCAAAGAGTAGGAATTACGCCTGCCACTGCATTCAACACACATCAGCATGCTAAAAATATGCTTTCATTAAGTAATTGTTTTAGTGATGAGGAGTTTTTTGACTTTGATCAGAGGGTAAAAAAATCTTTAAATAGTGCAGCTCAAGCAAAGTATTTTTGTGAACCAAAGATTGATGGAGCAGCTGTCTCATTAACATACCTCAGTGGCACTCTTGAGATTGGAGCAACGAGAGGTGACGGAGAGACCGGTGAAAATATTACTTCAAATGTTAGAACAATAAATTCTATTCCATTAAAGTTAATTGGTTCGAAGGATATTCCAGAGATTCTTGAAGTCAGGGGTGAAATATTTATGCCCAAAGATGAATTTGCAAGATTAAATAAACTCCAGGAAAAAGACGGTAATAAATTATTTTCTAATCCAAGAAATGCTGCATCGGGAAGCTTGCGACAACTAGATCCTAAAATAACTAAGACTAGACCACTTCATTTTTTTGCTCACGGAATAGGGATAATTCAAGGTATTTCATTCTCTAGTCAAGAAGAGATATTTAAAAAATTTAAAAGTTGGGGACTTCCAGTTAATCCTTTAAATGCTATTGCCAATAATCTTCATGATTGCATTAAATATTTTGAGAAAATTGATAAAAATCGTGCATCATTAAATTATGAAATAGATGGAGTTGTCTATAAGGTAAATAATCTCAGTGACCAGAATGAGATTGGAGAAATTGCAAGATCTCCAAGATGGGCAATTGCAAGAAAATTCCCAGCTGAGGTAGCTAAAACAAAAATTATTGACATAAATTTTCAATTAGGAAGAACGGGAGTAATTACTCCAGTGGCAAAACTTGAAAAGGTTTTTGTTGGAGGAGTTAATGTTAGTAATTGTACTCTACACAATGTTGATGAGCTTGAGCGTCTTGACCCTAGACCTGGCGATACTGTTGTTATAAAGCGAGCAGGTGATGTAATTCCTCAAATTATCAAAGTGATTGCAAAAGATAAAAATAGAGCACCAAAAATAAAACTTCCAAAACTATGTGAGTGTGGATCAGAAGCTACCTTAAATCATGCTGAGTCGTGGGAAGTAAGAGAGGATAAAGAATTAATAAAGAAATTTGATTCAATTTATGAAGCCAACAATTTTATAAAAAATGCTAATAAGGGCTATTCACTCCTCAAAGTTAATGAAAGAGCTGCCTTTCTCAAGTGTATGGGCGGAAGATCATGCAATGGAAGAATCCGAGGCTCCTTCTATCACTTTGTTTCACGTAAGGCCTTTGATATAGAGGGTCTGGGCAAAGAAATAATTAATCGTTTTTTAGAGCTAGGCTATTTTAAGGATGTACAAGATATTTTCTCTTTAGAAAATTATGCTAAAAAGATTGAGAAGTTAGAGGGTTTTGGTCTGAAATCTACCGAAAATTTAATTCATTCAATTAATTCCTCAAGGAATATTGAGTTGCACCGCTTAATTTTTGGACTTGGTATAGAGGAGGTAGGTGAGACCACTGCAAGAAATTTATCAAACTTCTTTAAGAGTATTGATAATTTAATGTCTACATCTTTTGAAGAGCTCATAACACTTCAGGATATTGGTCCTAGAGTAGCTTCAAATATCATGCAATTTTTTGAAGACAATTATTGTAAAAATATGGTCAAAGAATTATTGCCACATTTAACAATAAAAAATCCTAATTTAATTGATCAAGATAACTATTTATTTGAAAAGACAATTGTAATTACAGGGACATTGAAAAAGCTTAAAAGAGATGAATTAAAAAATCTTTTACTTAGCAAAGGTGCAAAGGTGTCTTCATCTGTTTCAGCTAAAACTAACTATCTTATAGTTGGCTCAAATGCAGGATCAAAATTAGCAAAAGCAAATCAACTTGGGGTTAAAATCATTAATGAAGATGAAATATCAGAATTTTTAAATGAAAAATAATTTAATAATCCTTTCTATATCTTTTGCACTAGCAGGCTGCGTCTCGAGCCCTCCAGATAATCCTGATAATATTTGTAATATTTTTCAAGAGAAGAGAGGCTGGTATAAGGCTGCAATTAGAACTGAAAAAAGATGGAAGCTTCCGCCTTATGTCTTAATGTCATTTGTTTTTCAGGAATCAAGTTTTAAAGGTAACGCTAAGCCAGAAAGAGAAGAATTATTAGGTTTTATTCCGTGGTTCAGACCTTCAAGTGCAAAAGGATATTCACAAGCCTTGTCCTCAACATGGAATGATTATAAAGAAGAAACTTCAAATCAATTTGCAAGCAGAAGTAACTTTTCTGACAGTGCTGACTTTATCGGTTGGTACGCAAATAAAGGATTTTTCAATGGATTTAAGAAGAATGATGCTAGAGCTCTATACTTAGCTTATCACGAGGGTTATAAAGGCTATAGTGATAGAACATACCGAAAAAAACCATGGTTAATGGATGTTGCAAGTCGGGTTCAAAAAAGATCAGAAATGTATCAGAAACAATATTGGGGTTGCGCTGAGGATCTTAAGAAAAAGAGATTCTTTATATTCTAATTTAATTCTTCTTGAACAAATTCAAGATTTTTAAAGTCGGACTCAAAATCCTTACTACCGATCACTGACTTAAATGATTTTTTAATAAGATATTTTTCTGCTACATCATAAAGATCATTAAGCTTTGTGTTTAATATATTATTTCTAAAATCTAATCGCATTGCGTGGTTTATTCCTATTCGGTTTTGATAAAAATCTGATCTTGCCTCTCCTGCAGGTGATAATGGCTTATCAACACTCGATATAACATTTAGAACAGCCTCATCAAGATGCTTTTCTTTCAGATTATTTTTTAACCAATTAATTGATTTTTGGAACTCTTCAAAGGTGTTAAGACAATTAGGATCTCTGTATGAAAAGAACTTGAAAACTCCAGTACTAGAATCGTGCATCGCACCGGCTCCATAAGCACCACCTTTTTCTCTTATCGCAGTATGCAAGTATCCATTTCTAAGTACAGCCCCAAGAAGAGAAAGTTTAGGTGCATCACCATGAAGGAAATTTACTCCTTTAAAGATCTCTGCACAGTAATTGACTTGCGAAGGAATTATCCACGCAGTCTCATTTTTGAATTTTACTACCTCATCTTGAAAATTATATTCGTTCTGATTAACAGATAATCTGTTGGAGAGAGCAGTTTCATCTGAGAGTATCGTAAGTACTTCATCAGGATTTTTTATCACTTTGATATGAATATTTTTAAGGATTTCAATTATCGCATCTGTCCCTTTATCAATTCCAAGTTTGCTGATAATAAGTTTTATATCTTGAAGTTTTTTAATGCCGTATATAGATGCATTTAATGCTGCATAACTCGATACACCACCAGCGGCATACTCCATTGCTAGTCCATGACCATTAGAGCTAATAGCTTCTTCATTTCTTGCAATGACAAGTTGTATTAATTCTTGAATTCTTTTTTTCTCATCAAATCTGACATGACTAATAGTTTCGCTAATGAGATCCCTCATTTGAGATGCATTTTTTTCGAGAGATTTTGCTGAAAATACCAACGAAAGACTTGGCTTTTCATTGATGTCATTAAATTCTGATTTTATTGAAGCATTAATACTGCCTGTTATGAGAGACTGGTATTCCTGAATTTCTTCATAACTTTTTCTCTTTAAACCAACATTCGTAAGCAAATAAGCATACAAAGAAGCTAGGCTTAATTCTTGATCATTAAGGTTTTTAATAGGAAAGATATAATCATGATAAATAATGCCATTGGTACCAACTTTGTAGTATTTTTTATCTTTATCACCGGATACTTTAGGAAATAACTTTGTTGCAGGGATGTCTTCTTTTTCTACTTTTGGCAATATCGATTCGTCATCAACTTGATTTTGTCTAGCATCAAGTTTTAATGAAAGTTTCTTAAGGTCCTCTTTGCTTGATTCATCAAGGTCTTCACTCTTTTGCTTTAGATACTCTTTATAAAAAAAGTTCTCCTTATCATTAAATTTAGGATCTGCTTTTAATTCAAATAAGAGTCTGTGATTATTAGTGATAAATGAAGTATTTATAAGTGAATCTATGTATCCGGTCTCTTTAATTTTGTTTTTTAAGATCTCAATATTTTCATCAATGTCTAGAAGTGAAATAGGGTCCTCATCATGAATACATCCACCCATCGCACCAAGGATAAGCTGCAAGCCATATGGCATGGTTCCTCCAGATATTTCTCTTTGACTAATCTCAAGCTGATGAAGTGCAGCATCTATTTTAGACTGAGATATCCCCCCATTAAGTGTCGATTTAATTGTATCCAAAATTAACTTTTCAATATCTTTAGCTTTATTTGGTATGACGCCCTCAAGTCCAACCGTAAAAACAAGCTCTTTATTGCTCGGTTCAAGGCCCATAATTGGAGATGTAGCAGAACCTAGATCAGAGGTTTCAAGGGCTTGGCGTAGCGGTGAGGATGAGTTATCTATTAGAAGACTGGTTAAAAAATATTTTTCTAATAAATTAAAAGAGTTATAACTTTTTCCGAGCAGCCAACTAACAACAACATGATTATTTGCTTGTTTTGACTCAGAAGGTTGATAGTATTCAAAAGAGTATTTTGGAGAATCAAATTTCTTAGCTAATGGAACACTTAATGCCGTATCTAACGGATTGAATTGACTCATAACATTCTCTTCTAAGTACATCTGCAATTCATCTACGTTCATATCACCAAATGAATAAAATGATGCATTCGTTGGATGATAGTGACTTCTATGAAAGTTAACTAGATCTAAATGTGTAAGGTTTAATATATCCTTGGGATTACCACCGCTATTAAACTGATAAGTTGTTCCTGGAAAAAGGTGCTTAGTCATTCCATGCCAGAGTTGAGAACTTGGAGCACTCATTGCTCCCTTCATTTCATTGTAAACAACGCCCTTGATTTCTAATTCATCTTTATCGTTTATATCAAGTCTATGACCTTCCTGATAAAAATCTAATTCATCAAGATTTGGAAAAAATGCGGCATCTGTGTAAACCTTCAAAAGATTCTCAAAATCTTTGGGATTTTGGGTAGCAAATGGATAGGCCGTCCAATCACTAGATGTAAATGCATTCATGAATGTATTAATTGAGCGCCTTAACATCATAAAAAATGGATCTCTAACTGGAAAATTTTTTGATCCACATAATGCTGTATGTTCAAGGATATGTGCAACACCTGTAGAATCTTCCGGTACTGTTTTAAATGCAACCATAAAAACCTTTTCCGTGTTCTCCGATGCAAGATGTAAATGTTTTGTTTTAAATTTGGAGTGCTCGTAAAGGTCTGCACTAAGATTTAATAGATCAACTTTTTTACTATTTATAAGTTCAAACATTTTAAATATTTAGAAAATTTTGAGTAAAATATTATAATAAAAAATCAATTAACTTTTATTTAAATTATGAAATTTCAGTCTATAGCTTTTTGTGCTCTCGCCACAATATTTCTGCTGAGTTGCACCGCTCAACCTTACTTAAAAACAAACTCAATTGACGCTTATAGCTTACCATTAGATGCTTCGTTAAATGTAATTCTTGAAGGTGATGTTCCTGCAAAAATAGATCCAATTTTTGTTGATCTGATTAAAGAAGCTATCAAATCAAATTTAACAGATAGAGGAAATATTATTTCAGATCAAGCTAATCTACTCGTAAATATCTCAGTTAGCTCAGAAGAATTTGTTCGTGATGATGGTAATTATTATCGATATCCTTATTACTATCGATCACCTTACGACCTTAATCGTATTCGATCAATTGATGAATATTATTTACGAATATCTATCTTTGATAAGGCAGCTGATCAAACTTTGTGGACAGGATTAACAAGGTGGAGACCAGGCTCGGTTTTTGAGCCATCAAATGTTGAAAAAGCTGAAAACCTGGTTGGTTTAGTTCTTGAGACTATTTAAAGTTTTTTGACATCAGACTTTCGGCAATATTTTTTTCTAATGGGCTTATGCTTCCATCAATCATATTCGCTACATGGTCTCCTAATATCGGACCGTAGCAAAAGCCTCTAGATCCAAGCCCTCCCAGGATAAAGATTTTTTCATTTTGTTTATATTTTCCTGCTATTGGTAACTTATTCTTCGAGACAGTTCTTATCTGCGCTCTTGATTTATACTGATGGAGTTTTTTCTTAACTTCATATTGATCCTCTTGGAAAGTGATCATTTTTTTAAGTGTATCTTTATCAACATCGAGGTTTTCAAACTGATTATCATAGGACGCACCTATCCAATTAAGCCCATCTTTTGCGGGAAGAATGTAACCACTAGAGTTAATAGGCATTTTGATGGAATCCGAGATCTTTGTTGCTACTAATTGCCCCTTAGAAAGTGATAAATCACTAGAGAAATTAATTAAACCTGACCCGTGTGCAAGAACTAGATAGTCATAAGTGCATTCATTACTATCGTCAAATCTTAAGGTTATGTCTGATGATTCAATTTCAAAATTTTTAAATTCATGACACAGATGAATGCTTATATTCTCATTGCAAATTAGTGATTGATTGATTTTTTTTGGATCTAAATATCCACCATGCTTAAAAATTACTCCTTTAAAATCTTTTAGCCCACTTTTGTTTTGATTATCAGAAAAGCTAAAAAGATCTTTTCTGTTAAGCGCTTTTAATTTTTTAATCCAGCTTTGTGTTCTTTCATCACTAGCTTTAAAACCAATGCCTGTTTCAAAGTAACCATCAGTATCCAAAGACTTATAAAACCTATCCGCATAATAAAAGCTAAAGAAATTTAAAAGATTGATAGGCTTATTATTTAAGTTAAATCGAGGATAAAGCGCTGCCAGAGGATTTCCAGAAGCTCCAGATGAAATTTCTGACTCTATTTCAAAAATGTCAACGATATGACCATTTTTTGCAAGATGATATGCAGTCGAGCATCCCGCTATTCCTGATCCTATGATTGCAATTTTTTTAGGATTTTTCTCTTTAGATAGTTTTGAGTACCTGCCCGCAATGTGATGCCTCTTAAATTTGAAACCTTTTTTTCGTTCAACTTCAAAACCCCTTTGAGTAAGACCTCTTCTAACAAAACCGGCTGCAGTAAATGTTGATATTGTCGTATTTTTATAAGAATGCATTTGAATGAAATCTAAAACAGGATCAGACCACATCACGTTATTTAATTTAGGATCAAAGCCATCCAAATACCATGCATCTACCTTAAAATTATTATTTAAATCTGAAATCGCATCTAACACATCGCCAACATAAAAAATTAATTCAACATTCCATTGTGGAAAAAAAAATTTATTTATTCCTTGATGAATAGGTTCAAAACAATCAAAGAAAGTTATTTCAAGATCACTAAGCTCATTAAATTTTTTAAATAGCTTTTTTATCTCATCATGAGAAGCAATTTTATGATCAATACTCAAATAAGTTAGGAGACCTTCATTTGAATTTTGAATCCAGGTTTGGCATGTGGAAAGAAAATTTAGCCCAAATCCAAAGCCAATCTCTCCAACAATTAAATTTTTTTCAACTGATGAGCGATGTTTAATCTTGTTGGGTTTAATAAATACATGTTCAATCTCATTCAATGCCTCATCTTGAAAAAAAATATCGTTAGCATCTAATGAAAATGGCAGTTCATCTTTCCACTGAAGTTGATGGTTCTCTAGAGTAAGTTTTTTAAAGGCATCAGACATGACTTGCTTAGCCTTTAGAAATATATATGAAAGATTATTTACCTGAGGGGATATCTTTAAAAGGTAATCCCTTATCAGCTCTTGGATCTTGAGGGAGGCCTAATACCCGTTCAGCAATAATATTTTTGAGAATTTCATCTGTACCACCGGCTATTCTGAGGCCTGGTGCGCCAAGCCATGCAGCTTGGAAAGAACTCATACCATCCTCTTCATCTATTAACATTCCTGCCATATCACCAGAGTCAATTCCAAAATTACCAATGGCTTGAAGTTTATTGGCACTAACTATTTTAGTAATTGAAGCTTCTGGGCCCGGTGCTTCTCCCTTAGAGAGAGCTGACATGGTTCTAAATTTTGTGTATTTAAGACCATTAGCCTCACAAAACCAGTCAGCTAATTTATCTCTGACTGCTTGATTTTTAATCATAAGCTGACCAAAGTCATCTTTATCTTTAGCTAGTGAAAGCGCCTCATTTACATCAGCACCTTTGGCGTCTCCAACCGCTAACCTTTCATTCATCAATGTTGTAATAGCAACTTTCCAGCCATCACCAATCTCACCGAGTCTTTGTGAATCAGGAATTCTTACATCATCAAAATAAACTTCATTGAAGCCAGCTCCACTACCTGCGGTTCCAGTAATCTGTTTAATCGGTTTTACAGTAATGCCTGGCGATTTCATATCAACAAAGAAGAACGTAAGGCCTTTATGTTTTTCAAGATCAGGATCATGTCTGACCACTAAAATTCCGTAATCAGAATAATGAGCACCTGAAGTCCAAACTTTTTGACCATTAATGACCCACTCATCACCATCTTTGACGGCTTTACTTCTAAGTCCTGCTACATCAGAGCCAGCAGATGGTTCTGAGAATAATTGACACCAAATCTCCTTTCCTTCAGCCATTGGAGGAAGGTATCTTTCCTTTTGATCCTCAGATGCGTATTGCATCATTACCGGACCGCACATGCCTAGACCAATTTCAAATACACTTCCTGGCACATCATATTTAGATTCTTCTTGACCCCAGATAATACGTTCTATAGGTGAAGCATTGATGCCGCCGTACTCTTTCGGCCAATGCAACATTGCCCATCCAGCCTCATATTTCTTTTTTTGCCATGCTTTAGCTTTTGTAATTAGATCTTCTAAATTGCTTTCAACATTTAGGCGCTTTCCAGTATCTTTCAGCTCAGCATTTGCATCTAACCATTCCTTACATTTGGCTCTAAATTTAGCTTGTTCGGGGGTATCATTAAAATCCATATTTTTTTCCTATTAATTAAGTGTATTAGTTTTTTCCATTGCAGTAACAAGCTTTTCTTTCCAGCTTGATTCTGATCCTAAGTTTAGTGAAAGGACTTTTGAGCGCTTGTAAAAAAGATGACAATCATATTCCCAAGTAAAGCCATTTCCGCCATGTGTTTGAATATTTTCTTTGGCACACAATTGAAATGCTTTAGTAGCACTAACTCGTGAAGTTGCAGCAGCAAGGGGTAACTCAGATGACTCCGATGATAGTGCCCAAGCACCATAATAACAATTTGATTTTGCGAGCGTTACAGCAACATACATGTCCGCAAGTTTATGCTTAATTGCTTGGTATGAACCAATTTGTCTTCCAAATGCATATCGTTCCATAGCATATTGTTTGGCCATATCCAGTGCTTGCTGAGATCCGCCCACCTGCTCAAAAGCAAAAAGCACCGCTGCCTGATCCATAATATGCACATGGGAATCCCATCCTGCACCCGATTCACCTAATAAAGATGATTTAGAATTATTAAATTCCACTTTGTAAAATGATCTTGATTTATCTAAGTTCTTTTGAAGGGATGTAGAGACACCTTCTGCATTGAGGTCAACTAATCTGAGCTCGATACCTGATGAAGCTTTAGCAAGCACAATTGCATGAGTAGCAAGATCAGCATCAGGGACAGCAATTTTAGTACCGTTAATTGCATCCCCATCAACAGAGCATGAAAGGTTAGCTTCTGAAACAGCTGCCATATCCTCAGCAACTGCGTATGTTCCGACAACCTCGCCGGTCACGAGCTTAGGTAGAATCTCTTTTTTTATTTCATCAGACCCATATTTAATGATGGTTTCTGTAAAAAGATACACTGAGGAAGAAAAAGGTATAGGTGCTAAAGCTCTACCTATCTCCTCAGCAATGACACACAACTCAAGGTGCCCAAGCCCAAGTCCATCATATTCTTCTGGTATTCTTATGCCAGTCCAACCAAGCTCAACTATTTTGGCCCAAAGAGAATCATCATGACTGATACTTTCATCCATCACTTTTCTTGCATTAGCTAAACCACCTTCCTTATCGAAAAATTTACGTGCTTCATCTTGTAAGAATTTTTGATCGTCAGAAAAATCTAAGTTCATAGCCTAATATTTAAAAATCTTTAGTAATTAGTTAGTTAATTGATTAACATATTAAAACACAAAATGCCCCTATCATGACAGATAAAATATCACCTGAAGACTTCCAAAGAATCTATAAAGTTATAGAAGAAAAGGGCGGTATGATCCTAGCAATCGTATTTATCATTATTTTATTCGGGATGCTTTTTCTATCGCTATGGGTTGGCCAAATTTCTAAAAATACCGGCGTTAATACAACAGACCTTGAATCAAGACTCATTAGTTTAGAAGAAGAATTTCAATTAGCAGACGAAGTTAGTACAGAATTCCTCACAGATACCGGAGCCCAACTTCAATTTTTAGACAAAGAAATAAAAAAGCTTTGGGATCTGAGTAATAAAAGAAATAAGGTAAATATCAGCAAGATTTTTGTTGAGCTTGATGGTTTAAAAAAGCAAAATCAAGAGTTAAATAAGACCATCAAGGGTTTGAAGGACGATTTTAAAAAATTAAGCTCCAAGTTGGACAGTTTGGAAGGTATTACAAACAGACTTAATGTTGAAAGTGAGGAATATAAAGCACTGGCGCTGCAAATTAACACATTACAAAGAAGGTTGTTGCTCTTAGATGAGACCATTGAAGCTTTTGATAATTACAGAAAGCAGACCAACCAATCAATTCTAGATATTCAGGCATCATTAAATAATTCACAAAATATTATTTCCCAACCCTAGACTGTCAAACTGACAAGGTTTCAAAACATCAAAAAAGTTTATATTTACGATAAAAAAAGGTATATTCTTGGTAAGTTTTTCATTTTAGGGGGAAAAATGCGCAAATTATTATCTATATTATTATTGTTGCCTATCGGCATAATTTCTTCTGCTGTATATGCTCAAAACAATGAGCTTGTCCTAGAAGAGGTTGTTGTAACCGCAACAAAGAAGGAAGAAAATGTTCAATCCATTGCACAGACCGTTAATGCAGTTACCGGTGCCGACATTGATGATTATCAAATTCGTGAACTAGGAGAGCTTTCTCAACTAGTTTCAGGTGTTGAATTTACTCAAATTGATCCACGCAGATCAGTCATTACTATCAGAGGGCAAAAAGTTGATCCTGACGGCGGTAATGACCAACCAATTCAAGCCTACATTGATGAAATGCCAGTTCGACCACAAGTTGCTTTTTATCAGATGTATGACACCGAAAGAGTTGAAATTCTTAAAGGTGCTCAAGGAACACTTCAAGGTGTTGTGAGTACTGGTGGTGCCTTACAAATTTATACCCGTGATGCAGAAATTGGAAGCGATGCTAGAAATGGTTATCTTAAAACTTCATTCGCAGATAATAATACATCCATTTTAGAATATGCCTCCGATGTAGGCATTAGCGATACCATGGCACTAAGATTTGCTGCCGTGACTAATGACACAGGAGGTAATGAAGTAAGAAATATACGAAATGGTCAAGAAGAGGATCATGAGTACGATTCTTTTAGGATTTCCCTGAATTGGGAGCCAAGTGATAACATGTCTGTCAGGCTGAAGTATCAGAACATGGAATCAACCAGCGAGGCGCCTCGAGCCGTTGCTGGTTCTGAAGGGCCAATTACAATAGACCTAGCTGGATATGTGAATCCTGCAACAGCTGGTATGCTTGGACCAGCTCAAACCTACAATTCTTATGCACATTTTGTTGGTTCTTATCTTGGTTTTTTAGCCATGTTACCAGGAGGAGCAGCTGGAGCAGCTCAGCTTGCAACACTGCATAGACCTAACTACAGTGATCTTTCAGGACCTCTAGATCCTGAAGATAGGAAAGCACTTCATTTCCAAAGAGCATATCAAAATAATTCAGGCGAGACCCTAAATCTTATGGTGGATTATGATATGGGTTCACATCTTTTCTCTTTAAGAGTTTCAGATTATGAAAATGACACATTGGGCCTTATTGATAGGGACTATGCTGGTGCTTTTGTGTACGGATATCCTCAAGAGGTCAGAACCAATGCTGGAATCGAAACATTTGAGGCAAGATTATCTAATCAAGATAACGATAAGTTAGAGTACACAATTGGTGTTTTTAACAGAGATTCTGAAACATTTACACATGCTGATTTAGATAGATCATACTCTATTACCGAAGTTGCACCTTTTTTATACAAACCATTGGTGCCATTTGATTACAAAACACCTTTTAATGCTTGCGAAGCTGATTTAGCAAGCCCAGGTATATTTGCCGCACGAAGCGTGGTGATGGCATGTACGGATTACATTGTTAATAACAAAACTGAGGCTGTTTTTGCAAACTTTAAATATAACATCAGCGATCAAACTTTTGTTCAATTTGGTTTTAGAGAGCAGGAATTAGAGGGTTATAGATCTCAACAGATATATCTTCCACTAACACAACTTGTTGGCATCATGGATGGTGGCGGAAGTTCGTTTGAATTAATTCCTCAGAACCTTATGGCATTGAGCAGTGAATCAACTACCGGTAATTTTAAAATTGGACACTTTGTTGATGATGATGTGCTTCTATACTTTGCCGTTGAGCAAGGTTACAGAAGTCCTGGTGGAACCTTAGCGAATACGCCTATAGCACCAAGTCTTGTTCCTTTTGCAGAAGAAGAAACTGACATGACAGAAATTGGTATGAAAGGTACTTTCCTTGATGGCAGATTAAGACTGAATGCTGCCTATTATGATTACACATTTGATAATTACCAACGTAAGTGGGATGACGTTACTGCAATGACCTATGGCGCTACAGGTGCTACAGGTCAAACTGCGCAGGTTCAGGGTGGAATCTTTAACAATAACGATGCCTCAATGACAGGTATGGATATTGAGTATAAATATATTGTTAATGAAAACTTAGTTCTTGGTGGTAGCTTTACTCAGAGTGAAAGCGAGTTTGACTCTGGTTCTATTGGATACATTAATGATCCAACATATTCAGGACCAACTGTTGCATCAATGGACGTGAGTGGAATGCCATTAAACGATGCCGCTGAAACTTCTTGGACGTTCTACCTCGATCATACAGTTCCATCTTATGCTGGTGGAGAAAGATATACTCGATACAACATTAATTGGAGAGATGCCAGAGACAGTGGTCTTAATAAAGAGCTTTCAATTGAAGAGCTGTATCTTGCAAATATTTTCCTTGGATGGAGATCGGCTGATGGTCAGTGGGATGTAAACGTATTTGTTAAGAATATGCTTGATGATGTCGACCTAGCTTTCGTACCAAATTACTACACTGAATATGGTATGCCTGGCGGCAGTGGATTGCCTTCAAAATTTTATGAAGCATCTACCAACCGAGGTAGGCAAGTTGGTTTCCAAGTGACATTTAACTTTTAAGTTAGTTAATTCATAACTTATAAAGGCAGCCTTTTGGCTGCCTTTTTTTTAAATCAAAGATATATCTTATCGAGGTAATAAAAATTATTTAATATTAGATTTGATGTATTCCATTAAATCAATCGAGAGTTCATTAATGATTGTTTTTTGATCATGCCTCAGGACGTTACGCAATGAAAACCATGTCGGAAATAGAATTCTTGTAAAGAGAAGATCAGATTTAATACCGGAAAGATTTTTAATTTCAGGAACAATCTTAATAAATCTCTTACGCATGATTTGATAGGATGCAGCCACTTGATCAACAAGGATTGGTAATCGAGCAGCATTTGAAATAGTAGCTATGAATAAAGTTTCATATTCGCTATAAATTTTCAGTCTTTCGGAAACAGCAAAATTTATTCTTTCCTCAAAAGATTGATTAACGTCAATTTCATTTTCAAACATTTTGTTTAGAAAATATAGACATTCTTCATGTAAGGAGAGATAGATGCTTTCCATATCTTTAAATTGTCTGTAAACAGTTCTAAGGCCAATCTTTGATTCCTTGGCTACCTGTTCTGCTGTTGGGAAAGGTGTATCGTTAAGGAGTTTAAGTAGAGCTTTTACAATAGCGTCTTTTGTTTTTTGGCTTCTAGCGAAACGACCATCGCTAGTTTTTATCTTTAACGCAGGTTGATTGCTCATCAAAATATATTAACTATTGACATATATAGTGTCAATAGTCATTATGTCTTAGGGATTCATTACTAATGCAAGTCTTACGTACACCTGATAAATGTTTTGAGGGCATAAAGGATTATCCTTTTAAACCAGTATACACAGAGATAATTTCAAGCGATGGAACTCCCTTAAGAATACATCATATTGACGAAGGCCCAAGGGATGGTCCTGTTTTATTAGCAATGCATGGTCAGCCTGTTTGGAGCTATCTTTATGCTCGCATGATTCCTGTTCTTAATGACGCAGGAGTAAGAGTCATTGCTCCAGATCTTGTGGGTTATGGCAAATCGGATAAGCCTGCTGCCCGAGATGATTACTCTTATCAAAATCAAGTAGATTGGATGTCAGCTTGGCTTGAAGTTAATGATTTCAAAGAACTGACATTTTTTGGTCAAGATTGGGGAGGCCTAATTGGTCTTAGAATGATTGCAAATGCTCCTCATCGGTTTAAGAAAGTTTCGATGGGGAATACCGGATTACCATACAACCCAGATGTTCCTCAAGACGTCATAGATCAAATTAAAGAATTTAGAGCGAGCTCAATTAAGTTAACACCTTACAGTATGGCAAAAGAGGTAAGAAAGATGGATGCTGATGGGGCATCAGATCATGTGGCTTTGAAATTTATGTATTGGCAAAAATTTTGCTGGGACACAAAAAATTTACCAATAGGCATGCTCAACTCAATGATGATGGAAAAGAGATCAAGGCTATCAGCTATAGGACACTATTTATTTTTTAAACTTGGCTTAGAAAGCATCTCTCCATTTAGAACAAATCTCGCAAAAGCTTACGAAGCTCCCTTTCCAAATCCCTCTTACAAGATGGGTCCTAGAGCAATGCCAAGCCATGTACCCATTATTCCAGATCAGTCTCTAGAGGCACAAAAAAAAGCTAGGGACTTTTTTGCTACATCATCATTACCTTTTCTTTCAGTATTTGCTGGAGATGATCCTGTAACCAATGGCATTGAAAAAGATGTGTTGAGAATGGCTCCCAATGCTAAAAGTGCCCCTCACATAGGAGGAGGCCATTTCTATCAGTGGACTAGGCCAAAACAATTATCTAATATTTTAATAAACTTTATTAAGGAGTAACCATGATCGATTTTTATACAGCACCCACACCTAATGGGCACAAGGTTTCATGTACTTTAGAAGCCTTAAATATGGACTATGAGGTTCATGTTGTTAACCTCATGGAAAACGAACAAAAGAAGCCTGATTTTTTGAAAATTAGCCCCAACGGGAGAATTCCTGCAATTGTTGATAAGAGTGCAGATAACTTATCTATCTTTGAATCTGGTGCAATTATGATATACCTGGCTGAAAAGTCAGGAAAACTAATCTCTTCAGATCCTACTAAAAAAGCTAAAGTCCTTGAGTGGTTGATGTTTCAGATGGGTGGTGTTGGTCCTATGATGGGACAAGCCAATGTATTTTTTAGGTATTTTCCAGAAAAAATTCAACCTGCTATTGATCGCTATCAAAATGAAGGCAGAAGACTTTTTGAAGTTTT
Organism: uncultured SAR86 cluster bacterium; assembly: GCA_902594515.1. Classification (GTDB taxonomy): domain Bacteria; phylum Pseudomonadota; class Gammaproteobacteria; order Magnimaribacterales; family D2472; genus MED-G82. Next base: position 234,875 of record CACJML010000002.1, on the reverse strand, counting down.
AGATACACATCTAAAAGACAATGAATGGTTGGCTGGAGAATTTTCAATTGCTGATATTGCAAACTGGTGCTGGGTTCGAACGCATAAATGGTCCGGCATCAATGTTGATGGTCTTGATCACTTAGATAGGTGGATAAAAGCTATGTACGAACAGCCAGGCATGGTCAAAGGCATTGAGGTTCCTATTAAGATAGAAAGCATGTTGGATGACGATGAGAAAGCAAAAGAATTTGCAAAAAATGCTGAAAAAATGGTTAAAAAATAAGGGGAAAAAATTATGTTAAAAGTTCACTTTGTTGCAGGAACTAGAGCAGGTCGAGTGATCTGGTTATTAGAGGAGTTAGGTTTGGAATACGAGGTCAATATCATGCCTTTTACAAAAGAGGGGCTAAAATCTCCAGAACATAGAGCAAGGCATGCACTGGGTAGGGTTCCGGTATTAGAGGATGGTGAGGTATCAATTTTTGAATCCGGGGCTATCATTGATTACATTCTGGAGCGCCATAAAAATGGTGGATTAAAACCCAGCTCAGATGCTGCTGAGTTTCCCTACTACTTGCAGTGGTATCACTATTGTGAGGGTATGGTAATGCCACCAATGAATCAGATAGTTGTTCAGACTCTTTTGTTGCCACCTGATCGAAGGGATGAGACTGTCTTAAACCAAGCCAAAAACTTACTCACCAAATCATTGGTGCCCGTTAATGAAAACTTAGCTGACAAAGAGTACTTAATTGGTAAATTTTCTGCTGCTGATCTGATGCTTGGCCACTCATGTTTTATGGCTAATAGACTCGGATGCGTCGGTGATGACATGAGTAACATTAGGGCTTATGTTGAAAGGATCAAAGCAAGACCAGCTTTTGCAAAAGCAATCACTTTGGGGGAGTAAGCATGAAAGTAAAAAATCACACACGTCCTCATCAAACACAAATGGAGGGTTTTTTTGAAGGCGATACTAAAACACCCATTGCTATGTTGAATTTATTGAAATTCAAGAAAAAAGCAGAATATGAAGATGGAAGAGAAACAGATCTTACCGGCAAAGAGGCTTATTCAATTTACGGCCAGGAGGTAACTAAACATTTAGCAAAAATTGGAGGTAAATTGGTTTTTGGTGGCAAGATAAGTCGTTTAATGATCGGTGAGGTTGAAGATCTTTGGGACAGTGTTGCTATTGCACAATATCCCAGCAGGAAGGCAATGCTTGAAATGTTAATGGATCCTGACTATCAAAAAAGTGAAGCCCACCGTGCAGCTGGATTAGAAGGTCAACTGAATATAGAAATTAAAGAAGGAGACCTATGAAGAAGTACTTAATAGGCTTAGTTATCATTAGTGGCTTAATATTTTTTTTAATCAACAATACTTCATATTCAAACGAATCCAATTCCTTTACAAATGCAGTTTCACCAACTCCTCTTCAGATTGCAGGTTTTGCTTTAGGAGAGGATGAGTCTTTCCTGGCAGTAAATCTTCTTACCTTCAAAGATAAAGCTGAGTACGAAGATGGAAGAGAGACCAATCTTACTGGCGAGGAAGCTTACACCATTTATGCCAATGAAGTTACTGCTCATTTAGCAAAGGTAGGCGCTGAACCAATTTTTGCTGGAGAAGTTCAAAGACTTATTCTTGGAGATGTTGAGGATTTATGGGATGTTGTTGCAGTTGTACGTTATCCAAGCAGGAAAGCTATGTATCAAATGGCAACGAGTGAAGAATATTTAGAAAGTGAAAAACACCGAATAGCTGGTTTAGCTGGACAACTCAATATCGAAATTAAGGATGATGGCAAATTTAGCTTTTAAAAATATTCTGCCAAAAATTGCTGATAATAATTTTCAAGGACATCGATTTGCCTTGTGGGGATTTATTCTTTTTACACTTTTAATGTCATGGCGAGCAATTATTCATATGCTGTTTGAGCAATATGGATTTCATCAAATAGCAAATTTTCAAGTAATATCAGGCGACCCTGATCCAATGCTCCTAATTTATAGATTTTTTTCTTTATGGGGCTTTGCTCAGCTTATATTTTGCATAGTTTGTTGGATAGTTATTTTTAGGTACAGAGCATTGATTCCGCTGATGTATTTGTTATGGATATTTGAGTGGGCTTTTAGAACCTTTGGCTATCCACTGATCAGAGAAGAAATAGCTGTACAAGGTCTTTACACTTATGGAATGACTCCAGGCTCAGTGGGAGCACCATATATTTCAATTATTTTATTGGTTCTTTTTGGGTTATCAATTTTAAAAAATAATGTTTAGGCAATTATGAATCAGTTTCAAACTTTTAAATCTGACCTTACAAAATCAAGAATTATTAACGCAGATCTCCCAATTATTGAAGATGGAGAAATTCTTTTGAAAATTGAAAGCTTTGCATTTACGGCTAATAACGTTACCTACGGAGTTGCTGGAGACACAATTGGATACTGGAAATTTTTTCCAGCTGCACAAAATGGTGACAACGGTTGGGGTTGCATACCCATGTGGGGATTTGCAGAAATAGTTGAATCAAATAATCAGAATCTAGATGTTGGTGAGAGGTTATTTGGATATTTTCCTGCAGCAGATTCACTGGTCTTAAGCCCAGTCAAAATTTCTGATCAGAGCTTTAGTGATGGCAAAGCTCATCGAAAAGAGCTGCCTCCCGTATACAATAACTATCTAAGACTTAAAGGTGAAAGCAACTATGACCCATCAATGGATCCAATCAGAGCGCTTTTGTTTCCACTTCATATTACTGCTTTTTGTTTATGTGACTCCTTAGAGGAAGACCAATATCTAGGTGCATCACAGATAATCATTATAAGTGCTTCGAGCAAGACGGCTATTGGCTTGGCTCAAGGCCTTGCAGATTCAAAAATTTCACCAAAAGTAGTTGGATTGACTTCTGTAACAAACTCAAAATTTGTTGAAGATCTCGGTTGTTACGATGAGGTCATTAATTATGATCAACTAGAAAAAATTGATTATTCACAAGGCACTGTAATGGTAGACATGGCAGGTAATCGAGCGATCTTGGGAACCCTGCATGACAAGCTCGCAGACAACATGCTTAAGTGCCTTACGGTTGGGATGACTCATTGGGATAATAAAACAACTGCTGAAGATGCACTCGGGCAAGCAATGTTAAGAGAAAGGACTGAATTCTTTTTTGCCCCTGCTCATATTCAAAAACGAATAGGAGACTGGGGACATGATGGTTATGCTGAGAAAACAAACTTATTCATGACTGCAAGAGCGCTGCAGAGCAATAACTGGATGCAGATCAAAGAGATTGATGGTTTAGAAAACTTTATCAGTACATACGAAGAAGTAGTTTCTGGAAAAATTAATCCAAACGAAGGAATTATCGTAAACCTAAAAAATGCTTAAGAAATTATTCACCTTTGTTTTAATAATAATAATATCTGGACTGTTGCTCTGGGAATACAAAGTAAACCTAATTGTTTGGGGTTTACCAAAAATTATTAATATTATAAATCCCATCCAAGATAATATACCTACAGATTGGTCTGAAGGACCTTTAAAGAGATTAGATGAAAGTGATACTAGACCAAATATTATTTTAATTTTGGCTGATGATCTTGGGTATAACGATATTTCTTTACATAATGGTGGCGCTGCTGATGGCTCCCTGAAGACGCCAAATATTGACTTGTTAGCAAAGAATGGCGTTTGGTTTGAAAAAGGTTATGCAGCAAATGCAACATGTGCTCCATCAAGGGCATCAATTCTAACTGGAAGGTACGCCACAAGATTTGGTTTTGAGTTCACTCCAATTCCTGATTCGCGTAATTTAGTTATTCGTTGGCTTCTTGAGGAGGATGATAGAGGCCTTAGGGCAAGAATCGATAATGAGATTGCTATGAATCTCCCTCCATTTATGGATCAGGGTATGCCTTCAGATCAAATTACTATTGCAGAGACCCTAAAAACAGCAGGTTACTACACTGCTCACATAGGGAAATGGCACTTAGGCCACTCGTCTGGAATGTCTCCGATTGATCAAGGGTTTGATGATTCTTTAACTTTAGCAGGTACTTCATATTTACCAGAAGATCATCCAAACGTTGTTAATGCAAAATTAAATAGAAGGATTGATAAGATGGTTTGGTCAGGCAGTCAATATGCCGCAAGGTTTAACGGTGGTGATCTTTTTGCTCCAGAAAAATATGTCACTGATTACTATACTGATGAAGCAATCAAAGTTATTGAAAAAAATAAAAATAGACCTTTTTTCTTATATTTAAGCCATTGGGCAATTCATAATCCATTACAAGCATTGAGAAGCGATGTAGAGCAAATGAGTCATATGTCAGGACATAATTTACAAGTTTATTCAGGAATGATTAATGCGCTTGATAGAAGCGTTGGACAGATTGTTAAGAAATTAAAAGAGTTAAATATCTATGGCAGGACTCTTATTTTTTTTACCAGTGACAATGGTGGCGCAAACTATGTTGAATTAGATGATATTAATAAACCATTTCGTGGCTGGAAAATAAGTTTCTTTGAGGGTGGTATCAGAGTTCCATTTATCTTAAGTTGGCCTGATCAAATTGATGCAGGTTTAAAATTTGAAAAACCAATCCATCACTTTGATATTTTCTCGACAATTGCTTCTGCTGCAAATGCTTCAATACCAACGGATAGGGAGATTGATGGAGTAGACTTACTTCCATTCATCAAAAGGGAGAAATCTTCAAACCCGCATGAAACCCTCTATTGGCGATCTGGAAATCATCAAGCGGTCTTGCATAAAAACTGGAAATACTTAATCAGCAAAAAAGAAAATATGAGATGGTTATTTAATACCGATCAAGACCCATTAGAAAAAAATAATTTAATTGACAGCAATCCTGAAGAAAGAGTTCTTCTAGAAAACTTATTAGCAAAATTTAATTCGGAACAAAAAGACCCATTGTTCCCCTCAAGTACAGAATTACCAGTTTTAATAGATAAATATGAGGGTCAAAACATTGAAGAGCAGGATGAATATATTTATTGGTCTAACTAAGGAGTAAAAATGAAAAATTTTTTAAGAGTATTGGCAGGTTTTTTTGGAGCCTTTTTTTTGCTAATGGGTTTGCGCTGGATCATTGATCCATCTTCAGCGGCGGCATCGCTCAGCATGCCTCTGTTAGATGGAGCGGGGTTAAGTACTCAAATTGGCGATGTAGGGAGTTTCTTTATCACAATTGGCGCAATGACCTTAATCGGCGTAATCAAACAGAAACGCTATTGGCTTTATGCACCTTCAATGCTCTTGCTTGTGGCAGCTTTGTATAGAATCCTCTCAACAGTTCTTCATGGAGCTGCATTTGCACTCCCTTCAATTGCTATTGAAATAATTGTAGGTTTATTTTTAATCTTTGCTGGGTCAAGAATTTCAGAGGAGTCCTAAACTATGAAACTTTTAAAATATTTAGCTGCTATCATCTTCATTCTTTTTATTTTAGTAAATGTTCTAACACGACTACCTATGGTTCAAGATAGAATTATGATGACGGCTTTAAATAATGCAGTAAATGCCACTACAGAGCTTCCCGATGATGCATTATCTGCACTAGTATGCGGTTCAGGACCACCGTTGGCCTCACCTGGAGCTGCACAGACATGCGTTCTCATTAAGGCTGGTGATGAATATTTTATTGTTGATATAGGTGATGGTGCCTCTGCTAATTTGATGAATTGGGGGATTGATGTACAAAAAGTTAAAGCTGTTTTCTTGACGCATCTGCACTCTGATCATATTGCTGACTTAGCTGAGCTGCATCTCATGAACTGGGTGACGGCTTCAAGACAGAGTAAATTAAAAGTTTTTGGTCCTGAGGGCGTTTCTAGTGTTACTGAGGGATTTGAAGCTACTTATGCATTGGATTATAAATTTAGAAATGAGCATCATGGTAATGAGATTGCTCCCATCGAAGTGGCTGGATTTGATCCTTACACCATCAACCTTGATGAGCCTGTTATTTATAATAAAAATGATTTAAAGGTCACTGCCTTCGAAGTTGAGCATGACCCAGTGCCAGCAGTTGGTTTTAGGTTTGAGTACAAGGGACGTTCAATTGTACTAAGTGGAGATACCAAATATACCCAAAAGGTTATTGATGGAGCTAAAGATGCCGATGTTCTTTTTCATGAAAACCAAGCAAATCATATTCTAGAAATGATGCATAAACCCTTAATGAATGCAGGTCGACCTCAAGCAGCTACTGTTATGAAAGATATTGTTACTTATCATACGACGCCAACAGAGGCTGCAGATATTGCAAATAAAGCTAATGTCGATCACTTAGTCTTCTATCATCATGTTCCCTATCCTAGAATATCAATTATGGAAAGAGTACATTTAAGAGGAGTCAATGAAGTTAGGCCAAAAGATAAATGGACGTTCTCTAAGGATGGAACATTGATTGTTCTGCCATTAAATTCTGATGAAATAAAAATTACTTCAATTAATTAGGAAATAACTATGAAAACTAAAATTACAGAAATGTTTGGAATTGAGCATCCAATTATTCAAGGTGGTATGCATCATGTTGGGTTTGCCGAGCTTGCAGCTGCGGTATCAAATGCTGGAGGACTTGGAACCATAACAGGTTTAACTCAAGGAACACCAGAAAAACTTGCTAATGAAATTGCGCGTTGCAAAGAGATGACCGATAAACCTTTCGCAGTGAATCTAACATTTCTTCCATCACTTACTCCTCCTGATTATCCTGGTCTAGTTGATGTAATTATTGATGGAGGCGTCCCAATCGTAGAAACCGCGGGACGAAATCCTGCTGAGTATTTACCTGCACTTAAAGATGCGGGAATTAAAATTATCCATAAGTGTACTTCTGTGAGACATTCACTGAAAGCTCAATCTATTGGTTGTGATGCTGTGTCTGTGGATGGTTTTGAATGTGGAGGTCATCCTGGTGAAGATGATATTCCTAACTTTATTCTTTTACCAAGAGCAGCAGACGAACTTGAGATACCTTTTGTGGCATCAGGCGGCATGGCAGACGCAAGAAGTTTAGTGGCAGCAATGGCGCTAGGAGCTGAAGGAATGAACATGGGCACAAGATTTATAGCTACACAAGATGCTCCTGTTCATCAGAATGTTAAAGAAGCCATAGTTGGAGCATCAGAGCTGGATACCCGTCTAATTATGAGATCTCTAACAAATACCGAAAGAGTTATGAATAATGATGCTGTTGAGCGCTTAATGGAAAAAGAAAAAGCTCTTGGAGATCAGTTAACATTTGCTGATATTGTTGACGAAGTTGCTGGTGTTTATCCAAAGATTATGCATGAAGGAACCATGGATGCAGGCGCATGGTCTTGCGGAATGGTTGCTGGATTGGTTAATGATATTCCTACCGTCAAAGAATTAATCGATAAAATCATGGATGAAGCTGATGCGATTATTTCAAAGCGACTAAGTAATTTCTAAATAAAAACTAAATCGATGCTCAAGTGGTTAAGAAACTTCATGAACAGGCGCACTGCGAGCGCAAAGGTTCGAAATGCAGTCATGAACCACTTTGCAAGTTATGAAGTCTTTAAAGAAAATCGAAAAAAAAGCGAGGCAGTAAGAAGCTCAGAAAATCGGCCTCATGAAATCTTATATTTTCATAAAGTTGATGATCCTTACTCACATTTAACCATTCAATTTATTGATCGCTTTCGATCTTCATATAACATTCAATTTAAACCTATCTTAGTTGGAGAAGAAAATCCTGAAACTGTTCACGAACCTTCCTTATACCATATTTATTGTCTTGAGGATGTTAGAAGAATAGCTCCTTATTATGATGTAAGTTTTTCAGCTAACTCTTACCCTACAAAAGATCTTTCAACTAAAGCCAATAGGATTTTGTCTGCTGTCAAAGATGCTAATTTTGGTGAGATTGGTAAAAAAGTGAGTACTGCATTGTGGTCTTCTGATGAAGCTTGTCTTGATGCATTATTAGAGGAATACAACGTAAGTGAAAAAGATGCTCAACAGAAAATTAAAGATGGGAACTCTATTAGGGATAAAAAAGACTATTACTTTGGATCAGCTTTCTATTATGAAAATGAGCTTTACTGGGGAGTTGATCGATTACATTATTTGGAGAGAAGGCTTTCAGAATTAAAGCTGGGAGCAGCTCACGAATACACTCCTACCTGCAAACCTAGATTAGTTGCTCCGTCAAAACTATACTCCTCAAAAAAGTTTAATCTTACTTATTATCCTTCATTGAATAGCCCATATACGTTTGTAAGCACAAAAAGGGTTAGACAACTTCAAGAAAATTACCCTATTAATCTTATAACCAAACCTGTACTTCCAATGTTAATGCGAATGATGACCATCCCAACTTTCAAGGCAAAATACATCATTTCAGATGCAGCTCGAGAAGGCAGAACACACCAACATGAGATTAAAAGAATTTACTCACCTATTGGAAAACCAGCACGCAAAGCTTATTCATTGTTTCCAATTATTGATGAAATGGGAAAAGGCTTTGAATATATTGAAGCATTGTTGGTTGCATCTTTTCAGAATGAAATCAATATTGGTGATGATAAATATTTAGAAGACTTAGTTTCCTCATTTAAATTAGATTGGAGTGAAGTAAAAAAACATCTCAACAGCAAGCAATGGAAAAAAGATCTAAATAATAACCTTCAAGAGATGTATGCAGGCAACTGTTGGGGAGTGCCTAGCTTCAAATTAACTAACGATGATGGTGGCAATCCCTTTTATGTGTGGGGTCAAGATCGGATGTGGTTGATTCAAGAAGAGATCACAAAACGAAGTAGTTGATATTCATATCAAATCATTTAAATTACTTCTTATCTAAAGGGGAAATTCATGAACACATTCGAAAATAAAGTAGCACTGGTTACCGGTGCGTCATATGGAATTGGTTTAGCAATTGCAAAAGAATTAGCAAGCAGGGGAGCTCATCTTATTCTTGCTGCTAGATCAGGTGAAAAATTGGAGGCTTTAGCTAGCTCAATAAGATCTGAGGGAGGCAAGGCTTATACTTTTAACAGCGATCTTAGTATTTCTGGCTCTGCAGATGAACTTTTTGAAAAAATCTCCAGCGAAGGCATCAAAATTGACTTGCTTGTTAATAATGCTGGATATGGGAGGTGGGGTGAATTCACTGAATTTGAAAGATCTGATTACTCAAAAATGCTTCATTTAAATATTAATTCTCTCGTAGAGCTTACACATATGTTTATTCCGCAAATGATTGAAAGGGGCGGCGGTGGAGTAATTAATGTCGGTTCAACTGCCTCTTTTTTGCCAGTTCCGTTTGCGAGTGTTTATTCGGCCTCGAAAGCGTTTGTTTTAATGTTTTCAGATGCTATACGCTATGAATACCAAGATAAGAATATTCAAGTTATGACCTTATGTCCTGGAGGAACTGCATCTAAATTTAGTGAGGTTGCCAGTGAAAAATCATCCGATGCCTTGAAGGCGCTAAATCAAGCCTTAAAAGATAAAGGTCAGCTTGGAGATAGTTGTGAGCTTGTAGCAAGAGATGGGCTTGATGCTTTCCTAAAAAATAAATCATCATTCATTACGGGCAAAGGAAACAAAAAATTCGCTTTCTTACCTCGAATTCTCTCAAGAGATAGAATCATTAAACTTACCGGAGATATTTTTAGAAAAAGGGTAGCTAAATAGTTAATGAAATTATCCATCCGTATTGCAGTCATTATTTTCGCACTGCTATGGATACCTTTTTATTTAAATACATATTATCTAAAAAATATTTCAATAGAGGACATTCCCGAATCTGGTGAATGGGCTCAACTTGAAGATGGGAACATTTTTTTTACGTGGCATTATCCTCAAGAGCCTTCAAAAGATAATATTGTGGTCCTAGTGCATGGATTCTCAAGTCCACAATTTGTTTGGGATGGCATTACTGAATTACTTGTCGATGCAGGTTATAGCGTTTTAGCTTATGACCATTTTGGCAGAGGCTATTCAGAAAGACCAAGAATCAAATATGATCATGATCTTTACATTAGAACTCTTAATGGCCTTCTAGAATCTCAGTCAATTGATACTCCGGTTCATCTTGTGGGTTATTCTATGGGTGGTGCAGTGATTGCTCATTTTGCTGATTCATATGGAGAAAAGATCAAAAGCGTTTCCCTTATTGCTCCAGCTGGAACAATGATTAAAGAGCCTGAAATTAACTTTTGGGCAGTTCAGCCCTTAATAGGTGAATGGTTTTGGCATGTATTGGGAAGTTTTTATGTTGATGATCAAGTTTATGAAGTTACTGATCCGCGAGGATTACTTCCACTTGAATACGTGGAACTTTTATCTGAGCAAAGCAAATATAAAGGATTCATTGAATCCTTACTATCGACTGTGAGGCACTTTGATATGTTTAATACAGAAGATGAATACAGGTCTCTTAATTTATTGAATGTTCCTGTTTTAGCAGTTTGGGGCACAAATGATCAGGTTACACCCTTTTCTGGTAGCAATAGATTATTGGAAGTAATACCCTCAACTAATTTAAAAACTATCGAAGGAGGTGGTCACAATATTACCTTTGTCCAGCCAACTAAAATTGGTAAGATGATCGTATCTTTCTTGGAGGAGAAATAAAAATGTTGCCACCAATAACTTATCTGGGATGGATGCATACAGGATGTGGAATTGCCGCTATTTTGATAGGTGGATACGCATTACATAAATACAAAGTTATATCCTTTTCTGAGCGAGCAGCAAAAATATACTTACTTCTTACATTCATTACCGCTGCGACAGCATTGGCTATTTATAATCAAGGTGGTTTTAGGATTGCCCATGTTCTTGCCGTCCTCACATTACTTGCTTTAATAGCTGGAATAATTGTTGAAAAGACCTATATGTTAGGATCACTTTCAAAATATTTTTTCACTCTTTGTTACACATCAACTTTTTTATTTCATATGATTCCTGCTATTACGGATACTCTAAGAAGACTTCCCGTTGGCGATCCTTTTGCGAGCAGTCTTGATGATCCGTTGGTAATTAGTTTTCATGCTTTATTTTTTTTAATTTTTATTTTTTCATATTTTTGGCAAGTTCAATGGTTGAAAAGAGAGACATAGTCAATCAATCAAAATGAAATTATTTATGATTCATGTTGGGTTTTATGATCCTGCGTTGGGTGAGGGCATATATGAGTTTCATACAAATTATTTTGTAGTCGCGACTGATCCCAAGTCCGCCAAAAAAGAACTGATGTCCAGAGATGAATTTAAATCCAAACAAATGCACATTGATGGTATTAAGGAGATTAATCAGGTTGATGGATACGATATATCTCTCAACAAGAGTAATCACACAAATGAGAATCAAACTTTTAACTATGATAAATCTAAGACATTATGAAGATCGAAGGTAAAAGAATAGTTGTTACAGGTGCAGCAAGTGGCATAGGTAGAGCATTAGCTCATGCTTTTAATGATAATGGTGCCAGTAAAGTAGTATGCGCGGATCTAAATTTTGAGGAAGCACAAAATACTGCAGATTCATTTAAAGGCCTGGCAATTAAATGTAATGTTGGTGATGAAAATGAAATTCAAAGTTTAGTCAAAGAAAGTACTGATTGGATGGGTGGAATAGATATTTTTTGTTCTAATGCAGGCATTATGGGAGAGGTAGGATTATTGGAAACATCCTCAGAAAAGTGGCAATCAATTTGGGAAATAAATGTGATGGCACATGTTTATGCAGCCAAAGCAGTGTTGCCTCAAATGCTGGAAAGAGGAGAGGGTTATCTTATGAATACTGCCTCAGCTGCGGGATTACTAACAACACTTGGAGCTGCGCCTTACACGGTTACAAAATCAGCAGCTGTAAGTTTTGCTGAATGGGTAAAAATCACTTACGGAGAAAAAGGTATTGGTGTTTCCTGTCTTTGTCCTCAAGCAGTGAGAACTGCGATGACTGCAGGTGGAGCAGGTGTTGCGGGTGTAGATGGCATGTTGGAACCTGAGAAAGTTGCCGCAGATGTTTTGCAAGCCATCGAAGATGAAGTTTTCTTAGTTACTCCACATGAAGAGGTAATAGAGTATGTCAAACGAAAAGGCAATGACCGAGATCGTTGGATTGAGGGTATGCAAAGGCTGCAAAAACAATTTGAAGAATTTCTAACACCACCTAAAGGAAATTAATTAGTTCATTGATGCAAAAGTATTTATTTTTTTATTGCATCCTTTCATTTAGATTATTTGCTGAAATTTGTGAAGAAAACTATCCAGATAAAATTCCTTTATTTGGTGATTTACATGTTCATACTGCACTATCACTTGACGCTGCAACACAAGGCACAATTAATAGGCCAGAAGATGCATATAGGTATGGCAAAGGAGAATCGATTTCAATTCAACCTTACAAGGATGGCATTGGTCAAAGAACCTCTAAATTATCTCAGCCATTAGATTTTATGTCTGTTACTGACCATGCGGAATTGCTTGGAGAAGTAAACATTTGTGAGAGTCCAGAATTAGATGGATATTCAAATTTAGTTTGTTTGGGTTACAGATATTTCCCAAAACTTGCCTATTTTTACATGAATGGAATGGCAAGCCTTGCTAAACCCATGAGCCTTTGTGGGGATGATAGAAAAAATTGCAAAGAAGCCACTAAAACACCATGGCAAGAAATCATTAAAAGCGCTGAGCGGCACAATGCCCCATGTAAGTTTACTACCTTTATAGGTTACGAATGGACGGGAGCAAAATATTCTGGAAATAATCTCCACAGAAATATAATATTTAAGAACAGCTTTGTACCTGAACTCCCAGTAAGTTTCTATGACGCAACTTCAAGAGAAGAGCTATGGAATAAACTTGATAGTGAATGTACTGAGGATTGTGATTACGTTGTTATCCCTCACAATTCAAATTTATCTAATGGATTAATGTTTGAAGATCCTAATTCTGAGGATTACCAACGCATTGCTGATCGAGAGCCATTGATAGAAATATTTCAGCATAAGGGAGCATCTGAGTGCATTGATGAAAATGATCCTTATTGTGATTTTGAATTACTAGAATATACAGACTTTGCTGCAAAGTTTACTGGGGGTGATGAAGAAATACCTAAAGAAAGTTTTGCAAGGTATGGCTTGAATCGTGGTCTTGAGTTAAAAAATTATACTGCAAACCCTTTTAGGTTTGGGTTCATAGCCAGCACTGACACTCATTTAGCTATTCCAGGTGCAACAGATGAAGTGTCTATGCCCGGACACGGTGGAGCAGGAAAATCCCTAAGTAAAAAGCTGCCGAAAGGACTACCCGATGATATTGAGTTTAATCCAGGTGGTTTAGCAGTTGTTTGGGCCACAAATAATTCTCGAAAGAGTATCTTCCATTCATTAAAGTCAAAAGAAGCTTATGCCACATCAGGCCCGAGATACATTGTTAGGTTTTTTGGGGGTGAAGAAATCCATGAGGACTCATGCGAGCTAGAAACTGCTATCCCATCTGCTTATCAAAATGGCGTTCCAATGGGCGGCACACTTAATAAAATTAGCGGAAAACCTAGGTTCTTAATTTCTGCGATAGCTGATCAGAGTGATAATAATCAATATATTTCCAGTATTCAGATCATCAAATCCTCTTATGGAGATCAAACTCTCCATTCTGAAGTTATTGAAGTCCTTGATTTGTCTAATTCATATCAATTGGACGAAACTTCATGCAGGGTTAGTGGGATAAAGAAGAAAAATTATTGTTCGGTTTGGGAAGATAAGGATTTTAAAAAAGATGAAGATGCATATTACTATTTAAGAGTAATATCTGCACCAACCTGCAGATGGTCTCATGAACTTTGCATTCAAAATCCTAATTTTTGTGAAGACCACAGCCAATTTTCAAAATCTATACAAGAAAGGGCGTGGACTTCACCAATTTGGATTGATCAAAACTAATTTCTGATAATATAAAAATATGAACAGAGTTTTGTTGCAAATATTTCTATTATTAGCAGTCATTCCTATTATGTTGGTAATTGGATGGGGCTTTCTTATTTTGGGCCCAATCATCTGTTTTGGCTTTGCAATGAATGCTTATCGATATAACAATGAAAAAGAATTATATTTTTGGCTTATCATTGGTGTCATTGCTTTCATAGTATCTTTATTTGTTTTGGGGATTTTATAATTTAATAGATTGAATTCTTTCTAGTACTTATTCTTTTTTATAATATAATTCTTCTTCAGTTTTGGGGATGTGGTGGAACTGGTAGACACGCTTGGCTTAGAACCAAGTGCCGCAAGGCGTGGGGGTTCGACTCCCTCCATCCCTACCAAATTAAAAATACGGTGAAACTTTATAATTACTTAATAATTTGTTTCTTTCTAAGTTCCTGGTTATTGCTTCAAGCATTAAGTGCAGAAGAAGTAACTATTTCAACATCAATAAATTTGGATGAATATCAAAATCAGCAACCATCTTTTTGTAGGCCTAAATCAAATAAAGAAAATCTAGAATGGCATGAAGATTTTGAAATAAATAACTTATCAAAAAATAATTGGAATTACTCAAAAGGTAATAGTTTTGTTCATAAAGGAAATATTATAGGTGGCTGGGGAAATAATGAACTTCAGTTTTACAGGACAGGAAAGGGCTCGCAAAATATAAATAGTAATTTATTTATAGAAGATGGGCTTTTAAAGATTCAGCCTATCCATCATGCTGCAAAATATAGAGGCCATAGCTTTACCTCAGCAAGGATTAATACTAAATCAAAAGTTTCTTTTTCTTATCCCTCTAGAATAACGTTCTGCTATAAAGTGCCAAAGGGTATTGGTTTTTGGCCTGCTTTTTGGTTGATGCCTGACAAAGAAATCGAATGGCCAAGGGGCGGCGAAATAGATATTATGGAAAACAGAGGAAGAATTACTAATGTTTCCAGTTCCGCACTTCACTTTGGATTTAAATGGAACAATAAGGCAACATTAGTTGGCGAGGCTATCATACCCAGTGAAGTTAACTTCCAAGATGCGTTCCATTCAATTACGCTTGAGTGGCAAGAGGATTCACTAAGTTTTTACATGGATAGTGATCCATCACCATATTTCGTAGTTAATTCAGATATGGATATTTTTAAAGAGTTTGGTTACCCATTTAATTCATCTTTTTATTTAATTATTAATGTAGCAGTTGGAGGAATTTATGATAATTATTTAGTTGATGAGGAAGCATTTTGTAAGAATTCTTTTTGTTCAAATAAAATTGATCCTGATGGATCAAGATTTTTAATTGATTGGATAGAGTATGAATCTTTAAAGAATTGATATGTTTTCTATTTACTTATTATATAAATTACTTATTATGATGATATGAAATTTATAGACAACAGCATAATTCGGAGACAGCTTATATAGCTGGGAATTACGTTGTAAAAAAACCCAGCGATTGCTGGGTTTTTTGTTTCTTAGGGCTTAAAAAAATTATGAATAATATAAAACATTTTATTTCGACTTATGACTGGAGTAAGGATGATTTGCAAGCAATAGTTGACGGAGCAATAAAATTAAAAGCTTCACCTTTTAAGGATTTGCTTAAGAATAAATCAGTTGCAATGTTATTTTTTAACCCATCACTCAGAACTAAAACAAGTTTTGAAGTGGGTATCAGCGAGCTATCTGGCACTGCTGTTTTTTTACAACCTGGTAAGGATGCTTGGCCAATCGAGTTTGAGAATGGGGTCATTATGAATAAAGATCCTGAGGAGCATGTTAAAGAAGTTGCAAAAGTCCTTTCAGAATACTGTGATTGTATTGCCATCAGAGCTTTCCCAAAGTTTATAGACTGGAATATTGACAGGACTGATCACGTAATTAAAAGTTTTGCAAAATATGCATCCGTTCCAGTAATTAATATGGAAACCATTGAGCATCCCTGTCAGGAATTGGCTCACTTAATGACTTTACAGGAAACGTTAGGATCACTTGAGGGAAAAGATTATTTGCTCACCTGGACTTATCATCCCAAACCATTAAATACTGCTGTAGCAAATTCTAGCCTTCTAATTGCAAGCAAGTTTGGAATGAATGTTAAGCTTCTTTGTCCCTCTGAGGATTACTTGCTGGATAGACGATATCTTGAGTATGCTCAAGAGGCCTGCAGCAAAAATAATAAAAGCTTTGAAATCACCCATGATATTAATGTTGGCTATGATGGAGTCAATATTGTTTATGCAAAAAGCTGGGGGTCTCTAAATTTTTATGGGAATCCAAAAGATGAATTTGAGGTTAGAAAAAACTTTAAACACTTTATCGTAGATGAAGAAAAAATGGAGTTAACCAATAATGCTCTTTTCAGTCACTGCCTCCCTTTAAGAAGAAATGTAAAGGCAACAGATGGGGTCATGGATTCTCCTAATTGCGTAGCCATTCAAGAGGCTGCAAATAGAAAACATGTGCAAAAGTCACTTTTAACAAAAATCTTATGAGGAAATCTATGAAAAAAATAGTTTTAGCATTTTCGGGAGGCTTAGATACAAGTTTTTGTATCCCTTACCTTATTGAGCAAGGTTATGAAGTGCATACCTTATTTGTCAATACCGGCGGTATTTCAATCAGTGAGGAAAAACATTTATCCAATAGAGCAATTCAACTTGGTGCTAAAAAGCACAAGAATGTAAATGTTGAAACTAAGCTTTGGGATCAAGTTTTAGTTCCGTTAATCTTTTCAGGCGCACTTTACCAAAATAGATATCCTGTCCTATGTTCGGACAGATACTTGATAGTTAGTGAGTCCATCAAATTATGTAAAAAGCTTAATACTAAATATATTGCTCATGGGTGCACTGGTATGGGAAATGATCAGGTAAGGTTTGATACCTCTATTAATGCCTTAGGCTCATTCAACATTATTACTCCAATCAGAGATATTCAAAATATTACTGATAGTGTCAGGGACTATGAAATCAAATATTTGAAGCAAAAAGGGATTAGTGTCTCAAGCCTTCATAAGAAATATAGCATCAATGAAAATCTAATGGGAGCAACTATTTCTGGATCAGAGATTGATGTATGGAAGGCTCCAAAAGCAGAGAGTTATGTCTTATGTAACTTACCTGAAGATTATCCTAAAAAAACAAAAAAAATTTCAATTAAATTTAATAAAGGAAAGCCTGTTGCTATAAACGGTTCAAAAGTCAAAGGACCTGAGTTGCTACGCCATTTAAATAAAATAGGGGGCAAATATGGCATTGGAAGGAGTGTTTTTGCCAGCGATACCATCATAGGATTAAAGGGCAGATTTGTGTTTGAAGCGCCAGGAATTTCTATTTTAATGACCGCGCACAGAGCTCTAGAGGAAAGTGTTCTTACGGATAAACAAAATCACTTTAAATCAATAGTTGGTCAAGAATGGGTAAACCTTGTTTATCGCGGCTTCTTTTTTGATCCGCAGCGAGAAGATCTTGAAGCATACCTAAACTCATCGCAAACAAAAGTCACCGGAGATGTAACTATTCAACTTGAGCCAGGTAAAGCAGAAGCAATTGCAGTTGATTCAAAAAATATACTTATTAGTGCAGAAGGATCTTATGCTCAGTCAGCCAAATGGTCAGATGATGAATCTAAGGGCTTCATCAAACTTTTAGGTCAAAGTACTTCTACTTGGGCAAAACTTTATAGATAAGACATGGAAGATCTATTTAATTCAGCTATCAATCATCTAGAAAAATTGGTTTCATTTGATACCTCAAATCCTCCGAGAGCAATTTCAGAATCAGGATTGTTAGATTATTTGGAATCTATAGCTGGTCATAATTTATCAATCACTGATCATGGTAATGGTTCTTTTAATTGCCTAATCAAGCAAGGTAATCCTAAGCATTTAATTAATGTTCATTTAGATACTGTTCCAGCAGGAGACGGTTGGGAAACAGATCCTTTTAAATTACACCAAGACAATGAAGTTGTTTATGGACTCGGAGCATGCGATATAAAGGGAGCTGCAGCAGTACTTTTATCATTGATTGAATCCTATGATTCTGAGTATGCGATTTTCTTTAGCACAGATGAGGAAGCAGGCAATAGTACTTGCATCAAGAAGTTCTTAGAATTAGATCATCCTTACGAAGGCATTATAGTCGCAGAGCCAACAAACAATCTTGCGGTTACATGCCATCGAGGAATTTTTACTGGTACAAAAAAATTTAAGGGTAAAGCTGGACACAGTTCAGAGAAAAGAGGCCTTCAAGATAGTGCTATCCATAAACTGGTTCATTGGTCAAAAAAAGCATTAAAGGTAGCTGAAGATCATGCAGAAACGTCTTATGAAAACCTTCAAGGCCTAGCTTTCAATCTTGGTTACATCAACGGCGGCATCAAACCTAATATCATTGCTGAGTCTGCAGAAGTGAGACTTGGCTTAAGACCATTGCCAAATCAGGACATCAGTGAGTTAGTGGCTGAGTTAGGTTTAACTGATTCCAATGAGGAGGAGTTTATTCAAGGATTTTCAGGTCCCAGTCTGCCAGCACAAGGATCAAATAATGATCTAAAGGCTTTCGCAAACAAACTAAATTTGTCATTATCATCCCCTGTAAATTTTTGGACCGAAGCATCTTTATTCAATGAAGCCGGCTATCCTGCAATCGTTATAGGACCAGGAAACATTGAAAATGCACATCAAGCAAATGAATTTATCCATTTGAGTCAGGTTGAGGAATCAATTGAAATATATAAAGGGCTTTTAAAATGACACAAGCCTCAAATATCTTTATCAAAGATACCATCATTAAACTTTTGACTGCAATTGGGTCAGAAAAAGAAATCAAAAAATATATAAATAAGTTCTCTTCAACAGAACAACAATTTGCTGTTATAAAAGTTGGTGGCGCGGTTGTTGAAGAGGATCTTGATAATCTTATTTCCTCACTAGTTTTTTTAAATCAAGTTGGGTTAAGGCCAATTATTATTCATGGGGGAGGGCCTGGACTTTCTAAGGAACTTGATGCAAAGAAAATTGATTTTTCATTTGTTGATGGTCAAAGAGTTACATCTGAAGCAGTCAGGGATGTAGCAATCAATGTCTTCGGTGATATTAACTCTTTATTAGTCAGACGTTTAAACGAACAAGGAGCATTGGCAATTGGTTTTAAAGATGAAATATTTAAATCTAAAAAAAAATCAGAAGAACTTGGTTATGTCGGAGAAATTAAGGAAGTAAATATTAAGCCTATCAATGAAGCTATTAAGGATGGCTTTATTCCGGTGATTTCACCGTTAGGAATTACTGAAACTAATGAGTTGGTTAATATCAATGCAGATGTTGCCACTATAAACCTCGTTGAGAAAATTAAGCCCTATAAAGTTATATTTTTATCTCAAGTTGGAGGAATCTATGACAATAATGAATCCTTAATACAATCGATTAACCTTGATCTAGAGTATGAGGAAATGATGAATGCTGATTGGCTGCATTCAGGAATGCAATTAAAACTAAAACAGATTAAGGAGTTATTAGATTTATTGCCTCGATCATCATCAGTATCAATTACAAAACCTATTGACCTACCCAAAGAATTATTTACTGACTCTGGATCAGGGAGTCTGATAAAGCGTGGGCATGGTATAGATATTTTTGAGTCCAAAGATCAGGACATTCAGAAAAAATTTTTTAGCATCATAGAAAGTTCATTTAATGGAATTTTAAATAAGTCTTTTTTTAATGATGGCGATTACACAATTTTTATGACGACCTGCGAACGAGCAGCAATTGCAGTCTCTATGGAATACAAAGTTCCTTACATGGATAAATTTGGTGTTATTGCTGAAGCTAAAGGTGAGGGAATTGGCTCTGCAATTTTTCATGAAATGAAAAAAGAATTTCCTGAGATTTTTTGGCGCTCTAAATCAAATAATCCAATCAATAAATTCTACCTTTCCATGGCAGATGGATATCAAAAAACAGGAGAGTGGGATATTTTCTGGATGGGAATTAATGACTATAGCAAATTAAATGAGTGCATTAATTTTGCAGTATCAAAACAGGGAACTATCAGTTATTAGCATGTCAAAGAAAATTAGCATCATTGGAGGAAGAGGATTTACTGGCCAAGAGCTTATCAAGCTTATTGATTCTCATCCGAAATTTGAACTTGCAAAAGCATTTTCGTCATCAGTGGCAGGCGAGCAAATCATGATCGATGAGTGGAATCTTGAAAAAACTTATGTCTCGCTTCATGAAAATACTGAGTTTGTTGAGGAGGATGCAGTTGTTTTGGCTCTTCCAAACAATGAAGCCGCTAAATGGGCTGATAAGATATCTAAACAAAACTCTCAAGCTATTATTCTTGATTTGAGTGCTGATCATCGTTTTGATGCTGAATGGCACTATAGTGTTCCTGAGTTAGCTAAGACCATTGGTGGTAATAAGATAAGCAATCCAGGTTGTTATGCTACAGCAATGCAATTAATGCTTGCACCCATAAATAACATGATTGGTGGGGAGGTGAATTTTTTTGGGATTTCTGGATACAGCGGAGCGGGTGCAACTCCAAATGATAGAAATGATCCTGATAAATTAAAAAATAATATTATTCCCTATTCACTTAATAATCATATTCATGAAAGAGAGGTAAGTTTTCATATGCAAAGGGAAATAAACTTTATGCCCCATGTAGCAAATTTCTTTAGAGGAATTTTAATCACCGGAAATTTTTCTTTAAAGGGCCAATATTCTTTACAAGAGACTAGGAAAATCTTTGATGATTTTTATGATGAGCATTCTTTTATAGTTATAAAAGAAGAATTTCCCTCAATATCTGAGGTTATCAACACACCCAATGCCATGATTGGTGGATTTAACATTGATGAATCAAAAAAGCGATTAAGCTTTTGTTGTTCAATTGATAATCTGCTAAAAGGAGCAGCATCACAAGCCATACAAAATTTGAATAATGCAATGAATTTAGACGAAAAGTTAGGACTATAAAAGAGATAGAAGCTATGAAAATCTGGAACTCTAAGAATCAAAAAATAAATCAAAAAGTTGATACCTTTTTAAGTGGTGAAGATATACATCTTGATAATGAGATATTTATATTTGATGTAGATGCATCGATTGCGCACACTGAGGAATTGCTTGCAATAAAAATACTTACAGGAAATGAAGCTTCTTTGTTAAAAAGAGAGCTTAGGAAAATTAAAAAAGATTTTTTATCTGGCAAGCTTACTCTTAATAAAAAATTTGAAGACTGCCACTCCGCTATTGAATATTTATTAATCAAGGAGCTTGGAGATATTGGCAAGAAAATACATACCGGAAGAAGTAGAAATGATCAGGTACTGGTTGCCCTTAGACTTTACCAACAAAACTATTTAAAAATAATTAGGGATTTAGTGCTTAAGCTCGCAAAAGAACTTTTAAACAAGTCAAAGCAAAATGAATATTTACCAATGCCTGGTTATACCCATCTGCAAAGAGCAATGCCATCAACATGGGGGTTATGGTTTTCTTCTTATGTGGAAGCATTTTTAGATGATGTTGAGTTATTGGATGCAATTTCAGATTGGATTAATGTCAATCCCCTTGGAACAGCTGCAGGCTATGGAGTTAATTTACCTATCAAAAGAGAGCTTTCAACCAAGAAGCTAGGCTTTAGAAGACCTCAAGTAAATGCTTTATATGTTCAAAATAGCAGAGGCAAAATGGATTTAGAAATTTTAGGTGCTTTGAAGCAACCTTTCTTGGATTTAAGAAAATTATCATGGGATCTGAGTTTATTTACTTCAACTGAATTTAATTTAATTGAGATTGGTAATGAATTTACGACTGGATCTTCTATTATGCCCAATAAGTCAAACCCCGATACCGTAGAGATAATGAGAGCAAATTATGCAAAACTGGCAGGTTATTATTCTGAAATTGAGAACTTAATTTCACTTCCAAGCGGCTACCACAGGGATTTACAGCTATCTAAGGGAGCAATCATAAATGCATTTAATCTATGCGAATCTTCATTTTCTCTGGCACCTACATTAATCAAATCATTAAAAATCAATAAAAAGAGGGCTGCAGAGATGATTGACTCCGATATGCAAATGACTGACCAGGCAAATGTGCTTGTTCAGCAAGGCATACCTTTTAGAGATGCTTATAGGTCAGTAAAGAATAATCCTAACAAGCATAAAAGTCTGTTTTTAAAAACAAATGCTTCATCGGTTGGGTCTGCAAATAATTTAAAGTTAAATCTCCTATCATCAAGACTAAAAAAGTTAGCAAAATAATTAGATCTTCTTAAATTAAATAACAATGATTTTTTTGCTAGAATCTTTGTATGAAAAATCATTTCCTTGTCCCGCCATTACTGTTTTTAATTTTCAGCTGTAGCGAGGCAGTTGATTCAAAAAACCCATTGGTTGATTTTAATTCCAGTCCAAATGAATGGTTGTTGCATGGAAGAACTTATGCAGAAGAGAGGCACAGTCCACTGGATCAAATTAATACCTCTAACGTAGATCAGATTGGGTTATCTTGGTCTTTTGAGACCGGCACAAATAGGGGTCATGAAACTACTCCAATTGTAAAAGATGGAGTCATGTTTATAACAGCGCCATGGAGTGTAGTGCATGCATTGGATGCAAAAACGGGTGATTTGCTTTGGACTCATGATCCTAAGGTTGAGCGTGCGTGGGCAAATAATGCTTGCTGCGATGTCGTTAATAGAGGTGTAGCTCTTTATGAAAATTCTATCTTTTTTGGGACGATTGATGGCAGATTAATTTCATTAGATAAAGATACTGGTAATGAAAATTGGAGCATTTTAACAATTGATAAATCGAGGCCATACACGATAACTGGAGCACCTAGAATTATTAAGGGAAATGTTATCATTGGTAATGGTGGTGGTGAGTTTGGGGTAAGAGGCTATGTTACCGCCTATGACGTCGATAGTGGTGATGAATTGTGGAGATTTTATACTGTTCCGGGCAACCCTAATGAGCCTTTTGAATCTCCTGAAATGGAGATAGCTGCAAAAACCTGGTCGGGTGGAAAATGGTGGGAATACGGTGGCGGTGGAACTGTTTGGGATTCCATGGCCTATGACTCAGACCTTGATACTTTATATATTGGTACAGGTAACGGTTCGCCATGGAATAGATACGTCAGAAGTCCTGGAGGAGGAGATAATTTATACCTTTCATCCATTGTAGCCCTGGATCCAGACACGGGAGATTATAAGTGGCACTATCAGACCACGCCCGGGGATTCATGGGATTACACAGCTACTCAACATATGATCCTTGCCGATCTTGAAATTAATGGTCAAATGCGAAAAGTCATTATGCAGGCCCCAAAAAATGGTTTCTTTTATGTTATTGATCGGACGAATGGTGAATTAATATCAGCAGAGAATTATGTACCAATTAACTGGGCTACTCATGTTGATATGGAAACAGGAAGACCAGTCGAAAATCCAGCAAATAATTATTTTGATACCCCAGCATTAACAACTCCTGGTCCACTTGGCGGCCATAATTGGCAACCCATGGCTTTTAATCCTGATACTGGACTTGTTTACATTCCAGCTCAAGAAATGCTTTTCGTTTACAGCCATGATAAAGACTTTGAATACAATCCAAAGACATGGAATACAGGGCAACAGATTGAAATGACTTATTTACCAAAAAATCCAGATGAGTTGGCTATGGTTGATAAAGCTACATTTGGGTATTTGTTGGCGTGGGATCCAATTGCTCAAAAAGAAGTTTGGCGTGAGCAGTATCAAAGACCGTGGAGCGGAGGACTTTTATCAACTGCTGGAGACTTGGTACTTCAAGGAACGTCTGATGGAAGATTTATTGCTTTTGATGCTGCCTCCGGAGAAATATTGTGGAGCGTTGATACTGGGCAAGGAATAATCGCTCCACCGATTACATACATGATTGATGAAGAGCAATATATTGCCATTCAAGTTGGTTATGGAGGAGCTTATGCCTTAGCGGGAGCATTTCCATCTGCAAATAAAAATCCGGCACAAAATGGTCGCATGCTTGTTTTTAAGTTAGGCGGAGAGGAGATGAGTGCACCAGTTCAATCTATTGCGCAAGTTAACCCGGTTGTACCTTCAATGACAACAGATGCCCTCACTATTGCCCGAGGCGAGTATGAATATCATGAACATTGCCAGTTTTGTCATGGTGCAGGAGTTATTGGAGGTGGAGTTATTCCTGACTTAAGGTATCTAGATGAGGTCGGCCACAAAACTTTCATGGGAGTTATCTTGGGAGGCATGCATTCAGAAAAAGGAATGACATCATTTAAAGACGTGTTAAGTCTCGAGCAGGCAAACCAAATTCAAGCTTACATAATTTCACAGGCAAAATTAACTGGGGTATCACAAGAAGCTGCTGAGGATTGACGCTACTTTATAATTCAGAGCTGAAGCTTTGTAAGTACTTTACAAACTCCGTATCAGGAATATTTCTTGAATCTCTCCAATAATCATTAGTCTCTAAATTTAAGACTTTCCCACTTTTATTAACCAAAAAAAACTCTAGGTATGCCTTCAATTGCCTCGATACCAAAAGATTTATAAATCTCCATATTAATGGAATACTTTTCAACATCTACGAAGTAGATAATAAACTGATAATTTAGTATCTTTTTTGCGCTTGTATCGTTGAGTTTTTGCAGTAAATTCATAGCATCTGGGCACCAATTTGCTCCAAAAATAAATAATTTATTTGAATTTTTATCTGCAATGAGCTGCTCAATAACTTGAGGATTTTCGATTCTTCCACTAAATTGGTTATTCATAAGCACGATTTCGCTGTAAAAATAGTATTTTACAAGAGAGGTTTGAATTATGGATAGGCTTACAAACATCTTTTTAGTTATTGCTTCCATTTGGATAGCAATCCAAGCAATTGGATTAGTATTCTTTTATGACTCATTTGATGTGCCTTACTTTGCAGTCAATATTGATCCTGAACTCCTCAACGAATTTAGGCATAGAACAGTTATGCCAGCTTTTTACCTTACTATGCTATATTTTGTTGTTAGGTATTTTTCTGGAAGAAATCCTACCTCACCAATTTGGCCAATTTTTGTAGCTTATAGTGCATGGACATTAACTCTATTTATTTCATTTTTTACCATGGGTATTCATACAATTAGTGTTATCTTCTTTATAATTACTACCTTAGGTATAGTTCTTGTGAGATGGGCTCACAATAAACGAAAAAATGAAATTTTTTAGATAATGATCTGGCTATTAAGAATTTACTTATTTTTGTACTTCATTCTTTACTTTGGAATAGGTGCTTGGGCTGTTATCGAACCAGTTAGAGAAATTTTAGAATTTGATATTCCTTCTTTTATGTTGGCTGTTGGTCTTAGCGTATCAGCACCAATAGGCTACTCTGAGGTAGCAGGATTGTATGGGGGAATAAACTTAATGGTAGGAATATTTTGTTTGCTTGGGCTTTTTAGTAAATATTTAGCCAATAAAGCACTATTTATACTAGCCTTTTTAACCTTCTCAATTGCAGCTGGCCGTTACCTGTTATCTTTAATACCTACAGCACCAGGTTTTTTAAATAGCTTTTTTATTTTTGAAGTAGCAACTTTTTTTATTTCAATATTTTTTATGATCTATTTGAGGACCTTAAATCAGCCCGCTCAGAAGCATGATGTAGGCGATGTAGCTACTAACGAAAGTTAAACCAAAGAATTTCATTACCCATCCCTTAAAGGAAGAAAATTTAAGCACTATAATCGCTGCTAAAAACGCAGTACTCAGAAGAGCTAAAACCAGAAAATCTCTTACAAAGATAGTATCTTCGAGGGTTAAAGTAGAAAAGAATCCAATCATTGGAACCACAAATACTAGATTGAATATATTTGAACCGATGATGTTACCCACCACCATCTGAGCTTTCTTTTTTACTAAAGCAGCAACGCTTGCAGCTAACTCTGGAAGGCTTGTACCTAGGGCAAGGATTGTTAAGCCAATAATCATTTCAGGGACCCCTAGAATTAAAGCAATATTCTCGGCATGTGTAACAGAAAGATGTGATCCAAAAATTAATCCAATTAATCCTATTGACAGCCAAAAGATATCTTTAAATATGCTGCTGGCCTGATTTTGAATATTTTCTTCATTTAAATCATTGGATTTGAAAAGGGTGAAAAGGAAGAGACCTAATATCCCGATAAAAACAATTGCTTCAATATGATTTATTTTTCCATTAAATAAAGCAATTCCTAACCATACAACTGAAATCACAAATGGCAGAAGGTTGATCAGAGAGTCAGTGATTTGTTTCCTAAGAGAAAAGCAAGCAATACCAAATATTAAAGCAATATTTGAAATGTTTGATCCCATGACTGTGCCAAGCGATAAAGCTGCACTTTCATTAAAAATACCCGAGATACCAATGAAGATCTCAGGAGCTGAGGTGCCAAATGCAACCAGAGTCAATCCAATGATTAAATCGCTGACGCCAATTCTTTTTGCAATGATTGATGATTGAGCCACAAATCTATCCGCACCCCAAATAAGAATAGCCAATCCAAAACAAAGAATAAGAAAATTATGCAGCAACAACATCTGAGCATTTTAATTGCAAATACAAAGAATTAATATTAGATTCAACAGGAAACAAAATAAGGAACACGATGAAGTTAGATCAATTATTTAGTATTAATGGTAAAACAGCCGTTGTCACCGGTGGATCAAGAGGCATAGGTGAGATGATTACGGCTGGCTTTTTGGCTAACGGGGTTAAAGTTTATATAACTGCTAGAAAAGCAGGACCATTAATTGATAAGGCTAAAGAGCTCTCTGATCAATACGGACAAGAGTGCATTGCAATACCTTCAGATTTAAGTTCTCATGGTGGAATTGTGGATTTTGCAGATGAATTAAAAACCAGAGAATCTTCTGTAGATTTTTTAATTAATAATGCTGGCGCTGCATGGGCAGAACCTCTAGATACATTTTCTGAGGAAGGGTGGGATCGTGTGATGGATTTGAATGTAAAAAGCGTATTTTTTGTCACTCAACAACTCTTACCGCTTCTCAGGGTTAATGCGGATAATGATGACCCCTCAAGAATTATCAATGTGGGATCAATTGATGGCATTAACACTCCAGTATTTGAAACCTATCCCTATGGGCCCTCAAAAGCAGCAGTGCATCATTTAACAAGAGTGCTTTCAGCAAAATTAGTAAAGGAAGATATCATTGTGAATGCAATTGCTCCGGGTCCGTTTCCAAGTAATATGCTTGGGCCTGCAGTTGGCCATGATTATTCAGGCATTGCGAAAGCAAACCCAAGAAGCAGAGTAGGCACCCCAGAAGATATTGCTGGATTGACAATATTTTTATGTTCCCGAGCGGGAGCTTTTACTGTTGGTGAGACAATCACTTGCGACGGAGGATTGGTTGCAAGATCAGGTCATGATTTAAGCGGCGGATGAGTTTTTACGAATCATACATTCTTCCCAAGTTTCTTGATTGTGTTTGTTCGCAAGAGGGATTTCAAAACAAGCGCGCACAGATATTCCCTCATGCATCTGGGGAGGTTTTAGAAATTGGCGTTGGCACCGGTTTAAATTTTAAGTTTTATGATTTTGATAAAGTTACCTCAGTAAAAGGCATTGATCCGGCAATAAGTTCTCTTGAAATTGCAAAAAAAAGAATCATTGAGATGAATATTCCTGTTGA
Source organism: uncultured SAR86 cluster bacterium (assembly GCA_902594515.1). Taxonomy (GTDB): domain Bacteria; phylum Pseudomonadota; class Gammaproteobacteria; order Magnimaribacterales; family D2472; genus MED-G82. Next base: position 207,157 of record CACJML010000002.1, on the reverse strand, counting down.
GGTAATGGAAGGCTCTGCTGAAGAAATCACATTTAAAGATAATACCTTTGACTCAGTTGTTGTGGGCTACAGCTTATGTACTATCCCTGATCCGATTAAAGCACTTAAAGAAATTAAAAGAGTTTTGAAATACAACGGTAAGTTATTTTTTACAGAGCACGGTATTTCTCCAGAGGAGTCAGTGCGCAGATGGCAACATAGAATAAACCCTATTTGGAGTAAATTGGCAGGGGGCTGCAATATAAATCGTAATACTGAAGATATTATTTTAAGGTCAGGATTTAAATTTGATCAATTACAAAAGAAATACATCAAAGGACCCAAAATAGCCTGTTTCAATTATTACGGTATCGCTGGAAAAAATTAACTTGTTTTTGCAGCATCAAAAGCTTCAGTAATGAGCTCTCTCATCCATATGTGAGAACCATCATTATCATCACTGCTGTGCCAGATTAGATATTGTTCAACTGGCGGAACATCTAGAGGGAGCTCCTCGAATTGAAGTCCATGTTTTTTTGCGAAACTTTGCGAGCAGACCAACACTAAATCAGTTGATCGAACAATTTCTGGGGTCACTAGAAAGTGCTGTGCTCGAAGTGCAACTTCTCGTTGCAGTTGAATTTTTGATAATTCTAAATCAATTAAAGCCGGCCCACGTTTTCGATTGGATATATTTATAAATTTTTGAGAAAGCAGCGCATCCATGTCGAAATTAGGAAGCTTTGTTAGAGGATGATTGGCTCTGTGAGCACAAACAAATCTATCTTCAAAAACTTTTTTTGAAAGTACATCTTTAGATCTAGGGATCACGGGATCAATGGCAAAGTTGAGTTCATTAGTAGCAAGCGCATGAACCAAGTCCTCTCTTGTTGTGAAAAAACTTTCTATTGCAATTTTTGGTGCAGTTTTATTAATTTTCTCCAATAAAAAAGGCAATATCCTACCTTCAGAAATATCACCTAGGGAAATTCTAAAAGTACGTTGCGAAGTATTTGGATCAAACTCATCAGGCTCATTTACACTCTTCTGCATTAAACTTAAAGCATGCTGAACATCATTGATCATATGCTCGGTTTTATGCGTTGGAACCATTCCTGTCCCAGTTCTAACAAATAAGTCATCATTAAATCTCTCTCTAAGTCTTGCAAGTGCATTTGAAACAGCAGGTTGTGTAATTCCAACAACCTCTGCTGCCTTGGTCAAACTTCCCTCTGTATAAATGGCATTCATAATCACAAAGAGGTTCAAATCAAAGGAGCTAATTTTCATTGTGGAATAGTATTAAAGATTTATTATAGGGACTATGTTATTCATCAAACTTATAAAGCCATCTTAGCAATTTGTATAATAGAAATAAAGGATTGTTAGGGTCTAAATATAGTGACATACTATGTGCCAATACTTCCTAAAATACCGTGAATAGAGTAACTCAGATCCTAGGCTCAAAATACCCAATTATTCAAGCTCCCATGGGGTGGATTGCAAGAAGTAAGCTTGCTTCAGCAGTATCAAATGCTGGCGGCTTTGGCATTATTGAAACATCCTCAGGCGAAGTTGAAAACTGCAAGAATGAAATCATGGCAATGGCTGACTTAACTGATAAGCCTTTTGGAGTAAATCTACCACTTCTTTTCTTAAAAGACGAATCCATGATTGATGTTGTTTTAAATGCTGGCATTAAGTTTGTTACCACTTCCGCAGGCGATCCCGGTAAGTACATCCATATCCTCAAGGATGCAGGAATAAAAGTCTTTCATGCTGTGCCTAATGTCACAGGGGCAAAGAAAGCTGTAGATGCAAATGTTGATGGGTTGGTTGTGGAGGGAACTGAAGGTGGCGGTTTTAAAAGTCCTGAAGAGGTAGGACTGTTCGTATTAATTCAAGCAATAAGAAATATCACCGATCTGCCAATTGTTGCTGCAGGAGGAATTGTTGATGGACGTGGAATGGCAGCTGCATTTGCAGCAGGTGCTGAAGGCATTCAAATGGGGACTCGATTTGTTTCCTGTAAAGAAAGCCCGGTTCATGAAAACTTTAAAAACTACATCATCGATTCTGATGAGCAGGGCACTTGGATATTAAATAAAAAAGGTAAGCCTTGTATACGTGCACTGAAAACAGATTACACCCAGCCCATTTATGAATCAGGTGAAATGGATATGAGTGCAATGGTGAACATTCAGGATTTGTATTTTGGAGGTAATATGAATGCAGCTCCTGCACTTTCAGGCCAATCAGTTGGATTAATCAACAGCATGAAGCCTGTGAAAGAAATCATTTCTGAAACCATCAAAGAATTTAATGAAATTTGTTCATCCATGAGTCAACAAGCCTTTGATGAATGATACTATTACTATAACCAGGAAAAAAAATGAAATTTGAACTTAGCAAAAAAACTCAATCATTATTAGATGAGGTTACTGAATTTATTAACAAGGAAATCATTCCTAATGAATCTCTCTATGAACAGCAGGTAGAAGAGGGTGGCAGATGGTGCGTCCCGCCCATCATTGAAGAAATGAAAGAGAAAGCAAAAAAAGCTGGACTGTGGAATCTCTTTCTTCCTGAAAGTGAGCTTGGAGCCGGGCTGACCAATTTTGAGTATGCACATTTAGCAGAACAAATGGGTCGATCTGGAATTGCATCCGAAGTTTTTAATTGTTCGGCACCCGATACAGGAAACATGGAGGTTTTGGTTAGGTATGGAAGTGAGGCTCAAAAAGATGAGTGGCTAACGCCTTTATTAAATGGAGAAATTAGGTCAGCTTTTGGTATGACTGAGCCAGGTGTTGCTTCATCTGATGCCACCAACATGGCGGCCACTGCAGTGCTTGAGGGGGATGAGTATGTGATTAATGGTGAAAAGTGGTGGACCTCGGGTGCTGGAGATCCAAGATGCAAGATCATTATTTTCATGTGTGTCACTGATCAAGACCCTGACTCACCGAGACATAAGCGACATTCAATGATATTGGTGCCCACCGATACTCCAGGCATTGAAACTCGTAAAATGATGCATGTGTTTGGCTGGGACGATGCTCCTCATGGTCATGCGCACCTAAAATTTGATAATGTTAGGGTGCCTAGAGAAAACATGCTTTTGGGTGAAGGAAGGGGTTTTGAAATTGCTCAAGGCAGACTTGGACCGGGTAGAATTCATCATTGTATGAGGGCCATAGGCATGGGTGAGCGAGTCATTGAGATGATGTGTCGACGTGGCCAAACCCGTGTAGCATTTGGTAAACCTATCGCACAACTTGGTGGAAACTTTGATGTGATAGCTGATTCAAGAATTGAATTGAATATGGCTAGATTATTAACTCTTCAAGCTGCCCACATGATGGATACCGTCGGCAATAAGGTTGCGGCCAGTGAGATCGCTCAAATTAAAGTGGCGGTTCCGAATATTGTTTGCAAGATCATTGATCGTGCAATTCAAATTCATGGCGGAGCTGGAGTTTCTCAAGTTTTTCCACTGTCAAGAATGTACGCTGGGATGAGAACCCTTCGCTTGGCTGATGGACCGGACGAGGTTCACAGAAGAGCGGTTGCTAGATATGAGCTTGGTAAACATACAGTTCAAGATGATCAGGTGGAATCATCTGAAATTTCCAAGAGTTAAGCGATAGAGCATTGCCAGCTAATCTGATCTTTTACGATACAGAGACCTCAGGGATTCAGAAAGATTTTTCTCAAATTTTGCAGTGCGGTTCCATCCAAACCAATCGCAGTTTTGAAGAATTAGCACAACAAAATATTGGGTGCAGACCACTCCCATGGGTTAATCCTCAACCCAAAGCTATGCTCACCAATAAAAAAATTGAGTTATTTAAATCAAATACTTCGCATTATCAAATGATGAGCGACTTGCATCGACAGTGGCGTGAGTGGACGGTAGATGGTCCAGGTACTTTCGTGACTTATAACGGTCATGCATTCGATGAGGAATTAATTCGAAGACAATTTTATTGGAACCTATTAGATATCTATCTAACCAATACCAACGGCAATGGCAGGCTTGATCTTTTTTTAATGCTGCAAAACCTTGCATGTTATTTTGATAATGTAATTGAAATTCCTTTACACTCTGGCGGTCCGGGCATTAGTTTAAAGCTTGAGGATTTAGCGGCTGCAAACAACATTAGCAATGATGATGCGCATGATGCGATAGCCGACTGCAGATTGATGTTAGAGCTCCTTAAAATTATTGATGGCCATATACCTGAGTGGATCGATTTTTTTATCTCAACTGCAACCAAGCCTGGAATGCAAGCTGCCATTAATTGCAAAACCTTTTTAGCGCTTGGAGAAGTCTATCGTCGCGAACGTTTTAGATATCCTGTAGTTATTTGTGGGGCAGATGCTACCCGACCTAATGAAATAGTGTTTTTTGATTTAAGTTTTGATCCCGAAGAGATTTTTTCTTTGGAAACTTCGGATATCTTTAGCATGGTTCATAAAGGAGGGCGTGATGGACCGCTTAAAAAATATAAAATTAATAAAACCATTCCCATATGTCCTCAAGAAATGATTCAGGATAATGCAATATTTGATATGGATATTAATGTTCTTATTAAAAGGGCTGAGCTTGTTAAAAATAATACTGACTTTCATGCGCTGGTAAGCGATGCGATGGCAGATCGTATTTTTAATTTTAAAGAACCCGAACATATTGAACAGCTCATTTATGCAGGGGGTTTCCCAAAACCATCCGATAAGGAACTAATGGACGATTTTCATCGTATTGAAGAGCCGTCATACCGAATTAAAATAGCAAGAAACATTGAAGATGAGCGTTTTAGACTCTTTGCTGAAAGACTGGTTTGTCAAATGTATCCCTCAGAGGCTCCCGAAGACATGCAAAAAAGGTATGAGGGCTTTCTAAATCAACGTTTGAATGAGGAAGGGCCCTGGGGTTCAACTGAAAAAATCCTAGCAGAAATAGAAAAATTGAAAGATTCTGAGGACCAAACTATCTTGAATGCGACGGAATCTTTCATCAAACAAAGAAATTAATCAAAAAAACGTTTTAAATTTACTTAAATTTACTAGAATCGCTTTTGTTTTTGATCAGAAATTGTTAATCTATGTATCCTTTTTGGGGAAAACTGACAAAAAGTCATGAGAATATTAAATTTTTTTAAGAGGATATTTATGAGCGAAGATAATAAAATTGTCGATGGCGCTAAAGACGTTGTTGAGGGTGTTGCAGACGTCACCAAAGAAACTGTTGGTGCTGTTGGTGATGTAGCCAGTGAAGCTGTGGAAGGTGTTGTTGAAACAGCATCTGCAGCTGCAGAAGGCGTTAAAGAAACTGCTGAAGAAGTCGTAGACACAGCGAAAGAAGTTGCTGGCGAAGTGGTTGAAACTGTTGGTGAAACAGTTGATGCTGCTATCGAAGGCGTTAAAGATGTAGCTGGTGAAGTTGCTGAAGCAGGAAAAGAAGTTTTAGATGAATTAAAAGAAGGCGATGTTGTTGGTGCCGCTAAAGAAGTTGTTGAAGGCGTAGCTGAGACAGCTGGAGCAGCAGTTGATGCAGTAGCAGATGTAGCAGGTGAGGTTGTTGAAGGAGCAGTGGAAACAGCTTCTGCAGCAGTTGAAGGTGTTGTTGATGTTGCTAGTGAAGTTGCTGAAGGCGTCAAAGACGTAGCTGAAGAAGTGGTTGAAACTGTTGGTGAAACAGTTGATGCTGCTATTGAAGGGGTTAAGGATGTTGCTGAGAGCGTTAAAGACGCAATTCTCGGGGACGACGACGATAAGTAGTATTATCTTTTCTCAGGAAAAAGGAGGCCTTGCCTCCTTTTTTTTTTGGCCTTAAGCTTATTGCCTTTAAACCAACCTAGTTTAAAATAGTTTCGTCCTAGACCCGTAGCTCAGTTGGTTAGAGCGCTGTCTTGACATGGCAGAGGTCAGCAGTTCAAATCTGCTCGGGTCTACCACCTAAGGATCTTTATGAAACATTTACTTTTGAGTTTGTCAGTGAGCATTTTTTCAACTGTAGCTTTAGCTGAATACTTTCCAGATGATAACTGGGAGCTATCCAATGCATCGCAAGAAAATGTTAATGAGTTGAGGCTCCAAGCTCTTGAAGATATTGCATTTAAAGATCCTGCAACGCAGGCTTTGGTAGTTGTTAAAAATGGGAAAATTATAAGTGAGCGATATGCTAAAAATTATAATCAAGATTCTTTCGGTACCTCATGGTCAGTTGCAAAAAGTTTCTATGCTGCGTTGATTGGTATTTCTATTGAAAAAGGTGAAATAGAGAGTCTTGATGATCCAGTTTACAAATACCTGCCTGTGTACAAAGAAGATGAGCGCAAAGTTATTACCCTAAGAAATATTCTTGATATGGAAAGCGGTCTGCAGTATCCAGAGACTCAACACGAGACAATGTTTTTAAATGAAGATCAACTTCAATACGCTTTAAATGTCCCATTAGAAAAAAAACCTGGATCAAAATGGGAATACAACAATGTTAATTCAATGTTATTGGCAGCTATCTTAGAGGCTGCAACCGGTCAGTCTGCAGATCAGCTTTTAGAGAATAGAATCTTACAGCCCATTGGCATCAAAAAATCAACTCTATGGAAGGATGGTCGAGGAAATGTCATGACCTACTGTTGTATAGACATGAGTGCAAGAGACTTTTCAAGGTTTGGATTGTTATTTGCAAGAAACGGCAATTGGAATAATAAATCGTTAGTTCCAAAAGGCTTCATTGATGAGACCTTTACTACATCGTGGAGATTTAAAGCGCCAAGACAAGGAGGATACTCATTGCATTGGTGGATGGCTGCTGATGACGAAAATCATGAAATCTTTTTTGCCAGTGGTAAATTTGGACAATACATTTTTGTAGATCGGGATAATGATGTGGTGGTTACTAAAATAACTAAGTACGATCCCATTCCTGGTGATACTCAAGATTTTAAAGAGTTTAAATGGTTGAAAGAAATTGGTGATACAGATGTGACCTTAGCAGTTTGGGACTTTCTTGAGAGTTCAAAGATTATGAAAGTGGGTGAAGGTGGCGTCACATCTCCAATAACCAAAGAAAACGGCGATGAATCAACTTTTAGAAAAGATATTTATAAGTTTATTGAAAATCTAGCCTTACTATCTGATTAAAACCAGACGTACATAATCATTGGCACTGAAATAGCTGCAATAACTATTTCCAGGGGTAACCCCAGTCTCCAGTAATCTCCAAACTTATATCCTCCCGGTGCCATAACTAGGGTATTACATTGGTGACCAATGGGTGAGAGAAAAGCGCAACTTGCTCCCACGGCAACTGCCATTAAAAAAGGTTCTACAGGAGCGCCTAGTTGAGAGGCAATATTTGCAGCGATCGGCGCCATGATAATGGCTGTGGCAGCATTATTAATGATGTCTGAGACAAACATAGTTACCACAAGAATTAAAAGTATGATCATGTAGACAGGTAAGGCTTCGGTATAGCCTGAAATAAACATTGCAATGTTATTAGAGATGCCGGTTGTTTCGAGTGCTTGGCCGATTGGAATCATTGCGGCCAACATGACAATGACGGGCCATTCAATACTTCGATAAAGGTTTCCGTTAAGGACTTTAACCCCAATAAATGCAAGGACACATAATAAGAAAGCAATCACAATATTAATCACGTTAAAGGCAGCAAGCAGCAAGAATGTTACAAAGAAAATAATACTTTTTAGCAGTCGACTACGACTGGGGATGACCTGCATTTCTCGCTGCATCAGTGGCATGAGGCCTAGGTGCTTAATACGCTCTTTAACTCCTTCCTCATCAATGGATCGCACTCCTAGTAAAAGTACATCCCCAACTCTAAAAATTTCACGTGAAAGCCTAGTTCTAAACTTTGCACCTTGTCGCCAAAGTCCAAGCAGGGCAAGATCTTCTGAGGCTAGGCGCTTTAAAAATTCTTGTTTACGTCCAATAAGTCTTGAAGATGCTGTGACCATTACCTCAATCTCCTCAAGATCAGATTCTTTAATGGTATTAAGATCCTCAGAAATCTCTAAATCAAGATCACTTTGCAATCTCGAAATATCATCCGGCGAGGTTTTAATCACAAGCACCTGATTATGGGCAAACTTAGTGACCATTGAGACCTTGCTGACCGCTCCTGATTCATTAACAATACCAAGCACTTCAGTTTCTGGGCCTGCTACTTTTTTAATTTCTGATAATCTTTTGCCGATGGCTTTACTATCTTTTTTTACTCTGACTTCAAACAAATAGTTTTTCAGATCAATTAACTTAATTTCATCCCCAGCTTCTTGCCTTACTTTGACCAGGCGATAACCAAGAAAAGCAATGAAGACAACACCCAATAGGCTTACGGCAACTCCCACAAAAGAAAAATCAAAGAAATTAAAGCTGGTCCCTGTATAGGTTTCTCTGTATTGGGAGATAATAATATTGGGCGGGGTTCCAATCATGGTATTCATCCCCCCTAAAATACTTGCAAAAGCCAGCGGCATTAAAAATTTTGGTGGATTCCAATTATTTTGCTGACATACCGCTATGGTTACTGGCAGTAGTATTGCCATGGCTCCAATGTTGTTCATAAACGAGGACAATGCGGCAGCAGTTACTAGAATGACTAGCAGAAACTGATTCTCGCTTAATGGGATTTTAGAAAGTTGCCCACCTATTAATCCAACAAAACCAGATTCTTGAAGACCCCTGCTGATTAATAGCACTAAAGCCACAATAATAACTGCAGGATGACCAAACCCTGAAAAAGCACTATTGATTGGAATGACTTCAAAAAGAACCAAAGCAGCCAGTGCAACTAAAGTTACAGCATCATAACGCCAGCGACCCCAAATCAATAGACCAACCAAAACACATATAGTTACAACTAATACATTTTGGTCAGTAAACATTGAAGTGTCTTAGGAGATCTTTAGCTTGGGTGCATTGGTCATAACACTTTTAATACCTTTATTCATTGAAGACCTATCGGCATAGCTTTGTGATGTTGCGACCACTTTGTTATTTCCAGCTACTAGATTAAAACTCCATTTGCCGCCACGAGTTTCTTTGGTTTTGAAGTTATCTTTTGTAGCAGCATGTTTGGCAACTGATTTAATCCCTTTCATGCAAGTTGCACGGGATGCATAAGCTTGTGATGCAATGATATTTTCTCCATTTTTAGCCTTTAGCCTAAAACGATGTTTACCACCTCTATCTTTATAAATTTCGAACATTTCTCCTCCTTAGCTGCAGAGTTCAAATACTAACAAACTTACTTGGTAAAAACACATTTTTTTTTATGTGCGCGAGTGCTCTAGGCTATAATCCGCTTATGGAAAATCTCAAAAGTTTTTTCGAAGGAACCTTTTCTAAAATTATTGGCATCCTCATCATTCTTTCCATTGCTGACCAGGTGCTGACTTCAATGGAACTTACCCGCACGGTGGAAAGGATTTTTGATGTTTTTTACCTTCTCACCATAACCTTATTCTGTTTGGAATTTTTAATGCGTGCCATTATTATTAGAAAGTTTGATTTTCTTTTGGCTGTTGATGCTATTGTCCTGATTAATGCGCTTTTTGTTGGGTTGGTTGATTTAAGAATGTTGAGATTGTTTCGACTGTTTCAAATTTTTAGAACCTCAAAATTTTTAGTCCCCACCAATACGTTAATCAAGACCATTGTCATGCAACGTAACGCATTACTTGGCTCACAAATGATGGTGATCTCCATTTTATTAGTTGTTTCCACACTTATTTATTTTCTTGAATCAGAAGCACAGCCAGAAATATTTGGTAGCATTCCTGCTGCAATGTGGTGGGGCATTGCGACGTTAACTACGGTGGGCTATGGAGATGTTGTCCCAAGCACTGAAATAGGTAAAATTCTTGCAAGCTTTACCATGTTCATTGGCATTGGAATGTTTGCTTTGCCAGCCGCAATTTTGGCATCAGCTTATTATGAGGAGATTCAAAAAAGGAATTTTTTAATTACTTTTGAGGCCATCGCTGCCATTCCTTTATTTCAGCAATTACCGGTTGGTGCGATCAATAAGATTAACGAAAAGCTTGATGTAAAACTCTTCCAAAAAAATGAGGAGATTTTTAAAAAAGGCGATGAGGGTGATGCGATGTTTATTATTGAGCAGGGTCAGGTCAAAGTTGATCTTGAAAATCCTGTTTATTTAGGCCCGGGTGATTTTTTTGGAGAGATGGCATTGATCTCAAACTCAGCTAGAAATGCAACCTTAGTTGCTACTGACGATAGCAAACTCTTTGAACTAAAAAAATCTGATCTCGAAGAACTCTTTGATGAGCATGAAGTACTTTTTAGAGAGCTTGAGGAAACAATTAAAAACCGCTCAGCTTAATCGTCACCGCCAGAATCAGGATCAATTTTTTGAGGCGCATGTGATTGCTCTTGAACTACATCATAATCCTCAGGATTTTTTTCAGTATTTTCCATGTATACCGAAGTAGATGGGTAAGCAAACTCAGATCCATTTGCACGAACAATTTTAATGGTTTCAAATATCAAAGACTGCTTCACTCTTGTAAAATCTGTAAGGTTCAAGGGCTCGGTATAACAAAGTATTCTGACATCAATTGAACTGGCCCCAAATTCATCAGTTTTTACGAAGGAATCTTGTCGTGGATTTTCAGCAAACTGATCAGAGCTTTTTATAAAAGCCTCAATACCTTCACAAATCTTTGCCAATTGATCTTGTGTGGTTGAATATATCAAATTGATGGTCCAGCTAATTCTACGGAACTGCATTGCGCCATGGTTAATAACTTTAAAATCTGCAAGGTCTTTATTGGGAACCAGCATCGGCGCAGTACTAAAAAGTCTTACTAATGTTGAGCGAAACCCAATATTCTCAACAACGCCATGAAGTTCTCCTTCAATTTCAATTCTGTCACCAGGCTGGAAACGGTTTTCACCTATGATTAGGATTCCAGCAATTAAATTTTTAAATAGGTCCTGTGCTCCGAGAGCTACTGCCACTGAAAACAAACCCAATCCCGCAACAAGAGGACCAATTTGAATTCCAAAGATATCAAGTATGACCCCTATACCGATCACCCAAATAAGAACTCTAGCAGCTCTTTCCAGCCACATCGTCATGGATGCAGTCAACAAGCTAGTTGCTGAGAACATTCCAAAGATTGGTTGTACAGAATTTGATAAAGTGCTGAAAATGGTGAAGGCAATCGCGGCCTTGACGATGTTTTGAGCAACCAACTCAGGTGTACCACTTAAAGGCAAGTAAAGAGTTATCACGTAAAGGGCTAAAGTAATAGGGAGGTAACCAAGAGGCTTTTCAAGAGTCTCTAATACGGCATCATCGGCTTCAGACTCTGTTTGATCAGAGAGCTTTTCAAGCCACTTAAACACACGTGCAATGAATACCCCACGAATAATAATTCCAGTAAATAGAATGACGATTGAAACAATAAGCTCGGTGATGCCAATTCCATAAAGACCATCATTCCAAACTTGATTAACCACACCTAAAAAACTATCTAACATTTATTTCTCCTAGAAACTCCATGAAAATTTTGTACTAATACTTTCATCCATTTTATCAGCATTCATTGGAGGTGCATTATCATTAAACCTTGAGTACTGCACCGAAATCATCACCTGTTCATTAACTTCAAAATCAAGTGCAAAAATGGCACTGGATTTAACATCATCACTAAAGTCATCTACTGAGGGTTGAATATAAATGGTCGTATTGAAGAAAATATTCTTACCGATTTCAAAATCATCATGAAAGTAAAGATTTAAACGGTCTGTTTTTGTATTGATCATATTGAGATCTTCTTCGTCTTCATTAATGATAGCAAATCCAAATCTAGCGTGATCGTTGATCAGATATCTGAGTCCAAGACCCATAACCTCTCTTTGTCTGTAATTTCTAAATGGATTTTCTGAGCGTTGTGCAAAGAGCTCATAATGGAATTTAGTTTCATTCTTAAAAACTAATCGACCATGAAAAAAATTAGACTCATCAATATCACTCCCTTCATATTTTCTCTCTGATTGACTTAGCACCAAAAAAGAGTCTATTGAATCTGAATTATTATCAATTCGATACGTGAAGGAATAATAATCGCGATCACGATTTCCTCGAGAGGCATCAACACTGCCTGAGATAGATTGAAAAAGACCAATTTCACCTTCTTGGCGTAAATCTTCAATATTAATAATGGCAGACGCAAAAGCCTGAACACCGATTAATGCAATGGCTAAAATAAAAGCCTTATTTAGTTGTTGCAACATTCACACCACTCCAATCATCTTTTGGGGGATGTATTCTAAATTGATTTATCCTTTCTTGAAAGTATTGATAGTATTTTTCTAATTCAGGGGCTTTGGCTTTTGCAGTAAGTAAATACCGTTCCGCTGCGTCCCAATTTTGTTCACGGTAGTTTTCTAACATTGCATTTTGAGGCTCTTTAAGCTTAGCAGCTTGATCAATATGCAACTCGCTTAAGTAGGTATAAATTCTAACAGGTTCGGTTTTTCCTTTCACCGCAAGAAGATCTAACTCAATTAACTTAAAATCTGGTATCTGTTTAGCTGTCTCTTCACCTAGAACAATGTTGACCCCATACGAACCTGATTGACCTTCAAGTCGTGCCGCTAAATTTACCGCATCACCTAGAACCGTATAGTCAAAGCGCTTGTCAGAGCCCATGTTGCCAACAATACAATCACCAGTATTGATGCCAATTCCAATTTCCATGGCAAGCTTTCCCTCACCAACCAACTCGTCATTAAGTTTTTTAAGCGCCTTCCGCATTTTGACACCAGCTTGAATAGCAAGCTCAGCATGATTTTCTTGCGAGGCAGGCGCATTCCAAAAGGCCATAATGCAGTCCCCCATATACTTATCAATGGTTCCCTCACATTCTAAGATTTCATTAGATAGAGTAGTTAATAAGCGATTGATAAGTTCAGTTAGGGCTTCTGGATCCTTTTTGTACTGTTCAGAGATTTTGGTAAAACCGCGAATATCTGAAAATAGCATGGTCATGTCTTTGCGCTCACCACCGAGTTTTAGGGATTCATTTGATTCTGCAAGACGGTTAACCATTTCAGGTGACATATACTGCGCAAATGCACCACGAACCCGGCCTCTCTCCAATTCTGTAAAAAGAAAGTTAAAAAAGGTTACGGCTATGTATACAGTTAAAATTATTACAAGTGGAGAAATAGGATCAACTAAAAACAATTTTGATTTAAAGAAATACCAGCTGCCACCAATAATTCCGCTTGATCCAATACCTAGAACCGTTAATCCTCCAATAGGGCCTAATGTTTGGATCATAAAAGTAATCAATATTGATAACACCAATCCTGCAATGAATTCAGCTCCAAATAACCAGTCGGGTCGTTGCAAAAATTCGTTGGCAAAAATTTGTTGGACAAATTGACCAATAACGGTGACCCCTGGAATATTTTTTTCAATTGGAGTGGATCGAAGATCAAATAAACCTGCAGCCGAAGTACCAACCAATACTACTTTACCTGAAAAGAAATCAGGATTGATCGATCCAGACAGAACATCCCATGCGGAGACAGTCACTAAGTCTGCAGTAGGCGCAAAGTAAATCCACGATTGCCCATCAGGTGTGGTCGGCATCGTCAACGGCCCAAGTTTGATGTTATTTATCCCAGTTTGTGCACCAAAGGCTTCCTCACTGGAAGCATTGGAAGCTTTGATTTGAAAAGTTGAGGCTCCAATAGCAACTCGAGCAAGTTCAAGACCTAAACTTGGAATCACTGTATCCCCAACACGATCAAAGGTCGGTAAGCTGCGCACCACTGAATCATTATTACCGATGCTCATGGTACCAAGGCCCGCTGCACCTTCTTCCAACATTTGAATATTGCTTCTTAAGCCGGTATAAGTAGGTAAAAATTGATTTGGATTGTCCCCTTGAGTCACTAGGCCAAATTTTGCTTTAGCAAATTCAGTTGTTTCTTCTGCATTATTAACTGCAACACCCAACACAACGGTTCCATGGTTGGCGATGGCTCTTGCAAAGACTTCATCATTATCAGGAAGCAGCTCCACTTGCTGCTTTAAAGCTAGGTTGTCAGGGAATTGATTAATTAGATTGCGTGGATTAGTCCTATCCGGTTCAGCAAATACTATATCAAATCCTAAAGCAGCTGCAGCGTAAGTTTGATCAGTTAATCTTGCTAGAGTTGTTCTCGACCATGGCCACTGACCTACTAATTCTAATGAATGATCATCAATATCAACAATGACTACTGGATCATCCTCGTAAACTTTTCGAGGAAATAGCTGTTGAAAAGTATCAAAAGAATAGTTCTGCAAATTTGTAAAAATATTAAACGGATTAAATAAGGGAAGAAGGCTTGCAAATATTGCAAATCCATACAAACCATACCTTGTAAGCTGCTTAATACTAAATTGCATAAAAGTTATTAACCAGGAAGCTGAAAATCTTTAATTATTTTTAGAGATTTGTTAACAAGATCGTGATGTATTTTAGATGGTAAATTCAATAAGTTAGTAGCACTCATGAAATCAATATATATATCATTTAAGTCCCTGCCTGATGAAAGTAGACGAATTATGTGTTGATAATTCCAAAATATAAAACCTCTAATTCGTAAATAATGTTCAAAATTCTTTTTACTAAACTCTGGGACATCCTTGACTTCTAATGCTTCTTGAAGAAATGCCTCAGTAGTGGGTTCTGAAAACTTCTCCCAAGTTTCATTTAAAAAAACAGGATGCTGCTTTAGCCACTGAGAGACATTTTCTTGTTTGAACATATCAAAAGCAAGATAATAACCAACATATATCCTTAGAATAGGAGATTTAATTTGTAGTAATTCATTGTTACCAAATTCTGCAAGAATAGAAACTCTTCTTTGAATAAGTTCTTTGTGAATTTGATCAAGATTCTTATAGTACCGATAGAAAGAACCATAAGCCGTTTTAGCGCGTTCAGTAATTGTTCTAACTGAAATAACTTTATCACCCTCTAGGATTAGTTCCCACATTGCATCCAATAAACTATTTTTAGTTCTTATAGATTTTTTTTCTGTCATTATCGGTTTAATTAAATATCTATAATATCATTATTATTTTCAGCATTAGAAAGACACAAGTTTAGAGTTTGAGGATCAATATTCCCGCCTGAAAAAAAAATTAATACACTTTGATCTAAGAAGTGTTCTTTATGCTTTATCAGGTTTGCCAGAGCAATGGCCCCACTTGGCTCTAGATTTATACCAAAAACGTCCTTAGCCAATTTAATTGATTTAAAAACATAAGCTTCTTCGCAAGATAAGCCCCTTAAATTTAGCGCCAAATTTATTGAAAAAGGTATTTTTCCAGGTTGCCTAGTTAAAATGCCATCACATAGTCTCGAACCTGAGTTAGATGAAGTAAAAATCTTCTTATGTTTGAAAGAAATCTCATGATCATTCCAGTCCTCAGGTTCTGCAGTATATATTTTAATTTCTGGATATTTCTTTTTTAAAATTATTGAACAGCCTGCAGATAAACCACCACCACCAGCACAAATTATTGAAGAATCAATCATTACATCAGTTTGCTGAATCGCCTCCAGTGCTGTAGTACCTTGACCAAAAATTGTTTCAAGGGAGTCATATGGCTTGATGATAGTTAAGTTATCTTCTCTTGCAATCTCTTCTCCAATATCTTCTCTATTATCTTTATCTCGATCATAAAAGAGAATATTTGCGCCTAATAGTTTCGTATTTTGTATTTTTATTTTTGGAGCATCTTTTGGCATTATGATTGTTGCATTAGTTTTATAACATTTAGCTGCCATTGCGACGCCTTGGGCATGGTTGCCAGATGAGTAAGCCAAAACTCCTTGTTTAAGTTGCTCATCGGTAAGCCTTGAAATCGCGGAGAGTGCACCGCGTATTTTAAAAGATCCTGTAACCTGAAGGTTTTCAGCCTTACAAAAGATTTGCATCCCAAGTTTTGCATCCAGATCTTTAGAATTTAGCAGTGGAGTATTTTGAATGTGCGGCTCAATAATACTATGTGTTTTTTCAATCTCAGCAACGTAAGATTTGAAGTTATGCTGCACGCTTAGCCAGGAGGTCTTTAATCAATAGTGGTGAATAAATTAGATAAAACAGCACAATTCCTATGGGCGTGGTTATCAATAAATGGAATGGAGGTTCGGGGAACATATCCATGATGGAACCGGCTTCAGGTTTTTTCAATAAATACCAGAAGTTTGCACCTTCACCTAGAAGCAAATTCAGTACATAAATAATTCCCATGCAAATAATCGTGATAAAGATTACTTTATGCACATCGGCTAGGAATGGGCGTTGATTGAGAACTATGCAAGCATAAAATACACCCAAAAGAATTGATCCATGGATCACAAAAAATGGTAGGTATTGTTGTTCTGGGAACTCAAAGAGCACATCAGGCGTTAGTATCGCCATGCTGGCTCCACCCAAACCCCAGAAGAAGGCACAATTAAAAAATACTTTTTTACGATTAAATAAGTAAATCATGATCGCCATGGCTGACATATCGCACATGTGTAATGGCAGTGCTTCTTGCCAAGGCAGATTAAAGGTAAACGTGGTGAATGCTTGGGTGATCAGCTGATAAGCAATAATGACTGAAATTGAGATACCCGCAATTTTTTTTGTCTCCATATCACTGTTTTTAAAGTAATAAGGAACGATTAAAGCAATCCCAAACGTAGCGAATATAGTCAGCATATGCTGTGGCCCGAACATTTGAAATGGCGTAAATTCCATCATTTATGTAAATTTTACGTAAATTGCTGAATATCAGCTTGTAACCCCTAAGTTTGCGATCTATATTAACTCTTCAAGAAAAATAAATAAACTTTACCGAAATGTCTAAAGATTGCCTGCTGTTAAATGGGAATGGAAAGCCTGTGAGCTATTTTCCCTTATCGGTTATTAACTGGAAGACAGCTATTAAGTTAGTTTTAACACGGAATGTGATTTTGCTGCGTGAGCATGAAGATTTTGTGGTGCATTCACCGACCATAGAAATGAAAGTTCCAAGTATTTTAATGCTGCCAAGATTCCATAAATTTCATAACTACGTTAAGTTTTCAAGATCCAACGTTTTATTGAGGGATATGTATACCTGCCAGTATTGTGCTGAAATTTTTGATAAAAAAGATTTAACCTTAGATCACGTCATTCCAAAATCTAAAAAGGGACCTTCCAATTGGGAAAATGTCGTGACAGCGTGTAAGGCTTGTAATCTTAAAAAAGCAAATAAACCCGGCACTCCTATTAAGGAACCCATCAAGCCCTCCTTTAGCTCGTTGCTCAATGGCTACACATTTAACAGTGATTCATTCCCTGATAAGGAATGGTCAAAATATATCTTTCAGTCGTAGTTATATTTAACGGAACAACCATAAGGCACGCTTTCTTGAATGTCTGGTTTTTGATTCTTACTCACTGGCGTGTCATTCATTGCAATATAGTTGACTGCATCAGTTAGCGACGCTGAAAAGAACTTTGCACCACCGCCAATGTCATCAATTCCGCCTTTGAACCTCAAAATCCCTTCAGCATCAATCATGTACATGTGAGGAGTGGTTTTAGCTCCGTATTGCATGCCCAGTGCTCCGGATTCATCCAATAAAACATAATCATTCGCTGCATTTCTGGATATGGTCAACTCATTGGCTTTTTTGGCGCTCACATAACCTTGCTCACCAGGTGCTGAAGAAATCACACTCAGCCAAACGTAGCCTTCAGCTTTAGCAATACGTTGCACCTTTTGCATGTTGTCTTCTTTGTAGTGTCTGACCACATAAGGACACTCATGATTGGTCCACTCTAAAATCACCGGCTGACCTTTAAAATCATCTAAGCTAATGGTTTTACCATTGCTATCAAGGGCACTAAATTTAGGCGCAGGTTCGTTAAGTTGAGGATCCTGAAGCACCACCTCAACTGCATTTAGGTTAAGGGTGAACAAGAAGATTAAGCTAACTAAGTATTTCATAGACCTAAAATATAACCCTCTGTGAGTATTGCTGGCAAGATTTTTGGGGTTTGCATTCCGGGTTTCCAGAAAACATAAAGAGGGACACCTGACCGGTTGTAAGAGCTTAGCGTATTTGCAATATCATCGTTGCGGTTGGTCCAATCGGCTTTAATGTATTTAATGTTATTGGTATTAAAAAACTCTTTTACAGAGACTCTGCTTAAAGCAATTTGTTCATTTGCCTGACACGTGATGCACCAAGCAGCAGTAAAGTTAATGAAATAGGCTTGTTGTTGCGCTTGAAGTTGCTCTTCAATGCCTGCTTGCCAGGTGAGTGAATCATCTTCAGCCAATTTTTGGGTAAAGGTTTTATCTAAATTCGCAAGACCAAAAATCACTGACAAAAGAACGATCACACTGATCCCAATATTTTGTGTTCGATTTCGTGACCTGCCAAACCATAACCCAAAACCCATGACCAAAATAAGACCCATTAAAATAACTAGATCGGTTGGCGAAGTTTGTTGTGCAAAAACCCATATCAACCAGATCGCAGTGGCAAACATTGGAAAAGCCATGATCTGCTTAAAAGTTTCCATCCATGCACCGGGTTTTGGAAGCCAGGCAACCAAACTTGGAACAATGGAAAGCATTAAATAAGGCAGGGCAAAACCCAGTCCTAACATAATAAAAATTATTAAACTCATTGCGGTAGGTTGTACGAGTGCAAACCCAAGAGCTGCACCCATAAAAGGTGCGGTACATGGGGATGCAACAACCACAGCAAGAACTCCGGTTGCAAATGAATTGGAATACGATTGACCTTGTTGCATTTTACTGCCCACAGAAGTGAGCGAGGTACCAATATTGATATCGCTTAGCAAGATAAATCCTATCAGCACCATGAGTAAGGCAAGGCCTCCAACAATTTCAGGTGCTTGGAGCTGAAATCCCCATCCCAAAGATTCTCCCGCAGCCTTTAACCCAATTAAAACTAAGGCAATGGCGACGAAGCTGCTGAGCACCCCAACAGTGTAGCTCCAGCCATGCCACTTAGCTTGGTGTGGAGCATGCTCACTAATTTTGATAAAACTCAGAGCTTTGAGAGCAATAACTGGGAATACACATGGCATGAGGTTAAGTATCAGACCTCCAATAAATGCAAACAAAAGTGCTTGAAAAAGATTAATAGAAAATGAATTTGTGATGGATTCATCAACTGCTGTGGACATCACGATAAAACCTGAATCATTAATTTTTAGGATCCCGCTGAGTTGATTGGGGGTTAAAGAGGCTTGCTCTAATATGAGTTCATAATTATTACCACCCAGCCGTCTTAATTTTTGTGAAGAAGAATGTTTGATGTCGCCTTGATTGTCTGTAAAAAAATAAGCGTCATTGATGGTGCCATCGAAAGCAAATCCAAGGTTAAGGTTTTGATTGTTTGCATCTAAAGATACCGGCATCACCCTGTTTGGAACACTCTTAATTGCATCTGCAATTAATGAGCTGGGTTGTTCTGTGGATAAATCAATTTCAATTGAGGCTGATTCCGGGACACAAATATCTGCACAAATTAGGAAATTAATGGTTGCCTTAATGACTCCAAGATCTGAATTGGCTGATCTAAAAACCTGAAAAGGAAAAAGCACATAATCCTCATAGCCATAAGTCATTAAAGGCGGGTAGGGAATCAACTCTGGTGTTGGCCAACTGACGTTTTCAATAATAAAACCCTCAGGACTTTCCCAGATAACATCAAAAGCACCTCCAGAATCACCTGGATTTTGCCAATAAGTATGCCACCCCCTATCCATTGCCATCTCAATGCCCAGATAAAAGGTTTCATCTAGTTGTGATTGAAGATTACTAATCAGTCTTACTTCAGCATGGCCTGAATTCACACTTTCTCCTGCCAGTAGAGATAACTGCAAGCAAGACAAAAGAACCAACAAGATTTTCATAGGGCGTACTTTAACATTTCATAAAAAAAGGGGGCACAGCCCCCTTAGGTATTGGTGAAGAGATTAACTACCTCCAAGTAATTTCTTGGGTGTCTTAATGCTAATCATTCTTGGTTTTTTCTCATCCGGAATGATCTTTTCTAACTCAATGGTCAACATCCCATTAACGAGTTCTGCACCTCTAACTTCAACATGCTCAGCAAGTGTAAACTGCTGCTTAAATGCACGCTGAGCAATCCCTTGATAGACCACTTCATTTGAGCCATTGACCACTTCAGCTTGAGGACCTGCATGCTCAACTGTCAGCACGCCATCGGCCAGTTCAATGCTTAAGTCATCTTTCGATAACCCGGCAACAGCGACATCAATGAAAATTTGATTTTCATTGCGCCTGATGTTGTAAGGCGGATACGAAGATCTATCTTGGGATTCCGATAAACGTTGCAGTCTATCGAATAAACTTTCAAACCCTAACACACGAGTGGTTAGGAACGGATCGGTAAAATTAAGTACCATAATTAGTCCTCCTATAGCGACTATTTAAATGTGTAACCATTAGGCTTACACGGGTTAATGAAAACGTAGACCCAATTGGCATCTACACTATTTATATGGATGCGTTTCTAAAAAATTCAACATTTTTTTGATATCTGAAAGGTTTTTGATTAACCTTCTGATATGTCCGTTTTGTCGCCTTGCATCTCAGTTTGTTTGCATGATCCTGTAACTGATTATTGCTACGGTTGTGGTCGCACCCGTGCAGAAATTCAGACTTGGAAAAGTCCACAAACTGATCAGGAATGGAAAGCAAAAAATCTTGAAGAGATCAAAGCACGTTTGAGCGGATTTCAACATGAGGCTTTTGAGAGGTCATACGCATATAAAAAAAAGCATGGCGTATCACCCATTAAAGAGCTGAAATTAAAAGGGGAATACAAATGATTACATTACTTTACGCATCACTTTTAGGGCTCTTGCAAGTAACGCTGGCTTACAAAGTAGGCAGCAGTCGATTAAAGACCAATACCTTGTTAGGTGACGGTAATCAATCTGAGTTTTTACAAAAAGTTAGGGCGCATGGAAATTTAACTGAGTATGTGCCGATCTTTTTAATTTTATTGGCTTTAATTGAAATGCAAGGAGTAGCCCTTTGGAAAATCCATGTGCTTGGATCGCTGTTTTTTTTAGCAAGAATTGCCCATAGCTACGGTATGTATATTTCAACTGAAAGTACCCCTCCAAGGCTCATTGGTATTTTAGTAACTTGGTTCTCGATTGCGGGTATGTCGGTGTATGGATTGATAAATTATATTTTGAACTTAATGATGTAAAATTGGTCTTATAAGTATGAAAAATAAAACTCTTCTTTCTTTACTTGTCCTAAGCTTAACCGGACCTTTGGATATTGCTGCCGAAGGCAAAATTGAATTTGATGAAATCAAAGACAGCATCTGGACATTAACTCAAAATGCCTCTCAAAGCAGGTTAAGAGGTGACGGCCAAGTCCTTTACTTTATGTCTGGCGATGCTTTTCATACCTATACTGCAAGGCGCGATCAGCAGTGGGATATATTTTCAATTATTGATTCAAGAAATCTTGAATACCTCATCAAAGGCGATCAAATTCAATTACTTGAATCTAAATTTAGTGATCGTGTCTTAAAAGTGAAATTATTATCCGGCATTCGAAAGAATAAAAACTACTACATCATTACTGACGATTTATTGAAAAACTTTACTCAATTGGAGGAAACCAATGAAGCAGGCTAGCTATCTTATTCTCTCAATATTAATCATTACCGGTTGTGCTTACAGCTCCCAGCGTCCGGATGTGGTGGATCGTTCGGTTGCGCAAAAGGCACAATCAGTAACTTTTGCAACGGTTGTGGACGTTGACAGAGTCGTGATTGCTGGCGATCGTGAAGTGGGTGCAGTTGCAGGTGCTGTCATTGGTGCTGCTGCCGGTCAATCAGCCACTGATTCTGAAGTTGAATCCGGTATTGCTGGGGTATTAGGTGGTTTGGTCGGATCTGCTGTGGGCTCAGCTATAGGTGATACAGCCACTCGAAAAGCTGCGATAGAGCTATTGCTTGAACTCGATAACGGTAAAACGATTTCCATCATTCAAGAAGAAAGTCAGTACATGTTCGCGGTGGGTCAAAGAGTCAAAATCATTAAAAGTTCCGGAAAATCTAGAGTTCTACCTCTGGAATGAATGACGATCTAAGTTCACTGATCTATAACAAATCCCTCGACTTGATTTCAAGGCGAGAACACTCGAGGGGTGAACTGTATATAAAATTAATCAAGCGTTATCCTGATGCACAAGAACTTATCAATGAAACGCTTGATAAGTTAAAGCTCAATAAACTATTAGATGACGCTCGTTTTGCTGAGATGTATGTGATGGCTCGAGCAAAGAAAGGTTTTGGACCTCAACGCATTAAAATGGAACTGCAACAAAAACAAGTTGGAAGCATTGAAATTGCTGATGCAATTGATGCCTTTGAAGGCTGGGATGGGATTCTCAGACATGAGTTAGAAAAAAAATATAAGCAACCAACCGAAGATTTTAAAGAGATCATGAAGCGTAAACAATTTCTCTATAATCGAGGGTTTTCTCAGGCTCAAATCGAATCAGTTTTAGATCAGTCGTGATATCATAAAACGCTATGTCATATGAGGTATTAGCGCGTAAATACAGACCTGCTTTATTTGCAGAAGTGGTTGGCCAAGACCATATTTTACAAGCCCTTCAGAATAGTTTAATAAGCGGAAACCTGCATCAGGCTTTCATTTTTAGTGGCACTCGAGGAGTTGGAAAGACCACCATAGCAAGAATCCTTGCTAAAGCCCTCAACTGTCATAATCGTGGTGCGGCATCAGAGCCCTGCGATACCTGTTCGGCATGTGAGGAAATTAAATCGGGTCATCATTTAGAATTTATTGAAGTTGATGCTGCCTCAAGAACGGGTGTGGATGATATGCGAGATTTGCTTGAATCTGCAGTGTATAAACCCGCAAATGCAAATTATAAAATCTACCTCATTGATGAAGTGCACATGCTATCAAAAAGCTCGTTTAATGCACTTTTAAAAACTTTAGAGGAACCACCTCCGCATATGATTTTTTTGATGGCGACCACCGAACTAGATAAGGTTCCTAAGACAGTGCTTTCTCGATGCTTGCAACTCAACCTTAAAGCGGTAGCGCAGACTCAAATAGCCAATCATATGAATACCATTTTAGATAAAGAGGGCATTGAACATGATCCCGCAACCACTCAATTGATTGCACAAAGTGCACAAGGATCGGTTCGCGATGGTTTGACCTTGCTTGATCAAGCAATCGCATTCGGAGCTGGAAAACTTGAAACCAGCCAAGTGAAGGAATTGCTGGGCACCATTGATGATGTCTATTTATTTGAGTTGGTTGAGCATATTCTCGCAGGCAATGGAGAGGGCGCACACCATTCGTTACAGCGTATCTTAGAGCTACAGGTCGATTATCAAAAAGTGATTGAGGCATTGATAGACCTAATGCACCAATTAACCATGACGCAACAACTTGGATCTGAGGATGAGGATCTTGTTAGGCTTGCAAATTCTGTTGACGGTGAACTGCTACAACTTTTATATCAAATAGCCATTAATGCTTTAGAGAAATTTTCTGTTCATCCGAGTCCTTACCAGGCTGTAGAAATGTGCGTATTGAGAATGCTATCCTTTCACCCCTTAAATGAGTCCAAGCCTCAAATAAACGAAAAAAAAAATCCTAAACCCCAGATAAAAGCTGATGTGAGTAAACCTCCTGAGAAGAAGGTAAAAGAGGAAGTTAAATTAAAACAGCCAGATAAAAAAATTAAAGCTTCTGCAACCAACGGCAAAGCAGCGTCTGTGGAATCTCTTTACATTAGCGACTGGGCAAAAGATTTTGAGCAATTAGGTTTAAATGGCATCTGTTATCAACTTTTCAGTGAGCTTGAATTCAAAGATGTAATCGGCAATAAGCTGGTCTTAGTGAAGCCTAAGAATTTTTCGTCTCCAACATCAGCATTGCTTGAGGAGTTTAGTGATAAATGTAAGGAGCATTTTAAAGTGAGGCCGGAAGTTGTGATCGAGGAGGGTAACGTGACTAACTCACCCTCTTTATTAAAAGAAAAAATTGCTAATCAAAATTTACAGTCCACTATTGAAGAGCTTGAAAAGCAGCCAATAATTTCAGAGATTCTTAAATCATTTGATGGCACAATTGAACCTGATTCTATTAGCACTAAAGAATGAAACGAGATCTTTTATTTGACTTAATTGAGGCACTTACAATTTTGCCTGGGGTGGGGAAAAAATCAGCGCAACGTATGGCTTTGTATTTACTCGATAAGAACAAAGATGGTGCAGCTTATCTTGGGGATACTCTCAAAGAGGCTTTAGAGAATGTTCAACGTTGTAAGCAATGCCGTATTTTAACCAGTGATGAATATTGTCGAATCTGCTCGGATTCTTCAAGAGATCAGAGTAGTCTATGTATTGTTGAAAGTCCTTCAGATGTTTTAGCCATTGAATCTACAGGTGGATTTAAAGGACGCTACTTTGTACTGATGGGAAGACTTTCACCCATTGATGGGATCGCTCCTGAAGATTTGGGTATTCCGGATTTGTTGCAATACATTAAAACCGATCATATTGAAGAAGTTATTTTGGCCACCAGCTCGACCGTTGAGGGTGATGCAACGGCTTATTTTATTAAAGATCATCTTAGCGATGTGAAGGTTTCAAGAATTTCTCATGGCATTCCTATCGGCGGTGAATTAGAGTATGTAGATAGCAATACAATTGCTAGAGCGATTCAAGGGAGGATTGATATTTCATGACAATTAAATCGGATAAATGGATAAAGGAGATGGCTCAAGAGCACCAGTTGATTGAACCCTTTACTGAGAATCAAGTCCGAGATGCGGACAGCGGTAATAAAATTATTTCTTACGGGGTTTCAAGTTTTGGTTACGACGTGCGTTGTGCAGATGAGTTTAAAGTTTTTACTAACATTAATTCAGCAACCGTTGATCCCAAATCCTTTGATGAAAATAGTTTTGTTGATGTGAAATCAGATGTCTGTGTGATTCCGCCTAACTCATTTGCGCTAGCAAGAACGATTGAATATTTTAAGATTCCTCGCAACGTATTAACCATTTGTTTGGGGAAATCGACTTACGCTCGATGCGGCATTATTGTTAACGTAACTCCACTTGAACCTGAATGGGAAGGTCATGTAACTCTAGAGTTTTCTAATACTACAACGCTACCGGCAAAAATTTATGCAGGTGAGGGTGTTGCTCAAATGATTTTCTTGGAATCCGATGAGGATTGCGAAACATCTTACAAAGATCGTAAAGGCAAGTACCAAGGTCAGACAGGAGTCACGTTACCCAAAACTTAAGAGCTGCTTGATGGTCAAGGCGATATCACCATCAGGATCATTATCGGTTATCTTAAAAATTAAATAGTTCAGATCTTTTGCCATGGTGTAGGTCGTGATTCGATTATCTTGAGATCTAACGCGTTCTAAAATTACACAAGGATACTCCTTACCTTCTAAGGTAAAAATAGTTTCACCTTTGATGGCGTAAGTATTTTCCACCAATTCACCTGTTTTGATTTCAGGCAACTGCAACGAGAACTCAGTTTCTCCTAGCATTAAACGTTTTCTTAACTCCACTTGAACATTGAGAGGATCATAGACCGGGGCTTCCATCAAAGTTGTCTGCCAATCATATTGCCCAGTACTGGTTAATTTTTTTGTCTCCCAATCAAAGTCAAAATTTGTAAATCTGCGAAAGAAAGTAAATCTAAAATTAGCGTCGTAAGAAAGCGATTTGATTTCATCTGCATCAATAAACTCTGAATAAAATTCAGCTTTAATTAACCTTGCTCTATCTTCAAAACTAAAGATTCGCTTATCTGCAAAGGTTTTAAGTTGACGTATACCTTCAAAATCAAATTGATCGGTTTCAAAGATGTATCGGGCACTAAAGTCTGGAATCATTGATTCCGCCTCAGCTTTAAAGCTGAAGAGCACCATAAAGCTAAAACCAAAACTAATTAAACTGGAGCGGTTGAGCATCTTTAAATTCTGAATCATGACTAAATTGAACAGTATTATCTTTAAGACCGACCTTCATATCAAGAAGTTCAGCTATTACTCTTGGATATAATTCGTGTTCAATGCGATGAATTTGATCAATGACCTCTTCCAAAGAGCTTTGCAGATCAAGTTTCATCGCTCCTTGTGCAATGATCGGTCCTCCATCCAATTCTTCAGTAACATAGTGAATGGAAATGCCGTGATGTGAATCTTGATTATCTATGGCTTGTTGGTGGGTATTTAGCCCAGGATATTTTGGTAATAGGGAAGGGTGAATATTAATCAGCTTGCCCTTTAACGGATTAGTAAAATTTGCAGTAAGAATTCTCATAAAACCGGCAAGCACAACCACATCTGGATTTAGGTTACTAACCTGATTGTAAAGCTCCCTGTCAAAGCTCTCCCGGTCAATAAAGTCATTATGATTAATCACCGATGAGGGTATGTTGTGGTTTGCAGCACGCGCTAAACCAAACACATCTGGAACATTTGAAATCACATGAACAACTTCGCCATTAATGCGCTGACTGAGGCAGGCTTTAATAATAGCCTCAAGATTTGATCCGCTGCCAGAGATCAGTACAACGATGCGCTTCATTTAATTTAAGTAAGTTAACTCGCTTTGAGTTCGTTTAACAATTTTTCCAATTCGATAAGTCTTAAATTTATATTTGCCGACAAGATTTTCAAATGACTTAAGTTCTGAAAGAGGAAGAATTACTGCTAGACCGATGCCGCAATTAAAAATTCTTAACATATCTTCATGGCTGATCTTGCCTTTTTCTTGTAGCCATTGAAAAGCTTTTGGAAACTTCCAACCGTTTAGATCAATTTCAGCTGCAAGGTGTTTGGGTATTATTCGAGGTATATTTTCAGTGATGCCACCACCGGTAATGTTAGCAATACCTGAAACTTTAATATTTTTTTTGACCACATCATTCACTAGGGGGGTGTAAAGGTGGGTTGGTTTTAATAGTGTTTTTAACACAGATGGTGGGGGCTTGTGCCGAGAGAGTATTTTTCTAATTAAAGAATAGCCATTTGAATGCGGTCCACTGGATTCAATGCCTAGAATTACATGGTTAGTTTTTATTTTTTTACCATTAATAATTTTTGATTTATCAACAACACCCACTGCAAATCCTGCTATATCAAAATTACCTTTAGTGTAGTGTCCAGGCATTTCAGCGGTTTCACCTCCCAAGAGAGCCATATTTGTTTTCTTGCAAGCTTTTGCAATCCCCTTAATGATTGTTGCAGTCTCCTTTAGCTCAAGTTTTGAGCTGGCAAAATAATCTAAAAAAAATAGAGGTATTGCTCCGCAAGATGCCATATCGTTAACGCACATAGCCACAAGGTCCTGCCCAACGCTTCCAAGAGTATTGTATTTCTTGCTAAGAGTAACTTTGGTACCAACACCATCAGTGCAGGCAACCAGTGTAGGTTTTTTAAGCTGATGATTTAATTCATACAATCCAGCAAACCCTCCAATGCCACCAATCACTGACTTATTATGAGTCGCGTTAACGCTTGATTTGATGAGCTTAATCAGTGCGTTTCCATCATCGATATTTACCCCAGCTTTTGCGTAGGGATCATTAGGATTAGATTTATTGGTCATTTACAATATTCAGTGATGAAAGATAAATTAATCTTACCTATTTTGATATTAGTTTTAAATGCAGTTGAGATAAATGCACGTGAATTTTCATCCTTATTTGAAGTTCGAATCAGCACTGAAGAGTACACCAATGTTAACTATGGTTTGAATCGAGCTTTTGATAAGCTGCTGATTAAACTTTCAGGCTCATCCAGCCTTAAATTTAGAAATGAAATTAACCGTCAGCAAATCAATAAGACCAGTTATGTCGCCAGCTATACTACGGAAGAAATTGATGGTGAAGGGTATCTTAGGGTTAAATTTTTAGAAGATGAAGTTATTGAGTTATTCGATGCTAATGCTTTTCCAATCATTGGATTCAATCGACCCAGCATTAGTTTTTTAATTAATATTGATGACGGTACTTCTCAGCCTGAATTTTTAGGTATTGATGGTGATGATACAGAATTAAAAACAAAGTTATCTAATTTGCTTAAAAATTTAACTGAAACAAGAGGTATTTTTCTTGATGTTCCTGAGTTTGATCTTCAAGACATCCAAAATCTCAAAAATAAACTCAATTATGAAAATCCATCTGACTATTTTCTTTCCAAAGGCAATACAGAGGCAGTAGTAAATATTGAATTGATAAAAACTGGAATTAACTCATGGAGCATAAACGGTGACTTTAAATCACTTGTTAATTTGCAACAAGAGCAGTTAATTTTATTTCTTGATGATCAGATTAATAATTACATTGATGAAGTCCTGGCAATTAATTTTTCAGAACAAGATCAAAATACTTTTAGATTTGTGGTAACAGGCATTGATAATTACTCAGAGCATGAGATGTTTCTAAATGAAGTGAAAAAAATTTTTTCGATTAGAACATTTCAAACTACCTCGATCATGAGGGGAGAGACACAAATGAATCTAAAGCTACGGTTTGAACCACAAGAACTCATGCGTGAACTGCAAAGTTCCAGAAGATTCATTAATCCTATTTATGACAGTAATACCGAATCATTGCAGGTGGAGTTTAATTAGCCATGCGACAGTATCTAATTTTTATCCCCAATCTTTTGTCGCTGATAAGAATTATTCTTGCTTATCCGATCCTGCTGTATTTTTACATTGAGGAGTACTTAATTTCACTGGGTCTTTTTCTTATAGCTGCACTCACCGATGCGCTCGATGGCTTTCTTGCACGAACTTTTAATTGGCGAACGGATTTAGGAAAAGTACTGGACCCCATTGCAGATAAGATTCTTTTGATTGGAATGGTCTCTATTTTTTGGATCAACGGATACATTCCAAGTTATGTTTTTTTTATTTTAGTATTTAGAGATACTGTCATCTTGATTGGTGCAGCATTCCACATGACTGTTTATGAGGTTGGTTCACCGAAACCAAACTTGTTGGGGAAGATCACCACATTTATGCAGATCATTTATTTTTTAAGTATTCTTGTTGAAATCGTATTCACATTAAACTTAATGCAGCCCATTTATCACCTGCTTATCTGCACTTTGTGCTTATTAAGTTTGATTTCTTATACGATGAATTGGTTAAGGCAAACCAATGAACTTCATTCTAATGAATCCTAAGCAACTAATTTTTCCATTTGCAATTGATCAATATCCAAGGTTTGATAATTTTTATCATTCGCATATCCAGCAACTGATCTACAGCCTCTCAAAGTCACTAGAGGAATCAACGGAATCAGAATTCGTTATAACTGGAACAGAAAGATCCGGTAAATCTTTTTTATTGCAAGCTATTTGCAATGAATATAAGTTGATTGATAAGCAAGCTTTTTATTTACCCATGAAAGTTGCCATTAATATGGAACCAGATTTCATAGAGAATTTTGATATTTACGATGCGCTTTGCATCGATGATGTTCATTTAGTGCACAACCACCCAAAGTGGCAAGAGATGATTTTTCACCTAATTAATCAATCCAAAGAAAATAAATGCAATCTTTATTTTGGAACGGAGGAAAGCATCTTAGAACTAGATCTCCTACCAGATCTATCATCTCGTTTATCCCGGATGCAATCTTTGCACATTTTATCGGTGCCTGATGACATGCTTAAAGAGGCTTTAAATTTTTGTGCGACCAAACTTGAAATATCACTTGATCACGAGGTGATTGACTATTTGTTGAAAAGAGAAAAAAGAGAGTTTCAACATTTATTTTCCTTGCTAAAACACTTAGATCAAGCTTCTGCTCAACAAAAGAGAAAGATAACCATTCCTTTTGCTAAGCAGATACTTCTCTCTTAGCGCTTTATTGCAAAGCGACTTCACAAGTTTGACATGCTATCAGCGTTGTTGGTTTACTGACTTGAAGAACTTCATTGAGTATCTCCGTCATGCTTTTAAATGAATTCAAAGTTTGCTGATCAATTAACTTAATATCAAAGCTTTCAGTTAGTTCAAGCAGTACTTCAATCTCAGGATCAAGTGTTTCTTTAAAGTAATCAACCTCATATTCCTCAAGACCAGCAAGTTCAGCCGCTTTAGCAACAGCATCATCAAAATTACCAATTTCATCGACTAGATTAATCTCTAAAGCCTTGGTTCCTATCCAAACCCGTCCTTCAGCTATGGTACGAATGTAATCTTCAGATTCTTCTCTGGATTCAGCCACCAGTGAAACAAAACGGTTATAAACTTTCGCTGTATCATCTTGGATGGCTGCTTTGATTTCAGCTGTCATGGCTTGATTAAGATCCCAACCTGCATTTTTAGTTGTTACCACTCCATCAAAATCAATCCCTATTTCATCCATGGTATTTTCAAAAGTAGGAAAAGCAATGGCCACTCCAATTGAGCCGGTGATGGTGGTTGGCTCAGCAAAAATATACTCTGCAGGCGTTGCAATCCACACCCCCCCAGAAGCTGCAACATCACCCATTGATACGACCACATTAATACCTTTTGATTTAGCACGCTGAATTTCATCTCTGATAATCTCACTTGCCATAACGCCACCCCCACCGCTATTAACTCTAACAACAAGAGCTTTAACATCTTCATCCTCATGAGCACTTCTCAATAGTCTTGCAAGACCATCGGCGCCTGCAACACCGGGTTGAATCTCTCCGCGTGTAATCGTTCCTTCAACAGTCACGACCGCAACCTTGTTATCTGCTGAATCTTTTTCTATCTCATAAGTATCCATGTATTCTTGATAACTTATATTGGGGTATGTATCTCTATCAGAGTCTTCATCTAAACCAAACTTTTCAATCATGTGCTCTCTAAATTCAGGATAAGATTTAACTCCATCAATGAATCCAATTTCAGTGGCAGCACTGAGATTTATATAGTTAGCCTCACCTAATAATCCGGCAGAGTATTTATCAGCAAAGTCTTGGACATCATCAATGCTCATGGCTCTTTGTTTGGCAATTAGACTTTTCATTTCTGTCCAAATTGGATCTAAGAGCTCTTTAGTTTGCTTTCTTTCAAAATCAGACATGCTGGAGCGGGTGATTGTTTCTCCAGCAGACTTGAAAGTACCTTCTGAAAAATCGTGAATGGTGAATTTAAGATTCTTTGTAAGCAGCTCATTAAGATAGGGCCTGTATCCACCTGGACCTCTCAATCCAAATGAACCACTTGAATGTCCCCATATTTCATCGGCATAAGAAGCTATTAGGTAAGCAGGCGTATTAAAATAATCTGAGTATGCAATCAATTCTATATCAGAGGCCTGAAGCTTTTTCATCAATCCTGCGACATTAAGTAGTGTAGTGGGTCCAGCAAATCCAGTTGAGCTAAAATCAATGACGATAGCAGCTATTTCTTCATCATCAGCCAACTCATTCACAAGGTCTTCAAAATCTCTAAACGTCATTTGATTGACATCTGTATTAGCAAATAGAGAATCTGCGAAAGCTTCTTCATCCGTGATAACTGCAGCTGGATCTAAAAAGACAACTTTTCCTTCTTTGTCTATTTCAGTATCACCACCAAAAATACCGCCCATAATTGCAACGGTAATAACAATTAAAATAAATGCAGTTGCAACATTGAGAAGCACAACCCTTGTTTTTTCTAAAAACTTTCCAAGCCAACTAAAAATAGATTTTAGTGCATCCATATTTTTCTCCTTAAATTAAAATGCTAATAATTAAACCCATCAAACATAAGACTCCAATGATCACCATCGTGGCCACAACAAAAGTGAAACTCACAATACTAATAAGGATTGCAAGAGAGGCAATCAGAAGTCCAAACATTAAACCAAAAACGCTTAGGATAATTTCATGCAGAAACAAAATTCCTAAAGTCAGCATTAAAACGCCAATAATTATTCCCATATCTTTTTCCTTAACTTAAAAATAGTTTCATTCCTCAAAAATAAATAACTCTTCAAGTGACACGTCTAGAGTTTTTAAAAGCTTAAAAACTAAGGGAAGTGATGGATCAAACTTGCCGGTCTCAATCGAATTGATGGTCTGGCGACTGACATCTGTCTTGGCAGCCAAATCTTCCTGACTAAGATGCATAGTTTTTCTTAGTTGTTGAATGTTATTTTTCATTCACTTAAATACTTGTTGTGAAACCTAAGTCCACCAATC
Organism: uncultured SAR86 cluster bacterium; assembly: GCA_902594515.1. GTDB lineage: Bacteria > Pseudomonadota > Gammaproteobacteria > Magnimaribacterales > D2472 > MED-G82. The sequence goes on along the minus strand of CACJML010000002.1, from coordinate 174,841 downwards.
ACCGTTCCCGCACAAAAGGCTAGGAAAAGTTCATAAAATCCAGGTTTAAAGTTTAGATAGGGGGATAAAAGTGACATCATCATTCCAAAGCTAAGAAAACCTATTGCACCCCAACTCCCAATAAATTCATGCCATTTAATAATTAGCTCATCTTGAGTTTTTAAAAATTTAATGTAAAAAAGGGTTGCGATTGCCCACGAGACAACCACTATTAATCTTGCAAAGTTATAGACCGAGGAGGTCGCATTTTCGGTATCAGGTACATCATTAAAAAAACCCACAGACGCAAGGTGGACACCCCATGCAAAGGCACCAATCATAAAAAGAGCCATTGATGTTAAGTAGTTTTTTTTATCCTCAGGATTAAGAGAACTAATCTTGATCCACATTCCACGGTGAGTAATTTTAGCCATAATTTATAATGTAAAGTTTATTTGACATGTAAAGTTTACTTTACATTTAGAACTTGTCAATAAACTTCCAACTATTTATTTTGGCCAAGTAAGTGGAAATTGTTGTTGCGGGTTGAACAATCTTTCATCACCTACTGCAGGATAGGCTTTAGCAGCCATATCAATTTCTTTTTGGGTAATGAATTGACTTGGGATCATCTCAAAAACATCAATGCCTCGAGCAATTTCTGTCCCGTAAATTTTGCCCTCGTAATAATATGTTGACCAATAACCTCCACTGATGAGTTGTTCCTCGGAAATGGGTCCACGATCAAAATAACCTATCTCTATCGGATTTTCAGAATCGGTAAAATCCATAACAGAAAGACCGCCTTGATACCAAGCTTGGACAAAAATATCACGGTTAGGGATGGGTATGATGGAGCCGTTATGAGCGACGCAGTTTTCTGTTTCAGTTTGTGGCGCAGGCATTTTGTAATGACTTTTAAAAACCAGTTTATTGTCAACAATATCGTAGATAGCATTTGCACCCCAATCCATTGGATCCCAGGCTCTACAACGTGGTCTGCCACCGCCACCCCATTCATCGGTGAAGACAATCTTATCTCCAGCGTTATTAAAGGTAGCAGAATGCCAATAAGCAAAACCCACATCCGTTACTACATCTAAGCGCCTAGGATTATAAGGATCTGAAATATCAAATAAAATTCCATTGCCTGAGCAGGCTCCGGCTGCAAGATTTTTTGATGGGAATACCGTTATGTCATGACATTCATCGGTTCTTGAAGTGTCTTGCGTATCATCTCCGTGATCTCCACCTCTCCATAAGCCTGCTAATGCGCCAGTTTCAGGATCAGCAAACACAGTCGGACTTTTAACAATTTTGGCTTGCGACGGATCGGCAACAGGAATCTCTATGACATCGATTCGAAAGAGGGCGGTACGATTGTCACCCGGGATGGCTTCAAAGCAGCTTTCAAGCTCTTCTTGATCTCTAACGCTTGAAGTTCCTGAGTTATAAACAATAATGATGCCATTTTCATCTGGACCACTGACAACTGAATGCGTATGCGACCCACGACATGTTTGGACTGCACCAACTTGTTGGGGTCTTTTTAAATCTGAAATATCAAAAATTCTAATACCTCTAAACCTGTCTGGATTTGGTTCCGTGCCTGCCCCTTGAAGACCACAATCGATTCTTCCACGATTTTGCTCAACCGACATTATCAAAAGATTACCTACAATCGAAACATCGCCTTGACCTCCAGGGCAAATTACCGAAGAGACCAATTTGGCATGACCTTGATTATCTAAATTATAGATATTAAATCCATGATAACTACCAGCAACCATAACGTTACCGCTAAAAGCCATATCTGTATTCGAGAAACTTAGCATTGGAGATCGACTGTTTCTTGAGCGTTCAGCAAGCGGTTTTTCTTCTTCATCCTCTTTGTCCTCATTGGATAACCTTTCATTTAATGGGTTAGAGGGATCAAAAAAGCCTGCAGGTTTTTTTAAAGATTGAACAAGGTCTAAATTCAGAATGGCTTCCTCGGCATGGTACAGGCCGCCTTTGAGGGATGCTCTTGGATCTTTTGAAAGACCAGTTAGAAGAGTATTCATTCTCTCAATTTCAACGCCTTGGTCATTAGATAAATCTGAAACAAATTCAAACATTAAAGGATCATAAGCAGAGCCGGGTTGTCTTTTAAGCTCCTTCACCATATCCAATGCACCCTCATGGTGAGCAATCATTAATCTTAAAAACAATTCATCGAATTCCATGCCTTTGCTGTTTGAAAGCTCTGCAATATCTTGATCGCTGGCCATACCCATCATTTTCATGTGATGCATAGACATATAGGCATGAACTTCAATATTTCGTTCTTCAAGCCAGCCTTGCATGAATGAAATCTCATCCTCCTGAGAAACGTCAATTCTTCCAGCTAAATCTAATATTTCTTGGGTATTGGTTCGATTAGGTGCAAGTCTAGAAAGTGTAAGCGCTTGTTGATGATGAACGATCATGTGGTTCATGAAAACCGTATCATCTTTAGTAAACCCAGTATTAGCAATATTTATCGCTTCTTCGGAATTAATTTCTTTAGATACAGTCCCAGGGAGTCCTGGCTGAATAATAAGTGGCTCAGCAGAGAGACTTACAGTAAATATTAAGATTAATGGTAGTGATAATTTTTGCATAAAAATATTCTAATTTTTTTAAAAAGGCTGATTAATTTACTTTACCTTTAGCGTCGATGCAATAAAGACGCTGTTAACAAAGAGGATGATAATCATCGAGACTTCAATAATCTCAAAAACAGAAACATTTGGAACACCAAAAACAGATAACGAATCAAACATAAAATACATCAGTAAAACAAACCCAACAGATTGGAAAAATTTTTTAGATGGATAAATCCATGAGACAAGCTCAATAATAAGCAAGGGGGTAACCCAGATCCAAAAAAGTGGGCTCAATTCTTTAATAATACTAGTTTTTATTAATGCAAAAAGGATAAAAAAGAGCATTCCTAATCTAAATAACTTCAAATTCGAAAGTATCATCTAAGACACCTGCTTTATCGTGTGTGCCAATCTTTTACCAGCAGCTTCTGCTATAGCACGCTCATCATTAGTTAGTGCAGGCCCTGCTGTATTTACATGACTTGCTCCATAAGGTGTGCCACCACTTTTCGTTTGATGCAGCGCATCAATCGAGTAGGGCGCACCAATAATCATCATCCCTTGATGCAGCATGTAAGTTAGAATATTCCACAAAGTAATCTCTTGCCCACCATGCATCGAGCTTGTTGATGTAAATGCCATCCCTGGTTTATTTTCCAATGCATTCGCAGCCCATAAATCACCGGTTGAATCAAGAAAATGCTTCATTGGAGCTGCCATGGAACCAAATCTTGTAGGCGAGCCTATAGCAAGGCCTGAACAATGTTGGAGCTCTTCTTTTGTGCAATAGATTTCACCCTCAACAGGCTCTTCAGGCTCAGTTGCTTTTGAGTTAGGTGATACCCTGGGAACAGTCCTAATTTTAGTTGGCATTCCAGAGGCTTCAGCACCATCGGCAATGGCATGCGCAAGATTTTTTACACTCCCAGAAGCTGAATAAAAAAGTATCAATAGGTATTGATCATTCATGCAACAATCTTACAATGCATCTTTGATGAATGGTAAAAAAATATCTTTGTATACTGTTTTGCTCGTGATGCTGTCTTGCTCACAAGGCGACATAGATTTACATGATACCCGCTCAATATCCTCAGAATCTCTTAAAGGTCATTGGGTGATTGTGAACTATTGGGCAGACTGGTGTCCGCCATGCCTTAAAGAAATTCCTGAGCTTGCTAAATTTTCAAATTTAAATCCTGACATCAAAGTCTTTGGATTTAATTTTGATCGTTTGGAGGGCGAAGAGCTCGAAGAGCAGCTTGATCGATTTGGCCACACATATCCTTCGCTATTGACGCACCCTAAAACTATCTGGGGTATTGAGACCCCTCAATCACTACCTGCTACATTTTTTATTAATCCCAATGGCGAGGTTGTATTTGCAAGCAAAAGACCAATCGATGCAACAGCTATAGAAGAGATCCTATCTTCACTTCAAAAGAGTTTTTAAAAAACCTTCTTCAATTAACCACTCAGGATTAATCTTGTTACCTTTAAAATAAACGGTCCAATGTAAATGTGGCCCTGTAACTCTTCCGGTAGCTCCAACGGTTCCAATTTGATTACCTTGTTGAATAATTTTTCCAAGATCTGTGGTAATTTCATCCATGTGTGCATAGGATGTATAAAGTCCCTCACCATGACTTAAAATTACCGTGTTGCCTGTATAGAAAAAATCACCTATCAAAACAACTCTGCCTTTTGAGGGAGCAATGATGGGATCCCCAGTTTTACCATTCATATCAAGCGCCAAATGAACGGAACGTTTCTGCCCATTAATGTATCGCTGTTTACCGTATGGTGAAGTTACAATTCCTGCAACGGGTCTCATAAATTGAAATGAGGGTGTTAGGGTTGAATCATTTTTTGTAAGTGCTTCACGAATTAATAGTGCTTCTTTATTTGCACGTTGCTGGTCTGATGCACTTAGATTTACTTTCGAGGCATCTGCAATGGTGATGCGAGATTCACCAAAGTTAATGTATTCAATCTTCATTGCTCCTTTGATATCCTCATCAGTAATGGTTTTATCATTTGCAACAAAAGGGAAAGCTAGAATTTTTTTAATTTGACTATTTGATTTGATAAGAGTTCCAGATCCATCTTCTCCGCTAATGCTAACAGCAGCTAGCTCCCCACTTTTAAAAGTTAAGGTTTCAGCATTAATTGGATTTATGAAATTCAACAGGAGTAAAACTTTAAGATAGTACTTCACTTTGATACTTCCACCGATAGTTCACCATCTGAAAGTTTTACAGAGAGCTTCTCTGAGGGCTTAGCCTGATCAACATTTTTTATAATTTCTTGGTTAGAGTTAGTAACAATTGAGTAACCGCGATCAAGAATAGAATATGGGCTAACTGCATGGAGTCTTTTTTCAATTCCACTAAGTTGAGTAAGGTGATCCTCAAGTCTGCGCGCAATTTTACCTTTAAATTCTTTAGTCAGCTGCATGAAGCGCAATCGTAATTCTCTAATTTTTTTTGAAGGCGTTAGCTGATTCAAGGAAGTCTGATTAATAGAAATGGCCTGATGCTTATCTTTAAGTGCATTTTTTACATTTTGGAAAATTTTTAACTCCATGGAATCAATGGCCTGAGCTCGCTCTTTAATTACGGAGAGAGGTGATTTAAGTTGAGCTTTTAAAAGAGCAATCTTTTGCTGTTCATCATTGATGGATGCCTGAAAAGATTTCTTAATCTTTTCTTGGAGTTCATTCAAGAGTTCGAGTGATTGATAATAATACTCAGTAACAATTTCTGCACCTGCTGTGGGCGTGGGCGCCCTCAAGTCAGCAACAAAATCGCAAATGGTGAAGTCAATTTCATGACCCACCGCTGAAATAAGTGGAATGTCTAAACGATGGATCTTTCGAGCCAAGTCCTCATGGTTAAAGCACCATAAATCTTCAATTGAACCTCCTCCACGACACATAAGAATTAAATCAAATGCATTGCTTGGGTTATTTGCATTAAATGCCTCTATTTGTTCGAGCGCATTTATTAAACTTCTAGGAGCTGTATCGCCTTGGACAGTGGCTTCTACGATGGTGAGCTGCGTATTTCTTGCTCTTCGTTCAACGGTAGTCATTACGTCTTGAAAGGCTGCTGTAGAGGAGGAGGTCACTACAGCGACATGGATTGGGTATTTTGGAATTTCGCGTTTGAGAGCATGATCAAATAAACCTTCTTTTTCAAGTTTGGCTTTCAATAATTCAAATTGTTTGGCTAAGTTCCCTTCACCGTAGGGTTCCATTCGACTAACAATGAGTTGATAGTCACCCCTAGGTGCATAAAGACTAACTTGAGCTTCCACCGCACATAAGTCTCCGTTTTCTGGAGCAAAGTTAAGACGAATATTTTGATTTCTAAACATCGCACACCTCACAGCCCCATCTTCATCTTTAAGGGTAAAATACATATGCCCAGAAGAGGGCTTTGCAAGGTTAGATACTTCTCCAACCACCTGAACTGTACCTAGCTCAGATTCGAGTAGGTGCTTGGCTTTACGGTTGAGTTCACCGACGGAAATAAAATTATTGTTCTCGTCCATATTTGATATTTTCTAAGCTAGTATATCGTGATGCAAATTCAAAAACATTCAGTTGCTGCCTTTTTAATTCTTGCATTTGGTGCCGCACTAATTGGGATTGCACCCATTTTTGTAAGACTCAGCGAGCTGAGTCCAAGCTGGGTTCTTTTTTACAGAATGTTTTTAGCATTACCCTTTTTATTGGTTTTAAATTTTTATTTAGACTCAAAAAATCCTTTTCGATTAAAAGAGCGAAAAACTTATTTGATTGCTGTAATTGCAGGACTTGCATTTTGTATTGATATGACCGGCTGGCATTGGAGTCTTGAATTTACATCCATTTCTAATGCTACGATTATGGTAAATACTGCACCTATTTATGTGGCCCTATTTGGTTTTTTTATCCTCAGAGAAGCCATAACTATTAAGTTAATTCTAGCGATGCTTATTACTTACTTAGGTGTATTTGGTTTGATAATTGGTTCACCCGATCAAACTCCAAGCTCTATCTTTGGTGATGTTATATCACTGATTGCAGCTTTTTTTTATGCAGCCTATTTGATTTTAATTTCTCGATTAGGTCATGAGAGCCCAACTAAAGTCATTCTTTATACGACTTTCTTCTGTGGGTTGTTTTCTTTGCCTGCAGCATTTGCTGAATCCTCTGTATATATGCCAACTGAAATTAATGGATGGCTCAACTTAATTGCTCTTGCAGTCCTTTGCCAGGTAGGGGGGCAATACTTTATTACTATTGGTATGCCAAAAGTGAAAGCATCCTTTGCTGCAATTGGATTACTGATGCAGCCTATTACGGCAACTATTTTAGGCGCACTGATCATGATGGAATGGCTTACGATCTTTCAATCGATGTTTGGTGTACTTGCTTTGACTGGAATATACTTGGCTAGATTGGAGTTAACAAATGGAAGCAAAAACTAAAGCACAAGAATTAGGGTTTTTATCAAGAGAGTATGCCGTCGGTAAAGACAAAGCTAAGTGGTTAAGTTTATTTGCGAAAAATGCGGTTGTGCAAGATCCTATTGGAGTTAGTCCATTAGATCCTTCTGGAGAGGGGCACAAGGGATTGGAAGCAATTGAGGCCTTTTACGATAACGTTATTGCCAATGGAGATTTAATATTTGAAATCAAAGAATCTATTCCGTGTGGTGATGAGTGCGCTAACTTTGTGCATATAACCAATAAAATAAATGGTGCTGAGATTAAGACAAAGATGATCGTCATTTACCGTGTTAATTCAGATAATAAAATAGTATCATTACGTGCTTTCTGGGATTACCAAGCAATGGAAAACCAGATGAACGAACTTTTTTCGGGTGATTAGCTCAGTTGGGAGAGCATCTCGTTTACACCGAGAGGGTCGGCAGTTCGAGCCTGTCATCACCCACCAGCCAAAAAAAAGCCCGGATAAATCCGGGCTTCATCAAACAAATTTAAATTAGTCTGAATCGCTTACGGCAGCAACATATATCGCTAAACCAAACGCAATTTTATTAATAAAATCAGCAAGGTTATAGATTATGTTTGCATTTGCCATATCAGGATTACTTCCAACACCTAAGATATAACCTATTGGATAAATAGCCCATCCAAAAGTTACAATTAATCTTATAGTACTAAAAGCGCTTTGAGCCGCAGCATTACCACTAGAGGCATTGAGTTGTCCGGCTTCACCAGAGAACACCTCATAGATAATGTATAACCAAGCTATCATCCCGACTATAAACGCTGGCCATGCTGGTGCAGATCCGATTTCACCTAAGAAACCTGCAATAAGCATAACAAGTGATGCAACAAGAAGTTTCCAGAACAATCCAGAACCCACATTAGTGCAAACCCTCAGTATCAAATAAAATTCAATTATTTGTAGAGGCACTGTTATCAACCAGTCAATATATCTGTACACAGTTGGTGATGTGCCAGTATCAGCCCAAACACCTCTCATGTATAGATAATGCCAAAACGCCACACCAGTAACCAAACCAGCTACTGAAAGTGAAGTTTTCCATTTACCTTTGACTACATCTCTTTCAGCAAAGAAAAAGACTGTAGCTGCCAACATTGCAGCAGTTACTAGCCAAAAAGTAATACCTGTCATATCGTTAGTCGAAAGATCAGCTGCAAAGCTAGGCATTGCAACGACACCGACTAAAGCTAATAGATATTTCATGTTTACTCCTATTATTTTTAGTTTATAAACTAAAAACTCCCCCTTAAAGAAGTTTTTATTCCCAAAAGGATGTCAGATGTTTATGAAAAAATCAATTTTTTTAAATTTAACCATCAAGAATACTTGCAGAAAATTTTTAAATAGATATTATTCGGGAACTATCGCGGACCGGTAGTTCAGTCTGGTTAGAATGCCTGCCTGTCACGCAGGAGGTCGCGGGTTCGAGTCCCGTCCGGTCCGCCATTGTGCGCTGTATTGAGTATGGAGATATTAAAACTAACCATCGTATTTCAGGCAGGAATTGTATTGACGCATCTTGCTCTTACCACCCCTATCATTTTTAGTGTGCTGGATGATGAATCATCTTCAAAATTCCTCAGAAAAATCTTCCCAAGGTATTACCTAGGACTATTAATTTTCTCTTTTCCAGTTCTGATTTACGCTTTGTTTAATGAAACAACAGCTTATGTTTGGTACTTATCTATTTTTAATGCTATCCATGCAGCCATTGGTTTTATCGTGATTCCTGCAACCAATGCAGCGAGAGATAGGGATTGGTCTAAAACTTTTAGTTATTTGCATGGCTTAAGCGTTTATTGCACAGCAGTTATATTTATTTCATCGATTCTTATTTTCTTTTCTTTATAAGTTAACTTTGCACAAAAAACTCAATTTACCCTCCAAAACTTGTTTGCAATGCAGCAAACTCTTTAATTGGAGAAAGAAATGGGAAAAAGATTGGGATAATGTACAATTTTGCAGCAAAAAGTGCAGAGGTGAGCATCGAAGGGAATCAAGAAAGGGTAACTAAGAGTTGAACTCATGATCTCAAGCACTATATAAGTATCAACATAGGGATAATTATGGCCAGACCAAAAACTAAAGCTTTTCAAACCGAGACCAAACAGTTACTTCAGCTGATGATTCACTCTCTTTATTCAAATAAAGAGATTTTTCTTAGAGAATTGATTTCTAATGCATCAGATGCACTTGATAAATTAAGATTTAAATCACTCGAGGACTCCTCACTTCAAAGCGATTACGCTATCAGCATTAGCCTGGATCCAAAAAACAATATCATCTCCATTTCAGATAATGGTATTGGCATGACTGAAGCCGAGCTAATAGAAAATATTGGCACCATTGCAAAATCTGGAACTGCAAGTTTTTTAAGTAGTATTACCGGAGATAAACAGAAAGATTCGCAGTTAATAGGCCAATTTGGAGTGGGTTTCTATTCTGTGTTTATGGTTGCAAAAGAAGTTGAAGTCCATTCGAAATCTGCAATAGATAAAGAGGATGATGGACATTTATGGAAAAGTTCTGGAGAAGACACTTACGAACTTTCAAAAAAATCTAAAGATGATCATGGAACCACCATCATAATTTATCTAAATGATGAAAATAAAGAGTTTATTGATGAATCCAGAGTTAGTTTCATAATTTCAAAATACTCACAATACATTAATTTCCCAATCTACCTATCGGCTGAAGGCATGGAGAAAAAGAGATTAAATGATAATGAAGCAATTTGGCTAAAATCAAAAAGGTCCGTCAAAGAAGATGAGTATAAAGAATTTTATAAGTATCTAAGTCACGACTTTGATGATCCTTTGTTGTGGATTCATAATAAAGTTGAAGGCAAGCAGGAGTATTCAAACCTTCTTTACATTCCAAAGAAATCACCCTTTGATTTATGGAATCGTGATACCCCTAAAGGCTTAAAGCTTTTTATTCAGCGTGTCTTTATCATGGATGATGCAGCGCATTTCCTACCCATTTATTTACGGTTTGTTAAGGGGGTCATTGACTCAAGCGATTTACCCCTTAATGTTTCCAGGGAAATCTTGCAAGAACATCCCTTGGTTGATTCAATCAAAAAAGCTCTAACCAAACGTGTCTTAGATGCTCTAAAAAAACTTAAAAAAGATGACATGAGTACCTATCAAGAATTTTGGCATGAATTTGGTCTTGCGCTTAAAGAGGGTCCTGCTGAGGATTATGAAAATAAAGATGAAATTGCAAGTTTATTTATCTTTACTTCAAGTAAGAATGATGATGGTGAAGTAAATGTTGATCTAGACAGCTATATTGAAAGGATGGATAAAGATCAGGATAAGATTTATTACTGTCTTGGAGATACCTATGAAGCAGCATTGAATTCACCGCATATTGAAAGTCTAAAAAAGGCTGATACCGAAGTTTTATTACTTACGGATCGTATTGATGAATGGTTAATGACAACCCTTTCCGAATATAATGGCAAAGAATTGGTGAATGCCGCTAAAGCAGATTTTGACGATGCTGAATCTAAACCCAAATTATCAAAGGATAATGAGAAACTTATTGAAAGAATTACAAGCAAGCTAAAAGATGAGGTTGCAGAGGTTGTCGTAAGCAGCAGACTGGTTGATTCAGCTGCAAGATTGGTCACTGCAAAGCATGATCCTGGCATTCAAATGCGTAAAATTCTTGAATCAGCAGGGCAAAAAATTCCAGATTCGAAACCTAGCCTTGAAATAAACCTTAAGCACAAACTGATAAAAAAACTTGATACGCTCGAGGGGAGAGAATTTAGTAATTTCAGTAAATTTCTACTGGATTATGCAATTATTGCTGAAGGGGGATCTCCCAAAGATCCTTCAAAGTATTTGAGGCAGCTGGATAAATTTCTGATCTGATAAGCATGAATAAAAAAATCGCTGTTTTGGGAGGCGGCAGTTTTGGGACTGTACTTGCCAATTTGTCTGCTTCAAATGGCTTTGAAACCTCTCTTTGGGTAAGAGATACAGAGCAAGCTCTTAGAATTAATGCTGAGGGGGCCAATGCTACGTATCATCCGGAGCTAAAACTTTCTGAGAAAATCATTGCGTCCGAGCGCCTAGAACAATGCATTTCAGAGGCTGATCTAGTATTAGTCGCAACGCCAAGCACAATCTTTGAAAATATTATTAAACGACTCAAACCTCTTGTTGAGGACAACATGTATGTTGTTTCATGCACCAAAGCAATTGCCAAAAATCCCATGCGAAGTATGACAGAAATCATCTCTCATGAACTAGATACAATCATTGGCGATAAATTTGGGGTTCTAAGTGGACCAAATTTAGCTAAGGAAATTGCGAATGAAAAGGTAGCTGGCTCAGTAATTGCCTCCCATAACGCTGAATTAAAAGCATTAATCAAGAACGCGCTAGAGAGTGAGAAATTTAAGATTTATGAAAGTGCTGACGTAAAAGGGGTTGAGTATGCAGGTGCTCTAAAAAATATTTATGCCATTTGTTGTGGCATAGGAGATGAGTTAGATGTTGGTGAAAATGCCATAGGTTTAATTATCACTAGAAGCATGACTGAGATGAGTAAGTTTGCTGTTCATAAAGGAGCCAATCCAATAACCTTTTTAGGTTTAGCTGGAATGGGTGACTTGGTCGCTACCTGTACCTCAAAACTCTCAAGGAACTTTTCGCTTGGAAGAAGGCTTGCAAAAGGCGACAGCCTTGAAGAGGCCAAAGCAGCAATTGGGCAGGTCGCCGAAGGTGTAAGAACACTCGAAGTTGTTTATGAAGAGGCTAATAATAATAATCTAGCAATGCCACTAGTAAATGCCTTACATAAAATAGTTTTTGAAAATGCAAACCCAAATATATTAATGGATGATTTAATAAGTCATCCAGGCCATCTTGATGTAGAATTTGCTGGAGGAATTGGAAATGAATGAGATAAAAAAAGAAGAACTGTTAAAACCTAGCAAGTGGATCCGCCTGCTGTTTATGGTTGTATATTCGTTAATAATAGAAATTATCGCACTACCTTTGATTCTAATCTTGATTTTCTTGCAGTTTTTATTTCATTTAATTGCAGGTTCACCAAATAATCAAATTAAAAACATTACCAACTGGCTAATTAGTTTCTTAACAGAGAGTTTTGAATACTTAACCTACAAAACTGAACAGAAGCCTTTTCCATTTGATCAGGATGATGATATCGAAAGTAATGATGATATTGAAAAAGTTATTCCTGAATCCAGTGATAATGCATCTTCAGAAGAAGAACCAACAATATCAAATTAATTAGGCATTGGCCTTTAAAATTAGACTTTTTAGTCGTTATAATGTGCCCACTATGAATAAACCAGATGTTAAAAAGCCGATGAAAGCAGTTTCCAACAATGCTACTTCGAATAAACCATCAAGAGAAAAAGCTATGGATGCTGTTAGAACATTAATTGAATGGGCTGGCGATGATCCAAATAGAGAGGGCTTAATTGAAACCCCAAAAAGAGTTGTTAATGCATATATGCAGTTTTTTGAGGGATATGAACAGGATCCTGAAGAAATTCTAAGAAAAACCTTTGAGGAAGTCGAAGGTTATGATGAGATGGTTATTGTCAAAGATATTCGCCTTGAATCTCATTGTGAACATCATATGGTTCCAATTTTAGGAAAAGCTCATATTGGTTATATACCCAACAATAGAGTTGTAGGAATAAGTAAGTTAGCTAGGATAGTTGACGTTTTTGGTAAAAGGCTTCAAACGCAAGAAACGATGACTTCGCAAATAGCTACTACCATTGAAAATGTTTTAAATCCTAAAGGTGTAGCTGTTGTCGTTGACGCCGGCCACCAATGCATGTCTACGCGAGGTGTTCATAAAACAGAATCAACAACGGTAACAAGCTGTATGAAAGGAGTTTTTAAAGAAAATCAAGTTACAAGAAACGAATTCTTATCATTTATTAATTTATCAAAAAATTAATTGGAAAATCATTCACTGATTTTAGCCTCCACATCTGAGATTCGAAGGAAATTAGCATCAAAGTTCGATAGCTCAATAAAATTTTATTCGCCCACAGCAGATGAAGATGCTTTAAAAAAAACACTTCAAGGAATGGAGCCAGCTCAATTATGTTATGAATTAGCCAAGGCTAAATCTTTAAGCATCAATCATAAATTTCCCAATCATTTGGTTTTAGGATGCGATCAAATATGCTTACTGAAAAATAAAATCTTTTCAAAACCAAGAACTGTGGATCGTGCAATTCATCAGTTAAAAGAACTAAGCGGTAAAACACATTATTTGATTGGTCAGTATGTTTTTTCTAAAGATAATTCAGTTATTCATGAGGTGGAAATTATCTGTACCATGAAAATGCGAGAGTTAAGCCTAAGTGAAATCCAAAATTACGTTAATTTAGACCAACCTTTCTCTGCATGCGGGGCTTATAAGTATGAAGAAAATGGTCATCAGCTTTTTAGTGAGGTCAAAGGAAGTTTAGAGGCTATTAATGGATTGCCACTAAGTGAAATTTTTCAAGGATTTAATCAAACAGCTTAAGTAAACATCTAAAAATTAGATATGCTTATTTCTTCTTAAGGAATTTTTTGTATGGTAGCTCAGACTTAATACTAATTTTTTGATTGTTAGATTTAATAATCAAGTCTGAATTTGAGAACTCTAGTTCAGATTCACCATCAATCACTCCTTCTCCAAATTTATACCTCGCAATGGGCGGTTGCATTCTTAATTCAGTATCAAAATTTTCAAGTTCATTGATTGTATTTTCTTGAATTTTTTTAAATGATTTCCATTTTTTTCCAGTATGTTTTTGTTGAAGAATTTCGGTAGTTTTCAATGGTGACATGATCAGGGAAGTGCCATTATTACCTCCGAAGCCTTTCGCATTTAATATTGCAAAGTCATATTCTGTTTTTTCTATCTGTTGATTCTTGAGTAAAAAACTTAAATTAGATTTATAAACATTCTCCGCAAGTTCAGGGGTGGATGTAATACCTGGGACAATATCCAGTTGCCATGAACCTAGCATGGAGGTTAGTTGATCTCCTCCAGCCGCTGCCAATGAGTGTGCTAAATGGGACTTAATTGCAGTCACTGGCATAGCTGCAATACCAAATGCATTGGCAAGACTGGATAGAATATGTGATTCAGTAACCCTGTTTTGGGGAGTGCCAGTTCCATGTGCATGCACTAAAACTCGATTAAGGGCATCTGTTCCAAATGCATCACTTACTTCGTTAAGAACTCTTCCAATCGTAATATAGTTGCCCGCACCCGGACCGGAAATAGATTTTTTATATCCATCAGCATGGATATGAGACGACAAAGCAGCACCGTAAATATTGCAGCCTAACTCGAGCGCCAGATCATCTGCCATCAGGACTACAAATTGAGCAGACTCACCAATAGACATTCCAACATTCTCACCAAAAGGTCGACATGCTTTTCGGTAATTTACTTCCTCAGTATCTTCATTCAGCTGTGCCTGTAAGTTGATAAGATTCTTATCTTCTGCCAACCCCTTTGCTGCAGCAAAACCCTCATATACCTCTGGCACCAAGCCACTCTCAGCAGCGCCCACAAAACATATTTTTGATTGCCCAGAATTAATTAAATCAATACCCATGCTGAGGTTATATTGAAAGGTTGCGCATGCACCGGTGTGATTTCCAGTGACACCCATGGAGCCAAGGACGTATGCATGTACAAAATCTGCGCTCATTTCTCCCAGAGACATAGCAAGATGTTTGCTGGTAGTTCTTGCTCCAGAAAGCTGTGCTTGGTAAAAACCTCCCATACCAAATTTATCAGCAGTTGAGATTGCGCACCCTGATAAGCACGAAACATTTTCTGGACCCACCTTTGCAGAAACTTCATCCCAATTTAGACCAATGCTTTTAAGTGCATCAGAGGCAGCAAAAATTGACATAGCTAAAGACCTTGGATGTTGTCTTGCGTTGTATGTGTCGCTTGGGTTAAATCCTGTTGGCAGCTGTCCAGCTGCTAAACCAGGCAGGCTTGGATTTCTGTAAGAAACTTCTTCAAAGAAATTTTTTGAAAGTTTTCTGATAAGCGAATTATTTAAATTATACTTTTCATCGGGATTGCTCGTTAATTGGGCTAAGGATTCGATGGTTTTAATCTTTTCGGTGTTGGATAAATTTTCATAAACCATCCGCTTAAGCGCATAATCTCCTGCAGACCTTCCGGCTGCATTAATTCCGCCGTAACCTACAATTACTGGAAGGACACTCACTCGACTAATTTTTTTGCTGAAAGGAGTGTTTGATAGATAAGTGTATTAATGGTCATAGGACCAACACCGCCAGGCACAGGCGTAAAAGCATAGGCTGTAGATTCGATTCCTTTTAAATCAATATCACCACATTTTTCTTGAGGGTGATAGCCCGCATCAATGACAACAGCCCCAGGTTTTATCCAGTCAGATTTTATGAGTTTTGGAACTCCAACAGCGCCCACCAAAATATCCGCCTCTTTAACAATTGCTTGTAAGTTTTTTGTTCTGGAATGACAAATTGTGACAGTAGCATTTTCGTTCAGAAGCATCATTGCCATAGGTTTTCCTAGAATAGGGCTTCTTCCAACTACCACTGCATGCTTGCCTTCGATTGGGATATCGTAATGCTCAAGCATTCGCATAATGCCAGCTGGAGTGCACGATCCATAGGCTGGTTCTTGCATCGTCATTGAACCAAATCCTAAGCAGGTAACGCCATCAACATCTTTATCTAATTCGATAGCATCAAAGCATTTGCGTTCATCAATGTGAGATGGGACCGGGTGTTGTAACAGAATCCCATGAACTGAATCATCTTTATTTAGCTCATGAATTTTATTTAATAATTCACTAGTGGTCGTTTTTTCATCTAGCTCAACAGCAATAGATTTCATGCCTAATCGCTGACAAGTGCTTTGTTTCATTTTCACGTAAGTAGCAGATGCTGGGTCTAAACCCACCAAAATGGTAGCTAGGGTGGGAGTAATTCCCCTTGAAATCAGTTGCTCGGTTTCTTTTTTTATTTCAGATTCAAAATCGCTAGCAAGAGATTTACCGTTAAGAATAATTGATGACATTAGTGATATTTTCTCATCATAAATTTAATATGCAATGAAGATTGATTATTTCTTTTATTATCATTAATATCACAACCCTCGGGGTATGGCGCAGTCTGGTAGCGCACTCGCTTTGGGAGCGAGTGGTCGTAAGTTCGAATCTTACTACCCCGACCAGTGCGCCTGTAGCTCAGCTGGATAGAGCAACTGCCTTCTAAGCAGTGGGTCAGGAGTTCGAATCTCTTCAGGCGCGCCATTTTTTATTATGGGTGACCAAGTTTTTTCAATAGCAGCATTTTATAAATTTACAAAGATTTCTTTGCTGTCTGAACTTCAAACTGAGTTTTACGAATTTCTAGAAAGTTTGAGCATTAAAGGCACAGTTCTACTTGCTGAGGAAGGTATCAATGGAACTGTTTCAGGCTCATCTAAGAGTATTGATAAGTTCAAAAATTTTTTATTTGAAAAAGATTTATTTAGTGAGAGCGATTTTAAAGTTTCTTCTGCTGATTTTATGCCTTTTCCTCGACTTAAGGTGAAATTAAAAAGAGAAATCGTAACCATTGGCAATTGTGAAATTAATCCTAGAGAAAAAGTTGGTGAATATGTTGATCCACTAGATTGGAACCAACTCATCACCGACGAAGATGTTCTAGTATTGGATACAAGAAATACCTATGAAGTTTCTATTGGAAGTTTTGAGGGAGCTATTCAGCCTGAAACAACTAATTTTAGGGAATTTCCTGAGTGGGCTGAAACTGAAGGCTCTAAACTACCCAAAGATAAAAAAATTGCGATGTTTTGCACTGGTGGAATTAGATGTGAAAAAGCTAGCTCATTTTTAAAGGATAAAGGCTTTGAAAAGGTTTATCATCTCAAAGGAGGGATCTTGAATTACCTCGAAAAAGTTAAGCCTGAGGAATCCCTCTGGAATGGAGAATGTTTTGTGTTTGATGATAGGGTGGCTCTAAATCATAAGCTTGAACCAGGCTCATATGATTTATGTCATGGATGCAGAATGCCAATCACTGAAGACGATAAGTTATCTCCTAATTTTATTCGTGGTGTGAGTTGCGCCCATTGTTTCGATCATAAGACTGAGGAACAAAAAAGAAGATATGCGGACAGACAAATGCAAATTGATCTTGCAAAAAGTCGCAATCAAAAACACATTGGCTCAAAAAAGGAAGTTGAACAAAAATGAAGCAACCGATTCTTTATTCATTCAGAAGATGTCCGTATGCAATGCGAGCGCGAATGGCTATTTACCTTGCAGATATTAAGTGTGAGCTAAGAGAGGTCTATTTAAAAAATAAACCCACTGAAATGCTAGAAATTTCTCCCAAAGGCACTGTGCCTGTACTGCAACTAGAGGATCGTGTTATTGAGGAGAGTAATGAGATTATCCAATGGGCTATATCTCAGAACTCAAAAAAATTAATGGTTCTAAATTTAGAGCAGCAAGATTTTGCTTTAAAAACAATCCATGAATTTGATACCGACTTTAAGCATCACTTAGATCGATACAAATACTCTCAAAGATACAATACAGAACCTCAAAATCATCGTGATTTCTGTGATGAGATTTTAGGTGCATTAGATAAAAATATCTCCAACAGTAAATGGATTTTTTCTGACGAAGTTAGCTTGTTAGATATTTCAATATTACCTTTTATTAGACAGTTTAAAATAGCCGATAATGATTATTTTTTTAATCAGAAATACTTAAAAGTTATCAAGCTATTGACTCAATTTGAAGATTCTTCTTTGTTTCAGCAGATCATGAATAAATATGATGTTTGGAGTTCATCTGATAATAATTCGGTCTTATTCCCAACAGCTTTATAGACCAATCGTTTCGTAAGAAATTGCAATTTTATCAATGGCTGCTTTGTAGGCTGCTGTTCTCAGATCTGGTATCTTGGATTCAATCATTACATCACGAACTTTTTGGTATGCTTCTCGCATCATGTCATCTAGTCCTGAGCGAATTAGATCGATTTCTTCAACACCATTATTAAATTTATCCTTAAATGCTTTGGGCATGGATTTTCCTGTCATGCTTTCAACTGCATCAATCATGGATTGAAGTTGAGTAAAATTTCTTCGTTTTTCTAATCTGCCAAATCGAATATGACGAAGATTCCTAACCCATTCAAAATAACTCACCGCGACACCACCAGCATTGGCAATAATATCAGGAATAATAATCACACCTTGTTTATTTAAAATCTCATCAGCCTCAAAGCTAATTGGTCCATTGGCAGCCTCAACAATTAATTTAGATTTAATGTTTTTAGCATTTTTTTGATCGATAACATTTTCCTTCGCAGCCGGAATTAGAATATCGAACTCCGCAGTTAACATACTATCTGTATTTTCTTGGAACTTGCCCTCAGGACAATTTTTAAAAGTTCCATGTTTACTAAAAAATAATTTAGCTTTTTCGACGTTGATGCCCTTAGGATTTATTAGACCCCCATTGAACTCAATAATTGAAATAATTTTTGCTTCATCATCTTCTTGTAAAAATTTAGCGGCATGATAGCCAACATTACCAAAACCCTGAATACCGATCTTTTTATTCTTAAGAGTGCCTTTGAGTTCCAATTTCTTTAAATCATCAGGATTTCTAAAAAATTCTCTAATAATAAATTGCACACCTCTGCCAGTCGCTTCAACCCTGCCTGCTATTCCTCCTTTACCGACAGGTTTTCCCGTTACGCATGCTTTAGCATTTATATCTGCAGGATTCATGATTCTGTACTCGTCTGCTATCCAGGCCATCTCTCTAGATCCGGTTCCCATATCAGGAGCAGGGACATTTCTTGCTGGATCAATCATATCTCGCTTAATTAGCTCTTGAGCAAAGCGTCTTGTAATTCTTTCTAACTCATTTTCAGTCCACTCAGTTGGATCAATCTTTAATCCACCTTTTGATCCCCCATAAGGAACTTCAATAATTGCATTTTTATAAGTCATTAATGCTGCTAATGCCTCTACTTCCTCAAGATTTGCATCAAGGTCATATCTGATACCACCTTTGACCGGCTCCATGTGCTCTGAATGAACACATCGCCAACCAGTAAATGTATGAATTTTATCGCGCAGCCTTACCCCAAAATTAATTGAATAAGTGGCATTAGGAACTTTAATTCGATGAGCAATATCTGGCGATACATCGGAATACTTAAGTGCTTTATCAATTAAACGATTTGTTGATTCGAGCATAGAAAGCTTTGTCATCCAATCTCCCCCATTAATTGTATAGATTATATGATTTTTCTCTTATAATGTGACCCTTTTGCATGGCGGGCGTAGCTCAGTTGGTTAGAGCGCTGGATTGTGGCTCCGGAGGCCGTGGGTTCGAACCCCATCGCTCGCCCCATCAATTAGATATAAACTTATGACCAGTAAACTAAAAAAACTCAAAGATCTAAATCGAAAGTTGACTGTAAATGTCGAGACTAAAAAATACGATGATAAATATCAGGCTAAGCTTAATAAGATTAGGTCTACCGTAAAGCTTGATGGATTTAGAAAAGGTAAAGTACCAAACGATGTGCTAGTTCAAAAATATGGACCTTCAATTCACTATGAAGTATTGAATGAAGTAATTCAGGAAACTTACCCGCTTGAGATAGCTGAAAAAGAAATCAAACCTGCGTCTTCACCTAACATCAGCATCGATTCTGAGGATCCTAAAAAGGGTATCGTGTATTCAGCAGAATTCGAAGTTTTTCCAGAATTTAAACCCAAACTTACTAGATGGAAGTCTTTTGAGGAATCAAAGATTACTATTGAAAGTGATGATATTGATCTTGCTGTAGCAGATATTTTGGAGCGCTATGGTACTTGGAAGGATGTTGACAGAGCTGCTTTAGAGAAAGATCAAGTCATTATTGACTTCGCAGGTACTGTTGACGGTGAAGAGTTTGAGGGAAATTCATCTAAAGACTTTGCACTGGTAATAGGATCCAAATCCATGATTCCAGGTTTTGAGGATGCAATTATCGGTAAGAAAATAAATGATGAATTTAATGCAGAAGTTAAATTTCCAGACGATTATTTTAAAAGTGATCTTGCTGGAAAAAATGCAAATTTCTTAATCAAAGTAAATAAAGTTCAAGAAAAGCAAAATGCAACCATCAATGAAGAGCTTTATAAGTCTTTGGCAATGGAAGAAGTTAAAAATGAGCAGAACTTTAAGGCAGAAATTGAAAAAAGAATGCAACAAGAAGTTAAGCAGCAAGAAGATTCTCTTACAAAAGAATCTATCTATGACTTGTTACTTGAGGTAAATAAGTTTTCTGCGCCTAGTTCAGTTATAAATGAGCAGGCCACTCTAATGCGAAAAGACTCATTAATGAGAATGGGTCAACAAGCTGATGAAGCGCCGGAGGATTTATTTCCCTTAGATACTTTCTTAGAAAATGCAGAAAAAAGGGTTAAATTGGATTTACTGTTTAGTGAGTTTGTAAAGTTTTTTAAATTGGAAGTTAATCAAGAAAAGGTTGATGAGTTTGTTGAGAAGGAAGCAAAAAAATATAAAGATCCAGACCAATTTAAGACATGGATTAAATCTCAACCCAAACAGCTCGAAAATTATAAAATGATCATTTTAGAAGAACTGCTTATTGAAAAATTGAAAAATGAGCTTAAATCAAGGGTAAGAGAAATAAAATTCAAAGATTTAGCCAACATAAAATAATTATGGATCATAAAACTGACATTCTTAATTCCGGTTTAGTGCCAATGGTTGTTGAGCAAACACCCAGAGGTGAGAGAGCTTTTGATATTTATTCAAGACTGCTTAAGGAAAGAATAATTTTTCTTACTGGACCTATCGATGACTACATATCCAATTTAGTAATTGCTCAATTATTGTTTCTTGAATCAGAAAATCCTGAAAAAGACATAAGTATTTATATTAACTCTCCAGGTGGAATCATTTCATCTGGACTTGCAATTTATGACACGATGCAGTTTGTTAAGCCAGAGGTTGCTACCTTGTGTGTTGGACAAGCAGCAAGTATGGGATCTCTTTTATTAGCAGGCGGAGCAGCTGGCAAAAGGTTTGCACTTCCTAATTCGCGTGTGATGATTCATCAACCACTAGGTGGTTTTCAGGGCCAAGCATCTGATATAGAAATTCATGCCAAAGAGATCTTAGAGATGAAGCAAAAAGTTAATGAAATTCTGTCAAAACATACAGGTAAAACTCTTAAAAAGATTGAGCAAGACACTGATCGAGATAATTTTTTAAATGCTGATGAAGCCAAATCATATGGGATTATTGATGATATCCTAGATTCAAGAGACGATACTAAAGATGGAAAGTAGCGACAATCAAAAACTAACATGCTCTTTTTGCGGTAAAAATCAAGAGGATGTAAAAAAACTAATTGCTGGTCCAAGTGTATACATTTGTGATGAGTGTGTTGATTTGTGTAATGATATTATTGAAGAAGAAATCAAAGCTGATGATCCAGATACTCTAAACGAGCTCCCGTCCCCAGCGGAAATATTTAACCAATTGGATGACTATGTGATTGGTCAAGAAAAGGCTAAGAAGGTTTTATCTGTTGCAGTTTATAATCATTATAAGAGGCTAAAAAATCAATCTAACAAGGATGCTGTTGAACTCCAAAAAAGTAATGTTTTATTGTTGGGACCAACAGGTAGCGGAAAGACACTTCTAGCTCAGACTCTTGCAAGAATTCTTAATGTGCCATTCACCATTGCTGATGCCACAACACTTACTGAGGCAGGTTATGTCGGCGAAGATGTTGAAAACATTATCCAAAAACTTCTTCAAAAATGTGACTATGACCCTGAAAAAGCTCGACTCGGAATTGTCTACATCGATGAAATTGACAAAATTGCTAGAAAATCTGATAACCCATCAATTACTAGAGACGTTTCTGGTGAGGGTGTTCAACAAGCATTATTAAAATTAATCGAAGGTACTGTTGCATCAATTCCTCCTCAAGGTGGCAGGAAACATCCCCAACAAGAGTTTATTCAAATTGATACATCAAACATTTTGTTTATTTGTGGAGGAGCATTCTCAGGTATCGATGAGGTTGTTAAACAAAGAACTGATAAATCAGGTATTGGATTTTCAGCAGCTATTAAAGATACAGATGCATCTGTTCAAAATTTAGTCGATCAGCTTGAGCCAGAGGATTTAGTTAAGTATGGTTTAATTCCTGAGTTCGTTGGAAGGCTGCCTGTAATTTCAACATTACATGAACTTGATGAAGAGTCGTTGGTAAGAATTTTACAAGAACCTAAAAATGCTTTGGTTGATCAGTATAAATACTTATTTGATCTAGATTCCGTAAATTTAGATTTTAAGGAAACAGCTTTGAAAGAAGTTGCCCGTCAAGCGATTAAAAGAAAGACTGGTGCCAGAGGATTAAGATCAATCATGGAAGAAATCTTAATGGATACAATGTTTGAACTTCCAAATGAAGAGCTTGAAAAAGTTGTTGTTGATGAAAATGCAGCATCCAGACAATCGGATCCAATAAAAGTATATAAAACTCCGAAAAAGAAAACCTCTTCAGGTTCTTAAATTTATGCCTGCAGTTAAATATGATTTACCTTTATTACCATTAAGGGATGTTGTTGTATTTCCAGGTAATGTTACGACTTTATTTGTTGGGAGAGAGCCATCAATCAATGCTCTTAATCAAGCAATGGCTGCTAACAAAAAGATTCTTTTAGGAACTCAGATCGATGGCTCAATAGACAATCCTTCATTTGATGAAATTTATAAAGTTCAAACCCTTGCCACCATTTTGCAGTTAATCAAGCTTCCTGATGGAACAGTAAAGTTATTGGTCGAGGGCGATCATAGATGCAAGGCCCTGAAAGCTCTAAAAGAAAAAGATTTTCTAAAAGCCCAAGTAAAAATTATTCCTGAATCTCAGCTGGATCCTGCTGATAATAAAAACTTATGTAACTTTATCAAAGGCAAGTTTGGAGATTTTATTAAAGTCACAAAAAAAGTAGCTCCTGAAGTCCTTTCAAGCATTGATGCATTCGATGATGTAACAAGAGTTATTGACTCTGTAGCATCTCATCTTCCTATTTCAATTTCAGATGCTCAATCTATTTTAGAATGTGAGGATTTATCAAAAAGAGCAGATATGCTTATCAGTTTGATACAAGGACAAATAGATGCGGTTGATGTAGATAAAAAAATCAGAGATAGAGTAAAAAAACAGATGGAGAAATCTCAAAGAGAATACTACCTCAATGAACAAATCAAAGCTGCTCAAAAGGAATTGGGAGATATTTCAGAAGAGGGCGATGAAATTTCTCAACTAGAAACACAAATAAAAAAATCTGGCATGCCAAAAGAGGCCCTAAAAAAAGCTATGAGTGAGTTTTCTAAGTTTAAACTAATGTCGCCCATGTCAGCAGAAGCTTCGGTTGTAAGGTCTTATCTTGATTGGGTCTCAAATTTGCCATGGAAAAAGAAAACTAAGATTAAATCAAATATTAAAAATGCACTATCCGTACTTGATAGTGATCATTATGGCTTAGAGGAAATCAAAGAGAGAATCCTAGAATATCTTGCGGTGCAAAAAAGAGTAAAAAAACTCAAAGCGCCAGTGCTTTGTTTGGTTGGTCCACCAGGAGTTGGTAAAACATCTTTAGGTCAATCCATTGCAAATGCAACCAATCGAAAGTTTATAAGAATGTCCTTAGGTGGTGTAAGAGACGAGGCCGAAATCCGTGGTCACAGAAGAACATATATAGGTTCAATGCCAGGAAAAATTATTCAAAAGATATCTAAGGCTGATTCAAAAAATCCTCTCTTTTTGTTGGATGAAATAGATAAAATGGGAATGGATTTTCGTGGCGATCCTGCCTCAGCACTTTTGGAGGTTTTAGATCCCGAACAAAACTCTACATTCTCTGATCATTATCTTGAGGTTGATTTTGATCTGTCTGAGGTTATGTTTGTTTGTACAGCAAATAGTTTAAATATTCCAGGCCCACTGCTTGATAGAATGGAGATCATAAGAATCCCAGGATATATTGAAGATGAAAAATTAAATATTGCCAAACAGTATTTGATACCAAAGCAGCTCGAAAGAAATGGACTTGCTTCAAATGAAGTTAATTTTGATGATAAAGCAATCTTAGATTTAATAAGATATTACACGCGTGAAGCGGGCGTAAGAGGTCTTGAAAGGCAGATTTCAAAAGTTCTAAGAAAGTCTGTTAAAGAAATTGAGCTGAGTAGTAAAAAACTTCCAGAAACCAATATCACATCCAAAAACTTAGAAAGGTATAACGGTGTAAGAAAGTTCCAATTCGGTACAGCTGATAAGGAAGATAGTATTGGAAAGCTTGCAGGGTTAGCTTGGACAGAAGTTGGCGGGGAACTGCTAACCATTGAAGCCTCCAAAGTTCCTGGAAAAGGTAGGATCATTAAGACAGGTTCTCTTGGAGACGTCATGCAAGAATCTATTCAGGCGGCACTGACTGTTGTTAGATCAAGATCCAAAATTCTAGGACTGAATCCCTCATTTCATGAAAAATTAGATATTCACATTCATGTACCTGAGGGCGCTACTCCTAAAGATGGCCCAAGTGCCGGAATAGGTATGTGCACGGCTTTAATATCGGTTCTCACCGACATTCCCATAAGATCAGATACAGCTATGACAGGAGAAATAACGCTACATGGTCAGGTTTTAAAAATTGGAGGATTAAAAGAAAAGCTCCTAGCTGCAAAGCGCGCTGGCATTAAGCAAGTAATTATTCCTGAAGAAAATTTTCCTGAGTTAAAAGAGTTTCCAAAACAAATCACGAAGGCTCTCCAAATCCACCCTGTTAAATGGATTGATGAAGTAATTTCACTTGCACTTACAGATGAGCCCAAAGCTAAATCATCAAAACGGCAATTAAAATCAAGTCCGTCAACCTTGAAATCTAAACCTAAATCATCAGTACCTAAGCAAAAATCCCACTAGCAATAGGTTTATAAACTTGACATTTATACCTATATCGACTTACATAGGTTATAGCAATCATATCTAACGAGAGGAGATAATATGAATAAATCTGATTTAGTTGATGCAGTTGCAAGTTCTGCTGATCTAACAAAGGCGTCAGCTGCCAGAGCTGTCGACGCAACACTTGATGCCATTGGTGGTGCACTTGGGAGTGGTGATTCAGTTTCACTAGTTGGTTTTGGTACTTTTTCTGTAAGGCATAGAGCTGCTAGAGATGGCAGAAACCCACAAACAGGAGCTCCAATGCATATTCCTGCATCAAAGGTTCCAGGTTTTAAAGCTGGTAAAGGTCTTAAAGACAAAGTAAAAGGCTCTTAATCTAAGCTTTTAATTTAGTAAAAGGGGTGCTTTTGCACCCCTTTTTTTTGTATGATTCTCTTTGGTTTTAATAATTAATATTAAGCATGTTGAATTCATTCAGAAATCTTCTTTCAGGAAAGACACTTTATGTAATTGTGGGAGTGTGCGCACTACCTTTTATTTTTACTGGTGTGTCCTCATTTAATACTCTTTTTTCAAATTATGGAAATGTGAATGGAATCGAAGTTACTCAATTGGATGTTAATAATGCAACTGTGAGAGTTGAAGAGAGATACAAATCTATTTTTGGTGAAAACTTTTCAACTGATCAGCTTGAAGAACAAGAGCTATTAAACATTTTAAGGTCCCAAATAATTAATCAAAAGATAATTGAATCAGTAGCTTTTGATAATAACTTAGACATTTCCCTAGATGATGTTAAACGAACCATTATTAGGGAAGAAACTTTCTTGGATGAAAGTGGAAAATTTGATCAATCAATTTTTGAGGCAGCTATAAGAGGAGCTGGCATGATCCCAGATGAGTATCTACAGTTTGTTTTAACATCTATTTCCGCTGATAATCTTATTAATACAATTTCTCAATCAAACTTTGTTCTAAATAATGATTTAATTGACTTTACAGCTTTTGCAGAAGCAACAAAGGATATTAAATTCATTAAATCTGATCGTGATGAAATAATTTCACTTCAAAGTGCGTCCAACGAAGAAGCAAAAGAATTTTATGATGCTAATCAATTGTTATTTCTTTCAGACGAAAAAAGAGAGTTTAATTATGCTTTTAACTCACTTGAGAGCTTTTCAGAGAATCTAGATATCGATAACCAACTCATCGATAGCGCTTATGAGGAATATCTTGAAGAGATTCAGATTGGTACCCAAAACAGAATCTCACATATTATGTTTACTAAAACCGATGGTGAAGCTGTTAGGAAAGCGCAAGATGTTTATAAAGATCTTATGAGTGGAGCTCTTGACTTTTCTGAGGCTGTTAAAAAATACAGTGATGATGAGGCCTCAATCGAAGTAGGGGGCGATCTTGGTTATTCAAGCGGTGATGCTTTTCCTCAAGAATTTGAAGATGCTATAAATGGACTTTCAATTAACCAAATTTCAACACCAATTGATCTGGGTGAAACATTACATATTATTAAAGTTACTGAGATCCTAAAATCTGAAGCCGAATCAAAAAAATCATTTGCAGAGAACTTAAGGCAAGAGTTTATCAGTGAAGAAGCTAGATCACTGATGGATCAAGCAATGATCGATGCAGAGGAGCTTATCCTTTCAGGAAGTAGCTTCAGCTCCGTAATTGATAACCTTAAGCTAAAATCGGAAAACACTAAACAGGTTTCGGAATCTGAATTCAGTGATAGCGTTATTACTGAAGCTCAACCCTTCTTTGATTCAAGGTTTATTGAGGGTGACATTGAGGTCATTGAAGTTGATGATGGTTTTTATATTATTGAGCTCAGTTCAATTTATCCACCAAAGATGATGTCTTACGAAGACTCTCGTCAAAAAGCAACTAACGAAGTACGTGCTCAAAAGGCAGATGAATTAATTGCTGAAATGCAATCGAGTGCATTTACTCGGCTCAAAGAAGAAAATAATGATGATTTGCCTCAGGGCTTTGTAAAAGAAAGCTATCAAAAGGTAACTCGATATTCTTCTTTGTTACCGAGAGATATCATAGATGCAATTTTTAAATTAAATCCGGGAGATTCATTAACACAAACTGCAAGTGATAATAATCAATATTGGGTTTTTGTGTCTAACTCAAACGTTTTGAGCGATGAAGAGATTGCTCAAAAGATTGAAGGTTATCGAGATATCGTTTCACAATACGCAAATCAGCAAAATGCGATATTGATTGATCAAAAACTGAAAGAAAATGTCAAGGTCAACTTGAGAAATTTGGAACCTCAAACCTAGCGATCTTCATACTCATTAACAGATAGTGCGGCGGTATTAAAACCACCGTCCACATAACAGATTTCACCAGTGATCCCGCTTGCAAGATTAGAACATAAAAAAGCTGCTACGTTGCCAACTTCTTCAGTTGTCACAGTCCTTCCTAGCGGAGCACGATCTGCATAACTGGAAAGCATCTTTCTAAAGTTTTTTACGCCCGATGCTGCTAGAGTTTTAATTGGTCCTGCAGAAATGCCGTTAACCCTAATCTGATCACGACCCATAGCTGCTGCAAGAAATCTCACATTTGCTTCTAAACTAGCTTTAGCCAAACCCATAACATTATAATTTGGAAGCGATTGCTGGGCACCTAAATAACTTAATGTAAGCAGAGCGCTGTTTTCGTTTAAGTAGGGCTTTGCACCTTTGGCTAATGCAGTAAAACTATAAGAACTAATATCATGTGCAATTTGAAAACCCTCTCTGGTAGCTGCATCTAAGTAGTTGCCATCAAGCTCATTTCCAGGAGCAAAACCAATCGAATGTATCAACCCATCAAACTTATCCCAGGTTTTTGCAATTGCATGATACATTTGTTCTATGGATTTATCTGAGCTCACATCGCATTCCACCAGAAGGTCCGAATTGTATTCTTCTGCAAGCTTAGAGACGTTCTTATGTAACCTCTCGCTTTGATAACTAAAAGCAAGCTCTGCCCCTTGAGAATGCATAGCAGAGGCTATCCCATTGGCGATCGAATGTTTATTTGCGAGCCCAGCTATTAAGAATCTCTTACCTTTTAAAAACATTTTGTTTACCCCTATATTTTTCGTGGATTTTCAAATCATAATTATCTCATAGCTTTACTTTTGTCTCTATTTATTAAAAAGATTGAGTTTTTCCTTTGTTAATGTGAATTTGATGAAAATTTTTGGTTACATTAAAGTTGCTGTGCCATTCAAAAAAAGCTAATATATGCGTTTAAATGTCATTTAAAGGGGACAATTATGGTTAATAAACTTGATCTAAAAGCCTTATTTGTATTATTTGCTCTAATTTCTTTTGTTGTTGTTGCGCAAGAAGACAACTCAGATAGCAACGAAGAAGCTGAAGAAGAAGTAATAGAAGAGGTTATTACTACTGGTTCACGGATCGCTAGAAATCCACTTGAACTTGCACAACCGGTTACTATTATCAGCGGAGATGAATACAGAGCTAGAGCTTATACTAATGCAGCTCAAGCCCTAACAGACCTTCCTGAAGTAGGTTCTGTAGCTTCATTATCTGGAGACCAAAGTGGTCTTGGTGCCGGGCAACAAGTTGCTTCAAACTTTGGATTAGGCTCTGGTAGAACTGTTACTCTTGTTAACAGTAGGAGATTTGTTGGATCTCAATCACCAACTGGTGGTGCGGGTTCTGGTCTTGCAGTTGACTTAAACAATATTCCTTCAGCTCTAATTGAGAGAGTTGAGATCATGCCTGTAGGTGGTGCTGCTGTTTATGGTGCAGATGCTATCGCTGGTGTAGTCAACTTCATTTTAAAAGATGACTTTGAGGGTGCTGAACTTACAGTTAACGCTTACGATTATGCCGGGATGGATGATGATACATCCTTTAACTTTACCATTGGTGGTAACTTTGCTGACGGTAGAGGTAATATTGTTATCAATGCACAGGTAGAGGATCGTGGGCAAGTATTTTACGATCAAGCGAATGACAGAATTAGAAACTGTACCAATGGTTTTTTATATGAAAACCCTCAAGATTCTGGACAAGATATTTACGGAAATGTTGGTTACACTTATGAGCAGGAGCTTTCTAATGGTTTCGATCTTGGTCTAGCTGATGCGCAAGGCAGACGAGCATTTGGTGATAATGGCCTAAATATTTGTCCAACACTTGTTTCAAATCCAGTTGAGGGTTTATTGTCCGTCACAGGTTACAACGAAGTTGGTGGTGATTTTGGTATTTATGGTGGAGCCTTACCGGATGGTTTATTTTATACCTTCGGGGCTGGTGGCGACATGCGTCAAATGGATCCTGGTGTACCTTATGGAAGGTACTACTACACCAGAGGATCTGATATCTATAATATTCAAGATAACAAAATTCTTCGAGCTGGTTTTGAAAGAAAGAATGTAAGCATTTTTGTTAAATACGATATCAACGATGATCACAGACTTTATTTCGATCTTTATAATAACGGCTTCTTTGCAGAAGATGATGGATCTTCTTCAAGCGCCCATTATTCTGACTATTGGTTTGGATACGCAGATTCTGATAATTGTAATGCTGGAGGTACTTGTTACTCACCTTCAGGAAGTATCCCAATTGATTATGATGATCCTTTCTTAACTGCAGGATCTACAGCAATTTTAGACGCTAATGGATTTGGTCCAGGCGATACTCTATATTTGCAAAGACTTTGGGTTGATATTTCTCCAACGCTCAGAGGTGATGGATTTGAAAATGAAACTAAAACTCAATTTTATAATGCTGGGTTTGAAGGTAAATTTAACATCATGGATGAAGAATTTACCTATGACATTGGTGCAAGCTGGGGTGATTCAAGAATTAACTCTACTGAACCTATTCAAATTGCAGCAAGGGTGTTTGCAGCTTTAGATTACGGTATTAATCCTGCAACAGGCGAGATTGATTGTAAATTCAACTACGTTGATGATTATCGTTTAGCTTTCACGGGTATTCAAGACACTGATTACTCCACTCTTGGTGGTGGTGTTGGTCTAGGAAATCCTGGTGACTGTTCACCTTTCAACCCAATGGGTTTCAATCTACCTGAAAATGAAGCTGCTAAGGCTTATTTCTCAAGTTTTGAAAATGAAGGTGCCAGACTTAATCAAAAATCATTCTATTGGAATGTAGCTGGTGAACTTCCAGGTTTTGAACTGCCTGCAGGTCCAGTGCAGTTTGCTATCGGGTATGACAATAGAAAAGAAAAAGCAAGGTTTGACGCAAGCCAAATGGCTTTGTATTCCGTTGCGCTTAGAGGTTCACAAACTCGAAGCACTAATGGTTTCTTTGAAGTCGAATCTCAGTATCTTGAGCTTTCTATGCCAATAGTCTCAGATCTTCCATTTGCTGATGAAGTGAGACTTGATTATAGTTATCGTGATCTTGACAATACAAATACGCTTAGAACAAACAGCTATGATGTTGATGCATTAAGTCTGTATTGGAGAATTAATGATGACTTTGCTATTAGGTATTCTGATCAAACAACAACAAAATCGCCTAACATTTCACAACTATATGGACCTAAAAATCCTAGCTTCCAGCAAGCTTTAGACCCTTGTGATACAAGATATGTTGATGATGGTGATTTTCCTGAAAACAGAAGAGCAAACTGTATTGCTGATGGAATCGACGTTACTGACTTTAGGAGTTTTGTTGCTGGAGGTACTGTTCAAGGTACATCTGGAGGAAACCCAAATCTCTTAGATGAAAATGGTGAGACTACTTCATATGGAATTATGTTCACCCCAACGTATGACTTCTTAGAGCCTTACGGTGATTTCACATTCTCAGTTGATTTTATAGAAATTCTTTTAACTGACTATGTAACTACATTCAGTCTACTAGACTTTATGGAGGCCTGTTATGACGCTTCATCATTCCCTAATAATTTCTGTCTGAATTTCCAAAGGGATGCAACTGGTCAAGTTACAGATTTCCAAGTTGGTGCTGGAAACTCTGGTGTAATTGATTTTGCTACCTACATCTACAGAGCATCTTGGTCACATGACTTAGCAACCATCATTGGTCGCGATGAAGGTTCTTTGGGTGATCTTTCTGTTTCATGGAGAGGTTTACAACAAGATCAAAGGTTTGTTGCAGATTCAGGTGATCCTGCTGACTTAGTTGATAAGACTGGATATGCTTCTGATCCTGAATGGACTTGGGACTTAACTGTTGGTTGGGCTTATAAAGATCTAACAGTATTTTATCAAGCAGATTTTGTTGACGGTGGATACGTTAATAAACAACAAACTGATATTAGAGCTGACAGATACATTGGTTATGATGGTAAGCCATTTACTGAGTACGACAGCTATTGGTTCGATACAATCGGTGCTGTATACAATTATGGCGATAATATGACGTTCTCAATTAGAATCAATAACCCTCTTGATCATGACGGATCGGAAGGCAGATATGATACTAATAGAAGACTTCAATTTATTGGTAGAACCATTACAACTCAGTTCCAGATTAGATTTTAATATCTAACTGTTATTTAGATAAAAAGAGGGCTCTTAAGCCCTCTTTTTTTATGTTTCAAAAAAACCCTCTTTTTAAAAAAAATTTGACTTCTGTTACAAAACCGTCACAATTTACCTCAGTTAATCTAAATTTAAGGGGATATAACTATGAGTTTTAATACTAAGTTTACATTAGCACTTATTGCTTCTTTAGTAATGGTGCCGCTTTCATTCGCACAGGAATCAGCTGACGATGAAAACGTAGAAGAGGTGGTTGTTACAGGTACAAGGATTACTAACCCAAATATTGTTAGTACTTCTCAGGTCCAAGTTGTAACAGCTGAAGATATAGACAATAGGGGTGCTGTCAGATTAGAAGATGTATTGAATGATCTTCCTCAAATTGCCCCTGGCCAAATTGCTCAAACAGCAAATGGATCTAACGGAACAGCAACAGCCAACTTAAGGAATCTTGGTTGTTCTAGAACCTTAGTTCTATTGAATGGAAACAGAATGGCTCCTGGTACTTCGTCTGGCGGAGTTTGTGCTGATATTAGTCAGGTTCCCGCATTGCTAATCAAAAGAGTGGAAGTTTTGACAGGTGGTGCTACATCCGTTTACGGTTCAGATGCATTAGCTGGTGTTGTTAACTTTATTCTTGATGATGAGTTTCAAGGCTTTAAAGCAAGTGCTACAAATTCTTTTTATCATCATGAAAATGATAACTCTGCGCTAAGAGCTCTTCATGATACCTATGGCTACCAAAAAGCTCCTTCAAGTGTAACTGAAGGCGATTCTCTTAAATTATCATTAGCATTTGGTGGCTCAATTGACGATGGAAATGGACACATTACTGGTTACATTGAACACATAAACACTCAACCTATACTTCAAGGAGCCTATGATGGTGGGGCTTGTGCCTTAAGTGGCGGTGCCGCTAGGTGTGGTGGTTCTAGTACGATACCTGCAGGAAGGTTATATGATTTTGGATATTCGAAGGCTGGCTTTACTCCCATAGATACTTCAGTATCTGATTATAAATTTGATTATAAAACTGTAGGCGATGAGTTTGCTGATAGAGCAGGAACGCTTTATAACTATAATCCAACCAATCATTATCAAAGACCACAAGATAAAGTTAATGCTGGATTCTTCGCGAAATACAGCCTAACAGATGATGATGAATTCTATGCAAATGTAAGATTCATGCAAAACGAGTCTCCATCACAAATAGCTTATTCTGGAACGTTTGGAGATCTAAGAGCACTGCCTTGTTATAACGCAAATCTTTCAGCTCAACAGTATCAAGCTATATGTGGTAACTGGACCGGAATGGGTGGTGATCATGCTCCTGATTTTGCAACTAATGCTGCTGCATTGGCTTACATAAATGACTTAAATAGCCAAGTAGCTGCTGGAACAATTATTGATTATATGGCTCCAGTTAGAAGTTTAAAGAGAAATGTCGAGGGTGGACCTAGAAAATATGCTACCAAGTATCAAAATATGACCTACTCAATTGGTTTAAGAGGTGATCTTAATGATGATTGGAGATACGATATTTCATATCAAACATCCGAAGTTGATTTCAATGAAGAAATTCAGAATGACCTTTCTATCACTAAACTACTAAGAGCAACTAATGTTGTGAGTATTGCTGGCGTGCCAACTTGTGTGTCAGTTGTTGATGGATCAGATCCGGATTGTATTCCATACAACCTTTTCTCCGGTGGTCTACCTGGAGATGGAGGTATTCAAGCTATTTGGGATGCTAATCCAGAAATTCAGACATACATGGCTATCCCTAACTTTATATTAGGTGACTCTAGCGAAACAATCATTCAAGCTTATGTAGAAGGTGAAACAGGAGTGACTGTTCCTGGTGCTCCTGCTCCAGTAAGCGCAGTGTTTGGTTATGAGTCAAGAGAGCTAGAATCAGATTATCGTCCAGATGCATCTGCACAGGCGGCTGATAGAACGGGTGCTGGTGGTCCTATCGTTGCACTTGCCGGTGGATATGATGTTAAAGAGTACTTCCTCGAACTAGGTATACCTGTAACTGATAACTTCAACCTTGAAGTTGGTGCTAGGTTTGCAGATTATTCTACCGATAATGACACAGATGCCTTTAAGTTTGGTGGTTATTGGCAGATTAATGACCAAGTATCTGTAAGAGGTACTTATCAAACAGCTACACGTCACGGTGGAATCTCTGAATTGTACAGAGGTCAAGGTGAAAGTCTAACCGACTTAGATCCAGACCCATGTGGTACGGATCCTGAAGCTGGAACTCCTCCAACTTATACACAAGAACAATGCGCCAGAACAGGCTTATCTGCTGCTGACTATGGTTCAGACCTTAAATCACCAGCTGATCAGTACAATATTTTAACTGGTGGTAATCCTAACCTTGTTCCTGAAGAATCTGAATCTGTTACATTAGGAGTAGTTTGGACTCCTGAATCAGTTCCTGGATTATCAGTAACGTTGGATTACTTTGATATTGAGATCACAGATGGTATTGGAACCATTCCTGCTTCTACATCATTAATACAGTGTTTAGAGACTGGAAATCCAACCTTTTGTAATCTAATTGAAAGAGATCCAATTGCTGGTACTCTATGGGTATCACCGGGTAAGATCATTACTACAAACACTAATGTTTCTGAGTCTGGTTTAACCGGTTACGATATTATCTTTACCTACCCACTTGAAACTCCAATTGGTGTTGTAGACCTTAAAGGTATTTCAACAATTACCGATTCAGATACGTTTATCGCTATACCTGGCGCTGAGGAATTAGAATGTGCTGGTTATTATGGTAAATCTTGTGGTAAGAATCCTACTCCTGAGTTTGCAGGAAACTATACTGCATCTCTTTCAAGAGGTGACTTTGATTACATACTTGGTCTTAGATTCTTAGGTGAAACAGAAGATCTCAATACCGTAGATATTGATATTGAGGATAAAACCTATCTTGATTTCACAGTTAATTATCAATTTAATGATAATTTAAGATTTAGTGTCGGTGCTAGTAACATTCTTGATGAGGACCCTGTCTATACATCAAGTGCTGGTACTGCTCCGGGTAATGGTAATACTTTCCCTGGATACTTTGATGCACTTGGTACTTACATCTTTGTAAATGCCACATTTGAGTTGTAATCTTGGTTTAAAAACCTATAAAGGGGCTTTTTAGCCCCTTTTTTTTTATATATAGAGCACGTTAAGGCAGTTTTTTTTGATGCTTTTTCATATAATACGCATGTGAAAATTCAATATACATTTGTCTTATTACTGCTCCTTGCAAGTTGTTCAAATAATGAATCACCAGTTGATGCAGGCCTTCGTGATCAAGTGTTTCATTTTGGTAATGGCACTGAACCACAAGGAATTGATCCACATATCGTTACGGGCGTTCCTGAAAATCATTTATTGACTGCTCTTTGTGAAGGATTAACAATCAATAATCCTAAAGGCGGACCTAATTTACCTGGGGTTGCAAAATCATGGGAAATTTCTCAAGACGGTAAAACTTATATCTTTAATATTCATGAAGATGCAAGTTGGTCAAATGGAGAGCCTGTTACTGCAGAAGACTTTGTTTGGTCATGGCAAAGAATCTTAACAGCATCTTTAGGATCTCAATATCCTGATATGCTTTATTATGTTAAAAATGCTAAGGAGTTTCATCAGGGAGTAATAACCGATTTTGACCAAGTAGGAGTCAAAGCTATTTCGAATAAGACTTTAGAAGTAGAGCTTCACTCGCCGACAGCGTTTTTTATTAAACTTTTATCACATTATTCTACTTATCCGGTGCATAAGGATACTGTCCTTGCATATGGCTCAATCGATGACAGGAATGGTGAGTGGACTAGGCCTGGAAATTTTGTTTGCAACGGACCGTTTAATCTAAAAACCTGGGAGCTTAACAAAAAAATTGTTGTTGAAAAGAGTTCTACTTACTGGGACGCAAGCAAGGTAAGGTTAAACGAAATACATTTTTATCCTGTTTCTAATGAATCAACCGAAGACAGAATGTTTAGAGCTGGACAACTTCATGTAACAAATGTAGTGCCACTAGAAAAATGTCCTGTTTATCTTGAGGAGAATAATCCGAACTTACGCATTGATCCCTATATGGGAACCTACTTTTATAGAATTAATACCACTAATGAAGTTCTCAAAGACGTTAATGTCAGGAAAGCCTTGGCATACGCAATTAACAGAACTCAGATTGTAGAAAAAGTCTCAAAGTGCGGTCAAAAGCCAGCTTATTCTTTTACTCCACCAGGTTCAGCAAACTACTATCCCGATACTGAAGTTCCATTTGATCCAGTTCTTGCAAACACTTTACTTGCTGCGGCTGGTTACCCAAATGGAGAAGGCTTTCCGAAGTTAGAGATTTTATTTAATACCCAAGAGGGACATAGAAAAATTGCATTAGCAATTCAACAAATGTGGCAACAAAACCTTGGTATTGATGTTGAACTTGTGAATCAGGACTGGAAGGTCTATCTTGCAAGAGAAATGGTTGGAGATTTTCAGGTCTCTAGAGCAGGCTGGATAGGAGATTATGAGGATCCTAATACTTTTCTTGATACTTTGCGACCAAACCGAGGGAACAATAAAACAGGCTGGGAAAATACAGAATATGATCAATTGATAGAGCTTGCAAATTCTATCAATAATCAAGAGGAGCGCTATAAAGTTTTTATGGAAGCTGAGAGGCTTTTAATTGATGAGATGCCGATAATTCCGATTTATACATACGTTAGACAATATCAATTAAGTCAAGATGTAAGAGGATGGCATCCAAACATCCTTGATGTTCATCATCCTAAATTCGTGTACCTTCAAAGAGACTGATATGCTTGTCATCTTTTTTAGACGTCTGTTGATTGCTATTCCTGTAATCTTAATAGTGACCTCAATTACATTTTTTTTAATAAGAATGGCACCTGGTGGTCCCTTTGATGCCGAGAAGACATTGCCTGATCAAGTAATTAAAAATTTAAATGAAGTCTATAATCTAGATGCACCAGTTTTAGTACAGTACAAAGATTATATGTTTAATCTTTTGCAAGGCGATTTTGGTCCTTCCTTTAGATACCCAGGTCGATCAGTTACTGAAATGATTTTTACAGGCTTTCCAGTAACATTAGAATTAGCATTTTATGCAATCATTGTAGCTATCATTATTGGTATTTCTGCTGGAGTTCTAGCTGCTGTTAAAAGAAATACACTATTTGATTATATCCCTATGACAGTAGCAATGATTGGAATTTGTATGCCAACTTTTTTACTTGGGCCACTGTTAGTTTTATATTTTGGGATTTACTTGGAAGCACTTCCAGTCTCTGGATGGGATTCTTTGCCCGGTGACAAGATACTTCCATCTGTAACTCTGGGTGCTGCATATGCAGCTTACATTGCTAGGTTGAGTAGGGGCGGTATGCTTGAAACACTTAATCAAGACTACATTAGAACTGCACGCGCTAAAGGATTATCAGAATTTAGAGTTGTATTTGGTCATGCAATGCGTGGTGGACTTATTCCAGTTATTTCATTTTTAGGTCCCGCAGCAGCTGGACTAATCGGAGGCTCTTTTGTTGTAGAGACCATCTTTCAAATTCCAGGATTAGGGAGGTTTTATGTAGAAGCAGCTTTTAATAGGGATTACACAATGATTCTTGGAACCACAATTTTCTTTTCCGTCCTAATCATTATTTTTAATTTACTTTCTGATCTTGCCTTGCTATTGGCTAATCCTCAAAGCAGAGGTAACAATCAATGAATAATCAATCATTGTGGAGTGATGCTTATAGACGATTAATCAATAATAAAGCTGCTGTGATAAGTGCCTGCATACTTGCAATTTTAATTCTAGCAGCAATTTTTGCACCCTTTTTAGCATCCCATTCATATGCATATCAAAATCTAGAGCTTGGGGCGACGCCACCATCTTCGGAGTATTTTCTTGGCACTGATACATTGGGAAGAGATTTACTCAGTAGAATCTTATATGGAGCACGTGTCTCACTTTTAGTGGGATTTGTAGCCACAGCTGTTGCATTAGTGATTGGAGTCACATGGGGAATTGTAGCTGGCTATTTTGGTGGCAGGGTTGATTCAGTGATGATGCGAATTGTAGATATTTTATATGGTCTTCCCTTTATTATTTTCATTATTTTATTGATGGTCATTTTTGGAAGAAATATATGGTTGTTATTTATGGCAATTGGAGCAGTGGAGTGGCTGACGATGGCACGAATTGTAAGAGGTCAAGTCATAAATATAAAAAATCAAGAATATGTTATGGCTGCTCAAGCTATGGGAGTGCCAAATATTCGTTTATTTAGAAAACATATTTTTCCAAATATTCTAGGACCTATTGCTGTATATGCAACTTTAACGATTCCGCAAGTTATGCTTTTAGAGGCATTTTTAAGTTTTCTTGGATTAGGTGTTCAACCACCTATGAGTAGTTGGGGTACCCTAATTCGATATGGAGTCGAGTCAATGGAAGAATTCTCATGGCTTTTAATTTATCCAGCTTTAACATTTACTATTACCTTGTTTGCATTGAATTTTTTTGGTGATGGCTTGCGAGATGCTTTAGACCCAAAAACCTCAGAAGATTAATTTAAATTGCACTGATTATCAGCTTTAATATTTGTCCAGGACTTAAGTCATTAGAAGATAAATTGTTAAGCTCCATAATTTCGCTTATCTCAATATTAAATAATTCAGAAATTTTATATAAATTGTCACCCTGCTTAACGCTGTAAAGAATTGAGCGTTTTTTTGCTTGCATTGATCTTGCAATATTCCCCGTGCCAATATTTAAAGCAACCCCAACAGAGAGAACGCCATTGATAGATAATTGATTATTTCTGGCAATTTCAATTGGTGCTATGTCATATTTTCTTCCTAGACTCCACAAGGTATCTCCTTCACTCACAATATGAGTTTGATATGGAATAAAAGTTGTAATTTTTGGATCTCCTAGTGGTACTAATAATGTTTCATTAATAGAGAGGAGGCTCTTATTTGATTTAGAATTTACTAATTTTAAATCATCTAAAGCTACATCATAAAGCTTTGCTATGTCCCATAAAGTTTCTCCTGATGATACATTATGAGTCATCCATCTTATTGGGTTTTCTTGAAAATAATTATTTATATCCTGCTCAATAGCCTCCAATCTTTCAATTGGTAAAAATAGGACAGTATTATTTGTCGGGGGTGTTGCCCACTTTGTATAGCCAGCATTGAGCTGGTATAAAAATTCTGGTGTTACCCCAGTAAATTCACTGAATGGGAGCATTTCTACTTGACCTTCAATTTGGATTTTCTCTATGACTTTTTCATTTGGAAGATTAGGTAAATTAACACCATATTTGTATGGATCTTTAATAATTTTGTTAATTGCCAAAAACTTTGGAACATAATTAAAACTTTCTTTTGATAGCTTAAGGTTACTCAAGGTAACTTCTCTTCCTCGACTCTCAAGGATCCTTATTTGTTTTTCTAAATAGGTAGGACCAGCATGATAAGCAATTAATGTAAGAGTAGGATTCTTATCAAATCTATTATAAAGATATGCTAGATATTTTACCGCTGCCTTTGTTGATTCAATTGGGTCATGACGCCCCTCAACCCACCATGTTTTTTCTAAATTATAAATTTTGCCCGTTGTTGGCATAAGTTGCCACAAGCCCACGGCACCAGATGATGATATTGAAAAAGGATCATAGTTACTTTCTATGTAAGGAAGTAATGCAAACTCTGATGGAAGCCTATACCGATCAAGCTCCTCTAGAACTTCAAACAGGTAATACTCTCCATTTAAAATTAACTCATTAAAGTGCTTCTTATTTTTAACGAACCTTTTTACATATTTTTCAGTCTGATCTGGAAGTGGATCATCTACGAAGTTATTTTCTTTAAAAATTCTTTCCCAAATGTTGTTATATTTAACCTCAGGAACTAATACTTCTCTAGATGGCTCAATATCTACATAGGGCCTTGCAGGAATTATATTAAAGTTGGAACAGCCGTAAGCAATAAAAAGAGTAAAAAATACTACAAAGAATCTTTCCATGTTCTAAGAAACTTAAATATTTCAGTGTCAGATAATTGCACTGAATTGTTAAGTTTATCACTGATGGATTCTCTTAGACTAGCATTAGAAACTCTTAAAAATGGATTAATTTGCAGTTCTCTATTTAATGTTGTTGGAATTGTAGAGACATCATTCTCTCGCATGATAATAACTTCATCATAATAATGATTCAATTCATCATTTTTAGGTTCAACTTGCTTTGCAAATATTAAGTTTGAGAGAGTATATTCATGCGCGCAATATATTTCTGTAGACTTTGGTAGTTGACTAAGGATATTGATTGAGTCATTCATTTGTTTAAAAGTACCTTCAAAAACTCTGCCGCAACCTCCTGAGAAAATTGTATCGCCACAGAAAAGCACATCTTTTTTTGTATTTGAGTAAAATGCAATGTGATCAAGGGTATGACCGGGAATTTCGATTACAGAGAATTTCAAACCTATTGTGTTGATTGTTTCGCCATCTTTAACTTTATAATCTAAGTCATTAATATTTTTACTTTCTGGACCAATGATTGATCCCTTAATCAGCGGTTTGAGTGTTTTAAGGCCACCAATATGATCAAAATGATGGTGTGTTATCAATATATCATCGATCTCTATTTCTTCTTTTTGAATGAAATCTTGAACTGGGCCTGCATCACCCGGATCAACTAAAGTATTTCCTTCATTAGTTTGAATTAACCAAATATAATTATCACTATAAGCTTGGATATAAGAAATCTTTAACATTGTTATATTTTAACTCATGAAAGACGTAATTATTTATACAGATGGAGCTTGTAGAGGTAATCCTGGAACCGGGGGGTGGGGTGTCTTAATAAGCTATCAAGAGGAAGTTAAAGAGTTGTATGGTGGAGAACTTGATACTACCAATAATAAAATGGAACTCAGAGCAGTTATTGAAGGATTAAATACTCTTAAAGAGCCGTGTTCCGTTAAAGTTTTTACAGATTCAAAGTATGTAATGGATGGCATTAATTCATGGATTCATAATTGGAAAAAAAATAATTGGAAAACTGCCAATAAAAAGGATGTTAAAAATAAAGACTTATGGATTCAACTTGATAACTTAGTTAGCAAACATAATATTGCGTGGGAGTGGGTGAAAGGTCACTCTGGAAATCCAGGAAATGAAAAAGCAGACGAATTAGCAAATAGAGGAATTGAAAATTTATGAGTAAAAGATTTATCGTCCTCGATACTGAAACAACAGGCTTAGAGGTTGAACAAGGTCACAGAATAATTGAAATAGGGGCTTTGTTGCTAGAAGATAGAAAGAAGACG
Organism: uncultured SAR86 cluster bacterium; assembly: GCA_902594515.1. GTDB lineage: Bacteria > Pseudomonadota > Gammaproteobacteria > Magnimaribacterales > D2472 > MED-G82. Next base: position 133,732 of record CACJML010000002.1, on the reverse strand, counting down.
GATGATCATTTTCATGTATATTTAAATCCAGAAAGACTCATTGATGAGGAAGCGCAAAAAGTCCATGGAATTTCAAACAAAGATTTAATAGATAAACCTAAATTTTCTGACATTGCTGATGAGTTCTTAGAGTTTATTAATAACAGCACATTAATCATTCATAATGCACCTTTTGATCTTGGTTTTCTTAATAATGAACTTAACCTAATTTCTTCGAGCTATCCAAGGTTAGAAGAAATATGTGAGGTTGAGGATTCGCTTGTAATTGCAAGGGAAAAGTATCCTGGTCAAAGAAACTCGCTTGATGCTCTTACTAAGCGCTTTGATATTAATAATTATGATAGAACTTATCATGGCGCAATGCTTGATACAAATATCCTTGCTGATGTTTATTTCCATTTAACTGGTGGACAATCAAAGTTTGAATTTAGCAGTAATTTAAGTCCTGAAACTAATGAAGCGGGAATCAAAAATCAGATAGAAGCAAGCGACATTGAGATTCCATCTTTTAAAGCTAATTCTAATGACGTATCTGAGCATAAAAAAAGATTGAATGAGATTGAATCTCAGAACAATATTGCTACTTTATGGAATCAATCATGACTGTGACCAGGTTTGCACCAAGTCCAACTGGAAACTTGCATATAGGTGGTGTTCGGACAGCCTTGTATAACTATATTTATGCTAAACAAAATGATGGCAAATTTCTTGTTCGTATTGAAGATACTGACCAAGAGCGATCAAGAGAAAAATTTGAGAAAAATATATTAGATGGATTGCAAATGATGGGCTTAGCCCCAGATGAAGATCCAGTGAAACAATCTCAAAGAGGACATCTCTATTTAAGTGCTGCTCAAAAAATTGTTGATTCAGGTTTGGGATATTATTGTGATTGTCAGCCAGAGAGGCTTGAAAAACTTAGGAATCAACAACAAAAGGCTGGAAAAAAGCCAATGTATGATGGTAAATGCAGAGAAAGAAATCTTTCAAAGTCTGAAAATACAGTGTTACGACTCAAGACACCTAGGGATGGCGAAGTTAAGTTTAATGACTTAGTTAGAGGTGAGGTAATATTCGATAATTGCGAGTTAGATGACCTTATTTTATTGAGAAGTAATGGCAATCCAACGTATCACTTATGTAATGTTGTTGATGACGCTTCTCAGGGGGTTACAACTGTAATTAGAGGTGAAGACCATCTTAGCAATACTCCAAGACAAATCCATATTCAAGAGGCTCTAGGACTGCCTGCTTTGGAATATGCTCATCTTCCTCTGGTCCTTGGAGAAAATAAAAAAAGGCTTTCAAAAAGGGATGCAGTTACAAGTCTTGATGAATATATAGCTTCAGGATATTTACCATCCTCAATGGTTAATATGTTGGCAAGACTTGGATGGTCTAAAGGCGATAAAGAAATCTTTTATTTAGATGACTTAATTAGAGACTTTAGAATGCAGGAAGTTCAAAAAGCAGGAGCAGTTTTTGATATTAAAAAACTTGATTGGATTAATACCAATCATTTAGCTAATTTAGATTTAGAAGAGTTTATTGATCATCTTAAACCTTTTTTAAAAAAAGAGAGTATCAGTCTTGAGTCAAAGGATAATTGGAAAGAAATAATTTCTCATTTAAGAACCTCATCACCAACTTTGGCTTCAATTAGTCAAGATTTAATTCCGTACTTTTTAGATATTAAGACATATGATCAAAAATCTGTTGATAAGTTTCTTATAGGATCAAAGCCTTTATTGGAGTTCGTAATAAGACAGTTAGAATTAATTGAACCATGGAGTGAAGATCAATTGGATGATGTGCTTGCAAAATGCCAAAAAGATCTTGATCTTAAAACACCGCAACTTAATCAACCAATAAGAGTTGCCGTGGTTGGCTCAACTAAATCCCCATCTTTGGGATTAACACTTTCTTTGATTGGTAAAGAAGTTTCTATTGCAAGAATAAAAAAAGCAATTGAGCTTAACGATTAAGAAGAATAATTTCTACAAAAATAAACTGTCTTAGTATTGAATTGAGTGGACAAATCATTCTCACTTCCATATTCAAAAATAATTTTATCTTGATCTATTAGTTTATTAATGGAGAGCCCATGTAACTGATCGTTATGGATTTCTTTTTTTGAAAAAACCTTATATTTAAATTTTTTTATAGATAATATCTCTTCTTCGACAAAGTGATAATAGTTTTTATCAAAATCCATAAACTTCAATTCATCTTCTTTTAAATCCTTTGGATAATCTTGAAGTATTTTTTGAGTTTTTTTTAACAATTCTTCTGAGTTGTATTTGAAAATGCTTATACAGCTCGGATTGTCATCATAAACATTTAAAATATGATTTCTTTCATAATGACTAAATTCTAAAATTGATCTTGCCAGTGGTGCATGAGAATTTTCATAATGTTCTATAAACTGATCTTGCGATAATGAAGACTTTTTAAATATAAATGAAATTGCTTTAATCAATTTGGATGGCTACTCCAGAATTAGGTCTTCTTAAATCAGCATATCCATAGCGGATGTTGTCAATTATATGAATACTTTGTGTGCTACCCATAGTTTTAGATTCTTCAGCTTCATGGCCTAATTTATTAAGTATGGCAATTATGTCTGAGCTCACTGAGGACTCATGTGTTAATCCAGAATAGGGCCAATCTTTATGAATTCTCGGAAGCATAGTTGCTTCACCTATATCCAAGTCAAAATCAATAATGCCTGATATTACTCTTAGAGCAGCGGCAGGGATAAATGAGCCACCAGGCGATCCTGTAATAAGAGATATATCATTATCTTTATTTTTCACTATTACCGGATTCATTGTACTCATAGGGCGTTTTCCGGGCTCAAATTTATTTCCTGGACTACTGCTTCTGCTTATTTCTGAAGCATCACCGTATTTAAAGGCAAAATTGTTCATTTGATTATTCATCAAAATACCAGTTCCTGGAATTGTGACACCCGAACCAAATGAATATCCAAGTGTGTATGTATTTGATATGGCATTTCCTTCCTTGTCGATAATTGAGTAATGAGTTGTATCTCTACTTTCATTGATTACCTCAATAGGCTTAATCTCACTGGCAGGTAAAGCGGTATTGAATTTAATTTTTTGAGCATGCTCTCTAGCATGTTTTTTATCAATTAAACTACTAATTGGAACATCATAAAATTCAGGATCGCCAACATTTCTTGATCTTGCATGATGACCTTTTCTTAGTGCCTCAGCAATTAAATGATATGTTACAGCTGAATTTTTTTTATATTTCTTTAGGTTAAATGATTCAAGCACATTCAGCGCATTTATTAAGACTACACCGCCCCCTGATGGTGGGCCTTGGGTAAAGACAGTATTTCCTCTATATTTTGTTGAAATAGGTAACTGAATTCTTGCTTTATAACTAGCCAAATCATCCAGATTAATAAAACTTTTATTATCTGAAAACGCCTCAGCGATTTTCTGAGCTATTTCTCCTCGATAAAAACCATCTTTTCCATTTTTAGCAATTAAAGTCAATGTATCAGCCAAATCAGGTCTTTTCATTAAAGAATTAATGGCTAATGGTGCTTCATTGCTAAAATATATTCTTCTCGATTCAGGATCACTATAAAGCTGCGGCGCACTCTTTATGGCATGATGTAAATCATAAGAAACTATGATTCCTTCTCTGGCTTGCTTAATTACAGGAGCAATAACCTTATCCAAGGATAGTTTACCGTAACGTTCATGAGCTTCTAGAAGGCCAGCAACAGTACCTGGAACTGTTGAGGCAAAATATCCATAACGCACTAAATCTCTATTTATATCCTCATAATTACCTGGAAGACTTTTTTTAAATATTTGAAATAAGTCAGCATTTTTTGAAGATGCTCCTCGATAATCAATTGAAATTATTTCGTCTTTTTCTTTTAAATAAACTAAAAGAAAACCGCCGCCACCTAAATTTCCAGCTCTTGGAAGTGTAATAGCAAGAGAAAATCCGACCGCGACAGCAGCATCAATTGCATTGCCACCCATTTCTAATATCTCAATACCTATATCAGATGATTCTTTATTTTGAGAGACAACCATTGCAGAGTTACCCACCACTGGGTGAAAGGGAGAGCGATAATCAATATAGCTTTCTTGACCATACAAGCCTACGCTTAATAAAAAGAAGACAAAGTTAAAAGATATTTGGCGCAACATAATAAGCAAATATTGTAACCAGAAGAATTCCAATAATATTTAAGGCAAAACCAGCCCTTATCATATCAGGGATACTAAATTTATTAGAGCCAAAAACAATTGCATTAGGTGGAGTTGCAACAGGCAGCATAAATGCACAACTAGCAGCCAATACAACCGGAATTGTAAGTGATATTGGTAATACTCCAATAGAAATGGCCACTGCACCTACAACTGGTAAGAAGGTGCTGGTTGTTGCAACATTGGAAGTAATTTCTGTTAAAAATATTATCAAAGTAGCAACGCATAGTATAAGAATTATCGGAGGTACAGATTGAAGAACGGATAATCCTTCTCCAATCCATAGACCAAGACCTGAAGATCCAATTTGTGCAGCTAAAGAAAGCCCTCCACCAAATAACACTAGAAGCCCCCATGGGAGTTTGTTAGCTTGATCCCAAGTTAAAAGATCTTTTTTATGCATCGAAGAGGGGATGATAAAAAACAGCAAAGCAATAAATAACCCAACACCAGCATCTGTCAGCAATTCAAAGCCTGGAATTTGATTAATTAATTTTCTAAACATCCATGCTAGAGCAGCAAGAATAAAAATACATAAAACCTTCTTTTCATCTTTAGTCAATGCACCTAAATCATCTAACATGCTTTGAAGCTTCGCTTTAGTCTCAATAGTTGCTTCAAACTTAACTGGATAAACTATTTTTGTTAGGGCATACCATGAGGCTATCAACATCAGAGAGGACAACGGTACTCCGAGTTTCATCCAATCAATGAATGATATTTCAATGTTATAGGTCTCTTGCATAAATCCAGCAAAAATAATATTAGGTGCAGTACCAACAAGAGTAGACATTCCTCCAATTGTTGCTGCATATGCAATCCCAAGTAAGAGCGCAACTTCAAAACTTTTTCTTTCGCTTGCGCCCATGTTTGGAATCGAGGAAGCAACAGAAGCACAAACTGCAAGCCCAATTGGAAGCAGCAATAATGTCGTTGAGGTATTCATCACCCACATACTTATAAGAGCTGAGACTAACATGAAGCCACCAACTAATTTTGCACCACTGCTACCGACGAGAACAAGCATTTGCAATGCAAGGCGTTTATGTAATCCAGATGCTTCAATTCCAAGAGCTAAAATAAAGCCACCCATAAATAAATAAACGTTTGGATTAGCGTAGGGTAAAGCTGTAGTTTTTATGTCAGTAACGCCCATTAGTGGAAATAAGATTAAAGGTAGTAGGGCAGTTACAGCAACAGGAACTGCTTCAGTTGCCCACCAAGCAGCCATCAAAACTGTAACTGAGGCTACAATCCAACCCGCCTCGCTTAACCCACTAGGAGGCGGCAATAGATTAAATAAAACAAACAAAGAAACACCTACCCAAAAACCTTTTTTCTTATAAGCCTGCATTATTTAAGCCTTTCATAAAAAAGTTCTGCTGCAAAAGGAACCATTTGTTTTGTATTGCTATGACCATCTTTTGTAGGCACTTCAACTAAACCCCATTTTAAAAAAGTATCTAATTCATTCGACTTCTTCAACACTCCATTAAAGAAATTTCTGCCGCGCTCCAATCGATGCTTGCCTTGATCAGTTACCTTATCAAATATACTCGCAACATATTCAGTATTAGGTTTTGTTGATACATCACTCATTCCTAACATTAATAAAAAATATCTATCAAAGGAATCTTTCAGCATGGCATCTGTAATATCTGAATTTTTTAACCCAAAGGGCCATTTTTTATCTGTCATTGTTAAGTACCATCCTAGATTTGCCGCTATTGCAAGGGTATGGCTGGATTGTGGATTATAAAGGACATATCTGTGAACAAAATGAGCACCAGCACCATGACCGTATATCCCCCAATGGTCAGATCGAATTTTAAATTTTTTCAATGATTCTTTGACGAGTGGTTCCATTATTGAAAACAGTCTGGATTCTTTTGGTTGTTTTTGCCCTTCAGCATTAAACACATTTCCGTAATTATATGAGTGTACCCCTGGAAATGTAGCTTCACTGAACTCAGGAACAACTACCACAAGATTTAACTCTTTAGCATGATCTATCCATTGGTCCCTATATTCTTCTCCATTCCGTTTTCGTCCATGCATTACCACTACCAGCCTTGTATCCTTGTTAATTATTTTAGGGGTCACATAGAAAACTGAAATATCCTCAATTGAATCAGTTGAAAAGTTAAAAGTATCCTCATCTGCAGATAATACAAATGTAAAAATAGCAAATAAGAATAATAATTTTTTCATTATAAAAAAGGGAGCAAATGCTCCCTTAATAATTTAGATAATTATACCATTAGAATTTTTTATAAAATTCAATGTTATAGTTCTTTCCATAGTCTGTATGAAGGTCACCCCAAAACATACTGAAGGTTTCATCAGCCAAAGGAGCTCTTTCGTCTTCAATATTTTTGACCTGGAATCGAACTCTAAGATCATTTTCGAATGTATATCCTAGTGTTAGATTAATAACCCTCATTGAATCTACGGTCCATAAGACTCTCTCACCGTCAATTGTTTCGGTATGACCACCTTCAAAGAACTCACCCCACTGAGTACCGGATACAAATACCTGATATGGGCCATTTCTCCATGAAAGCCTCATTGTATATTTATCTTCAATGGATCCATTTAAACCAAGCAGATTGTCAACACCCCTAACAGGCGCAAGCCCAGCAAGCGTACCACCAGATTGACCAGCTATGCTTAGTTTTTGTGCATCACCGCCAGCCTCTTGATCTTTGGTATCATAGTGAACGTTTACAAACTTAGCTGAAAACTCACCAATATCAGTATCTATTGAATACAGAATGCTTGTATCAAAGCCTTCAATGGTTCTTGTATCACCATTAACATAATAATCATTAACTCTTTCAACTAGACCAGCAGGGCATAAACCTGCTCCAGCCCAATCAACTGAGTCCTCAGCAACCGCATTCCTAATGACATTTGGGTTACCAACACATTCGCTAGGTCCACCCTCAGCTCGAATTAAAGTATCAAGTAATATTGCATTAGTCATTCCAAAAATTCCCACAGTATCCTCAGTCTCAATTGACCATTTATCCATGGTAATTATTAAATTATCAATAGGCTCTAAAACCAGTCCTAATGATTCATTTTCGCCCAGTTCTGGTTTAAGACCAGGATTTCCCTCAGTAACTCTTTGCATAGAGTAATCATCCTGATTAACTCCAGTAGCAAATTCAAGTAATGCATCATTTGTAGAAGTACTTCTACCAAGGAAGCCTTCATTTACTAAGATCAATGCTGGAGCTCTAAAAGTTTCAGAAGCTGAATATCTAAGCTTCACCTGATCAATAGGCTGCCACCCAATAGCAAATTTTCCTACCGTTGCATCACCATAGTCATCTGAGTCTTCATATCTAACAGCGAGTTGAGCATCAACAGTTTCGTGTAGTGGTATCTGCAACTCACCAAATAATGATGTTGTGGTTCTAGAACCACTAGATGCTGGAGTTGCACTAGAATTAACTACATCAGAAATCAATGGGAACGTAAGTCCAGCTTTTGGCCCGGTAGGTACTGTATAAGGCATTCTTCCATCAATTCGTGGATCCCTTCCATCGGTATACTCTTCCTCTCTACTTTCAAAACCAACCAATGCAGCAACTGGACCAGCAGGCATTTCATAGACATTATTATTTGAGATTTTGAAATCAACCAGTAAAAGCTCAGTAGTATTTTCCCTGAAAATATCAATCGTAAAAGCACTTTCATCACTACAACCATAACCTCCACAGAAAGGGTTGTATGCATCAGGTGTAGATAAAGCTAATGATTGATTTAAGAGCGTCATGGATTGTCGATTTACGTTTTTTTGCTTCGATTTCGCATCTGACCATAAAATTGCTCCATCCCAATCCCAATCACCCCAAGCACCCCTAAATCCTTGAAGAAAGCGTAATGTAACTCTGTCCGAGTCATAACCTCTTGGAGCATCGAATCTATGTCTTGCTTTCCATAATCCAAGACCATTTTTTATCTGTGCTGAGTCAACCAGTTTATTCCCATCAGCATCGACCAGTTGATTCAACCAGTAGTTTGATAAAGGGACTAAATATGGCTGTGTACAAGCGCCTGTTTTTGCACAACTACCAGCTCCTAATGTAGTTCCACCATAAAGTTGTTGTGTTGCAAATGAATGATAATAACCAATTTCAGTATAAGCCTCTACACCGTTATCTAGTTCTGAATTAACAAAGACAAAAAGATTTTCCCTTTGCAGGTCAGGCCTCATCCACCTTGTTTCATTATATTTTGCTCTTAGTGAATCAGGCGGATTAGTAGATGAACTTAGATAAAGACATGTATCTCCTCCGGTTCCTGTATATGCACAGTTACCAGTGTTAGGCCGCGTGTGCAGGTACCTTGATCCTCCTCCATGCCAAATACCATATGGAGATGCAGCATTTGTATTTCTCCAAGAAGTATCATCCCATGCAGTACCGTCAAATTTTCCAAGACCCGGAGAAACTCTGGCATCTTGAGCTAGCCATTTAGGATCTTCACTACCTCTAATTTCTTCACGATGAAACGCATCAAAATATATTGAGACATTTGTATTACCAATATCTTTACCCCATTGAGCACTAATTTTGTGATCGGTGGCTGCAAAATGATCATATTTACTCATTCTGTACCTAACATTTGTACCAACAAAATTTGACTTTAAAACTGTATTCACAACACCCGCTAGTGCATCAGCTCCATAAATAGCTGAGGCTCCATCTCTGAGGATCTCGACTCTATCTGCACCATGAACTGGTATAGCATTTGAATTAGTGGTGAAGACTGGCATTGAACCACCTAAAATAGGCTCAGTTTGATATCCAGGAGAAGTAATTAATCGTCTTCCATTTAACAATGTAAGGGTATTTCCTGTGCCAATATCTCTTAGGTTAAAGGCACCCACATCACCCCTCGATGCATTGTAGCCTCCGCTAAATTCATTTTGGTTAAAAGTATTTTGACCTAGTTCAGCAATGTTATCTAAAAGCTCATCACCAGACTCAACGCCGAGTGCGTCTATATCATCACTTGAAATTACTGACACTGGCAGTGCTCCAGTAATCTTAGCTCCCTTAATTTGTGAACCTACCACAACCACTTCCTCAATTTCTTGATCAGATTGTGCTAACAGACCTAATGGCAAAATTAAGCCCAAACTCAATACAGCGTATTTTAATTTCATATTATCCCCCTAAATGTTGCCTACTAATATTACCAATTTTATTTAAATATCTCAAAAAAATGACAAAGTATCATTTGGTTAATTTCGATAATCTAAAGGAGGCGCTCGATTTCCCAGTAAAGGTTCATATTTAAATTTATCACCCGTTCGAATTCTTAATTCCTCTTTCGCTTGATCAATTAATGAGGTATCTAATAACAACTCTATCGCAGTTTCAGACAATATTTCAGCAGCCAACTTTGTACCTTTAAGGCCAATTGATGTCCCGCCAGCAGCCACGGCTTGCCATGAGTGTGCGGATGTGCCTGGTACCCAAGTAGCAATTCTTACTCCACCTGTAGGAACAATCCAGCTAATATCGCCAACGTCAGTAGAACCATAACCATGAGTTTCTCTGTATGGCAGAACATTTTCTTGATCACCAATTTTTCCGGATGGACTTACAAGAGTTTGATAAATTTTTTCTGCATATTTTTTTTCATTTTTATCGTAACTAATACCGCCTCTTTGAGTTAGCTTTTGATACATCACTTTTTGAATAGCATCATTGGGCAGCAAAGAATAATTACCATGCATAATTTCATGTGTCACCTTGGTATCAGTGCCAATAGCTGCACCTTCAGCAGCTTTTACAACTCTTTGGAATAGCTCATTTACCATGTGCATTTCAGGATGCCTGACGTAGTAATAAACCTCAGCAACATCGGGAACAACATTTGGAGCCAAACCACCTTTCGTAATTACATAATGAATTCTTGAATCTTGCGGGATATGCTCACGCATTAAATTGACCATCATATTCATCGACTCAACCCCATCGAGCGCAGACCTACCCTTATCAGGTGATCCAGCCGCATGAGCTGAAATACCATTAAAAGTAAATTTAGCTGATTTATTAGCATTTGATGTTCTAGGATTTGCATGATTTACACTACCAGGATGCCAGTGGAGGGCTATATCAACATCCTTGAAGAAACCTTCTCTAACCATATAGACTTTTCCTGAACCGCCTTCCTCAGCTGGCGTACCATAAAATCTTATTGTTCCAGGGGTATTAGTTTCTTCAATCCACTCTTTGATCGTTACTGCTGCCCATGCAGAAGCAGCACCAAACATGTGATGACCACAGGCATGACCTGCGATCCTGTCGGCACGAGTTTCTTTGAAGGGAGATGATGTTTGCATCACTCCTGGCAGGGCATCGTATTCACCCAATATCCCAATAACGGGCCCACCATTAGAATACTCAGCAATGAAGGCGGTAGGAATATTAGCCACCCCAGTTGTAATTTTGAATCCATTTTTTTTAAGAGTATTAATTAGAATTTCTGAACTCTTGTATTCTTGATAACCAACTTCAGCTAAATCCCATATATCCATCGCAACATTTTCAAATGTTGATTGGTGTTTTTTAATAGATTGATTTACTGAATTTTGTGAGGCATCTAGTGATGCAATAAATAGTGTTAAGAGACCAACACTGAGTCTTTGTACTTGATTACTTTTCCAACCCATTCTTCTTCCCTCATGTTTTTTAAAATATCTACTTCATTTGATGTTACAACTTTTCTTTTTCCTTGCAAATCCTCAATGTATATAACTGCTTTCTCAGCATCTAATTGATCAAATAAAACTGTGTAACCGATGACATGCCCATCTCCAGACTCAAAAGCAGACATTTCTTTTGGAAGATCAATTTTTTTAGCCTCCTCAGTAGTATCCAAATGTGAGAACTCATCTAATTTAATTCCTGACCAAAGGCCAAAAGCCTGTTTTGTCATCATCCCTGAGATACCTGTTATTAAAGCGATATTATCTGGATTCTCTCGCAATAGAAGTAACGCCTGTACTGTGGCATGAAGCATGTAGTTATTCAGAGGTCCTCCAGCAAATGGCATTCCTCCCGTAATAGTTTTTGGTATTGAGGGATCTAGTTCAAGGACGTTTTCACATTGTTGGATAGCAACTGGGAAACAGCTATACAGGTCAACGATTGATGGGAGCTTCCCGTAATTTGAAATCTTTTTATTTATATATGCTGCAGACAATTCCAATCCAGCAGAACTTACAAAGCTTGGTCTTTCAATAAGAGCGAGCATATGGTTAGTTTCAGATGAAGCCAATGGATACGATCTTTTATTTTTTGGGATCTTTAATTTATCAGCTATCTCTTCATCAATAATAATCATCGCGGACGCCTGATTAACATTCCATGAGGTGTTATGTAATTTGTTGTATGGGTATGCAATTGGTTTATTTTTTGAAGAGGGTTCACTAATTTCGTTGGGCTGATACTCTTTTTGATTCCATGCATGAGGATTTTTTGCAGCAATTTGAGAAAAATCTGCATACATATTTGATAGATAATATTCATGTTCCTTTAAAGAGTGATCTTTATGAAATCTCATAGCACTCTCAAGAACTGCATAATAACCAACGGCCATCAATCCAAGTGTTTCAGCTTCTTGTGGTCCATACAAATCATCTTTTGCTTTAACGTACATATCTGGATTTGTATTTAGCTCCAGCTCTTTAAAGTCTTTTTTTTCCTTTAAAGCAGCAATCATTTTTGCTCTAGATTCACCACCAAGAATAAGGCCACCACGGATTTCACCATTCTGAATTCTTAGCGCAGCAGAATTTATGAGGTGTTGTTGTAAAACCCCGATCTTATTAACGCTTGTTTTTGCATGCTGAAAACCATGTTTTTCTCCAATCCACTTACCTGGATCTCTGTATGCCCAAAAACCTTTGGGTATGTCAATAATGTCAATGTAGTCAGTAATTTTTGGGTTGCCACAATCCTCAATAGCAGATAGCGTAGCTTCTTCCATCAAAATTAATGCTTCATCAAGCTCATCATATGCTCCATGTTGTTGGATTATTCCGAGACCAACAACGACAGGTGTTTTTTTACTCATAAGTTCAAGAGATTAATTTAGCGAAGATATCTTGAAATGCTCTGTATAGCAACTAGCCATAAAACAATTTAGAATAGCCAATCTAAATATTGGGGCTATAGCTCAGCTGGGAGAGCGCTTGCATGGCATGCAAGAGGTCGGCGGTTCGATCCCGCCTAGCTCCACCAAAATTATTAACAAAGAATATAATTGTTAAAAATGCGTATTAAGTTAAATAATGCTTTTATTGCGGTCAGTCTAATCTTTACAATTTCTCTTTCTTCAGAGAATCTAATCCCAAACATTAAATCTACAAAATCAAATGATATTAAATCTGTAATGTTTGTGGGGCACAGTTTTTTTTATTACAACAACAGCCTCCATAACCACCTTGGAAAACTAATTAAGGCTGATCCACAAATAGGCGATATCAAAAGGCGCTCAATTACTATCAATGGGTCTTCATTGTCTTGGCATAATGTTGAGAGTTATCTAAGTAATGAAAATATCGGCAGTTTTAAAATCGATGCCAACAAAGACAACTCGTACATTGAATATGATGAGACCTCTGTAGATGCAGTAATAATGGCTGATTGTAGTCTTTGCCCAATTCACCCAAAGACCAAAGAAGCCTTCTATAGTTACGTTGTAAAACATTCAAAAACTATCAGAAAAAATAAAGCAGAGCCCATACTTTTTATGACCTGGGGCTATAAAAATAAACCCACAATGTATAAAAAACTTAAAAAAGAATTTTTAAAAGTAGCGAATTTAAATAATCTACTTCTTATTCCAGCTGGAGAAGCCTTTGATCTTGGAAATAAGTCTCATCCCGAAATTAATTTATACACCAGCGATAATAGGCACCCTTCAGAAGAGGGCAGCTACCTTGCCGCAAGTGTTGTATTTGCGACCCTCTTTGGACGCAGCACCGAAGGTAACAGCGGAGTTGGTAATATCGAGCCATCCGTTGCAATCAAACTTCAGAGGATAGCCGACAAAACAGTTTCTGAATTTTTTAATATTCAATTAAAATGAAATAATGATCATCGGGGTTCCTAAAGAGGTTAAAAATAATGAATACAGGGTCGGCTTGACTCCTGAATCGAGTATGGCTCTTTGTAAAGAGGGGCATCAGGTATTAATTCAATCAGATGCTGGCAGCTCAATTGGTTTCAGTAATGAAGACTATATTAATTCAGGAGCCAAAGTAATTGATGAGGCCGAGGAAGTATTTAATAAATCAAATCTCATCATTAAAGTTAAAGAACCTATTGAGCAAGAATTGGATTATCTTCGGGAGGATTTGACGTTGTTCACTTATCTTCATCTTGCTGGAAATCCCGAAAGTGCAAAAAAGATCGTAAGTACTGGCGTTACTGGTATAGCTTATGAGACTGTAACTGACGAGAACAATGCTTTGCCATTACTCGCCCCAATGAGCGAAATCGCAGGGCAAATTAGTATAGTAGTAGGATCATATAATTTACTTAAGCACAATCATGGAAAAGGGGTTTTGCTTGGATCATTTCAAAGTTTAGATTCGAGAGTTGTTACCGTAATCGGTGGGGGAGTCGCTGGCGCCCAAGCCATTGAGAAGGCAATGGATAATAAGGCTATTGTAAATGTGATTGATTTATCCATGGATAAATTGAATTCCCTAAAGGCAAAATACGGTGAAGATAATATTAATTACATTCAATCATCTTCTGAAGCTATCTTTGAAAGCATTAAAAAATCTGATTTAGTGGTGGGATCGGTGTATGTGATTGGAAAAGAAGCTCCCAAGATTATAACTAGGGAAATGATTGGTGAAATGTCACCAGGAACTGTAATGGTAGATATTTCTATTGATCAAGGTGGGTGCTTTGAGACCAGCAAACCGACTACTCATGATGAGCCTACATTCCTAGTAGATGATGTTGTTCATTATTGCGTTACTAATATGCCAGGTGCAGTCCCTTTAACTGCTTCACTTGCTTTAAATAAGGCTACTTTGCCTTACATAAAATTGCTAGCAAATTTAGGCGTTGAGGAGGCTTTAAATCAAAATGCAGGTTTGAAGAATGGTCTCAACATTTCAAAAGGTGAAATCAAGCACCAAGCAGTAAATGAAGCATTAAGTTGAGTTAAATAATTTCCTTTACGGCTATCCTAGCATCAGATATTGCTCCCTCGATGTAACCGACCGAGGTGCAATCTCCTACCATAGAAACATTAAAATTATTTTCTCTAAGCTCTTCAGCAAACTCAGTATTGGACTCAGTACCCATAGCTATAATGACCTGATTTGCTTTGACTGATTGAGATGTTCCATCAAGCTCAAAATTTACATCAGTGTTAGAGATTTTAATGTCTTTTGCGTTCTTAATTATATTAACTCCATGAGATTTAAGAAGATGAATTACTCGAGATCTTCTAACAATACTTAAATTAGGACCTAAGTCATTACTTGGCTCTAAGACGGTAATCTTTTTACCTCTTTCAGTTAGAAATTCTGCTAGTTCTAAACCAACCAGATCGCCACCAATAATGACAAGCTCTTTTTTAAGGGGCATCCAAAATTTACTAAGGACTCTTAAGGTGGATATATTTCTTAAGAGTTGAGAAAGATTGCCACCTTTTAAGATTAGCCTTGAAAGGAAATTTAGTTTTTTTTCAACTTCACTGTTACTTGAAATTAATAAGGACTTTAACTCCTCTCCATCAAAGACATGCCCTAATTCTTTTCCAGGAATTTGTGGCGCAGTTCTTTTGGCTCCGGTTGCAAAAAGCACATGATCAGGAGATATCTTTTTTAATACTTCTAGATTTGCTTTAGTTCTAGTTTTTATTTTTATTCCAAGATGTTTAAGACTATTTTTTAAATAAGTAATCAATGCTTGATTGGGTTCATATGCAAGTGAGGCAACTCTTAAAGTGCCACCAATATCTTTTTCCTTTTCTAATACCGTAACTGCATGACCTCGTTCACCAAGAATTCTTGCAGACTCCATGCCTGCAGGTCCTGAACCAATAACTACAATGTTTTTCTTTTTGTTAGATTTTGAATATAGATCTTTGTCTTCAAATTCTTTACCCATTGAGGCATTGACAGAGCAACACATAGGCTGATTTATAAAAATTTTGCTTACGCAAACGTAACAATAAATACAGGGTCTAATCAGCGACTCCTGATTGTCTAGCAGCTTTTGGGGAAGAAACGGGTCAGCAAGAAGTTTTCGTCCCATCACAACAAAATCAAAATCATTATTTTTTATGCCCAATTCAGCTACATCTAGATTGATTCTTCCAACAGCCAAGATGGGAATTGAGCATTGAGCTTTAGCAAGTTTAGCGAATTTTATGAATCCACCAGGTTCATGAACAAGAGGAGCTTCCGTAAAGGCAATTCCTTTAGCCGGATTTCCGTAAGCACTAATATCAAGAGCATCTGCACCGGCTTCTTCAGCAAGTTTTATGGTAACGAGAAAATCATCAGTTGAGATTCCACCCTCAACTCTGTATTCAAATGCATCAAGACGAACAATTACTGGAATAGAACTAGGAATGGACGATTTAATATTTGAAATTATCTCTACCAATAATCTTGCTCTATTTTCTGCGCTTCCTCCATACTCGTCCGTTCGCCTGTTAACTGCAGGAGATAAAAAGCTAGAGATTAGATAGCCGTGTCCCGCATGAATTTCAATGGCATCAAAACCTGACTCTACTGCTCTTTTGGCCGCGGAAACAAAGTGTTTAATCTCGTCTTTAATTTCTTCAGTTGAAAGTTCGTGATATCTAGGGCCTTTTCCATCAGGACCTGCAGCTTTAATGAAGTTCATTATTTCTGATTCAGTCAGGAGTCCAAACATGTCACTTGGATGCATTTTGGGGATGGATGGAACTGGAATTTCACGACCTGCAACAACATCTTCCTGAGAAATTTTTCCACTATGATTTAGTTGTGCAGCAATTTTGGCACCGTGTTGATGAACTCTTGATGTAAGTTCTTGTAAGTCTGGAATGAATCTATCCTCAGAATACCCAATCATATTAGGCATTGAGGATCCCGCAGGCCAACTTACTGCAGAGGTCTCTAAGATAATTAATCCTACACCTCCTTTAGCTCTTTCCTCGTAATAAGCTTTTAATCTTTCGCTTGCATGACCATCTTCTGAAGCGAAATTGGATCCCATTGGGGCCATCACAATTTTATTTTTTAATTGCATATCTCCAATGGAGGAGCTTTCAAGAAGGTTTGTATATTGCATATCTTTTTACTTAGTGCATGAAAAATTATAGCCTATAGGACTAACTATTTAGGACAACTATTATGGAAGATTTAAACAAAGAAATAAGAGTATTGATCGATAAAGAAGCTATTAGAGAACTTGTAAATCTTTATTGTCAGGCAGCTGATAGACATGATCATGAACTCATGCGATCTCTATATCATGAAGATGCTGAGGATGATCATGGTTCATTTTTTAGAGGTAAAGCTATGGAGTTCATTGATATGCTTCCAGAGATCCAAAGCAATATGGCAATCCTTCATCACAATGTAACGACCCACAACATTAAGTTGAACGGTAACAAGGCAGAAGGAGAAACTTATATTATTGCTTTCCACAAAGTAAAGGATGAAGCTCAAGGCCATGATGTTCTCATTGGTGGGAGATATTTTGATAAATATGAAAAAAGAAAAGGGGTTTGGAAGTTTTCTAAAAGAGTGGTGGATGCAGATTGGGTTTATGTAAACGAACCCTCAGAAGTTAATCTTGAACATCCGATGATTCAAGGAGCAAATATTGGAACCTCAGACCCGACGGATCCTTTGTATTTGCATTTAAAAAGCTTTAGGAGAGGACTTAGGACTTAAATTAGGTTAGTTAGCTCTCTAAAGTGTTTCCTGCAATAAACTTTGTACGTATCATTTCCACCAATCTGTATTTTTTCACCTGCAGTAATCACCTTGCCGGATTCATCCAGACGAACCACCATGGTTGCTTTTCTTCCGCAGTCACATACAGTTTTTAGCTCGATGAGATTATCTGCAAGTGCAAGCAATTCCGAGCTACCCTCAAAAAGCTCTCCTCTGAAATCTGTTCTGATTCCATAACACATCGATGGGATATTAAGAGTATCGCTTATCTTGCAAATTTGCCTAACCTGATCTTTTGTTAGAAATTGAACTTCATCAATCAATATTGCATCAACCTTTTTTTTGTTTTTAAAGTTCTGAACATACTCAAAAAAATTAAAACTCGTGTCTACTGAGATTGCATCAGCAATCAGGCCAATTCTAGAGTGAATCTTATTTTTATTTGCATCTGCATCTACTTTAGGAAGAAATAGCAATGTATCCATGCCTCTTTCATTGTAGTTATAGTTTGATTGAAGTAGGGCAGTAGATTTACCCGCATTCATGGTTGAATAAAAGAAATGAACTTTTGCCAAGGTTTATGCAGTATCTGGAATCTCAGAGTAAAACTGACTCACCCATTTTCTAAATTTATTTATCGGTCCATCTCCATCACATAGAATTGGATTTGCTACATAGCTCTTGTTATCCCATATTGGCATATCATCCAAGACTCCATTCGCAATCCCATCAATGATTGCCATACCAACCTCATCTTCAATATCTTTTGAGACTCGCATTGACCACCTCAAAATTGAATTTTTATTATCAACAGGACATGAGGCATTAACCATAATGAATTCACCGCCACTTGGAGGTAAATTCACCATGCGCAGACCTACACAACCTAAACCCCAGGACTCTCTTGTAAAGGTTGTTGTAAACATGCCTTGGTCCTCAACTTTAAACTCCTCAGAGACGCTATCATTATTTGGATCCATCAAAGTCTCCGCAATAGTTTTTCTATAAATACCATCTACTATTGCTTCTGTTTCTGGAAGAGACGGGGAACCATGTACTTTTGGAAAATGAGCTTGATCAACATCATTTTCTGCAATTTCCTGCAGAACGGTATTGATTTTATACTCATAGTTGTAAACCTTTCCCCATTTGTCATCATCACCATTAAACCCATCAAGCATGGGCAACTCAAAGTAAGGTTCCTCTTTTAGTAAATGGTGCCACGCCCAAATAAAACCATTTGCTTCTTTGGTGGGGTAATGATAAATCTGTGTTTCTTTTGCTTTTGGTGGAAAATTTTTTGCATACGGTATCTCTGCGCAAGTCCCATCTTTGTTCCAACGCCATGCATGAAAAGGGCACTCTATGGTTTCACCCTTGACACATCCACCTTCGCCTAGATGAGCACCCAAATGAGGGCAAAAAGCATCTAATACAGTAGCCTCACCACTTTCGGTTCTAAAGGCAACTACTTGATTATCACAAAACTTCAATGATTTAACTTCACCAGGCTTAATTTCATCAGATCGACTAATGCAAAACCAACCATTTGGCATTGGGAATGGAAATTCTTGTTTAGGCATATTTAAATTCTCTCAAATTATTGGTTATGATATCAGTTAAACCTAAAAGGATAAAAGATATGGCAACATTAAGATATGTAAAAACACCGGCTGAACTTCAGGAAGCAGCCGAAAATAACTTAGAGTTCTTTGATGCAACAATGCAAGCTGTAAAAGTTTTTTATAAAACTACACCAGGCCTAATTGAACAACTGATCCCAGCACCTTTATCTGTTGCTGATGATCCATTCGTAAGAATTGTTATGTCTCGAGTTTTTGTTGATCTGCACGATGGTCTTGAGTTTGGTGCCGCAACTTTTGGAGTTAACTGTAAATATAAAGATATTGAAGGAATTTATGAAATTACAATGCCGATGGAAGGGGAGGGAGTTGTTGTAGGTGGTAGAGAAACTTACGGAGAGCCTAAAAAGATTGCAAACGTTGAAGCAAGTAAGGATGGAGATTCATGTCATGCAAGCGTTGAAAGGCATGGTATTAAATATATTGAGTTTAATGGAAGTGTAAAAAATGAAGCTGAAACTTCATCATTCACTGATCAGGTTTTTTGTTTTAAAGTCTTTCCATCATGTGAGCAAAATAAAGTTTGTGATCAAAATCCACTGCTTGTTAAAATTGATATGCACAGAAAGCAAACGGTTAATTTAAATCTCGATGGTGAGCTTACATTGCGAGAGTCTCCTGTTGATCCGGTCGTAGACCTTCCAGTAGAAGAAGTTATATCAATGACATGGGAAGAGGGCTCTTCTTCAAGTAATGCATCAGTTATGGAAGAGGTTGATCCTATGGGCTACATTCCATTTATGCACTCAAGATACGACGGCTGATTTGATTAATGTCTAATTTTAAAGAAAAGGTTGCTGTAATTACAGGTGGAGCCTCTGGAGTAGGTTATGCAATTGGGGCTGCTCTAGCAAAAGAAGGTGCAAAAGTAGTTTTAAGTGATATCGAATCTTCTGCGCTAGAATCTGCCAAAGCTAATTTAGAGAAAGATGGCTTAAAAGCGGACATCAAGCAAGCTGATGTTTCCGATCACAACTCAATGGTCGCACTTAATAAATTTGTTACTTCTGAAGTCGGTGATGTTCAAATGCTTTTTAATAATGCTGGTGTTGCACCTGCTGAATTGCAATCGATTTGGGATACAAATCCAAATGATTGGAATTGGGCTTACGGGGTCAATGTTATGGGCATTGTCCACGGTTTACAAGCTTTTATACCTGACATGTTAAGACATGGAAAAGATGCAAATGTAATAAATACTTGTTCTGGTAACGGAGCATTTATTAACTTGCCAAGCACTCCAATTTATACATCATCAAAAGCTGCAGTTTCGAGTATCAGTGAGGTTTTAAAACTTCAATTAGATCAATCAGAAAGTAACATAAAAGTATCTATCTTATTTCCTGGCCCTCATACTGTTAGAACTAACCTTTTTTCTGCTGAAAGAAATAGGCCGGAGGAGCTGGCCAGAGATCCAAATGCTCCTGAGCATCCAATTTCCTCTGTTGAGGATATGGTTGATATGATGAAATCAATGGGTGTTGAAATGGAGACTACTACCCCCGATGAGGTAGCTGAATTTTGTTTAGCTGAACTTAAGAAAGGGCAGTATTGGATAAATCCTGCAAATGAGAAATCAGAACAAGCCTTTAAAGACAGGGTTGATTCTATCTTAAGCAGGGGTGACCTACCTAATCCAAATATTTTTTAGTTTAAATTAGTTTCAACTTCAAGGATCGTCATTCTTCTTGCGTTATGATGATCATAGTCATAATCCATTTTTCCAGAAAGGCTTAAATTTGGAAATCTAGTAAATAATTCTTTTAACATGACTTCGGTCTGGGATCTTACTAAAGTAACCCCAATACAGTAATGTGGACCTTGTCCAAAACTTATGCTGTTGTCATGGCTTCTATGAATATTAAATGTGTTTGCGTCTTCATATGCAGCTGGATCTAACCCAGCAGTACTAGTAATAAGTTGAACCATTTCACCCTTTTTGACACTAACACCAAGAATTTCAAGATCCTCAGATGCGTATCTCGCTAGACCAGTTTTTCCAGATGATTCATAACGTAAGGTCTCTGAGATGGCGTTTTGTATTAGGCTTTCATCATTTTTTAGCTCAGCTAGTTGCTCAGGATGAGATAACAACGCTCTTATTAAATAACTATGTAAGTCAACAGCAGTATCAGATCCTGCTCCTAAAACAGCTCCGATTAATGCACACATCTCCCAATTTGATAGTTTTTCGCCATCTTCCTCCGCTGTTATGAGAGTAGACAAAAAATCATCTGATGGGTTCTTTCTCTTTTCATCTATTAGCTCGTTTAGCAGATCAAGCCCTGCAGGCACTCCAGCAATTGCTTGAGCTCTTTCTTCAGGTGTCAACATTGGATTGATACCCCTAACAACTCCATAAGCTAAGGAGTCAAAAATTGGGAATTTATCCCTAGGAATCCCAACCAAACTTGCAATAGCTTGCGTTGGGATAATTTCAGCAATTTCAGTCGCAAAATTAAATTTTTCAGGCTTTCCGATTTCATCAAACCTCTCTTTAACCAGCTTTGTAAAACGAACTTTCATCTGTTCCATTATTCGAGGCGAAAATGCAGGAAGCGCAAGCTTTCTTAATCTTAAGTGATTAGATCTGTTTAAAAAAAATAAATTATTGTTCATTAATTTTTCAAAAGCATCCATCTCAGAGAGGTCTTTCTTTGGAGGCGCATGTTCCCATAGGTTAAAGTCAGTGGAGAGTCTTCTATCAAGTAAACAGTCAGTGATATTTTTATTACCAGTAACTAACCATGCCGACCATGCATTAAATCTAGCTATCGGATACTCATTAACCAGCTTCTCAATCGTTGGTTTTGGATCATCTATGAAATTCTTTGAGGATGGATCAAAGAAATGATCTACTGTAAGCTCTTCAATGTTTAACATGTTGTCATGATAATCTATGAAAACCTTTGAGGAAAGCGGAATTACTTGTCTGGATTTGCATGGAGTTAAGCATGACAGTGTTCCTGTGGAAGTAATTGATTTTTGTTATCAATATCAAGATAAATTGCCACTTAAAATCATATGCGGCAATAGTAAAAAGATGATGGATATTTGTATGAATGAGCTTTCTAAGAATGGAATTTTTTTTGAAATCAAAAGATATGGCATAATATTTGTGCTAAAAATATAATTTTAAAAAATAATTAGTGGGGAAAAACTATGAATTTTAAACAAATTACCTTGTCAATAGTATTTATTGCAACCTTTTCTATTGCTACTACAGCTGATGAGCCTGTAGGTGTAGTCCAATCTGAAAGCGTTAATCAGTCAAGTAATTCAGTCTCGTCATTTGATCAAACTATGGAAGCAAGATCAGTAGGTGGAATTGAAGAAGTGGTTGTAACTGCCCAAAAAAGAGAGGAATCTCTTCAGGATACGCCAATAGCATTAACTGCTATAACTGAATCTACAATTGAAGATCTAGATATTCAGAATGTTGTTGATATGGCTGGTATTTCACCAAATGTAATGCTTGTAGAGACTCCTTCGAATAATACCTCAGCTACTATAGCTATGCGTGGTGGAGTTACCATTAACCCTGCAATTACATGGGAGCCTACTGTTGGTGTATACCTTGATGGTGTTTATCTTGGTAAAACTCAAGGAGCGATATTTGATGTTGTTGATTTAGAAAGGGTAGAGATTTTAAGGGGCCCTCAGGGAACTTTGTATGGAAGGAATACATTAGGTGGAGCAATAAACTTAATTTCTAAGAAACCTTCCGGCTCTGGTACAGAATTTAAGTCCACGATTGGTGATTATGGACTGCGTCAATTCCAGCTTGTTAGTGATTTGAAGCTCGGTGATAACACCTTTGGTAAGGTTGTTATGAACAAAAAAGATCGTGGTGGGTATGTGAAAAACTTCGTAAGTCCATTTGGACCCCCGCAAGGTGTTGTGCCAACAGCTGCACCCACTTTAAATGATCTAGATACGATTGATGCAGAGGGCTACAGAGTAAATCTTTCTTGGAATTCAGATGTAAGTTCGCTTGATTTTGCTATGGATTACAATAGACAAAATAATACACCGCCATTTGCTCAACTCGGTAATACCATACCTAATTGGAGCACGGTTTTTGGTGTTGGTGCTTCTGCACTTACTAACGGCTTAAAATTATGGCCAATCGAGCTTTTTACCTCAAAGGATAGAGAGAAAGTTGCTCATATTAATGAAAATACTTTCGAAACTTCTAAAGTTGAAGGGACTTCTATAACATATTCTCGTGATCTTAGCTTTGGAACCGTTAAAGCAATAATTGCAAAAAGAGAAACAACATGGTCTGACAATCTTGACCTAGATGGTGGACCTTTCCCAATTGCCAATACTTCAAGATTTACAACCTATGAATCAGACACTGTTGAAATTCAACTAACTGGTCAGAGAAATAATCTTAATTATGTTCTTGGGTACTACAGCCTTAAGGATGAAGCATACACTTCAAACCCTCAGTCTTTCTTTGGTGGGGGCCAAGTATTTGCTCAAAATTATTCAGGCGATGGAGATAGTGAGGCATTTTATGGCCAATTTGAGTTTGCAGTTTCGGATAAAACAGATGTCACTATAGGGGTAAGAAAAACAGAGGAAGATAAAGAGGGCTTTAAAGAATATGTCGGAGTAATTTCAGCTAACGGTAGCGGAAGCTTTGATGATACAACCGGTACCTTCATTGTTTCTCATGATATTAGTGAGTCTGCAAATATGTATTTCAAAGTTGCAGATGGATTTAAAGCCGGTGGATTTAATGCAGAAAGCTCAAATCCATTTGCTGCTTCAGTACCGTATGCACCTGAAACAGTGCAATCAACCGAGATAGGTTTTAAAGGAATCTTCTTTGATAACAGGCTTATGCTTAATGCTGCCTACTTTGATAATGAGCATGAAGATATGCAGATTTCTTATTTTACTGCTGATGCTGCTGCTGCTTCTGAAGTAATCAATAATTCTGCTGATATATCCGGTATTGAAATTGAAACAACTGCTTATCTTAACGATACAACAAAAATTATGATCAACTATGGACACCTTGATTCTGAATTCACAGGTGGTGCTGTTGCCAGCGATGGCTTTATGCTTGAGCAGTTCCCTTATGCTCCTGAAAATAGTATTTATTTTTCAGTTGAAAAGGATTATGGAGCTTATCGTGCTAGGGTGGATTATAGTCGTATCTCTGAGCATGCAATTTTTCCATATAATGGTAATGACCCAAGAGCTGATCTTACTAAGGTTGATTCAAGGGGAATTATTGATGTCAGATTATTAATGGATCCAAGTGAAGATATTAGCCTAACTTTTTGGGTTAAAAACTTAGCTGATAAGAGCTATATTGTTAACAATATTCCTTTTGGTCCTGCATTTGGTCAACTTACTCTTGACTATTATGGTGCACCAAGAACATTAGGTTTTGATTTTAGGTATAAATTCTAAATCCTTTTTTATTCGAGCCAGTTAATTTCGCATTAACTGGCTAACTTTTTATATGCAAAATAATTGGGAAGACATTCTTTTATTTGATGAGCAACTCTCTGAGGAGGAGAGGATTATTCAAAGAAATATTCGTGAATATTGTCAGAACTCCTTGATGCCAAGAATTCTTGAGGCTAACCGAGATGAGGTATTTCACAAAGAAATTTATCAAGAGCTTGGCGAGCTAGGAATGCTTGGTCCTACAATTCATGGATATGGTTGCGCGGGTATTGGTTATGTTGCATATGGCTTGATTACCAGAGAAATTGAAAGGGTTGATTCTAGTTATCGATCTGCAATGAGTGTTCAATCATCATTATCTATGTATGCAATTTACAGATTTGGATCAGATGATCAAAAAAAGAAATATTTACCAGAAATGGCCAAAGGAAAATTAATCGGATGCTTTGGTTTAACTGAGCCAGATGCGGGCTCAGATCCAGGAAGTATGAAGACTGTTGCTAAAAAAACTGATGGTGGATATAAATTGTCAGGTTCTAAGACATGGATAACGAATGCTCCTATTGCAGACATTTTTGTCATATGGGCAAAAGACGAACAGGGAATTCTTAGAGGCTTTATTGCAGAAAAAGATGATAAAAATATCAGTACTGCCAAGCTGGATGGTAAATTTGCTCTTCGTGCATCGACAACAGGACAAGTTTTTATGGATGAACTTTTCATTCCTAATGAGAGGGTTCTACCAAACGTACAAAGCTTCAAGGGCCCATTTTCGTGCCTAAATTTAGCAAGATATGGTATTTCATGGGGAGTTATTGGTGCAGCTGAATTCTGTTGGAAGGCTGCAAGACAATACACTCTTGATCGTGATCAATTTGGCGAACCGTTAGCTGCTAAACAACTTATACAAAAAAAGCTTGCTGATATGCAGTCAGAAATAACGCTTGCATTGCAGGCCAGTTTGAGGGTTGGCAGATTAATGGACGAAGATAAAATGATTCCAGAAATGATTTCACTTGTTAAAAGAAATAATTGTGGAAAAGCATTAGATATTGCTAGAACTGCCCGTGATATGCATGGTGGCAATGGTGTAATCGATGAGTATCACGTAATAAGGCATACCATGAATCTTGAAGCCGTAAATACTTACGAAGGCACCCATGATGTTCATTCACTTATTTTAGGTAACTTTCAAACCGGAATATCTGCATTTAAATAAGATATGGCAGAAAAATATTCAGAATCCTCAGCTAAGTTTGGCAAGTTTGTCATTCGGATTTTTTCGAAGCTCCAAGCACCTATTTTTTTGATGTCTAAAGGCAAGATATGGAATAAGTGGCCTGGCGGTTTTCCAGTCATGGTTGTAAAAATGATTGGGGCTAAAACAAATAAAGTTAGAAATATTCCTCTAATTCATGTGCATAAGGATGACAGACCAATTTTGGTTGCCTCACTAGGAGGAATGCCAAAAAATCCAAGCTGGTATTACAACGTTAAAGCAAATCCCAAAGTTGAAGTAATGACTCGCAACAGTCATGGAACTTTTATTGCAAGACAGGTGTCAAAAGAAGAAAAATTATTACTCTGGCCAGTTATTTGTGAGACGTATCCCGACTATCAGACTTATCAAAATAATACAGATAGAGACATTCCAGTGTTTATTTGTGATCCCGCCTAAATGTAAAGTATACTTTACATCCAAAATATATGAGCATAATTAAAACAGAAAATTTGGTGCGCCACTTTACTGTTGGAACACAAACTGTTGAGGCTTTAAGAGGAGTTTCACTTGATATCAATAAAGGTGAATTTGTGGCAATAATGGGCCCATCAGGTTCAGGCAAATCTACTTTGATGAATATCATTGGATGTTTAGATAGCCCTACCAGCGGAACATATTTTTTAAACAATAAAAATGTGAGCTCGCTTGATGATGATGCTCTTGCATTAATTAGAAATCATGAGATTGGATTCGTATTTCAAAATTTCCATTTATTGGCCAGGAACACTGCCTTAGACAATGTTATGTTGCCATTAAAATATGCAGGAATTAATAAGTCTGAGCAAGAAGAAATCGCTATGGAGGTAATAAAATCAGTTGATCTTGAATCTAGGGCTCATCACCAACCTTCAGAATTATCTGGAGGCCAACAACAAAGAGTCGCCATAGCAAGAGCATTAGTTAATAGGCCATCTATTCTCTTTGCTGATGAACCTACTGGAAATTTGGATAGTAAAACTGGTGACGATGTTATGAATCTATTTACAAGTCTACATAAACAAGGTCAAACCATAATTGTGATTACACATGAAATACAAGTTGCAAATCAAGCCGAGAGAATAATTTCGATAAAAGACGGTAAAATATTTGAAGACCAAAAGGTGCCCAAATGAGATATAAGATATTTTCTTTGTTAATAATTTCAATTTCTCTTATCAGTTGTGGTGGCTCAAGTACTGAAGAGGAATTTAAATTTTATTCAAAAAAAGAAGTTGACGCGCAACAGCTTGATTTGACTGTTGAGGCGTCTGGTACTGTTGAGGCAATTTCATCTATTGAGATAAAGTCTAAGGCATCTGGAGAGATATTATATTTAGGTGCAGAAATAGGAGATTACATTGAAAAGGGTAAAGTATTGGCAAGGATTGATCAAAGAACACCAAAAAATAATCTTGAGCAAGCATCTGCTGATTTAGACGTAGCAAAAGTAAGATTACAAAACGCTGAAAGCCAATTTCTTAGATCAGAAACTCTTCATAAAGAGGGCAGCATTTCTGATAAAGCATTTGAAGATGCTCAAGAATCTTTTTCCTCAGCAAAATCCCAATACGTAAGATCTAATGTTTACTTAGAAAATGCAAAAATAGCGCTTGATGATACTCTTGTCAGATCACCCATAAGTGGAACCATTATTTCAAGAGCAGCAGAAGTTGGACAAGTAATCACTTCTCCAACCTCGGCTGTTGGTGGGGGAACTCTTTTAATGGAGATGGCTGATTTAAATCAAGTAAGAGTTAGAGCACTGATCGATGAGATAGATATTGGCAAAATAACTATCGGTCAGGAAGTTACTCTGAAAGTTTCAGCTTATCGGGATAAAAAATTTACAGGGATAGTTTCTAAGATTGAACCGCAGGCTAAAGAGGAGCAAAACGTTACAACTTTCCCTGTATTGATAGATATAAAAAACGAGAATAATTTGCTACTAATTGGAATGAACACCGATGTAGAAATTGAAATTTTAAATGAACGAGTTGCCCTAGCACTTCCTTCAGGATCTCTCAGAACAAGAAGAGATGTTGCGACCGTTGCCATGCTTTTAGGGCTTGATGATGACCAAATTAGTTCATTTCTAGAGAAGAAAGTTGAAGGTGAAGGTTTTACATCTTTTATAGTGTTTAAAGAAACAAATAACGGGCCACAAATGCAATGGGTCAAGGTTGGTAAAACTGATCTTAACTATGTCGAACTCAAAGAGGGTCTCAATAAAAATGATATTGTTTACGTCTTACCAAGCGAAGGATTAATTAAATCGCAACAAAGATTCTCAGAACGCTTACGTAATAGGTTTGGCTAATGCTTGTCCAAGAATCCATAGGTACTGCAATAGATGCAATTAAAGCTAATAAATTAAGATCAATTCTAACAACCCTTGCTATCATTATTGGTACAGCAGCGGTCATTGCTATGGTTGCTATGGGTTCAAGTGCTCAACAGGCACTTGATGACTCGATCTCTGACCTAGGAGCAAGAACAATATATGTTTATCCAAGCTCTGCTAAGCAAGGTGCAACTAATACAAGTAAGGTTCCGTTGGATATTAAAGATGCTATCGCTCTTTCAAAGGATGGAGAAATACCTTGGCAGATTGCTCCGGAGATACGAGGCTCAAAACAAGTAAAATTTAAAAGTGAGAATGCTAGCTTACAAATTGTTGGCAGTACCCCAGATTTTTTTTCTATCCGTGGCTATGAATTAGATTCGGGCACCTTTTTTACTGAAAATGACAGTTTAGCTAGAAAAAGGGTTGTTGTGTTAGGCGCAAAAGTTGCTAATGAACTCAAAACATCATCCAGGGCTCTCTTAAGCAATGAAATCCTAATTAATAATATTTCATTCAAGGTCATTGGTACAATTAAAGAAGAGGGCGCAGGCTGGGGACCTAATCCTGATGAACAA
Source organism: uncultured SAR86 cluster bacterium (assembly GCA_902594515.1). Lineage (GTDB taxonomy): Bacteria > Pseudomonadota > Gammaproteobacteria > Magnimaribacterales > D2472 > MED-G82. Next base: position 105,274 of record CACJML010000002.1, on the reverse strand, counting down.
ATTTATACACCTTTATATACTGCCTCTGATCGGATCTTTGGAAGAGAGACAATTGGATCCATTAATGTAAATTTCCCCGTAGAGTACTCTACAGAAGAAGTAATGATTGCTATCGAAAGGATTCTGAGGAGAGAGCATGACATTGGGCCTGGTGAAACTAATAATTTTAGTATTAGAGACTGGGGCCAAGCACTTGATCTCCAAAGGCAAGCTACATCTATCTTTTTTGCTTTAATTATTGGTATTGCTTCAATAAGTCTTTTAGTAGGCGGTATTGGAGTGATGAATATTATGTTAGTTTCAGTGACAGAGAGGACTAGGGAAATTGGTTTAAGGAAGGCGTTAGGCGCTACACAAAATACAATATTGCTTCAGTTTATCATCGAAGCAATCACGCTATGCTTAATTGGAGGTTTTATCGGGGTCATTCTTGGAACCTCAATATATTTTTTAATAGCTTTTTTACAAGAATGGCCGATAGTATTTCCTCTAACCGCGATAATCGGCTCAGTGACCTTTTCTGCAATGGTAGGACTATTTTTTGGAATTTGGCCTGCTAAAAGAGCAGCGAAACTTGATCCGGCAATATCACTAAGGTACGAATAGATGAAAGTTGCTCAATTACTTCCAGAATTAAATTTTGGAGGTGTTGAACGTGGAACCATAGACCTTGCCAATTTTTTGGTTTCTCAAGGTCACGATGCACTTGTTATTTCTGCAGGCGGGGTTCTTGAAAGTGAATTAGACACAGAGGTAAATAGTTTACAAATTCCTATTTCAAAGAAATCCTTGTCTGCTTTGATGCAGTTTAAAGCTCTTAAGAATATTCTTCTTGAAGAGAGACCAGATATTGTTCATGTTCGATCAAGATTTCCAGCCTGGATATATCTTTTGGCTACAAGAGGAATGCCAAATCATCAAAAACCTCTCTTAGTGTCTACCTTTCATGGTCTTTACAGCAAGCCATGGTATAGCCAATCAATGGCTAAAAGTGATTCAATTATTAGTATTTCTAATACTGTAAAGCAATACATTAAAGACAATTACAGAATCTCAAATCAAAATATAGTCAATATTTACAGGGGTTGTGACACAGAAAAATTTAATCAAGTCCCTTTAAAAAGTAGCTGGCTTGATAAATGGTTTGCAGACTTTCCGCAAACAATAAATAAAAAAATCTTATTGATGCCTGGTAGGATCACTTCATGGAAGGGCATTGAAACGTTTGTTGAACTAATCCATAGGTTGAAAGACCCATCATTGATCGGCATTGTCATGGGGCCTGTTGCAAAGAATAAAAAAACTTATTTTAAAAAGCTCAAAACGTTGGCATCAGATCTTAATTTGGATGACACTAAAATTTTATTTTGTGATGGCAGACCTGATATTGAAAATGTATATAAAATTTCATCTATTGTTTTTAACTTATCATCAAAGGCTGAACCGTTTGGGAGAACAATGATTGAAGCTGCCGCTTGCGGCAGTTCAGTAGTGGGATGGGATTATGGAGGGGTAAAAGAATCCCTATCTCTCCTCCAATCTAATGGCCTTGCTAAACTTAATTCCATGGATGATTTAGAAGTTAAAGTAAGAGGTTTATTAGAGGTTCCAGATCAGTTAATTTTAAATAAAGAGTTCACAAAAGATTATCAAACCAAGGCAACACTAAAAGTTTATAAGGAATTGCTTAATACCGAATCGTAAATTTTACTAACCTTTTTTGCAGAGCTTTCTACTGTATAGGATTCAAATATTCGCTCCTTAATTGCACTTACATCAAGATTTTTTGCTAGGGGCACAAAACTTCGTATTAAAGAAATAATCTCTTCTTCATTATTAGGATCAGCTAAGACCTCTTGTGGAAATAATTCACCCATAATACCTACATTGGTTCCAAATACTGGTAAGTTAAACGCTGCTGCCTCTAGAGCCACCCTAGGTCCTCCCTCTCTTAAACTAGTGATAATTAAACCTTTTGCTGTTTTATAAATACTACTTAGTTCCTGAGAATTGACCTCTGATCTGATGGTGATTTGTTTGTCTAGGTTATTATCCTCAATAATGGTTAGCAAATTATTCTTTTCTAGACCATCTCCGATGATTTCAAGTTTTTCATCGATACCTTTCCATGCGTGAATCAATAAATCGAATCGTTTGATTTTTTCCAATCTTCCAACCGCAATAAAATTTCCGTCTCTTGAGGAATTAAGTATTTCTAATTTGGGATTTACCCAATTACCTATTACCTCTGCAGCAGGATAAGTTTTTTTTAAAAGCTCATTTACAATAATTGTTTTCCTAAAGACATTTGTAGCAACAGGTCTTTTTTTATTAGCATGAACTGTTGCAATTAACTCTACCCTTGTAATCCAGCTTGCCCAACGACCTAAGATGATTGATTTTGAACCATGGCAGTGAAGTATTTGAATTTTATGATCTTTTATTAATTTTCGTAGTTTGAAAAGAGCAAAGAGATTGAACCTGAATTTATTAGGAAATACTTGAAATCTGTGATTTTGAAAATGAGGTTCTAACTTTTTATCTGCAAAGATATAAAGATCATAATCAGAGTTATTTGCTAGTGTTAATGTTAATTCATGAACATGTTGCTCAATGCCTGAAAAATTTTTGCTACAAATTAAATGCGCAATATTATTCATTTATTAGTCTTTTAATTTTGAAAGCAATTTTCTCGACTTCAGCTAATGGTTCAAAGCCTGGATTTGGAGATATCATATGACCGATTTCACCCGATTGATTAAATACATCTCTTTTTTGAACAATACCAATGCGTTTTTCATCAAGTAATTCATTGTTAATTCTTTGATGCTTATTACTTTTAATCCCGAACCAAGGTTTTTTAGAGGATTTGCTGGTTTGCAATAAATAAGTATCACCGTAACTGGAAAGACTCTCAAATATCATGCTAATGCTGTCCTGTGTGATAAATTTTTTCGAAGCCAAGACAAGGTTGGCATTAAAAAAATTAAAATCAGTATCCTTAGAGTCATGCAGTTTAATATTTTCAAAACATGAAATTTCAGACCATACATCATCGGGCGTTCTTCTCGAATTAAAAATAGAAATTTTAAACTGTTGGTGTGTATCAATGACGTATTTTAAATTATCTATTAAGATACTTTTTTCAAACGGCACATTTTTTATTGGGCCGCCAATACATACAACAAGTTTATTGTTTTTGGGTTTAAGAAGGGATGTTTTACAAAGGCTACCTTTAAACAACAAAGAGTTTATTGGCATTTTTCTGTCGTGGTAGTCATGTTCTGGAGCTACAACTAGATCAAACTTTTTAGCATTAAATGTTGGCCTAAGAACAGCGATAAGAGTAATGTTATAAGAGTTAGAGAGAAGTTTTTTTTGTTGCAGTAATGCTTTATGCGCTCTATGGCCAACCCCTATTAAGATAAGTCTATTTGAGCTTGGTTTGAGCTTGTCTAAGTTATCTATAGAGCATTCTGATGATGAACAATTAAGTTCATTAACAAGGGATTGTAAGAGAATATTTCCTTGGTTAGAATGACCTGGCCTTTGGTCAAATATATGAATAACTTCCATGCAATTGTTACATTTTTGTTTTACTAATGCCTTAAATTAACCTTACTATTCTACTATGTCCAAACTTAAGTTTCGCTCGATATTTCTCTCAGATATTCATTTAGGCTCAAAAGGGTGCCAATCAAGGCTCCTGCTTGATTTTTTAGATAAGCATTCCTGTGAAAACTTATTTTTAGTAGGAGACATAATAGATTGCTGGAGATTGTCTTCAAAACTTTATTGGCCGCAAGAACATAGTAATGTATTCAATAAGTTCTTATCGATGTCTAAAGAGGGTACAAAAGTTTTCTTTATTACCGGCAACCATGATGATTTTTTAAGGAGATATCAACCTCTTCAATTAGGCAATATCGAATTAACTGAAGAATATGAATATAAAACTCTCAAAAATAAAAAAATGTTAATCATACATGGGGATCAATTTGATATTGTCACTACCTATGGAAGGCATTTGGCTTTGCTGGGAGATTGGATTTATCAGTTTTTACTTGTCTTGAACCGCTACCTTAATTTCATTAGATCAAGGCTTGGGTATGGTTACTGGTCTCTTTCAAATTATTTGAAACAGAAAGTTAAGGGTGCAGTAAATTTTATGTCTGATTATGAGATAAATGTTTCAAAGGAGTGTCAACGCAGAGGTTTTGATGGCGTTGTGTGCGGGCATATTCATAAAGCAGAAATTAAAAAAATTGAAACTTCTACTTACATGAATTGTGGTGATTGGGTTGAGTCATGTACTGCTCTCATTGAAGATGAATCTGGAGATTTTAAAATTATTAGATGGGCTGACGAGCAAAGAGAAAAGATAAGATTACTCAGAGCCTCATGAAGATTTTAATAATTACAGATGCTTGGTTTCCTCAGGTTAATGGAGTTGTCACCACATTATCTAATGTTGCTTACCAATTAAGATCAAAAGGTCATTTAGTTGATATCATTGAACCATCAAGATTTAAAACACTCCCACTTCCTGGTTATCGCGAGATAAGAATTAGCTTAAATCTAGGCGAATTGAAAAAAATTATTAAATTTAATAGGTATGATGCAATCCATATAGCTACTGAAGGACCTCTTGGTTTAATGGGGAGATATTTGTTAATTAAAAACAACCTTTCATTCACCACGGCAGTACATACAAAATTCCCAGAATATGTAAAAGCTAGAATCGGCTTACCTCTATCATGGGGTTATGGCTTGATGCGCTGGTTTCATGGTGCTGCTTTTCACAATCTAGTGAATACTCAATCACACAAGGATGAATTAATATCATGGGACTTTAAGAATTTAGTTATGTGGGATAGAGCCATAGACCACACTATATTTAACGCAGATCATCCTAAGATTGAATTTTCTGAGCCCTACTTGCTTTATGCGGGTAGAATTGCAGTTGAAAAAAATATTGAATCTTTTTTAAAGCTGAAGACATCACAAAAGAAAGTAATAGTTGGCGATGGACCACAAAGGAAGGAACTTGAGAGGAAATATCCTGACGTAAAGTTTATTGGATATAAAAAAGAGATCGAGCTAGCTAGGTGGTATGCAGGTGCAGATGCCTTCGTTTTTCCCTCAAAAACAGATACATTCGGAATCGTTCTGCTTGAAGCATTAGCTTGCGGTACACCCATTGCTGCATATCCAGTAACTGGGCCCAAGGATTTAATTGTTAATGGAGTCAATGGATTTACTGATGATAACTTACTAAATGCAATTAATCAGGCTGTAAAAGTTTCTTCATCTGGTTGTATAGACTTTGCATCGAGCTTTACTTGGGATAAAGTTGCAGAACAATTTAAAAATGCATTAATTCCAAAAAGCCTTGAATCAAGTTACAAAAACAGCTCGAGACCTTATTTCTCAATATGGAGATGATGCTGAATCTATAGCCATGCTAAGAGCAGCTGAGCATGCTGCAAACCTTAATCATTCTGAGTGGAAAATATGGGAGGAAGTTCTTAGTGTGGTTATTGAGCTACAAAATGCAAAACATTTAGATAGTTAATGTTTTTCTTACCTCTTTTTGATGATAACCCAATAAAAAAAATACCTTGGGTAACTTATACAATTATTGGCTTAAATGTATTGATATTTTTATTCCAGTCTAGTCTTAGCAGTAGCGCACTAGAAATATTTTTTAGAGAAAATGGATTTATCTCCGGAGAATTTTTCTCAAACTCAAGCCTGCTTTATTCAAATCTATACACATCCTTATTTATTCATGGGGGATTTTTTCATTTATTCTCAAATATGCTCTATTTATGGATTTTTGGCGATAATATTGAGGCTGAACTTGGATCGATTAAGTTTCTTATCTTTTACTTGGTCTGTGGCGTCATAGCCTCTATAGCCCAGGGAATCGTAGACCCTGATAGCTTAATACCTTTAATAGGGGCTAGTGGCGCAGTTGCCGGAATACTCGGTGCATATTTGATTTTATATCCAAGTGCAAATGTAAGAGTTTTTGTTTGGATTTTTATTTTTATCCAAATTATTAATGTCCCTGCCGGTATAGTTTTAGCAATATGGATTATTGGTCAGTTTTTTTCATTGGGATCCTCTATGTCCGATGGCGTTGCCTATATGGCACATGTTGCAGGATTCATGAGTGGCCTAATGTACATGTTTTTATTTAGGAAACGAGATAAAATTCAATCTACACATCACTCAAGGCCTTTTACAAGAACTTCTTTCAAGGAAGCCTATGATCAAAAGATTTATGATCGATCAAAATCAAAAGGCATTAAGGATTACAACTAATCCTTTTTATGAAACCATCTTTTATCAAAACACCAATTGGAAACTTTTTAGCTCATTTCAAGGATAGATACCTTATAAAATTGGAGTTGGTTAATTCAGATAAAAAATTATTTCTTGATCAAAATCTTCAAGAAACTATTAACCAGCTAACTAAAGGCAAGATTTCAGTTAACGAACTTCCTCTAAATATTAATAAATTAGAAGGGACAGAATTTCAAAAAAAAGTCTGGAAATCTCTTACTAAAATAAAATATGGAGAAACATCTTCTTATAAGGAAGTAGCAGTATCCATTAATAATCCAAGTGCTGTTAGGGCAGTTGGCTCAGCATGTAGATTAAATCCAATTCCGCTTATAATTCCATGTCATAGAGTATTAAGAACTGATGGAAGTATCGGTAAGTATGCTTTTGGAAAAAAAAATAAATACAAACTTTTAAAGCTAGAGAGTTATGAATCTCGAAACAGAAATAAGAAATAAAGTCATTGAAAAATTTCCCAATGCTATTTTAAATCTACAAAATGAAAGTCATATGCATTCGGTTCCAGAAAATTCTGAAACTCACTTTAAGTTAATTATTGCAGATGATTCATTCATTGATACTCCCAGGGTTTTAAGGCATAAAATGGTCTTTTCTCAGCTTAGAGATTTAATGCAAAAATTTCATGCTCTTGCACTTCATTGTTATACACATGAAGAACTCTCAAAACTAGAATCTGAGCCTGAGTCACCTGAGTGTGTAAAAAAATGACGATTTTTAAACAAATTATCCAAAGACCAGTTGTCGGATTGCTGATGCTTTTACTTGGACTACTTCTTCTATTACCTGGACTGCAGAATTTTAAGCTTGATGCATCCTCAGAAGCATTGGTTATTCAGGGTGATGAGGCATTTAAAACTTATAGAGAAGTTGGCAATACATTTGGTAACTCAGATTTTTTAATTGCAACCTTCACTCCAAATAATGATTTATTTGATCAACAAACATTATCAGTTATTAAAAATCTAGAATCACAATTATTAGATTTAGAGGGCGTTTCTTCAGTTCTCTCTTTATTGGATGCACCTATTTTCTTTCAACCAAGAGTGGAGCTAAGTGAAATAGCAGATAACTTAAAGACACTTGAAGATCCTGCGGTAGATATTCAGCTTGCTAAAGAAGAAATTCTTGATAATCCCATCTACTCAGAATTAATAATAAGTCCTGACGGAAAAACTACTGCTTTACAAATAGTTTTAGAAGAAAATCCAGAATATAGACCTTTAATAAATAAAAGATATGAATTACTGGATAAAGTTCAAACACTTAGAGTTCAAGATGAGATAGATGAAATAAATTTAGCTATTTCTGAGATCAATGATCAGGAGTCAATAAAACAAAAGCAATTAATTGAAAACGTAAGATCAGTTTTAAATGAATTTAGGTCTGAGGGGACAATTTTCCTTGGTGGAGCATCAATGATTGCGGTTGATATGATGTCATTTATAGAATCTGATCTTAGGGTCTTTGGAATAGCAGTTGCAATTGTGTTTGGTCTTTTGTTGTTTACATTTTTTGGAAAAATAAGCTATGTATTCCTACCGCTTTCAAATGCTATAGTGGCAACAATTTTTACTGCTTCTTTTCTGGGTTTGGCAGGGTGGAAAATTAGTGTTGTTTCATCCAACTTTATTGCTCTTTTATTAATTCTTACTATCTCGTTAACTGTTCACGTTTTAGTAAGATTTAATGATGTTAGGCATGAGATGAATTCAGTGGATGATGCTATTGCAGAGGCATGCAAGCAAATGTTGTTTCCATGTTTTTTTGCCGCATTTACCACGGCAGTAGCCTTTATCTCGTTAATTTTTGGAGAAATTAAACCCGTAATAGAGTTTGGGAAGATGATGGCGGTCGGTATGATTTTTGCTTTTGTACTAACTTTCACTTTTTTACCAATGATGATGAAGATTTTAATCAACAGAAAAGCAAATGAGCCTGATTGGATTCAATCTGTGCCAGTTTTATTATCCAAATTTAGTCATTCTTCAAAGAATGGAATTTTTTTGGTATCTATCTTTTTGATGTGCGCATTAGTGTATGGGTTTTCACTGCTAAAAGTTGAGAATAGGTTCATCGATTATTTTTCAGATGATACTGAAATTTATCAAGGAATGTACTTGCTTGATAAAGAACTTGGAGGGACGGCAACTTTAGATATTGTTATTGATGCTCCAAAGGAATCAGCTGAAGATATCAGTCTGGATGATGATTTATTTGATGATGATCTTTTTGAGGATGATTCAAGCGAAGCATCTGGATACTGGTGGAATTCTTTTACTTTGAAGCGACTTGAAGACATTCATGATTATTTGGATAGCACTCCAGAAATAGGAAAAGTTTTAAGTGTTGCAAGTGGAATAAAAATGGCACGACTTATCAATAATGGGAAAGATCTCAATGATCTTGAATTAGCATTATTAAGATCTGTTCTGCCTGAAGATCTCAAGGAGTCTCTTTTATATTCATATATAAATCAAGATGATTCACAGGTTAGGATCTCAACTCGCGTTTATGAAACTTCAAATACCCTTAATAGGAACCAACTAATAAATAATGTTTCAAATGATCTACATGAGAAATTTGGATTAGCAGAGGATCAATTTAGAATTACCGGCCTTGCAGTTCTTTACAACAACATGTTGCAGTCGTTATTTGATTCTCAAATTAAATCTTTGGGTATTGTTTTTGGGGTGATATTGCTTATGTTTTTGGTAATATTTAGATCAATCAAAGTTGCAGTTATTGGACTGATTCCAAACATCTTAACTGCGTCAAGCGTTCTTGGTTTACTTGGAATTCTATCAATACCATTGGACATTATGACCATCACTGTCGCTGCGATCAGTGTTGGGATGGCAGTGGATAATACAATCCATTACTTGTATAGATATAAGGTTGAAATTTCCAATGGAGTAGCTCGGAGTGATGCAATTCTCAAATCGCATACCACTATTGGAAGAGCTATCTTGTATACAGCACTTACAATTTCTATTGGATTCCTAATTTTTAGCTTTTCAAACTTTTCTCCAACGGTTTTATTTGGAACTTTTACATCATTAGCAATTTTTACCTCATTAGTGGCAACATTAATATTACTACCACTTTTGCTACAATCCTTTAAAGCATTTGATTCATAGGGCAGACAAATGAGCGGACCACTTAAAGGAACAACCATAATAGAATTTTCAGGAATTGGTCCAGGACCTTTTTGCGGGATGGTATTAGCTGATTTGGGTGCCGAAGTAATAAAAATAGATAGGGCCTCATCTTTAGGCAAAGGTAATGAATTAGACTTTCAAAGTCGATCAAAATATTCAATAACCGCAGACCTGAAGAAGCCTGATGCTATTGATGAAATAAAGAAATTATTATCCCAAGCAGATGCATTATTCGAAGGGTTTCGTCCGGGTGTAATGGAAAGACTAGGCCTTGGACCAGAAGAAGTCTTAGATATAAATCCAAATATTGTCTATGGAAGAATGACCGGTTGGGGACAAACGGGCCCTTTAGCAAATTCAGCTGGTCATGATTTGAATTATATAGCCCTAACAGGAGCACTAGACTCTATAGGCCGCAAAGGTGAGAACCCACCACCGCCTTTAAATTTAATTGGTGATTATGGCGGAGGAGGCATGTTTCTTGCATTGGGTATCCTTGCTGGCATATTAAATGTTAAAAATGGTGGCAAGGGTCAAGTTGTTGATGCTGCAATGGTTGATGGCGCCTCACTTTTAATGACGATGTTTTACTCTTTTGATGCTTCAGGTTTTTGGAAACAAAGCAAAGAGTCTAATTTACTTGATGGTGGAGCTCATTTTTATGACACTTTTGAATGCAAAGACGGCAAGCATATGTCTGTTGGGTCAATCGAACCACAATTTTATGAAATACTCATCGATAAGCTTGAATTAGATAAAGATTATTTTGGTAATCAAATGGATCAGAGTAAGTGGTTTGAATATAAGGAAGTAATCAAAGATCGTTTTAAAACAAAGACTCGCGATGAGTGGGCAAAGATTTTTGAAGGAACTGACGGTTGTGTTGCTCCAGTTTTAAGCATCGCAGAAGCTCCACATCACCATCATCTAAAAGATAGAAATACTTTTATTGAATTGGATGGACACTTTCAACCTTCACCAGCGCCAAGATTTTCCCTCACGAAAGAATCTGTTAAGCACGGACCTCCAAAATGTGGTCAGGATAATGCCGTCATATCAAAAAAATTTAAACTTGATGAATCTAAGTTAAGTTAAAAAATTTTATTGCATTTTTGTATGTTTCGGTTGCTATCTCACCGATACTGAAATTTGTTAGAGATGAAATCTCTGCTGCAATATGAGGCAAGTACTTTGGCAAATTAATATTTTTACTAGGTCTTGGTTTTAAATTTCTTGGAATTAGGTACGGAGCATCAGTTTCTATCATCAATTTTTCAATAGGAATATTTTTTATAGAAGCTCTTAATTCTTGATTTCTTCTTTCGTCACAAATCCATCCAGTTAGTCCAATATATGAACCAAGTTCCAAGTATTCATCCAACTCTCTTTGTGTGCCCGTAAAGCAATGTACCACAAGACTTGAAAGCTCTGAATGGTAGTTACGAAGTATTTTTAAAAAATCATCATGCGAGTCCCTTTGGTGAAGGAATACCGGAAGCTCTAAATCAATTGAGGCTTGAAGTTGGATTTCAAAAGCATGCATCTGTTCCTCGGGTGTTGAAATATTTCTAAAATAATCTAATCCAATCTCGCCAATTACATTTGGATTGTATTTACTTACAAGCTGAAGAAACTCATTTTTTGTGAGCCCATTAAGCTGACTTGCATGATGAGGATGCACACCATAGGTTGGGGCAAGATCATTAGGGTATCTTTTTACAAGAGAGGCTATTTTACTAAAGTCTTCTAATTCAGCTGAGATTAATCCGAGTTTATTAACATTAACCAACTTGGCTTCACTAATTACATCATCAATATTTGGCAAAATAGATTCATGCGTTAAATTACAGGCTATATCAAAGAATTCAGGCATTTGAATAAAGTATCCTTTACAATAACAGTCTTTTAAATATTTATTATGAATCATTTTCTGCAATTTCAGAAAGCAATATCTATTGAACAAAAATCGGATAATTTGTTTAAATTTACACCTGATAAAAAATATTCAGTTGGCGCTACTCCGAATGGTGGATATCTTGCAGCCATTATGCATAAAGCTTTGGTAAGCGTACTCCCGCACAGCTGCTCAATAAATTCAAATGTTTGGTATCTTGATAGAATTGACCACGAGCCTGTGGAAATAAAGGTAACACCTATAAGGATAAGTAAAGGCACCTCTGTTGGAGATGTAGAGCTTATTCAGAGAGATAAGATTACCTGTAAAATGACAGGGATTTGTACAGATCTAGATAAAATATCAGGCTACTCAGATCTTCAAACACCGTTACCTAGAATTTTTCATGAATCAAATCATGATTCGTATGTGCCAATGAATTATGATTCGTTGCAAAAAGGGTTTACGCCAGAATTTGTAAAACAATTAAGTTTATCGGTTCACCCCGATCATGTTTGGTGGTCAAGGGATTCTCATGGAGAGGGTTATGATGCAAGATGCTCTGGTTTTGTAGAGCTAGAAGGCGATCTGCCGGACCAATTTGCACTATCTTATTTAGCAGATATTTTGCCACCTGTTGTTACAAACAAGTATGGACCACTAGGATGGATACCTACGCTTACCCTTACAACAAGCATCAAGCAATTACCGACAACGCAAAAGGTTTTTATTGATGCAATTGCTACAGACTTAAATAAAGGATATTTTGAGCAAAACTTATCAATATGGGATCTAAATGAAAATCTTGTTGCAACAAGCAAGCAAATTGCTAAAGTTTTAAAATCAAATGAAAGATTGAGAAAAAATTAATTAAGGAAAAAAATATGAAATTTAAAGGCACTAAAAATTATGTTTCAACTGATGATTTAAGTATGGCCGTGAATGCATCGGTTGCCCTTGAAAGACCTCTCATAATTAAGGGTGAGCCTGGTACAGGCAAAACATTGCTTGCGATTGAGGTAGCAAAATCCCTAAAAATGGATCTTATCGAATGGCATATCAAATCCACAACTAAGGCATCTCAGGGCTTGTATGAATATGATGCTGTAACTAGACTCAGAGATTCTCAATTAGGTGATGAAAGAGTTAAAGATATAAAAAATTACATTAAAAAAGGGAAGTTATGGGAAGCTTTTGAATCAGATAAACAGGTAGTTTTGCTCGTAGATGAAATCGATAAAGCAGATATTGAGTTCCCTAATGATCTGTTACAGGAGCTCGACAGAATGGAGTTTTATTGTTATGAAACTGGTGAAACTATTAAAGCTAAAAAGAGACCCATCATCATTATCACATCAAATAATGAGAAGGAGCTGCCAGATGCATTTTTAAGACGATGCTTCTTTCATTATATTCAGTTTCCAGATAGACCTACTATGGAGGCCATAGTTGATGTCCACTACCCCAAAATAAAGAAAAAATTAGTTAAAGATGCATTGGATATCTTTTTTGACATAAGGAAAATACCTGGAATGAAAAAGAAACCCTCTACGTCAGAATTGATTGATTGGCTTAAATTACTTTTATCAGATGAAATTCCTGATGAGATTTTGAAAAATGCTGATAACTCTAAAGCTATACCGCCGCTTTATGGCGCTTTATTAAAGAATGAACAAGATGTTCATTTGCTCGAGAGGCTTGCTTTTATGACCAGGAGAGAGCAGTCAAATAAATAATGCTAATTAATTTATTCAATACGGTTCGTTCCTCAGGAGTGCCTTGCACTTTAAGAGAGCTATTAGATCTTTTGGGTGCATTAGAAAATAGACTGGCCTACGCAAATTTGGATGATTTTTATCATTTATCTAGAGCTATTCTTGTAAAAGATGAAAAGCACTACGATAAGTTTGATAAGGCTTTTGAAATATATTTTAAAGGTATTGAGACCTTGGAAGATATTTTTCAAGCACTTATTCCAGAAGATTGGCTAAGAAAAGCTTTTGAGAAAGAGCTTGATCCAGAAGAATTAAAAAAAATTAAATCCCTTGGTGGCCTAGATAAACTCCTTGAGGAGTTTAAAAAAAGAATGGAAGAGCAAAAAGAAAGGCATGAAGGTGGCAATAAATGGATTGGCACAAATGGGACTTCTCCTTTTGGTAATAATGGACAAAATCCAGAAGGAGTTAGAGTGGGCGGTGAGGGTGGCCAAAAGAAAGCTGTAAAGGTATGGGAGCAAAGACAATATCAAAATTTAGATGACTCAGCAGAGATAGGCACACGCAACATTAAAATGGCTTTGAGAAGACTAAGAAAGTTTGCTCGACACGGCAATGATCTTGAGCTTGATATGAATGGCACCATTAAATCAACTGCAAAAAATGGCGGCATTCTTGATATTAATATGATTCCAGAAAGATCAAATAATGTGAAAGTTCTTATCTTTTTTGATGTGGGCGGTTCCATGGATCCCTTTGTAAAGTTGTGTGAAGAATTATTTTCAGCAGTGAAGACAGAATTTAAGCATTTGCATTACTATTATTTTCATAACTGCATCTATGAGACTGTTTGGAAAGATAATAGAAGAAGATCTCAGGAGCGTTTTTTTGTTCAGGACATCATTAATAAATATACACCTGACTATAAATTAATTTTTGTTGGCGATGCGACTATGGCGCCCTACGAAATTACAAATGCTGGAGGCAGCATTGAGCATTGGAATGAAGAACCAGGCGGGGTTTGGGTTAAGCGTTTGTGCGAGCATTTTTCAAATGTTGCTTGGTTAAATCCAGTACAAGAGGATCATTGGGACTACACTTCATCGGTCTGTTTAATCCGTGATCTTGTTGAACAGAGAATGTTTCCACTTACATTAAAAGGCTTAGAGGAGGGCATGAGTAATCTTTCAAAATGAATAATTCTATTAGCAACGGTATTAAATGGGGGCCGTTTACATTAAGAATTCCATTTATTCATATTAAATTTAGAAGCGGAGAATTCCTCCAAGGCTTAGTTATCAGTGGGGCTACAGCTTTTGCAGCTGCACCCCTAGGTATGCAGTTAGGACTAACCTTTGAAGAAGCTGTGGCATTAAGCCTCATAGCTGGAACTTTAATATCTGCAGGACCCATTATATTCGGAGAGCCTATGGCGCCTGGATGGGTTACACCCGCTGTTCCACTCGTAATGGGAGCTTTAGCAACAGCAGGAATGTATGGCGTACAACCTTGTGTTGATGGAGTGTGTCAATACAACCCTGATAGCTTTAGATTTCTTGCTGCGATGTGTATTGAATTTACGATTCTTATCTTAGTACTTGGAATTACAGGTATGGGAAAAAAGCTTGTTGAAATAATTCCTAGAGGACTAAAGGCTGGGATTATTTTAGGGGCTGCTCTTGCGGCATTCTATCAAGTCTTTTTCAAAGATTTTGATGCTTATATGACACAGCCAATCTCAATGACAACTGCTATTGTATTGTGTGTAATAACTACATTTTCAAATCCATTTAAAAGATTGGCAACAAAATCAAGAGTATTCTCTGTGCTCGGATCTTTGGGATTGCTACCGGGATTCGTAGTAGCTGGTTTGGTTGCTTATTTCTTAAATGAAGTACAGTTTAATATTGAATGGGGATTTAAAATTCCAGCTGTTCTTGGCTTGATTGAGAAGACCTCACCTCTATATCTTGGTTTTCCAGACCTAAATATGTACATAGATGCCATTCCACTAGTTTTAATTGGTTACATGCTTTTATTTGGAGATCTTGTGACTGGAACTGAAGTGCTTAAAGATGCCCAAAAAAGCAGACCTGATCAAACTTTACCAATCGATTTAAATAGATCTCATCTATCAGTAGGAATAAGAAATCTTCTAGGTATATTTATCAATCCATTTTTTCCAACTCAGGGCGCTTTATGGACGGGCGTTCATGTGGTTGTGGCAGACAGATGGAAACAAGGCCCTAAAGCAATGCCTTCAATATTTGATGGTATTGGATCATATTACTTAATGGGCATACCTTTCTTATACTTCACATTACCTTTTGTAACTTTAATGCAACCACTTATGGTGATGGCCCTAACATTAACTCTAATACTGACAGGTTTTGCTTGTGCTTACATTGCAATGTCAATTCCAAAAAAAGATTCTGAGATGGCTACTGCTTTATTGATAGCATTCTTTATAACTTTTTATAGTGCTTGGATTGGTTTGGTTGTTGGGATAATTTTGTCATTATTTGTTGATGGTTATGAAAGAGATGCTGAAGCATAAATGTCTGATCTCGCATTAAAAATTTCATCTTTAGAAAAGAAATATGCATCAGGTGTTAAAGCACTAGATGGGATAGATCTTGAAGTAAAAAAGGGTGATTTTTTTGCCTTGCTTGGTCCAAATGGAGCAGGCAAATCATCAACAATAGGAATTATTTCTTCCCTTGTAACCAAGACATCTGGAAGTGTAAAAATTTTTGATATTGATATCGATGAGGATTTTAATGAAGCAAAAAGAAAGCTAGGTGTAGTTGCTCAAGAAATCAATTTCTCACCTTTTGAAAAAGTTGAAGATATTGTGATTACCCAAGCAGGATATTATGGAATCTCTGCATCACAGGCGAAACCAAAAACTGAAACAACACTAAAGAGACTAGGTCTCTGGGAAAAGAGGTCTGAACAAGCAAGGAATCTATCAGGCGGCCTCAAAAGAAGACTTATGATTGCTAAGGCATTAATTCATGATCCTGAATTGTTAATTTTGGATGAGCCTACTGCTGGTGTAGATATTGAGTTAAGAAGAGGGATGTGGGATTTTATCTCTGAAATAAACAATCAAGGCACAACAATTATCCTTACCACTCACTACCTTGAAGAAGCTGAACAATTATGCAAAAACATAGCAATTATTGACAAGGGAAAAATCGTAGAAAATACATCCATGAAAGAGCTTCTTTCAAAACTTGATGTTCAGAGTTTTGTCCTTGATTTAAACCAACCTCTGAATAATTTACCAAGTATATCGGGATACACAATGACACTTTCAGATCCGAGTACTTTAGTTGTTGCAATTGAAAAAGATAAGTCAATAAATCAATTTTTTGCAGAATTATCAAAAATAGGAATTTCGGTTAAGTCAATGCGCAATGAGTCCAATAGATTGGAAGAATTATTTATGGAAATAGTTAAATCAAATGACTAGAAATAAAGAGATATTAAATTCCTTGATCACGCTTACAGTAAGAGAGGTAAGAAGATTTTTAAGAATTTGGGTCCAGACCCTAGTTCCTCCAGCGGTCACAATGTCGCTTTATTTTGTAATTTTTGGATCCTTAATTGGCCCTAGAATTGGAGAGATGAATGGCCTTGATTATATTCAGTTTATGATCCCTGGCTTAGTGATGTTATCAGTTATAACAAGCTCCTATGCCAATGTTGTATCTTCTTTTTTTGGAGTTAAATTTCAAAGATCCATTGAGGAACTAATGATCTCGCCTATGCCAAACATTGTAATTCTAACTGGTTTTATAATTGGGGGCGTTGCAAGGGGGGTGATGGTTGGCATCATAGTATTTTTAGTTAGCTTATTTTTCTATCCGGACTTCACCATCGTAGATCCTTTACTAACTATCTCGGTGCTTATTCTCACGGCAATATTATTTTCATTAATGGGATTCTTGAATGCAATTTATGCTGATACTTTTGATGATATCTCGGTGGTTCCAACCTTTGTATTAACACCTCTAATTTATTTAGGTGGGGTTTTTTATTCGATTACAATTTTGCCAGAATTTTGGCAAAAGGTTTCTCTAGCAAATCCAATGCTTTATGTTGTAAATACTTTCAGACAGGGCATGCTAGGTGTGAGTGATATTTCGGTTTCATTTTCTCTTATCATGCAGGTATTTTTTATTATCCTTTTTGGTGCTTTCGCACTTCACCTTCTTAAGAAGGGCACGGGTATAAGACAGTGAAACCTAAATTCTTAGGTAAAAAAAATACAACCTTTAAATCTCCCAGCGAGAACATACTTGATGCAATCAATAGAGAGCCCTCAAAAGAAATGTTTGGAGAGGATATCTGGAACGCATATGAATTTAATTTCTTATCAAAAAGCTATCAACCCATGTTATTGCCATTAGAAATCAGAATACCAGCAAGTTCAGAAAAAACTGTTGAGTCAAAATCACTGAAGTTGTACTTAAATTCGTACAGCGACTTTAGATCAACACAAAATATTATTATTGCTAAGATTAAAAAAGACTTGTCAAATATCACTAAATCAAATGTTATTGTTAAGGTAATGGTTAGAAAAAACTACTCTGTTAAACCAAAGAGTTTGCGTTATGTTAAAGAGCAAAAAAATAATGGTAACTTACTTAGATTCAAGGGCTTTAGATCCTTATGCCCGGTGACCTTTCAACCAGATTTTGCAACAATCTACATTCAACACAAAAGTGAAGTAACTCCAAGTAAGGAGATTATCGATCACTTGTTGACATATAGAACTAAAGGCGAATTTCATGAGCGTTGCATTGAAGATATATGTTCGCATCTCAGCTTGTCCTTTAATCTTAAATCACTAACTGTAATTGGAAGATTTATGAGAAGAGGTGGAATAGATATCAATCCAATTCGATCCCTTGCAAAGAAATATCCTAAAAAGAATATTCATGACACTTTCCAATAGCAAAAACTTTAATTCTATTGAGTCATTAAATCAGTTTGTTTTAGATTTATTACTACAAACAATTAATGATAATCCTAAAGCAAGTATCTTATTATCTGGAGGCAGTACGCCTAAAGAAATTTATTCATCCTTTGGATCTCTTCCGCAGCAAAGTAAGTTGTGTACTTTTATACCCTCTGATGAGAGGAGGGTGCCAACTGTTGATCCGCTTTCTAATGAAGGAATGATAAGAAAATACCTCAATACTTATAATCAAGATCAAATTTTAAGCTTGCACGATTTATCTTTACCTTCAAAACTAAATGAAATTGCATCACATGATCTTGCCATTCTAGGAATGGGAACAGACGGACATTTTGCGTCTATTTTTCCATATATGTCTAATCTTGATGAGGCAATTAATTCCACTGATCCGATTATCAGAGTAGATTCCGGATATCCAGAAGTTCCAAGAATAACCTTATCACTTAATGAAATTTTGAAATCTAGGAAAATGGTTTTATTAATTACCGGTCAAGAAAAAGTAGATTTACTGAAGACAAGGAGACATAATACCTCCTTACTACCGATTGATGCTCTCATAGAAAATGCAGATAACCTAGAGATTCTATTAGTAGAATAAAAGGAGAGATGGCGGAGTTATTGAATGCGCTGCTCTGGAAAGCAACTGCTAGAACATCTACTCAATTAGGAGACAATTATTACCTAGCCAGTGCAGGAACCAACTTATAGACCCTTGCTGAACCTAAAGCAATTAGGATGGTAACAAATGAGATTAAATTAATTCAATTTACGTTAGAATCATTTTAATGAATAAAAATATTAACTTTGTAGACCTTTTTAGCGGAGCTGGAGGACTTACACTAGGATTTCAAAATAAAGGATTTCAAAACATTTTTTCTGTTGATTTTGATAAAAGTTCTGCTCAGACGTATCTAGAAAATTTTCCAAAACATAATCTAGTTGTTCAAGATATTAAAAAATTAAAAAAAGAAAAAATATTACAATTTATTGGAAATGATTCAATAGATATTGTCGCTGGTGGCCCTCCATGCCAAGGTTTTAGTATTGCCGGAAACATTGGAAGAAAATTTATCGATGATGAAAGAAACTATCTTTTCAAAGAGTTTATAAGAGTTACCAAAATAATAGATCCTACTTATGTGGTTATGGAAAATGTTGAAAGACTCTATTCAAATAAAAGATTTCGTAATGAGATTATAAAATCTCTTGAGAAGATTGGATTTAATGTCGCTTGCAAAGTATTAAATGCAGTCGATTTTAGAATTCCTCAAAAAAGAAGAAGAGTTTTTTTTATTGGTAGTAAAAAAAATAAGGAAATAATTTTTCCATATAAAAGTGCTAACAAGGAAAAATCTGTTCAAGAAGCTATAGATGATTTACCAAGGCTCGATAACGGAATGAGATCTAACATCATTAATCATGAGTCCATGAAACACACCGAGCAAATGCTCAAAAAAATGAGCTTCATTCCTGATGGAGGAGATAGAAGTTTTATTCCTATCAAAATTAGACCTAAGTCTGGGGATGTCAGAAAATATATCCGCTATGCATCATCAAAACCTAGTATTTGTATAACTGGAGATATGAGAAAAGTATTTCATTACAATCAAAATAGGGCGTTAACAGTAAGAGAACTTGCAAGAATTCAGACTTTTCCTGATAACTTTATTTTTAAAGGATCTAAAATATCTCAACAGCAACAAATTGGTAATGCAGTTCCACCATTACTAGCAGAAAAAATTGCTGAATGCATTATAGAGATGAATAATGATGCAAGCTAAGTTCCCAAAAGTAAATTTTATTGGAAACAAAGAAAAAGTTAATGAATGGATAACTTCAAATTTTCCAAAAAAAACATTTTCTATCTTTGATGCTTTTTCTGGGGGCTGCTCAATATCTTTCAGGGCAAAGCAGCTTGGTTATAAAGTAATTTCTAATGATGTCTTAGAAATAAATTATCATCTTGCAAAGGCTTTAATACAGAATAATAAATTTAAACTTAACAAAAATGATCTTCTTAAGATATTTGAAGGAGAGCCAAAAAAAGGTTTTATTTATAGAAATTACTCAGAAGTTTATTTTTATCCAGAAGAATGTATGGAGCTTGATCAGTATTGGCTAAACATAAATAAAAATATAAAAAATTCATACAAGAAGAGTCTAGCAATTTCATTGATGAGAAGAGCAATGATAAGAAAAAGGCCTTACTCTAGGTTCAATATTTTATGGAAAAAAGTCGTACAGCTAAGAGATGAAAATTTTAGTTATGAGAAATATAAAAGAAAAAGGTCATACCATAATCAAAGCTTTAAATGCCACTTTTTAGATGAAGTTGATGCCTATAACAATGCCATTTTTGATAATAATAAAAAAAATAAAGCAATGAACAAGAATATATTTGATGTAATAGATAAGGTAGATGCTGATATTATTTACTTGGATCCGCCATATCCGGGAACTATGAATGATTATTTTGGCTTTTATGGTTTTTTAGATGAATTTGTTGCTCAAAAAAAAATAAAACCATTTCCTAATAATTTTACTGACAGAAGTAAAGTAATTGATGATTTTGATTATTTATTTTCTCGTTCAGGTAATTTTAAACATCTATTATTAAGCTTTAATAGTAAATCTTCCCCTAAAAAAGACATTATGCTTAATCTACTTAAAAAGTATTTTAAACGCGTTGAGCTTTTAGAAAAAAAGCACAACTATCAAATTACTGGAAAGGAGAATAAAAAGACAAACAAAGAATATTTATTTAAAGCCTCAAGATGAATTATAAAAATAGAATAAATCAAAAATATGAGGAATATTGGAAATATACTGCTGCTAAAACAAACTTTAAAAATCCGAAGTTTTTAAAATCGCTTTTGTTAATTATTGATGCAATCGATGAGAGAGATGCATACGTCCAAAATGATAACAAAAACCCTTCAAGCTATGAAAAGTTGCAAGGAAAAATAATAAAGCTTAATAACTGGGACAAAAAAAATGGACCTCCAAATGCAAGAAAAGAAATAAATACATGGATTAAAAACGGGTTCGTAAATCCTCAACTAAAAACATATCACCCTCTCACAAGGTTATATCTTGATTCTAGTTCTGAATTTGAGAGGAATACATATCAAGCAAAGATTTTCCTTGAAAATAATCAGTTCAATGCCTCAGTTAAAAATAAAGACAGTTATGAAGGAAATAGAGTTAAATTTTTATTGAGAACACTGCAAAATAATAAGAAGCTTAATAATGAAGAACTTTTGGCTATTATGTTCACAAATCCGGAGAAATATAATGATTTTTTGTCTATAGATCAGCTAAAAGAAAGAAAGGATTTTGTTAGAAAAATAGGCGCTATCAATAGAAAGTACAATCAGGTTTCCCATTTTAGAAGCATGTTGAAATGCTTAGATCAATATATAGTATTTATTGATAACGTATTACATTTTCGTGATGATGATGATGAGATTCAAATAATATCAAAGTCAAAAAATAAACCCCCTAGATCACAAACAGAACAACAGATATATAGAGACATGTTAATTATTGAGTCAAACAAAGTACTAGGTCTTGCAGAAAATAATTCAAGATGTAAATGTATGTTAAGTAATCTCCCAATGTCAAAAGCAAAGATTATAGCTAGCCATATCTGGGCATATAATAAATGTGATGACGAAGCAGAGTATGATGTAGATAATGGTCTTCTTCTAGGAGAAAATGCTGATTATTATTTTGATTCTGGAAAAATAAGCTTTGATGATAATGGTAAAGTTCTTATAAGTGACAATGTGCCAGATGAGTGGAGAAAAGTATTTATAACTCAAAGTCTAAATAAGGCTTTTCTAAATGATAAAAGAAAAGATTATTTAAAAAAACATAGACAAATAAATGGTTTCGAAAAATCTATAAATTAATATGGCCTTATAGTATTCCAGTATGTTGGATATTCAACCAGATTTAATATTTTTGATTTTCTAAATACCTTAAACAATAATTGTTTTACTCATTAGCGGTCAATAAAAAGTAGATTTGCTCAAGACAAAAAGAGATAATGCCACCTCGCTACCGATCGATGCTCTTACAGAAAAGGCAGATAATCTAGATATTTTATTAGTCGAATAAAAGGAGAGATGGCAGAGTGGTCGAATGCGCTGCCTTGGAAAGGCAGTATACGGGCAACCGTATCCGGGGTTCGAATCCCCGTCTCTCCGCCAATCAGTCATTTAGATTGATTAAATCATTATGTAGTTTTGATTGAAGTTCCTGAGTAAACTCATCAAATTTAACAGCACCTGCTTTGATCTTTACATGTTTGTAGAGTTCTTTTCTTTCTTCATCAGCCATTTGGATTAAACCAAGCTCAATAGCTTTCTCTAACCACATCATTGTATATGTCTTGATACCTTCTTTAAGAGCATTTGTTGGGTGAAGTGTATAAGATCTCTTATCTTTCGCTCCTCTTGATTTCTTTAAAAAACCTTCGTTTATTAATTTCTCAATGATTTTAAATGCAGTGGGAAATGAAACCTCCAATTGTTTCTCAACCCATTTAACATTAATAGGCTCTGCATCATCTCTATCTCTACAATAAACTTCATAGACAATAAGTCTTGATTCCGTATCAGTGATGAACCCTCTAAAAAACTGCATCATATTGAACACTCTTAACTCCGAGAGAATAAGATCTTCAATTAGATTTAGTTTATTTTTCATTGTTAGATTATATCAATTTAATTATGTTTTCATTTCCTCCAAATATTTAAACATTACAAAGTAATATTAAAAATATGCAAGATGTGTGTAAAAATAATTTTAATGTCCAATTATGTGAGCCATCTTGAATGCTCTTTCTCAAAGAAAAGATATACAAAAGATAAAATTCATAATTTATCTGAAGATAGTAAGCCTATTCTTGTGAAATATGACTTCAAAAAAATATTAACTGACTATTCATATAATGATTTTGTAAACCGACATACTGACTACCCAGGCTTTTGGAAATATTTACCACTTCTTCCAATAAATTCACCAAACTCAATTATTGACCTTGGAGAATTGATAACTCCTCTAATAAAAATTAACGTAACTAAGTTCCCAAAGAATTCAAAAATTTTCGTAAAAGACGAGGGAAGATTACCAACAGGATCTTTCAAAGCTAGAGGATTGGCCTTAGCAGTTGCCAAAGCAAAGGAATTTGGTATTCAAAAGATGGCAATACCGACCAATGGAAATGCCGGCGCAGCGCTTGCAGCATATGCTTCAAAGGCTAATATCGAATCAATAGTTTTATGTCCTGATGATACACCAAAAATAAACATCAATGAGGCAGCACTTCAAGGAGCTAAAACAATAGTAGTAAATGGCCTTATTAATGAATGCGGCAAAATTATTAACGACTTAAAAGATGAAATGGGATGGTTTGATGTTTCGACACTAAAAGAACCCTATAGAATTGAAGGAAAAAAAACTATGGGTTTTGAATTATTTGAGCAATTTAATAAGAACTTACCCGACGCTATTTTTTATCCTACTGGTGGTGGGACTGGACTAATAGGAATGTGGAAGGCGTTTCATGAATTAAAAAAACTTGGTTGGCTGAATTGCAAATTACCAAAAATGTTTGCTATTCAATCTGAGACATGTGCACCCATAGTAAAAGCATTTGAAAATAATCAACGTCATGCCGAGCTATGGAAGAATGCTAACACTATTGCTTCTGGTATTCGTGTACCAGCTGCAATAGGAGACTTCCTCATCCTAGATGCAGTTCGTGAATCTGAGGGTTCAGCGATTGCTGTCAGTGAACAATCCATAACTGATTTTAGGGATGCAATTTCAAATGAATCAGGGTTACTTATGTGTCCAGAGGGTGCTGCAACAGCAGCAGGCTATATGAAAGCTCTATCCATGAATTTGATTAATGAAAATGATCAAGTTGTATTATTTAATTGCGCATCTGGTCTAAAATATCCGATGCCAAAAATTACTCATACAATTAATAAGGATAACTTTTCTAAAAAAGACTTTAATTAGTAAATTAACTAAAATTATTTCAGTTACTTTTATTTATGTATTATCATAAGACATATTATGGCATCTCTAATTTCCGAATTAAGTTACTTTTTAAAAAAGCTTGAGGAGATTGAAAAGCATCTCAAGATTAATACTCTTACTCCAAATGAAAAAAGAGTAGTGCATACCATTGTCGAGCTTAAAACTAAAAATAATTCTTGCAACATCACTGATGTAGTTGACATTAGTGGTATGTCTAGGTCATCAGTCTATAAAACAATTAAAAAGCTAACGGCAAAAAATGTTATCTATTTAGAGCAATCACCTAATGATAAAAGAGAATCGTTAATTCAATTCTTTTAATTAACTACTTGCTTCAATCCAGTTTTCCACCAATTCTTCCAATACAAAAAGTGGAGGTATACCGTTATCAAGAACTATTGTATGAAACTTTCTTATATCAAATTTCTCGCCAAGAGCAGTTTTTGCTTTTTCTCTTAACTCTAAAATCTTTAACATTCCAACTTTATAACTAAGTGCCTGGCCAGGCCAAACGATGTATCTTTCAATCTCAGCTCTAACTTCGGTATCTGACATCCCTGTTTCATTTTTCATGAAATCCATGGCTTCTTCCCTAGTCCATTTCTTATAATGCATACCCGTATCAACAACAAGTCTTACGGCTCTAAATATCTCACTTTGAAGAATTCCAAGCTCATCATATAAATCTCTTCCAACGCCCACTTCCAGAGATAATTTTTCTGAATAAAGAGCCCATCCCTCACTAAAAGCTGAGGTTCTATAGCCCTGTTTTCTGTAAAGGGTTAAGTTTTCATTTTCTTGATTTAGAGCTATTTGCATATGATGACCCGGAATAGCTTCATGCAAGGTAAGTGCCATCATGCTGTAAGTTGGAGTCTGTTTTATATCATATAAATTTGCATAAAAAACACCTGGTCTTTTTCCATCCAGGCTTGGTCCTTGATAGTATCCACCTGCAGCTGTCTGCTCTGAATATTCTGGAACAGGCCTGACTTCAACACTGGCTTTAGGCATTCTCTCAAAGTAGGGCTCTACTTTCTTGGCAGCCTCTGCAACCATTGCTGTGTAATCCCTTATTACAATTTCTTTTCTATCCGGAGTATCCGCATAGAGAAAATCTGGATTTTCATTTAATTCATTCAGTAAAACCCCAACCGATTTGTTGTTGTCATAGCCTAACTCATTAAATATTTCTCTCATTCGTTCACTGATTCTTTTAACTTCGCTTAAACCAATATCATGAATTTCTTGCGGACTGTAATTGGTGGTTGTATAGGTTCGAATTCTTAACTTGTAGAAATCATCGCCATTCGGTAAAGACCACACTCCGTGATTGGGATTTGAGTTAGATTTATCTGCAATCATTCTGTCTAGTAGTCTTTGATAGGCAGGGTTAAAACTCTTTTCAATAATGTTGGAGAGTTCAACATTAAGTGAATTAACTTCAGAGTCTGACAAATCAAGTTCTCTAACTTTCTTTCCAAAAACTTCTTGAAGAGGATTAGATGGATCGCTAAGTATTTCAGATAGTTGATTTATTACATGATCAAAAACAAAAGTAGGAGGGTATATACCAATTTTTGCTTGTTCATCAAGCCAAAGTAATAGATTATCCATCGATGCACCTATCTGACTTACACGTTTAAGATAATCATTAGCCTCTCTTTTACTTCGAATAGGATGAATGTCTGTCATAAACTCGATAGCATTTAAGTGTGCTCCGCTTATTTGATTGACTGGATAGCTATGAAATCTAAAATCCTCAAATTCATTAATATCATTATCAGTATCAAAGATAGCTATTTTTTTTGTGATGACTTGATTTTCTGTTAATTCATCATCTGAATAAGAATTTAATGTTTGTAAATGCTTAAGTGAATCAATATAGCTCTTTTCAGCATCATTCAAGCTATCGTTAGATAGTTTACTGTTGTGTTTGATAATTGGATTTAAAAAATCAAAGGCACCGATATAAGTTAAGTATTCAGGAGAATCTAACAATGAAACCATTAACTCTTTTGCTAAATAATGATCTAAAGAAAATGGCTTTGATGAAAATAGATTTATAACATATATTGAAGATATCAAAAAAGTAATCCCAAATGCTGCACCAATATACTTAATAAATTTTTTCATGATTACCCCAAGAAATTACTTTGATAGTAGTTCAATTATACTAGAAAAACTATTTTAGACTGAATATGAAACCTTTTCATTTAGCAATACCCGTTCATGATCTTGAGGAATCAGTGACTTTTTATGAATCAATTTTTCCAATCAGCATTGGTAGATCCGCAGATAGCTGGATCGATCTAAACTTTTACGGACATCAGCTTGTCCTTCATAAGCATAAGGACTTCCAAGCGAGTGATGGATTCAATCATGTTGATGGAGATGACGTACCATTTCCACATTTTGGAATCGTCCTATCAATTGATGAGTTTTACTCAGTTATTAAGAATGTTGAAGCTTCAAAAATTAATTATTTCATTAAGCCTAGGATTAGGTTTGAAAATACTAATGGTGAGCAATCCACTTTTTTTCTTAGAGATCCTTCAGGAAACTTCATTGAGGTTAAGGCTTTTAAAAATATTAATAATCTATTTAAAGCTTAATTAATCTTCTTTAGATTTATGCCATGAGATACATCAAAAGTTTTCATAGAACTTCTTCTAAATTTTGATTTTTTTATTACCCAATTACTATCTTCCAAAATATACAGATCTTCATAAGAGCCAGTAATAGTTGTCATTAATAGTCTTTTTGTTTGGAAAAGATAATAGTCTAGGGCCCAAACACCCAGGATTGAATTGTCTATTTTTTTAAAGATCGGATTTTTGCCGTAATGGCATTCTACTTGATTTTTTTTAATTGATTTTTTTTTGTATTGCTCCAAAAAGGATTCTACATCAGTAAAGCTGCCAAAGTTCTCAAAGTCTATATTAAGATTTTGAGTTGCGAAGGTTCTCTTTATTTGGTCAAGGTTATTAACATCACAAGCTTGAAAATAAGAATATTTTAATTTTTTAATTTCTTCAATATTCTCAAGAAACCTTAAATTGCTAATCGTCATAATAATCTCTAAAAACTTTATAAGTGTTTAATATTTCTTGTAGACTTAAATAATTATAAATTAATAAAAACATGCATCGCATTAAAGTCTTTTTTGTATTTTCTATTTTATATACACCAATATTAATTTGCTTGGATGATAGATTTAATTCGCTCATTTCTGTGAATAAAGACTTCATTGCTGGTGAAATTAATTGGGTCGCAATAAAAGATAATATTGATGTTGAGGGTTTTGCTACAACAGCTGGATCGTTGGCGTTGCAAAATAATTTCCCAAAAGAAGATGCTTATCTAGTAGCAAAACTAAAGGCAAATAACTATAGAATACTAGGCAAAACAAATTTATCTGAGTGGGCAAACTTTAGATCCACCAATTCTGTAAGCGGCTGGTCTAGTGTCGGTAAACAAACCTATAATCCATTTGGAAAAAATCTTTCACCTTGCGGTTCAAGTTCTGGCTCTGCAGTAATAGTAGCTTCAGGAATTACTAATTATGCAATTGGTACCGAAACTAATGGATCCATCTCATGCCCAGCATCTGTAAATGGAATTGTTGGTTTTAAGCCAACTGTAGGATTAGTAAGTCGAGCAGGAATTATTCCTATATCTCATACACAAGACACAGCTGGGCCGATGACAAGAACAGTATATCAAGCTGCAACTTTACTTGAATCAATTGCTGGTAAAGATCCTAACGATATTGCAACAATTAATATTCCTCATAATTTTAATTTTGATTTTACTAGAGATATGAATACTGATTCCCTTGTGGGGAGGCGTTTTGGTTTGTTGGTATCAGGCATTGAGTATGAGCCTGCCTCTAGATTGATTGAATTAGCGAAAAAGATAATTACACAAAATGGTGGAGAAGTTGTGATGATTGAGGACAAACGCGTTTATCCTCAGACAGAAGAATACTTAATCTTATTGTATGAATTTAAAATCGGTCTTGAGAGGTATCTTAAAAAAACAAAAGTTCCATACAAAACACTAGATGAGCTTATCGAATTTAATATAAAGAACAAAAAGGCGGTAATGCCTTATTTCGAGCAGGAAATCTTCATACAAGCTCAAGAGTCTTCATCAAAACATAGTGAATATAAAAATGCTATTTTGGTTGTTGATAAAGCTAGAAGAGAAATAGATGAACTATTAAACAAATATAACTTAGATGCTCTGGTAGGGTTGACCCGAAATCCTGCATGGCAAATAGATTATATTAATGGTGATTCAGGTGCTTTTGAAAGCAGCATTAGCTTTGGAAATGGAGCATTTGCTGCAATAGCTGGATATCCACACCTTACAGTTCCAATTGGAAGAATCAATGAATCTCCCGTTGGCTTCTCATTTATTGGAACGGCATGGAGTGATAAGAAATTGCTTGAGTATGGATATTCCTTCGAGCAAGCAAAAATTGGATTTAATTAAATAAAAGAGAATATGAAGATAAGACCAAAACGAATCATTACTGGTGTTGATAGCAATAATAAATCTATCATCTTAGCTGAAGACATTCTAAACCCTAGCATTGATTTGGAGGGCTCGGCGTTCACAGAGCTTTGGGAAACAGATGCTGAAGATCTCGACCGTACAGTTTGTAGTGCTAGAAATAGGGATGGTATCAAGCTGTCCCCATCTAAAGGAGGGACTAAGTTTAGATATTTTCAGCTTCCGCCAAAAAATGATAATTATTCGCCAGAGGAAATGGAGGCTTTTTTTGCCGCTGCTTTCAAGATGATTGGAGCTTCACATGAACGAACTGATACTGCAAAACATCCTGGCATGCATCTTACAAAGACAGTTGATTACATAGTCTTATTGGAAGGGAAGGCTAGATTAATTCTTGATAGTGATGAGATTGAACTAAATCCATATGATGTTGTGATCCAACAAGGTACTAGCCATGCATGGTCAGTTGAAAGTGATATCCCCTGCCTATTTTTAGCAGTGCTTATTGACAAGGAATTCAGTTCATAGTTAAATACTGTATAAATATACAGTATTATGAATAATTTAATAACAATTAATTTCGCAGATCCTATCAGGGAAGAATATAACCAAGCAATTGATAAGACGGCTGCTCTCAATACTATTGCCTTTAAATATTTCAAAGGTGATCGAATAGAGGCTCATAATTATCTTTCAGACAATTATATTGATAGTGTTGAAAAAGATTTGCCAAACCCATTAATGATCAATCAATCGAATAATCAATACTATCAACCAGAACTTATTTAATTTTTCAATTAGTAAGCTATAATTTTCTTAGGTAGTCGCTCAGCATAGTTAAAAGGGGATTATGCTGCGCTAGTGTCAATACCCTGATGAAGGAGGTGGTCCTATTAGTATTTATTTAGAACTAGGAAATTGGAGGTCTGCCTTTTGACACAAGGTAAGATTTAATTTCCGACTGTTAATCATAATTTTTTAACAGCTGAAGCCTCCTTAGGGAGGCTTCTTTTTATCTCAATGCACATTAAAGACTGGATTACACTTATTCTCCTTGCAGCAGTTTGGGGTAGCGCATTTATGTTTATAAAAATAGCTGCACCTGACCTTGGTCCTGTGATGTTAGTGACCTTAAGACTCTATCTTGCTGGCTTATTATTTCTCCCTTTCTTACTACAAAGAAAATATCTCAAGCTTTTTAAGAGTCACTTTAACTCTATTTTTATTCTAGCGATTATGAATAATGCTCTTCCATTTACTATGTTTGCTTATGCATCATTAGCGGCCAATTCAAATATGCTAGCAATATTAAATGGAACTACAGCACTAATGACAACAGTACTTGCTTATTTTTGGCTCAAGAACAGGGTAAGTTATTTACAGGCCGCGGGACTTTTACTCGGTTTTATAGGGATTTTAGTTCTCATGAATCCTGCTAATGCTTCAACTACATTCGTTTCTAGCATTGCATGCTTGGTTGGAGCTTTTTGTTATGCTTTTTGTGGTTGTTACATCCAGCGATATGCATCTAATTTGAATACATTTGTGATGATTGGCTGGTCAATGTTTTTTGGCGCTTTATTAATAACACCTTTTGCTTTTTTTAATGTTCCCAATAGCTTTCCAAAAACCGAAACAATACTTTCATTATTATGGTTAGGCATCATTTCAACTGGGGTTGCATACTTGGGTTATGTGAGATTGATAGAAAGAATAGGGGCTGTGCGTACTTCTACCGTCACTTATTTAATACCAGCCTTTGGTATTTTATGGGGCAGTATCTTTTTAGATGAAAAAATCACACTAATTATTTCAATAGGATTTATTTTAATCCTCTTAGGAATTTACTTTTCAAACTCCTCAGCTAAAGAAAATTAATATCCTGAGGCCTGACCGTCTTTTCTACTTTCAGAGGCACCGAAATAAACATTATTTATCTTCATGATTGCTTGGTAGCCTCCAAATACTCCTTTATCGTATTTGATTATATGGCCCATTTTCTTTAATTCATCTATAACTGTATCTTTGAATCCGCTCTCCAAACTTATGTAGCCACCATCAAGCATTTGTTCATCAGTTGGCTGAGACGAGCCTGAATGAACAATTCTGGGAGCATCACCAGCTTCTTGAAGGTTCATTTCAAAGTCAACGAGATTAATTATTATTTGAGCATGAGCTTGAGGTTGGGTAGCTCCACCCATAACGCCAAAACTTAAAAATGGCTCACCATCCTTAGTTACAAATGCTGGAATAATTGTATGAAATGGTCTTTTACCACCCATGAGTGAGTTCGCATGATCTGGGTTCAAGCTGAAGAGCTCAGCTCTATCCTGTAACATAAAACCGAGATTATTTGGGATCATCCCTGAACCCATACCTCTGTAATTACTTTGGATTAGAGACACCATATTTCCATCCTTATCCGCAGTAGTGAGGTAAATAGTATCTCCATTTTTTAAAACACCGGCTGAATCAGTTTGTGAGGCCTTTGATGCGTTAATTTCCCTTCTTCTGAGTTCTGCATACTCTTTTGAAATGAGATACTCAATATTAATGTTATTAAATTTTGGATCAGCATAATATTTAGCTCTATCTGCAAATGCTATCTTCTTAGCCTCGACAAAATGATGAACATACTCAGCCGAATTAAGGCCCATGGCTTTGAGGTCAAAACCCTCCAGTATATTTAAAATTTGTAATGCAGCTATGCCTTGACCATTAGGTGGTAACTCCCAAACATCGTATCCCCGGTAATTTGAGCTAACAGGTTCAACCCATTCAGATTGATAATTAGACATATCTTCGAATGAAAGAAAACCGCCTTGATCTTTTATAAATCTTGAAATCTCCTTAGCCAATCTGCCTTCATAAAAGCTCTTACGTTTTGTTTTTGAAATTTCTTCAAGAGTTTTAGCTAGATCTATGTTTTTAAAAATCTCCCCTTTTTTTGGAGTATCCCCAGATTGCATCCAGGTTTCTTTGAAATTAGGAAAGTCTAAATATCTGGATTTTGATCTCTCAAAATAATAAGCAATTGTCTCTGTAACTGGAAAACCCTCTTGAGCATACTTAATCGTCGGTTCAAAAAGATTTTCAAAATCAATATTGCCAAATCTTTCGTGGAGCTTGATCCACCCATCAACAGCTCCAGGAACTGAGACTGGCAACGGCCCAAAAGAAGGGATTTTTTTCAATCCCTTGGATTTAATATAGTCAATAGAAATATCTTGTGGTGCTGGACCGGATGCATTTAATCCATACAGCTTTTTATCTTTTGCACTCCAGACAATTGCAAATAAGTCTCCACCAATTCCATTTCCGGTCGGTTCCATTAGGCCCAATGCAATATTAGCTGCGATAGCTGCATCAATTGCATTACCTCCATTTTTGAGAATATCAAGTCCAATCTGAGTAGCCAGTGGATGGCTGGTTGCCACCATGCCATTTTGACCAATAACTTCTGATCTACTGGCAAAAGATTCACCTGTTAACCTGTCATATCCATGAATCATAGTAGTCATTACTAAAAAAATTAAATATAAAGTTACTTTAATCATATTGTTACATATTCAAGTAAATGGCACGCCCGGAGAGATTCGAACTCCCGACACCTTGGTTCGAAGCCAAGTGCTCTATCCAGCTGAGCTACGGGCGCAATTATGTTTATTATAAGTTAGATAAAAAAATTATTGTTCTCCAGCCATTGTATTTATAAAATCAAGATATGTTTTCGGTAAAAAAACTATCTGGATGTATTGGTGCAGAGCTCAGTGGGGTTGATTTAACTAGCGATCTAGACAAATCAGTATTGGATGAAATTGAGAAGCAACTATTAGAACATGAAGTAATTTTTTTTAGGGATCAAGATATTTCTTGGCAACAACATAAAGAAATTGCTGCACATTTTGGATCACTCCAATCTCATCCAGCCTATAGTTCTCCTGATGGCTATCCTGAAATAACTATTCTTGAAAGCACAGCTGAAAAACCAACAAAAATTGAGTCATGGCACACTGATATGACTTTTCTAAAAAGTCCACCTCTATGCTCAATCCTTAGATCAAAAATATGTCCTCCAAAAGGTGGAGATACGATGTGGTCAAGCATGAATGGTGCATATGAAAACCTGTCACCAGCAATGCAGTCTTTTCTTAGCGATAAGACTGCAGAGCATGACTTTTCATATGGCTTTAAGGAAAGTATTGCAGAGCCAGGAGGCCGTGAAAGGCTTAAGGATGCTATCGAAGAAAATCCTCCAGTCTGTCATCCTGTTATACGAACTCATCCCCAAACTGGAAAAAAATCTATTTTTGTGAACCCTCTCTTTACAACTAAAATCAATGAGCTCTCTAAACAAGAGAGCGATGCACTCTTAAAGTTTTTGTATGAGCACTCAATTACTCCTGAATTCACTTGCAGGTTCTCATGGACACCAAATGCCATCGCTATTTGGGATAACAGATGCACCCAACACAAACCTATCAATGATTATTTCCCAGCGCATAGGCTTTTGGAGAGAATTACTGTTGATGGCGATACACCTTATTGATTAAGAAAGAAAGTAAAAACGTCGTTGGTAAATTGCTGAGTATCTAATTCTTGCTTCATGCTATTGATAGCAGCACGATATTTTTCATTTCCAATGAGTTCTTTCCTTGATTCGTAAAGTTCGCTTGCATATTTATTGCTTAGTTCAATGTGCGCTTGAGTAGATAAAATATGATTGTCTATTTTCATCAAACAAAATTTACATTCTTTAGCACTCCCTATGAGTTTTGCTCTATTTGGTAATTCAATGACTTGATCCTGATGACTGAAAAGAAGTTGATAAGAAGAATTAAATGCAGGATCAGATACTATTAATTCATTGGCACCAACATGCCAACCTTGAGGATGTTTTTGAACTTGACCGCCTAACGCTTGGGCAATAACTTGATGACCAAAACAAAAACCTAATATATTTTTTTTTGCGTTATCTAATGATCTAACAAACTCAAAAAGATCTAAAATCCATTCATTATCATCGTATACGCTAGCCTTACTTCCGGTGATTAGATATAAATCAAAATCATAAAGGTTAGTTGGATAATCAAAGTCGAGAATATTGAAGGACTCATAAGCAAAGGTTAACCCAGATTTCTTAATGATATGCCTAAACATTTCAGGATACTGACCATAAGTCTCAGCAAATTCTTTTTTTATGAAGTCACAGTTGAGAATAGCAACCTTTAACATTCTTGAGGCATCCTAGAATTGGTTAATAAATACAATTTAATTATGATATGAACTAAATATATTTTATACATCAAAAAACCAATCAATAAAAATTAATTGTTCATGAACATTGATAGAGCCATAGACAAATTCTTTGAGCCTTTTGCTGAATTACTATCAAGCTTTATTTTTTATGAGATTAAAATTTTTGATCAAGACTTCCCCCTGATTGTTTTGTGGTTAATCTTTGCGGGTATATTTTTTACCTTCTATTTTAGATTTATTAATCTTTTTGGCTTAAAGCATGCTATTGATCTAGTTACAGGAAAATTTAATTCCAAAGCTGACGGTGAAGTTTCTCATTTTCAAGCTTTATCGACTGCAGTATCTGGTACCGTTGGAATCGGCAACATTGGTGGAGTGGCAATAGCAATTTCAATTGGAGGACCTGGCGCAACTTTTTGGTTAATTGTTGCTGGTTTTCTTGGCATGACCACAAAATTTATTGAATGCACGGCTGGCGTTTTATTTAGACGTGTTCATAAGAATGGATCTATATCAGGTGGCCCGATGCATTATTTAGAACATGGATTTAAAAAGTATGGATTTAAAAATTTGGGCAGGGGATTGGGAATTTTTTATGCAGCTGCAATTACTATTGGATGTCTTGGAATTGGGAATATGTTTCAATCCAATCAAGCTTTTGAGCAATTTGTTTTTCTAACTGGTTATGAGAGTAGTTTTTTTGCTGATAAGGGTTGGTTATTTGGTTTAGCTATTTCAGGTATGGTAGCAATTGTTATTCTGGGAGGAATAAAAAGTATTGCTAAAGTGACATCTACTTTAGTGCCATTTATGGCAATCTTCTATGTGATCGCTTGTTTAATTATAATTTTATTTAATCTAGATGAACTTCCATTAGCAATACAATCAATTTTTCGTGAGGCCTTCAGTAAATCATCAGTAGCAGGTGGAATGATTGGGGTAATGATAATTGGATTTCAGCGAGCAGTTTTTTCAAACGAAGCTGGTCTGGGATCCTCATCAATTGCACATTCTGCAGTTAAGACAAATCAACCAATAACAGAAGGTTATGTTGCATTACTAGAACCACTCATCGATACAATCATAATTTGTACCATGACCTCATTGGTAATATTGGTTACGGTTTACGATCCTTCATTAAGTTCATCTAATATTGAAGGAGTTGCGCTAACATCCAAGGCATTTGATTCTACAATTCCAGGCTCAAGTTTGCCGCTATCCTTTATCGCTATATTGTTTGCGTTCTCTACAATGCTTGCATGGTCTTACTATGGAATGAAAGGCTGGACTTATTTATTTGGAAATTCACCCTTTATTGAGAATATATTTAAAATAATTTTTTGTATTTTTATTGTTTTAGGCTGCATGATAAATCTTGATAGTGTCCTTAAAATATCAGATGCCATAATCTTTATTGTGGCAATACCAAATATCATTGGATTGTATTTACTAGCACCTTTAGTAAAGAAAGAGTTAAAAGAATATAAGGAACAAATAGGAGATATTAGCTAATCTTTGTCATCAATAGGTTCAATGGTACTTTCTTGACCAGTAGATCCCATATTTAGTCCTTTTACTGGACCCATATCTAACTTATCGTATTCTTCGGCAGCCTTTTTCATAAGACCACTTCTATCTAATGTTAATCCACCATCAACACAAATATTAATTCCAGTTATAAATTTAGATTCATCAGAAGCTAGAAACAGTGCAGTATTTGCAATATCAATTGGCATACCTTTCGCTTCAAGTGGCTGATCAAGAAGGGCTTTATTTGAATCTCGATCATCATCCCATAATGTTTGCAAAAGAGGAGTTGAAATAACCCCAGGCGAAATAGAATTTACTCGAATGTTATTTTCACCTAATTCATGTGCGGTTGTTTGAGTTAAGTTAATGACCGCTGCCTTAGCTGCTGAATAAGCCTGTGGTCCTGAACCAGCTGCCATACCAGCTATAGATGAGGTATTTATAATTGAGCCACCTGAAGAATTTCTTTGCATTTCTTTTGCTGCGTATTTAATACCCAAGAATACAGAGTCTAATAAAATTGATGTTGTTCGCTGCCAATCATTAAGGTTAATCTCAGTAATGGGACCAAATGCGCCTCCAATGCCAGCATTGTTAAAAATAACATCTAGCTTCTTAAATTTTTGAATAGCAAAACCTACAAGGTCTTTAATTGCTTCTTCTGAAGATACATCACACTCAAAGGTTTCAAATACTTCATCGGAATGATCAATTTCGTTTTTAAGATTATTTAGGGCTTCAGTATTTAAATCTGCTGCAACAACTTTAGATCCCTCATCAAGAAACTTAAGAACACTTTCTTTGCCGATACCGTTTGCAGCTCCAGTTATGATGGAGACCTTATTTTTTAATCTCAATTATCTACACTCCCTACATATTCCTTTAATTTCAAGCATCTTATGGGTGATGGTAAAATTCTCTTTTTTAGCATGGTCAGAAATTTCGTTAGAAAATTTATGAGAGTGAAATTCAAAAGTTTTATCGCAAGACTCACAAATTAAAAATTGAGCTGAATTACAGTCACTGGAACTTGCGCATGCTACATATGCATTATTTGATTCAATTCTATGTGCAAATCCATGCTTGCAGAGAAAGTCTAGTCCTCTGTAAACAGTAGCTGGTTTTGCTGATGGAGAATTTTTTTGAATTTTTTCAAGGATCTGATAAGCACTTTTAGGTTTACTTGAATTAATCAGGACAGACATAATTTCTTGTCTGGAAGATGTAAACCTAAGTCCATTTTGCGAGCACGCATTTACTACTTGATCAAAAGAAATCTTACCTAACATCTGAATACATTTTGTTTTAAAAATTACTTTAATATGTCTATGATGGATATGTCTAGATTAAATCGTATGCATTTACCATTTTTTTCCAATCCTGATGTCCTTCATATGGGTCTTAACGAGGTAAGGGAGGAGTCTTGGCTTGAGATTAAATCTTTAAGGAATTCTTTTAAGAATAAGATCGAGCTTCTAGAAAATTTTTCTCATGAAATTTTATTTGAGAATTCCGAATTTCAATCAGCCAACACAAAATTCTTTGAAGTACTTAAAACTTATCTAAGCACCTATTATGAAGATGAATATAAATTTAAGAATCAGTATATTGATATCTATTTAGATGATTTTTCTAGTCAAATTAATTCAAGTAAAAAAACAGACCTTGAATTAATGTCTAGTTTAATACCAGAGGATATTCTTATTCTTGTTCCGGAAAGTAAAAATTATATTTTAAGAAGCGCAGCAGTTTTTTCACCTTCAAATTGGGATCTAAAATCAAAAATTAATAAATCATTAGATATTATCCACCAACCAGTCCCTGGTTATGAGAAAACCTTAAGCACTAAAGTGAATAGTTTTTTAAATAGGCTTCCTGCCTCTAGAATTTTTGAAAGATTTAACTGGTCAATTTACCCTTCAGAAAAATTATTTTTTCATCCAAGATATCCAGTATCTATCAACAAAACTAATGAATTATTTCTTCGAGTAGAAAGACAAACATTTAGAAAGCTCAATGACTCAAGTGCAATTATGTTCACTATTGGAGTGCACAACTATCCATTGATGGAAGTTTTGAAAATTAAAGGTGCACCAGAATCTTTGATGAGTGCAATTAAAGTAATGCCTGAAAGCATTAAGATCTATAAAGGTTTAAATGTTATTGAGAAAACAATAAAGGAAAAAATTATTACTACTTAAGTGCAAAATAATCATTATTTTTGAGCTTGTTTAATGACATTAATGATGTCAATATATTAATCATCATTTGGGGGATTTATGATAAAAAAATTTTTTATCTGCGGATTTATTTTTTCTTTTTTAGTGAATTGTTCAGATAATGACGGCCTTTCTGAAGATGCTGATCAAGATAATTTTATTAATATTGCAGGTGCAAGAATTGCCTTAAATTCACAAACCCCAAGAGATTGGAATGGACAAGTGATTGATCCATATATCAATCCTGATCCAAAACAAAGCTCTCAAAGGGTTGCTCTATTTGGTGATCTTCATGTTCATACCAGGTATTCCTTTGATGCCTACATTTTTGGAACAATAGCCACTCCAGATGATGCATATGAATTTGCAAAAGGAAAAGTAATTGAACATCCCGCAGGATTTAAAGTCGGTTTAAAAAAACCATTAGATTTCTATTCAGTTACAGATCATGGAACATTTATTGGACAGGTTGCTGAGGCAGCTACTCCTGGAACTGAATATTATCTTAGTAAAGCATCAAGAGCAGTAAGAGATATTAACGCAGAGGGCAATAGAAATGCATCTACCTTTGAGCAACGCAGGGATGCCTTTGGCGCATTCCTTCTAAACGCAGTAACTTCACTAGTTTCTGGTGATTTGGACATAGATTACGTAAATGAAGTTTCAAGAAATGCATGGTTGGATACTATTGAGGCTGCAGAAAGACACAATGATCCTGGTAAATTTACTACATTCCTTGGTTATGAATATACAGCTTCTACTAATAATATGGGAAACCTTCACAGAAACGTTATTTTTAGAGGCAATGGGAATAAAGTTCCTGCTTTACCATTCTCAAGAGCAAACAATAATAATCCTGAAGCCCTCTGGGAGTGGATGGATTTAATTAGAGAGGATGGAATTGATAGTATTGCTATTCCGCATAATTCAAATGGTTCTGATGGCGCTATGTTTGCACTTAAAAAAACTGAAGGCGGTAGATTTGATAGTGTTTATGCATCGCAAAGAATGAGAAATGAACCTATTGTTGAAATCACACAAGTAAAAGGTACCTCTGATACTCATCCAGCTTTCTCAAAAAATGATGAATGGGCTGATTTTGAGATTATGCCATTTAAGGTTGCCACCACTGAACCTTCAAAAATAAAAGGCAGTTATGTTAGAGAGGCTTTATTGAATGGAATAAAAATGGAAGAGGCAAAAGGATACAATCCTTATAAATTTGGTTTTATTGGCTCTAGTGATACTCATACTGCTGCTTCATCTCAAGAAGAATATAATTTTTTTTCCAAAATAGGCTTATTGGATAGTTCAAGTGAACTTAGAGGATCAGTTCCAATTTCCTCTCCTGAACTAATTGAGCATAGAGACGAACATCAAAATACCGACGGTGATGATGGGCTGATTATTAATATCGGTGGAGAGGATTATTTTAATTCTTCTAGTATTTATTGGGGCGCAGCTGGCTTAGCTGGAGTTTGGGCAGAAGAAAATACTCGAGATTCAATATTTTCAGCTTTCAGACGCAAGGAAACTTTTGCAACTTCTGGACCACGAATAAAAGTCAGATTCTTTGCTGGTTATGACTTAGATCAGACAAAAGCTGAAAATAAAGATTTGATTGAATATCTTTACTCAAACGGTGTTCCAATGGGTAGTGATTTAAGACATTCTGAAACTACAGACCCCACTTTCTTTGTGTGGGCAATTAGAGACCTTGATAGCGCTGCCTTGCAAAGGATTCAAATCGTGAAGGGTTGGATAGAGAATAATCAACTTAAAGAAAAAGTTTATGATGTTGTCTGCTCAGATGGATTAGAAGTAGATTCGCTTACAAATAGGTGTCCAGATAATGGCGCTAAAGTTGATATTGAAACATGCTCTATTTCAAATAACGGTGCAAATGAACTTTCTTCTTTTTGGTCAGATCCTGATTTTGATAAAGATACGAGAGCATTTTATTATGTTCGAGTATTGGAAAATCCAACTTGTAGGTGGTCCACTTGGGATGCAATTAGAGAGGGCGTATCACCTAGACCTGATATGCAAAAAACAATTCAAGAAAGAGCATGGTCATCTCCAATTCACTTATTAAATGGTTAAGAGCATTTAGTCTTTTATTTTTAATATTTCTATTTAGCTCTTGCTCCAATAAAACCTACCAAAATTCTGATGGAACTCAGTACAAAAAATCAATTTTTGAAACGGTTAGGTGGTTAGTTGAAAGAGACTTACCGGCTGCACTAGAAATAGAATTTCTTGAAATAAATGATGTTAAAGTTGATATTACTGAAGCAGCTATTTGGATTGGCCATTCAACGTTTCTTGTCAACAATGGTGAGATAAACATTCTCATTGATCCTGTTTTTTCAGAGAGAGTTTCTCCGTTTTCGTTTGTTGGCCCTAAACGCATGATTCCGCCGGCAATTGAGATAAATCAATTACCAAAAATTGATATCGTTTTAATAAGCCACAATCATTATGATCATTTAGATATAGCATCTTTAAGCAAACTATCAAACATAAATAACGAAACTATATTCTTAGTTCCTGAGGGTGATAAAAAACTATTAGTGAATGAAAACATAAAAAATACTTTTGAATTCAAGTGGTGGGATAACTTCCAGTTATATGGAACCACATTTACATTTACACCAGCAAAGCATTGGTCTGCTAGAGGTTTATTTGATGGGAGTAGAAGTTTGTGGGGTAGCTGGCATATTGAAAATCATAATTTAAGTCTATTTCATGCTGGAGATACCGGTTACTCAGATGACTTCAAAATTATAAAAAAACGGCTTGGGAAGGTTGATCTGGCATTGATACCAATTGGGGCTTACTCTCCATATTGGTTTGAAGGTTATTCACATGTAACACCAGATGAAGCAATTCAAATTGCTATAGACTTAGAGGCAACCAAAAGCATAGGTATGCATTGGGGAACTTTTATCTTATCCGATGAGCCTATTCTTGAACCAAAAGAGTGGCTAAAAAATAGTAGCAAAAAAGAAAATCTAGATTTTCTAACAGTTATGCCTGGAGAATTAATTGAGTTAAGTTTTGAATTCTAGTCCA
Source organism: uncultured SAR86 cluster bacterium (assembly GCA_902594515.1). Classification (GTDB taxonomy): domain Bacteria; phylum Pseudomonadota; class Gammaproteobacteria; order Magnimaribacterales; family D2472; genus MED-G82. The sequence continues at coordinate 64,487 of CACJML010000002.1, read as the reverse complement.
AAATCATTTGCCGAAACGTAAATGATGTCACCATTTTTTATTTTTTCTTGAATTATCATTTCAGATAAAGGATTTTGTATATATTTTTCTAATGTCCTTCTCATTGGCCGAGCTCCAAATTTACTATCAAAACCTTTTTTTAGTAACCATTCCTTAGCTTTGTCATCAATTTTTAATACTAAGTCTTGAGATACCAACAAATCATTCATTTCTTCAATCTGCAGTTCAACAATTTCTTTTAAATGATCTTGGTTTAATGAGTTAAAGATTAGAATATCATCAATTCTATTTAAAAATTCTGGCCTAAAAGATTTATCAACTTCATCATTAATTTTATTTTTAATTGAATCTGAAACTGGCTTATCACTAGGGTAGTGTTCCGCTCCTATATTGGAGGTCATAATGAGAAGGGTATTTGAAAAATCAACTGTTCGGCCCTGTCCATCTGTAAGTCTGCCATCGTCTAAGACTTGAAGAAGGATGTTAAAAATATCAGGATGAGCTTTTTCAATTTCATCCAGCAAGATTATTTGGTAAGGCTTTCTTCTAATGCCTTCAGTTAAGGCACCTCCTTGTTCATAACCAACATATCCAGGAGGCGAACCGATCATGCGAGACACTGAGTGTTTTTCCATATATTCAGACATGTCTATTCTAGTCATGGATGCATTATCATTAAAAAGATATTTAGCTAGAGCTTTTGAAAGCTCAGTTTTTCCCACTCCTGTAGGCCCTAAGAACATAAATGAACCTATGGGTCTGTTTGATGATTGAAGTCCAGCTCTGGTTCTTCTGATAGCATTAGCTATTGATTCAATAGGTTCTTTTTGACCTATAACTTTTTTATTTAAATATTCTTCAATTTGTAACAGTCGATCTTTTTCTTCCTCTAGTAAATTTGAAACCGGGATACCAGTCCATCGTTGAACAACTTGAGCTATATCTCCCTCAGTAACCATTTCATTGATCAGTGCATCCTTGGATAGTTTTTCAGAATTAACAATAGCTTCCTCTAAATTAGGTATGGTTCCATATTTAATTTCTCCTGCACGAGTCCAATCCTGATTTCGTTCAGCAGTTAAAAGATCCAGCTTTGCTTTATCAAGATCTTCACGTATTTTTTGAACGGAGTTAATTTTTTCTTTTTGAGAGTTCCATCTGGTTGATAAATCTAATGATTCTGATTCAAGTTTTGCTAGTTGATCAATTATCTCTTCTAATCTTTTTTTTGATTTTTTACTTGTTTCTTTTGATAAGGCTTCTTTTTCTATTTTTAATTGCATTATTTTTCTATCAATTAGTTCAAGATCTTCAGGCTTGCTATCTGCTTGCATACGGATTAACGATGCAGCCTCATCAATAAGATCGATAGCTTTGTCGGGCAAAAATCTATCATTGATATATCTTGAAGAAAGATTGACTGCTGAAACTAAGGACTCATCTTTAATTTGGACACCGTGATGCATCTCATACTTCTCTTTAAGACCTCTTAAAATTGATACAGCATCATCCATGGTTGGTTCATCAATTAGTACTGTTTGGTATCTTCTTGCCAATGCAGCATCTTTTTCAATGTATTGCCTATATTCATCAAGGGTAGTTGCACCTATCATGTGAAGTTCGCCTCTCGCTAAAGCTGGTTTAAGCATATTAGAGGCATCCATTGCTCCATCGGTTTTACCAGCACCTACAAGCGTATGTAGCTCATCAAGAAACAAAATGACCTCACCCTGCATTTTCTTTATTTGATCAAGAACGGATTTAAGTCTTTCTTCAAATTCACCGCGATATTTTGAACCTGCAAGGAGACCTGCCATATCCAGAGAAAGCAAACGTTTATTTTTAAGCCCCTCAGGGACATCATGATCAATAATTCTTTGTGCAATGCCTTCAACAATTGCAGTTTTTCCAACTCCTGGCTCTCCAATTAGGACAGGATTATTTTTAGTTCTTCGAGACAAGACTTGCATAGCACGTCTGATCTCTTCATTTCGACCAATTACTGGATCAAGCTTTCCTAATTGAGCAAGCTCAGTTATGTCTATAGTAAATTTATCAAGAGAATTTAATGTATTCTCTCCCGTTTCTGATTCAACCCTTTGCCCACTTCTATTTTTAATAATGTATTGTTCTATGGCTTGAACATTGATGGAGTTTTTCTTATTAACATTATCAATTTCAGATGAACCTGATTTTAGAGTTTGTAGAAATAAATTATCAATTGAGACAAATTGATCTCCCAGTCTAGACATAAATTTTTCAGATTCTTGAAATATTTTTAAAGAATCTCTATCGATTCCTTGAAGTTGGGATGAGTTAGAGGAGGGTAAATCCTTTAAATTTCTTTCGATAGAGCTAATGAGACCCTCAGACTCAATTTTATTTGAACTTAAAATTTCTTTTATCATCTGCTCTTCACTTAGAGCGCTAAGTAGATGTAAGGGCTTGATAATATTATGATCATAGGCAACAGCTTTGCCTTGCGCACGCATTACGCAATTTCTTGCAGATTCAGTAAATTTATTTACATCCATATACCATATGTATGGTTAATAAATATTTTTTCAAATCTATGTAACAAAACCTATAATGTGCAAATGTCGCAGTTGAATATATTTGGTGAGGAAATTAGTGAATGTTGCACCAATCCAATCACTGGATTTACAAGAGACGGTTTTTGCAGCCATCATCCTTTAGATCACGGACTTCATTTAGTTTGTGCGCTGATGACAAAGGATTTTTTAGAATTTTCTAAATCGAAAGGTAATGATTTATCAACCCCAAGACCTGAATTCAATTTTCCTGGTTTAAAAGAAGGTGATGCATGGTGTTTATGCAGTATGCGTTGGTTGGAAGCATACCAACACGCATCAGCACCAAAACTCTACCTTCGAAGAACTCATCAAGAAGCTCTTAGTGTTATAGATTTAGATATTTTGCAGAATTTTGCTTTAGATCTTAATTAGACTCTGGAGTAAAAGTGACAGGCATTTCCTGGATAGCATGAACAAAGTTATTCGGTGCAATTTTCCATTCTCCGTCATACTTCATGTCCGGAAATCTTTGTAAAATCTGCTTGTAGGCTTCTTGTAACTGCATTAGAGCAATAGGTTTGCCAAGGCAGGTATGTCTCCCAATCCCAAAAGCAAGATGCTTATCGGCGTTTGTTCTTTCAATATTAAATTCATTTGGGTTTTCAAAGATGCTTGGATCCCTGTTTGCAGCACCATACCACATTATAATTTTTTCTCCGGCTCCCATTTTTTGCTCACCTACCTGAGTATCCACCTTAGTGGTTCTTCTCATGTGTATAACTGGACTGATCATTCTTATGGATTCTTGAACAAAATTAGGTAAAAGATCAAAGTTATTAAGAAGTTTTTCTTTTTGCCTAGGATTTTCAGTAAGAAGTTTTATTGCACCACTGAGTGTATTTCTAGTGGTATCGTTTCCAGCAAAGATAATCAATAACCATGATCCATCTAAGAACTCATCACTAAGTTTTTCTCCTTCTAATTCTGCATTTGCAATAGCTGACAACAAATCATTTTCAGGAAATTGCCTCTTTTTATTTAAAATATCCCTGCCATACTCAAACATCTCATCAACCATAGCGTTAAACATGTCGATCATATTTTGATCGGGACTATCCATTGATTCGCCTTCTAATTCTTTTCTATATGATTCAGCCTGAAGATGTTGAGCTAATTCAAGAAACTCCATCCAAGTAACTAGTTTTTGCCTGTCAGATTCAGGGATTCCAAGAATTTCAGAAAGTGTATATATGGGTAATTGCTGAGAGAATTCATGCACCAAGTTACATTTTCCCATTGGAGCTATATTATCTAAAAGCTCTGAGATTTTTGACGAAACTTTTTTATGTAATTCTTCTACATAACCAGGTTTAAAGAAAGGCATATGTTCTTTTCTGAGGTTGATGTGTAAATCACCATCTAGGTTAAGCATATGATCTATTGAGCTTCTCCAAAGTTTAGGATGGCGTCTATCCTCTTGACCAAGTGTCATCAAGGTTCCTGTGCAAATTTGTGATGAAAAAATTTTAGGATTCATTGAGACATATTGAATATCTTCGTATCTCGTAAGTGACCAAAAGCCTGGATCAATATCATATTCAGCAGGTTCATGAAAATGGACAGGAGCATGAAGTCTGTATTCATCAAATATTTCAAAGGGCTGACCTTTAGTAAACAATTGAAGGTCAGTTAAGGGCTGAGAAATATGATGATTAAATGTCTCTTCATAAGCCGGCTTATTAATAATAGTTTTTATAACTTCATTTGAGATTGATACGGTCATCTTTGCTAGCTTAATTTGAAATAATTTCTACTTCACCTAAATTTAAGGCTCTTACTTCAGATTCAATTTCTTTTAGATCTCCAACTATTAGCCAAGACCATTGATTGGGCTTTAAATATTTTCTGGCAGTGCTTTGAACCTCCTCAAGAGTTGGTTCACTATAAAGACTAGAAAGTTCATCCAGATAATTTAGACTTCTGCCATATTGAACAATATTTGTCATTCCGCCCAATAAAGAACCCAATGTTTCAAACCTTCCTGGAAGTCTTAATGTTTTAGATGACTTTGCTTTTTCAAGTTCATCGTACCTTATAGGCTGATCACCAAGATAATAATCAAACTCTTTGATGATTTCTTTAATGGAATCTGCTGTTTTATCAGTCTGAACCGGTGCATTAACTAGTATTGATCTTTGACCTTTAGCATCCGCCAATCTATTTCTGACCCCATATGACCAACTTTTGTCTTCTCTAAGGTTCATATTTAGTCTCGAGGTAAATGAACCGCCAATAGCATAATTCATATATTCCATAAGAATTTCATCATCCGAACCAGTAGGCGGAAGTAATTGACCTGCAACAATATACGATTGAATTGCATTAGGTTTATCTATGAGATAGACCTTTCTTGATTTTGGTAAATCAACATTGAATAAACTAAGTTTTTGTTGTGATGCTTCACTTTCCCAATTACCAAATTTACTTTCAAGCATATCTTTTGCCTCTTCAAGATTGATGTTGCCAACGATCAAGTAGGAAGCATTATTTGAATTAATCACGCGCTTATAAACATCAACTAGGGCATCCCTTGAAATATTCTCTATTGTTTCTGTAGTACCAGTACCTGTAAGAGGTTTTCCATATGGATGGTTCTCGCCGTAAAGAATCTTTCCAATTTTCCTGTAAGCAATTGCACTAGGTTGATTTTCTTCTTGTTTAATTCCCGCAAGCCTTTGTTTTTGTAAGCGTGAAATTTCTGAATCTTCAAACAGCGGATTCTCGAGGGATTCAACAACCAAGTCCAAAGTATCAGAGAAACTGCCTTTAAGCGATGAAACTCCAACATAAGATGAGTCTAATCCTGATCCATAGCTTATGCTTGATCCAATTGCATTTAGTGCAGCATCAAATTCTAGTGCTGAATAATTTTTTGTGCCTTCATTAAGCATATCCATCATAAAATTTGTATAACCCAGCTCGCTTAGATCTTCCTCAGCAAATCCGCTTGAAAGCAGGATTGTCATTTGCACTAGGGGTAAACCATCCCTTTGGGCAAGATAGATTTTTGAACCATTGGAGAGAGTAGCTGATTCAATATCTGGAAATTGATAGCTTACGCTTGAGGTTGGGTAGGGTATGCCTTTTGATCTATCAACTCCATTTTTATTAGCTGATAATTTTTGTTCAGGCATGATGGTAAGAACATACGCTGTGTCGTCAATCCAATTGCTAAGAGTGGTTTTAATATCTTTGGTTGATGTATCGAGAAGATTTTCAAGGTATGTTTTATAACAGTCAGGTTCACCAGTATATGTTTCGCACGTTGCTAAAATATCCGATTTTCCTCCAAAGCCACCGATTCTTTGTAAACCTCTTATGTAGCCTGCATAAGTTTTAGTTTTTTCAGCTTCTAGAAGATCTCTATCAGGACCTTTTTTTAAATAATTTGCAATCGATTCATCTAATGCTTCCTCGACAACATTTGGATCTACCCCAGGTGCAACATCAGCAGCAATATAGAATAAACCTGATATCTCTCTGCCAAAGTAAAAAGCTGAAACACCTGTGGAAACTTGTTGGTCATAAACCAAGTCTTTATACAAGGGTGAATTTTTTTGATCACTAAAAACGCTGGCAGCTAAATCCAAATGAACTTCCTCAATGGTATTAGCGGGGGGCGTATTCCATACTTTATAAATTACTGTTTGAGGAACATTATCAAGCATGATCTCTCTTTTTTCCTCAGATCTTTTCCCTATCCACTTACTGGGTTTAGTTAATGGTGGTCCGGGAGGGATATCACCAAAATACTCTTGAGCCTTTGCTTTAGCAGTTTCTAAGTCAATATCTCCGGCTAGAACAAGAACAGCATTATTTGGACCGTAGTAAGTTTTAAACCATTCTTTCACATCATCTAATGATGCTGCATCAAGGTCCTCCATTGAACCGATTGTTGTCCATGAATAAGGATGGCCTTTTGGATAGGCGCCATTTGAAATACGATCAAAAGATTTTCCGTACGGTCTATTCTCACCTTGTCTTTTCTCATTTTGAACAACACCTCGTTGTTCATCCAGTTTTTCTTGATCCACCACACCAAGCAGGTGACCCATTCGATCAGATTCCATCCATAAAGCTAAATCAAGGGCATTGGTTGGAACATTCTGAAAATAATTCGTTCTATCAGAATTTGTTGTACCGTTTTGATCAGTTGAACCTATTTTTTCAAATGGCTCAAAATATTCCGAGTTATAGTTTTCAGTTCCATTAAACATTAAGTGTTCGAATAAATGAGCGAATCCCGTTTTACCTTCTTTTTCATTTTTGGAACCAACGTGATACCAGATATTCACTGCTACCATTGGAACTTTTCTATCCTCATGAACAATTACGGTTAAACCGTTATCAAGTGTAAATTTTGAATAATTAATCTCAGGTATAGAATTTTCATTATCTGATGTATAAGCGAAGATAGTTACAGAAAAGAAAAAACCTATGAAATAAGTAGATAATTTTTTAAGCATATAAACCCCATAAATCGGATGAAATAAAAAACGATCAACAATTATAGTGATTCTAATGAGAATTGAAAATTTTCTATTCGCTTAAGTTAAAATATTCTTATGTATAAATTAAATAATATTGCATGCGTATGTGCAGCTATTCTGCTTTGCTATGGCTGCTCAAATGAAGTAACCGACACGGAAAGTCAATTACGTGAATGGATTAGCACTCTATCATCGGATGAGTTCGAAGGTAGAAAACCTGGAACCAATGGAGGTCAACTCACAAAAAATTATATCGCAGATCAATTAAAGAGATTAAGTATTGAACCAATAGGAAATAGCTATTTTGTTGAGGTTCCTGCAACACAAATTACCTTGAAGAATCAATCATACGTGACTCTTAGTTTTAGAGGCCAAGACAGAAAATTAAACACAGGAAAAGAAATTGTTTTTTGGACAAAACATGCAAAAGAATACCGAAAATTAAGAGATAGTCAGCTTGTTTTTGTAGGTTATGGGATTGTTGCACCTGAGTATAACTGGAATGACTACGAGGGAATTGATGTTCGAGGGAAAACTGTTGTGATGCTTATAAACGATCCAGGATTTGATACTGGAAAATTAAGACTTTTTAATGGTAAATCAATGACTTACTATGGAAGATGGACTTATAAATTTGAGGAAGCCGCAAGACAGGGTGCTGCTGGTGTAATTATTCTTCATGAAGAACATGCGGCTGCATATCCATGGTCTACAGTTGAAAACTCATGGCAGGGGCCTCAGCTTGATCTAACTAGAGAAGATCTTGGTTTAAGCAGAGCATTAGTTGAGGCTTGGATTCCTCATGATGTATTTTCTAATTTAATAGATTTTACAGGCTTTAATTACGACAGTTTAAAGGAGATTGCTTTATCAGATACGTTTCGTGCATTTGAGCTTAGAGGGATGAAGCTATCCACTGAAATTTTTAACAATGTAGATTATCTTACTTCTCATAACATTGCTGGTTTTCATGTTGGCTCAACCAGGCCGGATGAATATATTTTATATACAGCCCACTGGGACCATCTCGGTATTTTGGAAAATCTTGAATCAGACGACATTATTGCAAATGGTGCTATTGATAATGCAACTGGGATTTCTGCACTATTGGATCTAGCTAGTCGGTTTGCAAGGACAAATACGGAAAGATCTCAGCTATTTTTGTTCGTTACATTGGAAGAATCAGGTCTTTTAGGATCTGAGTATTTTGCTGAGTACCCACCAATAAATTTAAATAATATTGTTGCTGGTTTTAATTTTGATGGAATTATACCAACCGGAAAAACTAATGATGTTGTAGTTATTGGTTATGGAGCATCAGAACTTGAAGACCTTCTGGAAGAGCAATTATCAAAAGAAGGTAGATATATAAACCCAGATCCAAACCCTGAAAAAGGTTACTTCTACAGATCTGATCATATTAGCTTTGCAAAGAGAGGTGTGCCAATGCTTTATGCAGATGGCGGCTCAGATCTTATAAACGGTGGCAAAGCTGCAGGTTTAATTTTTGAAGAAAATTATAGAAAAAATGCTTATCACAATGTAGCAGATGAATATTCTGAAGATTGGGATTTAGATGGTTTAATTCAATCTATTGATTCTATCTATGAAATTTCTTTAAATTTATCAAATAATAATATGTGGCCAAATTGGTATGAGGACAATGAATTTAGAGCTATCCGAGATCTTTCATTAGAAATGCAAAATAAATAGTTAATTAAAATTCACTTTAATGTGATTTTAATTTCACAATCAACCGTCACTATAATTACAGATCAGTGATTTCATGCTTCCCCTGGCAAGATATGGATGTAAGGCAGTGCCTAGTCACTGCCTTTTTTTATTCTTGTAAAAAAGTCCTCACTATTTAGGTTTACAGCTCTAATAAACTCATCATCTTTTTTATTCAGATTTCTGTAAACCAACTTCATCCTTGGGTTATTTTCTAATTTCTTCCTTTGATTATTCAAAAAATTCCAATACAGATAATTAAATGGGCATGCATCGTTAGATGTGGTTTCTTTTACATTGTAGTGACATGTCTTACAGTAATTAGACATTCTATTTATGTATGCACCGCTAGCAGCATATGGTTTAGTGCCAACGATGCCACCGTCAGCAAATAAAGCCATTCCTAGTGTATTAGGCAATTCAACCCACTCATGTGCATCAAGATAGACTCCGAGATACCACTCGCACACATACCGAGGATCAATCTCAGACAAAAGGGCAAAGTTACCGGTAACCATTAATCGATGGATATGATGCGAATATCCAAGTTCTTTTGTGCTTTCCACTGCCTTAGCAACACACTGCATTCGGGTTTCACCTGTCCAGAATAATTCTGGGAGTTTGCGAGTATTTTCAAAAAAATTTAAGGATTTATAATCAGGCATTTTTAACCAGTAGATACCTCGAATAAATTCTCGCCATCCAAGTATTTGTCTTATAAAGCCTTCTACAGAATTAAGTGGAGCACCCTCATAATATTTTTTTTCAGCTGCAACAATAATTTTCATTGGATCTAATAAACCAACATTTATATAAGGTGATAAGAGGGAATGAAATAGTGTCGGATTACCCACATCCATGGCATCTTGGAATGGACCAAAGTTATTAATTAATGAATTGAAAAATTCGTTTGCCTTTTTTTCAGCATCCTCTCTTGTCACCGACCAGTTAAAATTTTCAAGATCTCCAAAGTTATTCCCAAAGACGTTTTCAACATCAACCATCACATCAACGGACAATGCATCAGGCTTAATTCTTTCTCGCTCAGGTGGATCTTCTTTGAGCTTGTTGATACTTACTCTATTCTTTGAATCAAAATTCCATTCACCCCCGACTGGTTTTTCATCTTCGATTAGAATGTTGTGTTTTTTTCTAAGCCATCTATAAAAAAATTCTTGAACAAGAGATTTCTTGCCTTCAGCCCAATTCTTAAATTCGTAAGCGCTGCTTATAAACTTAGGGTCATCATGGACTTTTAAGGCTATTCCTAGTTTTGAGGTCAGAAGGGTGAGTTGTGTTAGGGTCTTATGATCACTTGGATGAACAACCTCTAACACTTCGTAATTATTTAAACGAATATAGTCAGACAATAAATCTGTCATTCCATTCTTTTGACCCTTAGTAATCGGGACATGATCTGCATTTTTTAAGTTTAGCTCTTTAATAAAATGTCTAAGTGAAGAAAAAAGAAATGCGAGTTTTTGCTTATGATGATTTTGATCAAAATAAATGTCCAATGGCTCAAAAAATAGGACCTGAATATCTCTCTTTGTTGAATCAAATATAGGATTTTTTTTAGAGAGTTGATCAGGAAAGATTAAACCAAGCGTCTTCATAACTAACGATTTAAATCCATAGCTAAAGAATAGCCTGATAGAAAAGCGTTCTCAATTCTTGGCCCTTTAATCCAGTCACCAATCAAGAAAATTGAGTCACTATATTTAATGTATCTTTCTTGGTTCATCTTTTTATTTGTGAGGGCATATTTCCACTTAAAAATATCAGCATAAATTATATTGAGATTTCTTGTGGTGAAATTATGTAAGTTCTCTTTGGCAAAATTAATTATTGTTTCCTTATCGTTATCATACATTTCCTTGCTGCTTTCAGGACTCAGGTGAATTAGGACTGATTCAGGGATTTGTTTATTAAACAATCTTGATGATGCTATCCAACTAATTGCTTTGTTATTTGGCTTTATTGCATTTAGTTCAAATGAAGATCCCTTCTCAAGACACAATCCTATAGCCAAGCAAGGTTCAAAGCTGCACTCAAAATCAAGCTTTCCAAGTAAATTAAGGGCTTGAGGATGAGGAATACTTAAAATTAATTTGTTGTAATCAACTATCGTTCCATCACTAAAGATAATTGTATTGTTTTTTTGATTTATTTTTATTACTTCAGAATTAAAGTCTATTTTTTTGTTTGTAAAACCATAGTCAGTAATAAACTGCATGCCTTCTTCATGAGTCCAGATATTTTTATCTTCATATGTATTTTTTTCTTCAATGTATATAGAAGCAGTATGGTTTATTGCACCAGTTTTAATTAAATAATCTTCAAAGATTGAGTTAGAGGATGTTGCGTACTGAGCACCAAATTGAATGATGAATTCTTTATAGTTTCTTGCACAGAGCCTGCCTCCAACTCTTGATGCTTTTTCATAAATTTCTACATCACCTTTGAAGTGGTGTGAAAAGGCTGAAGCACTAATTCCGGTACCTATGAGGATAGTAGCTGACAATTTATTTGTATCGAGTACCTTCTTTCATAACAAATGAAATATCTTTTAATGACTCTATATTTTCAAGTGGGTTATTTCTAAGAGCAATGATGTCTGCACTAAAGCCAGTTTTAATTTTTCCTATTTCATTTTCAAGCCTAAAAAGTTTTGCAGTTTCTAAGGTAGCACTTTGAATTGTTTCAAGGGGTGACATTCCGCCCTTAACCATCAGTACAAATTCTTGCCAATTATCACCATGAGCTGAAACGCCTGAATCTGTTCCAAAGGCAATCTTTACTCCATATTTATGTGCTTTGGTGAATGTATCAAGAATCTGAGGTCCAATTTTTGCTGCTTTTGGTCTAACAAGCTCAGGAAAAAAATTATCAATTTTCGATTTTTCAGCAACCCATTCGCCTGCAAGTATGGTTGGAACATAGTAGGTTCCATTTTTCTTCATGGCATCCATTACTTCACTATCCATGAAGGTTCCATGTTCAATAGAAGTAACTCCGGCTTTTACAGCTCTTAACATTCCCTCTTTTCCATGTGCATGAGCAGCAACCCAAAGACCATAATCTTTTGCAATAGAGATTAGTGCTTCTAACTCGCTGTTAGTAAATTGGGGGTTTTCACCTGATTTAGCAACACTCAGAACGCCACCGGTAGCTGTAATTTTTATACCATCAGTGCCATCTTTGTATCTTTGTCGAACAGCCTTCTTAATATCCTCAAAGCTGTCAACAACTCCTTCTTCGGGGGTAGGGGGCTCATACAGATCAGTAGGTAAGCCATTTGTTGGATCCCCATGACCACCAGTTGTAGCAATGGTTTTTCCTGAGGTAAGTATCCTAGGCCCAGGTACTATTCCCTTGTTGATCGCATTTCTAAGAGAAATTGTTTCCATCCCTCCATCACCAACATTTCTTACCGTTGTAAATCCTGCATTTAGAGTCTTAATCGCATTAGCCGCAGCAAAAATTGCGTTAAATTCAGGCTCTACTTTTGAATCTCTTTCTGCTTTTGGAACGTATTCCTGCGCTAAATGCACGTGAGCGTCCATCAATCCAGGCAGAACATAACTATCCTTTAAATCGTAATACTCTTGGAAATCAGATTTATTGATATAGCCATCATAAATAGATGTAATTAAGCTATTTTTAATAACAATAGACTTTCTTGATTCTATCTTGCCTGTTTCAACATCAATTAGGTTCCCTGCATGGATTAAAACATCGCCATTTAAATAGAAAAATTGAACCGAAAGAACAAGAAAAAAGACGCTTTTATTAAATATATTCATAAATATTGCTCCACAAACATTGACATTTAAACTAATTGTCATATATATTTCACATAAATGTCACAAAGGAGTAACAAATGACACAATTAAGATTAAACATATCATTATTGCTATGTGCATTACTCTTATCACCTTTATCTTACTCTGATGCTAATATTTTTGCATCAGCAAAGGAACTATTATCTATTGATAAACCTTCCATTGAAGTTGAATACAACAATTCAAGTCTTGTATCAACTTGCCCTGTCGGATCAATAGGGTGTTTTACTTCTGCAGAGGGAGGAAAGATTATATTGAGTGAAGACATTCCGGCGAGACATCATGACGTTGTATTGCTGGGATTGTACTCTGATTACCTTCAATATGCTCATAGTAGAGTAATAGATGAACTCAGAACTTGTGAAGTAAAAGTTGCCTATTTAAATCAAATTAGTAATACAAGATTAGCTAATTTATATGAAGGACAATGCGATAGCCTTTTTAAAGGTAAGTTATTAGTTCTTAGATAAAATTATAAACTCATGGTGGCACTTTCAAGGACGGTGCCATCATTGTTCTTTAGCTGAATATCCAAAATATCTTCTTTGATTATTAGAATTCCATAATTGATTTCTTTGTGAATTCTGCCCTGCATTAATTTATCAATCTCATTGTCATTGCTTCCTGGCTTATTCATGCTTGAGGCAGTTATTTCAATTATTTTATTGTGTTTATAAATTGCACCCCGATGCCTATCTCCTGAAAGAATAAGTATATTTTTTTTACGTTGTAGCAAATTGATTAATTTATCTCTTTCATGAGGAAAGTTAGCCCATTTTTCATACCCATGCTCAGTAGCAAGAACTTGTATTGATGAAAGAATTATAAATATCTCAGTTTTAGGATCATTTAATTCGTTTGCTAGCCAAGACCACTGGGACTTTCCTAAGATTGAAGATTTAAGGTTATTGTTGGGTTGTCGATTTGTTCTTGAACCTAATAACTTAGATCTAAAATATCTAGTATCTAGACCAATAACTTTAATTTTATTATTCTCAATAACGTAGTCTTTGGAAAAATACGTTCCCTCTCTATTTCTCCTTGGATCATCGGCAGGCACATCCCAGAAATCCATGAAAATCTTCTGAGTTAATCGTTTATGTTTATACTCTGAACCGCCATCATTCTTACCGTAGTCATGATCATCCCAAATAGCTAACTTTTCCAGATCATTTAACCATCTTGGGAATCTCCTGGCTTGAAGTTTATATGCTTTAACCAAATTCTTTGTATCTCCAGATGGAACATCGCCATAAACGTTATCCCCCAAGAAAATAAACTTATTAATATTTTCGTTCGCAATTGATTTCCAAATTTTTTGAGGATACCTTTGATCTAAACATGACCCAAAACCAATTTTTGTATCTGAACTTACATTAAGAGTAAAAAATATAAATATTAAAAAAGGTGATAAAAATTTGATAGCCAACATTAAAACTTATTATATAACTGATATATTCTTCACTAAATATGAAAAAAATAATTCTATGTCTTTTTGTCCTTGTCGGTTGTACTGATAATACAAGTGTTGAGTCTCAGAATTTAAATCAATTACTAAAACCTAATTTTGAATACCGCTTTGTTGAGATGCAATGTCAGTTTAGATCTTCAAATAACTTAGCAAGCCTAGAAAGACTTATTCCGAGAATTAAAGAAGTAATTCCTGAAGAAATTTCTATGACAGTGGCCTTTAGATTCATTAATGATCAAGTAGACACAAAATCATTTTATGTATGGCTAAGGAGTGATCCAAAGTCAAACAATGAAACTAAGGTTGATATCATTAATGAGGTAGCAAATTGTGCTATGAATGATACAAGTACTAATTTTGGCTTTTCTGTAATAAATTTTGATCCCAATCAAACACTTGAGGACTCATACATTACTGAAGTTATCTATTGTAATTACATTGATGGTAATTCTTTTCCAACGCTTAATTTTGCTATACAGGATTTAGAATATTTTTTTCCAAAAGAGCAGACTTATAAGGCCTTTTATCAGGAAGGTGATTTGCAAGGTGAGTTTGTATGGATAAATCAATTTGAAAGTATTCAAAAATACAAATCTTTTTTTGAAGAATTTAATTCAGATGAGAATAGTAATGTTATATTTAGGGCGTTCACATCTAAAGCTAATTGCTATTCGTCGAACTTATTTCAAACTTATAGGATTTAACTATGCGCAAATATTTTTTATTTTTACTAATACCAATAATGCTAAATGCTGATACTGAAAGAAAAGTCTCTGACTTGTCAGTAGAGGAGCTTAAAAAATTAGTTTCTGAAATAGTCGAAGACTCGATTGAAAAATGTGAGGTTACTGGAACCATGGAGGGTAGGTCAAAGTTAAACCTTAAAGTTGAGGGTACGGTAATAGGCAAGATGGAATGTAATTTTGATAAAAAAAATGTTGATGAGTAAACTCAATTCGAGTTTGTAATTAATGCAACTTATGTAAAATGATTACTTATGTAAGTAAAAAAGGAGTTCTTATGAAATTAAATTATGTATTAGGTTTTTTAGCAGCAATCTCATTGAATATTTCTGCTGAAATTTGGAAGGACTATTCTCCAAGCGAGGAAATTGTAGAGATGACTGTAGTTAAGGTTAAGGCAAATTACGTCGATGATTACCTTGTAAACCTTAAATCAACATGGGTTGACTCACTTGAAGTTCAAAAGAAACTAGGTCATGTCATCAGTTATAACGTTTGGACGGCTGAAACTGCAGGAACTACTCCTAATGTTTTTCTAACAGTCCGTTATAAAAATGCTGAGGCAAGAGAGCCAAATAAGGGTAGATATGAGGCATTTATTAAAGAGTGGAGAAAGGTTCTCTCAGAAAAAGAGCAACGAAATATTGCTTCTGGTTATGATGATATAAGAGAAATAGTTGATTTAGTGGTGCTAAGAGAAGTAATTTTTAATTAATTATTATTTAGGATAGGAATCGAAGGTGCTCACTATTTTAGAAATCTTTAACTTGAGTATATAGCTTTTTGATACCATTGCTGACTGTCTTAGTAAATATAAAAGGTAAAAAGGCATGAATTATCCCTGCTATTCCGAGTAAAATTAATATTACAGACATTCTCAAGACTCTTACTGAATGGGATAAAAAGCCTATCTTTGAATTTTTAAGATGATGTATATCAAAAAACATATTGCTATTATATAACAGTAATGAGTAATGTAAGACGCGTTGAAAAGTTTAGGGAGTTATTAAAAAAAATCCTTAAGGAAAAAGAAGCTAAAAAGAAGGGAAAAGTAATAAAGTTTCCTACAAAACGTCAGTAGTATTACTCCAGATCAGTTTAAAATCTCTTGAAACAAATTTAGCTTGATCATTAACTAGCTTAATAACATCTGTATATATTATTCCCATATCTAATTTTTTTGTCTGCTCACCATCTTTAAAAATGTGACTCGCAATGCAATAGGTTTTTCCACTATATGTATCATCAATCCATTCTCCATTGATATTCCCAATAAAGTGCATTGTCTGTGTAAAGTTTTTATCAAGCTCTTTCATTGCAAATAAAAATTCTTGAAGAGAATTAATTTCATACATGCCTGTCATCTTGAAGTTAGTTTGCATTATTGATTTGAGTTCAGAAAAATTCTTTGAATCAATAATTTCAGCATAAAGATAGATAATTTCCTCTGCCTGATCATTGATTTTTTGTACGTCCTTTGCATAAATGATTCCGATTGATAGTGAGATTATGAGAGCTGATACTAATTTAAGTTTATTCATTTAACTACCTTACTTATTTCTCCTAGTACAAGATCCAATTGATCTGGTGATTGGCAAAAATTAATTGGGAAGAACTCTACTTCATTCAATCCTGCATCCATTGAGAGCTGCAAACAGTCAAGAGTTTTGCTTAGGTCAGGAATATTATCTTCGCTAAGCTGTGTCGGTAATTGGCCTCTAATTCTTGGTATCTCTGATCGTTCAGCTTTCTTAAAGGCATCATTTAAGAGTTCTGAACCATTTTTTATGAAATCAGGTGATGTTTTGATGGGTATCCAGCCATCCCCAACAGCAGAAATTTTATTTGCATTCCTATCAGTCATCTTTACACCGAACAGAATTGGGATTTCTTTTTGTTTAATTTCAGGTTTACACCAAATATCACTAAATTCAAAAAACTGACCTTTAAATGAAACAGGGTTTGGGCCATGTAATAACTTTATTACATCTAGGGTTTCCCAAAACCTATCTTCTTTTTCGCTAAAGGAGATGCCAGCAACATCATACTCTTCCTTTTGCCATCCTAGACCTACTCCAAGTTCTACCCTTCCGTTAGAAATTGAATCGAGTGTACTTAGCGTTTTAGCTAACACAGCAGGATTTCGCAAAGGTGCAATAATTATTGCAGTTGCCAATTTAATGGTTGTTGTATGGCTTGCAATCATTGTTAAAGTTGTCAGGGGCTCAAACCAATTAGAATCCGATGGAAGAGGGAAGTTGCCAAATGGATAATTTTGAAGGTTTTTTCCCATCACTAAATGATCTGTAAGACTAACTGAATCAAAGCCATGGTTTTCAGCCATTTTGGATATTTCTATGTATGAACTTATTTCACCCCCATAAAGATTCTCTAATCCAAAAAGCCCACATATCAATTTCATTAATCTAGTTTAGTACATTTAGACAATCATCTAAAAGCTTCATTGTTATGTAAAGATTTTTATTAAGGTGTTAAAATTCAAATCTTTCAGCCGCGGGTGTGGTGTTAACGGCTAGCACAATAGCCTTCCAAGCTATTGGTACGGGTTCGAATCCCGTCACCCGCTCCAATTAGTTTATTCATAAAAAAAGCGAACTAAGTCCGCTTTTTAATTTGTTGTGAGGGGGATTATAACTTGAGGAATATTCACAACATAACTTTGACCAAGAATTTTCTTATTGGTTCAAAATTATTTTTTTGTTAGACGGTAGCAAATAATCAACAAGATCGCTGTTGGAATAGCATATAAACTTATCATAGCTAGTTTATCAATCACCATTTACTCCAATAGCTTTTGAGTCGGGTCTACGTGTATCACCGTACCCATAAAAATAATTATTTTTAATCATGATTGATTCCAGTGCTGTTCCTGGATCCATAAAGTAAACTTCTTGACCAAGTTCAGTTATTTTTTCAGCATGCAATACATCAAAACCTTTTTCTAAAAAAAGTAGATCAGGGTACCACTGCTGATGAACCCTAGGCTTATTAATTGAGTCAGCTAAATTCATCTCAAATTCAGCTATGTTTAAAAAATTTTGTAAAACGGCAGTAATAATCCTTGATCCACCTGGCGTACCCATAATCAAAAAAGGACTATTATTTTTAAATACAATGGTAGGTGTCATTGAGCTGAGCGGTCTTTTGCTTGGTTGTATCTCATTAAACTTTCCACCCAACAAACCAAACTGATTGGGTACACCAGGAGCTGACGAAAAATCATCCATTTCGTTGTTCATAAGTATTCCAGTTTTAGCGATCACTACTTTTGATCCAAAAGATGAATTTAGGGTGTAGGTTGTTGAAACCAAATTT
Source organism: uncultured SAR86 cluster bacterium (assembly GCA_902594515.1). GTDB lineage: Bacteria > Pseudomonadota > Gammaproteobacteria > Magnimaribacterales > D2472 > MED-G82. The sequence continues at coordinate 46,277 of CACJML010000002.1, read as the reverse complement.
CCATATTTATCAGCAATCGAAAAGTGAGTTGTTTCATCACTTTCAAGATCAATATACATGCCAGCTTTAATATCATCTGATTGAGTGACACTATCAATAGTTATTTTTTTTGAAATGCTTTCAGCATAACCTTTTGAAATTAGTTTATTAACAGGAACATCAACATAATCTGGATCACCCAAGTATTGTGAGCGATCTGCGTAAGCATATTTCATAACCTCATTTAACAGCAGGACATAACTAGGGGAGTTATGCTTCATAGATTTTAGATCGAAATTTTCTAATATATTCAACATTTGAATTAAGTGAAGTCCACCAGAAGAGGGCGGTGGCATTGTGATGACCTCAAAGTTCTTATATTTACGTATTAAGGGTTTCCTCCATTTTGATTTGTAATTTTCAAGATCATTAAAGGTAATTAAGCCATCATTTCTTTTCATATCCGCAACAATTTTTTGCGCAACATCACCTTTATAGAAGCCATTTCTTCCATTTTTTGATATTTTTTCTAGAGTCTTTGCTAAATCTTTTTGAATCAATAAAGAATTAAATTTAACTGGATTTTCTTGAAAGAATATTTTCTTTGTTTCTGAGAATTTACTTAGAGATTTATAATTTCTGTTTAACGTATCAGCCATTAATGGCGAAACTTTAAACCCTTCTTTTGCAAGCTTGATAGAAGGAACTATTAACTCTTTCCAATCCATAGAACCATATTTTTTATGTAACTCCCACATTCCATCAACAGTACCTGGCACCGCAATTGCTTTATATCCAAGTGTTGAGAGGTTACTGATCACGTCTCCATTGTTATCAAGATACATATTTTTTGATGCAGCTAAGGGTGCTTTTTCTCGATAATCTAGACTTTGAAATGATTCATCTGATGAGTTGTATAGGACTGTAAAACCACCTCCACCTATATTACCTGCTCTGGGCAATACCACGGCCAAAGCAAATGCAACCGCAATAGTTGCATCATAAGCATTCCCACCTTTGTTTAGTATTGCTTCACCAACCTCTGAGGCCAAATAATGTTGTGTTACCACCATGCCTTCTAGTCCGATTTCAGGATGAGTAATCGACTCCTTATTGAGGACGGGAGGATTTGCAGAAAGAGAAATTGATAACCAAAAAATACTAAATAGATGAAGGATTCTCATGTTAAGAGCCCCCCATCAACCCTTAAATCAATTCCATTAATATGAACAGCATCCTCTGATGCAAGAAAAACTATTGCTGATGCAATATCCTCAGGAGTTCTATTAACACCATCTACTGGCATAATTTTTTTTAATAGCCTTTTATCTATATTACTCGGCAAAGGTGTTTGCGTTGACATATTGGTTTCAATTGATGCTGGACATACACAATTGACATTAACACCCTGTACACCATACTCAACTGCTAAAGTTTTAGAGAACGCACTGATACCTCCTTTTGAGGCACTGTATGCAGCTGTCCAAGCATGTGAACCAAGAGCAGCTGTGGATGAAACATTTACAATTGAACCATTTGATTCAATTATTAAAGGCAGAGCATATCTGCACATAAAAAATGTTCCTGTTAAATTTACATCAAGGATTTTTTGCCAATCTTTTGGCTCAACATCTTTAGAGTGATCAAATCTTAATATTCCTGCAACATTAACCAGCGCCTGAAGCGCCTTAAATCTTGATTTAACATCTTCAAAAATTCTAGCAACATTACTCACATTGGATATATCTAAAGTATAGGTCTCTAATACAGAATCCTTGAGTTCATTGGATGTCTTATCAAGTAGCTTTTGATTTACATCAGCAATAATTAATTTGGCTCCCTCATTTGCAAGTCTGCGCGCAGTTGCTTTTCCAATCCCAGATGCAGCTCCTGTAAGAAAAACATTTTTGTTTACAAATCTTCCCATAAATTATTGAACTTTATTCTGATTGATAATTGACTTGATATTATATCCGACCTTCTTTGAAAGCTCCTCAATAATAGAGGATGGTTTATCATTAAAAATAAGCTCAAAATCAACATCACAGACATGCCATGCGCCATCTTGAATCTCCTTTTCTAATTGCTCAGGACCCCATCCAGAATAACCTAAGAAGATTTTATGATTTGCAGTATCTTGTGTATCAATTTTATTGAGCACTTTTTGGGATGTTGAAAGCCATAATCCCTCCCGTAACAAGTTTGACTCATCTTTTATTAATTCTTTATCATGGAGCGCATAAATACTATCCATTGCAACTGGACCTCCAATCATTACTCTAAAAATAGATTCGAGTTGTTTAGGTTTTTTAAGATTTAGCTTACTAAGTAATTGCGACTCTGAAATCGCGCTTGGTTTATTGACAATAAAACCAAAGGCTCCATCTTGATTATGCTCACACAAATAAATTACTGAGTCATAAAAAAAATCATTTTTATTTTCCCCGTTAAAGAAAATAAATTTATCTTGGAAGAAATCTCTATCCAAAAGCCTGATTTGCTTTTTCTTTAGCCCACTTATAGTTAGCTTTACCGTTAGGAGCTCTTTCAACTTTATCTACAAATAGGATTTCCTTTGGTAATTTATAACCAGCAATAAATTTCCGAGTTTGCCCAGTAAGAGCTTCGGCATCAATTTCTTCTTCTAATGAAACAACGGCTACTACTTTTTGACCAAATCTATCATCATTTACACCAACAACAAGACAATCAAACACCTCTTTGTTGCGTTTAATGGCTTCCTCTACTTCTTCTGGATATATTTTTTCCCCTGCAGAATTAATACAGTTGCTTCCTCTTCCTAAAAGAGTAATTGTTCCATCGGATTCAAGCTTGGCATAATCTCCTGGAAAGCTATACCTTACTCCATTAACTTCCCTAAAGGTTTCAGCAGATTTCTTTTCATCTTTATAGTAACCAACAGGAACTAATCCTGAAGTTCCAATAAGACCGATTTTTTCTGAGCCAGGTTCCAATATCTCTCCATCATCAGCCAAAACAATTACACCTGGATTTAGACCAAATTTTGCAGTAGCAGGAGGGTTATCCCTTGTAGTTACAGAGCTTCCCATACCGCCTTCTGTTGATCCCATGGTATCCATTAAAGCCATATCATGGTGTTCTAATAGGCCTTGTTTGACTTCGGCACTCCACATGACTCCGCTGGAAATTATTACTTGAACGCTCTCGAGATTGTATGGATTGCCTCTTGAACATGCATTATTCAGTGCATCAAGCATTGGTTTTGCAAAAGCATCTCCAACGATAACAATGTTTGTGGCTCGAGTCTCTTCAACTTGACTCCACATTTGGTCAGGATCAAACCCAAGATTTTTTGTGGTAATGACAGTACCCCCAAGAAGCAAAGGTAAAAATGCGCCTAACCACATACCTGTCCCATGCATTAATGGACAACCGACAACACTTCTAATAAAAGTATTATTTTCTTGCGAGTTCTTAATTCTTGACTCTAAATCAGTTAGGTCTTCAGGAACGTCATAACCCATAGCCTTTAAGGTTCTAAATAAGAAAGTAAGGAATTCTCCTTGTTTATACATAACACCCTTGGGCATACCTGTAGTTCCACCGGTATATAGCATGTAGATCGTTTCTGGATCTCTAGAAAACCTTCCCATAGGAGTACATTTATCTAAAAGGTTGTCATATTGGAGTCTATCACTAAATTGAGATTCAGTTCCATCAGCAACTTCGATCCATGCTTTAATATTTGGGAGTGATGGGGCAATTTGTTTTATTCGAGAGCTATAACAAGCATGATAAAAAATAGCCTCTGAATCAGAATTTTCTAGTAAATAAATTAATTCTTCCTCAACATATCTGTAATTAACATTAATTGGGACCCCACCAATTTTAAAAATTGCATTTTGACAAATTAGATATTCATTTGAATTATTAAGATAAAGACCTGCTTTGGAGTTTGGTGATAGCCCAGCATCAACCAGTGCGGTAGCTAATTTACTTGAGCGTAAGTCATAATCTCGCCAATTTACAACTTCTTCTCCACAAATAAGAGCATCATTGTCTGGAATTAAATCAGCTATCATTTCCCAAACGGACGCAAAATTTAAATTCATATTATCTCCCCTAAATATTTACCAACTCTTCTACCTGAAAATACACAATCAGCTATTGAAAGACCTGATACATAAATATTAGAACATACACCCACAGCAGATCTGCCTGCTGCAAATAAACCCTTGATTGTCTTGCCCTGAGTATTGATAACATTCCCTGTAGTTTCATCTACCTCCAAACCACCTAAGGTGAGCGTTGGTAGTGGCGATAACCTGGAGTCAATTGATATGTCCATGATGTAGTAGGGTGCATCAATTTTTTTCATATCCTTGGAAGCCTTTCCTAAAGAACAGTAATCATCATTAATCGCAGACTCATTATATTGTTGAATTGATTCTTTAAGATTATCTTCATTAATACCATAGACTTTTGCAAGATCATCTATATTTTTCCTCTTCACTGCATTGAATGTCATAAGCATTTTTGCTGCATCACGTTGAAAGGGTAAGGATTTAGCGGCCTCTAACTTTGATGATTTAAAAAGCTCTTCACTAAGAATTAAATATGCCTTCCCATCGTTATTCTCACACATCTCATCGCCCAAGGTGGCTCCATAAACCATTTCGTTACAGAAGCGCTTACCATCCTTATTTACCACCATACCCTTTGCAAAGGACATTGGAGGATTTAAAAAACGCCAAGCTGTAACTCGATCCATATGTTTTGTTCTTCCACCTACGGATTGACCCAACCGAATACCGGATCCATTATCTTGAGATGTACCTAGAGGCATGCCTTTTGAGTATTTTGGTGCATATTCCTCAACCATTGCTCGATTAAAAATAAATCCGCCAGCTGAAATGCAAACCCCTTTTTTTGCCCTAAAGTATTTTGCTTGTCTATATTTCTTTTCTAGCTTCTGCGCTTTGTTAATAAACCTTTGACCGATTTTTTGGAAGAAAGATGATCCAGGGTAGGAGGGAGGCAGGATCATTTGAAATAATTCACCTCTGCGAATTAGTTTTTTATGTTTTACAGAAACAGTACCACTTGGCATGACCATTACTTTGCAACCAATAACATCGCCCTGAGTATTTATTAATAGTGATTTAACTTCAGATTGAGAATACATTCTAAGACCCTTGGATAATGCTGATTTTTTTAAAGGGTAATATATGGTTCCACCAACTCCAATGGGTTTAAATGGACCTTCTTCCCAACCTCGATGTCCTCTAGCAGCAGGTTCTGCAGTCTCCATGTATTTGGGAACAAGTGAATTATCTGAATGATATAAATAATATCCTGCATCTGGATAGCTGGTCTTGGTTTGATAGTAACTAGAATTGAATTTAACTCCATTATCCATTAGCCATTGTGTATTTGCAGGTGAGGTATCACAAAATTGTCTTAAAGTTTCATCCTTAACTACGTTCCCAACTTCTTGTTTAAGATATCTGTACATATTGTCAGGGGAGTCTTTTATATTTGCGTCCTTTTGAATAGGCGTTCCGCCCCCGGCGTAAAACACACCACCACTCCTCGCTGTTGAACCACCGCCAGTTGTTTTATCTATAGCAATAACGCTTAAGTTATTATCCAAAGCTTCATTTGCAGCACTAACACCTGCACCACCCAATCCGATTACAATTAAATCAGCTTCATCACTCCACTTATAAACTGATGGATTTTCAATAATTTCAGGACTCTCAACCCCTGAGTGCCATATTTTGGAATTGGGTATAAGTTCAGTTTCCAGCATTTAAATCAGCAGTTTTGCCTCCATCAACAACCAAGTCTGCTCCGGTAATAAAAGTTGATTTATCGCTCAATAAAAATACAACTGGATGAGCGACTTCATCCGGAGAAGCTATTCTTTTTAAGGGTATTGTCTTTGCAGTAGCATCAATCATTTCGTCTGTTGGCATTGCTTTTTTTAATGCATCTGTCATAACCGCACCTGGAATCACACAATTTACCCTCACATTTGGTGCTGCTTCAATTGCAGCTGACTTAGTCAGATTGATTAAGCCAGCTTTTGCTGCTCCATATCCTGCCATATAAGAGGAGCCTCTTAGTCCAACCACTGAGGAAATGTTAACAATTGAGCCGCTCCCTGATTCTATCATTTTCGGGATAACAGTATTTAAAGAAATGAACACTGCATCAAGGTTTGCCTTAAAGTTTGTTCTCCAAGCGTCAAAATCAATATCTTTAATCATGCCAGAATGAATAGACGGCGCATTATTAACTAAGCCATCAATTTTTCCATAACTCTCATAGACTGTATTTAATGAAGATCGAAATTCATCAGTATTAGCAATATCAAATTGATGCGTTTCTAGATTTGCAGATATTTTACTTAAGTTTTTTTTTGCTTCTTCGAGTTTTTTTATATTACGGCCTGTAATGATTACTTTGGCACCATTTTCAAGACATAATTTTGCACATGCTCTACCAATTCCACTACTGCCACCTGTAATGTAGACAATTTTTTTGTTTAATAACATGACTCCCCCATTTAGAATTAATAGGACTTAGAGTAGGTGAGGCTCGCATACCAGTAATCATTATAAAAATCTGAATGATATGGATTTACCTTATAACCAAGAATCGCACCAAACCTTCCCATTGATGAAGAGAGCTCATAGGAAATTTTTGAATTGATTTCCGTCGACTTTGAACTTAAATCTAGGCGATGATTTGAAAATAATAATTCTTTGTTTTTGGTTCTTCGAGATGGTAACTCAAGATCAACAAAACCTCTGGTAACTTTTAACGGTTGAGATACAGAAAACACTAGTTTGTGGTTACTTTCCAAAAGTGGTTGAAACCCAAAACTATATGCTTCAGATTTAGTCTTGCTGAAATTTGAAAAAATAGCGGTATTATTTCTTCCAGGATTATTACCTTGATAAATGCTACCGACAAATAAACCTAATGAAGTCCGTTTAGCAAAACTTAATCCCGAAAATTTAGTAAAGGAATTTTTTTGGGTGTTAAATATTCCTGATCCTGTCAAGCCGTTAACACCATCTTTCTCTTTTAGAACACCGTATTGAAAACTAACTGTTTTTGATGGATTTGATACATCAAACATCAGGGTATGATTTGAAGATGATGAATTTGCAAAAGGATTAATTTTTTTATTTTTACCCACAGAATTAACTACATCAATTGAGTAATTTTTATAAAAAAATGTTCTTCCAAAACTTAAACCTTTTTCAGTAAAACCTGCCCATGGGTTCATAATCAAAGTTTTTAAAGTATAGTTGTTTTGAAATTCTTTTTTTGATTTCAGACCGCTATGTGAATCGAAATTCATTCCTGATGAAAGGTAGAAATTATTTTGATCAGAGTTATATGAAAAAGCCTGAGATTGCTCAATTAGGGCCTCCTGCAGAGGATTATAATTATGAAAAGAATTATTAAACTTACTTTCTTTATATTGGATTCTTAACACACCATTTTTGGTTTTCTCTGCATGAGAAGAAGTCTTAAGGTTTGATGAATTAAAACTATTAATGGAAGAATTTAAAACCTCATTGTGCATCAGAGATGAAAGTGGAACTCTGAACGGAGCATTAAGTTCATCAAAAACAATAAAAGAGATATCTTTTGCACTTGAAGTTATCGCTTCTGATATCGATATATTTGAAATATTTAGAAGATTGTTTGCCAAGGGAATTTTAGAAGAATCTAATAAAGAGGAAGAAGCTGATAACTCTCCTACAGGTGCTGTAGCTGCATTAAGATCTAGCAAGCCTTGACCATAGATTTCTTTATTTGCGTAAATACCAGATTTATTTGCAGTTGCAAACATTCTCTGAACAATCTCTGTAGAGCCTAATTGACCATCAAAGTATTCTGCTATTACTGCCAGACCGCCAGCCACAAAAGGCGATGCAAAAGAAGTTCCATTAGCCACTGCAAAACAATTATTAGTTGCTTCGCAGGAATATACACCATCATCGTATATTCCTTGATCTGTATTAGTAACTGGATATGCAACTGTTATGTCTTCTCCTGGAGCAGCAATACAAAAATCAGCTGCAATTCCACAAAGATTCGAGAAATCAGATATTTCACCATTTTCATTTATTGAAACCACAGCAATTGAATGATTTTGTATTTCCGGAATGTATACGGACATGCCCGGTAATAATTCAGGGCTAGAAAAATCCACTCCATCATCTGCATACGAGCCTGCGTTGCCTGCAGCCCAAACATAGATTGTTTTTTCAGAATCAGGAGTACTTGTTTGTGCCATCTCTTCAATAGTTTTTGGGAAGGAGCTTCTAATTTGAGATTCCGTGTAATCAATAACATTACCTGAATAGCCATAGCTATTATTAACTATATCAACTTCCGCCACGTTATAGATTTCAAATAAACTGCTGAAAAAATTATCTATTCCGGTGAAATCCTCGTTTACTTCACCCGGAGATGTATCAGTATCACCTAGGTCAACAGGATCATAATTATCATCTGGTTCTGCTAGCTGAATTGCAGTAAATAATATTTCCGAATCAAATGCTACTCCGTGCATCGAAGAGCTATTTGATTGAGATAGTGTACCTGCAGCAACCGAAGCTACCATTGTTCCATGTCGTTGTTGTGAGGTAGTTGGATCATAATTACTATAGGTAAGATTGCTTTCTGGAAGAACTCTTGAGTAGGATATTTCATCATGAGATGTATCAAGGCCAGAATCTGTAATACCAATAACTATTCCTTTACCTGTAGCACCACGGGCATAGGCAGATGACGCATTGATAGCAGCTAAGCCCCATTGGTCTTGATACTCTTCATTACCTTCATACAGAGATACCAATTCATCAAACGATTGTGAGGGTGCAGGATCAGGATCAGGATTAGGACTAGGCGCAGGATCTGATGGAGTAGGATTTGATGGAGTTGAAGGGTTAGGACTTTGAGGGCTTCCTCCACTTGATCCACCACCACCTGAGCATCCAATTAAAACAACGAAAAGAGCCGCAATTAAAATATGAATTAAAAAATTGTAGTTTGTATTTAATGTTTTATTATTAGATTCCATATGAAAAGTTATGAGGATTATTCCAATGAGTTTACCGCAACTGGACAACTTTTTGAATTCAAAGAAATAACCAATTCAAGTGGAATTGCTTACAAAGAATTTGTAAATGCTCCTAAAAACCTAAAAGATTATTTTGAGCTTGGATATCTGCACCCTGAAACTGATTGGTTGGTCTTCAATGAAGAAAGATATACATTCAAGGAAATACATCAAAGATCAAAAAAAACGGCAAATGCACTATTGAATTCAGGGTTAAAAAAGGGTGATCGAGTAGCAGTTTGTATGGCAAATAATCCAGAATATATAGTTATTTACATGGGATGCATGTTGGCGGGTTTAGTCTTGGTGCCCTTAAATTCATGGTGGGTTCCCAAAGAAGTGATATACGGTCTTGAAAATTCAGGCTCAAAAATGCTCATTGCCGACTATAAAAGATTACAAGGCCTTGAAAGTTTAGACATTTTAAAGCTTATCGTTAGGCCAGAAGAAAATACAGATTTTGATGATTTTAATGATTTTATCGCTAATGCATCCGATGAAAGTCCTGAGATTAAAATTGATACTGATGATCATGCAACCATTTTTTATACCTCTGGATCAACTGGGTATCCTAAGGGTGTTCTATCATCACATCGAAATATAATTGCAACACTGATTAGCTGGGCTCTTTTTTTTACTATTAGAACTCAAATGGCTAATGATAGTAAAAGTGCTGACCAAATAGATGCAAGTGAGAAAAATCCTCCATCTATTCTTCATTGTGTTCCTTTGTTTCATGTTACAGGTTCTCACGCAGGTTTCTTGATGTCTGTCTTATCAGGAAGAAAAATGGTTTTAATGTCGAAGTGGGATGTTGGCCATGCTTTAGAGCTTATTCAAAATGAAAAAATTACTGCGATTACTGGAGTGCCAACTCAGACATGGGACATCTTAAATCATCCTGACAAGGAAAAATATGACCTCAGCTCATTGGTCGACTTGAGTGGTGGAGGAGCTCCTAGACCACCGGAGCACGTAAAAAGGTTAAATGATGAAATGGAAGGCACACCCTCAATTGGATATGGTTTATCAGAAACCAATGCTTTGGGAACTCTTAATGCAGGTGAAGATTATTTAAAATATCCTTCAAGTTGTGGTCGAGCGGTGCCACCAGTGACGGAAATAGCTATTGTTGATCAAGATTGGAATTTTCTTAATGAAGGAGATCACGGCGAGGTGGTAATAAAATCTCCTGCAAATATGATTGGGTATTGGGATAACCCTGATGCAACCAATGAGGTCTTTAATGATGAGGGTTGGTTTAAAACCGGTGACTTGGGTTACATGAAAGATGATTTTCTTTTTATCGTGGATCGTGTAAAGGATTTAGTAATTCGCGGTGGAGAAAATATATCTTGTATAGAAGTTGAATCGGCAATTGCTGAGCATCAATCAGTCAGAGAAGTCGCTGTCTTCGGTATTCCAGATGAACGCCTCGGAGAAGTTTTGTGTGCCGCGATCTACTCAGAAAATTCTAATCTCATTGATGATCAAGCAATTAAAGGTTTCCTAGCCGATAAACTAGCAGCATTTCAGATACCTGAGCACATCATAATTTTTGATGAACCCTTACCTAAAATTGCATCAGGAAAATTTTCAAAACCTGAGATGCGTGACAACTTCGTTACAAGCTTGAAAAAGTAAACAAATAAACTTACAAGTTTTATTTATTTGATGTATAAAGTATTCAATATTTTTATTATTGATGGCTATAAAAATCCTTATCGTCGAAGACGAGCCAGATATCAGAAAAACCTTGCAATACAATCTTGCAAAAGAGTCATATGATGTTGCCACTGCCGGATCCATTAGTGAAGCCAAATCATTAACGAATCAAAATCAACCCCATTTAATTATCTTGGATTTAATGTTGCCGGATGGATCTGGTCTGGACTTTTGTAGAGAAATTAAATCCGCGGAAGATACCAAAAATATCCCTGTCATAATCCTGACAGCAAAAACAGATGAAGTAGATAGGGTAGTGGGATTTGAGCTCGGCGCGGATGACTATGTCACGAAGCCATTTAGTGTGAGAGAGTTAGTTTTAAGAGTTAAGGCTATCTTAAAAAGAGGAGCTGTCGAAACCCCACCTGATGATAGTTCATCGCATAATTTTGGTGGATTAGAGTTAAACCTTGAAGCCCATCAAGTATTTATTGATTCTAAAGAGGTTGTTTTAACTGCCTTAGAATTCAGATTGCTCAAGCATCTGCTTGATAGGAGAGGAAGAGTGCAAACCAGGGATCAGCTTCTTGGGGATGTTTGGGGTTATAGTTCTGAAGTCACTACCAGAACAGTAGATACGCATATCAAAAGACTACGAGAAAAATTAGGTACCGTGGGAAACTATATTCAAACCATAAGAGGTATTGGGTATCGTTTTTCTAGAAATCCAGAATAGTTTAAATGAGCATTAGAGGAAGGATATTTATTATAGTAATGTCCTGTTTGTCTCTAGGATTACTATTTGCTTTTATAGTTGCAGAGAGAGATTTAGGAGCCAGTTTACAAGATCAAATTCAGATTGAGCTTCAAAAACAAGGCCAAATCATTCAATCATCTCTAGGTCCGTTGTCTCAATATGATGATTTGAACTCTCTTAAAGATGAAACCAATGTTCTTGCTGAGGCATCACAAGCTAGAATCACTTTAATTAATTCTTCTGGGGTAGTTATAAGTGATTCAAATATAGAAGTTGATGACTTGGATCAGATTGATAATCATTCCAATAGGCCTGAGGTCATCGATGCTCAGAATAATGGGATGGGATGGAGTAGGAGGTTTAGCGATACCATTCAGCAGGAAATGCTTTACTTTGCGATTGTTGATCCATCCTCAACTCAACAAGGGGTTATTAGATTAGCTGTTCCGTATAATTATTTTGATCAAGCATTCAGATCCCTGAATACATCAGTTATTTTAATTTTAGTAGTTGCTTTAATCGGTTCAATATTGGCAGGCATTATTGCTGGAAACTATACACGAGAAAATTTTTTAGAACTTGAGCGTGCCGTTTCTAGACTGGAGTCAGGCGACCTGAAAAAGAAAACTATTAAATCTCTACCAACCAAACGTGTTGATGAGATTGGTTCAGTTGCCAGAAGTTTATCCTCAATCTCGGTAGATCTAAAAAATCAAATGACATTGTTAGCCAAGCAAAGAAATCAATTTGGTTCTGTTTTAAATGACTTGGGTCAGGGCATTGTTGTATTTGATGAGGAGGGTACTGTTACGTTTAATAATGATGAATCACTTAATATTCTTGAAATTGAAGATCTAATAAATGTAAATATTAAAGACATCAAGTTAAAGCCCGTAAAATTAATGTTTGATCAGGCCAAAAAAAAGGGCAAGTATGCAATGGAATTTGAGATTGAGTCCAACATGGGAAATAAATGGATACTGGCTCAAATGAATACAGCCAAAGGCACCAAAGAATTTATCTTGGTTTTACATGATGAAACGCAATTGCGCGATATGGATTCGATGCGAAGGGATTTTGTTGCTAATCTCTCTCATGAGTTAAGAACTCCTGTTAGCGTAATAAGGGCAAACTCTGAAACTCTTTTAGACGGTGCATTAGATAATTCAAAAGATGCGCGAAGATTTACAAGCGCAATTTTGCATAATTCTGAAAGGCTTACTGAGATGGTGACCAACCTAATAGATTTATCTAGAATTGAGTACGGGGATAAACAATTTAACCTTGAAGAGATCGACTTAAAAAATAAGATTAATTCTGTGGTTGAAGCTATGAGCAATCTAGCTGCTGAAAAAAATATTAAATTCAAATTTGACTATGTTGGTGATGCATTAGTTAAAGCTGATCATGGTGCCTTAGAACAGGTATTAAACAATTTACTTGAGAATTCAATTAAATACAGTAATCCAGATTCTGCAGTAGAAATCAAAATAAGAAAACAAGATAACTTTTATAAGGTTTCAATAATGGATACTGGATCAGGTATTGAGGAGCATGAATCAATGCTGGTATTCAATCGATTTTACAGAACTGCCAAAGCCAGGGCAGAATCAAAAGATGGAAGTGGTCTTGGTCTAGCGATAGTAAAGCATCTAATAAATCAACTAGGTGGTGAGGTTGGGGTTATGCCAAGAAAAAATCGTGGATCAAGATTTTGGTTCACGGTGCACAGTGCCTAGAACTTGAATTTTTTCAATTTATTATTCAGTTTTTTATCTGAAATTGATTGCTGTAAATCTCATGATAAAGTTTTACTGCGATTGAATCTGATACACCCCATTTCGTAGATTTTATCTTTTCAACATTTATTCTGTTAAGAACAAATTCATAAATACTCATTGCATAGTCAATAACATCTGCTCTGTCTTCAGAAAGATTATATTTTGAAATTTTTTCACTAAAGGTTAATTTGTGGAGCTCATCTTTAAGACTAATAAACTCTTCTTTTGAAAGTTTATCTCGATTATGTATATTCAAAAATGATCTTATATTTCCTCCAATCCCAACCACTGAATTAAAAGAAGGTAATTTATCAAGCCAACTATTAAGTTTTTTCCACTCATCAGGTTTATCTTTCCTGAGCATATTTCTTACGGCGCCTAGCTGAAAAGATTTAATTTTCTTTTTCCCATCAAGATAATAAAAAAATTCTAGACTTCCTCCACCTAAGTCAGCATAAAGTTTTGGGTCATCTTTTTTAATTTTTGGGTTTAGGGCAATTAAGGCTGCTTCTTCAAGTCCTGAAATTACTTTTATTGGATGCTCTATTTCATTTTCAACTACTCTTCTAGCATCTTCAGAGTTTTTTGTATCTCTAAATGCTGAAGTTGCAACTATTTCATAAAACTCTATCTCATTCTTGCTAAAGTAATTCTGATATTTTTTTAGTGATGTTATTAATTTTTTGATACTAGTGTTTGAAAGCTGACCATCCACAAAAACATCTGTTCCCAATCTTGTTGGCGTTCTAATGGATTCACTAAATGAAATTAAGTTAGATGACGTATCAAAAATCTTAGACTTAACAGCATTTGTACCTATGTCAATTGCAGCTATCTTCATTCTTTAAATATCGTCAGTATATTTAGTTAAAATCATGTATTGGTCATAATTTAGATTATCAAATTCAACTCCCTCCAAAGAGACCTTGTAATTGCTAATATTTTTGCTCCACGCGAGTGGCTTTAAAAGTTTCTTGTTTTCATAACTTGCTTGGTTAAGCAAAAACCTTAATGCACTTAATCTAGCTATCATTTTATTATTTGCATTAATTACAACCCACGGTGAAAAATTAACAGCGGTTTTATCAAACATTTGTTCTTTATAGAGTGTAAAAGCATCCCATTTTGTAACAATCCTTTCGTCATTAGGGGAGAGCTTCCAATACTTAAGTTCAGATTCTTTTCTAGCTTTCATTCTTCTTTTTTGTTGATCTTGTGAAAGAGAAAAATAAAATTTAATAATTTCAACACCTGAGTAAATAAGTTCTTCCTCCCAGTTCGTTACTTTTTCCATGAAGTCTCTATATTGATCTTCGGTGCAATAACCCATAACTGGTTCGGTTATAGCTCGGGTATACCAGCTTCGATCAAGGAAATTAATTTCACCCTCTTTTGGAATTGTTTTCTCCCATCTCTCGAACCAATTTTCTGATTCCCATTTGGTAGGAATTCCTAGTTGGACATAATTAAAATTCTTTGGAATAAGATGCTGTGCAAAAAACTTAATTGTTGAGCTCTTCCCCGCTGTATCTCTTCCCTCAAAAACAATACATATTCTTCGTTTATTTCTAATAACATCTTCTTGAAGTTTAAGAAGCTCAATTTGCAAACGTCTTTTTTCTAGCGCGTAGGCTTTATCATTTAGTTTTGCATATTCTCTTTGGTCAAGATTTAGAAGCATTTTTGTATTATATAACCTAATTTTTAGCTAAACTTTAACCTTAAATCATTTCACTTAATTGTAATATTAGCCAGTTAATATAATTGATATGGAAGCTCTATTCTTTTCTCCATTTATCATCTTGACAATAGCTTGTGTACTAGGTTTCTTTGCAGCGTGGGGAATTGGAGCCAATGATGTTGCAAATGCAATGGGTACCTCGGTTGGTAGTAAGGCTCTGACTCTAAAGCAAGCTGTAATTATCGCTGCAATATTTGAATTTCTTGGTGCTTTTCTTGCTGGTGGTGAGGTTACTTCGACAATAAGAAAGGGCATCGTAGATCCATTACTATATCAAGATGATGTAAATATATTCATTGTCGGAATGATGGCTACTCTCTTAGCTACTGGCAGCTGGCTCATGTTAGCAAGTAGAAATGGTTGGCCTGTATCTACAACTCATTCAATAGTTGGGGCAATCGTTGGTTTTGTCTTAATTACAAAAGGGTCTGGTGCAGTTTCTTGGGATAAGATATTTGAAATTGCTTCAAGCTGGATTACTTCACCGTTAATCTCAGCATTGTTGGCATTCTTGATATTTAAATCAGTAAAGATGTTAATCATAGATAGCAAAAATAGATCAAAAGCTGCTGTTAATTTAATACCTATATATGTGATATTGGTTGTTTTTGTTATTTTGCAGGTTACGTTTAGAAAGGGCTTAGTTCATATTGGGCTTGTTTGGGAGAATAGTGAGATTATCCAATATTCGCTCATATTAAGTTTGGTTATTGGGATTGTTAGTTTCTTATACTTAAGATCAAGGTCATCAGATTTTGGAAGTAAAGCAGGCATTGAAACAGCTTTTTCGTTGTTAATGGTAGTTGCTGCTTGTGCTATGGCTTTTGCTCATGGATCAAATGATGTTGCTAATGCGATCGGTCCATTGGCAGCAATAGCCTCAATTGCTTCATCGGGTGGCGTCATCGAATCAAATGCTACTGTTTCACCTTTAATTTTGCTTCTAGGTGGGGTAGGAATTGTTACTGGATTAGCTATGTACGGCCATAAAGTTATAAAAACTGTTGGAGAGAAAATAACAAAACTCACCCCTTCATTTGGATTTAGTGCAAATATAGCTACGGCTTCAACAGTTGTCTTTGCATCCTATTTAGGGTTTCCAATTTCAACAACTCATACTCTTATAGGGGGTGTAATAGGAGTCGGTCTGGCAAATAGTGTTAAGGAAATAGACTGGAGATCAGTTATTAATATTTTCATGTCCTGGCTTATTACAATCCCTGTTGGAGCAATTTTTACGATTCTATTTTATGTCATCTTGAGGGTGCTCTTTGGTGTCTGATTTAGAAAAAAGAATTGCGAGCCTTGAAGCAATCAATAGCATTGAAAGCTTAAAACATACATATTTGAATGCATGTGATGCAAAGGATGTACGAGCCATGATGTTAACTTTTAAAGAGGGCTCATGTCATATCGACTATGGCGAAGTCGGTCTATTCAATAACAGAGAGGATTTGGCAAAATTATTTGAAACTGTTGCTTGTCATGATCATATGGTTGAATCACATCACGCTCATAATCCAATAATTGATTTAATTGATAATCAGAATGCAAAAGGGGTCTGGCAAATTACGTATAACTTAATAAACACCAAAGACCATACCATGAATACTCTTCACGGAACTTATGAGGATGAATACATTAATGAAAATAACCATTGGGTTATTTCGAAGACAATATTCAGGGCTAAATCAACTCTTCAAACTGAAATTAAAGATCACCTAATCAAAGTAATTTTTTCTGGTAAGCCTTAGTTATTTCGTTGTGCAGCTAAGAAGGTAGGCGTAAGAAGCTCTCAATGCTTCGTTTGTTCCAATTTCATTGAGTTCGTTGTTCTCTTTTAGGTTAAGTGATAACACTGAAATAATAATTTGAGTAATTACCAAAAAAACTCCCTCTTTATTAAACATGTTAGGAAGTTTATTAGCAGCTTCTATTTTATTGACTAACAGATTTGAAAGGGCCTGAAGTTTAGCACTATCAACAGGGGGGTTAACGGTATTTGCTAATATAATTTTTTGAGCTGATATATTTTCTTTAAAATACAAATATATTTCGTTAATGAGCTCTTTTAGTGTTTGATGATGCTCCGAAGAGCCTACATTAAAGTTTTCAAGTTTTTCTTTGAGCTCATTAATATATCTTTCAATAAGAGCAATTTTTATATCATCTGGATGAGGAAAAAATTTATATGTGGATGTCCTCTTGAGATCCGCAACTTTTGTGAGATTAGCAATTGAAAGATCATTGATTTCTCCATCCATCAATACATTATGAGCAGTGTCGAGGATTTTATTTACCCTGTTAAGGCTTCTTTGTTGTTTGTATATTACAGACACAATTTAATTATCGACAAATGTTTACAAAATATCAAATTCGTTTGTTTATTTTGTAACAATTCTTTTTATATATGACATCTGCATGCCATCTTTTTGACACATAAAATCTCTAACATTTGGTCATATTTTTTGGAGATATTATGAAAAAGTTCTTGATTCTTTTTTTAGTCCCTTTAACACTTATTTCTCAAGAAGATGCTCTTGTTGAAGAGGTTATTGTGGTGGGAACTAAGGCTAGTTTAATTGCTGCTATCGATAAACAAAGAGAAAGCGACAAAATTGTTTCAATTGTTGATTCTGATGCCTTAGGTGATTTCCCTGATACAACTGCTGCTGAAGCGATCAGAAGATTATCTGGTATCTCAATAGAAAATGATCAAGGTGAAGGTAGATATGTTTCCATTAGGGGACTGAGCTCTGATCTTAACTCAATTGCAATCAATGGTGCGCTTATGCCAGCTCCTGAAGGCAATAGAAGCGTATTGCTGGATGGGCTTCCAACAGAATTACTTGATTCAATTGAAGTTTCAAAAAGTCTTACCCCTGATCAAGATGCCGATTCTATAGGTGGGAGAATAGATTTTAAAACTAAAAGACCAACGGATTTAACGGGCGAATTAATAAAAATCAAAATTGATACTCAATACAATGAGCAAGCTAAATCAAATGATAACCCAAGGTTTGCCATTACTTATGGAGATAAATTATCGGATACTTTTGGCCATGTTCTGGGCTTTACTTATTCAAGTAAGCAGATCGTTAGTTATAACAATGAAACAGGGTTTGGATGGGAAACTAATTCAGAAGGTTTAAAAGAACTTAATGATGATTGGGAGATGCGCTATTACGATTTAACTAGAGAGAGACTAGGTTTTACTTATGACGCTAATTTTCTTACAAGCGATGTTACAAGTATTTACATTAGTGCTTTTCATAATGAATACATTGATGATGAGCTGAGATACAAAGATGAGTATGGCAAGCTAGGCTCAATTGGAACAACAACTCAGTCTACAATGTTTACTGATCGAATTCGTCATGATGCAGAAACAAGGGTTAGAGAGGAAACAAGAACTATCTCGGCATTCAATATTGGTGGAGAAACAATCATTAATGATTGGAATTCTGAATTTCAATTAAGTTACTCATTTGCTGAACAAGATGACACTGATAATGCTGATTTAACTTTTAGATGTGAAGTACGTGCTAAAAAAGATAGTTGTGTAAATTTAAAATCGCCCTTAGTCAGTGGTGCAGTGGGTGAAATTAATTTCTCTAATCCAAGAAAGCTTGTGCTTAGTTCTTATTATCCTGAAATATATGAACCTGCTAATTTGAAGTTTAAAGAGCTTGAGTTGGAGGATTCCATCATCGAAGACAGCGAAACCGCTTTGAAGTTTGATTTTTCAAAAGATATTGAGGTTGGTGGCAATCCAGCGGTGGCTAAATTTGGACTTAAATATCGTTCCCGAGAAGTTGATGTGGATAAAAATAAATCATTCTATGAGGATGATAGAACTATGGCAGACTTCAATCCATCACAACTATCTTGGCCTTTCCAAGGACAAGTTTTTAGTCAACAAGCTAACCCAGCTTTAGTCTATGCTTTACAAAACCAAACTGACTCTCTTACTCTCGATGGTCAGGAAACTTATCTGGAGGATTACAAGACTACTGAGGATATTTTTGCCGTTTATGGAATGCTTACCAGTGATTTAGAGAATGGTGTTCTAACTTATGGTGTCCGTGTAGAAAAAATGGACATGAGTTCATCTGCATTTGACCAAGACGGCAATCCAACTAAAGCTTCAAGTGATCATACCTTTGTTGCCCCAAGTATTAACTATAAGCATTTCATTAACGAGAACACGCTTTTAAGAACAGCATATACTCGATCACTTTCAAGGCCTTCATTTAATTCAACTGCACCTGTACTTGAGCTAGAAATTACTGGTGAAGATATTAAAGGTAAGTTCGGTAACCCTGATTTAGATCCTTATGAATCAGATAATTTTGATATCTCAATTGAATATTATGGCAACAATTTGTCTTATCTCTCAGTAGGGGCTTTCTTGAAAAAAATAGACAATGCTATTTATAAGACAATTCAAAAGACAGCAACCATTAATGGAGTATCTTTTAATGATGGTGTAGAGACATGGATTAATGCAGAAGATTCAGATATCACCGGGTATGAGTTTAATTTTCAACAAGACTTTGAATTTCTGCCTGCTCCATTCGATGGGATGTTTATTGCATTAAACTTAACCTGGACTGATGGAGATAGCACTTTTAAATTCGAAGATAATCAATCTTTTACAACACCTTTTAGGAAACTCTCTGATAAGCAAGAAAATTTCTCCATTGGTTATGACAAAGGAAAATTTGATATTCGATTAGCGATGAATTCAAGAGGCGAGTATCTTGACTGGTTGGCTGATGAGGAGAGTGATATTGATAAAGTTTCTCTTCAAAACTCAAGATTTGTTGCACCGCATGAGCAATGGGACCTCAAGGCTAGTTATGAAATTAATGATAATTTCAGGTTAAAGTTTGAAATTACTAATATAGAGGATCGCCCTGAATATTATTATTGGGGATATAATGATCGCCTCTCACAATATGATGAATACGGAACTTCTTATGCAATTGGATTCACCTACAATAACTAATAAGTACAATCTAAAAATAGCCAGTTTTTTACTGGCTATTTTTTTTATCTCTTCAGTACATGCAGATGTGCCGACTATTATTTTCCCAACAGTAGAGACTGAGCCAGTAATTTCACCTGAAGATGCTGCTGACGATCCAGCTATATGGATCAATAATGCCGATCCAAAAAAATCTCTTATCTTTGGAACCGATAAGAAATCAGGTATCTATGTATACGATTTGAAGGGCAATCAACTCAGTTACTCTAATCTTGGAAAGATCAATAATATTGATTTGCGTTCCGTTAACGGTAAGTTACATATCGTTACATCTAACAGAACCATGAGCACTTTAGATTATTGGATTTTTGATGAACAAGACCTTTATAAGTACTTTAAATCAACACCATCTAATTCATTTTCTGAATCAATGACACATCATCACATAGTAACGGGTATGAGCGTTTACGGTGTTTGCATGGGCCTTATCAATAATGATTTAAAAGCAGTTATAACGGAAGAAGAGGGTAAACAAGTCCAGCAGTGGGATCTTAATGAACAAATTAAAACCCATGCGATTGACATCACTCAGTTCGAGAAAGGTAAACCAGTTGAGGGAAATGAAGCTGAAGGCTGTGTTTATGATGATGAAAATGAAACTATTTTCATTTCTAGAGAAGGAGACAAAGGCATTTTAAAAGCTTTCTCAGTGGATGGTTTTAAATATCTTCAGGATGTTGATTCTCGAGCAGGTGAGATAGAAGGTGATCCTGAAGGGGTCTCGATCTATAAGACATCTAATAAAGAAGGCTACCTTGTTGTATCTTCCCAAGGCAATTCAACTTTTAATCTCTACAACAGAAAAACCCCTTATCAATATGTTGGCACATTTATGATTTTAGGCGCACAAGGCATTGATGAAGTCAGAGATACCGATGGTATTGATGTGACCTCAACTCCATTACCAGGATATCCTAAAGGAATGATGGTTGCTCAGGACGGATTCAATACCAATCAAAAAGGAAAGCTCTTCAATCAAAACTTTAAATATATTTCGTTTAAAGATGTTCTAGATCAGATTGAGCCTTAATTAAGAGTTCATTGAATCTAAGATTTCCTGAGAATACTCCTTGTAAGTATCAGCAAATTCTTGATGTGTAAAAATCCAAAATTCTTCTTTATCAATTGCCTCGAAAACACGCTCTGCAACCAAACTTGGCTTAAGACCTTTCCTAACGCCTTCAGATAAAATGGATTTCATAAGTTTAGCATTTTCATCTTCATCCAAATCATCTTGATTTATTTCTAGTAAAGGCCTTTCATTTTCAATTATTTGACTTTGGACAACCCCAGGACATAAAACAGAAACACCGATGTTTGAATTTGTTTCTTTGAGTTCTTCATAGAGACTTCTTGAAAGACCGACTACCGCATGTTTTGTTGCAGTATATGGAGCTAAAAAACCACCAACAATTACTCCAGCCATTGATGCAGTATTAACAATGTGACCTTTGGTGTCAGCATTAAGCATTTGATCTAGAAAAACATTGAGTACATTCGTTATGCCCACTAGATTAGTAGATATAATTTTATTCCACATTTCATAACTAGTTTTCCAGGATCTTCCTTCAATAAAAATACCAGCATTATTAAATAGATAATTAACGTTAATATTTTTCTTATCTAAAGCTTCTTTAACTTCAACCATTTGCTTGTAATTACCAACATCAATACAAAATGTTTCTGCTTTGGAACATAATTTTTTTGTTTCATCTAATCCATTTGCATCAAGATCGATCAGAACTACATCATGACCAAGATTGGATGCATGAATTGCAAGATGCCTACCAATCCCACTAGCAGCACCAGTAATTAGTGATACGGAATTAGGAGCTGAGGTATCCACCATCTATAGGGATATAGGTTCCTGTTATGTATGAGGACTCGTCGGTGGCTAAAAAATATACCAAGCTTGCTACCTCTGAGGCCTGAGCAACACGTTTTAAAGGTATGCGCGTAAGCAAATGATTCTTTACATTTTTATCAACCAGTACATCGTTTGTCATAGGAGTCTCTATAACACCTGGACCAATAGCATTAGCCCTTAGATTTAAATGAGCATAGTCTTGTGCTACTGATTTAGCTAATCCAACCACACCATGTTTGGTGGCACTGTAAACGGCTTGAGCAGCACTAGCTCTTGATCCCATAATCGATGAAATATTTATTATTGAGCCCTTGGAAAGTTTATTTTCAATGAACGAATTAATGAATTCTCTTGTCACCATAAAAGTACCATTAAGATTAATGCTTACACACTTATTCCAATCATCAATTTCATACTTATGCAGTGAATTGAGAGGAGGGCTTATACCTGCTGAATTTAGTAAAACTGAAGGAGTAAGATTGTCTTTTGCTAATCCTTTAAATCCATCAAGTATTGAATCATGATTAGTGACATCTACCTCATATATAAAAACATCATTAATTTGTGATTTAAGGTTATTTTTTATGACTTCTTTAGCTGATTTATTTGCATCAAATACAGCAACTTTGTAACCCTCAGATATAAATCTTTCAACTGTTGCTAGACCAATACCGGATGCTCCACCCGTGACCAATGCAACTAAATGATCTTTCATAATGACTCCCCTTGAACATTGACTATAATAACATTTCCATATGCATACAGATCAAGAAATCAATAACCTAATTAATGAGAATGACTTCTTTAAAATTGGTAATGAAGATGTATTGGGTGAATCACTTCCAGTTTTTATTAATCGTCCAAGAAATCTAGCTGCATTCATTTCACAATCACAACACCATGCTGAGTCTACTTACTTAGAGTATCAAGGTAAAAAGATTTCCTTTGCTGAGCATTATGAACTGGTAGGAAAGGCCATTCACTTGTTGAGATCAAAATATAACGTCAGTCCTGGTGACAGAGTTGCCATCTATGCTGCTAATTCTCCTGAATGGATTATCTTTTTTTGGGCAACTGTCTCAATTGGTGGCATAGCCTGTGGTTTAAACGGCTGGTGGAATGGTAAAGAAGCTATCAAGGCACTAGATGCTGCGTCCCCTAAATTATTGGTTGGTGATGAAAAAAGAATCTCAAGACTTCCATCTCATGATCATCCACAAATTATAT
This sequence comes from uncultured SAR86 cluster bacterium, assembly GCA_902594515.1. GTDB lineage: Bacteria > Pseudomonadota > Gammaproteobacteria > Magnimaribacterales > D2472 > MED-G82. The sequence goes on along the minus strand of CACJML010000002.1, from coordinate 23,080 downwards.
TTGAGGAGCTGGTTCTAACTGATTACCCAAATACTGATCATAACTTTCATGATGCTAATGAAGATGATTGTGCTTGTCTTTTGTATACCAGCGGCACCACAGGCACACCGAAAGGCGTCATGACATCTCATCGTTCAATGATTTCAAATACCATGTTGCAACTTTTGCAAGGAGCCTCAGTTGCAGCAAGAAGCTCAAAACTTGGAACAGATTGGTCAGCTAATAAACCTAAAAGTTTAATTACCTCACCTTTATTTCATGTTTCTGGATTATCAGCTGGAGCTGTAACAGCCCTGTTTGCTGGAACATCATCTTATCTATATGACGGAAAATTTGATCCTAATAGGATTGTAGAAATCATTAAAAATTCAAACATTACCTCTTGGGGTGGAGCAGTGCCGACCGCTTTGAGACGTGTATTAAATGTTGCTGAAAAAGAAAAAACTAAACTTGAGAGTTTATTAGTGGTTGGGGGTGGTGGAGCGCCCATTCCTGAAGAATTAATTAATCAATCAAAAATAGTCTTTCCAAATGTAAAGCATAATTTTGGATATGGATACGGACTCACCGAATCAGGCGCAATAACTATAATTAACTGGGGTGATACATTAGATTCAAATCCAACCTCACCAGGTCAACCAATGCCAACCATTCATGTTGAGCTCAGGGATGATAATGGAGAATTAATTCTTGATGATGATGTTGAGGGTGAAATTTATGTGAAAAGTCCATCTGTTATGCTTGGATATTACAAAAATCCAACAGCCACAGCTGAATCGTTAACTGACGACAGAACACTGAAAACTGGTGACTTTGCCTACAGAAATAAAGGTCTTTTCTTTATTTCTTCAAGGAGAACTGATCTTATCTTAAGGGGGGCTGAAAATGTTTACCCACAAGAAATCGAACTCTTGCTGGATGCACACCCAAAGGTTATTGAATCAGCCGTTATTGGAATCCCTGATGAGGATTTAGGTCAACAAGTTAAAGCGTTTATCAGAATCAGTGCAGATATTGATACCTCAGAGCTTGAGAAGTATCTTGAGGATAATCTTGCAAAATTTAAAGTACCATCAACATGGGAAATTATTGATGCACCATTGCCAAGAAATGCTTCAGGTAAAGTTATGAAACATGTTTTAATAGATAAGAATGCTAATAACATGATTATTGAGAATGACTAAATCCGCAGATAAAGAATTATTGCGAGCTTCATTTAAGCTTGAATATCCTTATGAACGATCTCCAGGACCGGTAATTGGAAAATTTTTTGAAGAATTATCTAATGAGGTTTTGGTTGGCACTAAAAACTCTAAGGGTGAAATTTTTGTGCCGGCAGCTGAATTTGATCCAAAAGATTCTGAGCATTTAAGCGAATTTGTTGAAGTCAAAAATGAGGGAGTGGTTCAGTCATATACATGGATTGAAAAACCTAGAGCTCATCATCTTATAAAAGAATCTTTTGCCTTTGCTTTGATCTCCATGGATGGTACTAATTCAGCCATGCTTCATATGATAGCTAATTGCAAAGAAGAGGAACTTGAAATTGGCAAGAGAGTAAAAGTGATTTGGAATCAAGAAAAAACGCAAACCATCAGAGACATTAAATACTTTGAGATTATCGATGACTGAAGAAAAAAAAGATTTTTTTGTTTCTGATATATCACTTAGCTATCAGTATACGGCTGGCAATGCTACAACTAGATTTTTAAATAAAGTTGCAGAAGGAAAACTGGTTGCTCAAAAATGTCCAAAATGTAGTGCCGTATACGTTCCGCCTCGAGGAAGCTGTCCAAGATGTGGTGTTGCTACAGAAGAGGAACTGGAATTACCAGATACTGGAGCAGTAGAATCTTTTACCATTGTTCATATTCCTATTCCTGGTAATCCAATAGTTCCGCCTTATGTTTCTGCAATGATTCGTTTAGATGGTGCTGATATTTCTTTTTTACATTTAATCCAAGAAATTGATTTAGCAGATATTAGGATTGGGATGCGAGTACAGGCTGTTTGGAAGGATAAATCTGATTGGGGCACTACTCTAGAAAATATCAAATGGTTTAAGCCAACCGGTGAAGATGATGTTGATCCTTCAGTATTTAAATTTAAAGAATGAAAGATATATACATACTAGCTTATGCCCAAAATCCCATTGTTGCTGATGCAAAAGCAGCCAATGAAGTTGAGCTTATTATGCCTGTTGTTCATCAGGTTTTTAAGCAAACAGGATTTACACAAAATGATATAGGTTTTACTTGTTCTGGAAGTTGCGACTATTTACAAGGAGCTGCCTTTGCATTTGTTGAGGGTTTGTCAGCTATTCAAACTAATCCACCGATAAAAGAATCACATGTTGAAATGGATGCAGCATGGGCTTTATATGAATCCATTTTAAAGATTCAAATGGGAGATGCCGAAACAGCATTAATTTATGGTTTTGGAAAATCATCACCCGGTGATCTACCTTTTGTAAGTACTTTACAAACTGATCCATATTACATGTCTCCTTTGTGGCCTGATAAAACCTCATTGGCTGCACTGCAAGCACAATTACTTATGAAAAAAGGATTGCTAACAAAGAAAGATATGTATGAGGCATTAACTCAATCTATTTCAAATGCAAAAAATAACCCTAATGCATTAGTTACAGCCATGCCCAGTGAAGATGACTACCTCACAGCTGATTACCTTTCTTCTCCTTTATCAGCTTTTGATTGTGCTCCAATTTCTGATGGAGCATCTGCAATGATTATTGGTACTGAGGAAGCAGCTGCAAAACTTGGACTACAAAAAATAAAGATTTCTAGTGTTCATCATTCCATCGAAACATCGAATTTTGGAGCTAGAGATCTCTCGACATCAGAAAGTATTATTGGGCTTGGAAAAAAAATAAACCTCAAAAGCTTTGAGCTTGACTTCGCTGAATTGCATACCCAATTTACTTACGAAATTCCGTTCATAAGGGGTCTACTTGATCTTGGTAATATAGATATCAACCTTTCCGGTGGCCCATTGGCTGGCAATGTCATGATGGCGGCTGGTTTAGACTCCATTGGTAAATCATTTGAATTGTTAAAAAATAACGACTTTAATAATGGGCTTGCTCATGCATCCTCAGGCCCATGTCTTCAACAGAACATGTTAGTTCATTTAGAGAAAATTAATGATTGAAGCAGCAGTATTAGGAGTTGGTCAAACAAAGTATGAAGCAAAAAGGCGTGATGTTTCTATGGGCGGTCTTGTAAGAAAAGCAATAGATAAAGCCATGCTCGCTGCTGATGTAGACTGGGATGCAATTGATGCAGTCATTTTAGGGAAGGCACCTGATATGTTTGAGGGTGTCATGATGCCAGAGCTTTCACTTGTTGACGCAATTGGAGCAAATGGAAAGCCCTTGTTAAGAGTTCATACGGCAGGTAGTGTTGGAGGAAGCACTGCTGTTATTGCTGCTTCTCATGTTTGTTCAGGCAACTTTGATACGGTACTAACAGTAACTTATGAAAAACAGTCAGAATCAAATGCTACTTGGGCTTTATCACCTAAGTATCCATATTCACCACATATTAATGCCGGAGCAGGAGGATATTTTGCTCCGTATATGAGAGAGTACATTAGAAGATATGATGCTCCTGAAAATATTGGCTGGAAAGTTGCTGTTAAGGATCGATTAAATGCTTTAAAAAATCCATTAGCTCATTTACAAATTCCTGGTATAGACGAAAACATGGTTGCAGAAACTCCTATGCTTTGGGAACCCCTTAGATATCTAGAGAGTTGTCCATCCTCAGACGGTGCATGTGCAATGGTAATCTCAAATAAAAAATTGGCTGAAAGCAGGAATGCTGCTTGGATAAAAGGCATGGCTGTTCGTTCAGAGGGAACTTTATCAGCTGGAAGAGATGAGGTTAATCCACAGGGTGGTCAAGATTGCGCAAAAGATATCTATGATCAAGCAGGGATTACTAATCCATTTAAGGAAATAGATTGCGCTGAAATATATGTACCATTTTCATGGTATGAGCCTATGTGGCTTGAAAATTTACATTTTTGTGATTTAGGTGAGGGCTGGAAATTAACTGAAAGAGGCGCTACTGAAATTGAAGGAGACATTCCATTTAATATGTCTGGAGGAGTTCTTTCATCCAATCCTATAGGGGCCTCTGGTATGATTCGATTTGGTGAAGCTTGTCTTCAGGTCACAAATCAAGCTGGTAATCATCAAGTAGATGGTGCTAATGTTGCGATGGGTCATGCTTATGGAGGCGCAGCCCAATTTTTTGCAATGTGGATAGTAAGTAATAAGAAATAAATATGGATAAAAATCATGCAATAGTTGAACAGGATGGGCATATTCTAGTCATTACCCTAAATCGTCCTGAAAAAAGAAATGCCCTAAGTCCTGGGATGTTAGTAACGGTTTATGAAGCTTGGAGACAGCTTGATGAAGATGATAACTTGCGTTGCGCAATCCTAACAGGTGCTGGGGGTACTTTTTGTTCTGGAGCTGACTTGTCAGCAATGAAAGATGGAAATGAAGATTCTGCAATGATGGAAAAACTCAAGGAGATTCCAGACCTGCATTGGCAAGCTCTGCTGAGACATAATCGTCCCAACAAACCTATCATCGCTGCAATTGAAGGTTTTGCTCTTGCAGGCGGCACTGAGATTCTTCAAGGAACTGACATAAGAGTAGCCGGAAAGTCATCTACTTTTGGTCTAACTGAGCCACTAAGAGGGCTTTTCCCCTTAGGTGGATCAACAATCAGGCTAAGAAGACAAATCCCCTATACTCTTGCTGCAGAAATGCTCTTAACAGGAAGAAGAGTAAGTGCTGATGAAGCGCTCAGATTTGGTTTGATTGGTCACATAGTTGAGGATGGTAAAGCATTAGAGAAAGCAAAAGAAATTGCTATGACAGTTTCAGAAAATGCACCTTTATCCATTAAAGCCATCACTCAATCCCTCAGGGAGTTTGATGGAAGTCTGCATGAATCTGAAGCTTTAGCGAAGGAGCTAGAAATTGGTGAGCCTGTATTTATGAGTGAAGATACAGTTGAAGGATTGACTGCATTCGCTGAAAAAAGAAAGCCTAAATTTAAAGGCAAATGAGTAAATTACTAATAGAGTCTGCAAATGCAGTTCGTATTCTCAAGTTTAATCGTCCGGAAAAAATTAATGCTTTTGATGCAGAACTATGGCAACTTTTTGCTGATGGCTTAAATCATGCTGATCAAGACGCATCAATTAAATCTGTAATAGTTACAGGTGAAGGTGGGAACTTTTCATCTGGAGTAGATCTTGAGAGCATGGTTGGAGAGGGGGGTTCTGACTATGAGCGCCCATTCAATAATTGCATCGATGCTTTAATAAATTTTTCAAAGCCACTTATTGCTGCTGCATCAGGGAGGGCAGTCGGTGGAGGAGCAACAATATTGCTTCATTTTGATTATGTTTTCATCGATGAAGATTTTAAATTGAAGTATCCATTTGCTGAATTAGGGTTAGTACCTGAACTTGGAAGCTCATACTTGTTGTTTGACCAACTGGGCTATCAGAAGAGCTTTGATGTGCTAACTACTTCATCATGGATAAATGCAAAACAATATAGTGATCTTGGTCTAGTAACCGATATCTGCAAGGATCCTCTAAATAAGGCCATAGAAAAAGCGAATGAGCTATCAATGAAACCAACATCATCCTTGGTAGAAACAAAAAAAATTCTGAAAAAGTTTATGCAACCTTCAATTCAATTAAGTAGAGATCTTGAAGACGCGGCCATGAAAAAACTTTATGCATCCGATGAAAACATAAAAGCTGTCCAAGCCTTTTTTAGTAAATAATAATGTCACTTGAAAAAATCCAGGAGTACCTTAGTTTAAATCCTGAATATGCGTGGCTTTTGGTTTTTGCTTTTGCATTTGGTGAATCAATGATTATTACTGGGGCTTTTTTACCAAGTGCCATTTTATTTTCAATATGTATTTATTTATATAACACTGATATTTTGTCAATTTATATCATTGCCTCAGTTGCAGTAATTGGAGCTCATCTTGGTGATTTAGCAGGTTTTTTTCTGGGTAAAACCATTGGTCCCAATGTAATTAACTTAAAGTTTTTTCAAAAGCGACAAAAGGCCATTAATAGAGTAGAAAATTTCTTGGATAGGTTTGGTCCATATACGGTTATCTTAGGAAGATTTATCCCAGCAATTAGACCTTTAACACCTTTTTTGTTGGGCATCACAGATCTTAATTCAATTAAATTTTATAGAGCTGATGTAGTAGCTTGCTTAGCCTGGGGTATCGCTCTAATATTGTTGGTAATATCAGTGGGAAGTATATTTGAATGATCACATTAATTATTGCAACACTTACTTTGGTAGCCATTTTATTTCTAGTAACTCAGCTACTTAAGGCAAACAAAAATAATACTTTTTTAAATCTTGTTAAAGATTTTCTTGTGGTGACTCTTTCTCTTGGTTTGACCGTCTTGGTTATTTTCGTTGCTTGGCGTCTTTTTAGAATACTCTTTTAGAAATGGATGATCTTTTTCTAAAAATAATTGATAGAGAGGTCCCTGCAAATATAATCTATGAGGATGAGATTGCATTGGCTTTTGAAGATATTAACCCGCAAGCTCCCACCCACATTTTGGTAATTCCAAAAACTCATATTCCCAAGCTTTCTGATGCAGATTCTTCTCAGAAAGATATTTTGGGGCATTTAATGTGGGTCACAGGTGAAATTGCACGTCAATTAAATATTGAGGATGCATATCGCGTAGTGGTTAATAATGGTGCCAAAGCAGGTCAAAGTGTATTTCATCTACACTTACATATCTTGAGCGGAAGAGTTTTTAGTTGGCCTCCAGGATGAGTAATCTAGAAGAAAGAATTGATCGATTGGAGTCGTTGGACCAGATAAGACAACTCGCCTCAAAATATGCGGTCTCTTTAGATATGCGTGCACTGGATATGCATGTAAATCTCTTTGTTCCTGACGTTAAGGTGGGCAAATCAGATCAAGGCAGGCAAGCATTAAAAGCTTGGGCTGATAAAACCTTTAGAGATCAATTTAAAGGTACATCCCATCACATCGGTAATCATATTATTGAGTTTTTAGATTCTGATAATGCAATTGGATTGGTCTATTCAAAAAATGAGCACGAAACCAATGATGAATGGGTGATCATGCAAATGCTTTACTGGGATGTGTATTCAAGAGTCGCCGGAGAATGGCTATTTCAAAAACGATTGCCTATGTATTGGTATGCAACCGATTTAAATAAACCTCCAATTGGTAAGAATAAAATGCGATGGCCTAATCAGGAGCCTTATGAGGGCTATTTTCATGATCTATTTCCGACATGGAAAGAATTTTGGGAAGAAAATTACGATCGGTACAGTGATGTGCAGGCACCCGTTAAAGCTAACGAGTTTTTAAAATCTCTTAGAGGTGACGCAAAAGCACCAAATATTAAAGTTAGGTAATTAAACCTGCTAAAATACCCAGCAGTAATACTAAAGCACCAATACCAATCATGAACCCACTAAGATTAATAATAGTTTTTCTATCCTCTCCCATAAGTTAATCATAGAAAACAATGAATCCAGATACAAGATTAGAGTTTCCTATTGATACCGTTCCGAAGAATGGAACTATGTATTCAATTAATGATGAACTCCATTGGGTAAGAATGCCTCTTCCCATGTCATTAAATCATATCAATCTATGGTTAATAGGTTCAAATGATCAGGCAACGCTTGTGGATACTGGAATGTTTTTAGATGACGTAAAGTCTGCTTGGACCGATTTAATAAGCAAAGAAAAAATAGATATAAAAAAACTTATCGTAACGCATATGCATCCTGATCATATTGGTCTTGCAGGATGGTTTGTTAAAAAATTTAATGTACCTTTGTGTATGAGTAGAACTGATTATCTGCAGTGTAGACTTCTTGCTGCAGATACCGGTGAATATGTGCCACATGAAGCAATTGATTTTTATACACAAGCTGGGCTATCTGAAAAACAAATAAAAAATTATATTGAGAGATTTGGCTTTTTTGGTTCCATTATTCACAAACTTCCTGATGCTTATAATCGAATAAAACACGGCGATATGATTTCTATTGCTGGAGATGAATGGCAATGTATCGAGGGAAGAGGCCATACAATGGAGCATATTTGTTTGTTTTCTAAAGCTAAAAATTTACTTATTTCTGGCGATCAGTTATTGCCAAAAATTACTTCTCATGTGGGCGTCTTTCCAACTGAACCTAATGCCAATCCATTAGATGACTGGTTAGAGTCTTGTAAAAGATTGATTGATTTTGTACCCGAAGATGTCTTAGTGCTTCCTGCGCACGGCAGACCTTTTCTTGGAGCTCACAAAAGATTAAAGACCATCATTAATCACCACGAAGAGTCTTTGAGTAAACTTGAAGAATTTCTTACCACTCCAAAACGATCTGTTGATGTATTCCCTGTCTTATTCAAACGAGAAATTGATGATAGCAACTTCCTAATGGCTACTGGTGAATCAATAGCTCATCTTAATTGTTTAATTGAGAGAGGTTTGGTTTCAAGAAATATCAGTGAAGGAATTGCATTTTATGAAAGAGTCTAAGCTTTCAATTCCAGCAAAGTCATGGATTGCATATGATGCTGGAAATTCTGCATTTGCTACAACTGTTCTTGCTGCCTTTTTCCCAATTTTTTTTAAAGAATATTGGACGCAAGGAATTGATAATTTAACAGCTACAGCATACTTAGGTTATGGCCTCACAATTTCGAATCTTATTTTGCTTTTTACTGCTCCCATAATCGGAGCAATAACTGATTTCTCGAATGCCACCAAAACATTTTTTATTACTTTAACAATTCTTGGAATTGTATGCGTTTTATTGCTCTATACATTTGAGGCGGGCGATTGGTTGTATCCGTTAATATTTTTTGGTCTCGCAAACTATTGTTTTGCTGCTGGGAACGTAATTTATGATAAGTTGTTATTGCTGGTAGCTGACCCAGTTGATATTGGTAGAGTCTCAGGATATGGTTATGCAATAGGTTATTTGGGTGGAGGTTTTCTTTTCCTAATTAACGCAATCATGACCCTTCAACCGGAAATTTTTGGTCTAGCTGATTCTACTGAGGCAGTAAAATGGTCATTTATGTCCGTAGGAGTTTGGTGGGCACTCTTTTTAATACCAATTATTAAAAATGTTTCAGTTCCAGTTATAGAACCGCAAAGTAACGTCTTACTTAAATCAATTAAAAAAAATATTGCTACCTTGAGTAAAATTAAGGCTGAGAAAAATGTCTTTATTTTTTTAATAGCATTCTTTTTATATATTGATGGTGTTCATACTGTCATGGCTATGGCTTCAGATTTTGCTCTGAATCTTAATCTTGAAAGCTCATCAATAATCATAGGGCTTATCTTAGTTCAGTTTGTTGCCTTCCCATCAACTATTGCATGGTCATATATTGCAGAAAAAAAGGGAGAAAAGAATGTGTTGTATGTAAATATTCTTGGATATCTTGCCTTGGTTAGTTATTCGGTATCTCTCTCTAATGCTACAGAATTTTATGTGATGGCATGCATGGTAGGTTCAATACAAGGAGGTATTCAAGCTGTCTCAAGAAGCCTATTTGCAAAAATTATCCCTATAAAATCAGCAGGCGAGTTTTTTGGTTTTTATAATATGTTTGGAAGGGCAGGAGCATTTCTTGGTCCATTACTAGTGGCAATTTTTGTATCAACTTTTGACAGTGCTTCTTATGGGTTAATTCCAATCGCAGTCTTATTTGTTTTGGGTGGTCTTATACTAATTAAGGTTAAAACATGAAGTTACTATCAAAAACCTCAATTATTTTTTACAGCATTTTAGGAATATTTAGTTTATTTATAGCTCGCGGAATAAGACAGCTATTAGACTATTCTCTTTTAGTCGAGATTATTATTACATCAGTCATCATCATTCCAATGTATATGGTCTGCAGAAAAATCCTTTTGAAGTTTATTTCTTAGCAGCTATTCTTTCTTTAAGTAGATTGGGTTTATCTGTAATGATGCCATCGACACCCAAATCAATAAGCTTATCCATTGTTGCAGCATCATTAATTGTCCAAACATGAACCTTTAAATTTAGTCTGTGCGCAGTCTCAATTAGTTTTTTTGTAGCAAGCTTAATACCGTATTTATATATTGGTATCTGAACGCAGTCTGCTTCAGGTGAGAATTTCTTTAATCCTAAAGAGTGTAATTTTAAAGATAGAATTTCACTTGGACCCATCGATCTACAAAATTTAGGGTAATTCTTTTTAACAAAATCAAGTCTTTGATCAGAGAAGCTAGCAATACATACCCTAGAATGCGCATTGATAGAGTGTAAATATTTCATTGCAGGCTTCATCACCTCATTTGTTTTTAGATCGATATTAAATTTCGTATTTGGGAAAGCTTCCATGCATTCTTTTAATGTAGGTATTGAAAATCGATCAAATAACTTAATTTCATTTAATTCATTTGAGCTCAAATCATTAAATCTTAATTTCTTCCTTATAAATCTATGCAAATCATCATCATGAAAAATATATGGAACTCCATCTGAACTAAGTTGAACGTCTGTTTCAATATATTCACAACCCAAATCAACCGCATAATTAAAACTTTCTATTGTATTTTCATAAGATTCTATCGATCCGCCTCGATGGGCAAAAATCGAACATGCAGGATTATCTAGATAGGAATGCATATTAACGTTTATTCTAACGCTTATTGATGATGTAAAATACATTCCTGATGATAGAAAGTATTTTGCCAGGTTTAGATTTAATGATGATAGGGATGAGTATTGTCTTCTCATTTTTGTTATTACTAATAATTGCAACAAAACTAATGAGTTTGATTGTTGGATCTGTTTTTGATGACACTTCATTAATTAAGAAAGTTGATACCAATGGCCCTGAGATAATTTCTAATCAGGAAAAGCAAATTATTACTGAGGTATTGGGGTTACATAAATCATGACAGACAAGAATTTAGGAATTACTGAAGTTGTATTAAGAGATGGTCATCAATCACTACTTGCAACCAGGTTTAGATATGAAGATATGGAAGAAATTCTTTCATCAATGGATGAGGTTGGTTATTGGTCTGTAGAGTCATGGGGTGGCGCAATATTTGATTCATGTATTAGATATCTTGGAGAAGATCCTTGGGAAAGAATTAGAAAAATAAAATCTATGATGCCCAAGACACAACAACAAATGCTTCTAAGAAGCCAAAATCTTCTAGGCTACAAGCATTATTCTGATGATGTCGTCAACAAATTTGTTGAGCGCTCTAAGACTAATGGCGTAGATGTTTTTAGAATTTTTGATGCCATGAATGATGTTAGAAACATGCAGCAAGCCATCAAAGCAGTCAATAATTTTGAAGGTCATGCTCAAGGCACTATATCCTATACAACTAGCCCTGTTCACGATATCAAGGGATGGGTTGATTTATCTTTAAAACTTCAAGATTTAGGCGCACAGTCATTGGCTATTAAAGATATGGCTGGACTTTTAAAGCCGTATGTTGGTTTTGAACTAGTTTCTTCGTTAAAGGAAGCTCTAGAAATACCTATTCACATGCAATGCCATGCAACCACTGGTATGTCTACAGCCACTGGTATAAAAGCTATTGAAGCTGGATTGGATAATATTGATGTATCAATATCTAGTATGAGTATGACCTATGGTCATTCACCAACTGAATCAATGGTTGCTATCTTAGAGGGCACAACTAGACCAACAAATCTAGATTTATCAAAATTAGAACCAGTTGCCCAACATTTTAAAGAGGTTAGAAAGAGATATCATAAGTTTGAAGGATCATTGCGTGGAGTTGATTCAAGAATTTTAATAAGTCAGGTACCAGGAGGTATGCTTACAAATCTTGAAAATCAACTTAAAGAGCAAAATGCATCAGAAAAATTTGATGAAGTCCTCAGCGAAATTCCAAAAGTAAGAGAGGACCTTGGGTACATTCCACTGGTCACACCTACATCTCAAATTGTAGGAACTCAATCAGTCATTAATGTTTTGAATGGTGAAAGATATAAATCTATTACCAAAGAAACCAGAGGAGTCCTCGCCGGTGAATATGGGGCAACACCAGCTCCGGTTAATAAAGAATTACAAGAAAAAGCGCTTGACGGTGCTGCCGCAATTACATGCAGGCCTGCAGATTTGATAAATGATTCTTTTGATGATCTTGTGGAAGAATTTAAGAAAGTGATTAAGGATAACTCCCTTGATATCGAAGCAAATGAAGATAACACATTAATTTATGCATTATTTCCTGAAATCGGACTGAATTATTTTAAACACCTTGATGACCCAGAATTTTTTGAGCAACGACCTCTTGATATTCATCAGCAATCAAGCAGTTCCTATCTTGTAACAATTGATGAAAAAGAATTTTCAGTAACTATTGATGAGAATAATAATTTTGATATCGCAACAGGTAGCGCATCAAACATATTACCTAACCAACCCCAGCAAGTTAAACCACAAGCTTCTTCAGTTTCTAGTCAGCTTAATGCTCCATTGGGTGGGAACATATTTAAAATTTTGATTGCGGAAGGTCAAACAGTATCGAAAGATCAAACCTTAATTATTCTTGAGGCTATGAAAATGGAAACCGAAATTAAGTCACCGGCTGATGGAGTTATTTCAAATATACATATTCAAGTTGGGGATGCTGTAGCCCCAGGTGATTTATTAATCGATATTGCGTAAATGAATAATTTTGACATCAACTCACTTTTGAGCTCATTTGGGTTTTTTTATATTACTCAAGGCCAAGTGATTATGCTTTTTGTAGGCTTGATTCTTCTTTATCTTGCCATCAATAAGAAATTTGAGCCATTACTCTTGGTTCCAATTGGCTTTGGAACGATTTTATCTAATATCCCAGAAATTGGACTTGCCTACAGTGGCTTGGAAAAAATTATTTTTGAAAATGATCCTGAAACATTATCAAACTTAGCAATGCTTTTAGGTTTGGATTTTATAAATGCAGATGTTGTTAATAATCTTGATTTGGTAAGCCTTAGCAATGCTGAGAAGTACGCAGCTGAACTTGGATACACTTCAGGTATTTTGTATAAATTTTATTCTGTTTCTATTGGTTCAGGCATTGCACCACTATTGATATTTATGGGAGTTGGTGCAATGACTGATTTTGGTCCAATGCTCGCCAATCCTAAAACCTTAATTCTTGGTGCAGCAGCTCAGTTTGGAATCTTTGCAACTGTCATAGGAGCCCTTTATCTAAATAATTTTGAAGCATTTGATTTCACTCTGCAGCAAGCAGCTGCCACTGGAATTATAGGAGGAGCTGATGGTCCAACAGCCATTTATGTAGCATCAATTCTGGCACCGGAATTATTAGGCGCTATTGCAGTAGCAGCTTATTCATATATGGCGTTGGTACCGTTAATCCAACCTCCAATTATGCGAATGCTAACTTCAAAAGAGGAAAGGGTTATTGAGATGGTTCAAATGCGTTCAGTTTCTCAAAGAGAAAAAATATTCTTTCCATTAATACTATTACTATTGGTTGGCCTATTGCTTCCATCTGCAGCACCATTATTGGGAATGTTTTGTTTTGGTAATCTTTTAAAGGAATCATTGGTTGTAGAAAGATTAAGTGAAGTTGTCCAAAATTCACTCATAAATATAGTGACTATAGTTCTAGGTTTAAGCGTTGGCTCAAAATTAGTTGCAGAGAAATTCTTAACAGCTGAGACTTTAGGAATTTTGGCTTTAGGCATAATTGCATTTGGTATTGGAACTGCAGCGGGCGTAATCATGGCTAAAATTATGAATCTATTTGTCAAAGATAAAATTAATCCACTGATTGGAGCTGCTGGTGTATCAGCTGTTCCTATGGCAGCAAGAGTCGCTAACAAAGTAGGTCTTCAATACAACTCGCAAAACTTTTTATTGATGCATGCAATGGGTCCAAATGTTGCTGGGGTTATTGGTTCAGCTGTTGCTGCAGGGATCATGATTAAACTCTTAGCTTAATTTGAAAATAATATGGATAAATTTGCAGCTATCCGCTCATACAAGGATCATGAAGTTCCTGATGTTATAAATACGCTTCTTGATGATGATCGAGTCACTAGCTCTTTCCTACAATTAATTTTTCCTAGAGCTTATGCTTTTATCCCATTTAAAAATTTTCTTATTAAAAGATTTTTATCTTATAAACTTCATTCAATAAATAATATTGAAAGCTACCAAAAAATTTTTGAAGATTTAATTGAAAGAGTCATCGATCAATCTATTTCATCTTTTAGTTGTAAGGGTCTTGAGCAACTGGATAAAAATCATCGTTATTTATTTATATCTAATCATAGGGATATAACTTTAGACTCGGCATTGCTAAATTATGCTTTATACAAAGCAGGTCATAAAACATTCAATATTGCAGTGGGCGATAATCTTATGAATACTAAGTGGGTTGCTGACCTGATGCGATTAAATAAGAGTTTTATCATTCAAAGATCAGGTGCAACTAAAAAAGATATTTATAAAGGTCTGTCATTAGCTTCGGAATATATTCATGAATTAATCAATAAAAATGAGTCAGTGTGGATTGCTCAAAAACAAGGAAGGGCAAAAGATGGAATCGATTCAACTGATCCAGCTTTACTTAAAATGATTCATCTACACAAGAGAAAAGAGTTCTCTATTTCTAAATATTTTAATGAACTAAAGGTTGTTCCAGTTGCAGTGTCATATGAATTTGATCCAAATGATATAAATAAAGCAATTGAATGTGCAAAAACTAACCAGGGAAAAGACTACATTAAATCTTCAAATGAAGATATTAGCAGCATTGCAAAGGGAATTACTGATAAGAAAGGAGATGTATCAATTAATGTTGGCTCTCCACTGAATTTTGTTTCTGACGATAGTGATCAAATTTCTGATCAAATAACTAAATCAATTAGAGATTTATATGAACCTCACTCAACAAATTATGCAGCATACATAAAATCAAAGAATGAGATTTTAGATCATAGTTTTTCTGAGTCTAAAATTAACGAAAGTATTAATTATTTAGAAAGCAGAGCTATGCAATTAACAAAACATGAGAAAGAAGAGCTCTATAGCCAGTATTATCAGTGTTTAATAAAAAAAATGGGCGGATAAACCGCCCATAAATATTCTCTAGAAATATTTTTAATCGAACTCTGGATATGCCTCCACACCTATTTCAGTGGCATCAAGACCAATCATTTGTTCTTCATCAGTTGCTCTTATTGGCATAAATGAATTTATCGCATAAGTAACACCAAGACTTGCTATGTAAGTAAATCCTGCGATTGCGATAACACCATAAAGCTGCCATAAGAAGCTTGCATCTGAATTTGTGAATGGAACTACCATTACTCCAAAAATACCAACAATACCGTGGGCAGAAATAGCTCCGACTGGATCATCAATTTTTAGTCTTTGTTCAAAGAACAAAATAGAGTAATAAACAATAATTCCACCAATCAATCCGATTAGCACAGCTGCTCCTGCAGTTGGAGCACTAGGTCCAGCTGTAATTGCAACAAGACCAGCAATTGCACCGTTGATTGCCATAGTGACATCCATTTTTCCAGTCAGAATTAAGCTCATTAGTAAAGCTCCCACAACACCACCAGCTGCAGCCATGTTAGTATTTAAAAATACCTGACTTACTGCAATTGCGCTTGCTTCAGAACTAACTACTAGTTCGGATCCACCATTAAATCCAAACCAACCCAACCAAAGAATCCATGCACCTAATGCTGCCATTGGAATATTAGATCCAGGCATTGCATTTGACGAACCGTCGGCTGAATATTTACCTTTTCTAGGACCAAGTACCGTAACTACTGCTAGAGCTGCGGCAGCACCACAAAGGTGAACTGTTCCAGAACCAGCATAATCAGAGTAGCCACCAGCACTTAGCCAGCCACCACCCCAATTCCAGTATCCTTGAATTGGATAAATGAAACCGGTCAAGATAATAGCAAACAGAAAGAAAGGTAGTAATTTCATTCTTCCAGCTACAGCTCCTGAAACAATAGACATTGCAGTTGCAACAAAAACTACCTGAAAGAAGAAGTCAGCTTGTTGTGAGTAATCCATTCCATAAGGAATTCCAATATCCTCATTTGGTAGACTAGTTGATAGCCCTAATGAGGTACCTATTGATGGCAATATACCATCTATTATTGCGCCTCCCGGATACATCAATATAAATCCACACACTAAATACATAATGCAGGCGATTGAATATAAACCGAGGTTTTTAGTTACAATTTCTGATACATCTTTTTTCTGCACTAAGCCAGCTTCGAGCATTGTAAATCCTGCAGCCATCCACATGACTAATGCCCC
The DNA here is from genome assembly GCA_902594515.1 of uncultured SAR86 cluster bacterium. Taxonomy (GTDB): domain Bacteria; phylum Pseudomonadota; class Gammaproteobacteria; order Magnimaribacterales; family D2472; genus MED-G82. The sequence goes on along the minus strand of CACJML010000002.1, from coordinate 6,641 downwards.
TGACATTAATGCATAAAAGGTATCTAACGAAAATTTAATTTCTTCCATAATATCTCCTATATAGCCTCAGAGCCTGTTTCACCAGTTCTGATTCTGATTACGTCATCAACGCTTGATACAAATATTTTTCCATCACCAATCTTGCCTGTACCAGCAGTCTTAGTAATTACATCTGTTACTGTTGAGGTTTGAGAATCGTCCACAAGGATCTCTAACTTTATTTTTGGAAGTGTATCCACAGTGTATTCAGCACCTCTATAAAGTTCAGTATGACCTTTCTGACGTCCATAACCTTTAACTTCAGTTATAGTTAATCCGGTAATACCGGCATCAACCAATGCTTCCCGTACTTCCTGCAACTTGAAGGGTTTGATAATCGCGACTACAAGTTTCATTTTTACAGGCTCGCTGAGATTGAGAAAAATACCCCATCTTCATCTGCGCCATAACCAGCATCACTAAAGTCATAAACAGATATACCACAGTCATATGACCCACATGCAAAACCAAAACTAATGGTTGTATTTTCACCATATTCGTCATAATCACCATATGAGAAAGATACAGGCCCTAAACCATATGAAACTTCAATATAATCCGGTGCTTCATCTTGACCAGATGCATACGTAAGGCCAAGGTCGCCAAAGCTAAATCCAAGATATATTTCTTCAAATTTAATATCAGGATCTGAATCAGGGTAGTCGTATGTAATGTAACCTACATCAACACCAACATCACCTAGACTAAAACCATAGCCTGCATAGTAATCAAGCTCCTGACCATTACCATTATTAAAATTAACATTTGATCCCCAAAAACCAGCATAAAATCCAGAATCAGCTTCATAATCAAATCCACCTTGAACAGCAGGTCCATCTGATTGTGTCATTCCTCTCCAGATGTAATCTGTAGTGAATGAAACGTTTGCGCTAACTCCAGCATACGAAGATACTGAGGCTAAACTCATTATTACTAATAGAAAGTTTTTCATAATTTCTCCTTGTTATAACTACAGTTATGCAATGTTCATGCCAAAAAAAATTAATTATTAATTTAATCATTGAATTCATTTATCAATATATAATTTGCAGTAAATATAAAAGGATTAGCTATGGATATAAGTGGAAAAGTTGCTGCCATTACAGGCGGGGCATCAGGTTTAGGTGAAGCAACTGTTAGACATTTTTTACAAAATGGAGCTAAGGTAGTTATCTTAGATCTAAATGATGATAATGCTAAAAAATTAATTGATGAGCTGGGTGAAAATAATCTTAAGTACATCAATACGAATATCATGGAAGAAGAGCCCGTTAAAAATGCCATGGAGTTCATTAAAAATGAGTTTGGGGCACTTCATGTTGCTGTAAATTGTGCCGGTACTGGGTACGGAGGAAGAATTATTGGCAAGGACGCTCCTCATCCACTAGACCACTTTAAGTTTATTATTGACTTGAACCTAGTTGGTACTTTCAATGTAATGCGACTTGCTGCTGAACTTATGGACAAGAATGATCCAGATGCTCAGGGTGAAAAAGGAGTAATTATTAATACAGCATCTGTTGCAGGATATGAAGGCCAAATTGGTCAATCTGCATATAGTGCCTCAAAAGCTGGCGTCATTGGTTTAACGTTGACTGCTGCAAGAGATTTAGCCAGGCATGCAATAAGAGTAAATACAATTGCCCCAGGTATTTTCGATACACCTTTAATGAAATTGGCTCCAGATAAAGTTAGGGATCCCTTACTGGAATCAACACAATTTCCACATAGGTTTGGTGATCCTGCAGAATTCGGTAACTTAGCAGCACATATCGTTGATAATACATATCTTAATGGTGAAACAATTAGAATTGATTCAGGCATGCGAATGAAGCCAAGATAAATGCCTGAAACTTACAATGCATTAGTTGTTGATGAAATAGAAGACCAATTTAAGTCTTCCATTAAATCATTGCCTCTTCCTGAACTTCAAGAAGGTTTTGTGCTCATAGATGTTCTTTATTCTTCGCTTAATTATAAAGATGCGCTTTCTGCTTCGGGCAACAAGGGAGTAACAAAATCTTATCCTTTTACTCCAGGGATTGATGCTGTTGGCAGAATTCGACAATCAAAAGATAAAAATTTTATTGAGGGAGATCAGGTAATTGTTACCGGGTATGACCTTGGTATGAATACTAATGGTGGTTTTGGTGAAATTATCCATGTTCCATCAGAATGGGTTGTTGCATTGCCCGATAATTTATCAATGGTTGAGGCTATCTCATTTGGAACAGCTGGAATTACAGCAGCTGCTAGCGTTGATGCAGTTATTTCAAAAAATGATGTGCTTGATCTGCCAGTTGTAGTATCTGGAGCAACTGGAGGAGTTGGATCAATAGCAGTTGGCCTTTTATCAAAATTAAGTATTGATGTAACAGCAATTACTGGCAAGAAAGAATCAAGCCAATTCTTAAAAAATCTTGGAGCAAAAAATATAATTCTAAGGAATGATTTTTGTTCTGAAAAAATAAGACCACTAGATAAAACTAAATTCTCAGCAGGAGTTGATACAGTTGGTGGAGAAATATTAAGCAGAATTATTTCGCAGGTTGCAAGGCATGGAATTATTACATGTTGTGGTAATGTTAATTCAATAAAGCTTGAGACTACTATTTTCCCATTTATATTAAGAGGCATTACTCTAAAAGGTATCGATTCCGCGGAATCTGCAATTTCTTACAAAAAATATTTATGGGATAAAATTGCCTCTGAATGGCAGATTGGTTACTCAGATTCTTCAATAAAAATAATTAAACTTAATGAATTAGTGCCCGAGATTGATAAAATATTAAATGGTAATCAACAGGGTAGAGTGGTTGTAAAACACGGAGAATAAAAATAATGGCGAACGAAAAAGATAAACTTGCTGAATATTATGAGTCTGCTGAAGCTAACGAGGATTCAAGATCGGATGCATGGGTAGCATTTATTATTATTATAGTTTTTGTGGTAACTGCTGTTTTTTGGGTTTCTGGTCAATAATTATTCTGATAAGAATTTTTCAGCATCCAGTGCTGCCATACATCCAAATCCTGCCGAAGTAATTGCTTGCCTATAAACTTGATCTGATACATCACCTGCCGCAAAGACACCTTTCACTGAGGTTTCGGTAACTGATCCTGCTAGGCCTGATTTTATAATAATGTATCCATTATCCATATCTAATTGACCATCAAAGATTCCAGTATTCGGGGAATGACCTATTGCAATAAAAACGCCACTTAGGTTAATTTTTTTATCGTTTAATTTATCTGCTATAACCATTCCATTAACACCCATTTCATCTCCAAGGACCTCTTTTAATTGAGAATCCCAATGTATTGTGATGTTATCTGAATCAAAAATTCTTTTTTGTAGTATTTTTTCGGCTCTTAATTTATCCCTACGATGTATTAGATGAACTTTTGAGCATATTCTCGATAAATAGAGCGCTTCCTCAGCGGCAGTATTTCCGCCACCAATAACAGCGACTTCTTGATCTTTATAGAAGAAGCCATCACATGTTGCGCATGCAGATACACCCTTACCAAGAAATTTTTCTTCTGAGGGTATACCTAAATATTTTGCACTTGCACCAGTGGCGATAATTAATGCATCACATGTCCATGATGAATTACCATTCAAGGTCTTGATTTCGTCTGTTAGATTGGTTTCATGAATATGATCATTAATAATTTCGACATCAAATTTTAGGGCATGTTTTTGCATTCGTTCCATCAATTCTGGCCCCTGAAGATCATCTGAATCTCCTGGCCAATTCTCAACTTCAGTAGTTGTTGTTAATTGCCCGCCAACTTCGGTACCAGTAATTAGAGCAGGATTTAGTCCAGCTCGAGCAGCATAAATCGACGCTGCATAACCTGCAGGACCTGAACCAAGAATTATTAATTTTTTATGGGTATTAGACATATTAAAATTATAAATTAAGGTGTTAATAAAATCTGTTTAATCCATAATATAATCTTTACTATTTAAGTTATGGCTAAGAACTCTAATTCATCATTGCAAACGCCATTAACATCTATTTTTTCATTTGTTCTGCTTGCATTTACATTATATTTTTTCGTATCGCTCGTTACTTTTAATGCAAACGATTTAGTGCTGTCATCCAGTGTTTCAGAGAATTTAGTAATAGAAAATTATGGAGGCTTAGTTGGGGCTCATCTTTCAAATTTCTTGTTTTCTTTATTAGGAGCATCATCTTACTTATTAGTAATCTTGATGGTTCATGAAATTGTTAACATATTATTTTTTCCAAAAAGATTTCAGAGCAACAAATCACTCAGAATAACTTCCTCATTAGTCTTATTGGTTATGTCTTGTATGTTCTTTGAACATATCTTGAGTGGAGATAACTATCCTCAGCTTTCTGCCGGAGGAATTATTGGTTATTTTGGTTTGGATATTCTATCCAGATATCTTGGCGTATACGGCGCCCTGATTTTTATTGTGGTATTTGGATTAGCAAGCTTATCTTTTGCATTGGCATTTTCATGGATAAGTTTAATGACCATTGCTTTTAATCAAATCTCTAAGCTAATTGTAAAAGGATTTAGATTACTTTCTTTAGGTTTAACGTCGCTAAAAAATATTGTTATTAAGTTACTTAAATTTATTAGTAGCTTAATTTTTAATTTTTTCATGCATGTGAAAAAGATGCTAAGCAATCCTAGGCGTATAAAAGTTCAAGATAAAAAATCAAAAATTATTGCAGTAAAAGAACGGGTTGTGGTTGAAAAAGAATCAGATGTTGAGCCCATCACTCCTAATAAAAATAATTCTAAATTAGATTCACCAAAAGAAAAGCCAGTAATTAAGACATCAACTACGGTTTATAAGAAAAAGAGTGATGATATAGATACTGCAATGCCAAATACTTCTCTTCTGGATAGAGCATTGGATGACGGTGACTCACTAACTAAAGAAGAGCTTAATCAGTTAGCAGATTTACTTGAAGCTAAGCTCGATGAATTTGGGGTTGAGGCAAAAGTAGTCTCTGTTCTTCCTGGCCCGGTTGTCACTAGGTTTGAGATACAACCTGCACCTGGGACGAAAGCAAGCAAAATAACAAACATTGCACAAGATATTGCAAGATCTTTGGCAGTCAGTAGCGTGCGTGTTGTTGAGGTCATTGAAGGCAAATCGGTGGTTGGAATTGAAATTCCTAATACAAATAGGAAAATGGTGCGTTTAAGCGAAATTCTCTCCTCAAATACATTTCAAACCTCATCCTCTCCGTTATCTTTAGCATTGGGGCATGATATTGCGGGCAAATCTGTAGTGGTTGATTTAGCTAAGATGCCACATATGTTGGTTGCTGGAACAACTGGTTCAGGAAAGTCAGTTGGAATTAATGCGATGTTGTTGAGTTTATTGTTTAAGTCCGATCCATCAGATGTCCGCTTAATACTTATAGATCCAAAAATGCTTGAGTTATCAGTTTATGACGGTATTCCTCATTTACTAACTCCTGTCATAACTGATATGACCGATGCATCAAATGGGTTGAGGTGGTGTGTTGCAGAAATGGATCGACGTTACAAACTGATGTCTGAAATGGGAGTTAGAAACCTTACGGGATTTAATAAAAAAGTATCAGAAGCCAAGGAAAACGGTAAACCTTTATTAGACCCTTTAATAGAGGATAGTGATGTAGAGCTTGAAGAGCTGCCATCAATCGTTGTGGTTGTAGACGAGTTTGCAGATATGATGATGTTGGTTGGAAAAAAGGTTGAACATCTCATAGCCAGAATTGCACAAAAGGCTAGGGCGGCAGGAATTCATTTAATTTTAGCTACGCAAAGACCATCGGTGGATGTTATAACTGGCTTGATTAAAGCTAACATACCAACGAGGATAGCTTTTCAGGTCTCATCAAAAATTGATTCTCGAACAATTCTAGATCAAGGTGGTGCCGACCAGTTACTTGGCTACGGTGATATGTTGTATCTTCCAGCTGGACAGGGGGTCCCGGTTCGTGTTCATGGTGCGTTTGTAGGTGACGATGAAGTGCACAGAGTAGTGGATGACTGGAAATCAAGAGCTGAGCCAGACTATCTTGAAGAAATTACTTCTGAGCTACAAGAAACTGGTCCAATACCAGGATGGTCAAATGAAAATACAAATCCTGACTCTGATGAGAATGATGAGTTGTACGATGAGGCGGTAAATTTTGTTCTTGAATCCCGAAGAGCATCAATATCCTCTGTTCAAAGAAAGCTAAGAATTGGATATAACAGAGCCGCAAGATTGATTGAAGCAATGGAGGCCGCTGGCCTCGTTTCAGAGATGAACACGAATGGAACTCGAGAGGTTCTTGTTCCAAAGAGATAATATGAAAGCACTATTAGTTTTTTTGGGCATCCTAACTTTAGATGTTAATTCTGATATTAAGCTCTTAGCAGAGGCACTAGTTAAGGATTATCAATTTAAAGAAATTGTCTACGAAAATAATATAGCTATTCAAGAATCTGTGGGCACAATAATACGCGCAGACAACAAGCTGATTGTTTCTATTTCTTCACCATTTAGTGAAACATATAAAGTTGATGCAAAAAATATAGAACACATTGATCATGATTTAGATCAAACTCAATTAATAC
>CACJML010000001.1 GCA_902594515.1 uncultured SAR86 cluster bacterium | reverse complement strand
CTTTTTCCAAAATATGAAAGGTATTTTTTACATGACTCCATCAGCATTTCAAGCGGGTATTTTTTGTTAATAGGTACTAGTTCATCACGAAGTGTATTATTAGGTGCATGCAAAGATAGAGCCAAAGAAACATCAGTTTTATCAGGTAGTGACTCTATCTCGGGAGCAATACCAGAGGTGCTTAAGGTGATTTTGCGTTTTGAAATGCCATAGGCATTGGTATTAAGCATCAAATCGATACTATTTAAAACTGGTTTGACATTTAATAAGGGCTCACCCATTCCCATAAAAACTATATTCGTAATTGGTGGCAATTTTTCGTCATGAAAACTAGCTAGCCATAGCTGGCCTATGATCTCACTAGCACTTAAATTAACCTCAAAACCTTGGGCGCCAGTTGCACAAAAAGAGCACTGTAATGCACATCCAGCCTGAGAGGAAATACATAAGGTTTGTCGATTGTCTGAGGGGATGCGAACCATTTCTACAATTGAGCCAGATTCAATTTGAATTAAATATTTTATTGTTCCATCTTTTGATTTCATTTGATGATGGATTAATGGTGGCCTTAGGAAAGCAATATTGTGAAGTTTTTTTCTAAGTTCCTCACTTAGATCGCTCATTTGACCAAAGTCTAAACACCCATGTTTATGAATCCACTTGAGAGTTTGAACAGCACGAAATTTAGGCTCTCCAAGGTCAACAAAAAATTCTTCCAACTCTCTCTGAGTTAGTCCAAGTAAATTTATTTTTTTAGAGGTATTCAACTAACAATTTCTTCGGGCTCGAAGAAATAATTTATCTCCCGTACTGCACTAGATTCAGAGTCTGATCCATGAACAGCATTAGCATCTATAGATTCTGCAAAATCTGCTCTAATTGTTCCAGGAGCGGCATCTTGAGGATTGGTTGCTCCCATCAACTCTCTGTTTTTGGCTATAGCTGATTCACCCTCCAAAACTTGAACGAGAACAGGAGCCGATGTCATATATTCAATTAGGTTATGAAAAAATGGTTTTCCATCATGCTCTGCATAAAAGCCGCCTGCTTTTGCTTGATCTAACTGAAGTAGTTTAGCAGCAACAACTTTTAAGTTATTGTCTTCGAACCTGCTTATTATTTTTCCGATAATATTTCTAGAAGTTGCATCAGGTTTAATGATTGATAGTGTGCGCTCAATAGCCATTAGAGTATCTCCGTAAAAGAAAACGTATTATATGTGACTTAGATAAATTCATCTATCCAGCTTTGCTGAATTGCTTCTAAAATTTTTTCATTAGACTTATTGGGATCTCCAATAAAATTATCTAACTCAGTAATTTTTTTATGTAAGTCAGGAAAACTAATCCATTGAGGATCAACATCAGGAAATTTTTCAGATAATTCGATTGCAATGTCATTAATGTTTGACCATTCATATTGCATCTTTAATGGTCCTCTGAAACTTGATTGATAGTATATTTTGGCAGTTCAACTGTAAATTCACCTTCCTCAGGGATTGTTTGACAGCTTAATCTTGAATCAGGCTCTAAGCCCCAAGCTTTGTCTAATAAATCTTCCTCTTCGTCTGTAGCTTCCTTTAAAAGATCGAAACCCTCTCTGACAATTATATGACACGTTGTACATGCACAAGACATTTCGCAAGCATGCTCTATTTTAATATTATTTCTAAGGGCAGCTTCACAGATTGATTCATCCGCTTGAGTCTCAAATGTTGCTCCCTGTGGACAAATCTCATGATGAGGAAGAAGCTTAATTTTTGCCATAAGGTTTATTCTAAAGTGAAGCTTTCACCGCATCCGCAAACTGCCTTAGCATTTGGATTTTTAAAAGTAATTCCTTTATTTAAACCTTCCTCTGAATACTCTACTAAGCTACCTTTCATGAAATTAAGGCTTGTTTCATCAACAATAATTCTACAATGATCGAATGCAAATTCAGTGTCTTTAGCATGCAAAATGTCTTCGAATTCAAAAAAATATTCATAGCCAGAACAACCTGCTTCCCTGACACCGATTCTTATAAATGAAGCATCTGTTTTCCCAAGCAATTGAGATTTAAAGTGATTTATTGCTTTTTCAGAAAATTGAAGAGAGTTTGGGTTAATCTTATTTAGAGTTTCACTGCTTTGCTTCATAATCATCAATGGCTTGTTTGATTGAATCTTCAGCTAGTACGGAACAATGAATCTTAATTGGCGGCAGTTCTAATGCATTAGCTATATCTTTATTTTTTATCTCTTTAGCCTCTTCAAGTGTTTTGCCAATCAACATCTCAACCAACTCACTTGATGATGCAATCGCAGAGCCGCAACCATAAGTTTTAAATTTAACATCTTTTATTACATGTGAATTACCTTTGGGTTCACATTTAATCTGAAGCTTCATAACGTCTCCGCACGCAGGTGCTCCAACCATTCCAGTACCCACATCTAAATCGGATGGATTAAATCTACCTACATTAAACTTTTTAGGTTCATTCAGTGTGTTCTCAAATTTTTCAACAACTTTTTTACTATAAGCCATTACTTGCTCCTAAATTAATTCCATTCAACTTTATCTAGATCGACTCCGTCTAAGTGCATTTCCCATAACGGTGAAAGCTCTCTAAGCCTTTCCACTGCATGAGAAAGAATTGAAAGAGTATGATCTACATCCTCATTGGAAGTAAACCTTCCAAATGAAAACCTAATTGAGCTATGGGCTAACTCATCTTTTCTACCAAGCGCTCTTAAGACATATGAGGGTTCAAGGCTTGCAGAAGTACATGCGGAACCGGATGACACGGCTACATCTTTTAACGCCATTATCAATGACTCTCCTTCAACATAGGCAAAACTAATATTTATTATGTTTGGTACCTTTCGATCTAAATCACCATTTACATAGATTTCTTCAATGCCATCAACACCATTTAAAAATCTTTGATGTAATTGTGCAACATGTTGGCGATCTGCCTGCATTTCTTCTTTTGCCAGCCTAAAAGCCTCTCCCATACCTACGATTTGATGAGTAGGCAGTGTTCCAGATCGCATTCCCCTCTCATGACCACCGCCATGTATCTGAGCTTCGATTCTTACTCTTGGTTTTCTGCTTACATAAAGAGCGCCTATACCTTTTGGGCCATAAGTTTTATGAGCACTGAATGACATGAGATCTACACAAAGTTTAGATAAATCTATGTCAACTTTTCCTGTACTCTGTGCCGCATCTACATGAAAAAATATTTTTTTTGAACGAGCAAAACTTCCAATAGCTTCAATATCATTTAGCGTTCCAAGCTCGTTATTTAAATGCATAATTGATATTAAAATTGTGTCTTCTCTTACCGCGGCCTTAATTGAATCAAGTGTTATGCACCCGCCTGCATCAGGATCCAAATATGTAACTTCAAAACCATCTCGTTCTAACTGCCTGCAGGGATCAAGGACAGCCTTGTGCTCAATTTTTGATGTAATAATGTGTTTACCCTTGCTGTTATAGAAATTAGCTACTCCCTTTATTGCTAGGTTATCAGCTTCAGTTGCACCAGAGGTCCAAACAATCTCTCGTGGATCACAATTGACCAAGTTTGCGACATGTGATCGGGCTTCTTCTACAGCCTCTTCAGCCTTCCATCCATATTTGTGGGAACGGGAAGCTGGGTTTCCAAAGACACCATCCATTTTAAGATGAGAAGAAATCTTTTCTGCAACTCTAGGATCCACCGGTGTAGTGGAAGCATAATCAAGATAAATAGGTAGCTGTATATTCTTACTCATGAATTTATTTCCTTAAGGAATATATGGGTACGATCTTGTGAATCAGCAAGCTCATTAATAAAAATTTTGCTTAAATATGCATCTACAACATTATTAAGTTCATCCCAAAGCTTGTGAGAAGAACATTGCTTTCCTTCAAAACATGATGAAGCCCCAGCGCAGTTGGTTGCATCTAGATCCTCTTCAACGGCATCCATTACTTGCTTAATTGAAATTTTGGATGGATCAGAAGCATAAACATAACCACCATTCCTACCCCTTATGCTTTTAACAATGCCTGCTAATCTTAATTTTCTGAAAATTTGCTCAAGATAGGTAAGCTCAATATTTTGTTTGTCTGAAATATCCTTTAAGCGAACGGGATTGTCGCTAGAATAGATAAATAGTTCTGCAAGTGCATTAATAGCATACCTGCTTTTAGTAGTTAGTTTCACGAGAGTATTATGAATACTTGACTAATTTAGTCAAGTTTAATTTGCATGCCAAGACGATCTGCTACTTCTCCATAAGTTTCAATAACATCTCCTAAATCTTGCCTGAACCTATCTTTATCCATTTTTGTAAGGGTGTCTTTATCCCAAAGGCGACACCCATCAGGAGTAAACTCATCTCCGAGGACAATTTTTCCGTCATGTTTTCCAAACTCTAATTTGAAATCAATCAGTAATAGGTTTGCTTTAGCAAAAAAATCAACCAATAAATCATTCACTTTAAGGGTCATTGATTGCATGACACTTAAATCTTCTCTATTTGCCCAGCCAAATGAAATAATATGATTATCATTGATAAGAGGATCACCAAGATCATCATCTTTTAAAAAAAATTCGAATAAGGGAGTTTCTAGAATCAAGCCATCCTCTATTCCTAGTCTTCTACATAACGAACCGGTTGCTCTATTTCTTACTACACATTCGATTGGATACATTTCAAGATTCTTAACAAGCGACTCAGTATTACTAAGCAGTTTTACAAAATGCGTATCAATGTTTTGGGTTGCAAGATACTCCATTATGAATGCATTAAATTGGTTATTTACTTTACCTTTATTCTCTAATGCAGCTGTTTTCTTACCATCAAAAGCTGAGGTATCATCCCTGAACTCCATTACCAAAAAATTGCTATCACTGGTTGTGTAGAGTGATTTTGCTTTGCCTGATGTAATCTGATTAATTTTTTTCATAACTCAACTCAGTAGTTCATTAATTTTAGATAATAGTGATTCAGCGTCACCAGCCGAAGAATTTATTACCTCAGCCCTTATTTTAGTTGAAGAATCCTCAGTTGAAACAATGATTTTGAAATCAGCATCTGATCCTAATGCAAGGCCTGGACTTGTATCATCTTGAAAATTTAAAAATGAAAACCAGCCATCATCCTCGTTTTTTTCTTCAAAACTAACCAAGAAGAAACCTTCCTCTCGGTCTCTATCATTAACTTGAATCTTTCCTTCATCCAAGGCTCTGCTAACCGCAGACCAAGCCCTATCAAAACCTAAATCTAACTCTATGATTGTTCTATCATCTAAATTAAATATTCTTGTCTTCTTTTTATCATTCAGAGCCTGCGCAGCAAGCGATGTTCCTGAAAATGAGTCTACAGAATCTGCCATAAAATTAACTAGATCCTTTAAAATTCCTTGGGTAATTTCTAGTTCAGAATTAGTTTCTAGAAAATTTCCATCTTGAGTTAAGAAAGAAATAAATATTTCCGTAGATGCTTCTTTTATTCCATGTTCAATAAGCACCTTCATGTCAGCATTATTGGAATACTCCAGAATTAACTCCCCCGATAAAGGGTTAGAGCTTAATATCTTATAATCGGATGTCTCAAAGTAAGCCTTAGTAATTGGCCATGAAGTTGACGGAAGTGCTTCTACATACACCCAAAGCAGTTGACCTAGCCTTCTTAATTGAACAGCTCTTGTTTGACCTGAAGAAAATATTTGTCTTGGCTTAGGTATATCAATTGGATCCTTTTGAAAATTAGTATTTTGCAAAACCGGATAATGGTCATCTTTACCAATAGCAATACCATCCTGATAAACAATATCTTCACTCAAAGTTTCATCGAAAAAATCTTTGCTATTATTTGGTATTAAGCCTTCATCTCCCCCCAAGAAAGCACAACTTGAAATAAAAGTTGTTACAACTAGGGTTAATAAAAATTTCATAATAAATCTAATTTTAACATCTCGTCTTCAATAGAGGCATGATTTTTTTTCTGTAAAGTTGTTAGCGGAAGCCTTATCCCGTTATCAATCTTAAGCATTTTTTTTAACATCCACTTTACTGGTATTGGATTAGATTCAATAAATAAAAGTTCAAAAAGTTTTTTATATCTTTGATTTACTTCTTCGGCATCTTTGTGGTTACCACCAAGCAAGGTAATTGCGATGTTGGCAACTTGGGATGGAATAATATTAGCTGCAACTGAGATTACCCCATCGCCACCACTTTTCATAAAATCAAAAAAAGTAGGATCATCTCCAGATAAGACATAAAAGGATTTTGAAGAATTTTTTGCCATTTCAATTAAAACTTTGTATCTTTTTGGATCATCCACTGCTTCTTTTATTCCAACAATATTTTCATGATGAATAAGTTTATTTACTGTAGCAGGCTTTAAATCACATGCGGTTCTTGAGGGAACGTTATATAGAATATTTTTAATATCTGCACTATCAGCAATTTTTATGAAATGAGCTTCTAGGCCCTGCTGGCTAGGCTTGTTATAATAAGGCGTAACCGAAAGAGCAAACTCATACCCAATTAAGGTTGCAGCCTTGCTAAGCTCGATTGCTTCATCAGTGGAGTTAGCTCCAGTTCCCGCGATTGCAACTATTTTATTATCGATGTAATTAATAGTTTTTTCTAAGACTTTTACATGATCATTAAAATTAAGTGTTGATGATTCACCAGTAGTGCCAACGGATACAATGCCATGAGTACCACTCTCAATGTGCCAGTCTACCAGTTGCTTCAATGCAGGAAAGTCAATCTCACCATTACTTTTCATAGGAGTTACAAGTGCTACAAAACTACCTTTTAATTCTTGCATGATTAATCATTTCAGTAAAAAATAAGAAATCATTATAAAGGACTTAACCATGTCAAAGAATTTAACTGGTAAAAAGATGCCAAAATTTAAAGCTTATGCAACCGGCGAAAAAGAAATTAGTAATGCTGATTTTAAAAATAAAAATTTAGTAATTTATTTCTATCCAAAAGACAGTACGCCAGGATGCACTACAGAAGGTCAGGATTTTAGAGATAACTATAAAAAATTCAAAAAATTTAATACGGAAATATTGGGAGTATCAAGAGATTCAATCAAATCTCACGAAAACTTTAAAGCAAAGCAGTCTTTTCCATTTGAGTTATTGTCAGATCCTGATGAAAAGGTTTGCAAAGCCTTTGATGTAATGAAAATGAAATCAATGTATGGGCGTGAATATTTGGGAGTTGATAGGAGCACCTTTCTTATCAATGAAAAAGGGAAAGTTGTAAGAGAATGGAGATCGGTCAAAGTTAAAGGTCATGTTGATGAAGTCCTGGAATCTGTAAAAAACCTTTAACCAGAGTTCGGCCATGCATTCCATACAGCTTTAATAAAAGTAGCTATGGGTATAGCAAAGAAAACTCCCCAGAAACCAAAAATTCCTCCAAAAACAAAAACTGCGAGAATAATGAAGAAGGGATGCAGTTTAACTGCATCAGAAAAAAGTATTGGAACAAGCACATTCCCATCTAATATTTGAAGAAGTATATAAGCACCAATTAGCATCCAAAAATCAAAAGTTAGCCCAAATTGCAACAAACCAATAATTGCAACAGGAATGGTAGCGATAAAGGCTCCTAAAAATGGTATTAAGACTGAGAAACCAACTAGCACAGATAGCAGAGCAGTATATTGCAGCCCAAATAAACTAAATATTATTGCTGCTGCAAAACCAACTATTATTATTTCAATTGATTTACCTCTAACATAATTACTTAATTGACCATCCATCTCCTCCCAGATATTTGACAACATTGGACGATTCTTTGGAAGAACAGCCAAAACAGAATTAATGACAGATTTCCGATCAAAGAGCAAGAAAAATACAAGTATTGGAAGCATCACAATATTTACTGCTACAGTTATAGTATTTTGAATTCCAGTAATTGAATAACTTAAAAAGTCCTGCGAGGCCTCAGATAATTGACTTGAGAAATTTTGAAGAACTATTGATATCTGATCAGAAGTCACTAGGTCAGGATATCTTTCAGGAATAGTAGCAACAAAAGCCCTCAGACTTAGAAACCATCCAGGCACCTCATTAATTAAATTTTGAATTTGGGTATAAAGCAAGGGTATTAACCAAACCATCAATAAAACACCGATTAACAAAAACAATCCAAATGTGACAATCAATGCAGGCCAATGAGGCATCCCATAATTTTCTAGTCTTGTTTGGAGCCCAACGAGCAAATACGCAAAAATTAAACTTATTAAAAAAGGAGTTAAAATTTCACCTAAAAAAATAAGCAACAGTAAAGAGACTGTAAGTAAAACAGTAAAAGTTATTGTTTCCTCATTAGAAAAAATATTTTTTAACCAATTATTAATTTCAGTGAACATACTTATAATTTATGCTGTCATAAACATATTATTTTAAAAACAAGAGTGATGTTAGCCATTCAGATGAAAAAAATAAAGTTTTGGGCTTTTTTAGTCCTATCAATTCCACCAATTTCACTATCGATTAGTGCTCAGGATGGAGATCTTGATATCCCAGCAATTGGAGATAGGGTCTCGGGAGTTATATCACTAGAACAGGAAAAAGCTATTGGTAGTCAGTTCTTGAAACAAGTTTATGCTCAAGCTCCAATTATTAACGATCCTCTTATTCAAGAATATACTGAGCTGCTAATTTATAGAATTTCTGAAACCTCACTTGTTAAAGATAGGGACTTCAAATTAGTGTTAATTGACGATAGATCATTGAATGCTTTTGCGGCACCAGGAGGCATCATTGGAGTTAATGCAGGTTTGTTTATTCATGCTGATAATGAAGGTCAATTTGCATCGGTAATAGCACATGAATTAGCTCATGTAAGTCAGCGACATTTTGCAAGAGGCATCCTTAGAGGACAAGATACAAGCTTAGCTTCAGCTCTTGTTATAATTTCAAGTATTGCCTTAGCAATAGTATCTAATAATCCTACTGCATTCATAGCAGGCCCTGCAGCGCTTGCTCAGGAACAGTTAAGGTATAGTCGTGTTTTTGAAAGAGAAGCTGATAGATTTGGCTTCAATAACCTTATTAACGCAGGATATGACCCTAAATCAATGGGGGAAATGTTTGAAAATATGGCTAAAATCAGACGCCTATCTGGTGATATACCACCTGAATTTTTGCTAACGCACCCTGTGACATCTTCAAGAATCAATGATGCTTTTAATGCAGCTGACCAAGTTGGAGTAGATGGTGGAAAAACTAACTCACCAGAATATCAGTTTATTAAAGGGAGAATTCAGGCTAAATACTTTAACCGTAATGCAAATGCCGAAGCGTTTTTCAAAGGTGAGAACGAGAAAAAATCAACCATCCAAAATTCAATCTCGTTGGTAACAGCCCTTACCGAAAATAGAAAATTTGATGAGGCAAATCAAATTCTATCTAAACTAATTGAAAGCTTTCCGAAAAACCTTATTCTCCAAACAATTAAAGCAGAAATCCTCTTTGAGGCTAAATCTTATGATGAGGCTCTAAATGTAGTAAATTCAATACTAAAGGTTGCACCAAATAATTATCCTGCTTCAGTTACTAAAGGGAGGATTCTTGCTGGTAATGGTGAATTTCTTTTAGCGGAGCAAGTAATTAGAGATCAATTAATTAAAAAAAATCAAAATCCAAACTTGTGGCTCCTCTTATCAGAAATTCAGCGATCTGCAAAAAATATCATTGGCTATCACATGAGCAGGGGTGAGTATTATCTTCTTCTTGGAAAAGATCTAGAAGCGATGAATGAATTCCAATTCGCATTGCGACTCGTAAAAAATAACTTTCAAGTTACAGAAAGTATATTGACAAAAATTAATGAAATTAAGAAAAATCAAATAAGAAGATAATTATTCTTCGAACTTCGAGTCAAACCTCATCCCAAAATAAGAAAGAATCCCAGCAAATGGAACTGCTAGTAAAGGAATTTGGGAGGATGCAACTCCTAAAAACTTATTGAGAGCAATGAAGCCTGACCCAGAGAAATCCCCTATTCTTACCATGAATGTATCCACAAGTACTGTTGATTTAAACCTATCATTCCTTGCAAGCTTGCTAAAAACTATTTCACGAGTTGGTTTGTTTAAACCGTACTCGAACCATCTCAAGAAAACTGTAACGATAGCTACCCACATGATATTTGGATACAAAAAATACCCCATGAATGCTATCAAAAATATAAATCCATAACTGATTAATATTCTTTGTGATCCAAAAAAATTAATAAACCAGTTAACTAAAAATAATTGTGTAATTAAAGTCAAGGGAATTACGACCTGCTCAACTTGAGAAAAAAATGAAATTCTTTGAGCACTATCCGAAGTCCAATCACCAATAATCGAAATAGATGTAACCCAATGCACCGTCATAAGAGCAGTCCAGAGATACATATAAATAGCTATTGATCTTAATTGAGTATCGGTAACTACATTCTTTATTCCATCAAAACTCTTTCCTCCGGCAGTATCATTTATGTTTTCATTTGAAGAAATATTGATGATGTGGATACCGACAAACATTGCCAACAGAAGCAAGGATGCAGAAATCAACCCATAAAATATCATACCCCATTCAGTGAACGTGTTAGAGAGAAGTCCGGAAATGGTTGCTCCTAAAAAAGCACCTATTGAACCGCCAGCTGATATAACTCCATATGAGGCCCTATCAACCCCTCGGAAAAGATTTATAACAACCACCCAGAAAATTGAAACTACAAAAAAAGAGTATACGTTTGCCCATACATAAAAGATTCTTGAAACCCAAACAGATTCTTGTAATCCAAAAAAGGACCAGGCAAAAATAAAAAGAATAATATTTGAAATAAAAAAAAGGTAGCTAAAGCTTAGTACTTTTTTTACATTACTGTTTGAAGCAATCCATGAATAAATTGGATTCAGTAACAACATCACCATGGCTCCTACCCCTAGCAACCATGGAAGTATTTCCTCATTCTGCACTGCCATTTCATTTCTAATTGGTCTCAAGGTATACCAAGAAAATAAAACTAAAAAGAAGAAAACTGCTGCTAGGACAGCTTTTAGGGTAAATCCTGAAAAAATTTTTTCTTTGGAGAAGTCCATAAATCTAATTTATCAACTAATATTAAAAATGATGGTGGGTCGCACAGGATTCGAACCTGTGACCAATTGGTTAAAAGCCAACTGCTCTACCAACTGAGCTAGCGACCCATAAATTTTCATAGAATAAAAGATGCGATTATTCCATATTTTCCAAGATCTGCAAGGCTAAAGATGCTGCAGTATTTTCTGGATATGAATTTGCAACATATTGATACTTTTCTTTTGCCTCGTCATTAAGACCTTGTGAAAGATAAACATCTCCAATCTTCTTATGAGCAAGTGGAGATCTCCAGTGATCTGGAAACTGGCTTACCAAACTCAAGAAATAATCCTTAGAGTTTTCATATTTCAATGAGATTAATGAAATCTCACCTAACCAAAAAAGACTTAAAGGTAACTTTTCTTCATCAGAATAATTTTCAACAAGCTTTAAAAATGCCCCTTCAGCGGCATCTAATTCATTAAGGTTTAAAGAGTTAATACCTTTCTGATAAAGCTCATCTATAGTCTCATCATCATTAATGCCTTCAAATCTAAACACCTGAGAATCATTATCATTGGATGAGCTTTTCTCTGCATTATCTAGGTTTTCATTCTGGAGTTTCTCTAATAAGTAAGCTTGAGATTCTAGTTCAGAACGCAAAAATGCAATTTCCTCCTCAAGTTCTTGTATTTTTAGAAAGAGAATGTCATCTGGGGATTGATCTTGAGAGACCAGTACTCCAGTAAAAACCAATGCAAGGCTAATAAAAAATTTAAGCAAACTAAAAGTTATTTAATTTCAACGCGTCTATTTTTTGCCCAAGATGCATTATTTGAACCTAGTGCCGCAGGCCTTTCTTCACCATAGCTAATAGTTTTTAACTGACTTCTGCTTACTCCATTAGATAACAAATAAGCTGCAACAGACTCAGCTCTTCTTTGACCTAAGGCAAGATTGTATTCCCTAGTTCCTCTCTCATCAGCATGTCCCTCAAGGACTATATCTAGATTCCTATTGTTTTCTAGTACTGAGATTAAACCTTTCAAAGTTTGAATTGATTTACTGGTTAATCTTGAAGAATCATACTCAAAATAAACAGTTGCGTTTGCAAGAATTGCTTGAGTTTCAGGAGCTTTTTTAGAAATTGTAACCCCTCTTACACCCTCTTCAACAACAGATTCATTAGTTACTCTCACAGAACTACATGAAGAGGCCCCTATAACAATAGTAAGTAAAATTATTTTTAAAATTATTTGCTTGTTTAGTGTAACTACCATTTTTTCTCCAGTTATCTTACAAATCCGGACCAAGCTGGCTCTCTTACAACTCCTTGGGATGAAGGGAGCACAAATCTAGCACCGTTTAAACTAAGTATTGCTAACTTAGCTTTATTATCATCTGATATTGCATAGACTACCATATTTCCATTAGGAGCAACACTGGGTGACTCATCTAATCTAGCTTCGGTCAGAATTCTTATAAAGTTTTCTCTTTTATATTTTAATGCTATGTGAAAACTTCCTGATTTAGCTCTATGGACAAAAATATTTCCATTTGCGTCAGGCAGATATAAGCCTTTTGCATTATATGTACCTTCAAATGTAATTCTTTTTGGTTTTGACCGTAAGCCTCTCAAACTAATTTCATATAGTTGAGGTGAGCCAGACCTGCCCGATGTAAATAATATTTTATTTCCTCTTGGAGACCATATTGCCTCAGTATCAATTGAATAATGATTGGTCAATCTGGTTAACGTTTTATCTCGTAGTCTCAAAAGATAAATTTCAGCATTACCATCTTGGTAAAGTGTAAGGGATAGATACTTTCCGTCAGGTGACCAGGCAGGGGAACTTATTTGAGTATTTTGTTCAAGGATGGATTCACGATCTCCAGTTGCTAGATCTTGGATGTAAACATTTGCAATTCCTGTTTCAAAAGAAACATAAGCAACCTTATCTCCCTTAGGGGACCATGCAGGTGAAATTATTGGTTCAGGGCTGTTCAACAAGGTTCTTTCGTTATAACCATCAACATCTGAAACCATTAGCCTATATGATTTTTCATTCTTTAATGAAATCTCATTAACGTAAAGTAACTTCGTTGAGGCAACTCCTTCAATTCCAGTAATGGCTTCATAAATTCCGTCGCTTGCGTAATGACTTACTTGTCTTAAGTTTGAAGATAAACCAAAAACAGTTGAAGATCGCACTTCTCTTTTTCTAGATACATCAAAAACTCGGTATCGATATTCAATAGAATTTTTATCTGGATTCTTAATGCTTGGAATAACAACATAATCAAGACCTAATATTTTCCACCCGCTGTAATTAAATTCTTCTTCATTTTCAGGGAGAGGAACAATATCAATCCCTTCAATAAATTTAATCTCTCCAGTCCGAATTAAGTCATTTTGAATTATATTTTTAATAAGTGAGTGCTCCTTTTCTTGATTAGATATTTCATAGATCCCAAGATTGATAGGATTATCAGATCCTTGAGTTATTTCAAGAAGAAGCTCAGCTGAACTAAAAATTGAAAAGAAGATACAAATAGAAATAAAACTTTTAGTCATTATCAGGATTAAATTTTAGATTGATAATTCTAAAGCTTTCTTTATAAATTTCATCTGGAATTTCATCATAAAAATAAAATGAATCTGTTCTAGAAATTGCCTGAAGAGCAGAATTATCAAAACGCAAATTACCACTGCTTCTTACTAATTCAGATTGAAGAATTCTGCCTGATTTATTTACGATTAGTCTCAATCCTGCACTTAAATCTTTAGGAATATTTCTTGGTTTTATCCATGCATTTTCAATCATAAGGATTACCATAGATGCATATTTCTGTTGAATGGAAGCACTTTCAACCTCAAGAAAATCTCTTTCTTGATTAATTAATTCATTGATTGAAGTTCTAGTAATTTCTGGGGCTTGGATTATTGAGGGAGCTGAAACAATAGGCTTTGATTTAATGGTTTGTGTATTTGTTTTGTTAACAGGAGCATTGGTATTGCGTTGTTTATTTTGGGGTATATCAAAGCTTAACTTAACCATGACAGGTTTTGTGATTAACTCATAACTTGGAGATAGAGCAGCAGAGTAAAATAAATAAGTAATAATAGATCCATGCATCAAAAAAGTTACTAATGCTGCATTCAGGTATCTGATTCTAGCTTTCATATCCTGTGGTTATTATGCCAACGCTTTCAACGCCTATCGCTTGAATTGAAGCAAGAGCCTTTGCAACAAAATCAAATGGGGTTGACGCATCACTCTGAATAACAACCTCTATATCAGGATTTGCATTAAATATCACTTGAACCTTTGATTTTAGTTCTGCAAGTGATATTGAAATCGATTCATCGCCTAAATTTAAAAAGTAATTACCTTCATCATTTATTGATATGACCATAGGCTCACTTTCTATAGACATCTTTGTTGTGTCTGTTTGGGGTAAATCTACATCAACTCCTTGAATGAGTAGAGGTGAAAGAATCATGAAAATAATTAGCAAGACCAGCATCACATCTATGTAAGGAACAACATTAATTTCTGCTGCTAATTTTTTTTGATTTGATGGCTGATAGATCAATTGAATTTATTTTGAATATGAAAATATGCTTACTAACTCCTCACCAAAAACTGATAAAGACTTAATCTGTGCTTCGGTTGAAACAGTGAATTTATTAAAAGCAAGAACAGCGGGTATAGCCGCAAATAGTCCAAGGGCTGTTGCAATTAATGCCTCGGATATGCCAGGCGCCACAGCATTAATAGTAGCCTGGGTTGCATCGGATAAACCCTGAAATGCATTAACAATACCGATCACTGTTCCAAAAAGCCCGATGTATGGACTCACGGATCCAACATTTGCTAAATATTGAAGATGTTTTGTATGAACACCTTCCTCTTTTGAGATAGCAATTCTAATAGATCGACTGATATTTTCAGATTTTGTTTGTGAGTCTATTTTAAGATCTTTAAGTTTAATATTTTCCTTATAAGAGTAATAAAATACTCTTTCAAGTCCAATCAACTCAGATGCATCTTTTGAGCTGATGCTTTTAAATAACTTTTGAAGATCTTTTGTATTCCAAAATAATATCTCAAATTCGTTATTAAATTCTTCAGCTTCTTGAAAATGAAGGTATCGCTCAACAATGATTAGCCAAGTAATTATTGATGCAATAATTAATATAATTACTACTATTTTTACAATTAAGGTTGCTTGAGCAAAAAGTTCAATGAGAGATAATTCATTCATGTGTAATTAATTCTAGCAAGCCTTTATTAAAAGCTTTTGGTTTATTGCTTATCTTATCTAAAAAACAGACCTCAATAGTAGCCTCACAGCAAATTTTTTTTGTATTAATATTTTCAATAGTTTGATTAAATATCATCCTTGCCTTTGTCTTAAGCTGAACATCAGTTTTAACTAGCAAATTTTCCTCCAACCTAGCAGGAAAAGAATAGGTAATATTAATATTCTTGATTACAAAAAATCCATCTGTATTATATTGAGAGATTTGATTATCTATTAAAAATTGAGTTCGAGCTCTTTCAAGATACTTTAAGTAATTAGCATGATAGACAAACCCTTGGAAATCAGTGTCCTCAACAAAAACTTTTAAACTAAAGTCATTGCACTTCATCTTGTTGATTATGAAAATCTATATCTTTTTGGAATCTTAATTGTAAAAGTTCTATGAAATCATCAAATGAAATGTCAATTAGTATTCCTGATCCTATAAGTTCATCTGAAATAGTTTCCCCAAGTAATCTTACTTTTATAGGCTTACGATTGAATTTATATATAAGTGCGGGTAATCCACTAGGTCCCGAAGAGGCAATTACTTGATCCCACCATTCATCAAGAGGATCGCTGCCTGGTCCATATCTTTTACATTCAATGCACCATCTACCCATTTTTAAATCGGGCAGCTCCTTTGTCCTCGTTTGCTCTAAAATTCTTTTTACTGGGTTCGTTAGACTTAGTTTTTCCTGAAGTAAATTACCAATTTCTCTCTCAAAATTCGCTCCCTTCGTTCTTGAGTTGATTGCCAAATTAAACTCCTAATTCCAACTCATCTGAAAATTCAGCATTTGTGTGAACTTCTTGTACGTCGTCTATATCATCCATGAAGTCTAGTATCTTGATAACTTTTTCAGAGGCCTCTTGATCTAGCGGTATGGTTGTTTCTGCTTTCATTGAAAGTTCTGCATTTATAACTTCGTACCCATTTGACTTAACTTTTTCGACAAGATCACTAAATATATTTGCTGAACATGAGATTATGAACTGATCGTCGGTATTTTCTATATCATCTGCACCTTCCTCGATAGCAAAATCAAAGAGTTCATCTTCATTGGCTTGAGAGGAAATAAAAATATAACCTATCTTGTTAAAAAGATAGGCTACTGATCCATCTGTTCCAAGGTTTCCCCCAAATTTGGTAAATGCATGCCTTACATCAGCTACTGTCCTATTCCTGTTATCTGTCATAGTCTCAACCAGAATAGCTACTCCATTAGGTCCATATCCTTCATATGTTACTTCTTCAAGATTAGCAGAATCTCCAGTACCAGAGCCTCTTTGAATTGCACGATTAATTGTATCTTTGGGCATATTTTCACTGGTAGCTTTATCCAGAGCTAATCTCAGTCTTGGATTATCTGCAGGGTCTGGTCCTCCTTTTGCAGCTACAGTGATTTCACGAATTAATTTAGTATAAATCTTGCCTCTTTTTGCATCCTGTCTAGCTTTTCGATGCTTGATATTTGCCCACTTAGAATGACCTGCCACGGTTTACTCCTTTTTAGCCAAAGGCTTTATGGCTAATTCTTTCAATTGTTCTGCTGAAATACCTCCTGGAGCATCAGTGAGCATACAAGTTGCAGTTTGAGTTTTAGGGAACGCAATAACATCTCTGATGTTGGTGGTTCCAGTTAATAACATGACTATTCTATCAAGGCCAAATGCTATTCCACCATGAGGCGGACACCCTGACTCCAATGCATCGATTAAGAATCCAAATTTTTCTCTCGCTTCATCTTTTGAAATGTTTAATATTTCAAAAATTGCGCTTTGCATCCTGCTTGAATATACCCTTAAGGATCCTCCGCCTATTTCATAACCATTTAATACTATGTCGTAAGCATAGGCATGCGCCTTCTCAGGATCCTCAATAAGTTCCTGAACATCACACTTAGGAAGTGTGAAAGGATGATGTAATGAAGTTAGATTGCCATCCTTATTTCTTTCAAACATTGGAAAATCCTTTATCCATAAAGGAGCCCATTTTGAGGTATATAAATCTAGTTCCTGACCCAGCTCTTTTATTAATGAGCTCATAGTTAGATTAACAACATCTTTTGGGCCAGCACCGAAGAAAATTAAATCTCCAGCTTCAGACTTAACTGTATCAACAATGTTTGTGACCGCCTCATCTGATAAAAACTTCAATATGGGTGACTGCATGTCGTCAATTTTTTTAGAATTAACTTTGATGTAAGCCAATCCCTTAGCGCCCAATTTAGCAACAAACTTTGTGTAGTTATCTATTTGAGCTCTTGACAATGAAGCGCCATTTGGAACATTTAATGCAACAATGCGCGATCCTTTATCTTTAGCTGGGTCAGCAAAGACTTTGAATTCTTCATTCACTACAATTTCAGCTATATTAATAAGCTTCAATGGAATCCTAAGATCAGGTTTGTCACAACCATAAAGCTCCATGCTTTTTTCATAAGTCATTGAAGGAATTTCAGCTTCTTGATAATCTGTGAATTGACCAAGAAGGAGATTAATAAGTTCTGAAGATAGTTCAATAATTTCATCTTCACTTATAAATGAAGCTTCAATATCAATTTGAGTAAATTCGGGTTGTCTATCCGCCCTAAGATCTTCATCCCTAAAACATCTTGCTATTTGATAATATTTATCAAGACCACCCATCATCAATAGTTGCTTAAACAACTGTGGTGATTGAGGAAGAGCATAAAAAGATCCATGATTGACTCGACTAGGGACAACATAATCTCTTGCTCCCTCAGGTGTAGCCTTTGTTAATATTGGAGTTTCAATCTCATTAAAATTTTGATCTTCAAGGAACCGCCTAATTGAAGATGAAATTTTTGAACGCGACAATATTCGTGTATTTATTTCTGGCCTTCTTAGATCAAGGACCCTATTTTTAAGCCTTACCTCCTCTCCAACTTCCTGATAATCATCAAGTGGGAATACTGGAGTCTTTGCTTCGCTTAGAATTTCTAGTGAGCTGGCAATAACTTCAACTTCACCAGTATGCATATTTGGATTGATGGTTTCTGGGGATCTTTTCTTAACATTACCTAAAACTTTTAGTACGTATTCATTTCTGCACTTCTCAGCTGCTTTGAATGCAAATTCTTCTGTTGGATTAACTACAACTTGAACAATGCCTTTTATATCTCGAAGATCGATGAAAATTACTCCCCCATGATCCCTTCTTTTGTGAACCCATCCTGATATTTCAACATCAGTTTCTTCTAATGTTGAATCAATATGACCGCAGTAGTGAGTTCTCATTTTAATTTGCCTTTTTAGATTTAGAGGGTAACGTTTTAGTGTCTTTTTTTGTTTCCTTTGCAGCAGAGTCTTTTTTATTCTCAGTACCTGATTCTACTATATTCTTTTTATTACCTGTTTTAAAATCAGTTTCATACCAACCAGAGCCTTTTAATCTAAATGAAGGAGCTGATATAAGCTTTGAAACTGACTTTTTATTGCACTTAGGACATTCCTTAATTGGTTCTTCGCTTATTTTTTGAATCTTTTCAAATTCATGTGAACAATTTGAACATTTATATTCATAAATCGGCATATGTCCCTCAAAAAATTATAGAATTATAAACTAAATATTATTTGTTATTAAAAATGTTAGCATCCAAAACTTTCATACCTAAAATTAAAGATATACCTCAAGATGCTGAAATAATTAGTCATCAACTCATGCTTCGGTCTGGCATGATTCGTAAAGTCGCCTCAGGTATATACAACTGGCTGCCACTTGGGCTTATCGTCCTCAAAAAAATTGAAAATGTTGTGAGAGAAGAGCTAAATAATATTGGCGCCCAAGAGATTTTTATGCCAATGGTACAGCCAAAAGAGCTTTGGGACGAATCAAATAGATGGGGTAAATTTGGACCTGAGCTTCTAAGAATTAAAGATAGGCATGATAGAGATTTTTGTTTAGGGCCTACACATGAGGAAGTAATTACAGATTTAGTCAAAAACAACATCAATAGTTATAAATCCTTACCCCTAACACTTTATCAAATTCAAACAAAATTTAGAGATGAAATAAGGCCTCGTTATGGAGTAATGAGAGGAAGAGAATTCTTGATGAAGGATGCCTATAGCTTTCATATGAATTCAGAATGCTTAAATCAAACATATCAAGACTTTAGATCTGCTTATAAAAAAATACTTGAACGTTTAGAGCTTGAGTTCAAGGTTGTAAAAGCAGATTCTGGTGCAATCGGTGGAGATAAATCAGAGGAATTTCATGTGTTAGCTGAAAATGGTGAAGATGTATTAGCTGTTTCAGATAGTTCAGAAATCGCAATTAACTCGGAACTTCTTCTTGAGAAAGATCAAGATCCGTCCTCATTAGTGGGTCAAGAATTTCCGGAAGGTGGGAAAATTCAACTAATTAAAGGTATTGAGGTTGGACATATCTTCCAATTAGGTCAGGTATATTCAGAGTCAATGAAATTGAGTCTTCAGGATGCGAACTCAAATGAGGTTAATCCATATATGGGCTGCTATGGAATTGGAATTTCAAGAATGGTCGCAGCGTCAATAGAGCAGAATAATGATGAGTTTGGTATCGCATGGCCAAAGGGTCTGGCGCCAATCCAAATAAATGTTATTGATCTTACAGATAACTTAGATGGATCAGCGATTAAGTTTTACAATGAAATTGAAAAAAGTGATTTTCGAGTAATGTTAGATGATAGGGATGAGCGATTTGGAAAAAAGATTAAAGACTCAGAACTGATTGGAATTCCACTCAATATCATAATAGGTAAATCTCTAAAAAATGATGGCCTCATTGAGGTATCCCCTAGAAGAGGTACCAAGGACCTCATTAAGCCTGAAGAATTAAACGGGTATATAGCTAAATTTTTTCAAGAATCGTAGCATTTGCAGTTCCGCCACCTTCACAAATTGCTTGCAATCCATACTTAACATCTCTTCTGTGCATCTCATAAATAAGAGTTGTCATAAGCTTGGCACCTGTCGCACCTAAAGGATGCCCTAGTGCCATTGCACCACCATTAACATTGAGCTTTTCTTGATCAGCACCAACTTCAATCTCCCAAGCTAGTGGAACAGGTGCAAAAGCCTCATTAACTTCATATAAACCTATTTCATCAATTTTCATTTTTGCAGCATTTAGGACCTTATGAGTGGCTGGAATAGGTCCGGTTAGCATGTAAATTGGATCATCTCCTACAACACTAATTGCTTTTACTTTAACCATAGGATCTGCTTTTACTTTTTTAAGCCCAGCATCATTGCATACCAAAACTGCAGCAGCACCATCAGTAATTTGACTTGCATTTCCAGCAGTAATCACACCATCTTCAGTTATTGGATTTAACCCTGATAATGCTTCAAAACTTGCATCAAATCTTATGCCCTCATCATGAAGTAACATTTCATTATTATTTTCTGCATTCTTTCCAGCTACGGGCAAGATTTCTTTTTCAAAATATCCACCCTCAGTAGCAGCAATTGCTTTTTCATGACTTGAGAGGGCAAAGCGATCTAATGTTTCTCTTGAAAGATTCCATTTTTTTGCAACTAACTCTGCACCAGTGAATTGAGAAAAGAATACTCCTGGATAATTCTCTTTAATGCCATCAGAATCAAAAGGAAGTCCGTGACCTGCCTCATAACCATCTTTAATGCTTGCTCCAATTGGAACTATAGACATAACTTCAACGCCACCACCAACAACAACATCTTGTGTCCCAGACATTACTGCTTGTATTGCGAAGTGAATTGCTTGCTGTGATGACCCGCACTGACGGTCAACAGAAGTACCTGGAACTGACTCTGGCAAAGAGGAAGATAAAATTGCATTCCTGGCTACGTTACCTGACTGTGCACCAACTTGGTCAACACAACCAAAAATAACATCATCAATTAATTCTGGTTTAATCCCAGACCTATAAACTAACTCATCTAAAACCTTAGCTCCAAGATCAGCTGGATGCCATGCTGACAAACGGCCATTTTTCTTACCCCCAGCTGTCCTGACTGCTGAGACAATGTATGCATTATTTGACATTTCTTTCCTCTACTTAATGAAAGACTATGTTAAACAATTTTAAAGCTTATAAACAAGCTTTATTTTTTAGATTTGTTTTTAATATTAATGTAAGAATTTCTTATTTCTTTAAGCAGACTATTTTTAATCTTTGAATTTTCTTTTAAGAAATTACTAGCATTAACCTTTCCTTGTCCTATCTTTTCTCCATTATGGCTATACCAAGCACCTGCTTTTTCAACAAGCCCAAGCTTTTGTCCATATTCAAGAATCTCTCCTTCAACATTTATTCCTTGGCCATACATGATTTGAAATTCAGCTTGCTTAAATGGAGGTGAGACTTTATTTTTTACAACTTTGACTCTTGTTTCGTTACCAATAACCTCATCACCTTCTTTAACAGATCCTATTCTTCTGATATCAAGCCTGACTGAAGAATAAAATTTAAGAGCATTTCCACCAGTTGTGGTTTCAGGATTACCAAACATGACACCAATCTTCATCCTGATTTGATTAATGAAAATAACCATCGCGTTTGATCGTTGAATATTACCTGTGATCTTTCTTAAAGCCTGCGACATTAAACGAGCCTGTAAGCCAACATGATGATCACCCATCTCTCCTTCAATTTCTGCTCTGGGAGTTAAAGCAGCAACTGAATCTACAACAATAAGATCGACGCTGTTTGATTTAACAAGCATGTCAGTAATCTCTAAAGCTTGCTCTCCAGTATCAGGTTGGGATAAAAGTAGTTCATCAACATTAACACCTAACTTTTCAGCGTAAGATGGATCAAGTGCATGCTCTGCATCTATAAATGCTGCAGTACCACCCTCTTTTTGACATTCAGCAATGGCCTGAAGTGTGAGGGTTGTTTTACCAGAAGACTCAGGACCAAAAATCTCTATAACTCTACCCTTAGGAAGTCCACCAATTCCAAGGGCTATATCTAAGCCAAGAGAACCAGTTGATACTGATGGTATATCAGTATTTTCTCTATCTCCCATTTTCATAACAGCGCCTTTACCAAACTGCTTTTCTATTTGAGACAAGGCTTCATTTAAATTTTTGGTTTTATCTGACATGATTTTCTCCGTTTACTGTATATTTATACAGTATATAAAAAAATAAAGAAAAGTAAATAAAAAAAATTAATACTGACTTGATTATAAGAGGTTGTTAGAATTCTTTTAATGGCTTTTATAGTTACTGAATCATGCATTAAATGTAAACATACAGACTGTGTCGAGGTATGTCCTGTTGACTGTTTTTATGAAGGTCCAAACTTTCTTGTTATACATCCTGATGAATGTATCGATTGTGCTTTATGTGAGCCCGAATGTCCTGTTGATGCAATCTTCTCAGAAGATGAGCTTCCCGATGATCAAATCGAATTTATTGAGATTAATGCCGAATTATCTGAAGTTTGGCCAAATATTACCGAACAAAAGACCCCCCTCCCTGAATGCGAGGAGTTTGAAGAGGTAAAAGAAAAAAAACATCTTTTAGAAAGATAACTACAAAAATTTATAGTCTTTGGTCGAAATAGACGAATCACCTTTACGAAGTTGAAATTTAAGCATGGAGACTGAACTCTCTGACTTACCAACACTTGCAATAGGTTGATTTGATGTCACGGTATCCCCTTTGGAGACTAATGATTTATTCAAGTGTGCGTAAACACTTAATATGCCCTTTGAATGCTTAATGATTATCATATTTCCATAGCCGGGAATATCAGGGCCCGAAATAATAACTTCGCCTGCATCTGCTGAAAATACTGTGGTCCCTTCAGATGCATAAAAAGTAATCCAATTCCTTGCCTCCTCCTTATATGTATTTAGATTGACAGGTTTGTTAACGAATTTGATTTTTGAAGAGGGATCTTGAGCTTTACGATCAGGTAGTTTTAATGATTGATTGGGAAAGATTTTATAGGGACTCTTTAGGTTATTGATTTCAATCAAATTAAAAATATCTATGTTAAGTTTTCTAGATATTAAATAAAGATTTTCACCCTTTTTTACTAGATAAATTTCTTTAGGCTCAGTGAATGTTTTTTCATAAAAATTACTAATTGTTGAACATGAGCTTATCATTAAAACTATTAGTAAAATCTTTACCACAAAAAAATTCCAGAAATAAGAATTAAACCTGCAAAAAAAGTATCCATAGCTAGACTGTTTTGTTCATAAATTTTTTTAATTAACTTTGGCATTAAAATTAATGAGGCAGCACAACCCAAACCAAATACTAGTAAATTTAAGACCTCGAATGTTGCTATAGATGTAATCACTGTCTCATACAATCCAATACTTAATAAAATTGCACTTCCTGATATTCCTGGAATTATAAAAAAAGTAAATGCTATAAAGCCTCCTATAAAAAGAAAAAATATAAATTCCTCAAAATTTACAGAAAAAAGAGATAAGAGGTAACCAATCAAGCCACCAGCAATTACAAATAACAATCTTTGAAGGGATCTTTCAGAAACAGGATGAAACAAGAATATTCTTAAGGAAACTAAAACCATAATTACAGACAAAATTTTAAAAAACTCAGAAGAATGACTTTCGATCAGATAGTGAATAAGATTTGAAAATAATAAGATTGCTGCAATCATCGAGAAAATAAGAAATACCATTAGTGAAATCTGAAGATCATTTACAAAATATTCTTTTGAAAATATTTTTTTTGATAACTTAATATTTGAAAGGATAGATATTAAATTTTTATAAATGCCAAAGAGCAATGCAATGGTAGCTCCAGAGATACCTGGAATTAACTCCGCAATACCCATGCAAAATCCAGCCAATGAGTACCTTAATTTATTTTTCATTTTTAAAATTAATCACCATTTCTGCTGATTCCTCCAAGCATTGGAACAAAAGCTACATCTTCCACTTCAAATTTTTCATATGAATTTTTATTTTGTTTTTCAATACAAATGAGTTTCTGCATATCTTTAAAGCCTACTGGTAAAATTAGTCTTGCATCTTTTTTTAACAGCTTGATAAGATCTTCGGGTATTTCTGGTGGTGCTGCTGCACATATTATTCCATCAACGTTTTTTAGACCATCAAGCACATAACCATCTCCATTTATAATTGAGACATTTTTTATTCCTAAATTTAAAAGAGTTGATCTGCTTTTTGAAGCTAGTGGCTTTATTCTCTCAATACCAATTACTTCTTCTGCAAAAAATGAAAGTATTGCACTTTGATAGCCTGAGCCAGAACCAATATCAATTATCTTTTTAAAAATTTTTCCCCTTCCACTGGCTTTTTCAATTAACAATTCGGTCATTCTTGCGACAATATATGGTTGAGAAATTGTTTGCTTATACCCAATAGTTAAAGATCTATTTTCATATGCTCTTGACCAAAAGGCCTCATCAAGAAATTGATGACGAGCAATCTGACTCATTGCATCCAAAACTCTAAAATCTTTGATTCCCATCTCAAGAAGCATTTCAACCATTTGCTCCCTTACTCGCTTAAATGTAAATCCAGATTTAGCTTCCATGACTTATTTCTCTACCCAAAAGATCGTTAGCATTGCTAATGTCATAGTTAAGTATTGAAACAGATACGTAACCATTTTCTATGGCTTGCATATCTGTATCAGTTTGACCGTCGATAAAATCTCCTGAAGCACTGAAAGTAAAGCTTAGTTGATCGTTTTTACTTATTATATTAGGAGCTTCTGGGGCCCCTCTTCTAGCAAGCTTTGTATAGAGCTCACCTTTGTAATCTTGTCTCAAAATATCTGGAAAGTTGATGTTTATTAATGAATTCTGCTGAAGTGAAATGGATCTAAATTTCTGAATAAGCTCAAATGCTTTATCGGCAATAAAACTAATATCTCTAGGGGAAAATGAACAAACCGATATCGCAACAGGAGCATATTTTAAATTAATACCAGCTATAGCTGCGCCGACAGTCCCAGAATAAAAGACATCAGTTCCTAAATTTGCTCCCAAATTAATTCCAGAGATAACTTGCTCAATGTTATTTTCGTTCATTCCATATAGACCAAAATAAGAGCAATCTGCAGGAGTGCCTGTGACCACAAACTCCTTCAAATTTAATTGTTTAACTTTTACTTCTTTTCGAAGGCTTATTGCAGCACTCATGCCACTACAATTTTGTTTTGGCGCAACCATTATTGGATCTAGGGTCTTTGTAGACGCTAACAGCGCCTGAATACCAATTGCTTCAAAGCCATCATCATTTGTCACTAAAATGCTCATTTAATTATTAAGTGTAGCTAAGGCATAGACAGCTAAGCCATTTTCCTCTCCAATCTCACCCATCCCTTCAGTTGTGGTAGCTTTTAAGCTTATACGATCCGAAGAAATGTCTAAGATTGATGATAACGAAAATTCCATTTCGCTTATGTAACTGGATAAATTAGGCTTTTGAGCTACAATCGTTACATCAACATTATTTAGTTTAAGTTGTTTTTTCGAAATCAGATTCATCGTCTTTTCAATAATTTTTTTGCTATTTAAATTTAAGTTTTCAGGACTCTTATCTGAAAAATAATGGCCTATATCCCTGAATCCTCCAGCTCCTAATATCGCGTCAGCTAATGCATGCAAAATAATATCTCCATCAGAATGAGCGATAATCTGATAATCAGAAGGTATTTCTACTCCTGCCAATTTAAGAATTGAATTCTCTTTGATAGCATACCTGTGAAAGTCTATACCTCTTCCAACGAATACATCATGTGCTGATAAAGAATATAGATCATCGGGTGTGGTTATTTTGATGTTTTTAGGCAAGCCTTTAGAAAAAGAAATCTTAAAACCTGCATTCTCAACTGCCTGAGATTCATCAGAATATTTCAAGCCCTCTTTTTCAGCAATCGTCAGTGATTCATGAAGTACTTTTGCATTAAATATTTGAGGAGTTTGAACTTGAACCAAACTTTTTCTATCCATTGGTTTAAATTCGTTTGAACTATCTCTGATGGAGTCATTAAATTCCAGCACTGGGATTAACCCATCACCATTACTTGTTTGAAAATCATTAATAAGATTATTTAGCCAGTCAATCTCAAAAAATGGCCTTACGACGTCATGAACTATGATTATATCGTCATCAGAAAACTTGATTTCATTTAGAGCATTTAGGACCGAGACTTGCCTCGATGGTCCCCCTGAAGCCTTAATAATTAAATCAGGATGTGAAAAAGACTGAGATGCAAATAACTCGTCTTTAGCAGAGATTGGAATAATAATCTTTTCTGGATCTGTAAGAGATAATCGATTAACTGTTCGCTCAATGACTGATTCGTGGCCAACTCTTGAATACTGCTTGGGAAGATTGCTATCAAAGCGATTACCCAAACCTGCTGCAGGAACAATGAAATAGATTTTACTCATTGGGATTATCTTTTGTTACGTCTATTTCGATAAGAACTTCATCTGGTTTAACAAGATCAAGTTTTTCCCTTGCATAACTTTCTACAAATGAATCGCTCATTTGAATTGAAATAATTTCCTCCTCTAAGGTTTCGTTCATATCAAAGATCAAATCTCTTTCATTTTTATAAGTACTAAGCTCTGATTTGAGTTCGTTATTTAGCTTTCTTCCATCATCACCAATAAATATTGAAAAACTATTTATTACTAAAAAAATTAAGGATAAAAGGATAATAAAATTAAAGAAATACTTCATTTGCATAAGAGACAGAGTTGCCGAGATCAGATTCTATCCATAACAATCTATTATATTTTGATGTTCTGTCTGATCTGCAAGGAGCTCCAGTTTTAATTTGGCCTGCACTTACACCAACACAAATATCAGCGATAGTATTATCTTCTGTTTCACCAGATCGATGAGAGATTACTGCTGAGTAATTATTCTGACTTGCAAGATTGATTGCTTCAAGCGTTTCACTAACAGTTCCAATTTGATTGAGTTTGATGAGAATTGAATTAGCCAAACTTTTATCTATGCCATGTTGAAGATCTTTTACATTAGTAACAAATAAATCATCTCCAACAATCTGGATGCTATTGCCCAGCTCATTGGTAAGGATGCTCCAACCATTAAAATCATTTTCATCCATACCATCTTCAATGGATCGAATTGGATAAGAACTTACTAAAGATTTTAGGTAATCAACAAAATCATTTGAATCCAAGGATTTATTTTCACCTTTTAATACATACTTACCATCTGTAAAAAATTCTGAGGCTGCGCAATCAAGAGCTAAAACAATATCTTTGCCAGCCTCAAAACCACAATCCTCAATCGATTTTAAGATTAGTTCTATTGCTTCGTGATTTGATTTTAAATCTGGAGCAAAACCTCCCTCATCACCAACCGCTGTAGTGAGACCTTTTGATGCTAACAATGATTTTAAAGCTCCGTAGATTTCTATTGCCCACTGAATGCACTCATTAAATGACCCAGCACCTATTGGCATCACCATAAACTCTTGAATATCAATATTATTATTGGCGTGCTCTCCTCCATTAATAATATTCAGCATTGGTACAGGCAAACTTAATCGTTTATTTACTTTAAATTTTGAACAGTAGAGATTATTTACATGCTCATATAAAGGTAATTTGGCAGATTTAGCACCTGATCTTAGGGTAGCAATTGAAGCAGCGAGAATAGCATTTGCTCCTAAGTTTTTCTTTGCTGGAGTTCCATCTAGATCTATCAAGGCTTGATCAATCTCAAATTGATTTCTTGCATCCATACCAATTAAAACATCAGCTAATTTAGTATTGATATTCTTTACTGCCTTTAATACTCCTTTACCGAGATATTCATTACCGCCATCTCTTAATTCAAGAGCCTCTCTTTCACCGGTGGAAGCTCCGCTTGGAACTTTGCTGACGGCTGACAGGCCATCATCAGTTTCAACCCTGCAAGAGACAGTTGGTAGCCCTCTAGAATCTAATATTTGAATTGCTTTTACTGATGTAATGTTTGCCATTAGCTATCTAGAAAGCTGGTCCTTGATTAAATTATCTAATGCCTTTAATTCGCTAAGATAAGATCCGATCTTGGTAGTATTAATTGCGCATGGCCCATCGCATTTAGCCTCATCGGGATTGGTGTGAGCTTCAATAAATAAGCCAGCTATCTTTTGAGCTAGGCCTGATTTTGCAAGTGGCAAAAATAAATCTCTTCGGCCGCCTGCAGCATTTCCTAGACCTCCAGGCAGCTGAAGTGAATGAGTCACATCAAAAATTACCGGATAGTCTATATCTTTGAGTACCTGAAAATTCAACATGTCTACAACTAAATTGTTGTAACCAAATGCATTTCCCCTTTCACACATTAAGATTTTTGAATTTCCTGCAGATTCACATTTTTTTGCAACATTTTTCATTTCGATTGCTGATAAGAATTGTGGCTTTTTAAACTGTATAACAGCTCCAGTTTTTGCTGCTGCAATCACGAGGTCTGTTTGCCTGCATAAAAAAGCAGGAATTTGGATAATATCAGCAACTTTTGAAACAGGGACAGCCTGGTCAGGTTCATGGATATCTGTAATTATTGGAACATTAAAATGCTCTTTAACTTTTTGAAGTATTTCTAAACCCTCTTCGAGTCCTGGGCCCCTAAAAGAATCAATTGAACTTCTATTTGCTTTATCAAATGATCCTTTAAATATCCAATTAATTTTATTTTTTTCAGTTGCTTCCTTAAAAGATTCTGCAACCCGCATAACAAGATCTTCATTCTCAAGAACGTTTACCCCGCCCATGACAGTTAAAGGACTGTCATTACCTATTTCAAAACCATTAAGTTGAATGCTCATCTTTTTAATTTTAAAGCTTTACTGACAAAATTGTTAAATAATGGATGGCCGTCTCTTGGGTTAGAGGTAAACTCTGGATGAAATTGACAGCCTATAAACCATGGGTGATTCTTGATTTCTATCATCTCTACTAACTTGCCGTCTTCTGAAGTTCCTGAAATTAACATGCCGTTTGAATTCAAAATTTTTCTGTATTCAGGATTAAACTCATATCTATGCCTATGCCTTTCAATAATCTTATTATCTTTGTAGAGCTTATGAGATAAAGATGATTTCCTTAAGATACAAGTTTGACCTCCAAGTCTCATGGTTCCTCCCAAATCGGAACTATCATCCCTGTACTCAGTATTTCCTGATTTATCTTTCCATTCTGTAACCAGTCCAATGACAGGAAATTTTGTTTTGGGATTAAATTCAGTGCTGTTTGCATTTTTAAAACCTAGAATGTTTCTGGCAAACTCAATAACTGCAATCTGCATACCTAAACAGATACCAAAATAAGGAATATTTGATTCTCTGGCAAACTGACATGCAACAATCATTCCCTCAATGCCTCTTTCTCCAAATCCTCCAGGAACTAGAACAGCATCAGCAAAAGATAGATTCTTTTTTACATTGGATTTATTTATCTTTGCTGCATCAATAAATGTTAAGTTCACCTTAGCTTTATTAATAATGCCTGCATGATCAAGTGCTTCATTTAAAGATTTGTAACTATCTTTCAGTTCAACGTATTTACCCACGATTGCAATATTTGCTTCCTTTTTTGGATTCAGCTTAGCTTGTACCACTCTTTTCCAATCAGTTAAGTTGGGTTTCTTTGATTGTTTAATGTTAAGGCTCTTCATCAGAATCTTATCCACTCCCTGGTGATGAAGCAGTAAAGGAATTGAATAAACAGTATCTGCATCATGCATTGAAATAACGCTATCGGGATGAACTGAGCAAAATGAAGCAATTTTGTTTTTTTCGTCTTTGGGTAAATCTTTTTCTAAACGGCAAATTAAGCAGTCTGGTTGTAATCCTAGAGATCTGAGCTCTTTAACTGAATGTTGCGTTGGCTTAGTTTTTAACTCCTCAGATACTTTGATGTAGGGAACCAGGGTTAAGTGTGCAATTGCTGTTCTTTCTTTTGGCATCTCGAGCGTCATCTGTCTAATTGCCTCAATAAATGGCTGACTTTCAATATCTCCAACAGTTCCGCCAATTTCAACAATGGCAATATCTGCTCCTTTAGCTCCATTCTTGATTCTAGATTTAATTTCATCTGTGATGTGAGGAATAACTTGAACCGTACCTCCAAGGTAATCCCCTTTTCTTTCTCTCTTAATTACAGACTCATAAACTTTTCCAGCAGTAAAATTATTTTTTTTGCTAGCTTGAAATCTTACAAACCTTTCATAATGGCCTAGATCAAGATCTGTTTCAGTGCCATCATTGGTGACAAAGACTTCTCCATGCTGGAAAGGACTCATTGTTCCTGGATCAACATTGATGTATGGATCGACTTTTATTAAAGATACTTTTAGGCCTCTGGATTCGAAAATTGAACCTATTGACGCGGCAGCAATGCCCTTACCTAATGAGGAAACTACTCCACCTGTGATGAAAAGATATTTAGTTTGAGCCATCTACAATAATTAATTAGATGGGATAACAGAATATCAGATAATTGGGTCAATAAAAACAGTCTAAGCAGATTCTTCGAACAAAGGTCGAGATAAATCTGCCCAATCAATATCACCATCACTTGGCAGTGAAGCAAATTCCAATATACCTAGATCATCAAATTTTTCTTTAACTGAATCGGTAAGCAGTCCTATTCTTGATAAGTTTGGCATAACCCTTGAAAATAAAAGCTTTTGAAAATGTTGCATTATTTCTGAGCCGAGTTGGAATTGTCTTGCATCCTCAACATCCCACCCAAAATGCTCATATACATCAGTCGACAAAAGCCTCTCCCTACTCAGTAAACAAGCCTCATAGGCAAACTGAGCTCTATCCTCTTTTTCGTCATGTGAGAGAGTTTCAACAAATTCTTCTAGATAATTCACTCCAAAAGTTACGTGCCTTGCCTCATCCCTGATGATTAAACCCAGCATATCGTAGAG
Source organism: uncultured SAR86 cluster bacterium (assembly GCA_902594515.1). Lineage (GTDB taxonomy): Bacteria > Pseudomonadota > Gammaproteobacteria > Magnimaribacterales > D2472 > MED-G82. Next base: position 325,331 of record CACJML010000001.1, on the reverse strand, counting down.
AACAGAATCTTTTGCTAAATCACGAGTTGCTTGGAAAGCTGCTAGAGCCAAACCCTCTATAATTAATTGCATACCTATAAACTTTAAATCCCACCGAGGATCAGTAAGAATTTTGTCCAAGATTGATTTCAATGCATTTCCGATTGGATACATTAGTTTGGTTCTAGTTTGAATGTATTTGTTAAAAGCTTCAACATGTCTAGCTTCATCAAATGTTTGAGATGCTGCATAAAGTTTTGCGTTATATGTGGGAGCGCAACTTGTTAGCTGAGATGCTACAAGCAGTGCGCCCTGTTCGCCATGCAAATACTGACTTAAGCTCCATGCATTTCTATGTTTAGCAAATTCTATCTTTTGCTCATCAGATAATTTTTGGTAAGGCTCATAGTCATCCCAAAACCATTCTGGTGGCTCAGAAATCTGCTCAAAGGGTTTAGACCAATCTACATCGATGTTAGCATTCCAATTGAGCTCCTTGCCAAGCTCATAAAGTTTTTTAATCCTATTATCCTGAAGAGTGTAATCCCAGTTATAAGTTCCGGTTAATGGAGTTTGAAAGATTTCAATAACATCATCTGCGATTTCAGATGTCATGTGACTCTCAAACTCGTCTTCGTATCTAATATTTCTGGGAGTTGAATCTAATTGATTAATTTTCATATATTACTCGTCTAACTCTTTGGTCTATCCTGGTCATTAATTCGTATGAGATTAGTTTATTATAATCAGCAAATTTGTTTATGCTATGTTGAGGAGACCAAAACTCAACCCAGTCCCCAAACTTTACATCATTTAAATGCGTTATATCAATTGTAATTAAGTCCATGGAGACTCTTCCAAACATTTTAGCCTCCTTATCATTAATTCGTACGGATGTACCATCAAGAGCTGATTGAGGAAATCCATCAGCATAACCACAATATACAACAGCAATTGACATATCTTGCTTTGCTCTTATTCTTCCACCGTAACCTACTGCATCGCCTTTCTTAATTTTATTGATCGAAATGATTTTGCTTTTAAAGGTCACGGCTGTTTTCAGTTCAGAAACTCCGCTAACACCTCCATACAAACCAATACCACATCTAACCCAGTCGTATGCATGACTTGGAAAATTTATTACTCCGCTGCTATTTAAGATACTTCTTTCAGATTTAGTTGAAAAAGATTCGTAGAGATCTTGAAACTTGCTCATCTGTTTCTGGTTTGATGGATCAGAGGGATCATCTGACGAGGCAAGATGTGTCATGAGGACATTTTGATCATTTATAAAAGATTGAATTTGATCAGCCTCACTCATTTGAAATCCTAATCGATTCATCCCTGTATTAAACTTAATCCATATCTTTGTCTTGGATTGAATATCCTTGTATAAATTAATTTGTTCATGAGTATGCAATACGGTCATTAAGTTATGCTCAATTACCTGATCAATTTCATTTTGCTGATAGACACCTTGCATTAATAGAATGGGCTTATTAGAGATTTTTCTTATCTTCATTGCCTCATCAAGTCTTACAACTGCGAAGCCGTCTGTAAAATCATTTAGCCTTGAAACAAATTCTTCTAGTTCATGCCCGTAAGCATTTGCTTTGATAACAGATAGGAAATTTGTATGATCACTAATGTTGGTCTTCAAGTAGGAAATATTATCCTGAATAACAGAGAAATTTATATGTAATTCAGCTGACTCTTTGCTCATTGAAATGGATCAAAGTAACTGTCCACTGCGAAATCTTCAAAACGAGTGAATTCCTTCAAGAAGGATAGGTTCACAGTTCCAATTGGGCCATTTCTTTGCTTTCCAATGATAATTTCAGCTTTATTACCTTCTTCGGAATCTTCGTTGTAAACCTCATCTCTATAGATAAATAGTATAAGATCTGCATCTTGCTCAATTGCACCTGAATCTCTCAGATCAGCCATCATAGGTCTTTTGTTTGGTCTTTGTTCCACAGCTCTATTTAGCTGAGATAAAGCGATCACAGGTATATTTAACTCTTTTGCAAGAGCTTTTAAAGATCTTGAGATCTCGGATATTTGATTAACCCGATTCTCTGTTGAGCCTGGTAATTGCATTAACTGAAGATAGTCAACAACGATAAGAGATAACCCATGCTCCTCTTGTCGTGAAACTCTTCTTGCTCTTGCTCTTAGCTCCATTGGTGATAACAAGGAACTATCATCAATGTATAAAGGGAGTTCCCTTAATTTAGAGGAAGAGTCCATAAATCTTTTTAGCTCTTCGTTGGAAAGTGAGGCAGATCTTACATTTTGCTGATTGATTTTTGCATGACTAGCTAGAAGCCTGGTTGTAAGAGATTCGCCTGGCATTTCTAAACTAAATACCAATACTCCACCTTTAACATCCTCATTTAATAGAAAATTCTCAGCGATGTTCATTGCGAAGGAAGTTTTTCCCATACTTGGTCTTCCAGCGACAACAATCAAGTCTCCCTTTTGAAGTCCTTGAGTTTGTTTATTTAGATCTTTAAAACCAGAAGAGAAACCGATTAGACTTGATCCACTTTGAGAGAGTTCATTAAGCCTATCAATAGACTTCTCAATTAGATTTTCTAGTGTTTGGATGTTTGTTGATGTCCGCTCAGCCTCATCATTTAATGAAAAAATCTTGGATTCGGCTTCATCCAATAAACCTGAAGCATCTTTTCCCTGAGGGTTAACAATTAATTCAGCTATTTCAGAATTTATCTTCATTAGCTTTCTTGATATTGATTTTTGCCTAATCAACTCTGCATAGGTTTCTAAATTTGCTGCAGAAGGAGAAGAGCTTGCAAGCTCAATAAGGTAGTTCTTACCTCCAGCTCGTGTTAATAAATTTTTGCTATCGAGTCGGTCAGCAACAGTGATCGGATCCAGTGGTTTACCTGCATTAACAAGGTCCCCCATCGATTCAAAGATCGATTGATGGTCTTTACCTTGAAAATCTGCATGAGAGATTACCAAACGCACGTTGTCATAACGCTCAGTCTCAAGCATCAGGCCACCTAGGACAGCTCTTTCAAGCTCTCTTACTTGGTCAATTTGATCGTTTGAATATTCAGGCATAGGAAATGATTTTTACATCATATCCAGTGAATGACAACTATTCAGGCTTAACAATAACGGTTATTTCTGTTGATACTTCTGGGTGAAAAAGAAGATTGATCTTATGATCGCCGACCTCTTTGATAGGTCCATCAGGAAGTTGCACATAACTCTTATCAACCTCAAGATTTTTCTCAGCAAATGCATCTGAAATCTCTCGAGTTCCAACAGATCCATACAAGGCTCCTTCATCTGTTACTTGAACTTTAATTTCCACTGACTGATCTTTTAGCTGCGATGCCTTTGCTTCAGCTCTAGAAACTTCATCTGCTGATGCTGCAGCAAGCTCTGCCTTTCTTTCAGCTACATATTCAAGATTGTTTTTAGAAGCAAACATTGCTTTTTTTTGAGGTATAAGAAAGTTTCTAGCATACCCTGAGTTAACCTCAACAACATCAGCAATATCGCCAAGGTTAGGAATCTTATCAAGTAAAATAATTTTCATATTTGTTTATCTGTATATGGTATCAAAGCAAGAAATCTTGCAATCTTAACAGCCTTTGTTAATTTTCTTTGCTCTGGGGCAGTAATGCCAGAAACTCTAGCAGGAATAATTTTTCCCGTTTCAGTAATAAATTGTTTAAGAATATCGATATTCTTATGGTCAAAATTTTCAGGTAATGCTAACTTCTTCATGCTTGCTCCTCATTTTCAGATTCAGTTTTTTCTGAAGTTGTCTCCTCTGTGGTAGAACTTTCCTCTTCACCTGAAGGGCTTTCATCTTTTTTTTCTTCAGATGAACTCTCATCCACTTTAGTTTCACTTGGAGTTGGTTTTGGCTGCTGTTGTACTTGAGCTTTTAGTTTTGCCTCATGAGCTCTTTCTTCGGCCCTTTTCTTTGCTTCTTTTGTATCTTGAGTGAGAAAAGAGTCTGACTCAGTGACTGTTTCAGTTTTTAATAGTAAGTGGCGAATAACTGAATTATCATATTTAATCTTGGTCTCAAGCTCATTAATGTTAGCAGGATCACCATTTAATTGATAAATGAGATAATGGCCTTTTTTATTTATCCCAATTGTGTATGCAAGTTCTCTAATACCAACATTTTCACAATAGTGGATGTTAAAACCTAGTTGTGAAAGAACGGACTCAAAGTGCTCTTTATAGGGATCAAACTTTGAAGCGAGATCTGGGTTTAATATTAAAGTAAGTTCGTAATGATTCATGTCTTTCCTTTTGGTTAAAGATTATTTGCTAGCAAATAACCAAGGTCAGCGCATTTTAGAGAATGAAAAATCTATTTGCAATAGATTTAATAATTACTTTTTAGCCAGCCAAATGCCTTATCAAAAAGGCTTCTATTCTGCTCAAGTGCAATTCCTTGCTTTAGTTGATCAAACCCATATCCCAAAAGACCAAGACTCGTAGCATATATTGGGTTTTTAAGAACAGACTCCATGCCTTTGAAGTTTTCAGGGACTCCAATCCTAACGCTTGTTTGGAAAATCGACTCTGCAAGCTCCACCACTCCTTCCATCTTTGAAGTACCGCCCGTTAACACAATGCCAGCAGGGATTTTTCCATCAAAACCGTTTCTTTGAATTTCAGCTTTCACAAGCTCGAATAATTCAACATATCTTGGTTCAACAATTTCCGCTAGTGCTTTTCGAGATAACTCTCTTGGAGCTCTTCCGCCAACGCCAGCAACTTCGATGGTTTCAGATTCTGTAGTAAATTCTGCAACGGCACATCCATATTTTTGTTTAAGTTCTTCTGCCTGCGGCGTTGGAGTTCTAAGTGCAACAGCTATGTCACTGGTTACTTGATCACCTGCAATTGGAATAACACCTGTAAATGAAATAGAACCTGAATTAAATATGGCTATGTCAGTTGTCCCTCCACCAATATCTACAATACAAACTCCTAGCTCCTTTTCATCTTCTGATAAAACCGAATATGAGCTTGCAAGTTGCTCTAAAACAAATCCATCTAGTGTGATTCCACATCTTTTAACGCATTTTTCTATGTTTTGAATTGCATTATTAGCGCAAGTTACCAAATGAACATGGGATTCAAGTCTAACTCCAGACATTCCTAATGGTTCTCTTATAGAGTCTTGATCATCAATTACGAATTCTTGTGGAAGCACGTGAAGTACTTTTTGATCTGAGGGAATAGCCACAGCCTGAGCAGCCTCAATGACTCTGTCAATATCAAAGGGAGTAACCTCCTTATCCTTAATACCAACAATGCCATGTGAATTAAGGCTCTTAATATGATTTCCGGCAATACCTACGTAAACATTTTTTAATTTGCCATCAAATGAATTTTTTGCCTGATCCATAGATTTTTGAATAGCGTCCGTTGTAGCATCAATATTTACAACAACACCTTTTTTTAATCCTGATGATGGGTATGATCCAAGAGCAACAATTTCAACTGCATGTGAGTCAGTAAGCTGCCCTATTAAACAAACAACTTTAGAAGTTCCAATGTCCAGGGCAACAACATAATCATTTTCTTTTTTATTTCCGTTAGTTGCCATATTTCAAAGCTGCTCCACTTTTATTTCGCATATCAATAATACTAGGATTTAAACTATTTGCGTACAAATATCTCATCAAGATTTGAAATCTCTCCATATTTTGATTGCTCATATTTCTAGCAAAAATTATTTTCTGTTTATTATTTAAAGTTATTTCCCAGCCGCTTCCAAAATCGTAGTTTATTTCACTGATAAGAATCTGATTCTTTTGAATTTCATCGTCAAGAAATATAAAGAGATTTATTAGTTCATCAATTTTATTTTCAGGAACGCTAAAACGTGGCAGTGAGTTTGATGTTGAATCAACTGGAAAAATATTTTTATTTTTTGCCAAGAAGAACTCATTATTGAGCACTCCAATCGGTACAGATTGTTCAATAAATATAGAGTCTGCTTTGAAATAAAATTTCTTGTACACATATCCTTGAATCCATTCTTGATTATTTAGTAAATGCTCTACTTCTTTTGTTTTTTTTAGATTATAAAGCTCATTCATGAACTCTTTTTCATAATTGAACTTTAACGGTTCAGAAAATTGAATGTTTAAATTAAGACCTATATTTAATTCAAAACCACTTATAAAACCTAAAGATGTGGCTAACAAAAAATTCTTAAGCATCACTTATGATTTCATGAATAAGTTCATTAAAGCTCAAGCCAGATATTTTTGCAGCCGCTGGGAAAAGGCTGTGGTCTGTCATTCCAGGTACAGTGTTAATCTCTAGTACATAAAATTTGCCATCTTCATTTTGCATAACATCTACTCGAGCCCAATCCTTGCATTCGCAGACTGTGCAAGCTTTAAGAGCAATATCACAAAGTAATTTAATCTGATCAGGTTCAAGTTGCGCTTTTTGAATAATTGTATCTTCAGCAATGTATTTAGCATGATAATCATACATTCCGCTAGCAGGGATTATCTCTAACGGTGCCAAACACCTACCCTTAAGAACAGATACCGTAAATTCTCTTCCATTAATTGTTTCTTCAATAAGAAATTCTCTTTCAGGATTTACAAGATTCTGTTTAAGAGATTTAAATTCCTCATTAGATTTAACTGCAAATGTGTCAATGGATGAGCCCTCCTCAGATGGTTTTATGTAAAAACCATTTTTCAAAAAAATATCTGATGGAAATTCCATAGCCTTGATATTTTTTGTAGTTAAAAATTTAGGTGTATTTATTCCATTTTCAATAAGTATCTTTTTGCAATTAGCTTTGTTCCATGTATTGATACAACCTTGTGCATTTGAGCCAAAGTAATCTATTCCCAAATTGGTTAACTTATCTTGAAGAATTCCAGACTCTCCCTCAAAACCATGAAGCGCAATGAATACCTCAACATTTTTTTTCAGATAATTTATCTGATTAATTGTTAGAAGATCTTCAAGCTCAACTTGACGACCAAGCTGAATTAGAGCTGAGTGAATCTGACTTCCAGATTTTAAGGAAACCTCTCTTTCAGCTGAAGTTCCGCCACTTAAAACAATTATTTTTTTACCTGACATGATTCAACAAAGTTTTTAAGGTAACTAGAAATTTTGCCTGCGCCTTGCATAATTATGACTTTATTTGATTTTTTCATACTTAAAATTTTGTTTGCTAAATTAGCAGGGTTTAATATTTCGGCATTCCCTCCTTCTCTATTTATTGCTTTTACTAAATTAGCAGATGTAATTTTTGGTATTTTACGCTCTGATGCTGAATATATTTCGAGTAAATAAACCTCTTTTAATTTTTTTAGGACATCTACAAAATCATCAAATAATTGCTCTGTTCTGGTATACCTATGAGGCTCAAAAATCATAACTATTTCACTGCGATTAAAGACAGATAATGCAGATACATATGTACTTCTAATTTCTTCAGGATGATGACCATAATCATCGATGAGGAGTAGATCGCGGTTCGGTAAAGACAACTCATACCTCTCAAACCTTCTAGCAACTCCTGGAAAGTTTAGTAGAGCTCTTTTAATGGATGTCATCTTAATTCCTTCATTCATCGCTATGATTGCTGAACCGGCTGCATTTAATACATTATGCTTACCAAGCATAGGAATAGTGAAAGAAGAATTTTTTGAATTTAAGGTATCTTGAATTGAAAAGGTTTGAGAAAATCCCCTCTGATTTAATAATTTTATCTGGTAGTCATTTAATTTAGAAAATCCAAAACTTATTTTTTTTCTGCGGATTTTTTTAAAAACATCTCTAGCATTTTTTGAGTCTATGTTCATAAGTACATAACCGTAAAACGGGAGGTTTTTTGTGAAATTTAAGAATGCGGTATTAAGTTTTTGTTGATCATTTTCGTAAAAAGACAGGTGATCATTATCTATATTAGTAATTACAATAACCTCGGGATGCAAATGCAAAAAAGATCCATCGGATTCATCTGCCTCAACAATCATGTGAAGACCATCTCCCAAGTGAGAACTATTTCTACCGCCTAATATTTGTCCGCCAACAACATAGGTTGGGCTTAGTTTTGCAGCATCAAATATATTTGATATTAGACTTGTAGTTGTAGTTTTTCCATGACTACCAGACACAGCAATTGTTCTATAGCCATGCAAAATACTTGCCAACATGACCGCTCTTGGAATGATGGTAATGTTATTTTTATTTGCGTATTTCAGCTCAGCATTATTTTTGGCTATCGCACTTGAAGCCACAACAACATCTGAAGATTTAATATATCTCGGATCATGACCTAGTTGAACTTTTGCTCCCAAGGCCTTTAGTGAACTAAGTTCTTCAGTCATCTGAAGGTCCGATCCTGAAATATTAAATCCCTTTTTTTGGAGGACCATTGCTAGACCAATCATCCCGGAACCACCAATTCCAATAAGGTGTATCCTTTTAAGCTCACCAAAATGTTTTTGAGATCTAGTCATAATTAAAGATATGATTGTAAATCTTCTCAGCAGCTTGAGAATGATCTATATCAGAGTTTTTTTGCCAAGAAAGATATGATCTCTGTTCAATTATTTCATTAAGCTTGTCAATTAAATCGTCCAAACTTTCACTTTCAGAAAAAATCTCTCCCATACCAACCCCAACTACATATTTAGCATTATGCATTTGGTGATCATCGATCGAATTATGTAAAGGGATATATAGGCCTCCCTTATTAAGTGAAGTAATTTCAGATACTGATAAAGCACCAGATCGTGAGATTACAAAATCAGCTTTTTGAATTTCTACAAAAGGATCATCAAAAAAATCCTTCACTACTAGTAAATCAAATTTATTTTTTAGGTAAGTATTAATTACGAGCTCTGATGACCCCTTTCCGGCTTGGTGGACAACTCTTAGTCTATGGTTAACTTTGTTTAAAGCCTTAGGAATAACATCGTTAAGATAATTTGCACCTTGGCTACCGCCGGTAATATAGATTGATGCAGTATCGTATTCCTGATCAGGTTCAGGCAAAATTTTTCTAATTGGGTTACCAGTAAGTTCGAAATGATCACTCTTTTGAGTATCGATTAAGGGGAGACCCAAAAAGCATTTTTTAGCAAATTTTAAAAGTATTTTATTTGCTGTTCCAAGAACAGTATTTTGCTCATGCAAATAAATTGGGACTCTAAATAGAACTGCTACTAATCCAACCGGAAGACTGACATATCCCCCAAAACATAGTACTTTTTTGGGTTTATATTTTATAAATTTGATTGCAACTTCAAAAATGGTTTGTACTAATCGAAAAATAGAGAATATTTTTTGTAAAAATCTTTTCCCTCTATAGCCAACTGCATTTATCTCAAATAAGTGACAGTTTGCAGGCAAATTATTTCTTTCAATTCCGCGCTTAGTTCCAAACCAATAAACTTTATGGCCATTAGCCATGGCAAGTTTAATAAACTCTAATGCAGGAAAAACATGCCCACCTGTTCCTCCAGCTGAAACAAATATTTTCAATCTAGATTCCTGTTTTCAAAATCAACCCTAAAAACAATACCCATCATAAGCATAAAAATAATTAAACTTGCTCCACCATAACTGATAAATGGAAGCGTCAAGCCCTTTGTAGGCAATAAGCCTATATTTACTCCGATGTTAAAGATGGATTGAATAGATAGCAAAGAACCTATTCCAAAACATACATAACCTTGAAACAGTCTATTTTGCCTTAACGCGTCAAATGAAATTTGTACGATTGATGTAATTAGCAAAATAAACAATAACATAAGGAGAAAGCCTCCAATAATGCCAGTCTCCTCAAGAATAATCGCAAATATAAAATCAGTATGTGGTTCAGGCAAATAGAGGTTTTTTTGAATGCTGTTCCCAAGACCTATTCCAAAGAGATCACCTCTGCCAATCCCAATGAGAGCATTTGAAAGCTGCCATCCTGAGCTCAGCTCAAATTCAGGAGCGAATGGGTCCCTAAAGGATACCAATCTAGCTAATCGAAACGGAGTATAAATTATTGCTATGTATGCTAGAAAACCTAAAACAGAAATTAGAAATAAAAATTGACTGAATGAAATGCCTGCAAAAAAAAGCATTATTAAAACAAGGCTGCATATAATTACTGTCGAACCAAGATCAGGTTGTAATAAAATTAAGAGTGATAAAAGAGACAAGATCATCATCGGTCTAATAAAACCTATGAGGGTACTTAACTCTGTGGTGCGTCTTACTGAGTATCCCGCAATGTAAAGAATAAGTGCTAATTTAACTAGTTCTGAGGGCTGTAAATTAAAAAACCCCAAATCAATCCAACGCAGACTCCCATTAACGACCTTCCCTATTCCTGGGATAAATAAAGCAATCAATAAAGCCAAAGACATTAATAAAAACACCCAATCATATTTATGATATAAATCTGTTGGTATGTTTGCTGATATCAGGATTGCTAAAACACCAAGAAATATAAAAATAATTTCACGTTTTGCAAAATAAAATGGGTCACCGGTAAGATCAACAGCAACATAAACTGATGCAGATGTTACAAAGGTAATACCAAAAATTATTAATCCAGTGAGCGAAGTAATTAAAAGCGATGAACGTGAAAGAATCATACTCTTATAGCTTGATTTATTAGTTGGTTAAACGCAGTACCTCTTTCCTCAAAATTCTTATACTGATCAAAGCTCGAACAACCTGGACTAAATAAAATAATAAATTGATTCAGATCGTTTCTACTTGAAAAATAATTTTTTATTTCATCAATTATTTCATCTAGGCATTCTCTGATCACTATATCTTCGTGTGCAATTTCTTCTGCTATCTTCTTCCTGTCTTGACCAAATAAATAAACTGTATGGACACTTTGCGGCAAATCTAAATCTCGGAAAGAAATATTTTTCTTCAATCCTCCCAAGATAAGTAACGTTTTTTTTGAAGAATCTAATTTAGATAAAGAAAACTCAACTGAGTGTGGGTTAGTTGACTTTGAGTCATTAATTGCCAAGAGGCCTTCAAGCAAATTCAATTGCTGATTTCGAAATGGTAGTTGCTCTATTTTTTCTTCAGGATATTCCTTAAAATCTGAACCCAACCATTCAATAAAAACTCTTGCAATAAAATTTGCCTCAATACAATTTTTTTTTGATTTTGATTGCTCAAAAGGGATTGATTCCATTCTAAAATTACCTTCGATAAGTGTCTCTGGATCTTTGCTATTAAAAATTAGACAATCAGACTCAAGCAAAAGTTTTGCTATGTTTGACTTGCAGCTTAGATAATTCTGCATAGATTTATGACGATCTAGATGATCTGGAGCAAAGTTTAAAAAAACACCGAAAGTAGAAGAATTATGTTCTAATTTTTTTCCTTTAAAGAACTCTAACTGAAAACTTGAAAGCTCAATTAAATGAACGTCTATTTGATCATCAAGCTTTAGATTATTAAGCATTGGTATTCCAATATTGCCTCCCTTCGCAGACTTCAAGCCTTGCATTGATAAAATCTGCTCTAACTGATTTATGGTGGAGCTTTTACCATTTGTTCCAGTAACCGCAATAATTGGAGCAGATGAGTCATTGAGAAATAGGTCTAACTCAGTAATAAATTTACTTGAAAACTCCATAATTTGTTCAGGATTGAATCCTGGAGATAAGTAAATTTTTTGATATTTTTGAAAATCTATCTTTTTAAAATCATCTCCAAAAAAAGCTTTCCCATTTTTTGAGGGATTAATTTCAAATGGCGGTACTTCACGAGTATCAGCTATGTCAAAAGGTAGATCTTTTTTTAAAAGATACTCAGAAACTGAGACTCCAGATAAACCTGAACCAATGATAAGAAAATATTCTTCAATCAACGTAACTTAAGGGTTGCGAGCGCAAATAATACTAATAAGAAAGTGATGATCCAAAATCTAACAATTACCTTTGGTTCTGGCCAACCCTTTAATTCAAAATGATGATGGATTGGTGCCATTAGAAAAATTCTTTTTCCAAAAAGTTTATAAGATGCAACCTGCAAAATTACACTTACTGTTTCTAAAATAAAAATACCTGCCATAAAGGCGAATACAATTTCTTGCCTTAGTAAAATTGCAAACACTGCTAAAATTGCTCCCAAGGTTAAAGAACCAACATCACCCATGAAGATTTGTGCAGGGTAAGTGTTGTACCAAAGAAAGCCAATTCCTGCCCCAATCAAAGCACCCGCAAATACGATAAGCTCACCTGAAAGAGGTAAAAAAGGAACATATAAATATTCAGCTATAATTTGGTTTCCCATAGCGTATGCAACTAACCCTAATCCTCCGGTAATTAAAATAGAAGGCAAGATTGCTAAACCATCTAAACCATCAGTTAAGTTAACTGCGTTGGATGAACCAACTATCACAAATATCCCAAATAAGATAAAAAATACGATTGAAATATCAAAAATAAAATCCTTATTAAAAGGAAGGATGAAGTATAAATTGTCACCATCAGACAGATATAAGTAAATTACAAGGATCAAAACCGAAAATAACACTTGAAAAATTAATTTATGCTTACCTTTTAATCCTTTGGAATTCTTTTCCTTAATTTTTAAATAATCATCTAAGCTCCCAATGCCTGCAAATAAAAATGTTGTTAGCACTAAAAGCCAGATGTAGTAATTTGATAAGTCTGCCCACAAAAGAGTAGAGATAATTAGTGAGGTGAAAATTATTAATCCCCCCATTGTTGGGGTGCCGGCCTTAGATAAATGTGACTGAGGGCCATCATCTCTGATGGACTGTGAAAATTGAAGATGATTTAAATATTTAATTATTATCGGTCCAAGAAAAATAGATAAGAACAATGCAGTAATTGTTACTCCAATAGTTCGCACCGTTAGATAACGCAATACATCGAACCCTGAATCAAAAACTACTAAATAGCTTCCAAGCAGCTCAATCATCGATAAATCTCTCCATTTTCATTCCCCGCGAACCCTTAATATATACCAAATCTCCGCTACTAATATTATTTTTAATAAAGAGTTTTAGATCATTTTCATCATCAAAATGTTTGCCATTTTTACCAAAGACCATTGAGGCATATTTGGAATGATTTCCAAAACTAAATAGAGATTCAATTCCAGCATTTAGCGCATAATGTCCAGCCTCCTCATGAAATAATTTAGAGTCATTACCTAACTCAAGCATATCTCCAAGGATTATAATTTTACGTCCTTCAAATAAGTTCAAAGAATCAACTCCTGCACTGAAAGATTCTGGATTAGCGTTATAGGAATCGTTAATAATTATTGATTTATTAATCCAAGATCTTGGGCTTAATCGATTTTCAAAATTTTTAAACTTTTTAAGTTTAGTTTTGAAAAAAGTATGCTCCTGTCCCAAAATTTGAGAAGCAATAAATGCTATTAATACATTTAAGACGTTGTGTGTTCCAAGCAATGGGCTTATTAGTGTTTGCTGAGGCTGATTTAAATTATCTTTTATTTCAAATGAGCAATTTTGATGTGTTTGACTAATAATTTTTGCTTGAAAATCAGCATCTTTATCAAAACCGAATGTAATAAAATCAATATCAGAGCGGATTGATTTCCAATATTGTTCATATTTTCCATGTGGGATAATAGCCGTTCCACCTGATTGTATATTTTCAATTAACTCAGATTTTACTCTTAGAACGCCCTCCTCTGACCCCAATCTTTCAAGATGTGAACGACCTATTGAAGTAATTATCCCAATACTTGGACTTAAAATCTCTGATAAAAATTTAATATCTCCAGGTTGCCCGGCACCCATTTCAAAAATACCTACATTAGCATTGACCGGAAGATCTAAAATACTTAGCGGTAATCCAATTTCATTATTAAAGTTACCAGAGCTTGAGTAAGCATCTTCAATAAGCTCAGATAGTAAATTTTTAACAGTTGTTTTTCCATTGCTTCCGGTTATACCGAGCTTAGTTCCATTGAAATTTTTTGCGAGGGCTTTTGCGACGAATTGCAGTAATTCGATAGGACTTTGATGAAATAAGTGGTATTTTTCATCAAGTGATTTATCCAAGTTATTTGAAATAACACATGATGCCCCACGATTAATTGCATCTTGTGCATAATCTGATCCATTAACATTATTTCCTTGAAGCCCAAAGAATAATGTCCCACTTTTAACTAGCCTAGAATCGATTTGGACGTCTGTAATAGGTTGTGATGAAATTGAATGATTTTCTATCTTAAGTAGTTTTAGTAAAAAATCTGTTGAATCAAGAATTCGCATTAAAAAAACCGTTTTACGGATGAAATATCGGAGTGAGCAATGGTCTTATTTTTGATATCTAAAAATTCTTCATGGCCTCTGCCAAGAATTAATAAGGGTATATCTTTTGGAAGAGATAAAACAGCGCTTTCAATTGCTTCTTCTCTATCCTCGATAATGCTAGTGCTATCTGGGAGATCTGATGGCAGTGCATCTTTTTTTATGCTCAAAAAGTCCTCATTTCTTGAATTGTCTGAGGTAAAAAATATCTTTGATGCATAAATTTGAGCAGTTTTATACATTCTAGATCTTTTAGGCCTATCTCTATCACCACCGCATCCAAACAAAACCCAAATATCTTTGTACTTTTCTTTATAACTAGCAAGAATATTATTCATGGCTGCATCATTATGAGCAAAATCGATAATGACATGTTTGCTTGTTGACTTAAAAACAGTATTTCTCCCTTTTGGCAAAGCTATATTCTGTATTTCTTTATTAATATTTAACTTAATTAAATTATTTTTTAGAATCACTATTGCTGTACATAAATTTGTAATATTAAATTTTGGAAATAAGTTTGTATTGAATTTAATTGATTTACTTTTTTCAAGCTCACTTATCTCGACATCATAGCTATCGATTTCTCCTGGAAGAATTCTAAATAAAAAATCACCTTTTTCTTGCATATCTGAAAAGGTTTGCATCTCATAGCCCTTGATCTTATGTTTTTTCATTACCTCTAATACATCATAGTTAACCAATGGTATTGATCTTTGGCTTAAATCTAAAATGGATAACTTTGATCTTTCATAGTCTTCTTGAGTTTTATGATAATCAAGGTGATCACTGCCGATGTTTGCAATACATACTTTCTCATAATCGAGCATGTTCAATCTTTCTTGATGAAGTCCATGAGAGGATAGCTCTAAGAATAATCCAAGCCCTTCTATATTATTAAGGCTTGCAAGGTGCTTGAATAGGCTAAATATATCCGGAGTGGTTTCCTTTGAAGTCGATTGATATTCATCACTAATAAATCCTAAGGTTCCCATGTAAGCACTAGGATTCCCAGTCTTTTTATAGAGCTGATAGCACAAATAGGCTACTGAGGTTTTGCCATTAGTACCTGTGATACCAAAAAATTTTATTTTTGTAATATCAATCGAATAATATTGAACTAAGAAATTTAAGATTTTTTTCTCTAGGTCAGGCACAAGAAAAATATTCTCGGAATTAATATTCTCAGGCATCTTATCTGTTACTGCAAAGGCAGCCCCTTTAGTAAAAGCCTCATGTATAAATTGGCAACCATGAGATTTGGTGCCTTGCAAAGCAAAGAAAACAGAGTTTTTTTTGATCTCCTTTGAAGAGTTTGAAATATGGGGCACCGCACTTAGTGATGGGAAATCAAAACCAAAACTATCTTTCCAAATATCTTTTGAATTCATAAATTACAAGCTTACTAGATCGTCGAATATTTCTTTGAAAACTGGCGCTGCTACTTCTCCTCCAGAGTAACGATTTAGACCAGGCTCATCAATTGTCACTAAAATTGTATACTTTTTCGTTTGAAGTGGTCCGATGCCAATGAATGATGAAATGTATTTGCTTTTATCATATTTTCCATTGCTAACTTTATGAGATGTGCCAGTCTTGCCTGCAACTCTATGTAAATGATGCTTTGCTTGTGTACCTGTACCATCAATAATAACTTGCTCAAGTGATTCCATAATTAGTTCAGCCGTATGCTTAGAAATTACCTGACTTGGATTGCTGTGATCTTTTTCATCAATTAATTGAAATCCTTTTAAAACTCCATCATTTGCAAACACTGAAAATGCCATGGCTAATTGGATTGCAGATGCCTCTAACCCATATCCAAATCCTAAGCTTGCTATTTCATGATCACTAATATTAGATCTTTGATTAATTTTTCCGTACGCTATTGATGGAAAGTTTATATTCGGGGGAACAGCCAACCCAAATCTTTTATATCCATTAGTCAAATCATGTGAGTCAATTTCTAATGCAATCTTTGCAGCCCCTACCTGACTTGATTTTGCAATAATATCAACAGGAAGTAATGAGCCATAATTTCTTGGATCAGCAATAACTTGAGAGTTAAGCTCTATATATCCAGGACCAGTTTCCACAGATTTATTAAAATCTATGTCATTATTTTCAATCCCAATTGCGAGAGCAATTGGCTTAATAACTGACCCTGGCTCGAAACTATCCAATAAAGCTCTATTCCTCTGAATTATTCTATTAGGATCATTAGGGTTATATGATGGATAGCTTGCTATTGCTAATATTCTTCCAGTTTCATTATCCAAAACAACTGCGCTACCGCCTTTTGCCTGAGCTTGAATTACTCCTTGGGATAGGCTCTTATGAACTGAATATTGAATCTCATGCTTAATGGTCAACTTAAGATTGTTGCCGTCGGATCCTCTATTTAAAATCTTTGGGGGCTTAATTATTTCTTGCCTTCGATTTTTAAAGATCTGCTTTTTTCCAACCTCTTCTTTTAGGTGATTTTCAAATTCTTTTTCTAGTCCCTCTAAGCCTTTATTATCTGCTCCCGCAAAACCAATAAGCGTAGCTATTTGCTCTCCAAGGGGGTAAATTCTTTTACTAAAGGATTCAATCTCAAGATAATCATTCCTTTTTGATTTAATTTCCTGAATTTCTGCTAGCGAGATATCTTTTTTTAATATTTTTTTCTTTTTTAAGAAGCCGGTATCTTGATTTAAAACATCAAAGGAAAGATCTAAATCAGATGTATCAAGACCTTTAAGACCATATAAATTATATTTAATCAGACTGGTAGCTAAGGGGTAATTATTTGCATCATATATTGCACCTCTTGCATGTGGAATATCTCTTACTGAAATAGTCCTGTAATCACCTTTAGCCTTTAAAAAATCACCCTCTTCCTGATACAAATAAAATATTCTCAAGATAATTATGGTTGTCATAAGAACCATAACTCCGAATATGATATAAAAACGAACTGTCAATCTGCTACTCATAAATCTATTTTATTTTTAACCTTGTTTCGGCGTTCTGCATATTTAAATCTTGAATAGAGAACTTCTCTGTTTTAGCTAATGAAGTTAAGAAATTTTTTTCTGTGGTTAGGTTGAGATTAATTTCTTTTAATTTCAAAATCTCGTACCTTGTATTCTCAATATCATTTGCCAAAATTGAATTTTCCCATCTAATTTTTATTAACCAGATATTTGATACCAATATTAAAAAGAGTATGAAATATAAAAGATGGACCTTGGTATTACTCATTTTTTTGCATATACCCTTAATACTGCACTTCTACTTCTAGGATTGGCTTTTACTTCCTCTGGTTTAGCTCTCAATTTTTTTTCAACTGCCCTATAACTCTCATCAATGGTATTGTTGATTGGTATTTCTTTTGGATACGAGAAAGTTTTTGGAGAATAGTAATTTTTTATTATTCTGTCCTCTAGGGAGTGAAATGAAATTATTGCTACTCTTGCTCCAGGTAATAAAATTTTATCAAGAGCGTCAAGCATCATTTCAATTGCAGAAATCTCTTGATTAACTTCAATTCTGATTGCCTGAAAAATCTTGGTTGCTGGATGAATTCTTGATTTTGATTTAATTGAACTTGAAATTAAATTTGCTAATTGTAGTGTCGATTCAATTCTTTGCTCAGACCTATAAATTGAAATAAGTTTTGCAATTTTTCTTGATTGCTTTTCTTCTCCATACTTAAAAAAAATATTTGCCATATCTTCCTCAGGAGTTTCATTTATCCATTTTTCTGCACTTATGCCTTCAAGATTATTCATCCTCATATCTAGGGGACCATCCTTATTTAGGCTAAAACCTCTTTGAGGATCATCAAAGTGAGTTGAGCAAACTCCAAAATCAAAGAGAGCACCGTTAATCTTAGGAATATTAAGTTTGCCTAGATGTGCAAAGTCATGGTGAAAGATTTTAACTCTTTTGTCTTGTATGGTTTTTTTTGCATAACTAATAGCTTGAGGATCTTTATCAATTGCGAATAATCTTCCTTTATCATTTAGTTGAGAGAGGATTTTTTTAGAATGCCCTCCCCTACCAAATGTTCCATCAAGATATACACCATCGGGCTTTATATTTAAAAGGCTGACCGATTCCTCCAGTAGAACCGGAATATGTTGCATTTGATTAATCTACCTGCTTTCTCATGAAAGTTGGCACATCGAGGAAATCAATATCCTCTGCAGACGATGTGCCAACACTGACTGAATCCTTTGTATGATCTTTATCGAGTCCAACTGGAGATAGTTTTACCGTTGCAGGAGAATTATCAACTGCAAGCCTTGGTGCTTTTTGATTAACTCCAGTTGCTACGACTGTAACAGTAAGCTCATCTTCATTAAGGTTTTCATCAATTACTGCTCCATAAATTACTTGGGCATCTTCGGCAACTATGTCCTCAACCACTGTGTTAACTTCATGCATGTCGCCCATGGTAGGACTTTTAGCACTTAAATTTACCAATATGCCTCTAGCATCCTTGAGGTTTATGTCTTCAAGAAGTTCTGAACCGATTGCTTGAGATGCTGCTTCAACTCCTCTCTCTTTACCAACTGCGACTCCGGTTCCCATCATTGCAATACCTTTCTCCGACATAACAGTTTTGACATCAGCAAAGTCAACGTTAACGTAACCAGGCTTCATGATTATGTCTGAAATTCCTTGCACCGCTCCTCTGAGCACGTCATCTGCCTTGGCAAAAGCCTCTTGCATAGAAACATTTAATCCAAGTACTTCCATTAATTTCTGATTTGGGATTGTTATTAAGCTATCAACTTCCTCTACTAAATGAGCAATTCCTTGCTCTGCTGCAGTAATTCTTTTTTTGCCTTCCAGCTGAAAAGGCTTTGTTACTACTGCAACTGTAAGAGCACCCATTTCTTTTGCTATTGAGGCAATAATTGGTGCGGCACCTGTTCCAGTTCCGCCTCCCATTCCCGCAGTAATAAAGACCATATCGGCACCATCTAAGAGTTCTTCAAGTGACTCCCTATCTCTTTCAGCTGCCTGACGTCCTACCTCTGGATTAGCTCCTGCACCTAATCCTTTGGTAATACCACCACCTAACTTTAAAATAGTGGCACCATTAGCCTTTGCTAAAGCCTGAGCATCCGTATTAGCACAGATAAACTCAACACCATCAATATTGTGATTCATCATATGAATCACTGCATTGCCTCCGGCGCCACCCACCCCGATAACTTTTATTTTTGCTTGCTCTGAATGATCTTCAATAATTTCCCAATTCATATCTCTCCCCTTAAAAAGACATATTTTTTACTGTTTCTGGTAAAACCACTTCAAGTATTTCAGTTGATAGCGGTCCACCGTGCTGTCTAGCTTCCCAATTTGCAAGACTCCAAAGCTCAAACTTATCCCCCATACCAACTAATGCAATCTTTTCTTTTATTTCTATTTCTGCATGAGCTCTCAGTTCACCTGGAATCATAAGAAGCATTCGAGATTGAGCATCAAAGTCTTGAACTGAGGCGTTTCCTAGAATTGTCCATTGCAGCTTTCTCACAATTGGATCAAGACTTTGTAAAGACTGTAGTCTAGAAGAAATATCATTCCATACACTTTGAGGATAAATTTTTAGTGCAGGATATTGAGGATCTTGAGTAACAACTATTTTGTTTGTGTTTAGTCCAAACAAAATATCCCTATATTTTGCAGGCATTGCTATTCTGCCCTTGGGATCGATTGTTATTGAATTAAAGCCAAACATGTGTAGTTAAATCTATAGTTCTACACACTTTAAAACATTTTTTCACACTTTGACACACTTTTTTTTAATTTTTTTAAAAAAAGTATCAAATGAGTTGGTCTGTAAGCCGGATTCTGTCTAGATGGCCATCTATCTCGACATTATGTCGCCATAATGCTCTAGCAACCTACCCGAATCTGTGATGAGCAATCAATAAGATTCCTATTTGGTCTTGCTTCGGATGGGGTTTACACTGCCATCACTGTTACCACTGATGCGGTGAGCTCTTACCTCACCTTTTCAACCTTACCCTAGGGCGGTATATTTTCTGTTGCACTTTCCGTAGGCTCACGCCTCCCAGGAGTTACCTGGCATCCTGCTCTATGAAGTCCGGACTTTCCTCTGCAAAAGCAGCGACCATCCGACCAACTCGACGTAGATTTTAATACTAAATGTTCTATTAAGATATATCTGACAAAAATTTATATACAGACTGCTTATTATGTCCATAGAGGTCACAAATTAGTTTTGAAGCATCCTTTGTAGAGAGGTATTTCAAAAATTTTTTTCCTTCCTCCTCAGAAAGAGAGAAATTTTTTCCAGGTTCTCTTTTTGAACTAAGTACAATTACTATTTCACCTTTACATGTAATTTCATCATTTTCTAAATCTTGAGCAATTTTTTTTAAAGAGCCTCTTTTAATTGATTGGAACTTCTTAGTCATCTCACGACAAATAGCTATCTCACAATTATTACCTAATTTCTCATGTAAAAAATTTATTGTTGTTCTGAGTCTTTTTGGGCTCTCAAAAAAAATTGTTGAGCCCTCGAAATTCTCAATTATTGAAATTGCTTTATCCTTTCTAATACTTTTTTTTGGAAAAAACCCTTGGAAATTAAATGAGCTAGGGGGCAGCCCAGAATAAACCAAGGCAGTGATCACTGAAGATGCACCTGGCAGCACTTCAAAAGGTATTTTATTCTCTATGCAGAGCCTGATTAGTGGGAATCCAGGATCAGAAATGACTGGTGTTCCTGCATCCGACATAATTCCTACATCAATATTATCAACTAGATATGAGAGTATTTTTTTGGAGACCTCATTTTCATTGTGCTCATGAAATGTTCGAATAGATGGTTTATCTATTGAAAGATTAGATAAAAGCCTTGAGGTTTTTCTTGTGTCCTCAGCAAATATATACTTAACTGATTTAATTGCTTCGATTGATCGTAAAGAAATATCTTTTGTATTTCCTATTGGCGCAGCGATAATGTACAGCATATATTGAGTATAAGTATGAAAGATTTTCTTTTAATTATAGTAATTATAATGAGTGCTTGCTCATCACAACAGTATTCACAAAATGTAATTATTAATTCTGAAGATACATTGGTTAAAAAAGGCCCTGATCTTTTCTTCTTTGATAAGAATTTAAGTTATGAAGAGAATAAGAGAATCTCTACTTTATTCAGCTACAGAAACATTGAACAAGATGCTAAAGATTTTATTGTAAATATTCAAAATAATAGGAATTTAGAGACTGAAAATAGACAACTTATTAGAACCTTATATAACAACATAAATAGGATACAAGACTCAAAAAAAAGAGTGCAAATTAATACGCCCTTCGATCTAGATTCAACAGATGTGTATTTAAGTGCTTATGAACAACCCATAAAAAATAAACTATTAAGATCTAATCAGCCAATTAGCAATATTCTTTCAAATAAACTTTTATTTTGTTCAAGCTACTATGATGAAATGGATATATCTGTTATTGAAAAATTAATTCAAGAAGAGAGAGATTTTGTATTAGTAACTGATCAAAAACTTTCAAATTTTCAAAATAATTTAATAAAAGAAAATATCTCACCAAAAAAAGATTATTTTTATGAACAACAGAACCCACAAGCTTTTGCAGCCGAAGTTTTAGGCATCAAAGAATCTCAAGAAAGATTTAATGAGATTAAAAGAATTTCCTCTGGTCTGTCCATTGAATTTTTACCAAGAAGAAATTCAAATTTAGAGATCATAATTTTGGATGTAAGTGCTTCTAATTTAAAAAGGCTTTTGCCAGCCTTTAATTATAATTACGCTGCGGATTTAAATTACTATAGTACATCCTCAGCAAACCTACTATTTAATGATGAGATTGATCTTAATGACCTTGAAAAGCTATTTGCTCCAATACCAAGACCTGTAGATAGCTATTCAAAAACAAACGAAATATTTTCAAACAATCATGCGATCATAAGTGACACGATCTTAATTGAGGCTTTAAGGCAAATTGGTGTTACTAAAGCTTTGATTAACGGTTACTCAGGGGTTTTAAAATATACTGGAAGCGGCTGTATTGACAGGAATATTCCTATAAGTCAGATTTAATCTCTGAGATCTTTTTCTATCAATGAAAGGCTGTCTTGAAAGCCAGGCCTCTCAAATATCTTTGCTTGATAATCTAAAAGCGGCTTCAGATGTCTATTCAGGGGAATATTAATTCCTAAGGATGGAAGGCGCCATAGTATTGGAGCAAGATAACAATCAGCAAGTGAGAATTCCTCACTCATAAAAAATGGAAACTCTTTAAATGTTGGGGCGATGGCGCTAATCTCATGAAGCAGCTCCTCTTTAGCAACTAATAACTCTTTGTCTGTACCGTCTTTGGAGGTCAATTTATCAACTAAAGGACAGATTTCTTTGTCTATTCTCAACATAAGTGTTCTGCTGTTGGCTCTTGTGACTGGATAAACAGGAAGTAATGGAGGATGAGGAAATCTCTCATCTAAGTATTCCATCATTACATTGGTGTTATATAACCCTAAGTCCCTATCTACAAGAATGGGTAATTCATGATATGGATTAATAGATAAAACCTCTTCTGGAGCGTCATCGTTATTGGTTTCTCTTATTTCACACGCAATATCTTTTTCTGCTAGCACAATCCTAACTCTATGGCTGTAATGGTCGTCTTTATCTGAATATAAAATCATAGCTGTTTCCCCTAAACTTAATGATAATCCTTTTGATATTCTCTATATAGCAAAAGTGATAGTGCGGTAAAGGTTATAAAGAAGAATATTACATACCAACCGATTCTTTCTCTGTCTCTTTTTGCAGGCTCACCAACATATACTAAAAAATTAGTAAGATCATAAATTAAGCTATCAAAGCCTGCCTGAGTTAATTCGCCAGATTCTTTAATTTTAAGATAGCCACATTTTTCTTCGGTAATGTCACTTCTATTTTCATCTCTTTTAACGCCACCATTTGATGCAATTATGGGTACTTCCTTGCAACCCAATACTTGTTTACCTTGCAAATGACTCAAAACATTTGGCATGGCGGCGCCAGGATAAACAAGATTATTAACTCCATATTGTTTGGAATCATCTTCATAAAAAGTTCTTAGATATGTGTATACCCACTCAGGGCTATGTGATCGTGTTACCAGAGTTAAATCAGGTGGTGCAACACCGAACCACTCTTCCGCATTTCTTTTAATCATTGAGCCTGTCATTAAATCTCCAGGCTTAGTCTCTTGATTAAAAATTAAATTTTCAAATAATATCTCTTGAGGAATTTCAAGATCAGCTGCTATCCTTCCCCAACGAGAGTATTTTAGCGAGTGACAGCCGTAACAATAATTTATATAGGTTGCTAATCCTTTTTGGAGAGATTCATTGTTATAAAGATCATAACTGTAATCATCGCATTCTCCGTAATCACCGCAAGGGGCCGACTCAGCAGAAAAAACAATGGGTGCAAAGTATATAGAGAAAATGATAATAAAAATTTTAATCATAATCTCTCGGGTGGCTGCTTTGTAGATTCAAGTGATGTGTATATTGGCATTAAAAAGAAAAATAGGAAATAAATAGCAGTACAGATAACGCTCATTAAGGTCCTTAATTCAGTAACTGGGACTGTTCCAAGATAACCTAAGGTTAAAAAGCTGATAGCGAATAGAGAGATTGCGATTTTACTAAAGATGCCTTTATATCTAATCGAATTAACTTTGCTTCTATCAAGCCAAGGCACTACAAATAAAATTGCAATGGCACCAGCCATGACAATCAATCCTCCAAGTTTGTCTGGGACAGCTCTAAGCATTGCATAGTAAGGAGAGTAATACCAAACAGGAGCAATATGTTCTGGAGTGCTGAGCGGATTAGCTTCTTCAAAATTAGCTTTTTCAATAAAATATCCTCCAGCTTCTGGAAAAAAGAACATTATTATTGAAAAAACTGTCATGAAGACACCAATACCTACCAAAGCATTTAAAACTTTGTATGGAAAGAAGGGAACGCTATCAAGAGGTACCCCATCTTCATCAAGGTGTTCTTCAATATCTATGCCTTCTGGGTTACCAGCACCAACTTCATGCAAAGCAACCAAATGCATAAAAACAAGAGCGATTAACATAAGAGGTAATGCAACAACGTGTAGGGCAAAAAACCTTGAAACCGTAGATCCAGAAATATAATAGTCTCCTCTAACCCATACCTCTAAAGATTCACCAATATATGGAATAGCACCAAAAAGAGAAATAATTACTTGTGCTCCCCAATAAGACATTTGACCGTAAGGTAATACATACCCCAGAAACCCTTCTGCCATCATCACAAGATAAATTGTCATTCCAAAAATCCAAACCAGTTCTCTTGGTTTTTTATAGGAGCCGTACAAAAGTCCTCTAAACATATGCAGATAAACCACTGCAAAAAACATGGATGCGCCAGTAGTATGCATGTACCTGATTACCCATCCATAATCTACATCCCGCATAATAAATTCTATTGATGAAAAAGCACCCTCTTCTGTATTTTGATAAGGCATCATGAGCCATATCCCAGAAATAATCTGTATTATCAAGACAACTGATGCTAAGGCACCAAACAGATACCAGAAATTAACCTTTTTAGGAACGGGATGTTTTGAAAGATGTCTTTCAAACGTATTAACTATAGGCAATCGGTCGTTAAACCACTTAAATACTGTATTCATTAAGTAATCTCCTTATCCTCTCCAATTGTTAAAATTGATCCCTGAAAATTATGAGGTGGCACCTTTAGATTGGTTGGCGCTGGAACACCCTTGAATACCCTCCCAACTATGTCGAACATTGAGCCGTGGCAAGGGCAAAAGAAGCCTCCTGTCCAGGTTGCATCCCATGGTTTTGGTTCAACTTCAGGATGATATTTTGGTGAACATCCTAAATGCGTGCAAACTCCGGCAAGTATTGAGAATTCATCACTTTTTGATCTGGTTGGATAAAGGTCTCTATATGGCTCATCAATTGCTAGCGAGTTTGGATCTGCGAGCTTAGTTTCAACTGATGGTAAGTTAGAGATGGAACTTTTTGTATGACGCAATACAAAGACTGGTTGCTTTCTCCAAGCCACTTGAACAATTTGTCCTTCTTCAATTTTAGAAATATCTACTTTTACAGCAGCGCCTAATGCCTTGGCTTTGGCACTCGGATTCCATGCAGCTATAAAAGGTGTCGCAGCAAATGGAATACCGGCTGCACCAAAAGCAGCTGTCATACCTATCAGTACTTTTCTTCTCTTATTATTTTTGGTGGATTCGGTCATAATTGGGATTTATATTCTAATATAATTAGTCTATATAAACCACTACCGTTTTGAGAATTGAGAGCTCTTTCTAGCTTTCTTCAAACCAGGTTTTTTTCTTTCAACTTTCCTTGGATCTCTGGTCAACAAACCAGCTTTTTTTAGTTGAGGTCTAAGCTCTTCATCATACTCAATCAGGGCTCTAGATATACCATGCCTGATTGCACCTGCTTGACCAAAACTACCGCCGCCCTTGACCATAACTTTAATGTTAACTTTTTCATCTAACTCAGTTAGCTTCAAAGGTTGCATGACAAGCATCTGAGCAACCTGTCTACCAAAGTATTCGTTTAGAGGTTTACTATTAACAGTAATATCTCCTTTTCCTTTACTCAGATAAACTCTTGCAGAGGAAGTCTTTCTTCTGCCCGTTGCATAGTGGATTTCGCTCATTTAATTGGTTTCCAAATTTCAGGTTGTTGTGAATCATGCGGATGGTCTGAACCAGCATAAATTTTTAGTTTCTTGATAATTTGATTGCTTAATTTATTTTTAGGGAGCATGCCTTTAACAGCGAGCCTAATAACTTCCTCAGGCTTTTTATCAATCATTTCTTTAAAAGTTTTTTCTTTTAGTCCTCCAGGATACTGTGAGTGTCTGTAATAAGTTTTCTTGTCATGCTTGGTTCCTGTGACAGCTACTTTTTCTGCATTGATGACCACCACGAAGTCTCCTCCATCAGTATGAGGAGTAAAAGTTGGTTTATCTTTTCCACGAAGCCTATCAGCTAACTTAGAGGCAAATCGTCCAAGAATTTGCCCATCAGCATCAACAATGTACCACTTTGGATCAACTGATTGCTTTTTTAGTGATTCTGTTTTCATTTGTTTCTAAAAATAGACGTGAATATTAATGTTTCATGAGCATTTAATCAACAAATTATGCTCGAAGAATTAATTTTTTGTGATGTATTCTTGGGATGACATTTCAACCAATCTGCTTGCTGTTCTTTCCCACAACTTTATAAGCCCCTTGCCATCATAAATATGAGGCAAATCTGCTGCAGGATAAAAAAACTTTATTTTTGTATTAGCAATATATGCTATGTCAACAAAGGCTATTAGTCTTCTGACCAAATCCATTGATTCATCGTTAACAATTGAAATATTGCTTAAAAAAATCCAATTGAAATCTCTGCATAAAATATTGAAATCCTGAGTTGCAACAGGCAATGAAAAAAAACTTTCAAGATCTATCCATAGGCATTCAGCCGTGAAACCTTTTACAGGGAATTTTCTATTATTCAAAATTAATTCATTGTCTAATTTAACCTTTTCACCAAAATAGCTTTCAATTAATTTAATGATTTCATTTTCATTAGATGAATCCATGTTTAGTAGAGATGAATTCGTTTTTCTGTAATCTTTTGTTGAATCTAAATGATGGTACAGAAAATCATTTTTTATAAATTGAAGAGATTTAATTAATTTTTCTCTCTGAAGACCATTTTGATATAGCTCATCTACACTTGAATTAGAAGAAATGAATAAAGGGATTTTATTTAAATAAATTTTTGGGATAATTTCTGCAATTATCATTGCATCAGCCACATCCTCTACCTGAAACTCATCAATAAATATTATTCTTTTTTGATCTTTAAGCTCATCTATGACTCTATCTAATGGATTTTTTTGGTCATCTAATTTATCGAGCTCCTTTTTTATGTGGTTCATAAAGTTAGTAAAGTGAATAAATTCAAATTCTTGATTTAGCTTACTAGCAATGCTTTTCAAAAGGATAGTTTTGCCTATTCCCACGCCGCCATACAAATATATGCTTGGGATTTTTTTGGATCTCAAAAAACTAAAAATTTTTTTGTCTCGTTTAATTGAAACCTCAACAAGGTTCAAAAATTCTACTTGTTTAGAATCTAGCTTAATGTCCTTTTTTTGGAATTCATCTAGAATAGATATTGATATCATCTTTTTAAATTATGGCGATTAATCTTAATTTCAAATCAATTATCACAGTTGCGGTGACGGCTCTAGCCGTGTTTAGTATATTTCACTTCTCATTTGATAGAAATGATCTTAATTTTGAAAAAATAGTTAAATCTGTTGTGATCATTAAAACAAAACCAACTCGGTCATCAGCTTTCAATGACAAGCATATTGGTTCAGGGGTAATTATCTCCGATGATGGTTATATAGTAACAAATCTTCATGTGATCAGTGGGATACAAAACTTTGTACTGGAAACCAATGAAGGCATCAATCTAGATGCAAATTTAATTGGCTTTGATAAACGCTCTGACTTAGCCATACTTAAAGTTACTAATGACAATGAGTTGGATTTAAATTCAATTGTCTTTGCAAAAAAAAATTCGATAAGTATTGGTGACAAAGTATATGCAATAGGCGATCCATTTGGACTTGGTTTAACCGTTACATCAGGAATTGTAAGTGCTAATAATAGGAATACTGGAAACCCATATCTAGAGCTCATACAGACCGATGCCGCAGTAAACCCAGGAAATTCAGGTGGAGCATTGGTTAATGAAAATGGAGAATTAGTTGGAATTACATCAAAAATTTTTTCAACAACTGGCTCTTTTTCGGGCATAAGTTTTGCTTTGCCGGTTGATAAGCTTTCCGATATAGCCTCTGAAATAATTAAGTTTGGACTTGCAAAGAAAGCATCCCTTGGAAATTTTTCTATCCGTTCATTAAGAGTTTTACATAATAACCAGCTTAAATATTGTGGGGAGATCGTTAATTATTCAAGTGGTCCAATCTTAGATTTATTTGAAACACATGAAAGATTATGCATCCTTCAAATAAATGAAGAGCCCATGAGTTTAGACAGGTTAAGGTTGGTACTTGAAAATGCTTTTCCAGGTGATCCGATAAACTTAACTCTCATGGATGATAAGGGTGAATTGCATTCTTACAGAATTAAGACTGAGTCTATCTAGGTAATCTAATTATGTTTGCTCCAAGGTAAGATAACTTTTCTTCTATCCTCTCATAGCCCCTATCGATGTGATAGATTCGATCAACTATTGTTTCACCTTCAGCACATAATCCTGCCAGAATTAAACAGGCGGATGCTCTCAAATCTGTAGCCATCACCTGGGCACCTGTTATCGCTTTAACTCCCTGAATAAATGCATTTTTTCCTTGAATGGAGATATTGCAACCCATGCGAACTAATTCTTGAACATGCATAAAACGATTTTCAAAAACATTTTCAGTAATAACTGATGACCCTTTTGATAAAGCATTTAGAACCGTGAATTGAGCTTGCATATCTGTAGGAAATCCTGGGAATGGCTGAGTTTGAATATCAACAGGATGAATTTCTTTCTTCATTTCGATGGAAACAGATTCATTTGCTGTTTCAATATCTGCACCACATAGCCTTAGTTTTGAAAGGATATTTTCCAACCTTTTGGGATCTACTTTGTTAATTGTTATAGAGCCATTTGTAAGTGTGGCTGCTGCAAGATAAGTTCCTGCCTCAATTCTATCTGATGGAATAATGCAATCTCCGCCTGTCAATTCTTTTACACCTTCTATGTGAATTTCATCAGAGCCAGCACCCTCAATATTAGCACCGATTGAATTGAGAAAATTAGATAAATCCACAACCTCAGGTTCTCTAGCTGCATTCCTTAAGATGGTTTTTCCATTAGCCAGAACAGCAGCCATAATTAGATTTTCAGTTCCAGTAACAGTCACACCTCCAAAAGTTATATCTGCTCCGCAAAGCTTATTGGCTTTTGCGATTATATAACCACCATCTAATTCTATTTCAGCACCCATTTGTTCAAGTGCGGTTAAATGAAAATTTACAGGCCTTGTTCCAATAGCACAGCCGCCTGGTAAAGCAATTTTTGCTTGACCATACCTTCCCAATAAGGCCCCCAAAACTAGTATTGATGCCCTCATGGTTTTTACAAGTTCATATCGGGCCTCAAAGTTCTTAATATTTGATGAATCAACTGAAAACTTCATTGACTCGTCTAAAACTATATCTACTCCCATTGAACCAAGAAGCTCAAACATGGTTGTTATGTCTTGCAAATAAGGCAAATTATCAAACGTAATAGTTCTATCAGAAAGTATTGATGCAGCTAATATTGGTAAGGCAGCATTTTTTGAGCCTGAGCATTCTATTGATCCCTCTAATCTTGAACCACCTATGATCCTAAGTTTTTCCAAGACTGAACTCCTCTTTGGTCAAAGTCTTAATACTTAATGCATGGAGCTCCCCCGAGGAGAAACATTCCTTGAGGTGAGATAAAACCTCTTTATGCCTATTGAGTACCTTTTGCCCGATAAATTTATCGGAAACTATTGTCAGTGTAAGATTACAGTCAGAATTGGAGAGAGTTACCTCAGAACCCTGAAGGTTGGTCTCCAAAATACTTTTAATTTTTTCATGGTCCATTATTCAGGTATGTTTGCATCTGAAGTCCAGTTCAGAATTACTTTATCAATATCACCATCAAATTCTTCTGCAAGGGCTCTGAATTGATTTCTAAAAGTTAGCCCAAGATTAACACCATTAACAATGATATTAATAATTTTCCAGCCTTCTCCTGATTTTCTAACTTTATAAGTTATTGGATAAGAATTTGACTCGGTAACTAGATCTTGATTTACATCCTCAATCTTCTCAAATGAACTTTTATTCGTGAAGTTAGTGATTATTTTTTGATCTCCCCACTGCGCTAAGGTAGATGCATAAGTATCAAGCAGAGAGTTTTTGAATACTTCAATAAATTCAGACCTTTGTTCAATTGAAGCCTTTAAATAATTTTCCTTACCCATAACACTAGCTGAAACTCTTCTAAAATCGACCATGGGTTCAAAGATATCTTTTATCTTCTTTTTAAAGAGATCAGGATCAGATTCAAATAAATCTTGATTATTAACTATAACCTGCACCATAGACTGAGCATTGCTATCAATAAAGGTCTGAGGGTTTATTTCAGTACTATTTGCAGGGACTAAAAATAATAATGAGAATATGTATGTAAAAACTTTTTTCATTAACTTCATTATAACATTAGTGTTAGGTTAAGATTTCAATATGAGTACTAATAAATTTATCAATTCAGCAAAAAAAACTATTGAAATACAAGCAGATTCGATTGCATCTCTGAGCAATCAAGTTGACAAATCTTTTGCAGAAATTGGTAAAAAAGTGTCACTTCTTAAAGGAAAACTAATTGTTATGGGTGTTGGCAAGTCAGGGCACGTGGGCCAGAAAGTTTCTGCAACATTAGCAAGCACTGGAACACCTTCTTTTTTTATTCATCCAACTGAAGCAGCTCATGGTGACCTTGGAATGATTGCAAAAGATGATGCGGTCTTAATCTTTTCAAATTCAGGTGAAACCAAAGAAGTTACTGCGATTTTGCCTGCCTTAAAGAGAATGACCTCAGATATCTTTTCTATTACGGGTAATGCTAATTCCTCAATTGCAAAAGCATCTTCAGTGCACTTAAAAGTTCAAGTTGAAAAAGAAGCTTGTCCACATGATCTTGCACCCACAAGTTCAACCACTGCATCAATGGTAATTGGGGATGCATTGGCAATTTCTTTAATTGAGGAAAAGAACTTTTCGAGCGAAGATTTTGCAAAATCTCATCCTGCAGGTGAATTAGGCAAAAAATTAACAACATATGTTGCCGATCTTGCTATTAGTGGAAATAAAGTTCCATGCGTCGAAATTGACTCAAGTATTAAAGATACAATTATTGAAGTTACCTCTAAAAAGCTTGGCATGGCTCTTGTTGTTAATAATGAAGAGGTTGTTGGTATATTTACTGACGGAGATCTAAGAAGAGCATTAAATCAAGAAATTGATATTGAGAATAACTCTGTATCAAGTGTTATGACAAAAAAATTTATTAGCATTTCTGAAAATAATCTTGCCATAGACGCTGCAACTCTAATGGAGAAGAATAAAATTTTTACACTTAATGTCCTTAATCACAAAAAACAACCCTCAGTCATAACAATGCATCAGCTTCTTGAATTTGGCATTATATGAAATCTGTTTCCAATCTTGTTTGTCTAACGATAGTAATTCTAGCAAGTCATTATGCTGGTGCTAATCAAAATGAATTTAAGATAAATGCTGAAATTATTGACTATGATCCAAGCAAGAAAATAATATCTCTTGATGGAGCGATATCCATGACCTCTGATGATTTTCAAATATCTGGAACAACTGCAACGATTTCCATGAATGAAGAAGTAATTTCTATTATGGGAAATCCCGCAAGAATAAATCTTGAAAATCCTGAAAAGATTTTTGGAGAAGCAAAACAAATAAAATATACCCCGGCAAAAGAAATATCATTAGTGGGTGAGGCAGTTCTTAGGACTACTGACGGAGAGCTTAAATCTAAAAAAATACTCTACCAGCTTGGAGGGTCTAATTGATGGAAAGTATTCTCATGTCATGCGAAAAAATTTCCATCAAAGTGGTTGAAAAATTAATAATTCAAAACATATCTCTAGCAGTTAATAAGAACCAGATAGTTGGTCTATTGGGTCCGAATGGAGCAGGAAAAACATCTACTTTTTATGCCATAGCAGGCATTGTGAAAATAAACAGTGGAAAAATCCTTTTTCAAGAAAATGAAATTCATAACCTTCCAATACATAAGCGTGCCAATCACGGGCTAGCATACCTTCCACAAGAACCTTCTTTGTTTAGCGACCTTTCAGTAATAGAAAACCTCATTGGTATTAGTGAGCTATCAAAGCAACCAAATCTAATGACAGTGGATGAGATTATTCATACTTTCAATCTAAAAAAAATTATTAATAAAAAAGGAAGAGAACTATCTGGGGGACAAAGAAGAAAAACAGAAATTGCTAGAACTCTTATTGGAAGTCCAAAACTTCTACTGCTAGATGAGCCCTTCTCCGGTATTGATCCAATAGCTGTTGACGAAATTAAAGATTTACTTTCACATATCAAGACTATGGGTATTTCAATCCTGATAACAGATCATAATGTCAGAGAAACACTAAAAATATGCGATAAATCCTATCTTATGGTTGATGGATCAATATTTTTAGCAGGCACCAAAGAAGAAATTGTTAGTAATCCTATAGCCAAGGAGAAGTACTTAGGCTCTTCTTTTGAATAACTCATGTCGATCAAGTTAGTAAAAACTTTCAATCAGAGCCAAATTCTGGCGATGACACCATCCCTTCGAAAATCAATTGAATTGCTACAACTGTCAAAATTTGAATTGCTTGAAGAAATAAAACATCATCGAGATGAAAATCCATTCATTAAAAATAACAATGAAAATGAAGAATTTTTTGAATTAGATTATGAAAACTTTTCAGAAGAAGTTAATTTACAAGAACATCTGCTCATGCAAATTTTTGATCTTTCATTGGAAAAAGAAGATGAAAAAATCTGTCAAACATTAATATATTCATTAGATGAAAATGGTATGTTGATCGATGAGCTTGAGGAACTAGAAGATATTTTAGATTTCAAGTATTCACAAATAAAAATTTTAGAGAATTTAATTAACGTTGTTCAAAAGCTTAATCCCCTCGGTGTTGGAGCAAGGGATTTTAAGGAAATGATTAAAATACAAGTTGATAAAAAAGTCTCTGATATTGAAGTGAAAAAAATTGCAGATGCGATTCTAGTTAGATCAGAAAACTTTAATTTCCAGGACTTGGAAAATGAATTAGCTATGAATTTCGATAAAAAAAAGATAAGGGATGCAATTAATTTTATAAAAAAATGTGATTTAAGCCCTGGAATGAATTTTGCAAAAAATGAATTCATACGTCCTGATATTGTGGTAAGTAGTGCTGATAAGAGTTTAGAGATTAAATTAATTGAAAATGATCTGCCAAGCTTGGAATTTGATCTTGAGCTATATGAGACATTTAAAAAAGAAAAATCAGTATCACAAAAGATTAAAGATAAGGTTCATGAAGCTAAATGGTTCATAAAGGCAGTTGAAACTAGGAATAAAAATGTATCTAAAATAGGTACCCTAATTTGCGAAAAACAAATTAAATTTTTAACAAAAACTTCAATAGATCCAGAGCCTCTTTCTGGCAAGGAAATTGCAAAGGAGCTTAACCTCTCTACTTCGACAGTATCAAGAGTTATTCGGGCAAAATATATCCAATATGATGATGGCCTCCTTCCCATGAAATCACTTTTAGCTCCATCAGTTTCTAAATCTAAAAAAATTACCTCACGAAACTTAATAAGAGAAATTGACTTATTAATCAAATCTTCTCAAAAAAAATTAAGCGATCAAATGATTGCAAATTTACTCAACAAAAAGGGATATGGATTAGCAAGAAGAACTATTAATAAATATAGACAAAAATCTATTCGTTTCGAGGTGAGCTCATCTAATATTAAGACTTTAAATGAAAGAAACTAATTCGTCATCAGAACTATCAACTGAACTTATTAGTGCCTTGGATGAAACTGATAAGTCTTTTTCAATAAATCAGATTAAACTTCAGCTTGATGCAATGAATCCATCTGAGATAGCGCATGCGATAGAGTCATCACCTCCATATTATAGAAAATTAATATGGTCACTTCTTGATCATGATGAGGAAGGAGAAATACTTACCGAGCTTCATGATGAGATTCAACAGGAGCTTCTTTTAAAAATCGATTCAGATGATCTGATTGAGATAATCTCAAATTTAGAGCTCGATGATATTGTAGATATTCTTCAGGTATTACCTCAGCCTCAGGTAGATGAGTTTTTATCAAAAGCATCATCACTTGATAGGGAAAAAATCAGGACGGTTATGGATTATCCTGAGGATTCTGCTGGGGGCTTAATGAATACTGACATTATCAGTGTAAGACCCCGACACAGCCTCGAGGTTGTAATGAGGTATCTAAGATCAAAGAAAGCTCTTCCTAAAAATACTGATAAGATTTTTGTTGTTTCAAAAAATGATCAGTATCTTGGGGATTTATCTATTTCAAAAATACTCGTTTCTGAACCAACTTTAAGCGTTAGAGAATTAATGGAAACAGATGCACTGCCTATAGATGCAAATATGAATGATAAAGAGGTTTCAATTTTATTTGAACAAAATGATTTAATCTCTGCCCCAGTTTTAGACGAAAATTCCAAATTAGTTGGAAGAATTACCGTAGATGACGTTGTTGATGTGATTCGAGAAGATGCTGACCAAAACTTAATGAGTATTACAGGGATTGCTGAAGATACATTTGCAGCTCCTGCAAGAGCAGCTAGATCCAGAGTTGTTTGGCTTTCAATTAATTTAATCACAGCATTTGTTGCTGCCATGACAATTAATCTCTTTGAGAGCACTATTGATAAGTTGGTTTACCTTGCAGTTCTGATGCCAATTGTTGCTAGCATGGGCGGAGTTGCTGCAACACAAACCCTTACCATTGTAATCAGGGGCCTTACTCTCCAGCAAATCAATAAAGCAAATATTAGATGGCTTTTTAAAAGAGAGCTTGTTGTATCAATTATCAATGGAGTGGTTCTTTCTGTTGCAATCGGTGGTATTACCTTCCTTTGGTTTCAGGAGATGATGATCTCAATCTTGATATGTGTCGCTATGACTATCAACTTAATTAGCTCTGTAGTAGCTGGGATGGTTGTTCCGATAATACTAAGAAAATTAAATCAAGATCCTGCAATTGCAGGGAGTGTTGTTGTAACAACGGTAACGGATGTAGTTGGATTTTTTTCCTTTCTAGGCTTAGCAACTATATTTTTAATTAATTAATTCTTTCAAGAACAGGATCATTAATTGGGCCTTTTACATCAAACTGGATTGTTGATGCATTTGTTAAGTCTTCTTGAAAGATTTCATTAAAAAATAGAGCTCCGGCTGCTGCTGGCAGTCCAACAAAAATTCCTGCGTACCATGGAAGATTTTCTGTAATGCGTAAACGTACATCTAGACTGAGATCTAATTCATCAAAGTTGCCCGTATTATCTTTTTGAATTAAGCCTTTCCACATCATTTTTGATGAGTTCGTTTCAATTGTCATTGTTTCATTTAGTCGAACATAGTTTTTGGCAGCAATAGGATATATCTCTAACCGATCAATCTTAGTTTGAGCATACTCATCTAAACTTAGATCTAAGTTAGCAACCTTTCCAATGATATTTTTTAAATTAAATATGCCTAAAAGATTGAGAGCTGCTGAATTTGGTACAAAACTGTCCCATTTTAAATCCTTTAATAGTAACTTTCCCTCGCCTTCTAAACTATTGAGATTTTTGATGTTTTTGAATTGAAAATTTAAGTCAAGATCTGCATAACCTAATTTAAAGTCATCATTAAAACTTAAAGGATTAAAATTTAAATCCTCAATGATGTATTTACCTTTAAAACGATAAAAATCTTCCTTCGAATCATAGAAAAAATAGTTTGCCTCTGATTTTTCACTGTATGTCTTGATTATGCTTGATGACAACTGAATGTTGTTTATACCAAGTTTTGAACCAGATTTTTGTATATATGCTGAGAGATCTTCAAAAAATATATTATTTATAGTTGAGTTAGATAAAATGATTCTAAGGTTTAAATCATTCAATAGCCCTGATTCAGAATTTAAAGTATTAAAGTCGTAAATAAAATCTAAGCCGTTTATCTCAGCCTTTATAAAACTTGTTGAATCATTAAAAACCTTACCAGATATTTCTTCGCCTGTTAGCTGAAGATCAAATAAACCATTTTGAACATTAACCCTACCCTTTTGATTAAGATATTTTTGATTAAAAAAAGAAAGCTCCTGTATATCAAAATCAATTTTTAATTCTGCTTGATTGGTGCTAGGTCTTTCTGATGATAAAAAATCAAATAATTCCTCTGTATTAAATGAATCAAGCTTAGCAATTAGATAATATTGGTTTGGTTCTAAATTTTTTATTAATTTTGTTTTTGCCTTCCCCAAATGAATTAAAGCTGAATTCTGATTTAAATTAGGGAGATAAACGTCTAACTTATTGTTGGTAACTTTTAAAGAACGCGTTTTATTTTTATAAATGATCTCTGTATCGAGAGGCTCATCTGAATTTTTTCGGATGTAAGCGAATGGTGAATTAAATGAAGTACCTATAAAATTTGTCTTTGCAAATGCCGTAATTGATTCATTTAAAAAAATTATATCAAGATCAGTTTTTGTTTTACCATCTAGTTGGAGGAACTCTTGATCAGAATAAAAACTTTTTGGATCTAGATAGATGCTTGTTTTAAGTTGAATATTGGGAGTTTGTCTTAGTTTATAGCCCAATAAATTTCCCTTTATATTTTTTTGATCATCAAAGTTAAAAAAGATAATTCCTTCAAGGTTTTGAAAATTTTTAACGGTTAAGCTGGCATCCATTAATTTTAAAGAATGATCAAGTAGTGAAAATGATCTTCCTTTAATATTTGAGACTTCAATTAAATGCTCAAGGTCTTGAGAGCGAAAGTCATAAACTCCTGATTCAAGAATACTGATAGATGGATCTATGGAGAGTTCCCTCAGATCAAAATTAATGAGCTCACTTATAATATTTAATTCTTTCTTATTTGGTATATGCTTTGATGAAAAATATATTTTACCCGAAGCAATATCAACATTAACCCTAAAATCTCTGCCAGATATTTCATTAAAATTTCCTGATATAGCATTTATTAGTAATTGACCTTGCCTAAAGTAGATAGTTCCTTTTTCTAAACTGACTGAATTAGATAGAAAATGATAATTCAAATTTGCAAAATTAAATTTGTCTTTATCAAAATCAAGCTCCCCAGAAAAAAATTCCTGATCACCAATCTTCAAAGTAATTCCATTTAACTTAGGGCTAAAAAAAATAATTGAGCTTAAAATTTTAATCGTTAATGTAATTTCTTCAGCTTTAAATATTATTTTGTTTGAGTTATTCAAAACTCTCATTCCCTCAAAACTTAGTTTTGGAGAGAGTACTGATCCCGTTCTTTTAATTTTTTCATATTTTATTTCAAGACTAGTTAGCAAATAATCATCGACAAACTTAAGGCTCGCTTCAGGAAATCTATTTATTGATAGAAATATTAACAAGGCTAAAATTAATATTAATCCTGTTGCTATAATTAATGAAGTTAGTCCAATCCTCTTAATCGTTCTAAGCATAAAAAAACTTCTGTCTAAACCTTCTCATTCCAAAATAGACCGGAAACCATAAGATCATGCTTGTAATCCAATAAATAAAAATATCTAAGTATGAGTAATGCAATGGATGATGAAAAAGGTAGAACAACGCCGAAATAAACGCTGTGGATGTTCCAAAAAATATTGCTAACTGTAAATATGAAAAAAGACGAAAGGTATAAGCATAAGCGTGGATAACTAGTGAGAATAAACAATAAAGTGAAATATGAAATCCAATTGCAGAATTTGAGAGAAAATCTACTAAAAATCCAATTAAAATCGACTGATTAACCCTTATCTTCTCTGGCACAGCAAAAACCCAGTAACTAAATACCAAATATGAAAAGTTAGTATCAAAAAAAATAACTCCGACCTTAAACGATAATAACGAATCTAAGATAATTGCAAACAAGATGCTTGAGTAAACTAATATTATTTCTCTGGTTCTCATGTTGGTTTGAATAAAAATACTCTTTCATCTGATAATGGATTTGCAATAATCTCTATAAAAATTTCATACTCATTGCCTTCAGCCTGAGTAACACTTATGGCTTTACCAACGGGTGTATCTTTGTTAAAAACTCCTCCAAAGCCAGAAGTATAAAATTCTTGTCCAATAATTGACTCCCTATCTAAATCCATAAAAACTTTACAAATGATAAGCCTCTCAAAACCACTGCCCTCAGCGTTACAGTAGACTTCAAAATCTTTGTTATAAATTGGAATTTTATGATCAACGTCGCTCAGCAAAATTA
Source organism: uncultured SAR86 cluster bacterium (assembly GCA_902594515.1). Lineage (GTDB taxonomy): Bacteria > Pseudomonadota > Gammaproteobacteria > Magnimaribacterales > D2472 > MED-G82. The sequence continues at coordinate 286,777 of CACJML010000001.1, read as the reverse complement.
GTTCATATGAATTAGGGTGATCTTTAATAATTTGGCCAATAAGACCAGATGAATTCATAGCAAATCCTTTTTGATAATTTTTTTCATTTTTTTCTACGAACATTCTGTGATTTGAGCAACAAAAATACTGATCAGTATCAAAGACAATAATCCTATGAGGAGCACTTACATCCTCAAGCTTTGAATTGAAAATATTCTGCTGGGCAATGACTGATAATATGCTTAACTGTTCTTTCAAGTTTTTGTTCTCATTCAATAATATTTTCTTGTCACTAAAATTAATTTCTAATGAGACAAAAGAGTTTTTTAGATTGCTCAGCCCAGATTTTATAAAGTTTTGAGAATTTATTTTTATTCGATCTAATGGATCGAATGTTTGATATGTAATATCAAGAAAAAATAAAGTTAATCCGAATAAACAGGCAATAACATAGGGTAGTCTAGAGGTGAATCTGGGCGTCTCGTTCGCCATTTACAATTACTCTGTTGAAAGTAAGTCAATATTGTACTTATCAATAATTTCAAGTGCCTGACCGCCACCCCTCGCAACGCAAGTTAGGGGATCTTCAGCAATAATTACTGGTATTCCAGTTGAATTAGATATTAGCTTATCTAAATCCCTCAACATAGCACCGCCGCCAGTTAATACAATACCTCTCTCAGCTATGTCAGCTGCCAGCTCAGGTGGAGAAAGCTCAAGTGCATTTCTAATAGCTCTAACCATGCCATATAACGGATCTTTCATAGCTTCGAAAACTTGATGACTGTTAAGGGTAAAGCTTTCAGGTATTCCCTCTGCAAGATTCCTGCCGGTTACCGTCATTTCAGTTTTTTCAGAGTCATCTGTTGCACAACCTACAGTTTTTTTGATTTTTTCTGATGTTGATTCACCAATAACGCATCCATAATTTCTTCTAACCCATGAAGTGATTGATTCATCCATTTTATCTCCACCAATCTTTACAGATTCAGCATAAACTACTCCATTTAGTGAAAGAATTGCGATTTCAGTAGTGCCGCCACCGATATCAACAACCATGTTTCCATTAGCTTCTTCAACTGGAAGACCTGCACCAATTGCAGCGGCCATAGGCTCTTCAATTAATTTAACGTCGCGGGCACCTGCTCCAAGGACAGATTCTCTGATTGCCCTTCTTTCTACTTGAGTAGATCTGCATGGCACACATACCAATACTCTGGGACTAGGCTTAATAAACCTTTGTTCATGAACCTTAGCAATAAAATGCTGAAGCATTTTTTCAGTTACCTGGAAGTCAGCTATCACACCATCAGATAAAGGCCTTATTGCATTGATATTACCAGGAGTTCTTCCAAGCATTTTTTTTGCTTCATGACCAACCGCAACTACTGTCTTTTGGCCTTTAGATTCTCTGATTGCAACAACACTAGGCTCATTCAAAACAATACCAACCTCTTTGGTGTAGATGAGGGTATTAGCTGTTCCGAGATCTATGGAAAGATCATTTGAAAACATGCCTCTAACTGTTTTAAATAAGTTATATTTCAATTGCGGTCCCCTTCATGTAAATAATGATACAAATAGTATAATATTGCGATTTTAAAACAATAATATCATATGGATGATCAAACAGTCAGAACTATTTGCTACCTCTCAAGACTTAGATTGGATGATGAAAAATCTAAAAAAATATTGAGCGATCTCGATACAATTATTGAAATGATTGACTCCTTATCGTCTACAGATACTGAAAATATTTCACCTCTTTATAACCCTTTAGAAGAAACTGCAAGGAAATTCAATGACGAAATAAAATCTGATAACAATAAGGAACTATTCTTAGAAAATGCTCCTGAATCAGATGAAAATTTCTTTTTAGTTCCTAAGGTTGTTGATTAAATGCAATTTAAAACAATCAAAGAAATCAATTTTGGCCTGGTTTCTAAAAAATTCTCTGTAGAAGAGCTCATTAAAGATACTTTTGCCCTAATTAACGAAAACAAAGTCCTGAATTGTTTTATCTCATTGAATAAAGAAAATGCTCTAGCAAGAGCAAAAAAAATAAAAGTTAGCAAAGATTCTCACCTGTTATCTGGTATTCCAATTGCACAAAAAGATCTTTTTTGTACAAAAGGAATTAAAACAACTTGTGGATCAAAAATGCTAGAAAGTTTTTACCCACCTTACAGCTCAAAAGTTGAAGAGGCTTTGAATGCTGCTGGTTCAATATGCATTGGTAAAACAAATATGGATGAGTTTGCAATGGGATCATCTAATGAGACGAGCTTCTTTGGAAATGTACACAACCCATGGAAAAAGGGATTTGTTCCAGGTGGAAGCTCTGGTGGTGCGGCATGCTCAGTGGCAGCTGGGTTAGTGCCTGCAGCCACTGGAACGGATACGGGTGGCTCAATAAGACAACCAGCTGCATTATGTGGTCTCACTGGCATTAAGCCTACGTATGGGAGAATCTCAAGGTGGGGGATGATCGCTTTTGCCTCAAGCTTAGACCAAGCCGGTCCAATTTGCAGAACTGCTGAAGACTGTTCAATTTTACTTGATGCAATGACCGGTTATGACTCAAGAGATACGACTTCTCTTAATCTTGATCCCACCAACACATACGCTGACTTAAATAAGTCATACGAAAATCTAAGAATAGGAATTGTGGATGAATTTAATGTAGATGCTTTAAGTAAAGAATCTCAAACGTTATTCAATGAGTCACTAAAAGTTTTTGAGTCACTTGGTGCTTCAATTCATAAGATTTCTCTACCTAACATTAATCAATCGGTACCTACATACTATGTCATTGCGCCTGCAGAATGTTCTTCAAATCTTTCAAGATATGATGGAGTGAAGTTTGGTCATCGAAGTCTTGAAGCTGAAGATCTCGAATCTTTATACATAAACTCCAGAAGTGAGGGATTTGGTGATGAAGTTAAAAGAAGGATACTTATAGGAACCTATGTTTTATCAGCAGGATACTACGATGCATATTATAAAAAAGCACAGCAGGTTAGAAGGCTTATAAAGAACGATTTTGAGGAAGCATTTAAAGATGTGGATCTAATTGTTTCACCTACTTCGCCAAGTGAAGCATTTGAATTTGGATCCAAGGGGACTCAAGATCCAACTGAATTATATCTTGAAGATCTTTATACCATTTCATCAAATCTTGCAGGTCTTCCAGCCCTATCAATGCCTCATGGCTTTGTAAATGGACTACCAGTAGGTATTCAGCTTATAGGAAACTATCTTGAAGAAAGCATGATTTTAAATTTTGCTAATAGGTTTCAGCAAAGTACAGATTTTCACAATGCGAAACCAACTTTTGAGGGTTTTTAATAATGAGTTGGGAATGCGTGATTGGTTTAGAGGCTCATGTTCAGCTCTCTACTGAAACCAAGCTCTTTTCAAGAGCTTCAACATCTTTTGGGGAAGAGCCAAATACAAACGTCAATTTAGTAGACTGTGGATTGCCTGGTGTTTTGCCTACTGTCAACAAAAATGCATTTTATAAGGCGATAAGGTTTGGTCTCGCAGTAAATGCTGACATCAATCAAACTTCTTTATTTGATAGGAAAAACTACTTCTATCCCGATTTGCCAAAGGGATATCAAATTACCCAAATGGAGCTTCCAATAGTTTCAGGCGGAAAAGTTGAAATTGAAATTGAAGGAGCAAAAAAAATTATTAACTTAACTAGAGCGCATCTTGAAGAGGATGCTGGAAAGTCAATACATGAGGGTATGGCTGGAACAGGGGTAGATCTAAATAGGGCTGGAACTCCTTTGCTTGAAATAGTTTCTGAGCCAGAAATTTCGTCAGCTAAAGAGGCAGTTGCTTACATGAAAGCACTTCATCAAATAGTTACTTTCTTAGATGTCTCTGATGGAAATATGTCTCAAGGATCCTTAAGGTGCGATGCAAATGTTTCTGTAAGAAAAAAAGGTGATAAGGAGCTTGGAACAAGAACTGAAATAAAAAATATCAATTCGTTTAGATTTATTGAAAAAGCTATCAACTATGAAATTGAAAGACAAATAGATGTTATCGAATCTGGGGAATCTGTAACTCAAGAAACAAGGCTATATGACAGTATCAAAAATGAAACTAGGCCAATGCGATCTAAAGAATTTGCTAATGATTATAGATATTTTCCAGATCCTGACCTTTTGCCAGTCATGATAAGCGATGAAGAAATTGAAGAGATTAAGGCAGCTTTTCCTGAAATGCCTAAAGATAAATTTGTTAGGTATCAATCTGAATTTAAGATTCCTGAAAATGATGCACAAATTATCTCTTCATCTAAAAATCTTGCCACATTTTTTGAAGAATGTATGGAAAATGCTAAGGACTCAAAGCTCTTATCCAATTTACTAATAGGAGATATTAGCTCATTACTCAATAAAGAAAACATAGAAATCACAGACTCAAAACTATCAACTAAAAATGTTTCAGAGCTAGTAAATTTAGTTAGTGAGGGCATTATTTCAGGGAAAATAGCAAAAACTGTTCTTGAAGAAACATGGGATTCAGGATTAAGCCCTATAGAAATTGTTGAATCAAGCGGGCTCAAACAAATTGATGATGATGATGAAATTGAAAGAATTATAGATCAAATTATTTCTGAACATCCTGATCAAGTGTCTGCTTACAAAGGTGGTAAAGTTAAGCTATTTGGATTTTTTGTCGGTCAAATCATGAAAGCAACTCAGGGAAAAGCTAACCCTGCATCAGCAAATAAAATTTTAAAAGATAAACTAGATAACTAAGTTACCCACATAGACAAAGTCTCAGCAATACATGCAGGTTTGTCAGTTCCTTTAATTTCCATTGTGACTGCTGATTTAACAAGAAATTGACCAGGATTTTTTTCTGTAATATCAACAACTTTTGAATGCATTCTAATTTCTGAATCAACTGGAACGGGACTTAAAAAACGAACCTTATCTAAACCATAATTTAAGCCCATCTTGGCTCCTTCAACAACGAGTGCAACGTCTTGCCCTATCCCTGCTGTTAGCGATAGGGTCAAAAAGCCATGGGCTATAGTAGATCCAAAAATTGGTGTTGCTTGCTCAGGATCAACATGAATAAATTGATTGTCAAGTGTTGCATCCGCAAATTTATTAATTCTTTCTTGATCTATCTTAAACCAGTCAGTAGCTCCTAACTCTTTTCCAACATAACTTTCAAGATCTTCAACTTTCACTACTGTTATAGCCATAATTTACTCCATTAAATGTTTTTTATACTGCTCTCTAAGCTCTACTTTTAATAATTTACCAGTTGCTCCATGAGGTAATTCGTCTACCTTAATAATATCATCAGGCAACCACCACTTTGCCACTTTATCTCCAAGAAACTCATTAATTGATTCTTTATCTAAATCCCCCTTACAAATCACTAAAAGAATCGGTCTTTCATCCCATTTTGGATGGGGCACTCCAACTACGCATGCTTCTTCGACATCTGGATGTCCAACAGCAGCATTTTCAAGATCAATAGAGCTGATCCATTCCCCGCCACTCTTGATTACATCTTTTGATCTGTCCATTATCTGCATACAACCATCTGGGAAGATTTTTGCAACATCTCCGGTATCAAACCATCCCTCATCATCAACCGCTGGTGAATCAGATTTGAAGTAACTCTCTATGATCCATGGCCCTCTGACCAATAATGCGCCCTGCGCTGATCCATCCCTAGCAAGCTCATTGTTAGCATCATCCACAATCTTTATTTCTACTCCAAAAAGTGGATAGCCCTGTTTAGTTTGCAATTCATATCTCTCTTCATCTGGTAATTCTTTCATTTTCTTTGTTTGAAGATTCATGGTTCCAAGGGGGCTCATTTCTGTCATGCCCCATCCATGGACTAAAAACGTATTATGCTTTTCATTAAACTCTTTAATCATTGCAAGGGGCGCAGCTGACCCACCAACCATGACGCTGTCAACGCCCTCGAGAGTTAGGTTTTGTTCAGACAAATAATTTAATAATCCGAGCCAAACAGTGGGCACTCCCATAAGGATATTTGGATTTTCTGCACTTATAAGTTCAAATAGTGAAGCTCCATCAAGCGCTTGACCGGGCAGAATTAATTTACAGCCAGTCATCAAAGCAGCATAAGGTGTTCCCCATGCGTTCACATGAAACATTGGTACAACCGGTAATACCGAGCTAGTGGTGTCAAACCTTAATGCATTTCCTGATGCCCAAGTATGTAACATGGTAGACCTGTGACTATAGAGAACTCCCTTTGGATTACCTGTAGTTCCAGAGGTATAACATAGTGCTGCCGCATCCCCCTCATCCACTTCAACCCAGTCTGAAATAGGGTCAGATTGCTCGACCATTTCATCATAAAAATATAAATTTTTAATATCAAAATTTATCTCTTTTTTGGGACCCATAAGAATTATTGCTGGTGAAAACTCTAAGTGATCTTGAACTCCCTCAATAAGTGGTAGAAATGTATCATCAACAAATACAACTTTATCCTCAGCATGATTTAGAATGTAGATTAGTTGCTCTGGGAAAAGCCTTGGATTTATAGTGTGCAAAACCCCGCCCATACCGGTTACCCCAAAATAAATCTCAAAGTGCCTAGAATTATTCCATGCAATCGTTGCCACACGATCCCCTATACCAACCTTAAGGCTTTGAAGTAATTTAGCAATTTTCCTTGATTGATTTAAACACTCACCAGTAGTCTTCTTCAAAATTGAATTATCAGTTTCGCGACTGACAATTAAAGTATCGCTGGTATACCTTTCAGCATGCTCAATAAGTTTAGGGATCGTTAGATCCATATTCTGCATATTACCTTTCATGAATTTCCCCCTAAGTAATGAACTATTGTATTAAAAAATCTCTAATAGTAAATTTTAGCTTTTTAATCTTAAGCGCTGATCCAATAAATATTTTAGATCGGGCTTATTTTTTAAAACAAATCTCAGAAAGTGTAGATATGGATAAAGCTCAAGTTTAATTTCCATGGATGAGTTCCATAGCACCTTATCAATTATCTTTATATCTTTATCTACATCACCAATGCGCCCTTCAAATTTAAAATAATGCAAGATATCAATCATTTCATTTGGTAAATGTTTTTTTAAGATTGATTTGAAATCTTCATTACCCTTACCCATTCCAGATGAAAATAATTCAAGTAACAGAATATCAAGATTAACCTTACCAGTAGGATTAATCATTACACCGTAAATATTTTTTGGATTTTTAACAAATGGGTTATAGGCATCAATGGTAACTCTAGGCTCACAGTAATCTGATGCATAAAAGTTATCCCAAATTATGAGGTCTTGATTAAATCTTTCCTGAATTTTTGAAATGTATTCAAGGTCATAGCTTTTTGAAACCACACTCTCTCCGGTCCAGAAAAAAGGAACCTGATATTTCATACTAGAAAAAAGCTCATTTAAGTACAGGCAATCTGTGGCATCTGTTTTAGACAATTGATCAGAGTATATTTGTGGAACTATGTATAGCTTTATTTCAGGAAAATCTTGTACAACTTTATTTAAAATTTCTGCATGCTCTTTCCCTTTTTGTTTTGTGGCTTCAAATGAAATATCGTCGAATAGAATACACAAGCTTTTGATTCCCAGATCAAAAATAGATTGGATTTTATTATTAAGTATTTTCTGATCAATTGACTCGCTTATAAACCCAGGTGAGATTCCGAAAATTAATTCAATGTTTGAAGATTTTGCAGATTCAAAAAATGAGCCCACATTCAATAGATACTCATCAGAATAATCTTCTGCCCATTCCAGTCTATGAAATGGATCTTCTTTTGGACAGTAAAAATATGAGTTGAGATTCAAGGCCGATAAGGATTCAAGAATTTTTAGCCTTTGATTCCAATCTAGCAAAGAACCGTAGTAACCTTCTATGTACCCTGTAAGCATTATTTTTTACATATAAAACACTCTTTATCTTTATTAATGAGCGTTTGATTAGTTTTTAAAGTCATCCCATCTATCCTATATAAGAAATTTTCCTTTGTGAATTGATCCAAGATTATTCTTATGGTCATCATTGCAACTATTGAGCTTACATATGACAACACTGGAGTAAGAATTCCTACCTCATCACATGAATCCTCATTGATATTTGTGTTCCTTGGAAAAATACATTCGTAACACGGGCTGTTGGCATAATTTAGGAATGCTGCAGCATGACCTGTCACTCCTGATGCTAGACCCATGACTAAAGGGATATTCTTTTCAACACAGACCTCATTAATGTTATATCTAGTTTTAAAGTTATCAGAACAGTCAATTATCAAATCATAATTTGGTATTTGTTCAAATAGATCTTTTTCTTCAAGAAATTTTTCAATAATCGAAATGTTAGTTTGAGGGTAGTGATCATCTAACTTAGACTTCAAAACTCTGGCTTTACCTTGACCAATACATTTTTCACTAAATAAGAACTGTCGGTGAAGGTTTTTGTATTCGATTACATCTCCATCGGCAATATCAAAAGTTGTTAACCCTGAACCGCATAATGAAGTTACTAAGGGATGAGCCAATCCACCAGCTCCTATTAAGAGTATTTTTTTTGAATTAAGTTCATCAACTAAAGTTTCATTAAAACCACTTAGCTGAGTTGCTGTTTCCCAGAAATTCATTCTGGCTTAGGTCCCTAACACCAAACATCTAGGTATTTTTTGATAATCAATAATGCTATCAATAACCCTTAAGTTAATACTAGTTGCAAGATCAACTAAGTCTCTATGCTGATCATATCCATGCTCAACAACTAAAAAACCTTCCTTTTTTAATAATGACTTAGATTGTGAAAATATTTCTTCAAAACACTCAATTCCGGTATCTCCTGATACAAGGGCATTTTCGGGCTCCCATTGCAAAGAATTTAGATGAGGATCTGATGATGTAAGATAAGGAGGATTAGCCAAAATAATATCAATAGAATTTTTTTGAAAACATTTAAGCCAATCCGATTGAATTAAATATAAGTTTTTGCAATCCAACTCTAACTGATTTTGTTGCGCAATTTTTAGTGCGCTAAAAGATTTATCAATACCAAACACTTTTGAAGAAGGAAACTTTTTAGCAGCAGTTATTCCAATACACCCTGAGCCTGTCCCTGCATCGACGATAATTCTTTTTGAGCCAACACTCTCGATAAGATAGTCAATAATTAGCTCGGTCTCAGGTCTTGGAATTAAAACATCATAATTAACGTTGAATTCGATACCATAAAAATTGGTCTTGCCTAAAATATAATCCACAGGCATGTCTTGAAGATAATTTCTGAAGAAAACATCATCGATAAATGACTTAGATTGATTATCAATCTTTTGATCAATTGGAGACTCAATCGGATATTTAAGAATGCCTTTGAAGTTCAAAAAGATGTTTAAGTCTTTTTGTATTTCGGGGAAATCTTTTTTATAAGCCTGACACTTTTTAAAAATGAACTCTTTATTGTTGTTGGCTTCCATCTGTTTCTAAATCTGCTAATTGGGCTAGTTGATGCTCTGTTAATAAAGCACTTGAGATGTCTTTGATGTCTCCATCCATGACCTGATCAAGGTTATGTTGAGTCAATTTAATTCTGTGATCCGTGATTCTGCCTTGTGGGAAATTATAGGTTCTAATCTTTTCACTTCTATCGCCTGTGCCAACAAGAATCTTACGTTCATCTGCTATGCTTTGAGCCTGCTGCTCCTCCTCCATAGCTTTTAATTTACTGGACAAAAGTGTTATAGCTTTTGCTTTATTTTTATGCTGTGACCTGTCATCTTGGCACTCAACAACGAGGCCAGTAGGAAGATGCGTCAACCTTATGGCAGAATCAGTCTTATTAACGTGTTGACCTCCAGCACCTGAAGCTCTAAATGTATCCACTCTAAGGTCATTTTTATCAATTTCTACTTCTTCAACCTCATCTGCTACTGGCAATACAGCAACAGTTACTGTTGAAGTATGAATCCTACCCTGCGATTCCGTTTCTGGGACTCTTTGAACTCGATGAACTCCTGATTCAAACTTCAAGTATTTATAAACTCCATCTCCATCAATCTTCATTACAGCTTCTTTTGTGCCTGCCGGTTCAGAAACTTTATTAGTCATAAGCTCAAATTTCCAGCCTTCCCTTTCACAAAATCTTGAGTAAAGACGCAATAAATCCGATGCAAAAATTGCAGCTTCGTCACCTCCTGCTCCAGCTCTAATTTCTAGGTATGCGGCACCATCATCAGCGTTGTCTTTTGGAAGTAACAACAACTTAAGATCTTTTTCAATTATCTCAATGCTTGATTCTAGTTCTTCGATTTCTTGTTTTGCTAATTCAATAATCTCTTTTTCCTCAAGATCAAGCATTTCTTTTGATTCCTGAATGGATTGAAGCGAATGATTATAATTTCCATACAATTCAACTACTGGTGTAATTTCAGAGTATTCTTTATTGAGTGAAGTAAATTTTGAAATGTCCTCGGTGGCACCTTCACTGGATAACTGATCCTCAAGATCCTTTTTTCTCAATACCAAAGAGTTAAGCTTATTTAATACAGACTCAGGCAACATCGATGATCTCCCTAATCATAGATTTAAGTGCATAGCTTTCAATATCATTTATGTTATTTGGTAATTTTATTTCTGCATCATTGATTTCATTTAGTGCTTTGATGGGATCATTAGAATTTAAAAGTTTGGTTTTGAAATCCTCAGTTGCACCTTGAATTAATTTTGTAAGAGCTGAGTAAAGTTCTTTACGTGAAACTTTTTCTTTTAGCCCCTCATCATTTGAGGAGCATAAGTCATTGATAAGTACTTTTGCCTTCTCAGCTTCAGACTCTCTAGCTCTTAAATTTTCATTACTAAAAGACTCGATGTCTTCCAGCGAGAAAAGATAAACTTGCTCAATATTTTTAATCGAAGACTCTGCGTTCCTAGGTACCCCAAGATCAATAATAACGAGTGGTTTATTTTTTCTATGAGCCGAAATTTTTTCGATCAATCCCTTGCCGATAAAGGGTAAATCGGTAGAGATTGATGAAATGATAATATCTTGTCCTAATAATAATTGATCAAGCTTGTTTAGAGGTCTAGACGAGAGACTTATATTATCTCCAAGGCTAATTTTTTTAGGAGTTCTATTTGCAAATGTTAGATTTTGGAATCCTGCATTTACTAAAGCGTTCAAAACTCCTGAAGCAACCTCACCGGCTCCAATTGTAATTATTTTTTGATTCAAAGGATTTTCAAATATTTCAGCGAAAACATTCAATACTAATGAAGAAATAGATACAGGATTATGATCAATTTTTGTATTTGACCTTACTTGTTTAGCAATCTTGATTGCTGCATCCGTATACATTGACAACATGCGTTTATTGAGGCCGATATTTAAGAAAAGCTCATTGGCTTTTTTGAATTGACCAAATATTTCTTTCTCACCTATTATTCTTGACTCAATACCTGATGCAACTGAACACATATGCTTGAATGCTGCTATTCCAGAGAATTGATAAAAATTTTTAGTTATATCTAAGTCACAGCCTAAATATTTATAAATTGATTGAAAAAATTGTTGATGGGAATCCTCGCCTCTACAATATGAATAAACCTCAGTTCGATTGCACGTTGATAAAACAAAGATGCTATCTATTTCACCGGCAAACTTTGTTTCTAAAAGATTCTGCATATAACTATAATGGTCATCATTTATGACAAAAGATTCCCGCATCTCTAAATTTGCAGTTTTATGGCTAATTCCAAAAAGCTTTAGTTCCATTTTTCAATATTCAACAATTTTTATTATTTTTTTGCTTTCTTCATGTGCAACATTTAATGCTGACAAATATATAAAATATCAAGGTAAAGTTGAGATTAGCTATAACAAAGAGATATTAAGATCAAATATGCTCATAAAGTACACAAATAATGAATTTATTATACAACTTTATAGGCCGTTAATTGGTACCATTTTTGAATATGACATTAAATTCAATGAAAATTTTATTTTTCAGGAAAACTTTTTTAATTATTTAGAACAAGATGTGCTTATTGAACTAGACAAAATGAATATTATTTCAAATACAAGGAGCTGCTTGATTAATAAAAAATTAGTTATAACTGATGGCTATACATGTAAATTTAATGAAGGAAAAATAATGTTTAAAATTTCAACATTGAATCTTGAAGCAAATGGATTTCTAAGAAATGTCTCTCTCTAACTCAACTTTTTCACCTGCAAAAATTAATCTTTTCCTTAAAGTTGATAAAAAAAGGTCTGATGGCTTTCATAATATAGAATCAAGATTTCAGCTAATAAACCTATTTGATGAAATCACTATAAAAAAAATGAACAATAAAAATATTTCTCTAAGATCAAACGTTAAAGATAAAAGCTTTTTGAATAAAAATATTATTCTGGATGCATTTTTAAAGCTTCAAGAAGCTGTTGATGAAGACTTGGGTTGTGAGGTTACTGTTATAAAGAACATTCCCATGGGCGCAGGATTAGGTGGTGGCAGCTCAAATGCTGCCTCAACTTTGGTAGGCTTAAATGATTTATTTAAATTAAACTTATCCCGTATTGAATTAACCCACCTTGGTGCAGAACTAGGTGCTGATATTCCATTCTTCATCAATGGCGAGAATGCTCATGTGTCTGGATTTGGAGAAATATTGTCTCCATGTGATTCAATTAATTCAAAAATACTTCTGATATATCCAAATATTCATGTTTCAACAAAAGAGATGTTTGATGAGCTCCAAGCCCAGAGAAGAATTCAAAGTGATAAAAAAATTTCTGGCAAACATAATGATTTCCAGTATATTTTTAATAAAAAATTCCCTGTGATAAGTGATTTTTTTAGTCAGTCAGAAGAAGAGTTTAATTTAGAATTCGCTATTACTGGAACAGGTTCTTCGCACTTCTGTTTCTACAAAAATGAGCTTGAAGTTAGTGAATTTGTAAAAAAAATTCCAAATAATTGGAGATTCTTTAATGTTGAACCATTACAATACTCACCTATTAATGATAATTAATGGGGTGTGGCCAAGCGGTAAGGCAACGGGTTTTGATCCCGTCATGCGTAGGTTCGAATCCTACCACCCCAGCCAATTAAAATGTTTAGTAAATCTAGTTTAGATATTTTTTCTGGGAATGCGACCCCAGTCCTTGCATCAGAAGTTGCATCTATTTTGGGACAAGATCTTGGTAAGGTCGAGGTCAGCAAATTCTCAGATGGCGAAATAAGAGTTGAGTTGCTTGAAAATGTTAGAGGACATGAAACATTTATAATTCAATCAACTTGTCAGCCGTCTAATGCAAACATAATGGAGTTAATGCTATTGGCTGATGCACTAAAGAGGTCTTCTGCTTCGAGAATTACTGCCATCATCCCCTATTTTGGTTACGCAAGACAGGACAGGAGAGTTAGATCAGCAAGAGTACCAATCAGTGCAAAGGTTGTAGCAGACATGCTCAATCAAGTGGGAATTCAAAGAGTTCTTACAGTAGATCTTCATTCTGAAACAATTCAAGGATTTTTTGATATGCCTGCAGATAATGTTTATGCAACCAAGATTATGGTTGATGATATCAAAAGAAGTCCAAGCGCAAATGAAAAATTAATTGTTGTTTCTCCAGATGTAGGTGGAGTAGTTAGATCTCGCGCTCTTGCAAAATTTCTAGATGAATCTGACCTTGCAATTATTGATAAACGAAGAGCGGCTGCAAATGAATCAGAAGTAATGAATATTATTGGTGACGTTGAGGGAAAAACTTGCATTGTGCCAGATGATATTATTGACACTGCAGGAACCTTGTGTAATGCAGCACAGGCCTTGAAAGATGCTGGCGCATCAAAGGTTAAAGCTTATATTACTCATCCTGTACTTTCCGGTCCTGCAATTGAGAGAATCAATGATTCATCAATTGATGAATTAGTTGTAACAAATTCAATTCCTCTTTCGCAAGAAGCAGAAAAATGCAGTAAAATACGCGTCATTTCTCTTGCACCCACTATTGCTGAGTGCATTAGAAGATTGAATAACGAGGAGTCGCTGAGCGCACTCTTCCTATAACCGGAAAGAAAATGAGTAACGAGATTATTTTAAATGCAGATGCGCGATTAAGAACTGGAACCAATAAGAATAGAGAAATTAGAAGAGAAGATTCAATGGTTCCTGCCGTTATATATGGGAACAATGAGGATACAAAAAATATTAAAGTCCCTCTAAATGAAATTACAAAGGCTTGTGAATCAGAACTTTTTTATACACAGGTTCTTAAAATTATCCTTGACGGTAATGAAGAAAAGGTTGTTTTAAAAGAGCTTCAAAGAGAACCTGAAAAAGGCAAGTTGTTACATGCTGACTTTCAAAGAGTATCAAGCAAAACCAAACTCAAGGTTACTGTACCAGTTAAATTCATTAATGAAGAAGAATGCCATGGCGTTAAAATGGAAGGTGGCGTATTAACAAAAGCAATTAGAGAGATAGAAATCTCTTGCTTGGCTTCAAATATTCCTGAATCAATTGATGTTGATGTTTTAGAGCTTAAGCTGAATGATTCAATAAGGCTCACCGAACTTTCCTTGGGTGAGGGAGTTGAAATACCAAATCTAGATGAAAGCAATGATCAAATGGTTGTTAATGTAGTCACACCGAAGGAAATTGTTGAAGAAGAGCCTATCATTGAGGATGAGGCTGAAGGTGAAGATGCATCAACTGATGAAGGTGAGTCAGCATCTGAAGATGCACCAGCTGAAAGTGAAGATTCTGCTGAAGAAACATCAGCTGAATAATTGGCACAAACTCAAAAAATCTTTTTTCTTGGTTTAGGAAATCCTGGTTCAAAATACGATCTTCAGCGCCATAATGTTGGCAAAGATTATATTTTAAGCTTAGCTAAAGATCTCAAAGCGCCTATATCTCCAAATAAATCCATACTTGCTGCAGCTTTTGAATCTCATAATGGACTATTTCAATGGTATGCAAGTGAATCATATGTGAATGAATCTGGAAAAACTGCTCTAAAGATAATAAAAAAAAATAAAATAAAACCTGAACAACTAATTGTCATTTACGATGACCTTGACTTGGAAACAGGTAAGTTGAAATTTAAATTTGGAGGCGGTCATGGGGGGCATAATGGTATCAGAGACATTATTCATTTAATAGGATCAAATTTTTATAGATTAAGAATTGGTATTTCTCACCCAGGATCAAAAGAAGATGTAACAAAGTGGGTTCTTAGCAAGTTCAAACCAACTGAGAAAGACTCTATCAAGAAGGCATATAAAATAATCAATAATATGATTCCTGTTCTTATTGATAATGGAATAGATGAATTTCAAAAAAAAATTAACACAAACTAATTATTAAATATGGGATTCAAATGTGGAATCGTTGGCCTACCAAATGTTGGCAAATCAACACTTTTTAATGCATTAACAGAATCTGCTATTGCAGCTGAAAATTTTCCTTTCTGCACCATAGAGCCGAATATTGGGATAGTTAATGTTCCTGATGAAAGGCTAGAAAAAATACACAAAATTTCTCAATCTAAGCAATTAATTCATGCCTCAACTACATTTGTGGATATTGCAGGACTTGTAAAAGGAGCATCACATGGGGAAGGCCTTGGAAATGCTTTTCTAGCAAATATTAGAGAAGTAAACGCGATTGTTCATGTTGTTAGATGTTTTGAAAATGAAAATATTACCCATGTAAATGGAAAAATTAACCCCGTGGATGATCTAGAGGTGATACTCACAGAGCTAGCCCTTGCTGATATACAAACACTTAACAAAAGAGAAGAAAAAAATAAGAAGCTAATTAAATCGAATGACGACCGTATTAAAAAAGAGGTCCAAATAATTCAGAGAGTCATTGAGGAAATATCCAATACTAATCACATAAATTTAAATTTATATTCAGATGAAGATAATGAAATCATTTCAACTTTTAATCTCCTTACATCTAAACCATTTTTTGTTATTGGAAATATCTCAGAGAATGAAAACCTAAATCATCAAACTGAAATAAATCAATGGTGTATTGAAAATTCTATTCAGTTTATTCCTGTTGTGATTGAGCAGGAATATGAAATTGCTACTCTTGATAAAGAGGAGCGTAAGGAATATCTGAATCTCTTAGGATTGAATGAGCCAGCACTAAATTCAATAATTAGAGCTGGCTTTGAGATACTTGGTTTACAAACTTACTTTACTAGTGGCCCAAAAGAATCGAGAGCTTGGACCATCAAGAAAGGGTCTTTGGCTCCCCAGGCTGCCGGTGTAATTCATACAGATTTTAAGAAGGGATTTATTAAAGCTGAAGTGGTCTCATACGATCATTTTATTAAATATTCTGGAAACCATGGCGCTCGTCAAGAAGGTGCTTTAAGGCTTGAGGGTAAGGATTATATTGTTCAAGATGGTGATGTAATCTTATTTAAATTTAATGTTTGACATGGAATTTGATACGGATATCATTGCTCATCATGGCTATGTAGCTCAGTCGGTTAGAGCACGGCACTCATAACGCCGGGGTCGGTGGTTCAATTCCACCCATAGCCACCAGTTATTTTTTCTTCAGATAAGCAAGAATTATAATTATTGAAATTAAAGCAAGAAGGCCATCCTGTCCAATCAGGCCAATGATTTCTGCTACATTTGTATAAACGTTTCCGACAAATGGTGCATCAATCCCGAAGATTATCCCTAACAATAAAGAAACCGCAACAATTGGAATCAAGACATCTGTTAATCTTCTAAAGAACTTTCTTATTGATTTAAGTGAAAGTTTGAGCTTTTTTATCTTAAACATGATTAATAAAAGCATCTAATAGGGAAAAACCCTATCAGATGCTTAAGTATATACTTAAGTTAGATTACTTAAGAAGCATCATAAGGAGCGCAGCAACTAGCAGTCCTACTAACCCATTATCACCAAGTGTTTGCACAACACTAAGTAAGTTATCTAGAACTTCACCAAAAAAGAATGTGTCGCCAAACACAATTCCTGCTACAACACCTAGACCAATAACACCAACTAAAATACCAGTTAAGTCACTGACTAGATCCTTAATCATTCCGAATGCTTTATCCATAATTTCCCCCTATGGTTTTTGCTTGGATTGCTATATAAAACCACAGAAATTTGTGGAGAACAAATAAATTAAATAAGAAAATTCAAAAAACTTGACAAATATGACTATTCTTTATCCACTGCTTTTGCAGAGAGCTTAAGCTTACCACGGTCAAAACCTATTAGTTTAACTTTAATGGAGTCACCCTCTGATAATACGTCAGAAACATTTTCAGTTCTTTCTTCAGATATTTCAGAAATATGCAGTAAGCCATCCTTGCCAGGCAAAATATTAACAAACGCACCAAAATCAACAATTTTTACTACCTTTCCTTCATAAATCTTATTAACTTCAGGATCTTCAATAATTGTTTCTATCATGCTCAAAGCAGCTTGCATCACAGATTGATTTTCACCAAAAATAGTGACCACTCCATCATCGTTTATATCAACTGATGCACCTGATTCTTGTTGTATATTCTTGATAACAGCACCACCTTTACCAATAATTTCTTTAATCTTGTCTTGGTGCACAGTGAATTTCTTCATCGCAGGGGCATTATCAGAGACTTCTTTAGGCTTATCTATTACTGCATTCATAACATCAAGAATGTGCATTCTGGCCGCTTTTGCTTTCTCCAGTGCAGCATCCATGATCTGCTCATTTATACCTTCAATTTTAATATCCATTTGCAACGCGGTTACTCCATCTGCAGTACCTGCAACCTTAAAATCCATATCGCCAAGGTGATCTTCATCACCAAGAATATCTGTTAGAACAGCAAAATCATCACCTTCTTTAATAAGACCCATTGCAACACCTGCAACAGCATTTGTTATGGGTACACCTGCATCCATCAGTGATAAAGAGGTTCCACAAACAGTTGCCATTGAGCTTGATCCATTTGATTCTGTGATTTCAGAAACAACGCGTAATGTATAGCCAAAAGAATCTAGATCAGGTAAAACTGCTTTGATGGCTCTCTTTGCTAAATTGCCATGTCCAATTTCTCTTCTTTTTGGACCTCCTGGAAAGCTAATTTCACCAACACTGTAGCCAGGGAAGTTGTAATGAAGCATAAAAGCATCAGTGCTTTCGCCTGAGAGATTTTCAATTCTTTGTGCATCTTTTGTGCTGCCCAATGTTGCAGCAACTATTGCTTGAGTCTCACCACGTGTAAACAATGAGGATCCATGTGTTTTTTGCAGAAAAGAAGTTTCGACCTCGATTGGTCTTACAGTATCAAGATCACGACCATCAATTCTTGGTTGATTAGAAAGAATTGATTTTCTAACAACTGATTTCTCAACATTTTTAAAGGCCGTCATTAATCGAGCTTGCTCTAATTCATCAAGATCTTCATGAGAGGATTTAATTTTTTCTCTGACTGAGCTGATTGCCTGACCTCTAGATGATTTGTCAGCAATTTTAAAGGCATTTTCAATCTCATCAAGGAAATTACTTGAAATTTGATTTTCGTATTCCTTAATTGTTGGAACTTCTTCAACTTCCCACATATCAGGATTAACTTTAGACTTTAATTCATCACATGCATCAACTACTTTCTGCATCTCTTGATGGCCAAACAAAACTGCTCCTAACATTAAGTCTTCATCAAGCTCTTTTGCCTCAGACTCAACCATTAGAACAGCATCCTTAGTTCCGGCTACTACCATATCAAGGTAAGAGCTATTAAGTTGTTCATTTGAAGGGTTAATAACAAAGCTATCATCTATAAAACCTACACGGGCAGCTCCAATTGGCCCTTGAAAAGGGATGCCAGAAATACTTAAAGCAGCACTAGCGCCTATCATTGAAGCAATATCTGGGTTTTGATCTTTGTCGGCAGACATTACTGTACATATCACCTGAACTTCATTGGTAAATGAAGATGGGAAAAGAGGTCTAATAGGTCTATCGATTAGACGCGAAACAAGAGTTTCGTTTTCGGTTGGTCTACCCTCTCTCTTAAAAAAACCTCCAGGGATTCTGCCAGCTGCGTAAAACTTTTCTTGATAAAAAACTGCAAGAGGAAAAAAATCTTTTAAAGGATCATTATCTTTTTGTGCAACTACTGTAGTTAGGACCGACAAGTCACCCGAGGATACCATTACACTGGCTGTGGCCTGTCTGGCTACTTTTCCAGTTTCAATCTTATATTTTCTATTTCCGTACTCAAATTCAACCGTATTTATATCAAAATTTAATTTATTCACTTTATTCCTTATTTACCCTCTCAAATTAAGGGATTTAATTATTTCTTGGTGCCTATCACCGTCTTTCTTTTTTAAATATGCCAGTAGCTTTCTACGCAAATTAACCATTCTAATTAGCCCAGTTCTAGAATGATGATCTTTTTTATGCTCCTTAAAGTGAGCTTGCAGCTTATTAATGTTCTCGGTTAATAAAGCTATTTGAACTTCTGGTGATCCAGTATCGTTATCAGCGGTCTTGAACTTTTCAAGTATTTTCTGCTTTTCTTCCTTAGCTAGTGCCATTTTGTCTCCTTGGGTATGCCTTTGTGTTATCTAAGCCTTGCATACCTAAAGCCTAGAGTGCGAGTAGCTTAGTACTAATTACACAATTAAACAAGAATTTCTTTGACTAAATGATCTTTTGAATATGAAAGAATGCCAACGAAATTGTCATTATTGTAACCTCTAAAATATCCTGACTTTTTTATTTTTGATCTAGTCTTTCCATAATTCTTTAGATCAGCATACTCATTATCGCTAATGGAAATCTCATCAAAGATTTTTGTGCAATCTTCAATACTAATTATATTTTCTTCACAAAGAGAATCTATTGATTTGGAATCAGAAATATCAAATGAGCCCTGCTTTAATCTTCTTAGTGATTGTAAATGGCCTCCTATGCCAAGCTTCCTACCCAAATCTCTAGCTATTGCCCTTATATATGTCCCCTTGGAACAAGTAATTTCGAGCTTAAGTTTTGGGAACTTGAATTCGATAACTTTTAATTCGTGGATTGTTACTTTCCTGGCTGGTTTAGTTATTGGATTACCCTCTCTGGCGTAATCATATAAAGGTTTTCCATTTTGCTTTAAAGCTGAGTACGTCGGGGGAACCTGCTCTATTTCTCCTTCAAAATTCTTTAGAGCTGAAATAACATTTTCATAACTTACGGTCTGTGAGGATTTAAAGGTAGTATCCCCCTCAAGATCGTCTGTATCTTTTTCTTCTCCTAAGAATATCTCTGAAACATATGCTTTGTCTTCGTTAAGAAAAATATTTGATAGCTTTGTTCCCTTTCCTATTCCTAAAATGAGTAGTCCATCTGCAAACGGATCAAGTGTTCCGAAATGTCCAACTTTCTTGAGAGATAATTTCTTTTTTACCTTTTGAAGTGCTTGATTGGATGAATACCCAATTGGTTTATCTATTAATAAAATTCCACTATTCATTTAAAGATTTTAATAAATCATCAATTGAATTAGCTTCATAAAGGGTGTTGTCATAAATAAATTTAAGTTTGGGCACCTTTTTTAGAACTACTTCTGAGGCAACTTGACTTCGAATCATAGAAGAGAATTTTTCAAGAAATTTGATTTCTGGAACATCACTCTCATTGCCATTTATGATTGAAAAATATACTTTCGCAGAAGATAGATCTGAAGCTGCTTTGACGTCAATGATATTGAAACTTTTAAATCGATCATCCTTTACTTTAGTCAAAATGATTTGAGAGATTTCTCGTTTTAGCAAATCTTCAAGCTGAAGAATTCTATTTGAAGTCATTTATTTAAAGAGATTGAGCCTCTTCTTTTCTATCGTAAACCTCAATCTTGTCTCCAGGTTTGATGTCTTTATAGTTTCTAATGCCTACACCACACTCAGTACCATTTTTAACTTCGCCAACATCATCTTTAAATCTCCTCAAAGAATCCAATTCTCCTTGGTGAATTACCACATCGTCTCGGAGGACCCTTACAGGTTTGTTCCTAAAGATGGAGCCCTCAACAACCATACATCCTGCAACTTGACCAAATTTTGGCGAGTTAAATACTTCAAGAACTTCTGCATTCCCAACAATTTCTTCTTTTATGATTGGATCAAGCATGCCAGTTAATCGAGCCTTAGCATCATCAATTAGTTCGTAAATAATACTGTGATAGCTGAGACTGATGTCATTCTCTTCAACAAGTTTTTTTGCAGCATTATCAGCTCTGACATTAAAACCTAACAGTATGGATTCAGTCGCTAATGCTAAATTCACATCTGATTCAGAAATACCACCAACTCCAGTGGATACAATTTTTATAGATGCTTCATCATTTCCTGCATCCTGCAATGCTGCACTGATGGCCTCAGAAGTGCCGGCAACATCTGCTTTTAGAATAACGTTAAGAATCTTTTTAGAGCCTGAACCCATATTTTCAAATAGGTTACCAAGATTTTCATCACGTTGTTTTAAGACTTTTTTATCTTTAATTGAGGATTCCCTAAATTGAGCTATTTCTCTTGCTTCTTTTTCAGACTTTACAACCTGAAAGGATTCACCAGCATCAGGTGCTGAATTAAGTCCTAAAACCTCAATAGCATCTGACGGGCCTGCATTCTTTAGTTTTGAAGTGCTCGATGATGAAATATTTTTAACTTTTCCGTAAGACATTCCAGAAACGATCATATCTCCAACCTTTAAGGTTCCATTTTGGATCAGCAAAGTTGCAACGGCGCCCTTAAATTTATCAAGCTCTGACTCTAAAATAACACCTTGTGCTGGACCAGAATGATGCGCTTTCAATTCAAGCAATTCAGATTCCAAGGCTATTGCCTCAAGTAATTTATCTATTCCTTCTCCAGTTTGAGCTGAAACAGGAATCATTTGGACATTCCCGCCCCAATCTTCTGGGACTAAATCTTTAGCAGCTAGGTCTCCCTTTACTTTTTCAGCATCTGCATCTTGTAAATCAATCTTATTTATTGCAACCACAATTGAAACTTCAGCTGCTTTAGCATGATTAATCGCCTCCTCAGTCTGTGGCATTACGCTATCATTTGCTGCAACAACTAAAATCACTACATCAGTAGTATTTGCGCCTCTTGCTCTCATTTGACTGAAAGCTGCGTGACCTGGAGTATCAATAAATGTTATTTTTGAATCTTTTAATTCAACTTCATATGCTCCTATATGCTGAGTAATTCCCCCAGCCTCCCCATCAGCGACTTTAGACTTACGAATGTAATCAAGAAGAGATGTTTTTCCATGATCGACATGACCCATAACAGTTACTACCGGTGATCTTGGTGACTGATCATCAGAATATTCAATTTGACCAATAATCTGATCCTCGACTGATTCATCTGCTACCGGCACACCATTGTGACCAATTTCTTCAGTAACAAGAATTGCTGTTTCTTGGTCAATTGAATCATTTATAGTTGCCATTACGCCTAGAGACATTAACTCCTTGACAACTTCTCCTCCCTTAATTGACATCAATTTAGCTAGTTCACCAACCAGGATCGTACTTGGTATTTCAATATCTTTTTTAATGAACTCATCAGGCTTTTCAAACTGATGTGAGCTGTCCTTAGAAAAAGAAGATTCTTTTCTAGCATACTCATTTGCTGCTTTAGATAATTGATCCTTTACATCAACAGGTTTAGAGGGTTTTTGAGGCGTTCCTGGAACAGGTTTTTTGGAGGCTTTGGCTTGTTCTTGCTTGAGCCTAATGGCTTCTTTTATCTGGTCTTCTCTTTTCTTTTGCTGCTCTTTGAGTTGTTCTGCTGCAGCTTTTCGCTTAGCCTCAATATTGTCAGTAAAGCTTTTACCGGAGGAAGTTTTTTTTGTTGCAGAGGACTTTGGTTTTGCTTTTATATCTCCATCTGAAGTGGTAACAACCTTTTTAGGACCTGATTTTCGATCTTTTAGAAAAAGTAAAAGTGCCTGCTTATCGCTTGGAGTTATCTCATCAGATTCAGATTTATGACTCAATCCAGCAGACTGCATTCTCTCAAGAAGAACAGATGGCTCTGTTTTAAGAGCCTTGGCAAAATCTTTTACTTTCATTGTTATATTTTACTCTTCGAACCAGGACTCTCTAGCTTTCATAATAATATCTGCAGCTTTCTTCTCATCCATTGGAACGATATCAATCAATTCATCAACAGCAAGCTCGGCAACGTCATCCATGGTTTTTAATTTATTAGATTTGAGAGTTTCAATATCTTCCTCACTAAACCCTAATCCAGTAAGAGAGGCTAGCTCATCTTCCTCTGCTGAGAATTCACCCATAGCTTCAATTAATGCTGCATCAGAAGCAGAGCTTTTAAGCTCTTGAGCTTTTTCACGATCTAAGCCAGTTGCATCCTCTAGATCTTTATCATCCATGTAGGCTATATCATCAAAAGTTTTAACTCCTAACTCCAAAAGCTTTTCAGCAGTCTCCTCATCGAGTGATAAAGACTCCATCAATTTTGCCTGAAATTCAGTCTCAACAACTTTTTCTTTTGCTTCAGCCTCCTCAGAAGAAATAATATTTAATTCCCATCCAACTAACCTTGAAGCAAGCCTTATGTTTTGACCCCTTGCCCCAATGGCAAGCGCTAAATTATCCTCATTTACTGCAAGCTCCATAGATCTACTGTCTTCATCCATCACAATAGACTCTACCTTTGCGGGCGAGAGCGCATTAATTACCATTTGCGCAGGATTATCTTCAAAAATTATTATGTCTATCCTTTCGTTGCCTAATTCTCCGGAAACTGATTGAACTCTTGAACCCCTCATTCCAACGCAGGCGCCCACTGGATCTATTCGCCCATCATTAGTTTTAACAGCTATTTTGGAGCGCGACCCTGCATCTCTAGCAATTCCTCTTATTTCAATAACATCCTCATTGATTTCAGGTACCTCGATTCTAAATAACTCAGTAACCATTTCAGGGCAAACCCTACTCAACATTAATTGAGCTCCTCTTCCTTCAATTTCCTTTATCTGAAGTATTGCTCTGATACGATCATTAATTTTGTATATTTCACCTGGCAACAATTGATCTCTTGGCAAAATAGCTTCCACATCATTATTTATTTCAACAATAATGTTATCTCTTGTTACTCTCTTAACAATTCCATTCATTAGGGTGTTGTCTTGAGCTCTAAATTTAGAAACAATATTCTCTCTTTCAGCTTCCCTTACTTTTTGCATCATTATTTGACGAGCAGCTTGTGTCTCGATTCTTCCAAAATCAATATTTTCAACGATCTCGGTATGTAATTCACCGGTTTCTTTTCCAGCATCAGCTGAGGTTTTATGAGTTTCAATATGAAAATCAGGATCATCTTCATTTGCTACAATCCATGAGCGTGATGTAGTGTAAACGCCAGACGAGGTATCAATGGTTACTGATATCTCAGCATCCTCATGAAAATGTCTTTGTGATGCAGATGCAATCGCTACCTCAAGAGCATTAAAAATTATAGATTCTTCAATTCCCTTCTCATTGGAAACTCCCTCTACAACAGCCAAAATTTCTTTACTATCCATTTTCTTTCCTCAAAATCTTTTTAAAATCCGGTATTAACTTGCAAGTATCAATTTCTTCAAACTCAAACTTGTATTCATTATTGTCCTGATCCAAAAATATTAAATTGCTGTCAAATTTCTTGTAAATCAACTTGAAGGTTAGCTTGCCTTCAACTGGAACCTTTAACTTGATGCTAAATTTCTCTCCTACAAATTGATCGAATTGTTCAGCCTTATATATTTTTCTCTCAACACCAGGAGTTGAGACCTCTAAAGTATAGTCAAGCTCTGCAAAAAAGTTATCCAGTGGCAACTCATAATTCAAATCTTTTGAAATCTTTTCACAATCTTCAATAGTTGCGCCTCCAACAGCATCAATAAAAACTCTCAAAATAGGGGTATTTGCTCCATGAATAAAATCAATACCCCAAAGATCGCATCCGTTTGCTGTAACTGACGGCTCAACTATACTTTCAAAATCAAATCTCATCTTTCTAAACAAAAAAAGGCCAAATGGCCTCCACTAATATCCCCTATAAATGTGGACTGGTAGCGGGGGCTGGATTTGAACCAACGACCTTCGGGTTATGAGCCCGACGAGCTACCAGACTGCTCCACCCCGCATCGCAGCGAATGTGAAGTTTAATTAAAAGCAGTACGATTGGTCAAGCTAATTCTTAGTTCTATATAACTGAAATATAAGCCTTAATTAATCTTTTGTTGATATAATCTTCGCCCATGCCGAAGTGGTGGAATTTGGTAGACACGCTATCTTGAGGGGGTAGTGAGCTAATGCTCGTGCGGGTTCAAGTCCCGCCTTCGGCACCATGCCTTTAGACCATAAGACGTAATTCTTAAATTAAATTTATTTAGGTGTCACTCTGTTGGAACTTCTTCGAGAATAACTTCCTCTTGAGTCAGTTCATCAATATCAAAAAGCACCTCGGTATTTGATTGCTTTAAAAAATATGCATGTCCCAGGCTAACAACTAAAAAAAGTGCCGCAATGTAAGTGGTTATCTTGCCAAGGAAATTAGAAGGCCCTACAGCTCCAAATAAACTATTTGAAGAGCCGCCACCAAATGCTGATCCTAGATCTGAACCCTTGCCTTGTTGTAAAAGAACAAGGACTATCAATAATATTGCTAGAATTATGTTAGTGATCATTAAAAAAGTTATAAGCATTTTCTCTACCCGTTATGAATCTCAAAAAAATTGTTTGCTATTCTACCAAAAGAATAGCCATCTAATGAAGCCCCACCGATTAGAGCTCCATTTACATGTTCTTGTTCAAAGATTTCTTTAGAGTTTTGATCATTAACGCTGCCACCATAAATAATATTTTCTAACTTCACATCAAATTCTCTGTAACAAATCTCCTTGATAATTGAATGGATTTTATTGATGTCAGATGGTTTTGCAACATCTCCAGTTCCTATTGCCCATATGGGTTCATAAGCAATAGATAGATTTATATTGTTCAAATCATTTAATGATCCTTGAAGCTGAGAATATAAGAAATCCTCAGTTTTTTTTGCAACATATATTTCTTTTGGCTCTCCAATACATAAAACAGGATGAATGTTATGATTTGATGCCTCTAAAATTTTAGATTTGATAGCTTCTTCTGTTTCAGTGTGTAATTCTCGCCTCTCAGAGTGGCCTAAAATTACAAAATCAGCTCCGGAGTCTTTAATCATTGCCGCAGAAATCTCACCAGTAACTGGCCCCTCAGGAAGATGGCTTATGTTTTGAGCGCCTAGCTTAATTTTAGATTGATGAATTTTGCATTCATCCAAGAGTGTAAAAGGAGGTGCAATTCCTAAATCATCAAAAAGGTTTTCATCTGTGGTTTTAGATAGGTTTTTATACCAATGCAAGTAATCGTCTTTAAACCCATGCATTTTCCAATTTGCAATAACTTTCATTATTCAAATAATTTACTAATATCACTTGCGTACTTTTGAGCAGTTTCCTTAGATTCTGATTCGACCATTACACGAATAAGGTCTTCTGTCCCTGACGGTCTTATCAATACTCTCCCAACAGTCAAATCTGATTCAATCTCTTTAATTTTCTTTTGGATATTTGAATCATTAACAATATCTTTGTTTGCTACCGGAACATTGATTAATATCTGAGGTATCTTTTTATAGTTCGATAAAACTTCAGATGGGGTCTTTTCTAGTAATAGTAATGAAGAGATTGTTTTTAAAGCAGCTATTGTTCCGTCTCCTGTACTCACAAGGTCTCTACATATTATGTGTCCTGAAGATTCGCCACCTAAAAGCCAACCCTCTTCTAAGAGCATTTCGCTGACATATTTGTCTCCAACATTAGCCCTCTTGAACTTGTAGCCTAGCTTTTTAAGTCCATCCTCTAATCCATAATTAGTCATCAGAGTCCCAACTATCCCAGACCATGCTCCGGTTCTGTTGGGGTTAGAAAAAGCGAGAATATATAAAATATCATCGCCATCAAGCAAATTGCCTTTTGAATCGACCAAGACAACCCTATCTCCGTCTCCATCCATAGCTAAACCATAATCAGCACGCTGTTTAATTACTTCTTTTGCTAGCGCTTCAGGATGCGTAGACCCACACTTATTATTTATGTTAAACCCATCAGGATTAGTAGCCATTTCTATAACTTCAGCACCCAGCTCTCTAAAGATGGAGGGTGTAACTTTATAGCAGGCCCCATTAGCACAATCAATTACAATTCTAAGGCTACTAAATGAAACTTCTGATGGAACTGTTGATTTACAAAATTCAATGTATCTATCGCCAGATTCATCAAACCTTAAGGCTTTACCAAGTTTGCTAGTGGGTACCGGCATTAATTCTGTAGCAAGCACTTTTTCTATCTTTTTTTCTATCTCTCTTGAGATTTTTACACCATCAGCTGAGAAAATTTTGATTCCATTGTCATGAAAATCATTATGTGATGCGCTAATAACAACACCAAACTGACCTCTCAGTGATTTAGTTAAATAAGCAACGCCAGGTGTAGGCAATGGGCCTAAAAGTCTAACATTCACGCCAGATGCAATAAAACCAGCCTGAAGTGCTGATTCAAGCATATAGCCAGAGACTCTTGTATCTTTTCCAATTAGGACAGTATCCCAACCTTCTTCTTTAAGAACTTTGCCTGCTGCATGCCCTACTCTAAGGCAAACCTCTGGGGTTATCTCTGATTCAACTGGTCCGCGTATACCATCGGTACCAAACTTGATTTTCATTTTTGAATTATAGCTCTTCTACAGGCCCTTTTATTGATGAATCCTTAGATGATGTTTTTTTTGGCTTATCATCATCGTTCCAATCTTTAGGTTCCCTGGGTTCTGCGCCAGCCATAATGTCATCGATTTGATCAGCATCTATGGTTTCATACTTTAAGAGAGCATCAGCCATAACATGTAGCTTTTCTAAATTATCATTTAAAAGTTTTTTTGCTTTTGAATATGAATCATCAATTATTTTCTTGATCTCAGCATCAATTTTGTTGGATGTTTCTGCACCAAATGTTTGATTTTGCATAGCAGCTGACTTTCCTAAAAAAGGATTGGTATCTTCATCACCATATTTTAACGGTCCAAGTGAAGATAAACCCCACTTAGTAACCATATTAGTAGCAATCCCTGTAGCAACATCAATATCATTTGAAGCTCCAGTGGTAATACCATCCTTACCATTAATAATTTCTTCAGCAATTCTTCCACCAAAGAGAGCAGAAATTCTTCCTAACAAATATTGGCGAGACTGCATGTACTTGTCTTCTTCGGGTAAGAACATCGTTACACCTAAGGCTCTACCTCGCGGAATTATAGTAACTTTGTAAACTGGATCATGTTCGGGCATTAGCCGGCCAACAATAGCATGACCTGCTTCATGGTATGCGGTAATTCGCTTGTGCTCATCAGAAAGAATCATTGATTTTCTTTCAGGACCCATCATAATTTTGTCTTTAGCTAAATCAAAATGTGACTGATCAACTTTTTTATCTGAATATCTAGCTGCGAATAATGCAGCTTCATTGACAAGATTTGCCAAGTCTGCACCTGAGAATCCTGGTGTTCCTCTAGCAATAACCAAGGGCTCTACGTCTTTAGATATAGGCACTTTTCTCATATGAACTTTTAGTATTTGCTCTCTGCCTCTCAAGTCCGGAAGATCAACAACAACCTGTCTATCAAAACGCCCTGGTCTTAGTAACGCTGGATCCAATACGTCTGGTCTATTAGTAGCAGCAACGACAATAATTCCATCATTACCTTCAAAACCATCCATTTCTACGAGCAGCTGATTTAAAGTTTGTTCTCGCTCATCATGTCCGCCGCCTAAACCGGCGCCTCTATGTCTTCCAACTGCATCTATTTCATCAATAAAAACAATACATGGGGCATGTTTTTTTGCCTGATCAAACATGTCTCTGACTCTTGAGGCACCAACACCCACAAACATTTCAACAAAGTCAGATCCTGAAATAGAGAAGAAAGGCACCTTTGCTTCGCCTGCAACAGCTCTTGCTAAAAGGGTCTTTCCCGTGCCTGGAGGACCTACCATCAAAACTCCTCTTGGGATTTTTCCTCCAAGTTTTTGAAATTTAGTTGGATCTTTAAGAAAATCAACAAGTTCCTGAACATCTTGTTTGGCTTCCTCGCAACCTGCAACATCCTTAAAGGTAGTGGACACTTTTCCACCCTCCATTAATTTGGCTTTACTTTTGCCAAATGCCATTGGTCCGCCTCGGCCTGATACACCGCCCTGCATTTGTCTCATGAAGAAGAAAAATATTGCTAAAAGCAGCAGAATTGGAAAAGCACCTACAAGTAATTGTGACCAAATTGAAGGTTCTTCTGCAGACTCAAAAACAGTTACAACACCATTATCTGAGAGCGCACTGTCAACTACTTCATCTCTTTTATAAATAGGATGTCTTGTCTCAAATCTGGTTCCATCAAGCCTTTGGCCATGAATGGTCATTTGATCACCTTTATAGGTTACTTCAGCAATTCTGTCTCCAATAACCTCTTGTCTAAATTGAGAATAACTGATCTGCTCTCTTCTATTTGAATTAGATTCTTCTATGTTGTTAAAAAGAAATATTAGGGAAGCCCCGAGCACGATCCATACCAATGCATTTCTTAAAAGATTATTCATTATTCATTTATCTCCATATAAATAGATCTCGCCTGATTTGCTTTTTGAAGCAGCGGGCTTGAAAGTTTGCACTAAACTGAAGTAATTTTCCATTTCTGTCCTAAAATTTTTGAGCAATGTATTTTGAAAGGTTTTAACTATAAAAGTTCCGCTATCATTCAAATAACTGTTAGCAACCCTCAAAGTTTCAAGATTAAGCTCATGAACGTTGATTTCATCAACATCCCTTATACCACTTAAATTTGGGGCTAAATCAGAAATGACAAGGTCAAAACTGCCTTTTTTGTCATGAATCTCAGTAATATTATCTATATTGCAAATATCCCCCTTGAAAAACTTCAATCCTTTCACTGGCTTTATGTCTAGTAAATCAATTCCATATAATGATGATTTAGGATATTTTTTGATCAGATAGTCGCTCCAGCCTCCAGGAGCACACCCTATGTCCAAGACTTTGCAAGACTGATTGTTATATTTAACTTTCACCAGAATTTCTTCAAGTTTATAAACCGCACGAGATCTATAACCCTCTCTTTGAGCTTTCAATGCCCAAGTATCTTGCAACATATTAATTATGTTTTACTAAAACAATTTCTAAGCTTATTTTTCCTGAGGGTGTCTCTACTGCAACCTCATCACCTTCAGACTTTCCAATAAGAGATTTTGCTATTGGTGTATCAATGGAAATCTTCCCGTTTGCAGGATCAGATTCTAGATTCCCAACAATCTGATAGCTAATTTCAGCATCATTAGAAACATCGTAAACCTCTACTGTTGATCCAAATACCACTCTTCCAGTATAAGGAATCTCTTTTACATCTATGATTTGACAATTAGCAAGTGTAGCCTCAATTTCAGCAATCTTTTGCTCAAGAAGGCCCTGTTGTTCTTTAGCTGCATGATATTCAGCGTTTTCTTTTAAATCACCATGCGCCCTTGCTTCCGCTATGGCTTGTGAAATATTTGGCCTATCTACAGTTTTAAGTTGATGAAGTTCGCTTTTTATTGCTTTTTCACCATCTTTTGTAATTGGATTTTTGTCCATGAGGTCATTATACAATTACTTAAGAATTAATTAATTTCTTGGATTGCAGAAAAGGACCAATCCTCTCTTGAAGTTTTTAAGGCTTCAACAAATGCAAATGCTCCAAAAATAGTTGTGGTACAAAAAATCTTATTTTGGAGTGCTGTCTTTCTTATCGAGGCTGAATCCTCAATAGATTGCCTTCCCTCAGTTGTATTAATAACAATATCTACCTTTTTGTTAACTAATTCATCAACAATATGAGGTCGTCCCTCGGTAACTTTGTTAATGATTTCACAATTAAAACCCAAATCCTTTACAGTTTTTGCAGTCCCAGTTGTTGCAATAAGAGAAAAGCCACTATCGATAAGTTTTGGAATAAGATCTTGCAAATATTTCTTATCGCTCTCTTTTACGCTCACAAAGACTTTTCCAGAAGTGACAATATTTTTCTTTGCTGCGAGCTGGGCTTTAGCATATGCTTCCCCAAAAGTTTTACCTATGCCCATTACCTCTCCAGTAGATTTCATTTCTGGTCCTAAAATAGGATCAACAAGAGGAAACTTATCAAAAGGCATCACAGCCTCTTTAACAAATGACAATTCAGGCGATAAAGATTCATAGTAATCATTATCTGGAAGGCTCTTGCCAATCATTGCTTTAGTAGCATCTTTAACAAGCGATATACCAATTGCTTTAGATATAAAAGGAACCGTTCTAGATGCTCTTGGATTAACTTCGATGATAAAAATCTCATTTTCTATTACAGCAAACTGAACATTCATTAAACCAATAATATTAAGTTCTTTCGCAATTTTTACTGCTTGAGCCTTAATTTCATTAATAATTTTTTTGTCTAGGCTGTAAGGTGGCAATGAGCATGCGGAATCTCCAGAATGAATTCCTGCCTGCTCAATATGCTGAAGAACTCCACCAATTTTTATGTCTTTACCATCAGATATAACATCAACATCTAACTCGATTGCATCTTTTAGATAACTATCAAGTAAAATTGGTTTATCTTCTGAAATTTCTACTGCTTCTCCTAAGTATTTTTCAAGTTCTTCTTTTTTATGAACAAGTTCCATTGCTCTTCCGCCTAGGACGTATGAAGGCCTTACAACTATCGGATAACCAATTGTTTCTGAGGCCTCCAAAGCCTCATCAAGATTTTTTACAGTGGTATTTGTGGGTTGTTTCAATGACAACAGATTAATCAACTCTTGAAACCTTTTTCTATCCTCAGATCTATCGATAGCGTCTATGTCAGTTCCAAGAATTTTTACACCCTTATCATGCAAAGCTTCAGCAAGTTTTAATGGAGTTTGGCCGCCAAATTGAATGATTACGCCCACTGGCTTTTCTAATTCAATAATATCTAAAACTTTTTCTTCAGTTATTGGTTCAAAATAAAGCCTGTTCGAAGTATCGTAATCAGTTGACACGGTCTCAGGATTGCAATTAATCATAATTGATTCATATCCTTCTTCTTGCAAAGCCATTGATGCATGAACACAACAATAATCAAATTCAATACCTTGTCCTATTCTGTTTGGTCCACTGCCTAAAACAATAACTTTTTTATTTGCTGTTGGGTTTGACTCGCAAAAACCATCATAAGTTGAATACATATAGGCCGTTTCAGTTGCAAATTCTCCAGCACAAGTATCAACCCTCTTAAAGGCTGGGAGGATATTTTCTGAAATTCTTCTTTTTCTAATCTCTTTCTCTTCACTTCTGAGGCAGGTAGCCAGTTTTCTGTCTGAGAATCCTTTTTGTTTTAAAGCAAGGAGCTTTTCTTTTTCAATTTGATCTATTCTGAGCCCCTCTAGATTTAACTCTTCGTTAATCAAATCTCTGAATTGGAAAAGAAACCATGTATCAATCCCTGTCAGCTTATGAAGTTTTTCATCATCCCAGCCAAGTCTCATTGCATCAGCTAAATAAAGTATTCTGCTAGGACCTGGAAAAGTTAGCTCATATTGCAATGTTTCATTTTGGTTTTTTTCAGAATCAAGGATGGATTCAAAACCATAAAGACCTTCTTCCATGCTTTGTAGAGCTTTTTGAAAAGATTCTTGAAAAGTTCTTCCAATAGACATAACTTCACCGACTGATTTCATTTGAGTTGTTAGTCTTGAATTAGCCTGAGGAAACTTTTCAAAAGCAAACTTTGGAATTTTCGTAACAACATAATCAATAGATGGCTCAAAAGAAGCGGGAGTTAATCCCTGAGTAATGTCATTTTTAAGTTCATCAAGAGTAAAACCAACCGACAACAGAGCCGCAACTTTTGCTATTGGAAAACCTGTAGCTTTTGATGCAAGAGCTGAAGATCTTGAAACTCTAGGATTCATTTCAATTACAACTACCTTCCCAGTTGAAGGATTTACAGCAAATTGGACATTGCTACCGCCAGTTTCAACGCCAATTTCCCTTAAAATCTTAAAAGATAAGTCACGCAGGACCTGATACTCTTTATCTGTTAGTGTTTGCGCTGGTGCAATTGTGATTGAGTCGCCAGTGTGAACACCCATGGGATCAATATTCTCAATGGAACAGATAATAATACAATTGTCATTTCTATCTCTTACAACCTCTAATTCAAACTCCTTCCAACCAATAAGTGATTCATCAATAAGCAATTCGTTTGTTGGTGAAAGGTCTAATCCTTTCTTACAAATCTCTTCAAACTCTTGGATGTTATATGCTACTCCACCACCCGTTCCACCGAGGGTGAAAGATGGCCTAATAATGCATGGAAATCCAATTTCTTTCTGGACTGCGAATGCATCATCCATTGAGTGAGCTATTCCTGAAGTTGGTGTATCAATTCCAATTGATTTCATTGTTTTATCAAATAATTCCCTATCTTCAGCTTTATCAATAGCTTCTCTAGATGCGCCAATTAGCTCAACACCATATTTCTCAAGTACTCCCTCTTTTGCCAATGTTAGTGCAGTATTCAAACCAGTCTGGCCACCCATCGTCGGCAATATTGCGTCAGGCCTCTCTTTTTCAATAATCTTTGCAATTGATTGCCACTCAATTGGTTCGATGTATGTCTTATCAGCCAAAGTTGGATCTGTCATAATTGTGGCTGGATTAGAATTGACCAAAATTACCTTAAAGCCCTCTTTTTTTAAAGCCTTGCAAGCCTGTGCTCCAGAGTAATCAAATTCACATGCTTGACCAATAATAATTGGGCCTGCACCTATAATCATGATTGATTGAATATCAGTTCTTTTAGGCATTATTTTCCTCAATCATGTCTTTAAATTTATTAAATAGGCTGATGAGCTCATGGGGTCCAGGGCTCGCCTCAGGATGTCCTTGAAAACTAAATGCTGGCTTATTATCAAATTGTATTCCCTGAATTGACTTATCAAATAGTGAGCGATGGGTAATGGTTATATCCTCAGGTATAGATTTTTCCTCGATAGCAAAACCGTGATTTTGACTAGTTATTGCTACTTCATTTGATCTTAAGTCTTGAACAGGATGATTAGCGCCATGATGACCAAATTTCATTTTGTAAGTTTTGCAACCGCCTGCAATTGCTAGAAGTTGGTGTCCTAAACAAATTCCAAAAATTGGAATCTTTTTGTCCAAAGCAATCTTAATATTTTCAATTGCGTAGTCGCAAGGTTCTGGATCTCCGGGTCCATTGGATAGAAAAATCCCATCTGGTTTAAAATTTAGAATTTCCTCAATTGGCGTTTGCGCATTAACCACAGTTATTTTCCCGACATGTTCAGCCAGCAGCCTTAGGATGTTTTCTTTTATTCCAAAGTCAATTGCCACTATGTGAAAATCTGATGAAGTTTTTTTGAAATCAGGCCACACACCCTCATCCCATGTATATGAATCTTTTGTTGAAACTACCTTTGCTAAATCAAGCCCCCCGAGTCCAGAAAATTTTTCTAATTCTTTTTTAGCATCTGTTGGATCCAATGAATCATTTGCAGCAATGATTGCTCTTTGTGAGCCAGTTTCTCGCAAAGTATTTACAAGCTTTCTAGTATCAATACCACTAATTCCAATTGAATTATTTTTGATTAAGAAATCCTGAAGAGAGGTCGTGCTTCTCCAGCTGCTAGGTATTTCGGTTAAAGACCTAATAACAATCCCGCTTGCATAAATAGAGCTAGCTTCATTATCTTCTTCGTTGATACCTGTATTACCAATGTGCGGATTTGTAAAAGTGATTATTTGCTTTGCATATGACGGATCGGTAATTATTTCTTGATATCCACTAAGGGCTGTGTTGAATACAACTTCAGCTGTTTCATGCTTTTTTATACCAAAGCCAATACCACTGTATAATTCACCATTTTCGAGGTACAAATAAGCTTGAAAACCACTCAATTTTGGTCTCCAAAAGGGAAAAACAAATTGAAATTTTTAAGAAAATTTTTTGGTTTTAATGAGCTAAAATTACAAGCAGGCATTAAAATTGTACTTTACATACATTAAGTGACTACGTCCACACAAAATAGTAAATAAATGGCTATAAATTTAAAAAGTCAACAAGAGATTGACTGCATGCGAACTGCAGGGCAACTTGCTGCCGAAGTTTTGGATGTAGTAACTCCTTTTGTCGTACCGGGAGCGTCTACAGAGGAGCTTGATAATATCTGTTTTAAACATATTACAGAAGTTCAAAAAGCTGTCCCTGCTAATGTTGGATATAGAGGGTATGAAAAAACAATTTGTGCCAGTGTTAATCAAGTTATTTGTCATGGCATCCCCTCTCCAAATAAGATTTTAAAAGATGGAGATATTATTAATATTGATGTAACAGTATTAAAAGATGGCTGGCATGGCGATACATCCAAAATGTTCTTAGTTGGTAAAACACAGCCTCATAATGAACGTCTGGTTAAGGTCACTCAAGAATGTTTATATAAGGCTATTGAAGTGGTCAGACCTGGAGCAAGACTTGGAGACATTGGGGCGGTAATTCAACAGCATGCAGAGCAAAATCATTACAGTGTAGTTGAAGATTACTGTGGTCACGGAATTGGCAAGGTTTATCATGATGAACCCCAAGTTTTGCACTATGGAAAATTTGGTACTGGACTAGAACTAAAAGCTGGAATGTGTTTTACCATTGAACCCATGATTAATCAGGGAAAGAAGCATACTAAATTATTAAGTGATGGATGGACTGTTGAGACTAAAGATGGAAGAAATTCAGCTCAATGGGAGCATACAATCGCGGTTACAGAACAAGGGTTTGAAGTTCTCACCCAACGATCAGAAGAAAATTTTGCATAAGTCATTAGAATTAATTGATGAAGAGTTTTTAAACGATCTAAAAATTCTTCAAAAAAATCCAATTGGCGTAGACAAATATCTTAAGAAAAGGACTCGGGTTATTGATAAGGCTCTTAGCAAAAGATTTGCTGAGCATGGATTGTCTTCAAGATATATCTTGTGCGCAATAGGCGGCTACGGACGAGAGGAGCTATTCCCTGCATCTGATATAGATTTAACAATCATTGATCAAGATCCAAAAAAAAAGCCTGAAGAAGAACTAAATAATTTTATTTCTTGGTTATGGGACCAAAACTTTAAGGTTGGTCATTCTGTTCGTTCCGTGTCTGCCATGCAAAAACTAGCAAGAAATGACTTGCAGGAGTATACCTCTTTGCTATCAATCAGAGTTTTATCAGGATCAAAAAAAAATATAACTGCATTTAATCGTGATTTAAAAGCATTGCATAAAAAAATAAGAAAGAAGGTATTTTTTAACTTCAAGGAAAATGAAGCAATTGAAAGATATCAAAAATTTAATTCAACCGAGTTTAATCTTGAACCAGACATTAAAGAGTCGCCTGGTTGCCTAAGAGATATTCATAGCGTTGAATGGATTTGTCAAAAATGTCTTGAAATTGAAAGCATTAAAAAACTGAAAATGGATATCTTCAATCGCAATGAGATGAAGTCATTATTAAACTCCTCTCGTCGGATGAAAATTATTAGATATTGGCTCAATCTAAAAAGCAACCAAAACCGTCTTAGCTTTGAGCTTCAGGTTGATGCAGCAAAACAGTTTAACTATCGCAATAGTAAAAGCCTTTCTGCGGTAGAAAAATTTATGAAAGATTTTTTTAATGATGCTTCAACGATTACTGATTTTCATCAGCTATTTCTTCAAGCCTGCATTGAAGACCCTAGTCATTTCGGATCCAACATTGATTTTGATAGATTAATAAAAGGCATTACAAAAAAATTTATTTACGATGGAAAAATTAATTCTCCAAGTGATATCCTGGATGTCTTCCAAAAGTTAGGTGGTAATAAAAATCTATTCGAACTTAATCTTCAAACTGCTTACAAAATTAAGTTAGCATTAAAAAAGATTCAAGATAAGCAATTCCTGCATAAAAAAATACAACAACAATTCCTAGAATTACTTAAATCTAAACATCATCTATCCAGCATTCTTAAAAAAATGAAACAGTTGGGAATCCTTGGAAAGATTATTCCTGAATTCAAAATGATACAGGGACAAATGCAGTTTGATATGTTTCACATATACACTGTTGATGAACATACTTTCAAGGTTGTCAGAAATATGCGTCAAATGTATATCGGAACTAATATTAAAGATTTTGATATGGAATCAGAGCTTATTAGAAAGCTTCCAAAGATTGAAATACTTTATTTAGCTGGGCTATTTCATGACCTAGGTAAGGGAAAGGGAGGCAACCATTCTGAGATAGGATCAAGCATGGTCCATGATTTTGCCCTAAGAGCTGGAATTTCTAAAGCAGATGAGGAATTATTGGTTTGGCTTGTAAAAAACCATCTTTTTATGTCCTCAATTGCTCAAAAGAAGGATGTTCATGACAAACACACAGTTGATGAATTTATTGCTACCGTAAATACCATCGAGAAATTAAACTATCTATTTCTTCTGACAATAAACGATATCAGGGGCACGAATCCTAATTTATGGAATTCTTGGAAACACGACCTACTTAAAAGCCTATACATTACTTCTAGAAGTATTCTTAATCAGGAGGAAGTCCCTCAGAAGGTCAGCATTCGAGACAGAAAAGCTAGAACTTTAGAGGCGTTTTCTAAGGCTGAAATTAATAAAATTTCTAAGATTTGGAAAATGATGCCAGAGTCTTATTTTCAAAAAAATAATATTGCATCTCTCAAGTCACATGCAGAAATAATTACTAACTATGATGGTCAATCGAGTGCTGGAATACGAAAATTAAACGATTATATTTCTTTAACATTGTTTACAGCTAATAGGAAAGGTCTATTCTTACGTGCATGTGAATTAATCGATGGTTTGATGCTGGAAACTTACGATGCTGATATTCAAACCACTAACGATAATAAGTTTGCATTGAACTCATTCTTGGTCAAACACCGTAAGCTTGGCAACAACCTCTATAAATCTGATTTTGAATCAATCATAAATAAAATAAATAAGGGTATATTGTCTCCCACTTCAAATATTAAGCTTTCAAAAAAAATCAAGAAGCCATTTCAAATGGTTACTAAGATTAATTTTTCAGAAGATAAAAACCTCATGAAAACTCTACTCTGCATTGAGACGCTTGATCAACCAAAGCTCTTGGTAAAAATTGCAAAATCTTTCCTTGATTTAAATATTGATGTACATTCTGCAAGAATTACTACTTTGGGTGAGAGAGTGGAAGATAATTTTCAGCTTTTAGACTCAAAGAATGGAAAATTCTTAACTAAAAATAAAAAAAATGACCTTACAAAAAGTCTCAATAATTTATAGGTATGTTTGATCGAAATTTAAAATTTCCAATCATTGGTTTTGGAATTGGTACAACTGACTCAAAAGGTCAGCTCATTGAAGTTCATTTCACAAAAATTATTGATCAAGGCAATGAATTATTTGATGCCTTTTCAGAAATGTTAGGTAAAAATGATTTTGTTACTGACATAAACAAAGATGAATTTATGTCTTCAATCGATGACATTAAAATAAAGCCTTTGCAAAAAAATAAGAGATATGTTCTTACTCAAATTAAGAATGATGAGCCAATAAACTCTATTGCAGTTGCGTTTTTAAAGCTCCACCTGATTTCTTATAGATCATTTAAACCTAATACATTAAATCTAGAAGGTTTATTCCAAACTTTAAGAAATATTGCATGGACTAATAAAGGGCCAATATGTGTGGATGAGATTGAGCCCTTCTACCTAGATGACAATGATGGTCTACCACTTCAAGTTTATAGTATTGATAAATTTCCACCTTTGCTAAATTATATTGCTCCTTCAGGAGTAAGAGTTGCAGATGGCTCTAGAGTTAGATTAGGAGCGTATCTAGCGAGCGGCACAACTGTCATGCATGAAGGTTTTGTAAATTTTAATGCTGGCACCCTAGGCCCAGCAATGATTGAAGGTCGAATCTCTGCAGGTGTTGTTGTTGGAGAACACTCTGATCTTGGAGGCGGTTCAAGTACGATGGGCACCCTTTCTGGAGGCAATAATGTAAAAATTAGTGTTGGGAAAAGATGTCTTTTGGGCGCTAACTCTGGATTAGGAATACCTCTCGGAGATGACTGTATAATTGAAGCTGGTTTATACCTAACTTCTGGATCGAAAGTCTCCATAGTTGATGAAGATAAAATAGTTAAGGCATCTGAGTTATCTGGAAAATCTAACCTTATTTTTAGAAGAAATTCTTTAACAGGTCAGGTTGAGGCGGTACCAAATAAAAAATCACTAAAACTTAATGAAGAATTGCATAAAAATTAAATGGCTCTTTTAGAACTAGCTCAAGAACTTATAAGAATTAAATCGATCTCTCCTAAGGATAATGGATGCTTTGATGTCATCGAGAATAAATTAGTTGACCTAAATTTTGACGTACAAAAAATAAATTACTCAAACGTGGAAAATTTACTAGCAAGGTATGGTTCATCAGGTCCTGTATTCTGTTTTCTTGGTCATACTGATGTGGTGCCTGAAGGTCCAATTGATCAGTGGAGCTTTCCGCCCTTCGCAGCAGAGGTAAATGAAAATATTCTCTATGGAAGAGGCGCAGCAGATATGAAGTCTAGCATCGCAGCTTTTATGATTGCTGCTAAAGAATTTTTAAAACTTAATCCAAATCCAGATTTCCAAATTTGGATTCTTCTTACTTCAAACGAGGAAGGTGAAAAAGAGGACGGGAAAATCGATAAGATCATAGATGATTTAATACAAGAAGGTAAGTTTATTGACTACTGTTTGGTTGGAGAAGCAAGCTCTTCGAATATTGTTGGAGATACGTTAAGAAGAGGCAGAAGAGGCTCCTTAACTGGATATTTAAAAGTTATTGGCAAGCAGGGTCATGTTGCTTACCCTAAAAAAGTAATTAACCCTATTCATCTTTCCGGTGAAGTCATACGCATTCTCTCTGAGGAGGTATGGGATGAGGGAAATGAATTTTTTGAACCCACTAGCTTTCAAATTTCTAATATTTCTGGCGGAACAGGTGCTACAAACGTTGTTCCAAACTCACTCGATTTAGTTTTTAACTTAAGATTTTCCCCAGAATCAACTGCGGATAGTTTAAAAAACAGAATTCTAGAAATTTTTGAAGCAAACAATCTTAATTACGAGATATCTTGGGTTAAAAATGCAGATCCATATTTCACAAAGGAAAATAAATTCATAGATACCATTCAAAAAGCTATAAAAAAAATAAATGGCAGTGAAGCAATAATTGATAACGGTGGAGGAACTTCCGACGGTCGTTGGGTTGCTCCAATGGGATCCCAAGTTGTTGAGCTTGGTCCACTAAATAAGACCATTCATCAGATCAATGAAAACATTCCAATTCATGACCTAGAAAAGGTTAAGGATATATATCTCCAAATCTTACAGGAAGTAGGAACTAGTTAGCGCTTTCTTTTTCTGCAGGCTTAATAACAAAAGACAATAGAGCCAAAATCACACCTATAACAAGATAATACTTAATCATAAAAGAAAATATTGGCGTCATTGATTCAAGTCCCTCACCGGTTGCCTCACCACCAAGTAAGCCAGCTAAAACTCCACCAATTGCACTTGCTGTAAACCAAAGACCGAACATTTGGCCAGCATATTTTTTTGGTGCGTATCTTGAAAAAGCTGATAATCCAATAGGTGAAAGTGCAAGCTCACCCCAGGTATGAAGCAAGTAAGTTATCAGTAACCACTGAATTCCTACCTGGCCATATTGCATAGCAGCATTCACAGCATAAACCATCAAAATAAAACTTAAGCACATAAAGAGCAAACCAATTGCAAACTTCATAGGCAAAGATGGATCTAGATTTCTTATGGCTAGATTAGTCCAAATACCTGCAAAAACAGGTGCAAAAATAACAACGAAAATAGGATTTGCGAGATTCATCCAACTAATCGGGAGCTCAAATCCAAATAAATTAAGATCTGTAAAATCTCTTGCAAAAATAGTAAGAGATCCTCCAGATTGATCAAAGCCTGACCAAAAAGCTGCGGCACCTATGAATAAAAAGAATAGTAATAACAAATTTTTCTTTTCAGATGGATTTAATCCAGCTAACAAAAATAAATATAAAAAATATAATCCCGCAACAATTACTAAGAAATAAGCATAACTTGAAGCAAATATAACTGGATCAATATCAAATACTCCTAATAGTGCTAATAAAACGGCTATTGCAATAATTCCTACGGCAACATAAAAGTAGCTTAATAGTCTTTTTCTTCTATCAGGATCCATTTCATTAGGCTCTGCTCCAGCAGATCCCAATAGATGTCTGTACTTTACAAATTGATAAACTCCAAAGGTCATTCCAATCCCAGCAGCACCAAAACCCCAATGCCAACCAATGTTTTCTCCCAACCAGCCACAAATAAGGAATCCAAGAACAGATCCTATGTTAATTGACATATAAAATATCGTATAACCAGCATCCCTCATTGAATCATTGTTGTCATACATCTTGCCGACAATCGCGGAAATATTTCCTTTGAGAAGCCCCGTCCCTAAGATTACAAAGAGCAAACCAAGAAAAAAGGTTTGTTCAAAAGGAATTGCAAGCGTGTAATGACCAATAGCGATAATGATTGCGCCCAGCAAAACAGCCTTTTGATAGCCAAAAATATTATCTGCCAGCCAACCACCGGGCACCACCATAAAATAGACCAAACCTATATATGCTCCATAAATTGCATTTGCTTCTACAGCACTAAATGTCAGCCCTGGATTTGAACCTGTAAGTCCTGCGGTCATGAATAGAACCATGATTCCTCTCATT
Source organism: uncultured SAR86 cluster bacterium (assembly GCA_902594515.1). Classification (GTDB taxonomy): domain Bacteria; phylum Pseudomonadota; class Gammaproteobacteria; order Magnimaribacterales; family D2472; genus MED-G82. The sequence continues at coordinate 244,739 of CACJML010000001.1, read as the reverse complement.
CCGTAATAAGACATTCGTTCCCACATTTCAGTTAAGAACAAAGTTCTTAAACCAATAGGATGACCAAAAAAACTGGATTGTTGAGACATAATCAATTCCTTATACTAGATAGGTTTATGCATTCTAACATTCAATACCCAAGTTTTCTTACTAGATTTCTTTGCGGAATTTATGACAGCCTTTTGTTATTAGGGGTCTGGTTCTTGGTTGGATCAGTATTGTTATTTCTCAATAATTTTAATCCGCTAAATCCTTTTGTTGGATTCATTGTTAGCATCATTACAGCTTGGTCATTTTTTGCATTCTTTTGGATGCGAGGTGGGCAAACATTAGGTATGAAGGTTTGGAAGATCAAATTAGTGAATATTGGAGACCAAAGGATCTCATTATCTCAAACAGCATTAAGATTTCTTTTAAACGTATGTATTTATCTGCTTGCTGGCCTACCCTTATTGCTGATTTATTTGCATCCTGAAAGACTTGCTATTAATGACATTCTCTCGAAGACAAAACTTATTAGGGTTTAGATAGTCTTAAAAAAAAGAATACAGAAAAACATAAAGCAATGGTTGGTGGGATGTATATACCTAAATTAATGTTTAGGTCGAACGATCTAAAACCTAAATAAAATAAATCACTGATAAGCTTATATCCAAACCCAGCAGCGATTCCAAAGAAAATCGACTGACTAATAGAAAAATTTCTTTGATGTTTGTATAAAAATATAGAAGCCAGGAGCACCAAAGCTAATGTTGCAAATGGAAGAGAGAGAGTTCTTGATGATATTTTTTGTAAAACTGAAGATGGTTCGGTATTTGCAGACAAGTCATTGGGAGTTGTGCTTAATACTTTATTAATTTTATTACTTGAAAAATCAATACTAATAACTTTATCTTTTTGCAGAAAGAAAATTGACTGATCTTCAAGCTCCCACTGAGGATATGTATCAACATCATTTGATGGTATCAATAGTGAAAATCCTATGAATAGAAAAGATAAAATCAAAGGTGCACATGCAGCAATCATACTTATTTTAAGTGGCGATTGACCAAATGACTGGAGAATTGCTATGTTATTGGCCTGTTTAAATATTGAAAGAGTTATTAGGACGCTCAAAAGCATTATCATTTCAAAATAACTCAGCAATCCTTCAAAAGATTCAATAGCAGTATTTTGAATTTGAAGCATTGAGAACCCTGAGCTTTCAGTAATTAACGAGATTACAAAATCTAAAACAAAAAAAACAAGCAGTGTTAGAAGTGAAATAAAAAAACACCTTAAAAATATGTGTTTATAAATATATGAAAAAAAATTGCTCATCCTGCAATCCAATATGTTATTAAGGCTAAGATAATAGCCATTAAAAAGATTTTCCTTTTTGAAGTTTGAGCAATGAGGGATTGAAAGTAATTACTTTTTGAATAGATTGTTATTAACAATATGTAAGTAAAATGAACGGGCCACAAACCGTAATAAAGAACTTTGCTATCATCAGAGAAAGTATCTCTGTAAAAGATTAAGCTGGCTAAATATAAAATATAAATTAACAGCCCAGGAACAAATTGAGCTGATACAGAAGCTCTCGGAGAGAAAGGAGCTAAAATAAAAGCAAAGTAAATCAAACTTAGTGTCATGATCACCAAAGAAATTCGCCATTGAAGGTTAATGAAGTTATCGGACTGGTCAAAATCAAAAACTTTTCTAAAACTAAAAACAGAGGATGTGTTGTTATCTTGGTTTATAGGATGGATAAATTCATTGAAAGTAATTTCAAAAGAATCGCCGGATTTTAAGGTTGAGCTCATAAGTCCAGAATAGAATTTTAATCCAAGGTTATCTGCCTCATTTCCTAAAACCTCCATCTTTTTAGATTGAATAATTGAGATATCAGATCCATTTGGTTCAATAAAAACAACATCGGTGAACCCATCTTGATTCATTGAATCAAAATAAATTTTTCCAGCTGACCCCGGAACACTATTAAGGATTTTAGGCTGCAATTGAAGAAGCTTCTTTTCAAAACTCGTAAATTCCTGAATTTCCTCAGACATCTGCTTAGTTGCTGGTCCAATGAAAACACTCAATATTAAGACACTTATCAAAATCAAGATCAGCTGCTTATTCAAACTGGAAACAATCGAAAGCCGAGATGTGCCCGTATTGAAGATAGCGTATATCTCGTTACTAGAATATTGATTTGAAAAATTTAAATAAAGGCTGATAAAGATTGAGAATGGAATTAAAAATGAAAGAAAATCAGGTAATCGAAGCATCAGTATGTTGAGGATAATGTTTGGATCTAATTGACCTGCAACTGATTTTTCAAAATATCCTACAGATCGTGAGATAAACAAAATACCAACCATTGTTAGAAGTATAAAAATAAAGCTGGAAAACACCTTATGGTTAATATGTTTGGAAATAATATTACTGGTATGCATGCCTTAGACAATATGTTCGATTACAATATCAATCATATCAAGTAACCATGGAGAAAATGAAATGACTTATAAAGTCCTTGCTACAGTTAATCATAAGAGTTTAGACAAAAAAAATATTAAACAATTCAAATCAGGTGCTCTTGCCGTTGCAGTTGAAAAAGCCTCCAACGGGAATGATTTTGTGAAGCACATAAAGTCTACTTTTTTTAGTTCAACAAAAAATCAAGTTATAGCAAAGACCATAGATAAAGCGGTTAAGGATGTTTCATCAGGAAGCATAACTCATGCTTGGGTGGAATGCCCAAATGTAAAAATTAATAAAATTTTATTTATTAAGCAGCCCAATAAAAAAGCTGAGCTAAGAAAATGGGTTGAAATGTTTACCAGGATGGTTTCATTAGCAAATGCTCATAATGAAAAAGAACTTTCAATTCATCTTAATGATTCAATTATTTCAAATCCTTTTGGAAATTTAGTTGAAGTAGCTGCAAGAACCGTTGAGTCTTCATCATATAAGTTTAATCAAACAAAAAATAAAACTGTAAAGAAATTGCCCCTCTCAAAAGTCACCTTTACAAGTTTTCAATTATCGGCTTCTGAATCTAGAAATACTTCGGCTGCTGTTAAAAAAGGCTACGCTATTGGTGAAGGCATGAATGCAACAAAGTTTCTTGGTGACTTGCCTGCTAATCATTGCACTCCGAGGATCATAGAGTCTAAAGCGAAACAACTAAAAAAAATCTTTCCTAAACTTAAAATAAAATCTTTAAATGAAAAACAATTAGCACAGCTAAAAATGGGTTCTTATTTATCTGTTGCAAGAGGAAGTATTGAACCTCCTAGGATGATTATTATCGAGTACAACGGGGGCCCAAAAAATGTTGCTCCTGCGGTGCTAGTCGGAAAAGGAATAACATTTGATACAGGAGGAATCTCACTTAAACCCAGCGGGAAAATGGATGAAATGAAATGGGATATGGGGGGTGCAGCATCAGTTTTTGGTGTCATGCAGACTCTTGCAAGAATTAATGCAAAAGTAAATGTGATTGGTGTCATGGCATGTGCTGAAAATATGCCATCATCAAAAGCTACAAAACCAGGTGATGTTGTAACATCGATGTCTGGTCAAACAATTGAAATCTTGAATACTGATGCAGAAGGTAGGCTTGTTTTGTGTGATGCGCTTACCTACGTTAAAAGATATAAACCAAAATATGTAATTGATATTGCAACCTTAACTGGAGCTTGTGTAGTCGCGTTAGGTCAGCATGCTTCAGGGTTAATGTCCAATGATCAAAAGCTTGCAGACAATATTTTAGCTGCTGGTGAAAATACATTTGATAGAGCTTGGCAGCTACCTTTATGGGATGAGTATCAAAGCTGTACAAAAACTAACTTTGCTGATCTTGCCAATATTGGTGGAAGTGGAGCAGGAACAATTACTGCTGCGTGCTTCTTATCAAGATTTGCTGAAGATTTTAAATGGGCACATTTAGATATAGCTGGAACTGCATGGGTAACGAGTCCAAAAAAAGGAAGTACAGGAAGGCCTGTTCCCTTGTTAACAGAAATGGTTTTGTCGTCCAAGTAAAATAGTGGCTTCCAAACAATATGATCCATCAAAAATAGAAGAATCCCTTTATAAAGAGTGGGAAGCCTCAGGATTGTTTTCTCAATCCGAGGGAGAAACCCCTTACTGCATCATGATCCCTCCGCCCAATGTCACGGGTACCTTGCATATGGGACATGGATTTCAAAATGCAATCATGGACTGCTTGATTAGGTATAAAAAAATGAGTGGCTATAAAACTCATTGGCAGGTAGGAACTGATCATGCCGGCATCGCAACCGAAATGGTTGTAGAAAGACAATTGTTGGAAGCTGGCAAAACAAAAAAAGAGTTAGGCAGAGAAAAATTTGAACAAGAAGTTTGGAACTGGAAAAATAAATCTGGCAATACCATCACTAATCAACTTAGAAGGCTGGGTGCTAGCCTGGATTGGGAGTCTGAGCGATTTACTTATGATGAGGACTACCAAGATGCTGTAATTCTGGCCTTTAACAAATTGCATGAAGATGGATTAATTTACAGAGGATCTAGACTTGTTAATTGGGATCCAGCTCTTCAAACATCATTATCGGACCTTGAGGTTGTCAATAAAGAAAAGAATGTAAAGCTCACCAGCATTAAATATAAAATTGACGGCACTGATCAGTTTATTACGGTTGCTACAACTCGACCTGAAACTTTATTAGGTGACATGGCAATAGCAGTTCATCCCGATGATAAAAGATACAAAGAATATATTGGTAAGGATGTTGAGCTGCCACTTTGTAACAGAAAAATTCCTATTATTGCAGATGATTATGTGGATATGGAATTTGGATCAGGAGCAGTAAAAATTACTCCAGGACATGACTTTAATGATTATGAGATAGGTAAGAGACATGGTCTAAGCATGGATAGTAAAAATAATATTATTCAAGGAGATGAATCTTCCTTTGAACCTATCTCTGTTTTAGATAAGCACGCCCAAATATGTGGATGTGCTCCAAAAAACTTCCATGAATTAGATAGGTTTGAAGCAAGAAAAAAGATTCTTGCAAATTTAGAATCTGAGGATTTAATTGCCGGTATTGAAGAATATGAAACCTCCCTTCCCTTCGGAGATCGCTCGGATGAGATTTTAGAGCCCTTTCTTACTGATCAATGGTATGTGGATACAAAAAAGATGGCGCTTTCTGCTATTGATTTAGTGAAAAATGGTGACATAAAGTTTGTGCCTAGCAACTGGGAAAAAACATATTTTCAATGGCTAGAAAATATCCAAGATTGGTGCATCAGTCGTCAGTTATGGTGGGGTCATAGAATACCGGTTTGGTACGACGAAAGTTCAAACTACTATGTGGGTTCATCTGAGGAAGACATAAGAGAGAGATTTAAAATTAAAGGTAAATTAAGACAAGATGAGGATGTTCTTGATACATGGTTTTCTTCAAGCCTATGGACCTTTGCAACACTAGGATGGCCTTCAAAAACTCCAAAGCTGAGCTCTTTCCACCCAACCACTACTTTGGTTACAGGTTTTGATATTATTTTCTTTTGGGTCGCTCGAATGATCATGATGACCAATTATTTCTTAGATGAAATTCCGTTTAAAGAGGTTTTTATTACGGGGCTTATCAAAGATGAAAATGGTCAAAAAATGTCAAAATCAAAGGGTAACATTATTGATCCTATTGATTTGATCGATGGCATCTCTCTTGAGGATTTATTAATAAAAAGAACAACGGGCTTGATGCAGCCACAGCTTAAAGAAAAAATTTCAAAGCAGACAACTAAACAGTTTCCTAATGGTATTGATGGTTACGGAACAGATGCTCTGAGATTTACATATTATGCTCTTGCCTCACCGGGCAGAGACATTAACTTTGATATAGGTAGAATCAAAGGCTATAGAAATTTTTGCAATAAAATCTGGAATGCCTTCAATTTTATTGAGTTTCAAATTCAAAAAAATAACTTTGTCATGACCGAAGATATTGAATCGAATATTTATTCAGATTGGATTGCAAGAAAAACTTTTGAAACTTACCAAGATCTAAAAAAACATTTCAATGATTACCGATTTGATTTAGCAAGCAATAGTTTATATGAACTGGTCTGGGGTAATTACTGCGATTGGTATATAGAATTTATGAAAGTTTTTCTTGATGATCAAAAAAATGATGCTTCAAAAGTAATACATAGCATGATTAAAGAGTTCCAAAAAATCATAACATTGCTTCATCCCTTTATGCCTTTTATCACTGAAGAGCTCAATAAAAAGATTAAAGGTTTAGAACTTAAAACAGATAATAAATTTCTAGTTGAATCACTGTTTGATGAAAGTATTAATGCTACTGTCCCAGAATCCAATAATTCAGTAGATAAGATAATAGAAATAATTTCAACGATTAGATCCTTAAAGTCAGATAATCCAAGTATTTCTAATAGACCTGTCAAAGTTCAAATTTCTGGGAAATATAATGCTGAATTCCAAAAAATTATTTCTGACCACGAAGCTGTAATTTGCAAAACAGCAAACCTTACAAGTATTAAACTTTCTGAATCAGAGCCTTCAAATTCAATTACCGTGATAAGTGACCAAATTAAGATTCATATTCTTGTTGAAAAATTATTCAATTCAGAGGAAGAAATTAAGAAGATGAAAAAGGAAGCTTCAAAGCTTGCTGAAGAAATTAAGAGAATTAAACAAAAACTTGATAACAAGAAATTTGTTGATAATGCCCCGCCGGAAGTTATCAAGAAAGAGAGGCATAAATTGTCAGAATTTACAGATAAGTTTGAATCGTTACAGTCAACTCTCTCAAACCCTGATTAAGTTTTCTGAAAAGAATAAATGCTCCCTAGATTAAGTAGTTCAGTTAGTTCATCTAAAAATAAATAGGATTCCTCCATTAAACTTGGGTCAGCCAAATCATCAGGATGCAATTTATCTCTATAGTGTTTACCAACTAAATCTTTTATTGATTGAATCTTGTGATGATCCATTAGATATGAAGAGTTAATTTTTGAAATCTCATTCTCTTCAAAGGTTGCACGAAATCTTAAGCATGCTGGCCCACCGCCGTTCATCATGCTTTGCCTAATATCTACATATTTTATTGAATCTATTGGACTATTTTCAGTTAGTGAGTCTATCCAGCTCCTGCAGTTACTATACTCTTGTACCTCTGACGGGAAAATAATCATCATCTGATTATCTGATTTAGTAACCAGCTGAGAATTAAGAAGATAGCTTGAAACTAAGTCTTTAATATTAATTAAAGCGTCTGGTATCTCTAAGTATGAAAAATTATTAACATTTGCTTTGAGTATTCCTATTAATTCATTTAAATCAGCTTTATTTTCAAAAGCTTTTTCATGAGCAATAAACACATTTTCGTTAGCTAGGCTCACAATATCATTATGAAAACTCCCTTCACGGATGGCCTCTTGATTTTGCTGAAGAAAAAAAACCTTTGTTTCATCTAATTTGTGTGATTTGCTTATGCTGGATGAGATTTCTAATGCTTGTCTTTTAACTAATTTGTCATATTCAAAAGCGCTTCCTCCATGAACAAAAACCTGGAAACCTTCTTTTGAATGCGAAGATGAGATTCTCAAATGGTTAGCCGCTCCCTCATCTCCAAAAGCACCAATGGTAGGTCTTGGTTGATGAATGGAAGCAATTTGTCCAAAAATATCATTTAATTGATTGGTTACAAAATCTTTTTCAATTGATCTATGAAACATTGAGTTAAGATTTGCCGGCGTTAAATGATTCTTATTATCTAAGCTATCTAACTTTGAAGAAAATGTAGCTGTATTTGCAGCCCACATTGAGGATGCAGAATATATATTTTTAAGTAGTAATTTATTGCTCATAGAAACATCATTTATTATTTCTGCACCGGAGCCTGAGTAGCCCAAATCTTTTAAAATTTTAAGATAGGGTCTTTCATGAGGTAAAAAAATTCCTTGATGCAATCCCTCATCTAAAAGTAGTTCCATTTTCTGCAAGCCTTGCAAAGCTGCCATCTTTGGATTTGAAACTTGATCAATATTTTTTTGTGAAGCAACATTACCTTCTGATAGGCCACCATAATTATGAGTGGGTCCAATCAGGCCATCAAAATTTATTTCCTTAAATGTCATAACTTCTTTAGTACCGATGATTTTGGCCATGCACAAAAATCTGCAGCATAAAATCCTGCTGGTCTGTAATTTCCGCTTTTTCCAACACCACCAAATGGCAAGGCACCTGATGCACCGGTTGTTGTTGCATTAAAGTTTACTAAGCCTGAATTTATTGAGGAGTGAAACTCATCAAACAGCGGCCTAGAATCTGAGATTAATGATGCAGCAAGACCAAATTTTGTATTATTTGCTTCATCTATTGCCTCAGAAAAGGATCCTACAAAATGAACTTGTAGTATCGGACCAAATATTTCTTCATCAAACTGCTCTTTTAAGTTTGTGCTATCAATAAGCCCTGGTGTTATAAAAAACCCTTTACCTTTTGGGACTTTTGATTCTTTGATGATGCGGGCCCCAATTTTTTCTAACTTTTTTTGCTGAGAGATAACTTTAAGCCTTGCCTCATTTGAAATTAATGGGCCTAAAAAATGATTTGTAATGCTTGGATCACCCAAGTCTTTCTTAATGCTATCTAAAATTTTCTTTCCATATTTATTTTTTGGAAGAATTAACTTTCTCGCACAAGTACATCTTTGGCCAGTCGATATAAAGGCTGATTCTAAGATTATATTTTTTACTTGTTTAATTTTATTTGTATTCCAAACGACTATGGGATTTATACCCCCTAACTCTAGAGCAACTAATTTATCAATTTCACCTGATACAGAGGCATGAATAGATCTCCCAGCATCATATCCGCCTGTAAAAAAAATACCCTTGATTTTTGAGTGCTTTATTAAATTTTGAACTACCCATTTTTTACCATGCAACAAATTGATTACGCCCTTTGGAATTCCAGCCTCTTCCCACAACATCATCATATATTCTGAAATTAAGGGAGTACTTTCACTGGGTTTAAAAATAACTGTATTGCCTGCTAAAAGGCTAGGAGTAATCTGTCCATTTGGCAGATGCAGGGGAAAATTGAAGGGTCCAATGACACACACAACACCTAAAGAATGATGGGTAAGACTTGTCTCCATAATGTTTGTAACATTTTTCTTTGCTCCGGTTCTGTCTTTATAGGCATCTATAACATTTTTTAATTTAGCTCTTGCGGCACTGACCTCAGATTCTGCGTCGTGACCAACTTTTCCAGTTTCAAGTGCAATTATTTCTGAAACTGTTTGAGCATTTTTTTCGAGTAAATTATAAAAATTTTTTATAATTTCTAAGCGCTCTTTAAAGCTCAAAGATGACCATTTGGAATGTGCCTTGGAAGCGCAGTCTATTGCTGACTTAATTTGATCTTTAGATGCATAATTTCCTTCCCACAAAATAGTTTCATTTCTGGGATTAATTGAAGCATACGTTGCTCCTAAGCCCTTCTCCCAATTGCCGCCTATATAATTCATTATTAGTGTGAAAGATTAATAGAATCGCCTTCTTTTAGACCAAGATGCCTTGCATCCTTGCGATCAATAAGGACCTCTTTATTTGAAATCCTCTCAACGAAGAGTCTTGTTGCCCAAAAATCAACTAATGAATTGTTAAAAGCAAAGCTAAGGTCTTGATCTGAATTAACTCTGCCAATTTTTACATTGAATTGATTTTTATTTTGAATAACTTTTATTTTACTTAGCTTAGAAGATAGGCATGGACCTCCATCTAAAACATCTACCATCCCATTAGATTTAAAGCCTTGAGAATTCAATAGGGACAATGCTAATTTTGATGTGGTATGTGGTTTACCACAATATCTACCTACTTCCCTTGGAAGAAAATCTAAAATTAAAGGGAAACTTGGGACACATTCACCAATGAAATGATTGTCTATGTAGGAAGAATTGTCTGCATCAAAAAAATTTAAGTCAAAAAATTTGCTACTGAACTTATCCCAAAAAGGCGTTATACCTTTAGCATTCTTATAACCCCGTATCTCAACAACAACCTCTTTGTCAAAGCGATTTAGATTATTAGACATATATAAAAAGCGAGCAAAAGACAATAATTTACCTCCGCCTATGCCTCTGGCATTTGGATTCATAAATAATGTTCCTAATTCCGTATAAGGATTTTTAATAAATGAAAGCTGGAGAGCCTCAAATGATTTTCTCATTTTTAATGAGTGTGAATACATCTGAATATTTTTCCTTTTAAAAAAAACAGAGGGTTTCTCTCTTGATACTGACGTATAAATTGCTGACATACCTATAAGTTTTTTGCCGTTCTCAAGCACAAATAAGTAGGAATCATGGTTAGGAAATTTTTTTGATGACGCGGCAGATTTTCTTGACCACTTAATACGATCTGACAATTCTTCCCTAGATTTAGGCATTGTCGTAAGACCTCTGCCGCCTGTCTTAGTGAGCTTAAATAACCTATCTAAATCAGATACTTTGACCAATCGCGCAATTAACATAATCTAATTATAGTTGATTTAGAAGATAGCTTTTTACCAAGTGCCTTGATTTGGCATTTCCTTCCAAGGGCTTGTAACTGGAAGAGGTTTCCCTTTTTGTAGCAACTCGATTGATATTTGATCTGGTGATTGAACAAAAGCCATGCGCCCATCTCTTGGAGGTCTATTGATAATTATCTTGTTCTGTAAAAGTCTCTTACAAACTGCGTAAATATTATCAACTTCAAACGCAAGATGACCAAAATTTCTTCCGCCATCATAATCTTTTTCATCCCAATTAAAGGTTAATTCAATTAAAGGAGACTTAGCATTCTCTACTAGCTTTTCATCTCCTGTTGCTGATAGAAAAACCAAGGTAAATCTTGCTTGTTCATTCTCTTTCCTGCTTACTTCATGAATATCTAGCAGCTTAAAAAAATTAAGAGATTCCTCTAAATCTGAAACCCGAATCATTGTATGCAAGTACCTCATTTGAACTCACTAAAAAAATCTGATGCAAAAGAATGCATTGCATCAATTTTTTCATTTACAGGGGCTTCATTCATTACTCCATAAAGCATCCATGGATAAGTTGTAATTGTTGTTACTCCAATATCTTGCATTTTTTTAAATCCCTCCAAGCTGAAAGCATCCCAGCAACTAAAAGCTGTAATCTCATACTCATCAGATGATGGTTTATCTTTTCGAAGTTGTTCTAGTGAAGAAATTATCTCTTCAAGCTCAGCTAAACTATGCATGTCTGAAATCCAACCATTATGATTACTGGCCCTTTTAAGGGCGATCTTGGAAAATCCACCAATTAATATTGGAATATCTCCGTATGGCTTAGGTAGCATCTCTAGATCTTCATAAGTATAAAAATCACCATCATAGTTATGCATTTCTCCAGACCAGAGCCTTTGCATTACATCCAACATTTCATCAGCTCTTTTGCCTCGTTGCTTGAAATCCTGCTCACCAACATTAAATTCTTCTGGCATCCAACCCATGCCTACACCTAAAGAAAATCTTCCCTTTGATAGGTGTGATAATGTTGATATCTCCTTGGCAGCTCTAAATGGGTTACGAGCAGGAAGAATATAAACGCTTGTATAAAATTTAATTGAATTGGTGGCGCCTGCAAGAAAGGAAAGTGTATTAATCGGATCAGGCCAGTCTGTGCCTTCCTCCCACCTTACTTTACCATCTTCCGTATATGGATAAGGTACGGAAAAATTCTTAGGATGAATAAGATGATCGGAAACAGCAATAGCATCAAAGCCAGCTTTTTCAGCTTCAATTGTTAAAGGTAGAAGTTCCTCAGACGGAAGTATTGATAAGGGAATTGCAAACTTCATTAAAATGACCTCGATACAAACCAGAATAAACCTATTCCAATGAGATACATACTAAGACTTCTATTTAAGATTTGAAACCTCGTTGCTGATAAAAACGATTTTAAGAAAGTAAGCAATGACACTGCAAATAAAGCTATAAGAATTTGACCCACCTCAATTCCAAGATTAAATCCAAGAATCATTGAAAACATTTGGTCTTGAACGATGGGATTTTCAGATAGATTTGATGCAAAACCCAGGCCATGGATAAGACCAAAAAAAATTGTAATCAATTGCATAAGCAATCGCTTTCCTGAGGAGAGCTGAAGAAGAAAATAGGTATAAATAAATAATATCAACCCAAAAAGAAACAATAAATTAAAATTAAAAATGATCAACAATCCAGCTAAACAAAAAAGGCTAATGTTAAATGTTTTAGACGATACTAAATGCTTATGGTGTTGTTGTAACTTATCTAAGCCGACAATAAATATTGAAAATCCTATTAACATCTCAACAATGCTTATATTGACAGTGATAAAGTTTAAAGTTCCCAGTGCTAAAGTTATAGAGTGTCCAATAGTGAACCCAGTTATTACAAGTAAAAGTTCTTTGCCTCTGAAAAGCAAAACTAAGCCCAGCAGAAAAGCTAAATGATCTAATCCTTCAAGAATATGCTCAAAACCTAATTTAAAAAAGGAAAAAAATGAATTCTGAATTACCTGATTAGGCGATGTAAAGTCTGGTTGCCATTCCTCATTAGGAGAATTAAAGATATGCTCGTCTTTAAGCACGTTATCAATATAGATTTTTGAAATATGAGCATGAGAAGAACCAAGATCTAAAAATAAATTTATTGAAATTAAGTCCGGTAAAGACTGACATGTAAAAGAGCTATGAATCTTTGTATAGCCTGCTGATTGGTTCGTGGTAAATTTAAAATTATTATCTTTTTCGCAATTATCTCCAAGTTTAAATGCGCTCGATGCATAGTTTCTAACGTCGTCAGTACTATTAAAAACATTAAGTCTTAGAAAGTTATTTAAAATTGTGTTGCTAATGTTCGCCGACAAATTAACTTGATAAAAATTATCATTGCTGAGGACATTAATTTTTGAATAGGACTCACTTCTACTGTGAGAAAAACAATCCAAAGCAGATAAGCTTAATGCAAATACTAAAAACCAATTAAGAAGTTTGTTTTTTTGTAACGTCATACCAACTTCTTAAATTTTCAAGATACTCCAGAAAAAGTTTATCGCCTTCTCTTTTTAAAAATTCATTTCTTACCTGTTCAGAAATCTCATTAAACTCTTGAGTTACTGAAACTTCCTTTTTAAGCAAAATAAGTAAATGAACTGAATCAGTATCAGCAATTAGCTCGCTCACAGATCCTGGCTCTAACTGCATAGCAATTTCAGTCAATTTTGGCCCAATGTATTCTCTGACTTTTGTTGCAGGTAAGAGAGCATTGGGCAGATCTATTACCTCATTTCTTGCTAGTTTTTTTGCGCTTACAAAATCTCCATCCAAAATATATTCTTGAGCTTTTTTTGCAGAATTGAGTGATGATTTATCAAAAGATAATTTCACTAACTGCAGCTTTGGTGATGATGCAAAAAAATCTTTGTTAGAAATATAAAAATTTTTTAAATCCTGATCACTGTAAGACAAGTTATCTATTTCAGAGAGGATGCTTTCGATCATTTTTTGAATTATTACACTTCTGACTTGGCTATCCGTTTCTAACATACCAAGGTCAATAGCCCTTTGAATAAGAAGTTCTTCATCGATCAATTTATCAAGAACCATATCAATGTCCTTTTCCAATAAACCGCCTTTTCTACTATCACCTATTGATTCTAGATAATTTTCAAATTTTGATTTACTTATGTATGTATTATCAATTTTAGCCACCCAATTAAATGCGTCTTCATTAATATCCTTGATAAATGTGTTGAGGATTAAATATCCAGAAATCAAAAGTCCACCAAATAGATAGACGTTTCTGGTTTTGAGTATATTTGAGACTTTTTCAGAGAAAGAATACTTTAGTTCTGACTTTAAGGTCATCTTGATATGATCGATCCCGTCTTCCAAATAAACATCTCCCACTGCAGAAAAACCAAAACGTTCATAATAGTCTTGAAGGCGATGCTGTGCAGAAATTGAGATCACTTGATTAGGATAAATTTGATTGCATTTTTTGATTGCTTCATTAATTAAATTAAAACCAAGGCCTTCGTTTCGTTTACTAGTGTGGTTAACAATGCGACCTATTGATGGGCCGCTGTATTGCTTGCCGTCATTCATTTTGAAATTTGGTTTAACAATCCTAAGGTACCCAACTAATTGAGATCCGTCATAAGCAAGAAGATGATAGGAGTGTTGGTCTGAATAATCTGCATCAATATAGGCACATTCTTGCTCTTCTACAAAAACTTGTTGACGCAAGTTTAATAAATCATACAACTCTGTGCTGCTGAGTTCTAAAAAGCTTTTCCAGTAAAAATGATATTGTTTAAAATTCATTGCCTATAAGATAAAATGCGCCCTCTTAGAGAGAAGTTTATGAAAAGTATATACGACTACAAAGTTGATGACAGTCAAAAAAATCCTGTTTCTTTATCAGACTACAAGGGTAAAACATTGCTAATAGTTAATGTTGCCAGCAGGTGTGGCTTAACTCCACAATACAAAGGTCTGCAAGAACTTTATTCAAAATATTCAAATAAAGATTTTGAGATTTTAGCCTTCCCGTGTAATCAATTTGGTGCACAAGAACCAGGATCTAATGAAGAAATTCAGGAATTTTGTGACACTAATTTTAATGTAAGCTTTAAAATCTTTGACAAAATCAATGTAAATGGATCAAACGCAAGTCCATTATTTAAACATTTAAAAAATGAAGCTAAAGGTGTTATGGGTTCTGAGGCAATTAAATGGAACTTCACTAAATTTTTAATAGATAATAAAGGAAGTGTCTTAAAAAGGTATTCACCGCAAACTACTCCGAATAAGATTGACAAAGATCTCTCAGAAATACTGGATTAATTGAATAGACTCTTAAAAAATGGGCTACTTAACACTCTGTTAGCATCAAGTCCGTTTAGAGAATCGCAACAAAAACCACTAAGAAAAAAGCTAAACTCTATTTCTTCAAAAGAAATCTTTAAATCGTCTAATTCTCAGTTAATTGAAGTTTTTCAAACTGATAACTTCAGAAAGAAAGTAATTTTTTTTCCAGGATGGCTGGGTCACAAGGACTCAAAATACTTAATTCCGCTAGCAGATCTTTTATACTTAAGAGGGTTTGATATTGTTAGAATACACCCAATTGATCATGGTGATTCAGAACATTTAAACGAAGATTTTTTTAGGGCAACAGATATACGAGCACTTATTGAAGTAGTTAAATACCTAGGTCAAAAGTTTTCTAACAACGAATTGCATCTTATAGGCTTTTCATTGGGAGGCAACATTTCTCTAAGAATATCTGCATCACCAGAAATTAATTTTCTTAAAAAGACTATTGTCCTGTCACCTGTTATTAATCCAGAAAATTCAATGAATGCCATGGATAAAAATTCATGGATTTTAAGAAAATATTTCATTAATAAATGGAAAAAAACAATACGAAGGAAAATTGATTTATATAACATCAATGCTAAGGAGGCTTTAAAGCATAAAAATATTAAAAGTCTCACGGAGTATTTTACTGATAACTTTACTCCCCATTCACATGTAAGAGACTTATTTTCAGCATATGCGGTAACTCAAGAGATTTTAAATAATATTAATCATGATACATTTATCTATTCTGCTTATGACGATCCATGTGTTCCGATTGAACCTTTATTAGAACTAAAAGAAACCACCAATGTCGTGTTTAATGCTCTTGAGTATGGTGGGCATTGTGGATTTATAGATGACTTTAAATTTAACTCATCCGTATATCATGAGATTGCTAAAAAACTATAATCTAAAACTCATTAACAAAGCATCTTCTGGCTTCGGTTTGCTGTAATAGTTTGCTCGAATGGCATCCTCCATAAAGTTATGCTTCTTATAGAAAGAAATCGCATTTGAATTTGATACTCTTACTTCAAGAGCAATCAAGTTAATACCCATTGCCTGAACTTGTGTCTTTAAATGATCTATCAAAATTGAGCCGATCCCTTTTCTTTGGTAATTATTGTCTACGGCTATGTTTAGTAAATGTGCTTCTTGCTCAACTACAACATATATAACAAATCCAATGACATTCTCATTGTTATCCTCACATAAGAAAGAATGATGTCCAACATCAAAGGAGGATTGCATTTGCTTTTCAGTCCACGGTGATGGATTAGTATTGTTTTCTATAACTAATAAGCTCTTAAGATCGGATGGGTTTGATAGCCTAATACTAGTAATCATTTAAAAGAGCCTGCATTTGTTCCCATAATAATTTCTTTTCCTCAGGCTTTTTAATTAATAAAGCTAAGTTCGGTGGAGTTAATTCATTTTTTTTATCAATTTTGATATTAGTGAAGTTAAGAATAATTTCTATATTTAATAATTCATAATCATTTAGAAAATCATCCCAGGTTAATTCCAAGATTTTATTTTTTTTATTTTCTTTAGATACTGATGCTTCAATTTTAGAAAGAAGCTCGAGCTCTCTTTCACTATATTCATCCAAAGAATGAGAATGTAGTGTTAGAATACGATCCCTTAGGGAACAATGGACATACGTTTGTGCTGAATTGTCTAGTTTTTCCGAGATTGAAAGCATGTCAATACCTAAAGTATTGAGAATAAATGATGTTTTTTTATTCTTGGATAGATGCATAAAGAAATAATGAAAGATATTGCAAAAAAATACAAACCCTTTTCTTCAGTTGAGCTGAAGGACAGGACATGGCCAGACAAAAAAATTACTAAAGCTCCAATTTGGTGCTCAGTTGACTTGAGAGATGGCAATCAAGCTCTAATTGAACCAATGGGACATGAAAAAAAAGTCAAAATGTTTGAACTACTTTGCTCCCTTGGCTTTAAAGAAATTGAAATTGGTTTTCCAGCAGCATCTCAAACTGATTATGATTTTGTAAGATACTTAATTGAAGAGAAAAAAATCCCTAATGATGTCACGATTCAAGTACTGACTCAGTCTAGGCAGCACATCATTGAGAAAACATTTGAGTCATTGATTGGGATTGATAGAGCAATTGTGCATTTTTATAACTCTACATCAGCACTTCAACGAAAGGTGGTTTTTGATGATGATAAGGAAGGCATTAAAAAAATTGCTATAGATGGAGCCCTTCTTATTAAAGAGCTATCAAAAAAATATAATAAAACTAATTGGCGTTTTGAGTATTCACCTGAAAGTTTTACTGGTACTGAGGTAGATTTTGCATCTGAAGTCTGTAATGAGGTTGTTAATATCCTTAAGCCCTGTAGTGATGAAAAAATCATTATTAATTTGCCAGCTACGGTAGAGATGTCTAGTCCAAACGTTTATGGAGATCAAATTGAGTGGATGATAAGAAATCTAAATAATAGAGAGGATGTGATTGTCTCTCTGCATCCTCATAATGATAGAGGAACTGCTGTAGGTGCAGCTGAAATTGGTGTTATGGCTGGTGCCGATAGAGTTGAAGGAACTTTGTTTGGTAACGGCGAAAGAACAGGTAACGTAGATATTGTTACATTAGCTCTTAATTTACTAACTCAGGGAGTTGATCCAGAGCTAGAACTTAACAATATCAACCATGTGATTCGTGAAGTTGAATACTGTAATCAATTACCAGTCCATCCACGACATCCATATGCTGGAGATTTGGTTTTTACAGCTTTCTCTGGTTCACATCAGGACGCAATAAAAAAAGGTCTTTCAGCCATCAGTCATTCAAATAATCCATATTGGGAAGTGCCTTATCTACCTATTGATCCCTCTGATCTAGGAAGAACTTATGAAGCAGTTGTGCGTATTAATTCACAATCAGGCAAAGGCGGTATTGCTTATATCTTAGAAAAAGATCACGGGGTCTCTCTACCAAGAAGACTTCAAATCAGTCTTTCTTCAAAGATACAAAAAGTTGCAGATGAAACCGGCAAAGAACTGCTCTCACATGAGATCTGGGATATCTTTGATAAAAATTTTATACAAGGACCAAATAAAGCTGAATTGATTTCATTTGAACTAAATACTAGTGATGGTGAAAATGACACTATCAAAGTTGAAGCTAAATTAAATCAAAACAAACTAGAGTTTTTAGGAAGTGGAAATGGTCCAATTGATGCAATGATTCAAGGGATAAATGAAAAAATGGGTTTAAGTCTCAGTGTTACTGACTATCATCAACATTCATTGGGTACTGGATCAGACGCAAAAGCTGTTGCATATATTGAAGTATCTGATGGAAATAAAACTCGTTGGGGTGTAGGTATTGATGAGAATACTATAAGAGCGTCTTTGAAAGCGATTATGATAGGGTTCGATAAAATATCTATTTAAATACTGGCTTTCTCTTTTCGAAAAAAGCAGTTACTCCCTCTTTAAACTCATCATTCCCAAAAATACTATTTTGTGTATTTGCTTCATCCTCATAAGTTTGAATAAATTTCTTCTCTAAAGAATCTCTCATTATTTTTTTTGTATTTATTACTGCTTGCGGTGAGCGCATGGAGATAGATTGCGCCCATTTTTGAGTTTCACTTTCAAGATTCTCAGGAGAGCATACCTTATTTGCAATTCCAAGTTGTAGACATTCCTGTGAACTAATTTTTTTTGCCTCAATAGCAAATTCTAATGCTTTGCTATATCCAATATTTCTAGCAAGTAACCAGCTTAGGCCACCATCAGGTACCAGAGCTATATTGCTAAATACAGAAAGAATAAATGCTTCCTCAGACATGATTCTTAAATCACAAGCCATTGCGTAAGCTGCACCAATACCAGCAGCAGGACCATTAATACTTCCAATTACTATTTTCGGCATAGAAATAATATTATTAATTGATGGAAGATACCCTCTCATTAAAGCATCTTTCGTGTCTTTCCAGGTAGCATCATTCTCACTAAGGTCAGCACCCGATGTAAAACCTTTACCCTCGCCTGTTAGTACTAAGACTCTAATACCAGAGTCATTCTTAACAATTTCAGTGGCTTCTTTTAGGTCAATTATTTGTTGAGTATTAAAGGCATTCATCACCTCCGGTCTAGAAAAGGCAATTGTTGCAACTTTTTTATCTATTGAAAGTTTTAGACTGTCAAACTCCATTATGGCTCCTTAATAATTAGAGATTTTTTATCAGTTGTCATTTTACAACTTTTTTGTTCATTATCAGCCCGTTTCCATTGGACTGAACTGTTAGATGTGGTCTGAGAGCAAAAGAATATTTTTTCAATCTCTAATTGGGTTTTACGGTTAGGTTGAGGGAAGCCGCTTTTTTTAATCCAATGCCTAATTATGTATGTGCGTTCGGTTTCAGAAACTTTTGATAGGCTTAATATATCCAGACCTGATTCTGATTGAAACTCTCCAATCCTTTGCTCCATAAAAATATTTTTAAATTCAATATCTTGTTTAGACAACTCACTCAGGTCAGAAATTTTTTTAATTGCGGCTGGCCAACGCTCACTGATCAGAGGCATTAGTCTGTTCCTTATAAAATTTCTATCAAACTGCTCATCATCATTGCTATGATCATGGATGTACTCAAGCTTATTCTTTTCGATATATTCATAAATTTCATCTTTTTTGATTTTCAACATTGGTCTTAACACCTTAATTCCATCTAAAATATTTACTTCATTAATACCAGAGATACCTTCGGGACCACTTCCCCTAAACATTCTAAAAAGTATTGTTTCAACCTGGTCATTCATATGATGCGCTAATGCAAGGACAGCGGGTGAACGAAGTATATTTGCAAAAATTTTAAATCTAGCTTTTCTAAAGCTACCTTCAAGACTGGCATTGCTATCTAAGTTTTTAATAGAAGTTGTTGTCAATTCAATATTATGATTTTTACAAAAGTCTTTACAAAAGTTCTCCCATTTTTTTGATTCCGGTGAATAGCCATGATTCACGTGAATTGCTTGAAGAGACCCTATTTCACTCGACTTATTCATTTCATTTAAATAATGTAAAAGAGCTATGGAGTCAGCTCCACCACTCAATCCAACAAATACATCAAGATTCTTAGAGAAATGAGATTCAGAAAATTTTAAATTGAAAGCTAATTTAGCCAATTTCTAAAAGCTTTTTATACCTTGCTTCAAGGAGTTTATCCACAGGTTTAGATAAAAGTATCCCTAAATTTTTTAAAATACATGAACGCACTGATTCGCTGATTTCTTTATAATCTCTGTGAGCGCCTCCAAGTGGCTCTTTTATAATCTCGTCAACAATCTTTATTTTGATGAGTTCTTGTGCGCTTACTTTCATAGCCTCAGCAGCATCTGAAGCCCTTTCAGCAGTCCTCCAAATGATCGAAGCGCAGGCTTCAGGCGAAGCAACTGAATAAGTAGCATGTTCCAATATTGCAATGTGATCACCTACTCCAATTGCTAAAGCCCCTCCTGATCCACCTTCTCCTGTAATAATTACAATGATTGGAGTTTTTAACTTTGACATGACAGCTAGATTCGAAGCTATAGCCTCACTTTGACCCCTTTCTTCGCCCTCAATACCTGGATAGGCACCAGCTGTATCAATAAAAGTAATTATAGGTAAGTTAAAGCGCTCTGCTAACTGCATTAGTCGTTTTGCCTTTCTATAGCCTTCAGGCTGTGGCATGCCAAAATTTCTTTTTACTTTATCTTCTGTCTCTCTTCCTTTTTCATGACCGATAACCATCACAGAGTTCCCTTCAATTTCTGCAATACCGCCTATGATGGATTGATCATCAGCAAACTGACGATCACCATGAAGTTCGATAAAATCTGAAAATACAGCTTTAATATAATCTGAGGTATGCGGTCTCTGGGGATGCCTAGCAACTTGAACCTTTTGCCATGTAGAAAGTTTAGAAAAAATTTTATTTTTTAGCTTTTCTTCCTCTTTACGAAGTTTTTCAATTTGAACTAATAATTCTGGATCATCATTAGATGCAGCTTGAAGAGCCTCAATTTTTTCAATAATTTCAGCTAACGGTCTTTCAAAATCTAAAAAGTGCTCTTTCATTATTACGATCCCAAGCTAATCTTATCAGTATTAAAAATTTCATTCAGGATTTTAATGTTTTCTGATGTTGGAGGCACTGAATACTGATCTCCTAATTTAATTAGGGCACATGTATTATTTTTACTTACTTTCAGCTTAATGTTACATGACTGTTCATCCCAAAAATTACCATTTAACTTTTTAAGCTTCGAGATTGATTCTTGAAGTTCCGTATCATTATTATTAGTAAGATCAACAATGAGGCTGCCCGACTTTTCAGATAATTCATTATCAAGAAGTTCAATCCTTTTAATGTCGAGTTTGAACATCTTGACTCCCATCTCCTTTGTTTTGTAATCATCTAATTCTGCATTCCCTACAAAAACTAAGATAGCTCCTTTTTTTACTAAAAAATGATGCTTTTCGAGTATTTCAGATCCAATGATACCCTCCATTGATGAAGTGCCATCATCAAAACTAATAAACATAACTGGTTTACCTGATCGATCTCGTATCTGTCTTATGTTGTTTACTAGCCCGATTACTTTTACTTTTTTAGAATCAACTGTAATTTGATCTATTTCATGACTTCTTATGTGGGCAATTCTTTTACTAATTGTTTTAACAGGATGACCTGACATATAAAACCCTAAAGCAGTCTTTTCATGCTCAAGAATTAATTCTGGAGGTAAATCACTTGTATTTTTATACTTTTCATACGGATCAAATTCTTGCTGGACAGAAGAAAATAGATCTGAGTCAGAAGATTGCACTTTTTGTCCCTCACGCAAAACATCCTCTAAAGCCTCTATAGCGATAGATCTTGATGGAGATATAGAATCAAAAGCACCTGACTTTGCTAAAGCCTCAATAGACTTCTTGCCACCTAGCTTGATATCAGTTTTCTTTGTTAAATCAAATAAGTCTTTGAAACCTGATGATCTTTTTTCAATTAAATGGGTAATATAGGAATCTGCAACACCTTTTATCGCTCCCAAGCCATATTCGATCTCTTGGTTTTGACTTGCTCTAAAGTTTTTCACAGATGTATTTATGTTTGGCTTGATAACCTTTAAACCCATTTTTTTGCATTCTTGGATTTGGATTTGAACTTTATCTGTATTGCCCAAATCAGAAGACAGTACTGCTGCCATAAAATATGCTGGATAGTAGGTCTTTAAATATGCAGTTTGATAAGAAATCAGTGCATAAGCTGCAGAATGAGATTTATTAAAGCCATAACCGGCAAACTTCTCGATTAAATCAAATATTTTTTCTGCAACTGGTGCCTTAATATTATTTTCTTTGCAGCCATTTACAAAAATCTCTCTTTGTTGCTCCATTTCTTCTACTTTCTTTTTACCCATGGCTCGTCTTAGAATATCTGCTTGGCCAAGTGAATATCCTGCAAGCACCTGAGCAGCTTGCATAACTTGCTCTTGATATAAAATAACACCGTAGGTTTCCTTCAAGACAGGCTCTAATAGATCATGAGGATATGTGACTTTTACTTTGCCATGCTTACGATTAACAAATTCATCATGCATACCAGATTCAAGGGGGCCTGGTCTATAAAGTGCAAGCAACGCAGTGATTTCTTCAAATTTTGTTGGAATTAATCTCTGAATAAGATCCCTCATACCTACCGATTCAAGTTGGAAAACTGCAGAGGTATTCCCAGATGCTAAGAGTTCAAAAACTTTTGGGTCATCAAGTTTAATGGAGTGAATGTCTATAGGTTCAAGATTTGAAGATGAACGGAATTTATTAATTTCCTTAACAGCATTATCAATGACGGTTAAAGTCCTGAGTCCGAGAAAATCAAACTTCACCAAGCCAATTGTTTCGACATCGTCTTTATCGTATTGAGTCATCACTGATTGTGATTGCTCATCGACATAAGTGGGGCAAAAATCAGTAATTTTTCCCGGAGCAATTACTATCCCACCAGCATGCTTGCCCACATTTCTTGCAATTCCCTCTAATTTAAATGAAAGATCAATTATTTCAGATACTTCATCATCCTCTTGGATTAGTTGTTTAAAAAGAGGTTGACTCTTGATGGCTTGATTGAGTGTAATTCCTGGTGTTGTTGGAATCATTTTTGCAATCCTATCTCCAAGCCCATAAGGTCTGCCTAATGCTCTTGCAACATCCCTGACAACCGCTCTTGCTGCCATGGTTCCAAACGTAGCAATTTGAGAAACTGCGCCTTGTCCGTATTTTGAGCTAACATATGAAATAACTTGATCTCGTTTATCCATGCAAAAATCAATATCAAAATCAGGCATTGATATCCTTTCTGGGTTAATAAATCTTTCAAAAAGTAAATCGTGCTCAATTGGATCAAGCTCTGTGATGTCCAAACAATAAGCAACCAAAGACCCTGCTCCTGAACCCCTTCCAGGTCCGACAGGAATATCATTTTCTTTAGACCACTTTATAAAATCAGCAACAATTAGAAAGTAGCTAGAAAACCCTGTTTTAGTTATGGATTTGAGCTCATAACCAAGTCTTTCAGTATATTTCTGATGTAATTTTTTTGGTTGTTTTTTTAAAAGCTTTGTTAGGCCCATTTGTGCCTCGGAGCTCAAAAAAGAATCAAAAGTTTCTCCCTTAGGAACTGGATATTCGGGAAGGAAATATTCACCAGTTTTTAAACTGACATTACATGCAGTTGCTACTTCAAAAGTATTGTCCACAACAGTTTTACAGTCCTCAAAAACCTTATACATTTCCTTGGAGTTCTTTATGTACTGACGAGAATTGAATTTACTCTGTCTGTTTGCATCATTAAGTGTTGTACCGTTATTAATACAAACTTTAATTTCATGAATATCAAAGTCCTCTTTGTTAAGGAACATACAGTCATTTGTTCCTATAACAGGAATCTTAAGTTTAGAGGCCAGACTAAAGATGATTCTTTTTACTAAAGCAAAATTTTGGTCCTCAAAATTATTAATCTCTAGCAACAAATTGCCTTTTGCTACTGACATATATTTTTTTAAATAATTTTCAGAATCTTGAGTCCTATTTTGTCGATTTAATTCATAAAGATATGAATTACTTCCCCCCAATATAATGAAGATATCTTTTTTAAATTCCTCGAGTTGTTCTAGAGTAATAAAGTTTTTATGATTCTGAATTTGATTTTGTGAAATTGAAATTAAGTTTATTAAGCCTCTTAAACCTGTGTTTGTTTTTGCTAAACACAAAACCTCATGAGGAGAATCTGAAAATGAATCTTTAACATTAAGGATACATCCTAAAATTGGTTTGATGCCCTTCGATTCAGCATAAGAAATAAACTTTACTAGCCCAAAAAAGTTATTTAGATCGGTTAATGCAATAGCAGGCATTTTATACTTTACAGCAGCATCGACTATCTCTTTAACTCTTAATAGACCTCTAGAAATGCTAAATTCTGAACTTGTTCTTAGGTGAATAAAAGGCCTCATAAGCTCTTATTTTACCCCTTTAAATGTCATTCTATGAATCTTTGATGGCCCAAATTCTTTAATTAAATTTAGGTGCTCAGAAGTCGGGTAGCCTTTATGTTTTGAGAAGTTAAATCCTGGATACTTTATATCCATTTCATGCATAAGGTTATCTCGATAAACTTTTGCAACTATTGAGGCAGCTGAAATCAAAAAACACTTTTTATCTCCTCCAATAATTGGATGGTTAGGAATATCAATGTTCAATCCAAACTTCCCATCTACAAAAATATTACTTGGTTTTATCTCTAGATTGCTTATTGCCCTCTTCATTGCCAAGAGAGATGCTTGATGAATATTTATTTCATCAACCTCAACATTTGAAGAAATGCCAATTCCTGCAATTCCATTTTTAAGAATTTCATCACAAAGACGATTTCTTTTTATGGGTGTTAGTTGCTTTGAATCTTTAAGTCCCTCAACCTCATTAAATAGTACAACCGCAGCAGCAACTACAGGTCCTGCTAGACAGCCTCGCCCAACCTCATCTACTCCTGCTTGCACTATCAACTCTCTCCAGCAAATATCTTGATGCCTCAGTCATACCATTTCCCTTAATTAGATCCTTTACATTAGCTACCCTCAAAGCTAGTTGATCTTTATTCTCTCTAGCTGACATAAAGGCATCAAATATTTCATTTGGCGTACATTGATTCTGAAGAAGCTCCGGAAAAATATTTTTTCCTAGAATTAAATTTGGAAGACCGATCAAGTTAGTTTGCATTAAGGGTTTTAAAATTAAATAATTTATTAAACTGGTTTTGTAACAGATTATTGGAATGTTTCCATAGCAAGCAGCCTCGAGTGATGCAGTTCCTGAGGTTGAAATAGTGAAAGTTGATAATGATAAGAACTCTTTCATTTTATCAATTTGAACAACGATTGGAGGTTCTAGCTCACTGAGCTCTGCTTGAATTATATTTTTATGATCTTGATTGGCCACCGGAAATAGAAAACTATAGCTTTTATTATTCTCATAGATTTTCTTAATTGCCTTTTTATAAATAGGCAGCATATTGGAAATTTCAGATCTTCTACTTCCAACCAAGAAAGTTAAACACTCTGAATCATTTTTAATTCCATATCTATTTTTAATTGAGAAAACATCTTCGACCTTTTTAATATCTTGAAAAGGATGTCCCACATGAAAAGAATTTACATCATGTTTCTTAAGGTATTTATGCTCGAATTTAAATAAGCAAAAAGTTGTATCTACAAATTTTCTAAGCTGTTTAACTCGACCTGACCTCCATGCCCAAACAGATGGACTAACAATTTGAAAGTTTATTATCGAGTTTGTTTTTTTGAGTTTTTTATGAAAAAAAGAATTTAAATCTGGGGAATCTACACCAATAAAAATATTAATATTTTTACTAATAAAAAAATCAAGTATTTTTTTTCTAGCCCTTAAGATTTGCCTTAAATTCTTTAATGGGTCAATAATTCCCATCACATTCAAAATTTCTTTATCAAAATCTAGGGGTCTAGAAATATTAAATTTATCTAGTTCCTTTCCACCAATTCCAAACAATTCAAAATCTCTGCCAGAGGATTTCAAAGAATCAATGAAGCTTTCTGCTAGATAGTCACCTGATTTTTCAGCAGAAATAATACCTATTCTTAATTTAGAATTTTGCACCTAGCGCAATAAGCCTCTTGAGGATTGCTCTACAGATTCAATAAATTCTTTAAGGCCTTTTTGATTTATGTCTAATTCATTAAGAGACGAAATGGCATCCTCTAAAGAGTAGCCTTTTCGATAAACAATTCGATATGCTTTTTTCAAAACAGCAATCTCATCGTCAGAAAAACCATTTCTTTGCATCCCAACGGTATTAAGGCCAATAGGTCTAGCGGGATTAGCCGCAACTTTTACAAATGCTGGAATATCCATTGTTATTACCGTGTTAAGGCCAGTAAATGCATAACTACCAACATTACAAAATTGATGGATAAGTGAGACAGCACCCAGCGTAGCATAATTTCCTACATTTACATGTCCAGCTATACCGCTATTATTTGCAAAGACATTATTGTTTCCAACCATACAATCATGTGCAACATGAGAGTAAGCCATAAACAGATTGTAATCACCAATGACAGTAGTTGATTTGTCTTGAACTGTTCCCCGATGGACAGTGAAACCTTCTCTAAAAATATTACCTTCACCAATTTGAAGAGTTGTCTTTTCACCTTGAAATTTTTTATCCGGAGTATCCTCGCCGATTGTGCAAAACTGATAGAAAACATTCTTGGGACCAATGGTTGTTGGCCCTTTAATCACAACATGGGATTTTAGTTCGCACCCTGGTCCAACTGTAACCCCTTCGCCTATAAAACAAAAAGGACCTATAGTAACTGAGCTGTCTACCTTGGCACTTGGATGGATAAAAGATTGATCAGACATAGTTATTTAGGGCGATCAGCACACAATATCATGGCTGAACAAATTTTTTTACCCTCTACTTCAGCATGACAATTAAATTTCCAAATCCCATTTTTGACAGTTTCAACTGATGAGAATAGATCAAGGACTTCTCCAGGGACAACAGGTTGTCTGAACCTAACTTTGTCTGCGCCAACAAAATAATAGATACTGCCCTCTTCGGGCGTCTTATTCATGGTCATAAAGCCTAATATTCCAGCTGCTTGTGCTAACGATTCAATAATTAAAACTCCAGGTAATACTGGTTTATCAGGAAAATGTCCTCTAAAAAAATCAGCTTCAGGCTTTATATCCCACTGAGCATGAATTCTATTACCATGATCCACTTCGATAACTCTGTCTACCAATAAAAATGGATCCCTATGCGGCAGATGTTTCTTTACATGATCAAGATCGTACATATTAATCTTTGTTTCGTTTGCGAATGAAAACAGATGATTTAGCCCAATCACTATGAGATTGAGCAGGCATTATCCCAATATATTTACCAGGCTTTTTGATGCTTTTTGTAATAAGTGTATGAGCACCAACAAAAACATCATCGCATATCTTTAGATGACCTAAAATTCCAGACAGTCCACCCATCTGTAAGTTCTTCCCAATGATAGTTGAACCTGCAATTGCACATGATGCTGCAATTGCTGAGTTTTCACCCAAAACTACGTTATGAGCAATATGTACCTGATTATCTAATTTAACGCCATCATGGATATGGGTATTGTTAATCGCACCCCTATCAATAGTGCAGCCTGCGCCTATCTCAACATTATCTCCAATTATCAATCCTCCAAGCTGCTCAATTTTTTCAAAGCCACTTTTAGCAGATGCAAAACCAAAACCATCTGTACCCAGAGAAACGTTTGAATGGATAATGCAATTAGCGCCAATATTTACATCTTGAATGATTGATGTGTTTGCATGAATAATAGTTTTTGATCCCACGATACATTTATTACCAATAAATACATTAGGTCCTATCAAAACATTATTGCCTATTTCACAATCTTGACCTATGTAAGCATTATTAGAAATAACCGTCCCCTCTCCAATTGATGATGAATCATGTATGAAGCTTTGTCCTTGAATGAAAGGCTGTATTTGATCTTTAAATAACTTAGTTAATCTTGCAAATGCAAAATATGGATCATCAACATAAATTACATTTTCACAAATACTTGAGTCTAAGCCCTTAGGAAGTATGATAGCTGTTGCAAGAAAGTTCTTAGCTTTTTTTAGTGTTTTAGCATCAGTTGAAAATGTAATAGTATTCAAAGCAGTGCTTTCAATACCAGAAACATTAATTACTTCTGCGTTGGGATCTCCCTCTAGCCTGCCTTCTAAAAACTGAGCTATTTTTTCAAGGGAGAACTTAGAATCTGGCAAATGCTTTATTCAGATTGAGCGGCAACATCAAGCATGGATGTAACGTCATCAGTTAAGTCAAGTGAAGGATCAGCAAAAAGAACATTCTCCCTTCCCAACAGAATCTTAACTTGCTTGGCAGCTATTAATTCTTGTAATATCTTTTGTACAGAGGGATTTAAGTCCCTAAATACTTTATCGGCTGTTTCGTTTTGTTTGGTTTGAATCTTACCAACAATAAATTCAAGATCCTTTGATTTTTCCTGAATAGATCTTTGCATATCAGTAATTTCTTCTTGCGAAAGAGTTTCCGCTTCCTTTTGTAGCTTTTCAGCAAGAGCTTGCCTATCAGTCTGAAGAACCCTAGCTTGCTCTAAATTATTAGCATATTCTGTTTCTTCTTCTAGTGACTGAAATGCATCTTTAGCAGCCTGAGTTGCAAGTACAGCTGTTCTGATATCTATAACGGCAGCTCCATCAATTGCGAAGGATGGAACAGCAAATAGTCCTGTGATAAATAGTCCAAGTAAATATTTTTTCATTTTGCCCCTCAACTAAAGTTGGTATATTTTATATTAATTATAAAAAAAAACACTATTAAAACTCACAATGTAGTTCCTATAGTAAATTGAAATTCTTCAGTCCTATCAAATGGGCCATCATTGAAAGGTTGTGAAAAACTGAAACTCATTGGGCCAAAACCTGTAATCCATGTTATCCCAACACCAATTGAATATCTCAGCTCATCGATGGACGGGTCAGAACAATTAAGCTGGTAATCTTGGCAATCAGTTGAAAAAACATTACCAAAATCTAAAAAAAATGCAGATCTCATTGATCTAGTGTCATCTACAATTGGAAGTTTAAAAATTAATTGTAAGCTGCCTTCGATTAATAAATTACCTCCAATTGGATCATCGTATTGTGAAAAGGCATATGGATTTTGTGCAGGTGCATCCGGGATGCCATCACCATCAGTATCAATAATGTCCGGGCAAATATCATTTACCGGATCATATTCATAACATGGAGCTGGCGTGACTCTGGGGCCAAGTGTATTTGATTCAAAGCCTCTTAAAGATCTAGGTCCACCGGAATAGAAGTTTTCAAAAAAAGGTGTGACTTTTGTATCACTGAATGCATCTATGTATCCAAGTTCGCCGACAAAACCGAAAACTAAATCTGCAAAACCAATTGGTCTATAAATTTTGTTACGCACATTAATTTTATAATAATTAATATCGCTTCCCGGTAATGTTGTTTGCAACATTAAATCTATTGAAGATCCATTAGTTGGAAATAATCCTCTATTAAGTGTTATTCGAGACCATACTGCTTGAGCTTTTAATGTTTCAAATATTGTCCCTTCTGAATTAAGAAAGTTCGTAATCTCTCTTGCAGGCAGTGAGCCTGGATCTATATCAGTCTTATCATAGTTTAAATTCAGTCCAATTCTTTCGATCTCATTAATTGGATATCCAAATTGAATACCTGTTCCTAATGAATTTGTTAAGTAGTTTGCAACATTAAACTCTCCATAGTCTGTTTCTCTGAAATATATGCTGTATCCCCTGCTTACACCATCAATAGTGAAATAGGGATCAAAGAATGAAATACTATAAAGTTCTTGATAAATACTTTTATTAAGACCAATGCTTACCCTGTTTCCAGTCCCTAAAAAGTTTTGGTCTTGAAGATTCAAGCCCAAATTAAGACCAAAGTCACTGTAACCGATTGAGCCTCCAATGCTTGAGGTGCTTTCTTCTTCCACTGAAAACTCAATATCAACCTGATCCTCAGTGCCAGGCACAGGTATGGTTTCTACATTTACCTCTTTAAAATATCCCAAGCGCTCTAACCTAACTTTTGAATTTTCAATAAGATTATCCGAGGCCCATGCTCCTTCAAACTGCCTCATTTCTCTTCTGAGTACCTCATCATTGGTAAGATGATTGCCGCTAAAGTTTATCTTTCTTGCATAAGTTCTATTCCCTGGCTGGACTATGAAAAGTAAATCAACTAGCTCGTCATCATCTTTAATTTCTGGATTTCCTCTGACTTCCGCAAAAGTATAACCCTCGTTACCCAACAAATTAGTGAAGTAGTCTTCAATTTGGGTAATTTGAGCTTGAGAATATATTTGCCCTTTTAAAGTATCGAGTACAGGCTCATAAACATTTTCTGATAAAGGAATATCACCAATAATATTTACTTCGTCAACAGTATACTTTTCTCCTTCGAGAATACTCATTGAAATAAAAACATTTTCTTTATCCTGCGAAACGCTAACTTGAATAGATTCAAGTGAATATTTCAAATATCCTCGATCGAGATAAAATGACTCTAAATTTTCAATATCACCTTCCAGTTTTTCTTTTGAATACCTATCACTGCTCGAAAGGAAAGAAAACCAATTACCCTCAGATAGTTCAAATATGCTTAACAGCTCATCATCTGAAAAAATGTTGTTTCCAATAATTTTAATGCTTTTAATCTTTGCTGATTGCCCTTCATCAATAATAATTTTTACATCGACTGTGTTTCTAGGTCGATTTTGTGTTTCTACCTCTACTCCTGCTCCGTATCTACCTTGAGAAGCATACTGTCTAACCAACTCACTTTTCATACCCTCTAGTGTTGAGCGTTTGTAAACTTCTCCCTCAGATATACCAGCACCTTTAAGGCCTTGTAAAAGATCTTCAGACTTAAGAGCAGAATTTCCATCCAACTCTATGGTTGATATTGAAGGTCTTTCTTCTAACTGAATAATTAGAGCAGTTTCATCTCTTTTAATTTCTATGTTATTAAATTGTTCAGTTTCGAATAGTGCCACAATAATATCTCTAACTTTATCCTGTGACATTGTGTCGCCAACACTGATAGGTATTATTGTAAATATGCTCCCTACGGATACTCTCTGAAGGCCGACAACTCTAATATCGGAAATTAAAAATTCATCAAAGGCCTCGCCTAAAAACGATAATACTAAACAAAATAAAAGTAGTATTTTTTTCAAAATATGTCCTAAAAAAATCTTGATATATCGTTAAATATCGCGAAGAACATTAGCAGCATTACTAGCGCCCATCCACCGGAGTAAATTACATTTTCAACTTTTTCAGGAATTGGTCCCCTGTTTATTGCTTCTATACCCAGTAATACGAGTTGACCTCCATCTAATACTGGAATTGGTAGCAAATTCAGTACTCCCAAAGAAATACTTAACAAGGCCATTAAATAAAGAAATGGAATAATCCCTGCTTTAGCAGTGTCCCCTGCCATTTGGACTATGCCTATGGGCCCACTCAGGTTTTGAGTTCCAAGGTTGCCGCTCAACATTTTGCCAATAAAAGTGATTGTTTTATAGCTCATATTAAAGGTCTCTTTTGCTCCCTTAACAAAAGATTCAAGAATATTTAATCTGGTTCCTGGCACAATACCAATATAGTTTTGCTCCAGTCCTTCAACTATTCTTTTAGAAAGCTCAACATCAAAATAATATCTTTGTGAGTCTCTTAAAACCTCAATCTGTATAACTGATCTTGATGACGCTAAAACCTCTCTAATATCATCAAAGTATTTAATGGGCTGAGATTCCACACTTAATATAAGGTCATTGACTTGAAGGCCACTTGAAGCAACGGGCAAATCATTAGCTATTTGGCCAATATATGGTCTTAATTTAAGATCAATTGAGAAACCAAGGGCGTTTTCAGGAGTAATCTGTTCACTCTCATCGCTTAAAAAGTTATTGACTTCAATTGCTTCTTCAAACCTATTACCTACACTATCCTTGAAGCCAAGATTAATGAAGCCAGATTTGCCAGAGTGAGATAATAGCTCAAGCCGCAAATCCTGAAGATTATTAATTTTTGCACCCTCTATGAACTCAAGGACGTCACCATCTTCAAAAGCAAATTGATTCTCTATTTTGGAAGTTTCATTTAACAAAACAGTCGCATCAAACTGTCTTTCAACAGAATTTGAATAAATAATTGCAAAAACTAAGATTGCCAAAAGAAAATTTGCTACAGGCCCTGCAAGCATAATTAATGCTCGTTGCCATTTAGGCTTAGATTCAAAGGTATTTGAAAGTTGTTCTTCGCTTAATCCATCTATGATCGATTCGTCTTCTGCAATTGCTCTGTCCGATAACATCGCCACATAACCTCCAAGAGGTAACGCGGAAAGTGCAAATTCTGTTCCTTGTTTATCATTTTTTTTATAAAAGACAGGCCCCATACCTATGGAAAATCTTTGAACATAAACACCAAAATATCTTGCAACAATAAAATGACCGAATTCATGAATTGTAATCAGTACACCGAGTAATACTATGGCTGAAAAAAAATAAATCATAGACTAATTAATGGGATATAGATTTTATCATTTCCAATGACTTTATGCGTGCTTCTTTATCATAAAAATAAACTTCCTCAATTGAGTCTAGCTTTGACATTGACATAGCACTATAAGTTCCCTTTATAACCTTATCAATATCAAGGAAACTTATTTTAGAATCACGAAATTGCTGAACTGCAATCTCATTTATTGCATTAAAAATTGCACCTCTATTTCCTTGATGCTCAATCACATCTCTTGCAATTTCAAATAAGGATTCTTTTTCATGAGGTATAGGAAAGAATTCTAATGCTGTTTTAGAAGTTAATAGCTCCTCAAAATTTATACTTATCCTGTTATCACCCCTTAGCATATTTGCGATCGGCACATCCATTGATGGATTGCTTAAATGCGCAATTGAGGATCCGTCAATATATGTAACCATTGCATGCAAAATACTTTGAGGATGAATGACAGCACTGATTTTATTGCTCTCAATTTTAAAAAGAATTGCAGCTTCGATTACTTCAAGACATTTATTCATTAAAGTTGCTGAGTCAATAGAGATTTTTGTTCCCATTTTCCAATTAGGATGCTTGGCTGCTTGTTCTGGTGTAATTTCTTTGAGTTGATCCATGCCCATACCATAAAAAGGTCCACCAGAAGCAGTAAGCGTCACTTTGGTTATTTCAGAGTTCTTGCTCTTAGTATCTATACATTGCAAAACTGCATTATGCTCACTGTCTATTGGAAATATTTGAGTATTATGCTTGTTGCAACTCTCTAAAAAAATGCTGCCTGCGCTAACAATACTTTCTTTGTTTGCTAATAAAATCTTTTTTCCAGATTTTGAGGCAAGCATTGTAGATTTCAAACCTTCAAAGCCTGAAATGCCACAAATAATAAATTCTATAGATTCTAAACAAAAAACTTCCAACAAATCATCTTCCTTAATTATTTGATTAGGTAGATCAAGATCAGCCGGCTGATTTGAAAATACATATTTAGGCTTAAATTCACTAATGATTTGTTTGGCCTTTTCATGGTTATTGTTATATGAAAAGCCAATCAATTTTAGACTATCGGTATTTTGTCGAACAACACTCAGGGCGCTGGAGCCAATACTCCCTGTTCCACCTAAAATAAATACACCTCTCATAGTGATAAAAACAATATGCCTGCAACAGTTGTGAATGCAGGAAGGTGAGAGTCGATTCTGTCTAAAAAGCCACCGTGTCCAAGCAATAATGAACTTGAATCTTTTACATCTGAAACTCTTTTTAAATAGCTTTCAAATAAATCACCAACAAATGCAAAAGGAATGCTAGCCAAAATAGCAAGAAAAACTAATTGAGGAATAAAGTTGAGTATAAACATAGAGGAGATAAAAATTATTGAAAGTACTGAGCCGCCAATAAGACCCTCTGCAGTCTTGTTTGGACTTATTAAAGGAAAAATCTTATTTTTACCAAATAAGTTTCCAGATAAATAGGCACCTATATCAATAAGTGCAGTATTTAAGATAACTACAAACAAAAGAAGATTTCCATCGATTGGAAGTGATTGACTTGAACTGATTAATATTCCAGAGGACAAAAATATGGATAAGAAAATTATCATCATGTAAGGCATAAATATTTTTAATTTAGGTAACTGTCCAAATGCCATAATGATCGTGGTTACAGTCCATAAATAGAAACCAAATATTGCCAATAATACCTTTATGTTTTCTTGAAGGAATAGGATCCCAACCAATGCTGATATTAAAAATAGAATATTAAATACACTGCGCCCAATGAAGTTCAGCAGCTCAAAAGCTGCAAGAATGGTAATAGCTAGAATAAATATATTTATAAGAGGAGAGTTTCCGTAAGCTAGGGCTAAAATAATTACAGCTGCCATCAAAAGGGCTATAGGAACCCTTGAAATTAGATTCTTACTAAACTCTTTTTCCAAAACGTCTATTCCTTTTTTTAAAAGAATTCAAACAATCCTGAAAATCGTTTGAACTAAAATCTGGCCAAAGCTTATCAACAAAAATTAGTTCAGTGTATGCAATGTGATACAAAAGAAAATTACTAATTCTGTGATCACCGCCAGTTCGAATTAAAACATCAAGATCATTAATTGGTGCACTTAGGTAATTAAAAAAACTAGTTTCATCAATTTGTAATTCTTTCTTAGTTTTTTTTGCCTCATCCACAATTGACCTTATGCCGTTAATTATGTCCGACCTACCCCCATAACCTAAAGCAATATTTAAATTGAGAGCTGGTTTTGTAAAAGAAGTATCTTTTTCAGCCTTAAGAATACTTGTATGGACTTTTTTCCCAAAAGTTTCTATGTCACCAAAAAAATTAAGTTTAACTTTTTGTTCAGCTAACTCAGGAACTTGTTCGTGAATTGCCTCAATTATTAAGCGTTTAATACCAGAAATTTCCTTTTTTGGCCTTGACCAGTTCTCTGTACTAAAAGCATACAAAGTTAGGGATTGAATTTTTTGACGAACTGCCTCTTTAACCACTTCTTTGACAACTGCCACACCTTTTTCATGTCCACGATTTGTAATCAATGAATGTTGTTTTGCCCAGCGGCCATTTCCATCCATAATGATCCCAACATTTTTTGGATTATTTGCTGGGTTGGCAGATGCCATAGTAGTTAGATCTCGGCTAGATCAGCCTCTTTATTCTTCAATTCTTCTTCAATCAATCCTATAAAATGATCTGTCGTTTTTTGAACCTCAGTTTCGATACGTTTAAGTTCGTCTTCAGAAATTTCATTTTCTTTTTGAAGGTCTTTTGCTGAATTATTTGCATCTCTTCTTATATTGCGAATTGAGATTCGAGAGTTTTCTGCTTCATTGCGTGCTTGCTTGATGTAGTCCTGTCGTGTTTCTTCAGTTAGTGCTGGCATTGTAATTCTTATTAAATCGCCTGATGAATTTGGATTTAAACCTAAATCCGATCTAAGAATTGCTTTTTCTATTTCACCAATCATGCTTTTATCCCATGGAGATATGGAAAGTGTTCTTCCCTCTTCTACTGAGATATTAGCGGTTTGATTTATAGGTGTTGGGTTGCCGTAATAATCTACTTTTATACTGTCAAGGATACTTGGATTGGCTCTTCCTGTTCTAATTTTATTAAATTCATATGCAAGTGCTTCAAGCGATCTTTGCATTTTGGTTTTAATATCTGAAAGGATGCTGTCCATCATGATGATATTAATGTGCCAATTGATTTACCGCAAGCAATGTCAAGTAAGGCATTTTCTTTGCTGAAGTCAAAAACTTTTATTGGTAATGAGTGGTCTCTTGCAAGAGTTAGGGCAGTTGCGTCCATGATCTTCAGGTTTTGTTGAATAGCTTCATCAAAAGATAATGAGTCATATAAAACTGCATCTTTATTAGTTTCTGGATCAGCAGAATAAACTCCGTCTACCCTTGTTGCCTTTAACATCAAGCTTGATTGAGTTTCAATTGCACGAAGACATCCAGCAGTATCAGTGGTAAAGAATGGATTTCCTGTTCCTGCAGTAAAGATAACAACATATCCATCACTAAGAAGCTGAATTGCAAGCCTCCTGTCATAGTGTTCGACCAAACCTGACATGGAAATAGCTGACATAACTCTTGTTTTTACTCCAGCTCTCTCCAAAGCATCTCTTAGAGCAATTCCATTCATTACTGTTGCAAGCATGCCCATGTGATCACCTGCCACTCTGTCCATTCCAGCTTTGCTTAATTTTTCACCCCTGAAAAGGTTACCGCCACCAATGACGATACCAATTTCTGCGCCAAGCTCATGAACACCCTTAACAGAATTTGCCATATGATCGAGAATTTTTGGATCAATGCCATGAACATCATCCCCTGCAACAGCTTCACCACTGAATTTCACAAGCAATCTTTTGTATTGAAGCTTAGACATTTACTTAAGTTGTTCTGCCACCTCTGATGCAAAATCTTTCTTTTCGACCTCTATTCCATCACCCACTTTGAACCTAGACATCATTACTATTGCTGCACCACTATCATCAAGGAGTTCTTGAATTTTTTGATCAGTATTTTTCACAAATGGTTGGGATACAAAGGATACCTCCTCAAGAAATCTTCTGACTTTACCTTCAACCATCTTTTCCATGATTTTCTCATCTTTACCTGAATCTTCAGCTTGCTTTTTATAAATAGCTTTTTCTCGTTCCAAAATATCTTTATCTATATCATCATGAGTAATGCAAGAAGGATTAGAGGCAGCTGCATGCATCGCTAGGTCTTTTGCTAAGTCAAAATTATCTACATTAATAGAAACTAAGGCTCCAAGCTTTGAGTCGGAATGAAGGTACGTACCCACAGACCCAACATTCTCTAGCAAGTCTAATCTTCTAATCTGAATATTTTCTCCTATTGCTTGCACTAAAGCCTCTCTTTTTTCATTAAAATCTTTATTAAGAGCTTCTACTGACTCAACCTTATTTTCTTCGAGGTGGTTCTTAACTTCATTGCAAAATTCTAAAAATTTTGAATCTTTTGCAGCGAAATCGGTTTCAGAATTTATTTCAACCAATGCAGAGTACTCAGATGTTTGAGCTATAACAATCAGCCCGTCTGCAGCAGTTCTAGAGGACTTTTTCTCAGCTTTTAAGGCACTATTAGATCTTAAAAGATCAAGCGCTTTTTCAACATCGCCATCAGTTTCGGTAAGTGCTTTTTTACACTCCATCATACCAACGCCTGATATATCTCTTAATTCCTTTACTTGGGCTGCTGAAATTGTCATTATTCTTTTACCTCTGGATCACTTTCCTCTTGGTTTTCACTTGGCTCTGGGTCATCGGTTGTTTCAGTTTCTTGTTTAACATCGTCAGAATCGACTGATTCATCAATAATTTCTTCTTTGGGCTCATCTTCTATAGGTGTTGGCTCCTCAGCATCTGCAGACGACACTAAATTAGCAACCTTTCCAGATGTTGTATTTGATTTCCTTACAGTTACTACAGGCACATCTTCCTCTTCTCCAGTAATAACACCTCCTTTAGAGTTAGACAGGCCAGTTGCACATGAATCAGCAATAACTTTGGTAATTAATTTAATTGAGCGTATCGCATCATCATTACCTGGAATAACGTAATCAATACCCTCAGGATTAGAGTTGGTGTCTACCAGTGCAATAATTGGAATGCCCATCTTTTTAGCCTCTGTAACTGCAATTTTTTCATAATTTACATCTACAACAAAAAGAGCATCGGGAAGCCCTTTCATGTCTTTTATACCGCCTACACTGGCAGAAAGTTTTTCATGTTCTTTAGTTATGTCCAGGGCTTCTTTTTTTGAAAGCTTATTGATTCTTCCAGAAGCAATCATTTCCTCAATGTCTAACAGTCTTCTTACTGATCCCCTAATCGTTTTCCAATTTGTTAGGGTGCCGCCCAACCAACGTTTGTCTATGTAAGGTAAGCCTAATGCTGATGCTTCCTCCTTAATTGTCTTTGCAGCCGATCTTTTTGTACCAACAAATAGAATTCTATTTCCCCTAGAGCATATTTCTTCTGCCTTAGATGCTGCAGTACTAAGATACTCTTTAGTCATTTCTAAATTTATTATGCTAATCTTTTTTCTGGTATCAAAAATGAAGCCTTCCATTTTTGGATTCCAAAACCTAGATTGATGACCGAAATGAACGCCTGCATTAAGCAGATCCTGAATAGAAACAATGCTCATATATACCTCCGGGTTAAATTCTCCAGCGTACCAACAAAAAACTCATAAGAGCACCCAGTTTGTTGGAATAACTCGCTTTCGTGATTAAAAGTGGTCGTATTCTAATTAAATTTGTGCACTATTTAAAGCAAATCAGGTAAAAAATCCTTGATTGAATACAAATTTGGTTTTTTATTTATAAGCAGCTTTGCAGCTTTTATTGCTCCATCGGCAAAAATACTTCTATTTTCAGCTTTGTGCTCAAATGTGCAAACAATTGATTCATTGCATAGCAATGAAACTTGATGTATTCCGTAAACATCGCCTTTTCTTTCAGAATGCATATTAAAGTTAAGATTTAAATCTGAGAATCTTTCTTGAATATTTTTTTGGATCATTAATGCTGTTCCAGATGGGGCATCCATTTTATTAGTATGATGAATTTCATTTATGGTTATGCCAGTAATTTTTTCCTGTGCACTTGTAAGAAATGCCTGTATGTTTGATATCAGTTTATGAACTCCGGGAGAAAAATTTGCATCGAGACAAATTGGAATTTTGTTTGAAGCGTCAGAAATTTCAGCTAAATGATTGGAATTAAGACCAG
Organism: uncultured SAR86 cluster bacterium; assembly: GCA_902594515.1. Classification (GTDB taxonomy): domain Bacteria; phylum Pseudomonadota; class Gammaproteobacteria; order Magnimaribacterales; family D2472; genus MED-G82. The sequence continues at coordinate 205,768 of CACJML010000001.1, read as the reverse complement.
TTGTGCCTATAACTAATGGAATTTTTAACTCTAGACAGCTATTAACAACTTTTAGTGATTGATCAGGAGAAGAGAAATCGATGGTGGCATCAGGTTTATTTTTTTGAAGATCAGCTGATTTGAAATCAACTACTTCATAGGAATGAACGGCTAATTCTCTTATGCTCTCACCCATTTTTCCAGAGAACCCGCTCAAAGCTATTAACATTATTCTTTTAGAAAATCTTCAGCAGCGCTTTTGAAGGATGATTGAATAGGATAGTTAGATTCATTATTTTCAGAGGCGATTTGTGACAATAATTCTTTTTGCTGCTTACTTAAATTTATTGGAGTTTCAACAACAACCCTGCATAGAAGATCGCCCCTTCCTGATCTTTGAACAGAAGTAGCTCCTTTACCAGATACTTTAAAGATCTTTCCTGTTTGCGTTGATGGAGGTATTTTAAGAGAAATTTTTGATTCTAATGTAGGCACCTCTATTGAGCCACCAAGAATAGCTGTTTCAAATGAAATGGGGGCTTCAAAATATAAGTCCATATTATTTCTTTCAAAAATTTTATTTGGAAGCACATTTATAACTACGTACAGATCGCCATTTTGTCCTCCTGAAATAGCATTACCTTCTCCAGATAGTCTTACTTTATCTCCATGATCTACACCGGCTGGTATCGTCACAGACAGCTTTTTAGTTGATTGAGTTAAGCCTTTGCCGTGACACGACTGACAATGCTCTTCGATAATAGTTCCGCTACCGTTACAGCTTGGGCATGTTTGTTGAACAGAAAAAAACCCCTGCTGCATTCTGATTTGGCCAACTCCGTTGCATTGTCTGCAAGTAACAGGTTGCGTACCTGGTTTTGCACCGGTGCCATCGCAAGTGGTACAAACAGATAACCTTGGAATATCGATTTCTTTTTTTATACCAAAAATTGCATCCTTTAGAGAAAGGTCTAGTTGATATTGAAGATCATCTCCTCGTCTTGATCGCCTCCTAGAACGTGACCTACCACCAAAAACATCCCCAAAGATATCACCGAAGATATCACCGAAATCAAAGTCTTGGAAACCAGCACCTCCACCCATACCAGAAACACCACTATGACCAAACTGATCATATGCAGCTTTTTTTTCGGCGTCAGATAAAACTTCATATGCTTCTGCAGCTTCTTTGAATTTCTCAGCAGCGGCTTGATCATCAGGATTTCGGTCTGGATGATACTTCATTGCAAGCTTTTTAAAAGCTTTCTTTAGTTCCTGCTTTGAAGCAGACCTCGAGACCCCAAGAACTTCGTAGTAGTCCCGTTTTGACATGGCTTATTTGGAATCTTCTTCTTTTACTTCTTCAAACTCTGCTTCTACAGTATTTTCATCATCAGAATTATTAGGTTCTTCAGACGTGCCTTGATCTTCACCTGGTTGGTAAAGCTTTTCAGATAAAGGTGTTAGAACTTCATTTAGTGATTTTGTTGAAGCTTCAATGGATTCAATGTTTTCCTCTTTGATGGCATTCTCTAAGTCTGTAACTGCCTTTTCAATGGATTCTTTTTCATCGTCACTTAATTTATCACCAGACTCATCAACAGTTTTTCTTGTTGCATGAACTAACATGTCAGCATTATTTTTTGCTTGCACAAGACCTTCAAATTTTTTATCTTCTTCGGCATTAGCTTCTGCATCTTTCACCATTTTTTCTATATCTTCATCTGAAAGTCCACTGGAAGCTTTAATCACAATGGATTGCTCTTTTCCTGTTTTCTTGTCCTTTGCAGACACATTTAGAATTCCATTTGCATCTAAATCAAAAGTAACTTCAATTTGCGGCATGCCTCTTTGCGCAGGCGGAATATCCTCAAGATTAAACTGCCCCAAAGATTTATTTTCTGATGCTTGTTTTCTCTCACCTTGAATAACATGAACAGTGACTGCAGACTGATTATCCTCAGCAGTTGAGAAAACTTGTGATTTTTGTGTTGGAATAGTTGTATTTTTCTCTATCAGTGGCGTCGCTACACCTCCTAAAGTTTCAATACCTAAGGTTAATGGAGTCACATCCAATAACAGAACATCTTTAGTGTCTCCAGAAAGAACAGACCCTTGAATTGCTGCTCCAAGCGCAACAGCCTCATCAGGATTTAAATCTTTCTTGGCTTCTTTTCCAAAAAAGTTTTTTACTTTCTCTTGCACAAGAGGCATTCTTGTTTGGCCACCGACCAGTAACACCTCATCTATATCATTTATGCTAAGTTTTGCATCGTCCAAAGCCAATTGCATAGGTTTTAAGCTTTTTTCAACAAGATCTTCAACTAATCCTTCTAATTTAGCTCGTGTTATTTTTTGCACAAAATGTTTAGGCCCTGAAGCATCGGCAGTAATGTAAGGTAAATTAACTTCGGTTTGCTCGCTTGATGATAGTTCAATCTTGGCCTTTTCAGCTGCCTCTTTAAGTCTTTGCAGAGCTAATGGATCACTTTTTAAATCAAATCCAGATTCATTTTTGAATTCTTCAACAAAAAAATCTATCAGTTTTAGATCAAAGTCCTCACCACCCAAGAAGGTATCTCCATTTGTGGACAAAACCTCGAACTGATGTTCACCATCAACTTCAGAAATTTCAATGATTGAGATATCAAAGGTACCTCCACCAAGGTCATAAACAGCTACGGTTGAGTCGCCTTTCTTCTTATCTAATCCATATGCTAATGCCGCCGCAGTAGGTTCATTAATAATTCTTTTAACGTCTAAGCCAGCAATCTTTCCAGCATCTTTAGTGGCCTGCCTTTGAGAATCATTAAAGTAAGCTGGAACAGTAATCACAGCCTCCTTTACTTCATGTCCAAGATAATCTTCAGCACTCTTCTTTAATTTCTTTAAAATTTCAGCTGAGACTTGTGGGGGTGCTAGCTCTTTATCACCTGATTTAACCCAGGCATCGCCATTTTCAGCTTCGATAATTTTATAGGGCACCATATCGATATCTTTCTTAACAACATCATCACTAAATCTTCTTCCTATTAAACGCTTAATTGCATAGATTGTATTTTCGGGATTTGTTACAGCTTGTCTTTTAGCAGGTGTCCCAACCAAAACCTCATTTCCATCTGTGTAGGCAATAACAGAAGGAGTTGTTCTACCACCTTCATTATTTTCTATAACCTTTGGGCTTCCACCTTCAACTACTGCTAAACAGCTGTTTGTTGTACCTAAGTCTATTCCTATAATTTTTGACATACTTTTTCCTAATTTTTAACCACTATTACCCTCGCAGGTCTTACAACTCTTTCATGCACTTGCCACCCACGCTGTAAGACATTTGAGATTTGATTATCCTCAAGGTCTTTATCAGGCTGGATGCTTACAGCTTCATGCATTACCGGGTTAAATTCCTCTCCTAAAGGGTTTATGGGTATCATGTTGAATTTATCAAGTGCAGACTCAAAAGACTTTAAGGTTAATTCAATGCCTTCTCGATCTTCAGATCGACTGTCATCACCGAAATTGTTAATAGCATGCTCAAGGTTATCAATAACAGGCAACAATTCGGACAATAAATTTTCAACCCCATACTTGTGAGCTTTTTCCAAATCCACTAAATGCCTACGGCTAAGGTTTTCAATCTCGGCCCTTGATCGCAAAAGCTTATCTTCCAATTCTGCTATGAGAGCTTGATTTGATGGATGGTCTGATTCAACCGAAGCTACATCATCATGGCAAACTTCTTCAGTTTTATCTTCAGTTTTAATTTCTTTATCTTTCTTTTTTGACATCACTCCACCCTATCTTCTATATAAGGACTAGGGTAAGGAGTTCAAGAAATTTAAGTTATCTATTTTTTTGGTTTAACGTAAAGAACCATTGAGTGATCAACGATTTCATAACCCATTTCAGAAACAATTTTTTCTTGTTGCCTCTCAATGATTTCATCATGAAACTCAATAACATCTCCGGTTTCAAGACAAACCATGTGATCATGATGATCATCTGGCGTAATTTCATAAACTGAATGACCGCTCTCAAAGTTATGACGCATTACAATGCCAGCAGATTCAAATTGTGTTAGCACTCTGTATACAGTGGCAAGCCCTACATCTTCTCCATTAGAAATTAAGTTTTTATAGATATCCTCTGCGGATAAGTGGTTTTCAGCACTCCCTTCTAAAACCTCAAGAATTCTTATTCTAGGAAGGGTTGCTTTTAATCCAGCCTTTTTTAGTTCATTGTTTTCTTTGGTCATCAAACTCAAGTAAAATAATTCAATTCAAGTATAAACAAACAAAAAAATGAAGCAATTTTCAAAGATAATCTTAAGTTTGTATTTTGCTGTTTTCGTAGTTAACTGCTCGAATTTGAGTCCTTACAAAGTTCCAATATTGCAAGGCAATATTGTTGAGGCAGATGATATTGAAAGGCTAAAGCCTGGGCTCACAAAAGATCAAGTTAGATATTTACTAGGCACGCCACTAGCAAACTCTCCGCTAAATGCTAAGAGGTGGGATTATTATTACTCGATAAAGATTGGTGATAGAAATTTTGGTGAAAAAAAACTAACTTTAATCTTTAGTGAAAATGGTAATCTCGATAGCTGGAATCTTTCGGAGTCATAGTAAAGCATTTAGCGAGACCTTTTTTTTCTATTTTCTTTTGGATCTACTTTTAAAGGCATATAGAATTCAATCCTTTCACCCTCGTTCAATCGGTATTTATCAGGTTTTGGGAAGAACTTTCCATCCAATATCTCTCCATTTACACCTATCTTATAATCATGATTTTGTTGCTTTACAAGATGCCTAACTTCATTATGTTCTAGCAAATCCTGAACAGTAGATCCCTCTGCAACTTCAAATTCCTTAAGGTGTGTTTTTGAATGATTTATGTAAGAGAGAAAAATTTTCATGAAAGCCTTGCTAAAAATGCTGCAATAATCTTATCAGCTATGGAATTAATTCTTTTATCTGTTGCAATTAATCCTAAAACATAATTTGTTTCAAACTCAGCTGAAAAATTAATTAAAGTTTTGTTGTTAACTGATGTAACCCTCCAAAAGGATCTAAAAGATTTGAACGGTCCGGAAACTTGATTCATCTTTAAACCATCATCAATTTCTTCATTTAATGATTGAAAAATATAATTTTTATTCAAGAAACTAAAAACTAAATTTCCTTGAGTTTTTGATTTAGAGATTTCCTTTTTTGTGGACGAAATACACCCTGGTATAAAAAGTGAGTAATTTTCATATGCAAAAATAAGATTTAATACTTCACTACGAGAATGACTAACCTCAACCTCTTTAAAGATTTTTTTTATCAACTTAGCAGATTCTGAAAAAATGGAATTAATTGATTTATAAAAACAGCAGCTACCAGAACAGGCGAAATAAACTTTATAAAAAACTTCCAAATATTAAATACTTTCTCTTGTCCTGTTGAAAGCTCCTCAACAACAATTTTTGAACTAAGGAACCAACCAGCAAAGATTGCCACTAACATCCCTCCTAATGGCATTAAAAGTTGATTCGTAATAAAGTCCATTGAGCCTAAAAAATCAAATCCAGCTATGAAAGTTTTTTCTGACCAGAGATTAAAGCTTAATAGGCTTCCGATACCTAAAAACCATGCAATTAAACCAAGTGAAATCGCAGCTACTGGCCTTGAAACAATTTTTTCCTCATCAAAATAGGCAACACTAGGTTCTAACAATGAAATTGAACTACTCAGTGCAGCAATTGAAAGTAGTATAAAAAATATGGGGCCTAATAAATTACCAAATGGCATATCTGAAAAGGCTGACAACATACTTACAAATACAAGATTTGGTCCTGATGCCGCATCTAGTCCATAAGCAAAGATAATTGGAAATATTGCCAAACCTGCCATAACTGCAATCAGAGTATCCAATCCTGCAACGGTCATTGAAGTCTTAAATATATTTTCATCATCTGGCATATATGATCCGTAACACATGATTGATCCCATTCCCAAACTCAGACTAAAAAAGGCTTGGCCCATGGCACTAAGAAAGGTAGCTGGTGTGACCTGAGAAAAATCTGGTGCAAACATAAAACTCAAGCCTCGCATAAAGTCACCATTTATCATGGCATTCAGCACCATAATGATAATTAAAATAAATAAAATCGGCATCATGAAGTTAATTACCCTTTCAATGCCTGAAATAACGCCGTAAGCGATGATTAAAATGTTTAAGCTAATAAAGACTGTGTGCCAAAAAAGTAAATTAGTGGCTGATGCAGTAGCTCTTGAAAACTCTTCTACCGATGACATGGCTGAATTTGCACCTGCTGAAATACCAATATAATTTAGGCATATTCCTGCCAAAACACTATAAAAAGAGAGAATCAGAATCCCAGATAGTAATCCACCCCATCCAACAATCTGCCACTTAGGACTAACACCTGATTCAATAGCTCCATTTTTCATAGCATTAACCGGGCTTTTTCTGGCACGCCTTCCTATAATTATTTCTGCCATCATTATGGGTAAACCTATCATAAGAATGCAGCCAAGATAGATTAGAACAAATGCACCCCCGCCATTAGTTCCTGCTTTATAGGGAAAGCCCCATATATTCCCTAGGCCAACTGCGGACCCTGCAGCTGCCAAAATAAAAGTCCATTTGCCGATCCAGGTTATTGTATTTTTATTCATTTTTTAATTTACGTAAGGATTAAATAAGTAGGCTATCTGCATTACACACAATATTGTAATTATATAAGTAGCTAGCTTTCTAGTCTCAATGTAACTCATGATATTTTCATCCTCATTAATGACTTTTAGCTCAAATCTTAATAAAAAATTTATCAAGACAATTTGCAAAATAATTGCTATGCCTTGACTGAATTCAAAAATCATAATTCCTAAGAAGGCAAGCATGGATATAACAATAGCCTCTAGATGAATGTCTTTTTTGAGATTATCTCTCCACCACAAACTTCCAGCAATAAAGCTTATTACTATTGCTAGATATGCATTAAATGATCTTAATAAAAATGAAGACAGTTCATGCGTCAAAATCCATGGAGCAATAGCTAAAAAAATAAAAAGTGACAGACCTAGATAAATATAAAAGTTTTTTTTCTTTATGTTTTCCATTTATAAATTAACGAAGATAGGTAGTATTATTAACGGATATGACTAAACCCGATCATACAATTGTATTAAATAAAAATGCTCGAAGGAACTTTTCCTTGAATGAGACATTTCAAGCAGGTATTGCGCTTGAGGGTTGGGAAGTTAAAAGTTTGAGAATGGGAAAGGTTGATGCAAAAGATACTTATGTGACGCTGAAAGATGATGAGGCTTGGTTAATTGGCCTAAAGATTGATGCACCTGGATCTATTCAAGATCAAGTTGACATTACTCGATCAAGAAAACTGCTTCTGCATAAAAAAGAAATCTTTTCAATTAGTGATGCGGTTAGTAAAAAAGGGGAAACATGCGTCCTAACTAAGCTTTATTGGAAAAATAATAAAGTTAAGTGCGACATTGCTATTGGTAAGGGAAAGAAAAAGTTTGATCAAAGAGAAGACATCAAAAAAAGAGATTGGGAAAGACAAAAAAGCAGAATTCTTAAAAATTCTAATAAATTATAAAATTCATATATAATCTTGCACCCCATGGGGGCGAATTGGGTTCGACGTTTTTATTGGATTCCAAAGCGCATGCCAAGATCGTGATAACTCTTGTAAAACGTATCACAAAAAATTTAGTTGCAGAAAACGACAACTACGCATTAGCCGCTTAATTGGCTAACCAGTACAAAAATTGACTATGGTTTGAAGTACTGGGAAATTTCATAGTCTAGGATTTTTTTCGGTGCCTTAACGATTAAAATCTAAAATTTTATTTAGGCTAGTATTAAATATCCTGCTTTTCGGATCATTGATACGAAACACAAAGAAAAAGCTAAGCATGTAGAAGTTAGGTTGAAGAACTAACGGACGCGGGTTCAATTCCCGCCGCCTCCACCATCATAGGTTTAAATAGATAAGTTAAAAAACTAGCGCAAATATCTTCTTTAATTTCTAGACATACTTACCTAAGATCATTAAACTAGCGTTTCATTTTATGGCGAATACAAAACAATCAATAAAAAGAGCTAGGCAGAATGATGCTAGGTATAAGCTCAAACATGCTCAAAGAGCACGAGCTAGAACTGCAGTTAAAGCTGTAAGAAATGCAATCATTCAAAATGATAAAGAGCTTGCTTCAAGCCTTCTTAAAGAAGCTGAAAAAGTACTTGACGCAACTGCGTCAAAGAAAGTCATTCATAAAAATGCTGCTGCTCGAACCAAGAGCAGATTGGTTAAAGCAGTTCGATCAATATAAGTTAATTTTTTTCTTTAAATAAAGAGTTGAACAACTCATCGATATTATTTCTGGTATATCCTGAAATAGTTAATAAATCCTGATAGTTAATTTCAAGATCATTTAATTGACCCTTTAATGATTCAGCTTCAGCATTTCCATTTTCGTCTAACAGATCATTTTTATTGATCACTATCCAAATTTTCTTTTCGATGAGTGCTTTATCAAACGTTAGAAGCTCGTTGGTAAGGATTTTAAATTGATCAAGCATTCCAATTTTAGGATTTTTAGGATCTAAAAAAATGATCAGACTTTTTGTTCTTGAGATATGTTTTAGAAATTTAATACCAAGACCTAAGCCAGTAGATGCGCCTTCAATTAAACCAGGGATATCTGCAATTACATATGATTTATCAAAATACTTGATTGTCCCTAGGTTTGGTTTAAGTGTAGTGAAAGGATAATCCCCTATTTTAGGTTTAGCAGCTGAGACAGAATTTAAGAAAGTAGATTTTCCTGCATTAGGAAATCCAACTAAACCAACGTCAGCAAAAGATCGTAATTCCAATCTTATCGTAATCGAATCCCCCTCATATCCTGGAGTTATTTTTCTTGGCGCTTGATTAGTGGAACTTTTAAAACGAGCATTACCTAGTCCGCCGTCACCTCCTTTTGCTATCAAATAATCTTTACTAGGGTCTGAGCAATCGAAGATAGTCGTATTTGAGGAATCATCAATGATGACGGTACCCAGAGGAACTGAAATAATAAGGTTATCTCCGTCTTGACCCGACCTATTTCTACCTGAGCCTGATGTACCATTTTTTGCTGCAAAGACTTTTTTGTTTTGATAGTCAACCAAGGTATTCATGCCTTGATCTACTTTTATAATTACACTCCCACCTTTACCACCATCCCCACCATCAGGTCCGCCACGGGGAATGTATTTTTCACGACGAAAGCTAAGACATCCGGAACCACCATTACCGGCCCTGACTTCAAGCAGAGCCTCATCAATGAAGTTCATTCTACTGAGGAGTGACGTTAACAGTCTTTCTTTGTTTTGGGCCTTTATAGGTAAAAGAAACTATGCCTTCGGAAGTAGCAAACAAAGTATGATCCTTGCCAATACCAACATTTTCTCCAGGGTGAGTGTTGGTACCTCTTTGCCTAATCAGGATCTCACCTGATTTTACAAACTGTCCTCCAAAACGCTTTACTCCTAAGCGCTTGGATTGGGAATCGCGACCATTTTTACTGGAACCACCTGCTTTCTTATGTGCCATAGTTAACCTGCCTTAATCTCTTTAATTTGGATCTTAGTAAATTTTTGCCTGTGACCAATCTTTCTCATGCTGTGCTTTCTTCTTCTAAATCTTAGGATAGAAAGTTTTTCACCCTTAACGATATCCATGACCTCAGCAGTTACAGATGCATTTTCTAAATAAGGTTGGCCAATTTGAACATTGTCGCCATCAGCAAGCAGCAAAACATTTTCAAAGGTTATCTTTGAACCTTTTTCTGCTTTCTGAAGGTCAATATCTAGGGTTTGATCAACTTCAACCTTATGCTGTTTTCCGCTGAGTTCTACTACTGCATACATTTTTTAAATACCTATAAGAGGTGGTCGCAAAATATACGCTTTTATGCTGAATTTATCAATAGTTATGTATAATTTGATGCCACCATTCTATGAAACTTCTTCTGTCTAAAACTAGAGAAAAAGAGCTTGATAAAGTTAAGCAGATACTTGTTAACTCCGTTGCTGACGAGAAAAGCGTAAACAGCTTATACGATTACATTTTTAGTTCAGAAGGTAAAAAACTTAGAGCTCTTATTGCACTTAGTAGCTCAAGCAACAAAAACAAAAAAATTTCCATCAATAAAAGAGTTAAACTCGCATCAATCATTGAACTTCTTCATACAGCAACCTTGGTGCATGACGACGTTGTTGACGATGCTAAATTAAGAAGAGGAATTAGAACTGTTAACAAGAAATGGTCAAACTCGCACAGTGTCCTTATAGGAGATTACATCTATTCAAAAGCTTTTATGTTGATGGTTTCTCTCGATAATAATCTTGTTTTAAAGGAATTGTCTTCTGCAACAAATGATATTTCAATGGGTGAAATATTACAGCTTGATTCATTCACAAAAAAAATCGTGCCTAGTCAAAAGTCTTTGTTGAAAATTGCCTATCTAAAGACCGGCAGGCTATTTGAAGCAGCATCAGTTACAGGAGGTATTATTGGTGGTTATTCAAAAAAAAATATTAGTTTGCTTGCAAAATATGGGCGTATATTGGGAATAGTGTTTCAACTAAAGGATGATTTATTAGATTATCAGCTTGATAAAAATATTGGAAAAGAACATTTAAAAGACTATCTTGAAGGAAAGTTTACTCTTCCATACTTAGAGATTTTGGAAGATGCTTCCAAAGAAGATAAGAAAATACTTAATAAGTATTTTGGCAAAAAAAAGGTGTCGAAAAAAACTTTTGATCAACTGCGTAAGAATATTCAAAAAAATCCACTAAAAAGAACATTGAGACTAATTGATAGAGAAACAAAAAAAGCCATCAATGCAGTAGAGAATTTAAGTTCTCATTCTTCAAAAAATGAATTGATGTTATTATTGGAATTTGCGAACGGACGTTCAAAATGACATTTATCCCCCAGAATCAGTATTCCAAGAAAGACCTCATTGCATGTGGAGATGGTGAGTTATTTGGAATTGGAAACGGACGGCTTCCCTCAGATCAAATGCTTATGTTTGATGAGATTGAAAGCATATTCGATAGTGGTGGTGTTTATGATAATGGTCATATAAAGGCAAGTTTAAATATAAATCCTAAATTATGGTTTTTTGACTGCCACTTTAAAGAGGATCCTGTCATGCCCGGATGTCTTGGTTTAGACGCTATGTGGCAATTGGTGGGTTTTTATTTGTGTTGGCTAAAGTTACCTGGCTACGGAAGGGCTTTAGGTGTTGATAAAGTTAAATTTTTTGGTCAAGTAACTCCAAAGGCAAAGTTAGTTGAGTACAAGATTGATATGAAAAGAGTTGTCAATCGAGGGGCGGTTGTTGGCTTTGGTGATGGTGATATGTTTGTCGATGGGAAACATGTTTACAGCGCAAAAGGTTTAAGAGTTGGTTTATTTAAAGATACAAGTGAATTCTAGAAAATGAAGAAAGTTGTCGTTACTGGTATGGGTATTCTTTCCGCTATTGGTAACGGCATAGACAAGGTAAAGGATAGCCTCTTAAATGGAGTTTCTGGCATCAAGTTCAAACAGGAATATTCTGATTTAGGCATGAGAAGTCACGTGTCTGGGTCAGTAAATATTGATCTTGCCGAATTAATTGATAGAAAACTGATGAGATTCATGTCTAAAGCAGCAGCTTTTGGTTATCTTTCTGCAAAAGAAGCCCTAACTCACTCTGGCATAAAATTGGAAGAACTTAATCCTACAAGGGTTGGAATAGTAGCTGGATCTGGGGGTGCATCACCAGAAGCTCAAATTATTGCTTCGGACGTTGCAAGAGAGAAGAGTCCAAAAAGAATTGGTCCATATGCGGTTACAAAAACCATGGGAAGCACTGTCTCCGCATGCATGGGAACTGCATTAAAAACTCAAGGAGTTAACTATTCAATTTCATCGGCGTGCTCTACAAGCGCGCATTGTATTGGACACGCTGCAGAGCTTATAAGTATGGATAAACAGGATGTGATTATCGCTGGCGGAGCTGAAGATGATCATTGGACCTCGTCTTCATTATTTGATGCAATGGGTGCGCTTTCGTCAAAATATAATGATTCTCCTGAAATTGCATCTAGGCCCTTTGATAAAAATAGAGATGGATTTGTAATCGCTGGAGGATCAGGCATGCTGATTCTAGAAAGCGAAGATCATGCTAAACAAAGAGGAGCTAATATAATCGCAGAGCTTTCAGGCTACTCTGCAAATTCTGATGGTTTTGATATGGTGGCTCCGTCAGGTGAAGGTGCTGAAAGGTGTATGTCAGAAGCAATTAAAACTCTTTCTAGTGCTCCCGATTATATTAATGCTCATGGAACCAGTACGCCTGTTGGCGATATTGCTGAGCTAAATGCCATTAAATCTGTATTCGGAGGCGAGCAGATAAAGATTTCATCAACCAAATCTATGACCGGTCACTCATTAGGTGCTACCGGCGCACAAGAGGCGATCTACTCACTAATTATGATGAATAACAATTTTATTGCACCTTCAATTAATATTAATGAATTGGTAGATGAAGCAGCTGGGTTAAATGTTGTAACTGAAACAATAAATCAAACTCTGAATACTGTAATGAGTAACTCATTTGGTTTTGGAGGAACAAATGCTTGCTTGGTATTCAGTAAGTATTAATCTAATTTTCTATTTTTTTTTCAAAATCATTTGGCAAGTCTTTTGAGACTTTATTTGGAAACTCTGCATCTCTTTTTTCAAGAAATGACTTCACTCCTTCCTTGGCATCACCGGACTTCCCTCTTGAGCTAATGAACTGACTTTCGAGCTCATGTGATCTTTCTGGCCCATCATCTCCCAACGAACTCCAGAAAAGCCTTCTCGCTACAGCTACAGAAACAGGAGCAGAACCCTGTGTGAGATTCCTACAAAAATCTATTGATTGTTCTAGCATTTCTTCATGTTCGAAAATATGACTTACAAGACCGATGTCACTAGCTTCTTGAGCATCGATGATTCTGCCGGAGTAGCACAACTCAAGTGCCTTGGAAATTCCTACAATTTTAGGAAGAAACCATGAACTGCTTGCGTCGTTCACTATGCCTCTGTTTAAAAAGACAAATCCAAACCTTGCCTTTGTCGATGCAAGTCGAATATCTGCGGCCAGCTGCATTGTTGCTCCAACACCCACTGATGCCCCATTGCATGCAGTAATTATTGGTTTTAAAGATCTAAACATTCGCAAAGTAAGTATGCCGCCAGCATCCTTGTTGTAGTCTTCTGGATGAGAATCTTGAGTATCAAATTTATCTACAAAAGTATCTTCGCCACTTGATAGGTCTGCCCCTGCACAAAAGGCTCTGCCGGCTCCTGTAATCAATGCTGCCTTTACTTGATCATCAGCATCAACCTGATCGAATGCACTACAAAGTTCATGCATCATTCTTAAAGTAAATGCATTGAGTTTTTCTGGCCGGTTAAGAGTAATGAGGGCAATATTCTCTACCCTCTCATATGAAATATGTTTAAAGTCCAAAATTTAGAATGGTATATCTTCTTCCGAGAAAGAGCCTTCTTGTGAAGCAGGGGCTTCATTTTGGACTGAAGAACTCTCATCGAATGAACTCGAGTTATTCGACCCTCTAGAATCCAACATTTGCATATTGTTTCCAATTATTTTTGTAGCTGAGCGTTTATTTCCGTTCTCATCTTCCCATTTATCAGTCTGAAGCTTACCTTCAACAAATACCTTGGAGCCTTTATCTAGATATTGTTCTGCTACCTCAGCAATGCGTCCAAAAAAAGTTACGTTATGCCACTCAGTCTTTTCCACCATATCTCCTGTGGTCTTGTCTTTCCATGACTCAGAAGTAGCAATTGAAAATGATGCAATTGGTTTTGAATCTTTGGTATATCTAATTTCAGGTTTTTGACCTAAATTTCCAACTAAAATAACTTTATTTACTCCTCTACTCATAATTACCTCGTATAATTTAATAGTTTAACTCGAAATAAAATTCTCTGAGTAAGAATCTTTAATTAAATGACAAAAATTTCTGTAAAAGGTGCACGCACACATAACCTGAAAAATATTTCGGTTGATATTCCTAGAGAAAAGTTGGTGGTCATCACTGGCCTGTCTGGTTCAGGTAAATCTTCTTTGGCATTCGACACAATCTATGCTGAAGGTCAAAGACGTTATGTAGAATCGCTATCTGCCTATGCAAGACAGTTTCTATCAATGATGGAAAAACCTGATGTTGATCAGATTGATGGTTTATCGCCTGCCATATCAATAGAGCAAAAGTCTACCTCTCATAATCCCAGGTCAACTGTTGGAACTGTTACTGAAATCTATGATTATCTTCGTTTACTTTTTGCAAGGATTGGTACTCCTATTTGTCCAGACCATAATGAAGTGCTTGCATCTAAATCAATTACTGAGATGTGTAACGAAATATTGACCAATAATATTGGTAAAAAAGTCATGGTCCTTGCTCCGGTAATCAGAGGTAAAAAAGGTGAGCATTTAGGCGTTTATGAAGATCTTAAAAAAGAGGGATTTGTAAGAGCAAAAATAAATGATTTAGTTTTACCACTAGAAGAATTTCCTAGTCTCAATAAAAATCAAAAACATAACATAAGTGCTGTTGTTGATAGATTAATACTTAAAGATGAAGACGATCTTAGATTGAGGCTAGCTGAATCTCTAGAGACAGCATTAAATCTCTCAGAAGGAATTGTTGAGATAGAATTTATTGACGAGAATGAAATTGTTTCATTTTCATCTAATTTTGCATGCTCAAAATGCGGGTATTCGGTTCCAGAATTAGAACCTAGAATGTTTTCATTTAACAATCCATTTGGAGCTTGTGAGAAATGTGATGGATTGGGAGTTATTCAATACTTTGATGAAAAGAAAATAATTAATGATGAGGAGCTATCAATTAATGGTGGAGCCATAAAAGGATGGAATAAAAGGAATAGGTTCTACTATCATCAGCTTAAGTGTTTAAGTCAGTTTTATGGATTTAGTTTGAATGATCCTTGGTGTGAGCTTAACGAGGAAACCAAAGATATTATTCTTAATGGGTCAAAGGAAAAAATAGATTTCTCAAAGCGTTTTAGAAGCGGTAGCAAAATAGTTAGAAAGCATAGATTTGAAGGAGTGCTTCCAAACACTGAAAGAAGATTTAGAGAAACTGACTCAGACTACCAAAAGAATGAGCTTGCAAAGTTGCTTAGTGACAGTCATTGCAATTCTTGTAATGGATCAAGGCTAAAGAAAGAGTCTCGTAATGTATTTGTAAATAAAAAATCAATTAGTGAAATTACAACTTATAAAATTTCGGATGCCTTAGACTTTATTGGCAAGACCAAACTTTCTGGTGCCCAACAAAAAATTGCTGAAAAAATCCTAAAAGAAATTAATGATCGACTTTCTTTTTTATTGGATGTTGGTTTGAATTACTTAACACTTGATAGGAGTGCCGAATCATTATCCGGAGGAGAATCACAAAGAATAAGACTTGCCAGCCAAATAGGTTCGGGTCTTGTAGGTGTTACCTATGTGCTTGATGAGCCTTCAATTGGGCTTCATCAAAGAGATAACGCTCGATTAATTAAAACGCTACAAAACTTAAAGTATCTTGGTAATACAGTACTTGTTGTTGAGCATGATGAAGAGGCTATTAGGGCTGCTGATCATGTAATTGATATTGGTCCTGGTGCAGGCATTCATGGTGGAACAGTTTGTGCTGAAGGCTCAGTAGATGAGATTGAAAAGAATAAAAAATCTCTTACTGGTCAATTTCTCAGTGGGAAAAAAAAGATTTCTTTTCCGGCTTCAAATAAAAAGCCCTCTTCCTTTATTACTATAAAAAATGCGCATGAAAATAATTTGAAAAATATTGATGTAGATATTCCAATAGGTATTTTTACTTGTATTACTGGGGTTTCAGGATCAGGTAAATCATCTTTAATAAATCAAACTCTGATGCCAATGTCGAGCTTCATTTTAAATAAATCTAAGCTAAGAAAAGAAATTAAATGTGATGGAATAGAAGGGCTAGAGCATTTAGACAAAGTAATAGCAATTGATCAGGCTCCAATTGGAAGAACTCCCAGATCAAACCCTGCAACCTATACAGGCTTATTTTCTTACATAAGAGATTTGTTCTCACAATCTGAAGAAGCACGATCAAGGGGCTATAAACCAGGTAGATTTAGCTTCAATGTGAAAGGTGGAAGGTGCGAGACTTGTCAGGGAGATGGAATGATCAAAGTTGAAATGCATTTCCTAGCTGATGTATACGTTACGTGCGATACCTGCAATAACCAAAGATATAATGATCAGACACTTGAGGTTAAATATAAAGGCAAAAATATAGCTGAAGTACTCAATATGACCGTTGAGGAAGCACTAGAGTTCTTTGATGCAATTCCACCCATAAAGAAAAAACTTCAGACCCTCGCTGATGTTGGACTCACTTACATTACACTGGGTCAGTCAGCAACCACGCTTTCTGGAGGCGAGGCACAAAGGATAAAACTTGCAAAAGAATTATCAAAAAGAAGTACTGGAAAAACTCTTTTCATACTTGACGAACCAACTACTGGGCTCCATTTCCAAGATATAGATCTTTTACTTCAAGTGCTTAAAAGATTATCTGATCAAGGGAACACAGTTTTAGTTATTGAACATAACCTTGATGTTGTTAAAAACTGTGACTGGATAATTGATATGGGGCCTGAAGGTGGAAGCGAGGGTGGAGAAGTTATTGCACAAGGTACGCCTAAAAAGATATCAAGTATAAAAAAATCCTATACCGGAAGCTTCTTAAAGAAAATGATTTAGGCAGCAGAGTCTTCTTTTAGCTCAGGAGTATCATCTATTGGATCTGCAGTTCCTGCTCTATCGACCCATTCTACATAAGCCATATCAGCCTTATCACCAGGTCTAAAGCCTGCCTTAATAATACGCAAGTAACCACCAGGCCTATCTTTTGATTTAACAGATATTTCTGTAAAAAGCTTTGCTACAGCCTCATCATCACGAAGTTTTGAAAAAACATGTCTACGGTTGGCAACAGTATCTTCTTTAGCCATAGTGATTAATGGCTCAAGATGTCGTCGAAGCTCTTTTGCTTTCGGTAGCGTGGTTTTTATAAGCTCTTGTTTTATAAAAGCTATGGAAAGGTTCTTAAAGAGAGCCTTTCTATGTGATGAGTTTCTGTTTAGCTTTCTACCTGATTTTCTATGTCTCATTTGAGTTACCCCATAGGTGGCCAATTATCAATTGTTGTGCCAAGTGCAAACCCTTTTGATGCAAGAACATCTTTAATTTCGTTAAGAGATTTTTTTCCAAGGTTAGGGGTCTTAAGTAAGTCGAATTCACTTCTTTGTATTAAGTCTCCAATTAAGAAAATGCTCTCAGCTTTTAAACAGTTTGTTGATCTAACGGTCAATTCAAGCTCTTCGATTGATCTCATAAGTAGTGGATCAAAATCATTTTGCTCTTTTTTGGCTTCTTGTTCTGCAATAGCATCAAGATTCACAAAAGCTGCCAATTGTTGCTGCATTATTGTAGCTGAGTGTTCAATTGCTTCTTTAGGATTTAAAGTGCCATCAGTTTCAAGCTCAACAATTAACTTATCTAAGTCAGTTCTCTTCTCAAAACGAGCATTTTCTACTGAATAAGCAACTCTTTTTACAGGACTAAAGGAGGCATCAACTTTAAGTGCTCCAACCTGAGTCTCTTCCTCTCCTCGCAGATCAGCTGGCTCATACCCTCTACCAGTTTTAACAGTAGCTGTAAGTGTTAGGTTAACCTTATCTACCAAAGATGCCACATGATGATCTGGGTTAACCAGTTCAACATTACCCGGCACCTCAAAGGATGATGCTGTTACCTCAGAAGGACCAGCCATATCAAGCTTTATTTCAGCAGAAGTTCCTTCTAGTAAATTAACTGGCATATCTTTTAGATTTAAAAGAATATCAATAACATCCTCTCTGATGCCTTCAATTGTTGAGTATTCATGTGAGATGCCTTCAATCTTTACATCTGTGATGGCTGCGCCAGGCATAGAAGATAGCAATATTCTTCTTAAGGCATTACCTAGTGTATGACCAAAACCTCTTTCTAGAGGCTCAAGTGTTATCTTTGAAGTTGTTTCATTGATGTCCTCAACCTGAATTTCGGTTGGTACTAATAAATCAATAACTGATGTTTGCATAATTTTTTCCTCTTATTTGGAGTAAAGCTCAACGATGAGATTTTCGTTAATTTCAGCACTTAAATCTGTTCTATCAGGTACAGATTTAAATACCCCCTTAAAAGCATTGTTATCTACATCAAGCCATTCGCACACTTCTCTTTGGGCGCTCAACTCTAATGCAGACTTAATTCGAGTTTGAGATCTTGATTTCTCCCTAACCTCAATTGTGTCATCTGGTTGTACTTGATATGAAGGTATGTTGACTGTCTTACCATTTACATGAAAAGCTTTATGGCTGACCAATTGTCTTGCTTCGGCTCGAGTAGACGCGAAACCCATCCGATAAACAACATTATCAAGGCGTTGTTCTAAATAAGATAATAAGTTCTCACCAGTATTACCCTTGGCTTTAGCAGCCTTTTTATAATAATTCCTAAATTGTTTTTCAAGAACTCCATACATTCTTCTAACTTTCTGTTTTTCTCTAAGCTGTAACCCGTAGTCAGATAACCTGCCTCTTCTGAGACCATGAACTCCAGGTGCGGTTTCCATATTGCACTTAGATTCAATAGCTCTTACGCCACTTTTAAGCATTAAATCAGTTCCTTCCCGCCTGGAAAGTCTGAGTGATGGACCTCGATATCTAGCCATAATTACTCCTTAAACTCTTCTCTTCTTGGGTGGTCTGCATCCATTATGAGGCAGTGGAGTCACATCAGTAATACTCCTTATTTTTAATCCACAGGCATTAAGAGACCTAATTGCTGACTCTCTGCCTGACCCAGGACCACGCACTTTAACATCTAAACTCATCATTCCAAACTCTTTTGCAGCATTTCCAGCCTTCTCTGCAGCAATCTGAGCTGCGAATGGGGTGCTTTTTCTTGAACCCCTGAAACCCGATCCACCAGAAGTAGCCCAACAAACAGCGTTACCTTGCTTATCTGTTATGGTAATAATCGTGTTGTTAAACGAAGAGTGAATATGAGCTATCCCCTCAGATATAACTTTCTTTGCTTTTTTCCCTTTTATAGCCATTAATTAAGCCCTCATTGGTTTTTTTGGCCCTTTTCGGGTCCTTGCATTAGTTTTGGTTCTTTGACCTCTTGTTGGCAATTTTCTTCTATGGCGAATGCCTCGATACGTTCCAAGGTCCATTAACCTTTTAATGTTGGTACTAACTTCTCTTCTTAAATCGCCTTCAACCGTATAGTTAGCGACCTCTGTTCGAATTTTTTCAACATCCTCTTCGGTAATGTCTGATATTTTTTTCGTATACTCGATTCCAGCTTTACCACAAATATCTTGGGCTGTTTTTCTTCCAACACCATAAATATGAGTTAAGGCTATCTCTAAATGCTTATTTTCTGGAACATTTACACCTGCTATCCTTGCCATAAATTATCCTTGTTTTTGTTTGTGCTTAGGTTCTGTTTTGCAAATAACATACAAAACTCCTTTTCTTCTAACTAATTTGCAATCTCTGCAAATCTTTTTAACTGATGCTCTTACTTTCATAATTATCTTCTATAGTTTTTAAGGTTTGCCTTCTTAAGTAAGGATGAATATTGAGAGGACATCATATGAGATTGAACTTGTGACATGAAATCCATTAGCACAACCACAATAATTAGAACCGATGTTCCTCCAAGATAAAAAGACACTCCTGCAAAGTTGATAAGTGCTAAAGGCAATAAACATATTAATGTTAAATAAATGCTTCCAAATACGGTTAGTCTTGCTAATACATTGTCTATATATCCAGCAGTTTGTTCGCCTGGCCTAATACCTGGAATATACGCACCTGATCTTTTTAAATTGTCAGATACCTCTCTAGTATTGAAAGTTAATGCGAGCCAAATGAAACAAAATGAAATTATCAATGCAGCGAAAGTAAGAACATATAGAGGCTGCCCGGGATTTAAAGCCAATGAAATTGATTGTAAGAATCCAAAGTTTTCACCTTGACCAAACCATGTTGATAATGAGGCTGGAAACAGTAAAAAGGTACTGGCAAAAATTGCAGGTATTACCCCTGCCATGTTTACTTTAAAAGGAAGATGGCTAGCTTGAGCTTGCATTAGCTTTCTGCCCTGCTGTCTTTGAGCATAATTTACAGTAATTCGTCTTTGGCCTCTTTCAATAAAGACGACAACAGCAATAACAACCATTGCTAAAACACCTATGCTTAAAAGCATGAGTATATTCAAATCACCTTGACGGGCTTGCTCAAGAGCTTGACCTATTGCGCTAGGTATTCCTGTAAGAATACTTGTAGCAATGATAATTGAGATTCCATTACCAATGCCTCTTTCTGATATTTGCTCGCCTAACCACATCAAGAAAATTGTTCCAGCAACCACACTAAAGACAGCTGATACAAAAAAAGCTGTACCAGGATTGTAAGCTAGGCCACCAGAGCTAAGTGTGACTGCTAAGGCTGAAGCTTGAATAAATGCTAATAGCACTGTTCCATATCTTGTGTACTGAGTAATTGCATTTCTGCCAGCTTGACCGTCTTTTTTGAGCTCGATTAAATAAGGGATAGAGTTTGAAAAAAGCTGCATGATAATTGCAGCCGAAATGTAAGGAACAACGTTTAAGGCAAAGATGCTCATTCTTTCAAGAGCACCCCCCGAAAATAAATTAAATAACTCTAAGATGGTTCCCTGATTTTGATCAAATAAAGATGAAAGCCTTTGAGGATCAATGCCTGGTATGGGAATGTGAGTACCAATGCGATAAACGATGATACCAATTAGGACGAATCTAAGCCTTTTCCATAAATCGCTCATGTTATTTGAATCAGCCACGTCTAACTTACCTTGCCTCCGGCTTTTTCAATAGATTCAAGTGCTCCTTTAGTCAATGAAACGCCCGAAAAGTTTATTGCTTTGTCTAAGTCATACTTCCCAAATACTTTTACTTTGGTCACGGACTTTGAAATAAACTTATTTTCTTTTAATGTCTCCAAAGAAACTTCTGATAAATCCTTAAGATCTCTAAGATTCAATTGTTTTAAGCTATTATTTACACGAGAAGAGAAACCAAACTTGGGTACTCTTTGTTGTAGTGGCATTTGACCACCTTCAAAGCCACGAGCAATTGAACCACCAGATCTTGATTTTTGGCCCTTGTGACCTCTACCAGCAGTTTTCCCTTGGCCAGATCCAATACCTCTGCCAACTCTTTTTCTGTTCTGCGTAGTCCCTTTTGAGCTTAAAGTATTTAATTTAACCATTTTTAGCCTCTGGTGATATTTCCACAACCATATCTCTAATTTTATTTATCATGCCCCTTACGCTTGGAGTATCCTCTACCTCAATTACCTGATTGAGTTTTCTAAATCCCAAACCTTTGATGCATTGCTTATGAGATTTAATTCTCCCAATTCCACTCTTAATAAGCTTGATAGTTATTTTTTTGTCAGCCACTAGATTTCCTCCACGGTCTTGCCTCTCCTGGAGGCTACTGATTCAGGGGATTCCATTGACTTAAGTGCATTGACTGTTGCCCTAACCACATTAACCGGATTAGTTGATCCATAACATTTTGCAAGAACATTTTGAACTCCAACTAATTCTAGAACGGCCCTCATTGCGCCACCCGCAATAATACCTGTACCTTCTGAGGCAGGTTGCATATAAACTTTTGCGGAACCATGCTTGGCTTTAATTGGATACCATAAAGTGGTTCCATTTAGGCTTACATCCACCATATTTCTTCTTGCGTTCTCCATGGCTTTTTGAATTGCTATAGGCACTTCTTTAGCTTTACCTCTTCCAAAGCCAACTTTTCCTTTTCCATCGCCAACTACCGTTAATGCAGTAAAACCAAATATTCTTCCACCTTTTACAACTTTTGCGACTCTATTTACTTGTACGAGCTTTTCTTCAAGTACGTCTTGTTGTTGGACAGCTAAGTTTTGATCCATATTAAAACTCCAAGCCAGCTTCTCTGGCTGATTCTGCAATTGCTTTAATTTTGCCGTGATATAAATATCCCGACCTATCAAAAACAACACTTTTGATACCAGCTTCAAGTGCACGCTCGGCAACTAATTTGCCTACAACTTTTGCTGTTTCAACATTTGATTTATCTAATTTATTATCTTTTTCATTAGTTGAAGCCGTTACAAGAACTTTACTTCCTCTTGGCTCAACAATTTGTGCGTAAAGATTACTATTGGATTTGTAAACAGATAGCCTAGGCTTTTCTTGACCTGCTACTTTAATCCTTGTTTTAGCTGCTCTTCTAAGTCTTGATACTACTTTTGACATGTTTATGCTCCTGCAGCCTTCTTAGCTTCTTTGCGTTTTATTCTTTCATCTGCATATTTAACTCCTTTACCCTTGTAGGGCTCAGGTGGTCTAAATGCTCTAATTTCTGCAGCAACTTGTCCTAAGATTTGCTTGTTATGACTGCTTAGGACAATCTCTGTGTTAGATGGTGTCTCCGCACTTACTGCGTCAGGAAGATCGTACTTAACTGGATGTGAAAATCCTAAAGTAAGATCAATGGATTTACCACTTACCTTTGCCCTGTAACCAACGCCGACAAGCTCTAGTTTCTTTTGAAAACCCTCAGTAACCCCAATAATCATGTTGTTTACTATAGAGCGAGTTGTGCCCGCAAGCGCAGTGGAGCTAGTCGATTCTTCATCATATTTAACTAAGAGCTCTGAATCACTTTGTTCAATAGATACAGTTTCTGGAAAAGAAAATTCATCTTTACCTTTAGGACCTGAGACTTCAATTTTAGAATCCAGCAAAGATACTTCTGCACCTTGAAGGATTGAAATTGGACTTTTTGCAACTCTAGACATAATTAAAATACTTCACAAATTATTTCGCCACCCACATTAGATGCTTTGGCTTGTTTATCAGTTAGCAATCCTTTATTAGTAGTTAGGATATACACCCCAAGACCACTTTTTACTGCACCCAGATCATTAGGACCAGAGTAACGTCTAAGACTTGGCTTACTTATTCTCTTAAGCTCTTTTATGGCAGGCTCTTCATTAATATATTTGAGCTTTACATCAATAAAATCTTTACCGTTCACTGATTTTTTTTCACTCCCAATTAAAAAACCTTCATTAACTAAAACATTGACTAATTCAGATTTGAATTTTGAAAAAGGCACGTCCACAGATTTTTTGCCTCTCATTAAGCCGTTTCTAATTCTTGTTAAACAATCGGATATTGGATCTTGAAAACTCATATTATTACCAACTTGACTTAACTAAACCCGGAACATCACCACGCATAGCGGCTTCCCGAAGTTTTATTCTGCTTAACCCAAACTTCCTATAGACCGCATGTGGCCTACCAGTGATTGAGCACCTTCTAACTCCCCTTGATGGACTTGCGTCCCGAGGTAATTTTTGTAATTTTGCAAAAGCAGCCATTCTATCTTCGTAAGAATTATTTTGGTCTAAGAAAGCCTTCTTTAACGCAGCTCTTTTTGCAGCATATTTCTTAACTGTCTTAAGCCTTTTATTTTCTCTTGCTATTATTGATTTTCTTGTCATAAAAATTCCTATTTCTTAAATGGAAATTGAAGGGCTTCCAATAGAGCTTTTGCTTCATCTTTATTTTTTGCAGAAGTGTTAATGCAAATATCCATGCCCCTTATTTTGTCAATGTGATCATAATTAATTTCGGGAAAAATAATTTGCTCTTTGATTCCCATGCTGTAGTTCCCTTGCCCATCAAATGATTTTGGATTTAATCCTCTGAAATCCCTTTCTCTTGGAATAGCAATATGTATAAGTCTTTCTAAAAAATCATACATACGTTTGCCGCGCAAAGTTACTTTGCAACCTATAGGCCAGCCGTCTCTAATTTTAAAGCTAGCAACAGATTTTCTTGCCTTGGTAACAACTGGCTTCTGTCCAGTTATTGCCTGCAAATCATTCTGGGCAGACTCAAGATGCTTCTTATCAATTGCAGCCTCACCAACGCCCATATTTACAACAATTTTTGTTACCCTTGGAACAGCCATAACATTATCTAATCCAAGAGTTTCTTTAAGTTGAGGTACTATCTCTTTGTTAAAGGTTTCTTTTAAGTTCATGTTTATATTTTCGAGTTGTCTGATTTAAAAATTCTTGTTTTAACATCGTCTTTAATTTCATATCCAATACGATCAGCTTTTTTCTTTTTTGGATTCCAAATAGCTAAATTTGAAATAGCAATCGCTGCTTCTTGTTCGACAATACCTCCGGTAATACCCATTTGAGGGTTAGGTTTGGTATGTTTTTTTACTAAGTTTAAGCCGGTTACAATAGCTTTATTACCTTTAAGGATTTTTTGTAGAGTGCCTCTTTTACCCAAATCTTTTCCAGCAATTACTACTACCTCATCACCGCTTATAAACTTAGTTTTTGTATGTAGTGAAGACATGTCTATAAAACCTCAGGTGCTAAAGATAATATTTTCATAAAATTCCCTGAACGGAGCTCTCTCGTCACAGGACCAAAGACCCTAGTGCCTATAGGTGCTTGTTGCTGATTAAGTAAAACAGCAGCATTTTCATCAAATTTGATCAATGAACCATCTCTTCGTCTGACGCCTTTTTTTGTTCGAACAATCAGGGCATTTACGACTTGGCCTTTTTTAACTTTACCTTGAGGAATTGCTTCCTTAACAGCAACTTTAACTATATCCCCAATTCTTGCATATCTTCGCTTTGAGCCTCCAAGTACCTTGATGCACATAACGCTTCTGGCTCCGCTGTTGTCAGCAATGTTAAGGATTGATTGCATCTGAATCATGATGAAGACTCCTCATTTGATTGAGTTTCTTCAACTTCAACAGCTTTATCATTACCGGCAATCACCGAATCAATTAGTAACCAGGTTTTATTTTTTGAATAAGGCTTACATTCTTGGACGGTGACAACATCGCCCATCTTTGCTGAATTGCTTTCATCATGAGCATGAATCTTAGTAGATCGTTTAATAATCTTTCCGTACTTAGGATGTTTAACCTTTCTCTCTACCTTAACTGTAATTGTTTTATCTGCTTTATCACTAACAACAACACCAGATAAGAGTCTTGCATTCGAGCTCATGATTTTGTTTCCTCATTATTTTTTTCATTAATAACAGTTTTGATTTGAGCAATTTTTGTTTTTGACTCTCTCAACAAATGACTCTCATTCAACTGGCCTGTCTTGTGCTTAATCCTGTTAGAAAACTGAGCTTCTCTCTCATCAAGAAGCATTTTTTCAAGCTGATCAACTTTTTGTGATCTTAAGGTTTCAATGTATTTTTCTTTAGCTTTAGCCATAATTTATTTCTGTACAAAAGTAGTTTTTACTGGGAGCTTTGCAGCAGCCAATCTAAATGCTTCTCTAGCTGTTTCTTCTTCAACCCCTGACATTTCATATAACATCTTTCCAGGCTGAACTAGAGCAACCCAGTACTCAACGTTACCCTTTCCTTTACCCATTCGAGTTTCAAGAGGCTTTTTAGTTATCGGTTTGTCAGGGAAAATCCTGATCCAAATATTTCCTCCACGTTTGATATAACGTGTCATGGCTCGCCTTGCGGCTTCAATTTGTCTGGCAGTAATCCTGCCACGAGTAGAAGCCTTTAAGCCATATTTACCGAAAGCAACGGTGTTGCCACTTTGAGCAAGGCCTCTATTACGACCTTTATGCATTTTTCTGAATTTTGTTTGCTTTGGTTGTAACATTTTCTAATACCT
This sequence comes from uncultured SAR86 cluster bacterium, assembly GCA_902594515.1. Lineage (GTDB taxonomy): Bacteria > Pseudomonadota > Gammaproteobacteria > Magnimaribacterales > D2472 > MED-G82. Next base: position 179,801 of record CACJML010000001.1, on the reverse strand, counting down.
ATAATTCCGCTTTAAATGGGTCTTCCATGATTTCTCCACGATAAACCCAAACTTTGACACCAATAATTCCATATGTAGTCGCAGCTTCTGCAGTTCCATAGTCCACATCGGCTCTAAGAGTATGCAAAGGCACCCTGCCTTCTCGATACCATTCCGTTCTTGCTATCTCAGCTCCTCCTAGTCGACCAGAGACCTCAGTTCTCACCCCTTTAGCTCCTTGTCTAAGCGCACTCTGGACTGCCCTCTTCATAGCTCTTCTGAACTGCACCCTTCTTTCGAGCTGTTGTGCAATACCTTCAGCAAGAATGGTTGCGTCAAGATCAGGTTTTCTTACTTCTTTTATTTGAACTTGCGCAGGGCGATTTACAATTTTTTCTATAGATCTTTTGATGTTTTCAATCTCTTCTCCCTTTTTCCCAATAATGATTCCGGGCCTAGATGTATGAATTGAAACAGTAAAATTTTGAGCTGATCTGTCAATCTCAACTTTACTTACTGACGAAAACCTAAGCTTATTCTTTAAAAAATCTCTTACTTTCAAGTCTTCAATTAGATTTTCTTTAAAGGTCTTTCCTTTGGCGTACCAATTGGCATTATGTTTTTTTACAACACCAAGACGAAAACCTGTTGGATGAACTTTTTGACCCATTATTTCTCCTGATCCGATAAGATAATTTCAATGTGACAGGTTGGCTTTATGATCCTATCAGCCCTCCCTCTTGCTCTGGGCCTCATTCTTTTAAGCCTCATTCCTTGATTGACCATAATGGATTTGACTTCCAATGTATCAATATCAAGCTTGTTATTGTTTTCGGCATTTGCAATTGCTGACTCAAGCAACTTTTTAATAACAGATGCAGCCTTTTGCTTGCTGAATGTTAAAAAGTCCATTGCATCTTGGACAGATTTACCCCTAATCTCATTAGCGACTAATCCTGCTTTCTGAGGTGAAAGTCTTGATCCTTTTAAATATGCTCTTGTATCCATTATTGAGCTTTCCTATCACCTGAATGAAGTTTAAATGTTCGTGTTATTGCAAACTCTCCCAGTTTATGGCCAACCATATCTTCATTTATGAAGACTGGCACGTGCTGTCTTCCGTTATGAACAGAAATTGTTAACCCAACCATTGACGGAGAAATCATTGACCGTCTTGACCAAGTTTTAATTGGTTTCTTGCTGTTTTCAGCAATTGCTTGATCCACTTTCTTTTGAAGCGAGATATCAATAAAGGGTCCTTTTTTTAGCGATCGTGGCATGACTATTTCCTCTTAGCTCTTCTTCGTACAATTAAGTTATCAGACCTAGTATTTTTTCTAGTTTTATAACCTTTAGTAGGAACACCCCATGGAGTTGAAGGATGTCTACCCCCAGATGTTCTCCCTTCACCACCGCCATGAGGGTGATCAATAGGGTTCATAGCAACACCTCTAACAGTTGGTCGAACTCCTCTCCATCTCTTGGCACCAGCTTTTCCCAAAGATCTTAAGTTGTTTTCTTGATTTGAGACAACCCCGATTGTTGCACGGCACTCAGAGAGGATCTTTCTCATTTCACCTGACTGCAGTCTCAAGGTTGTATAGATACCTTCTTTTGCTACAACTCTTGCAGAGGTTCCAGCTGATCTTGCAATTTGAGCTCCTTTTCCTGGCTTCATCTCAACACAATGAACATTTGTACCAAGAGGTATGTTGCTTAAAGGCATGCTATTACCTGGAGCGATTTCAGTTTTTTCAGATGATGAAATTGAGGCCCCAACCTTTAATTTAGATGGCGCAATAATATAAGATTTTTCACCATCAATATATTGAATTAATGCGATATGAGCTGATCGATTGGGATCGTATTCAATTCTTAGAACTGTCGCAGGGACATCAAACTTTGCTCTCTTAAAATCTACAATTCTGTAATGTTGTTTATGTCCTCCGCCCTGATGACGAACGGTAATCCTGCCATTATTATTTCGGCCACCATTTTTTGATTTTTTATCAAGCAATGGCTTATGAGGCTTACCTTTATAAAGATCTGACTTAACAGAAACAACAAATCTTCTTCCAGCACTTGTTGGTTTTGCTTTAATGATTGCCATTAGTTAACACCCTCAAACTGAATTTCTGAACCTTCTTTTAATGAGACAAACGCTTTTTTAAAGTTAGATTTTTTATAGGTGCCAAACCTATTTCTTTTATTTTTGCCTTTAACTATTGAAGTGGTAACTGATTTCACTTCTACATTAAAAAGTTTTTCAACAGCTTTCTTAATTTCTAATTTATTAGCATTAATATTTACTTTAAATACAACCTGATTTTTCTCAGATGCAAGCTTTGATGCCTTCTCAGTAATGTAAGGAGAATCAATTAATGTAAGGATTTTTTCTTGATTCATTTTACCCAAGCCTCTATTAATGAAAGTGCTTCGGGTGTGATTGCAACCTTGTCAGACCTTAGAAGCACAACGGGATTAATTTCTTTCACAGTCACTACCTCTACATGAGGTATATTCCTTGCTGATAGGTATATATTGGTATCCATTTCATCAAGGATGATCAGTACGCTATCAAGACCGGCATCTTTTATAATTTTTGCCATCACCTTTGTTTTAGGAGCCTCTAATGTAGGCTTAGCCAAACCAATTATTCTGTCTTGTCTATAAAGCTCAGAAAGTATTGAGCGAATAGCAGCTCTATACATTTTCTTATTAATCTTCTTAGAGTAATCTCTAGGTACTGCAGCAAAAGGAACACCGCCTCCACGCCATATTGGACTTCTAATAGTACCTGCTCTTGCTCTTCCTGTTCCTTTTTGTCTATAAGGTTTCTTACCACCACCGCGAACTTCAGATCTAGTTTTTTGCTTGTGCGACCCCTGTCTTGCGCCTGCCAAGAAAGTAACTACTGCTTGGTGAACCAAATCTTCATTAAAATCCTTTCCAAAAACTGACTCCGGAAGACTAATATCAGTTTTTGATTCACTATTAACTAAATTAAGCTTCATGATGTTTTAACCGAATGAGAAAGCTTTAATGTCGACCCAGTTGGACCAGGAACAGCTCCTTTAATATAAATTAAGTTATTTTCAATATCAGTTTGAACAACTTCTAAGTTCTGAACAGTTTTTTGTACGTTACCCATTTGTCCTGACATTTTCTTACCCTTCCAAACCCTCCCAGGTGTTTGACATTGACCAGTGGATCCGTGAGCTCTATGTGATAATGAATTACCATGTGTGGCATCTTGCATTCTAAAGTTATGCCGTTTTATAACACCTGCATAACCTTTACCCTTTGATGTACCAGTAACATCAACTTTTTGGCCAGCTTCAAATACAGAGGCATCAACATGTAAACCTACTTTAAGATCGTCAATATTAGATGTACGGAACTCATGTAGCTTTCCTGGGTTAACATTATGTTTTTTGAAATATTCAGCTTGCGATTTTTTGAGTTTCTTTTTCTTAAAAAATTGCTTAGATATCACTACAGAACTGTAGCCATCTCTATCAGAAGTCTTAATATCGGTGACGAAGTTACCTGCAACTGAAACAATAGTTACAGGAATTGAAGTGCCGTCTTCTTGAAAAAGACGTGACATGCCAGCTTTTTTTCCAATTAAGCCTATGCTCAATTTAATCTCCTTTCTACGGGGCTTTACCCTCTATGGCCGCTATTGCGTTAAAAATTTCAAATTAGCCTAAGCTAATTTGAACATCTACTCCTGATGAAAGGTCAAGCTTCATTAGAGCATCAACCGTTTTATCAGTAGGTTGAACAATATCCATCAACCTTTTATATGTTCTAATCTCATACTGATCCCTTGCATCTTTATCTTTGTGCGGTGAAATCAGTACTGTAGTTCTCTCTTTTTTAACTGGCAAAGGAATTGGTCCTTTGACTACAGCTCCAGTCTTCTTTGCGGTTTCTGAAATAAGTTTTGCAGATGCATCAATCAGCCTATAATCAAAAGCTTTTAAGCGTATTCTTATATTCTGGTCTTCCATACAATCTCTTTCTAATATAGCAAAGGTTGCGTATTCTAGGCTTCCTAAGGGCTATATGTCAACTTTAAATTGTTGTTTATTTATGCAGTTTTTAGTTGTTCTGCAATGTTGTTTGGAACCTCAGCATACTTTAGAAATTCCATTGAAAAACTAGCTCTTCCTTGAGTTTGTGAGCGAACATCCGTTGCATAACCAAACATCTCTGAAAGAGGTACTTCTGACCTGACAACTTTTCCTGCAGGAATCTCGTCCATACCCTGAATAATTCCTCGTCTTCTGTTCAAGTCACCAACCACATCACCCATATGTTCTTCTGGGGTAACAACCTCAACCTTCATCACAGGCTCTAACAGAACAGGCTTTGCCTTTAAAGCACCTTCTTTTAATGCCATTGATCCAGCAATCTTGAAAGCCATCTCACTTGAATCTACATCATGAAAAGAACCATCATATAAGGTTGCTTTTAAAGCAAGCAATGGATATCCGGCAACAACACCATTCTGCATTTGCTCCTGAATGCCTTTGTTAACCGATGGTATATATTCTTTAGGTATAACACCCCCAACAATCTCATCAACAAATTCGTACTCATCATCGAGCCCCAGAGGCTCTAATTTCAACCAAACATGGCCATACTGTCCTCGACCTCCACTTTGTCTAACAAATTTACCCTCAATCTCTACGGCTTCTCTAATTGTTTCTCTATAGGCTACTTGAGGCTTACCAATGTTTGCTTCAACTGAAAACTCCCTTTTCATTCTATCTACCAATACATCAAGATGAAGCTCACCCATTCCGGAAATAATAGTTTGCCCAGATTCCTCGTCAGTGTTAACTCTAAATGATGGATCCTCTTGGGCTAGCTTTCCAAGAGCAATAGACATTTTTTCTTGGTCAGCTTTAGATTTTGGTTCAACGGCTACGGAAATAACTGGTTCAGGGAAGTCCATTCTCTCTAATACAATCTCATTTGACCCGTCGCATAGCGTATCACCTGTTGTAATATCCTTAAGACCAATACATGCTGCAATATCACCAGCTCTGATCTCTTTTAGCTCATTTCTATTATTTGAATGCATCTGCACCATTCTTCCGATACGTTCTTTTTTGCCTTTTGTTGAGTTAATGACTGAGTCGCCCACAGACACAACACCTGAATAAACCCTAATAAATGTAAGTGTTCCAACAAATGGATCTGTAGCAATTTTGAATGCAAGAGCTGAGAAAGGCTCTTCATCAGATGACTGTCTTGAAGCCTCTACTTCTTCATCTCCAGGAAGTGTACCCTTTATAGCTTCAACCTCATCCGGTGCTGGTAAGAAATCAATAACCGCATCTAATACCGCTTGTACGCCCTTGTTCTTAAAAGCGCTTCCGCAAAGAGCAGGCACAATCTCGTTACCTATTGTTCTAATTCTAAGACCTTCTTTAATCTGTTCTATGGTGAGCTCACCAGACTCTAAGTAAGCATCCATAAGTTCTTCATTTGCTTCAGCAGCATTTTCTACCATTTCTTCACGCAATTCATTGCACCTAGCAACTAATTCTTCCGGTATTTCCTTGGAATCAAATGTAAGTCCCTGATCAGATTCGTTCCAATAGATGGCCCTCATATTTATTAAGTCGACAACACCCTTAAATTCTTCCTCACTACCGATATTCAGTTGAAGTGGAACAACGGTAGCTTTTAATCTGTCACGAATTTGATCAACAACTCTTTCAAAGTCTGCACCAGCTCTATCCATTTTGTTTACAAATACAATTCTTGGAACTTTATATCGATTAGCTTGCCTCCAAACTGTTTCAGATTGAGGCTCGACTCCTGATGTTCCACAAAATACTACGACCGCTCCATCCAGAACCCTTAAAGATCTCTCAACTTCAATAGTAAAGTCAACGTGTCCTGGTGTATCAATAATGTTAACTCTATGTTCTGGATATTGCTGCTCCATTCCAGACCAAAAGCAAGTTGTTGCAGCAGAGGTGATGGTAATACCTCTTTCTTGTTCTTGCTCCATCCAGTCCATAGTAGCCGCACCGTCATGAACCTCACCGATCTTATGAGAAAGACCTGTATAAAATAGCACCCTCTCAGTAGTTGTCGTTTTACCTGCGTCCACGTGGGCACATATACCAATATTTCTATACTTATTTAACTCAGTGGTTCTAGCCATAACTTGGTCTCGTTTTAAAATCTAAAGTGTGAAAAAGCTTTATTAGCTTCAGCCATTTTGTGAACATCTTCTCTTTTCTTAACAGCAGAGCCTTTTCCTTCAGATGCATCTGAAAGTTCTCCGGCTAGACGTTGAGGCATTGATTTTTCTGATCTTTTTCTGGCAGCATCCACGAGCCATCGCATTGCTAAGGCCTGTCTTCTTGAGGGTCTCACCTCAATTGGAACCTGATATGTAGCACCACCTACTCTTCTAGATTTGACCTCTACAACAGGACCGACTTCCTCTAAAGCTTTCTTGAAAATCTCTATGGGATCTGTCTTGGACTTTTGATCGATACTATCAAAAGCACCATAAACGATTTTTTCAGCAACAGACTTTTTTCCATCTTTCATGATGTGATTCATGAATTTGGCTACAACTAAATCTTTATATTTCGGATCAGGTAAAACTTTTCTCTTTTCTGGACTACGTCTTCTTGGCATTATTATTTACCTTTCTTTGCCCCATATTTAGAGCGTCTTTGTTTTCTATTTGCTACACCTGATGTATCCAATGAGCCCCTCACGGTGTGATATCTAACACCAGGTAAGTCTTTAACTCTTCCACCTCTTATAAGGACAACTGAGTGCTCCTGAAGATTATGGCCTTCTCCACCAATGTAAGAGGTCACCTCATAGCCACTAGTTAATCTAACTCTGCAAACCTTTCTTAAAGCGGAATTAGGTTTCTTTGGAGTAGTAGTGTAAACACGAGTGCACACTCCTCTTCTTTGAGGTGAATTCTCAAGCGCAGGAACGTCTGTTTTCCTAGTTTTTGGTTTTCTAGGTTTTCTGATTAATTGATTAACTGTTGCCATAATTATTTACTGTGCGCGATTGTATATATGAGTGAGTACATGGTCAATATTATTCCTCAGTTTCTTGAAGTTCTTGTCTTAATGCTGCTTCGATTTCATCAGCAGTAAGCATTGACTCTTCTTCTGTTGAGGTTTTTTTGTTTTGCATCTTATCGTGGTACTCCATACCAGTACCTGCAGGAATTAACCTACCAACAACAACATTCTCTTTTAATCCTCTTAATACATCTTTCTTACCAGTCACCGATGCTTCTGTTAGAACACGTGTTGTTTCTTGGAAAGAAGCAGCTGAGATGAATGAATTGGTTGTTAGAGACGCTTTTGTAATTCCAAGAAGGACTCTTTCGAAAGTAGCCTCTTGCTTGCCAGCATCTTTAGCTTTTTCATTTTCTTCAACTAAGTCAGAGTATTCAACTTGATCTCCTTGGATGAATTTTGTTTCTCCGCCATCAAGTATTAAAGCCTTTCTGAGCATCTGCCTCAAAATAGTCTCAATGTGTTTATCATTTATAGAAACTCCTTGAAGCCTATAAACATCTTGAATCTCATTAACTATGAAATTGGTGAGCTCAGGAATTCCTCGCAGTCTAAGTATGTCATGTGGACTTAAAGGTCCATCAGAAATAATATCTCCCTTCTCAACCTGCTCTCCTTCAAAAACGGTAAGAATCCTATGTTTTGGTATAAGCATTTCTACGTTATGAGCTTTTTTAGTCGCGCCATCTGGAGTAATTACAAGCCTTACTTTGCCTTTGGTCTCCTTACCAAAAGAAACAAGACCTGACTCTTCTGCAAGAACCGCTGCATCTTTAGGTTTTCTGGCCTCAAATAAATCTGCAACTCTTGGTAAGCCACCGGTAATATCTTTTGTCTTCGAGCCCTCTAAGGGAATCCTAGCTAAAACCTCACCAGCAGAAATAGAGCCTCCATCCTTGAGGTTAATTAATGCCTTGGCAGGCATCGTGTAATTTGCAGGAGCCTTATGATCACCAATAGTTAGAACTTTACCTCGACCATCAACTACTGATATTGAAGGGGCTAGTTCTTTTCCTGCAGAGGGTCTTTCTGAAGTTTCAATTACTTCCACACTGCTCATTCCGGTAAGCTCATCTGTTTTAGCTCTAACAGTTACTCCATCAACTATGTCTGTGAATTTAATCTTTCCTTTAACTTCAGAAATAATTGGGCGAGTATATGGATCCCATCCAGCAACCTTTGTTCCTGGCTCAACAGTTGCACCATCTTTTACAAATAAGGTAGATCCATAAGGGATTTTATGTTTTTCAACAAGCTTCCCCTGATCATCGCTTAAAGTAACTAGAGTATTTCTAGAGATAACAACTTCATTTTTATCTTTATTTGTGACTGTTTTGATATCATCAGAAAAATTAATTACGCCATTATTTTCTATAATTACAGCATTATCTTCTGAAGAGCTTGATGCAGCACCACCGATATGGAATGTTCTCATTGTCAATTGAGTTCCGGGCTCACCAATAGATTGGGCAGCAACAACTCCAACTGCTTCTCCCCTATGAACTAAATGACCTCTTGCAAGATCACGCCCATAACATTTAGAGCAGACTCCATATTTTGATTCACAAGTCATTGGAGATCTTACTTTTAAAGAGCTTAGATTGAGATCATCAATAACCGGAATAGAATCTTCATCGATCATGTGTCCAGCTGGGAAAATTTCTTTTCCATCTTTATCAGTAAGTTTTTCAGCTATGACCCTACCGAGAATTCTTTCAGTAAGAGGCTGAATAATTTCACCTCCATCTATTATCGATGAAATTACAATTGATTGATCAGTTCCACAATCTTCTTCGATTACAACAGAGTCCATTGCAACATCACAAAGCCTTCTAGTAAGGTATCCAGAGTTCGCAGTTTTCAATGCGGTGTCAGCTAGGCCCTTACGAGCTCCATGAGTTGAAATGAAGTATTGAAGAACTGATAAGCCCTCTCTAAAGTTTGCAGTAATTGGAGTTTCTATAATTGATCCATCAGGCTTTGACATAAGGCCTCTCATTCCTGATAACTGCCTAATCTGTGCAGGCGAGCCTCTAGCTCCAGAATCAGCGTAAATAAATACAGAGTTAAATGATGGTTGCTCGGCTTCTTTTCCATCCTCATCCACAGCAACATCAGTACTAATCTTAGCCATCATTGCCTTAGCAACCTTTTCATTTGCGCGCGACCAAATATCGATAACTTTATTGTATCGCTCACCCTGGGTTACAAGGCCTGAAGAAAACTGACTCTCAATTTCTTTTACTTCTTTCTCAGCTGAATCAATAATTGAAGGCTTTTCTTCTGGAATAACAAAATCATCCACACCAATAGATGAACCAGATCGAGTTGAATAATCAAATCCAAGATACATTAACTGATCAGCAAAAATTACAGTCGATTTCAATCCCGCCTTTCGATAAGAGATATCAATTAATTTTGAAATGAGTTTTTTATCCAATGTCTTATTGACATTATCGAAGCCAACTTCAATAGGTGTAATCCTCCAGATCAAAACCCTTCCAACTGTTGTCTCTTCAAGAAACTTTCCTTTGTCAGCATTTGTAATTCTTACTTTAATCTTTGCATGCAGATCTATGGTTTCAGATTCATAAGCTCTAAGAACTTCATCTGGATTACTAAACACCCTTCCAGATCCTGTAGCACCAATTTTTTCTCTAGTCATATAGTAAAGACCTAATACAACATCTTGAGATGGGTTGATAATTGGCTCTCCATTCGCAGGAGATAAAATATTATTTGTTGACATCATTAAAGCCCTAGCCTCAAGTTGAGCTTCAATTGTTAATGGAACATGAACCGCCATTTGGTCACCATCAAAATCAGCATTAAAAGCAACACATACTAATGGATGAAGTTGTATAGCTTTTCCCTCAACCAATAATGGTTCAAAAGCTTGGATACCTAGCCTATGGAGAGTTGGAGCCCTGTTAAGAAGAACAGGATGTTCTCTAATGACTTCTTCGAGTATCTCCCAAACTTCTGGAGTTTCTCTTTCAACCAACTTTTTAGCAGCTTTAATAGTTGTAGCTAGCTCTCTCTGCTCAAGCTTGCCGTAGACATATGGCTTAAATAGCTCAAGGGCCATTTTCTTTGGTAAGCCACATTGATGAAGTTTCAAATTAGGACCAGCAACGATTACAGACCTACCAGAATAGTCAACTCGCTTACCTAGGAGGTTTTGTCTAAATCTTCCACCCTTACCTTTGATCATATCAGCCAATGATTTGAGTGGTCTTTTGTTAGTACCAGTAATGACTCTGCCTCTTCTTCCATTATCTAGAAGAGCATCTACACTCTCTTGAAGCATTCTTTTTTCGTTCCTTACAATAATGTCAGGAGCACCAAGCTCAAGGAGTCTTCTTAATCTATTGTTTCTATTAATTACCCTACGGTATAAATCATTTAAATCAGAAGTTGCAAATCGCCCACCTTCTAAAGGAACAAGTGGCCTTAAATCAGGTGGAAGAACTGGCAATGCGTTCATAATCATCCATTCGGGTTTGTTACCAGAGTCTTTGAAGGCCTCAAGCAGTTTTAAACGCTTAGAAAGTTTCTTTAGCTTAGTTTCAGAGTTTGTTTGAGGTACTTCTTCTCTTATTATCTTAATTTCTTCATCTAAATCTATTTCTTGAAGAAGCTGTTGAACAGCCTCAGCTCCCATACCAGCTGTGAATTCATCACCGTATTCATCAAATGCTTCAATATATTCTTCTTCTGTTAGAATCTGGCATTTCTCTAGATCTGTAAGGCCTGGATCAGTAATGATGTAGCTTTCAAAATAAAGAACTCTTTCTATTTCTCTTAGAGTTAAATCTAGCAGCAAGCCAATTCTTGATGGTAATGATTTGAGGAACCAGATGTGAGCAACAGGCGCTGCTAATTCAATATGTCCCATTCTGTCTCGCCTAACTTTTGCAAGCGTGACTTCCACTCCACATTTTTCGCAAACTACACCTCTATGCTTCATTCTCTTATATTTTCCGCAAACGCACTCGTAGTCTTTAACTGGACCAAAAATCTTTGCACAAAATAAACCATCACGTTCTGGCTTAAATGTTCTATAGTTAATAGTTTCTGGTTTTTTGACCTCACCAAATGACCATGATCTCACCATTTGAGGTGAAGCTAGACCTGCACTAATAGAAGAAAAATCTTCTTGGTTAGACTTTAATAAGTTTAATAAATCTCTCAAAATTTTCTCCTAGTTTTCTGAATCAAGTTCAATGTTTATTCCTAAGGACTTTATCTCTTTACTCAGAACATTAAATGACTCAGGTACATTTGCATCCATAGCATAATTTCCATCCACGATGTTTTTATACATCTTCGTTCTACCAGCAACATCGTCCGATTTAACTGTAAGCATTTCCTGAAGTGTGTAAGCAGCTCCATAAGCTTCGAGCGCCCATACCTCCATCTCACCAAATCTTTGGCCACCAAACTGAGCTTTGCCACCAAGAGGTTGCTGAGTAACAAGACTATATGAACCAGTAGATCTGGCATGCATTTTGTCATCAACGAGGTGATTCAGTTTAATCATATACATATAACCTACAGTTACCGGTCTTTCAAACTTCCTGCCTGTTCTTCCGTCATAAAGAGTTATCTGACCTGACTCATCTAAACCAGCTTCGGTAAGAAGCGATTTAATTTGTGATTCTTTAGCACCATCAAACACTGGTGTGGCAACTGGCATTCCATCTCTAAGATTTCCAGCAAGCGTCATAATTTCATTGTTTGATAATGAGTTTAAGTCTTCCTTGATAGTTGCATCACTGTTGTATAGTTTGTCTAAATATTTTTTAAGCTCATCAGCTTTAGCATTCTCTTTCATCATGAGATTAATTTTTTCTCCAATGCCTTTTGCTGCAGCACCTAAATGTGTTTCTAGAACCTGACCAACATTCATCCTAGAGGGTACGCCCAGAGGATTTAAAACTACATCAACAGAATTACCCTGCTCATCATATGGCATGTCTTCGATTGGCATAATCTCGGAAATGACCCCTTTATTACCATGACGACCAGCCATCTTATCTCCTGGCTGAATGCGTCTTTTGATTGCCATGTAAACTTTAACAATCTTGATAACACCTGGTGCTAAATCGTGCCCGCGAGTAATTTTTTGCTTTCTCTCTTCGAACTTTTCTTTAATGTCTTTGAGATGTTTCTTCAATTGCTTTTCAGCATCTTCGATTTTTGTGTTCGCATTTTCATTATCAGTTCTTACTGATAATAATGAATCAAGCTCTAACTCTGAAAGATCAGAAGCATCTGGCTTTGAGCCTTTCTTTAAACCGGTTCCTTTAACAACTTTATTACCTTTAATTAAGTCAACTAATCTGATTTTTGTTGCCTGATTAACAATTCTGATTTCGTCATCAGAATCTTTTTGCGCGTCTGCTAAATGGTCAGCTTCAATGGACTTTGTTCTCTCATCCTTTTCAACGCCATCTCGAGTAAAGACTTCTACTCCTATAACTGTTCCATTTGTGCTTGAAGGAACTCGAAGTGAAGAATCTTTTACATCTGAAGCCTTCTCACCAAATATAGCTCGAAGTAGTTTTTCTTCGGGCGAGAGCTGTGTCTCACCTTTAGGAGTAATTTTACCGACCAATATATCACCAGCTTTTACTTCGGCACCTACGTAAACAATTCCACAATCATCTAACTTTCCTAAAGAACCCTCACCAACATTTGGAATATCAGCAGTTATTTCTTCAGAACCTAATTTGGTATCCCTTGCTATGCAGGTCAATTCTTGAATGTGAATTGATGTAAATCTGTCTTCTCTTGCAACTTTTTCCGATAACAATATTGAATCCTCAAAGTTGTAGCCATTCCATGGCATGAAAGCAATTCTTATATTTTGACCAAGCGCTAGCTCACCATTATCAACAGAAGGGCCGTCTGCAAGAATATCTCCAGCAACTACCTTATCCCCGACAGAGACTAGCGGACGCTGATTGATGCATGTGTTTTGATTTGACCGGGTATATTTAATTAGATTATAGATATCAACAGAATCATTTGATTTTGCATCAGTTACCCTAACAACAATACGACCAGCATCGACGCTTTCAACCACGCCATTGTTATTTGCAACAACACATACACCTGAATCACCTGCAACTACAGTTTCAAACCCTGTACCAACAAGTGGTTTTTCTGGCTTTAGAACCGGTACTGCTTGTCGTTGCATGTTTGAACCCATAAGAGCTCTATTTGCATCATCATGTTCTAAGAAAGGAATTAATGATGCAGCAACAGATACAACTTGTTGTGGTGCTACATCCATTAAGTCAATTCTTTCAGATGACATAAGACTTGATTCTCCGTTGAATCTGACAGGAATCAGGTCATCCATAAATTTATTTGATTTGTCCAGAGCAGCATTTGCTTGGGCTATAACATGCTCAGCCTCATCAATCGCTGAGAGATAAATTATTTCATCAGTGACTTTACCTTTAACTACTTTACGGAACGGGGTTTCAATAAACCCATAATCATTTGTTCGTGCATAACATGCAAACGAATTAATTAGCCCAATGTTAGGTCCTTCTGGAGTCTCAATAGGACAAAGTCTCCCATAATGAGTAGGGTGAACATCCCTAACCTCAAATCCAGCTCTCTCCCTAGTTAATCCACCAGGCCCCAGGGCAGATACTCTTCTTTTATGAGTAATCTCTGAAAGGGGGTTATTTTGATCCATAAATTGAGATAACTGACTTGAACCAAAAAATTCTTTGATTGCCGCGGTTACCGGTTTTGCATTGATAAGATCTTGAGGTCCTAATTCATCGGCTTCAGCCATACTAAGTCTTTCTCTAACCGCTCTCTCAACCCTTATTAATCCAACTCTGAACTGATTTGCAGTCATCTCACCCACAGATCTAACTCTTCTGTTTCCTAGATGATCAATATCATCAACTATGTCATGACCGTCACGGATATTAACAATGCCTTTCATCACATTTAATATATCTTCAGTATCAAGGATGCCAGGATTTTCTTTGTCTTCTGTGATATTAAGTCTTCGATTAAATTTCATTCTTCCAACATCAGATAGATCATATCTTTCGGCGTTAAAGAATAAATTTTGAAAAAGTTGCTCAGCAGAATCTCTTGTAGGGGGCTCGCCTGGACGCATCATCCTGTAAATTTCTACCAACGCCTCCAACCTATTAGAGGTAGGATCATTTCTTAATGTGTTTGAAATGTATGGACCTCTTTCTAGTTCATTTATGTACAGGCATGTAAGCTGGCTTATATTGTGCTTTTCCAGAAGCTCAAGTGTAGATGTATCAATAACTGAGTTAGCTGGTAACAAGACCTCACCAGTTTCTGAGTCAATAACATCTTTGGCGGTTACTTTATTAATGAGATAGTCTTTAGAGAGCTTTAAAACATCTATCTTTGAAGATTCTAATTCTCTTATATGACGTGCGGTAATTCTTTTATTAGCTTCAACAATGACCTTGGTTCTCACTTTAAGGTCTACTGATAAAGTTTCCCCTCTTAACCTAGAAGGTATTAATTTGGTAGAAACCTCATCTTTGGTTATTTCATACTCATCAACATCATAAAAGCTATGTAAAATCTCTTCTGAACTCATTTCGAGAGCTCTTAGAATAATTGTTGCGGGAATTTTACGCCTTCTATCTATTCGGCAGAATAAAATATCTTTAGCATCAAACTCAAAATCTAGCCAAGAACCTCTGTAAGGAATAATTCGTGCTGAGTAAAGCACCTTTCCTGATGAGTGTGTCTTGCCTCTATCATGGTCATAAAAAACGCCAGGTGATCTATGCAATTGGTTAACTACTACTCTCTCTGTGCCGTTAACAATGAAAGAGCCATCATTTGTCATTAATGGGACTTCACCCATAAAAACTTCACCCTCTTTTACATCTTTAACTTTTTCAAAATTAGTCTCGCGATCATAGATCACAAGCCTAACCTTGATTCTTAGAGGAGCAGAGTAACTTAATCCTTGGATCAAACATTCCTGAACAGTATATGCAGGATTGCCTAATTCATAAGATACATATTCAAGTGCAGCGTTGCCAGATACGCTAGTGATAGGAAAAAGAGTTTGGAAAACTTCCTCCAGACCTTGTTTATTTCTTTTGTCTGCAGGCACATCGCTTTGTAAAAACTCAGCATAAGAATTTAACTGAGTCTCTATAAGCTTAGGCAATCTCATTACCTTAGGTAATCTGCCAAAGTTTTTCCTAATCCTTCTCTTTTCTGTATAGCTATATGACATATGCTGCCCTTGTAAATTTTATGTGTTACTTAAGTTCTGCTGTTGCACCTGCTTCGGTAAGCTGCTTAACCATCTCTTCAGCTTCCTCTTTTTTCACACCCTCTTTGAGAGTATTTGGTGCTCCATCAACTAGATCTTTAGCTTCTTTAAGGCCTAATCCAGTAATAGCTCTAACCGCCTTGATCACTTGAACTTTTTGATCACCAGCAGCAGAAAGAACAATGTCGAACTCATCTTTTTCTTCAGCAGCATCACCACCTGCATCTCCAGCCGCGGCTGCCGGGGCAGCTGCAACTGCTGCAGCAGCAGTAACACCAAACTTTTCTTCGATGGCCGAAATAAGCTCAACAAGATCCATTACTGACATCTCTTCGATTGCCTTTAGAATATCGTCTTTTGAAGTTGCCATTATATTTTCTCCTTTAATTTAGGCTGACGCCTGTTTTTTGTCATGAACTGCTTGAAGCACTCTCGCCAGTTTGCTTGGAACCTCATTAAGAAGTGTCGCAAACTTTGAGATAGGGGCTTGCAGAACTGCAGCAATTAAAGTGATAGCTTCTTCTCTACCTGGAAGTTTTGCCAATACATCAATTTGCTCAGCACCTAAAAGCTGACCTTCAACAGACAAAGCTTTAATCTCTAGCGCCTCAAAATTTTTAGCGTAAGTTTTTAAAAGCTTGGCTGCTGCGCCTGGTTCGTCAAAAGAAAAAGCAAACAGTGAGGGTCCTTGTAAGGTCTCACTTGTACACCCAAAGTCAGTTCCTTCAAAGGCAAGTTTAGCCAATGAATTTTTGATAATTTGAATGTGAATGCCTGCTTCCGTCCCCTGCTTTCTTATTTCAGAAAGTTCAGAGACTTTAAGTCCTCTTGCATCAGACACAACTAAAGATGAAGCTTTACCAGCAACCTCTTTAACTTCTGAAACAATTCTCTCTTTTTCTTCTCTTGTTAAAGCCACAGCAATTCTCCTTTTATGCCTTTCGGCTGTAAGGTGACAAATCGCATAAACGAAATGCACACCACCTACGTAGGAAATTAAGCTTTCGCACCTACGGTCTTTGACGGCTGCGTATACAACGCAACTATCAGAGCTTTTTCAAGCTCTAAACTTATAAAATATTTGAAGTATCTAACTTAACACCGGGCCCCATTGTGCTGCTGAGTGATACATTCTTTATGTAAACACCTTTGGCAGAGGCAGGTTTAAGTTTTTTAACCTCATCAATTAAAACTTTAGTATTTTCTTCAAGCTGAGTTGGGGAATATGAAACTTTACCAATACATCCATGGATCGTTCCTCCCTTGTCAGTTTTAAATCTTACTTGTCCAGATTTTGCGTTTTTAACTGCTTCACCAATCTTGTCCGTAACAGTCCCGCTTTTAGGATTCGGCATTAGTCCCTTAGGCCCAAGCACCTGACCTAACTGGCCTACCACTTTCATTGAGGCCTGTGTTGCCACAACAACATCAACAGCTACTTCACCTTTCTTGAATTGTTCAGCCAAATCATCCATGCCAATGAATTCTGCACCCGCTTCCTTTGCTTCATTTGCTTGATCACCATCAGCAAAAGCTGCAACAGTTACTTGCTTACCCAAAGAATTAGGCAAAGTTACAGAACCCCTAACATTTTGATCTGATTTACCAGCATCAATGCCTAAATTAATTGCTATATCAACAGATTCATCAAACTTATTAGATTTAACTTCTTGGAAGACGCCTAAAGCTTCCTCAAAAGAGTATAACTTTTCGATATCAACTAACTCGTTAATTTTTACAGATTTCTTGCTCATTAAATATCTACCTCTACGCCCATACTTCTAGCAGTACCAGCAATAATTTTTACAGCCTGATCCATTGAATTTGCATTAAGGTCTTTCTCCTTTACCTTGGCAATTTCTTCCAATTGAGCACGTGTAATTTTTCCAACTTTTTCTAAATTTGGTACACCGCTACCTTTTGGAATGTTCAGGGCTTTTCTTATTAGAACTGCTGCTGGAGGCGATTTAATATCGAAACTAAATGATTTATCTTCATATACATTAATAACAACAGGAAGTGGTACTCCCTTTTCAGCATTTTGTGTTTCTGCATTAAAAGCATTACAAAAATCCATAATGTTTACGTTTGCTTGACCTAGCGCTGGTCCAACTGGAGGACTTGGATTAGCTCCGCCTGCAGGTATTTGAAGTTTTAAGACCGTTGCTATTTTTTTATTCTTAGCCATTATGTTTTCTCAATTTGTATAAAATCTAATTGGACCGGTGTTGATCTACCAAGAATTTGAACCGACACCTTTACTTGACTATTTTCATAATCAACTTCTTCTACAACTCCATTAAAGTCATTAAATGGTCCATCACAAACTCTGACCACTTCACCTGGCTCAAATAATGTTTTTGGTCTCGGCGCTTCTTCGCCGACCTCTATTCTATTGATGATTCCATCCACTTCAGCCTTTGAAATGGGCATGGGTTTTTCTTTAGTGCCACCAACAAATGTACTTATTCGCGGAGTATGCTTAACGAGCTGCCAAGTATCATCATTCATTTCCATCTCAATCAATATGTAGCCTGGAAAAAATTTCCTTTCTGTTTTCTTTTTGGTCCCACTTTTAAGCTCGACTACTTGTTCAGTTGGAATGAGTATCTCGCCAAATTGAGACTTCAGATTTGCCAAAGCAATCCGCTCCTCGAGGGCAGCTTTAACCTTTAGTTCGTAGCCTGAATAGGCCTGTACTACATACCAATCCATTATCCAAGCACCAATTTAGTAAGCCAGCTTAATAAGGACTCCAGACCCCAAAAAACCAGACATAGAACAACAATTGAGCCAAATACAATTAGAAAGGTTTGAGTAGTTTCCGGTCTAGATGGCCAAACGACCCTTCTTAGCTCTGTTCTTGATTCCCGCATCAGTTTAATGGCATTGCTACCAAAATCAGTTAACGCCAAAATGACAAGCCCAAGGATAAAAAGACCAACTACACCAAGCACTCTATAAAGAAATGGAATTGCTGAATAATATGAGTTACCAACAATTGCCAATGTAAAAACAGACAAAGATAGAACCCACTTGAGCCTATCTATAAGGTTTCCTGTTTTTTGTTTTGTTGCCATCAATTAATACACTCCACCTTTATACTGGCAGGCCAGGAGGGACTTGAACCCCCAACCTACGGTTTTGGAGACCGTCGCTCTACCAATTGAGCTACTGGCCTATTTCTCCAATCTACACAGACAGAAAAGCCGAGACATGCTCGGCACTTCTGTAATTAATTCCTTACTTTATAATTTTTGATACTACGCCTGCGCCTACTGTTCTACCACCTTCACGGATAGCGAACTTAAGACCTTCGTCCATAGCAATCGGTGCAATAAGGGAAACGGTCATCTTGACATTATCGCCAGGCATTACCATCTCGACACCGTCCGGCAGCGCACATGCTCCGGTAACATCAGTAGTCCTAAAGTAGAACTGAGGTCTGTAATTACTGAAGAAAGGTGTATGTCTTCCACCCTCTTCTTTAGATAGTACATAAATCTCAGCTTCAAATTCTGTATGAGGGGTGATTGATCCTGGTTGAGCAAGAACTTGACCTCTCTCAACAGCATCTCTTTCAATACCTCTAAGAAGTACACCACAGTTCTCACCAGCACGACCTTCATCAAGTGACTTTCTGAACATCTCGACACCTGTACAAGTTGTGGTAGTTGTATCATTAATACCAACGATCTCTAATGCATCACCAGTTTTTACAATACCGCTTTCAATACGACCTGTTACAACAGTTCCTCTACCTGAGATAGTAAATACATCCTCAATAGGCATTAGGAAAGGCTTATCAATGTCTCTTTCTGGTTCTGGAACATAAACATCTAGCTCTTCTACAAGTTTTTGTACAGCAGATACACCGATTTCAGATGTATCACCTTCAAGAGCTTTTAATGCACTACCAGTAATGATTGGAGTATCGTCACCAGGGAACTCATATTCATTAAGTAGCTCTCTAATTTCTAGCTCAACTAGCTCTTGAAGCTCTGGATCATCAACCTGATCAGCTTTGTTTAAGAAAACAACAATTTTTGGAACGCCTACCTGTCTTGCAAGTAGAATGTGCTCTCTAGTTTGTGGCATTGGGCCATCAGCAGCACTTACAACCAATATAGCACCATCCATCTGAGCAGCACCTGTGATCATGTTTTTTACATAGTCGGCGTGACCTGGACAATCAACGTGAGCATAGTGCCTGTTAGTTGATACGTACTCTACGTGAGAAGTAGCAATCGTAATTCCTCTTTCTCTTTCTTCAGGAGCATTATCAATACCGTCAAATGCAACTGCATCACCACCGTATGTTTCTGCACAAACCTTAGTTAATGCAGCTGTTAAAGTAGTTTTACCATGGTCAACGTGACCAATCGTACCCACATTTACGTGCGGGAGGGTTCTTTCATATTTTTCTCTAGCCATTAGTGCCTCTCTGAATAATATTTAGTTAAATCATAAATTTGGAGCTCATAACCGGACTTGAACCGGTGACCTCTTCCTTACCAAGGAAGTGCTCTACCGCTGAGCTATATGAGCCCGATTTATAACATCCAAATTTAAGGTGGCGTATTATCCCCTTAAAAAACAAGAAACTCAACCTTTTTTTGGTATTCAAATTGGGGGTTTTTAGATGGTGGAGGGGGGAGGATTCGAACCTCCGAAGCACGAGGCGGCAGATTTACAGTCTGCTGGGTTTGACCGCTCCCCAACCCCTCCAATGCAAAGGATGGTATTTTTGTTCTAGAATGCCCTTAAGTCAACATAAAATCCTAAATTGATGAAATTTAATTCACTTGAATTGCAAGGCAAACTTAACTCTGAGATTACAAATTTAGTAGTTCTTAATGATGTTGACTCAACCAATACATTCATAAAATCGCTTCAAAGCAAAAAAATACTTGATTTGGTAGTTGCTGAGAAGCAATCAGCAGGCAGAGGAAGGCGAGGTAATGCTTGGAACAGCCCAAAAATAGGCAATATTTATATGTCCTTAAGATTCGCAGTCTCTGACACAATACCTGCTTTGAGTTTAGTAACTGGATTAATTGTAAAAAAAGCAATTCAAGAAGTTTCAAAAGACATCAATGTGCTTTTAAAGTGGCCAAATGATCTAATTCTTAACCATCGTAAAGCCGGTGGAATATTAGTAGAAATTGATCAAGATAATCAGATTAACAATTTCATTGTTGGCATCGGCATTAATATTGAATCTGATGTAGCAAATGATTCATGGATTGGCCTAAAAGAAATTGATAATGAAGTTGATCGAAGCAAAATTATTATCAAAATTGCGAGTGCTTTTGAAAAAATAGCTTTAGGTAAAGAAGGCTTTAAGGACTGGCAATCAGAGTGGGAAAAGCATTGTGTGCATATGCATAAGAAAATTACTCTTAATTTGAATGATTCTGACAAGGTAGAAGGAATTTTTGAGGGCATCAATCACAACGGTGAAATGCTTCTTAGCAATGAGAATGGAATTTTAACTTTCAATTCTGGCGAGTGTTCGGTAGATTATGCATCAATATGATTCATTCAATCTTTAATTTAGATTTAGACTCACCCACCCCAGAAGGCCATAAAGAAATTATTCTGGGTGCAGGATGTTTTTGGGGTGTCGAAAGGCGGCTTTGGAATTTGCAAGGTGTCAGGCTTACTTCAGTAGGATATGCAGGTGGTACCTCAATTAATCCATCGTATGAAGAAGTTTGTTCTGGCAGCACCGGCCATGCTGAAGTGGTTAAGGTAGTATTTGATCCTTTAGAGATTTCATTAAAAGAAATTTTGATCAGCTTTTGGGAAATGCATGATCCAACCCAAGGCATGCGACAGGGAAATGATATTGGCAGTCAGTATCGTTCCGTGATCTATACAAATAATGAAGAAGATCTCAATTTAGCTAAAGCAACTTTAGAGACCTATCAACTAGAAATATCAAAAGCAGGATTTGGGCCGATAACGACTGAATTAAAAGTATTGAATGATTATTATTTGGCTGAAGAATATCACCAACAGTACCTACAAAAAAATCCAAATGGTTATTGTGGAATTGGGGGTATAGGTTGCTCTTTTCCTGAGCAATAAAATATATATAATATGCAACCGTGCCACCTTAGCTCAGTTGGCTAGAGCAGTTGATTTGTAATCATCAGGTCGTCAGTTCGAATCTGACAGGTGGCTCCATCTCCTGATTTAAAAAATACTAATTGGCACTAATATTGCATATATATCTGTGTAGTAGATATTCTTTTCCCCCCTACTTTTTCTACTACATGTGTTCTTTTTTAAAAAGCTCATTGAATAATGGGCTTTTTTTTATATTCGGTAGTTAAAAGATATTTGGAAAATTCTTCCTCGAGGATCATGTACCCTAGTATCAAAACTGAAATCCGGTGCATCATATAAACGAGGTGGTTTTTCATCTAATAGATTGACTATACAAAAACCTACCTCCATGCTGCCTCCAAGAATCCTTTCCTTACCCTGAGTACTTGATTTAAGACACCAGTCAAATACCAAGAATGAATCAATCGTATTGTCATAACCTAATGATTGAGCAAGATTATTTATGGATCTGCGGGTTTTGTAGCTATCTATGTATCTTGTATTAAGAACATGCTCATAACCATCAACATACCAATTAATAAAAAGATTCACTCTATTTCTTGGTAGAGCATGAGTAGGTGAATCGTAATTAAATTTACCGACCCTATTTATCATAGAGGAACTTTGTGATTGGTTCTGTAGTTCAGGGGTCATAAATTCAATAAGATGAGTTGCTTCAAGGTTTAGGGAAAGTTCTCCAAGATTTTTAAAATTAAAGATTGAGTTAACGCTTAAATCAATACCCTTTAGATCAGTTTGATCTTCATTAAAATATTGAGTTGTAACACCAATTAAGTCGCCACTCTCAGTTCTTGTAATTGAAGACCCATTAGGATCTTGATTGAGCATGGCTTGGGCATCCTCAATCTCCACTCTATTTTTATAATCGATAGTCCAATAATCCACCGCCAGGTCAAAATTATTAGCTTTATAAATCAACCCAAAATTTTGGTTGTCTGAGGTTGCTGGCTTCAAGTCTGGATTACCTAGCTGAGCTTGTCTCACAAACACATTCCCAGTGTCCCTTACGCTGCCTAAGTTAATTTCGCTCGAATACATTTGTGCCATTGAAGGCATAGCAAATGCTGTACTTGATGATGCCCTTAGTAAAACATTATTAGATAACCGATGACGAATTGAGATTTTTGGATCAAATGAGGAATCATTTTTTACTTCTTCATACCTAGCTGCAAATCTAAGGTCTGTAAATTCAGAAATGCTATGGTTAGCTTCAAAAAAGATGGCTTGCTTTGATCGGCTGGAATCAACATTTTTTCCACCACCTAAAAAAAATAGATCTGCTGTTTTTAAAAGTTTTCCATCTTTATCAAATTCAACTCTGGCAATTTCGTTATATTTTATCTCCAAGGACTCTTCAGCATATTGGAGACCTAACGCAAACTCACTATCATCAAGCGTCCTTGTGAAAACCAAATCTAATACATCAAGGGAGGCCTCCTTTTTTGATTTTTCAAAACCGCTAACATAATTAATCAAATCAATAGACAACTCTTGTGAATCAAAAATATTCCACAATTCGTTGCCACTTGAACCGCCCTGTCCATTAATAGCATTTAAGAATCTAGAGTCTATGATATCTGGTCTTTTATGATCATTTGAATGCATGCTGTTAGTTAGCGAAATCTCTAAGCTTGATGATGCATCTAATTCAAATACAAACTCATTACTTAGGTGATACTGAGAAATATCTTTTGGCGAGTGTGGAGAGGCAAACTCTGAGCCAAGTGGCCTGCCATACCAAGTGACTTGCACTCCAAAGGGATTGCCTGCCTGGTCAGCTTCAATTGGTCGACTTAGAAAAGGAAGAGCTGGATATGAAGGGGACTGGGGATTATCATTAACATCAACACTTGAGAAAATCACTGTTGAATTAAAATCAAATCTTTCACTTTCATGTGTTATGGATGAATAAAGCTTATTATGCGTTTCATCATTAACAACATTGAAACGATTCCCGTATAAAAATCTACACCTACCTCCACTAAGAATTCCCCCATTAGTTTCACATCTTGGGTCAGGAATAAGGTCATCTTTAGAATAATTTCCAGAGTATGGACCTGAGGTAACAAATGCATCTTCCTTAACTTTAAAAGTCTTGCCTAGGCCACTGAGCGCAAGCTCTGCAATTCCGGGAATTTCAGATGCGGATAGTGGATTTCTATCCAAATGATTAAATCCAAGCACAAAATTAACCTTGCTAGAACTCCATCCATATAAAACCCCCAAGGAGGATTCAGATTGATCATAATTATCAGTTTCTTGATAGCTAAAATCTAAATTTAGTCCTTCAAATTTTCTTAACAAGGAAAAATTGATAACCCCAGCAACAGCATCAGATCCATAAATAGAAGTTGCACCTTCCTTTAAAATCTCAACTCTGTTAATCGCAATCTCAGGGATAATATTTACATCAATATACCCCTCTCCCTGATTAGAGGGGGTGCCAGCGAACGTATGCCTTTTTGAATTTATTAATACTAAGGTAGAAGCATGGTCAAGCCCTCTCAAGGTGATCGATGCCATTCCTTGGTCAACTCCTCCTAAGGTATTTGCCTGAAAATGAGATCCTGAGGAAGAGGTAATATATTTAGAAATTTCTGCAATTGAAGAGATGCTTAGATCATCGATTAAATCTTTATCAATGATGCTAATTGGAGAAAGGTCTGATTCTGTTGATTTAAGATAAGAGCCTACTACGATGACTTCATCTATTAGGGTCTCCGCTCTAATAAATATGAATTGAAATAAAAAAAATGCAATTAAAAATTTTTTCACTAGCGTTATATTTTGATTAAGACATTATTCAAATATAATGCCTTATCAATCTAAAAAAAAATACATCATCCATCACTCTTGAAGAAGCTATTGAGCATGTCGTTCAAGAAAACTCTTTGCCAACCTCGTGGCCATCTATTGTAAAGCAAGAGTCTGCATCATTAAAAATTAATCTGGATAATCTAATTAGGAAAAATCTTTCTAATATTGCTTTTGTAACCATTGATGGTGAAGATGCAAAAGATTTTGATGATGCTGTCTTCTGTATTGAACACAATGATGGTTATGATCTGTACGTTGCCATAGCTGACGTCTCACTTTATGTAAAACCTGGATCAAGCATTGATAAGGAGGCTATAAACAGAGGAACATCAATCTATTTTCCTAATTTTGTCATTCCAATGTTACCTGAAATCCTATCTAATAATTTATGTTCACTGAAGCCAAATGAAGATCGACCCTCGCTTGTTGTAAAAATTAATCTTGATAAAGATTGTTGCCTAAAAAAATATAATTTTTTTTCGGCTATTATCCATTCACATGCAAGATTAACTTACACAGAGGTAGAAAATAATAGTTTTAAATCCTCGCTCTCAGACGCAGTAATTGATTCACTCAAGAATCTAAAAAGCTTAGCGCATAAAAGAATTGCAATTAAAGAAAAAAGAGGTGCAGTAAGAATTCACTCAAAAGAACACTTAATAAAAATTAATGATGATGGTACTTCTAAAGCAATTAGTTTCAGAAAAAATATTTTTGCCAACCAAATGATCGAAGAATGTATGCTGCTAGCAAACGAATGTGCTGCTGATTTATTGAATAATAGGTTTGGATATGCTCCATTCCGAGTTCATGAGGAGCCTGACCAATTAAAACTTGAAACGCTGAAAAAAATCTTAGGTGCTGACGTGCAGTTACAAAATCCTCGAGATCCGGCATCTCAAATCAATAGTATCTCTGAAAAAATATCTGCCAAGGATCAATTAAAGCAATCCCTCATTCTCCAAACAATGAAACGCGCTGAATATTCAACCGAAAATTTAGGTCATTTTGGACTTCAGCTAGATCAATATTGTCACTTTACCTCTCCAATAAGAAGGTATCCGGATTTACTCACTCACAGAATGATTAAAAGTTGCATTGAAGATGATAATGATTATTCAAGTTATAAAAAAAATGACCAAGAGATCTGTGAAATTTCATCTAAACTTGAACATCGAGCAGAAAATGCTTCAAGAAAAGTTAATCAAATTTTAATTTTTGATTACTTAAAAAGACATTTAGGTGAGGCATTTGAGGGGGTGATTTCTGGAGTAACAGAGTTTGGATTATTCATTACCCTAGAAAAATTTTTAGTTTCAGGGTTACTGCACGTTGCAGACTTAAAAAGAGATCGTTATCAATTATCAAAAGATCAAACATATTTATATGGAATAAAGTCTGGCAGAAGATATAGGTTTGGTGACTCTATTAAGGTAAAGATAGTAGCAGTTTCTCCATTTGAGGGTAAAATGACGCTCCTGAAAAATGAACTTAAAAGAAGAAGAAAAACGTGAAGGTTTTCATGTTGTGGATGCGCTTTTAAAGCATTCGCCTGAAATCATCAAAAAGATTTATATCCCTGATAGCCGAAATGATGAAAGGTTATCCAGTCTTGTATCTGTTGCAAAAGGATTAAGTATCGATGTTGAGATAAATAAAAAAATTAAACAATATCCAATAGCAAAAATAACTACTCAACCTAAATTAGGGAATAAGGATTTAAAGGAATTTATTGAATCATCAGCTCCTGAGAATCCTACACTATTCATAATCGATAATATTATTGATCCAAGAAATCTTGGAGCATGTATCCGCTCAGCAATTGCAGCTAATGTCGATGCAATTATTATTAATAAACATCAATGCTCTCCTATTACTTCAACCGTCAGAAAAGTTTCATGTGGTGGGACTGAGATTGGAAAAATTTTTATGGTTTCAAATTTGATAAATATAATTAAGTTCTTAAAAGATCAAGGTATAGAAATCATTGGAACGAGTGAGCACAGTGAAAAAATCTATACTACGATGGATTTCAATACTCCCTTAGCACTTATCGTGGGATCAGAGGAAACAGGTATTCGACAGAAAACGCTCGATACTTGCAATAATGTTGTTAATCTCAGTGATAGTGAATTAATAAATAGTTTGAATGTATCTGTGGCTTCAGGGGTGGTATTATTTGAAATCAAAAAACATAAAAGCTGTTCATAAATCTCATGCTTCAACAAAGAACTATAACAAATCCAATTAAAGCGATGGGAGTTGGGCTGCATAGTGGCAAGAAAGTTATTTTAGAACTGCTCCCTGCTCCAGTTGATTCAGGCATTAATTTCATTAGATCAGATCTTGAGCCAAATGTAGAAATTCCAGCTATTTTTGAGCACGTTGGTGATACCACACTTTCGACAACCCTTTATAAAGAAGGATCAAGAATAGCTACCATTGAACATCTGCTATCGGCTATAGCAGGATTAGGTGTTGATAACTGTATCATTAAAGTTAATGGTCCTGAGATTCCTATTATGGATGGAAGTGCTGGCCCTTTTGTGTTTTTAATTCAATCAGCTGGAATCACCCAACAAGAAAAGATAAAAAAATTTATTAAAGTAAAAAAAGAGGTGAAAGTTGAACGAGGAGATTCCTTTGCAGCAATCAAGCCTTTTGATGGCTTTAAAGTGAGTTTTACAATTGAATTTGATGACCCAACCATTAATAAGTATGCATCAAGATCCTCAATAGACTTTTCCTCAACATCCTTCGTTAAAGAGGTTTGTAGAGCAAGAACTTTTGGATCAACAAAAGATTTGGATTACCTACAATCTCAAGATTTAGCTCTGGGAGCAAGCGTGGCTAATGCGATTGCAATTGGAGAAGACGGGATTGTAAATGAAGAAGGGCTTCGTTTTGATGATGAGTTTGTAAAACACAAAATGTTGGATGCTATTGGTGACCTATACTTGTTAGGGCATAACCTAATTGGACAATTTACTGGATATAAATCAGGACATTCTTTAAATAATGAGCTGTTAAGGAAAATTCTTGATTCTGAGGATGCCTGGGAAATAGTTACCTTTGAGGATATTGCTACTGCACCAATATCCTATTCAAAGCCGCCATTCGAAAATACATAGTCCCTGCGATGAGTATCTTTCAGAGAATATTTAGTTCTAGCAACCAAAGGTATCTCAATAAAATAAATAAAATTGTTCAACTAGCAAACGAAGTTGAGCCCACCTATAAAGAACTTAATGATGATGAGTTTTTATCGCTTAAATCTCTAATCATCAAAAATTACTCTGAAAGCCTTGACTTATTAACAGCCCATGCATTTGCTGCAGTAAGAGAGGCTGGAGTGAGGACCATTGGTCTAAGACATTTTGACTCCCAGTTTCTTGGAGGCATTGCTCTTGCTCAAGGGAAAATCAGTGAAATGAAAACAGGTGAAGGAAAAACCTTGGTAGGCACCCTCCCTGCTTACTTAAACTACCTCAATAATAACAAGGTCATCCTTGTTACCGTGAATGACTATCTTGCGCAAAGAGATTCGGAGTGGATGAAGCCTGTATATGAGTTCTTAGGCATGTCTGTTGGTGTTATTTATTCCAATCAGGAAATTCAAGAAAAAAAACAAGCCTATGAGAGTGATGTAATTTATGCAACCAACAATGAACTTGGCTTTGACTACCTTCGAGATAATATGGCTTTACGAGCGGAAGACAAAGTTCAATGCTCACTTGATTTTGCAATTGTTGATGAAGTTGATTCTATTCTTATCGATGAAGCCAGAACTCCTCTTATCATTTCAGGCCCATCCAGTGAAAGTCCAGAGTATTATGAAAAAATAAAGAAGATTATCCCTATCCTTAAACGTCAGTCCAGGGAAGAAACTGAGGAAGAGCCCCTTGATGAAAATGAAAAAGGCGATTATCTAATTGATGAAAAAATGCGCTCTGTCGATCTTACGGATGATGGGTATATCAAAGTTGAGAAGTACCTCGAGCAAATTGGAATGCTCAATGAAGATGAAAATCTTTACTCAGCTGCCAATCTCAAAATTATGAGGTATGTTCAGGCAACCCTGAAAGCTAATTATTTATTTAATAAAAACGTTCATTATTTGGTTAGGAACAATGAAGTGTTGCTCATTGATGAGCACACTGGGAGAACAATGCCTGGGAGAAGAATTAGCGAAGGTGTTCATCAAGCTCTTGAGGCCAAAGAAAATGTAACGGTTCAACGAGAATCACAAACATTAGCCTCTACAACTTTTCAGAATTTTTTTAGACTCTTTAAAACATTGTCTGGGATGACAGGGACCGCAGATACCGAGGCTAGAGAGTTTAGTGAAATATATGGGCTTGATGTTGTTATCATTCCAACTCATAAAGATATGGTTCGTGAGGATTGTGATGATTTAGTTTTTTTAACTAAGGAGGCAAAATACAAAGCCTTAATTGAAGAAATTGAGACTATACGCTCAAAAAAAGCACCTGTTCTTGTGGGTACTGCATCAGTCGAATCTTCAGAGATAGTATCCTCGCTCCTAACAAAAAAAGGGATTCAACATCAGGTTCTTAATGCTAAACAACATGCAAAAGAAGCTGAAATCATTGCAAATGCAGGAGTGCCTGGCGCAGTCACAATTGCTACAAATATGGCTGGGCGAGGTACTGATATTGTCTTGGGTGGGAAAACTGAAGGTGAAAAAGATTCCAATTGGGTATCACAGAATCAGACCGTGCTTGATGCAGGAGGCTTACATATTTTAGGAACTGAAAGACATGAATCAAGAAGGATTGATAACCAGTTGAGAGGTAGAGCTGGAAGACAAGGTGATCCTGGTTACTCAAAGTTTTTCCTTTCGTTAGAAGATGACTTGTTAAGGCTCTTCATATCTGACAGTCGTAGGGGTTTGTTTGAGAGAATCGGTATGGGTGATGATCATATTGAGCATAAAATGCTTTCAAGAGGCATTGAAAATGCGCAGAAAAGAATTGAAAACCGTAACTTTGATCTCAGAAAAAACTTGCTTGAATATGATGATGTTGCAAATGATCAAAGGCAAGCTGTATACCAGCTAAGAGATCAACTTCTTTTTGAAGATGAAATATCCAATAGCATAAACGAATTAATCGAAGATGAATTTACTGCAATATCCTACGATGCCGTACCTCCTGAATCTGTTGAAACTCAATGGAAATTAGAGGAGCTTGAAGAAGAACTTAGATCAAATTTCAAACTCAACTTAAGTCTTGCAGGTAAGGTTAAAAGCGATCGATCAATATTGCCTAAAGATATAGCTTTCTATGTTGCTGATGAGGCATCTAAATTCTACAAATCAAAATATGCACATATTGGTGACAACCTTAAAATGCTTGAAAAACAAGTCATGCTTCAGGTTTTGGATAATCACTGGAAGGATCATCTTGCTGAAATGGATCATTTGCGACAAAACATTGGGTTGAGGGCTTACGCACAAAAAAATCCAAAAAATGAATACAAACGAGAAGCATATGAAATGTTTGAAGAAATGCTTCAAACAATAAATACAGAAACAGTTAAAGTACTCTTTAGTCTTGAATTAGTTTCTGAAGAAGAAATTAATGAATTAAAAGAAAGAGCTTTAGAAGAACAAAAAAAGCAACAATCTTTAAGCTCGGAAAATCAACCAACCCTTCAACAACCCACAATAGATCAAAATATTTCTTCACAACCACAAGAGCCTAAAGTACCTCAAACCATCCAAAGAAATGCACCAAAGCTTGGTAGAAATGATCCATGTCATTGTGGCTCAGGAAAGAAATTTAAGCATTGTTGTGGAAAGTGAGACTTATTGCGATCACTCCAGATGAGTTAGATGATCTTGACCCTCAAGACTATATCAAGTCTTTTTCAATAAGAAACAAACCAGATCTGATTATAGTTAGAGATACTAATGCTTCCTTTGCAACAAAACTAGAGTTTGCAAACAGGCTTAGAAAACTGTCTAACGCATCAATTTCTATTAATGCAAAAGCAAATGATTTCGCTAGTCAAAAAGATATTTCATTTGGTCTGCATATGAATTCTGTTGAATTAAAAAGAGTTAAAAATGAGAGCTTAGAAAAATTAAAACCCCAATCTGTTATTTCTGCTTCTTGCCATAATATTGAAGAAATTAATAAAGCAAATTTCATGAGCCTTGATTTTGTTTTGGTAAGTCCAGTCTTGATTGATAAATTCAATCCAAAATTGGGCTGGAAAAACTTTTCAAAATTAGCAGTTCAATGCTCCTCTAAAGTCTTTGCTCTGGGAGGTATGAACATTCTGGACTTAGAAATTGCTCGAAAACATGGAGCTCAGGGAATCGCTGGTATTTCAATGTTTACTTAATCTTCAGAAAAATCTTCAGAGTGTATTGGTCTTTGTATAACTTTTTCCTCATTAGCCCACTCACCTAGATCTATAAGCTTGCACCTTTCTGAGCAAAATGGGCGAAATATATTTTTCTTGCTGATATCTGCTTCCCCTTTACATTGTGGGCATGAAAATTGGTTACTCATTACATAACTCTAAGTAAAAGTTATGGATGGTTGAAATCTTTACTTCTAAGTCTTGCAGGCTGTCATTATTGGTGATTACATCATTGGCGATACTTAACCTCTCATTTCTGCTGCATTGCGAGAGCATAATTTTTTTTATCTCAATGTCAGGGACATTATCTCTTGATGCTGCCCTATTTAAGGAAATCTCAGGCTTACAATCAATCACCAGAATTCGTTGATAGTTAGAGGCTGAATCAGTTTCGAAAATTAAAGGTACCTCAATTATCGTATAGATTGACTCAGATTTTTGGATTTCGTTACTAATCACTTTTCTAACAG
The DNA here is from genome assembly GCA_902594515.1 of uncultured SAR86 cluster bacterium. Lineage (GTDB taxonomy): Bacteria > Pseudomonadota > Gammaproteobacteria > Magnimaribacterales > D2472 > MED-G82. Next base: position 148,611 of record CACJML010000001.1, on the reverse strand, counting down.
CTGGATGGACAATTTTTTCTAAATTACTTTTAAGGTCATAATCATTGAATACTAAGTCTCTAATTTTTTCTCTACTAAGACTTCCATCACTTTGAACTATTTCTTGACCTAACAAATCAATCGCTTCAGATTTTGCTATAGGATCTTTCTCAAAAACTTCCCTTGATGCTTGATCAGCATCAATTACGGTAATCTCATGCTTTCTAAAAATATTTCCTGCAGCTGATTTCCCTGATCCGATGCCGCCTGTTAAACCTATTATCAATTTAAATCCTTATTTCGTATTGATGGGTGCGTTTAATGACCACGAACTTTCTTCAATTCTTTCTGATATTTTCCAACCATCCTTGGTTCGCTGATATTTATCGTTGTACCACATCCCCAAAAAGAATACTTTTCCCTTCTTATCCTCCATTGGGTTGAAGCACATGACCTTGCCAATAGCTGAATTATTGCTTTCATCAAAATCAATAGAAATATTTGAGATCATATGTTGATAATTGGGAAAGTGTTTAAGCGCTGACTCTAAATAAGAAATTATTTCTTCTAAAGTACCGCTTATTCCTCCAACCTTTGTGTAGTCAATGAAGCAATCAGGTGTAAAAAAATCTCTAAACCTTTGGAATTGTTTTTGGTCAACGGCAGAAGCATAGTTTGTAACAAGCTTCTCAATTTCCATACGATCTGAGATTTCTTGAAGTTCCATGAAGATAATTTTATAACAAAAAAAAAGAGCTTTCAGATCACTGAAAGCTCTTCCTAAATAAAAAGCCTGACGATTTCCTACTCTCACACAGGGAAGCCCTGCACTACCATTGGCGTTAGTTCGTTTCACTTCTGAGTTCGAGATGGGATCAGGTGGTACCAAACTGCTATTGTCATCAGGCAAACTGGTATGTAATTTTTAGAGCACTACAAAACTTGATAGAAGCAACCTTTCTTAAGGTTACATAATCAAGCCTCACGAGTTATTAGTACAAGTTAGCTCAACGCCTCACAGCGCTTACACATCTTGCCTATCAACGTCATAGTCTTTGACGACTCTTAAGGAGACCGAAGTCTCAGGGAGATCTTATCTTGGGAGAGGCTTCCCGCTTAGATGCTTTCAGCGGTTATCCTTTCCGAACATAGCTACCCGGCAATGCCACTGGCGTGACAACCGGAACACCAGAGGTTCGTCCAATCCGGTCCTCTCGTACTAGGATCAGCTTCCCTCAAATCTCCAACGCCCACAGTAGATAGGGACCGAACTGTCTCACGACGTTCTAAACCCAGCTCGCGTACCACTTTAAATGGCGAACAGCCATACCCTTGGGACCTGCTCCAGCCCCAGGATGTGATGAGCCGACATCGAGGTGCCAAACACCCCCGTCGATGTGAACTCTTGGGGGGTATCAGCCTGTTATCCCCGGCGTACCTTTTATCCGTTGAGCGATGGCCCTTCCATACAGAACCACCGGATCACTAAGACCTAGTTTCCTACCTGCTCGACCCGTCGGTCTCGCAGTCAAGCATCCTTTTGCCTTTATACTCTTTGCACGATGTCCGACCGTGCTGAGGATACCTTCGTACTCCTCCGTTACTCTTTGGGAGGAGACCGCCCCAGTCAAACTACCCAGCACACACTGTCCTCAACCCAGATAATGGGCCTAAGTTAGAACCTCAACTTTACAAGGGTGGTATTTCAAGGACGACTCCACCAAAACTAGCGTTTTGGCTTCAAAGTCTCCCACCTATCCTACACAAATAAAATCAAAGTCCAGTGTGAACCTGTAGTAAAGGTGCACGGGGTCTTTCCGTCTAGCTGCGGGTACACTGCATCTTAACAGCGAATTCAATTTCACTGAGTCTTGGGTGGAGACAGTGTGGCCATCGTTACGCCATTCGTGCAGGTCGGAACTTACCCGACAAGGAATTTCGCTACCTTAGGACCGTTATAGTTACGGCCGCCGTTTACCGGGGCTTCGATCAAGAGCTTCGCCGAAGCTAACCCCATCAATTAACCTTCCGGCACCGGGCAGGCGTCACACCCTATACGTCCTCTTACGAGTTTGCAGAGTGCTATGTTTTTAATAAACAGTCGCAGCCACCTGGTATCTTCGACCATGCCATGCTTAGAGAGTAAATCTCATCACACAACACGGCACACCTTCTCCCGAAGTTACGGTGTTATTTTGCCTAGTTCCTTCACCCAAGTTCTCTCAAACACCTTGGTATTCTCTACCTAACCACCTGTGTCGGTTTCGGGTACGGTTCCTTGTAATTTAAGCTTAGAGGTTTTTCCTGGAAGCATGGTATCAACTACTTCCCACTACATGAGTGGTCGTCATCAGTTCTCGGCCTTAAAGTGTTCCGGATTTACCTAAAACACAAGCCTACAACCTTAAACACGGACAACCGTCGCCGTGCTAGCCTAACCTTCTCCGTCACCCCATCGCAATTACAAGAAGTACAGGAATATTAACCTGTTTCCCATCGACTACGGCTTTCGCCCTCGCCTTAGGGGCCGACTCACCCTGCCTCGATTAGCGTTGGACAGGAACCCTTGGTTTTTCGGCGAAGAGGTTTTTCACCTCTTTGATCGTTACTCATGTCAACATTCGCACTTCCGATACCTCCAGCATGTCTTACAACACACCTTCAACGGCTTACGGAACGCTCTTCTACCATCTTCTAAAAGAAGATCCGTAGCTTCGGTTCATGATTTAGCCCCGTTATATCTTCCACGCAGGCCGACTCGACTAGTGAGCTATTACGCTTTCTTTAAAGGATGGCTGCTTCTAAGCCAACCTCCTAGCTGTTTGTGCCTTCCCACATTGTTTCCCACTTAATCATGATTAGGGACCTTAGCTGACGGTCTGGGTTGTTTCCCTCTCGACTACGGACGTTAGCACCCGCAGTCTGTCTCCCATGCTCATACTCATTGGTATTCGGAGTTTGCATCGGTTTGGTAAGTCGGGATGACCCCCTAGCCGAAACAGTGCTCTACCCCCAATGGTAATACATGAGGCACTACCTAAATAGTTTTCGAAGAGAACCAGCTATCTCCAGGTTTGATTAGCCTTTCACTCCTATCCACAGCTCATCCCCTCATTTTTCAACATAAGTGGGTTCGGGCCTCCAGTCAGTGTTACCTAACCTTCACCCTGGCCATGGATAGATCACCTGGTTTCGGGTCTAATTCCAGCAACTCAGCGCCCTATTAAGACTCGGTTTCCCTACGCCTCCCCTAACGGTTAAGCTTGCTACTGAAATTAAGTCGTTGACCCATTATACAAAAGGTACGCCGTCACAGAACAAGTCTGCTCCGACTGCTTGTAAGCACAAGGTTTCAGGTTCTATTTCACTCCCCTCGCCGGGGTTCTTTTCGCCTTTCCCTCACGGTACTGGTTCACTATCGGTCAGCTGAGAGTATTTAGCCTTGGAGGATGGTCCCCCCATGTTCAGTCAAGATTTCACGTGTCCCGACCTACTCGATTTCACTTGTTATAACTTTTCATATACAGGGCTATCACCTACTATGGCCAAACTTTCCAGAATGTTCTACTGAGTTATATCAAGCTTAAGGGCTGCTCCAGTTTCGCTCGCCGCTACTCCCGGAATCTCGGTTGATTTCTTTTCCTCTAGGTACTTAGATGTTTCAGTTCCCTAGGTTTGCCTTTCATACCTATGTATTCAGTATGAAATAATATACTTATGTATACTGGGTTTTCCCATTCGGAAATCTTCGGATCAAAGCTTGTTTACTAGCTCCCCGAAGCTTATCGCAAGTTACAACGTCCTTCATCGCCTTCAGCTGCCAAGGCATCCGCCTTGTGCTCTTAATTACTTGATCATATAACCTTAAAAAAGGTTATGTTTTGAGAATAACTTAATTAAATTACTTCATTGTTATGCAGTGATCTAAAACGTAAATTTTACGTTTTGGAAATTACATACCATTAATTTAAAAGATCTGTTCAACACTTTTAGTTACTCGTGTGGGCGGTCAAAAACGCAATAAATATAAGGAGGTGATCCAGCCACAGGTTCCCCTACGGCTACCTTGTTACGACTTCACCCCAGTCATGGACCACACCGTGGTGAGCGCCCTCCCGAAGGTTAGACTACCCACTTCTGGTGCAATACACTCCCATGGTGTGACGGGCGGTGTGTACAAGACCCGAGAACGTATTCACCGCGACATGCTGATTCGCGATTACTAGCGATTCCGACTTCATGCAGTCGAGTTGCAGACTGCAATCCGGACTACGAAGAGTTTTATGAGATTAGCACCAGCTCGCGCTTTAGCGTCTATCTGTACTCCCCATTGTAGCACGTGTGTAGCCCTACACGTAAGGGCCATGATGACTTGACGTCGTCCTCACCTTCCTCCGGTTTATCACCGGCAGTCCCCTTATAGTTCCCGACCGAATCGCTGGCAAATAAGGGTAAGGGTTGCGCTCGTTATGGGACTTAACCCAACATCTCACGACACGAGCTGACGACAGCCATGCAGCACCTGTATCTTGGCTCCAAAAGGCACTCTTTCATTACAAAAGATTCCAAGTATGTCAAGTGTAGGTAAGGTTTTTCGCGTTGCATCGAATTAAACCACATGCTCCACCGCTTGTGCGGGTCCCCGTCAATTCATTTGAGTTTTAACCTTGCGGCCGTACTCCCCAGGCGGACAACTTAAGACGTTAGCTGCGCCACTGAAAAGCATAGCTTCCCAACAGCTAGTTGTCATCGTTTACGGCGTGGACTACCAGGGTATCTAATCCTGTTCGCTACCCACGCTTTCGCACCTCAGTGTCAGTACAGAACCAGAAAGCTGCCTTCGCCATCGGTATTCTTCACAATATCTACGCATTCCACCGCTACACTGTGAATTCTACTTTCCTCTTTCGTACTCTAGTGAATCAGTTTTGGATGCAGTTCCCAGGTTGAGCCCGGGGCTTTCACACCCAACTTAATAAACCACCTACGCGCGCTTTACGCCCAGTAATTCCGATTAACGCTTGGACCTTCCGTATTACCGCGGCTGCTGGCACGGAATTAGCCGGTCCTTATTCTGTAAGTAATGTCACGGAGTATTGGTATTAACAATACTCTTTTCTTCCTTACTTAAAGTGCTTTACAACCCGAAAGCCTTCTTCACACACGCGGTATGGCTGGATCAGGCTTGCGCCCATTGTCCAATATTCCCCACTGCTGCCTCCCGTAGGAGTCTGGGCCGTGTCTCAGTCCCAATGTGGCTGATCGTCCTCTCAGACCAGCTAAAGATCGTCGCCTTGGTAAGCCTTTACCTCACCAACAAGCTAATCTTACGCAGGCTCATCTAATAGCGAGAGCATCAAAGCTAAGCCCTCTTTCTCCCTAAGGACGTATACGGTATTAATCCGAGTTTCCTCGGGCTATCCCCTTCTACTAGGTAGATTCCTACGCGTTACTCACCCGTTCGCCGCTCGTCAGCACGAGATTTTGCAAGCAAAATCAAAATGTCTGTTACCGCTCGACTTGCATGTGTTAAGCCTACCGCCAGCGTTCAATCTGAGCCATGATCAAACTCTTCAATTATGATCATTGTGTTGCTATTTCAAGCAACAAATTTTTTTATAATTTCTCGTATTTTGAACACCCACACGAGTAACCAAAAATGTTAAATATCAAGCCGCCTCTCGGGCAGAAAGGGAATTCTACACCTGTTAATTACAATAAGATACCGTTTTTTTAATTTTTTTTCTTATCGACTAATTTTTCAGTTTGAAGGAACTTCATTTTAGATCTTAGCTCGTTTCCAACCACCTCAATTGAGTGATCAGCATTGCTTTTTCTGTTAGCTTTCATGACCGGTCCACCTGTTCCATCATTGCTTTGACTGCAGTCTTTCAAGAACTCATCTGCAAACTCTCCAGACTGAATTTTAGCTAGAATTTCTTTCATAGAATCTTTGGTTTGTTGTGTTATCACTTTTGGCCCACTGACGTAGTCACCATACTCTGCAGTATTAGATATTGAGTAATGCATATTTCCAATACCACCCTCGTGGATTAGATCAACAATTAATTTTGTTTCATGCAGGCATTCAAAATAGGCCATTTCAGGACTATAGCCCGCCTCAACAAGAGTTTCATAGCCAGCCTTGATAAGAGCAGTAATACCTCCACAGAGGACTGCCTGCTCTCCAAATAAATCAGTTTCAGTTTCTTCCCTAAAATTTGTTTCAAGGACTCCGGCTCTGGTTCCACCATTAGCTTTTGCGTAGGACTTTGCAATATCAAGAGCTGAGTAATCTTTGTCATGAACTGCATCTTGATAAACAGCGACCAGAGAGGGGACTCCACCACCTTGAAGATAAGTACTTCTAACTGTATGGCCGGGACCTTTAGGTGCAATCATAATCACCGATTGATCATCTGAGGGAATAATTTTTTTAAAGTGAATATTAAAACCATGCGCAAATGCCAAGACACATCCATTTGAAATATTTGGTTTAATTTCATTATCGAAAAGCTCTTGTTGAAACTCATCTGGTGCAAGGATCATAATTAGATCCGCTCCTTTTGATGCTTCTGAGACAGAAGAAACTTTTAAGCCAGCATCTTCTGCTTTATTCCATGAAGATGATCCCTCTCTTAAACCAACGGTAACATCGACACCAGAATCATTTAAGTTGTTTGCATGAGCATGGCCTTGTGAACCATATCCAATAATACTAACTCTCATATTCTTAATTATTTCTAGATTTGCGTCATCTTCATAAAAAATTTTCATATTAATTCCTATAATTTAAGTGTTTTAGTAGATTCATGAATTCCTAAACTTCCCGATCTCACAACTTCTAAAATATTGGATATCCCAATGCTCTTAATAATGGCTTCATAAGAGGACGAAGGATCAATAATTGAGAGGACTACAATATCTTTTGATTCCTCAATTACATTTAATTGTTGAGAATTTAACTTATCACGAAGTTTTTTTGTGAACTTAGATGCTTGCATTTTAATTAAAATCATTTCAATTTCATGATGCTCGCCTTCAGTGAGATCTGAAACTTTTATTACATCTATGATCTTATTAATTTGTTTAGTAATTTGCTCAACAACATTTTCAGTGCCTCTAGTAGAAACTGTCATTCTGGAATAACTACCATCAAAAATTGGAGCAACATTTAAAGATTCAATGTTATAACCACGTTGGTGAAAAAGTCCGACCACTCTGGCAAGTGCTCCTGGCTTGTTTTCTATTAATATTGAAAGCGTTCTTCTCATACTTTATCTGATTTGCTCAGCCACATATCTTTCATACTTCCATTTGGTGCAACAAGCATTGGGTACACATGCTCATTTGGATCCACCAATACATCTATGAAAACCAATTTTCTCTTCATGGAAAAAGCTTTGTTAAGTGCTGGCCTTAGATCAGCATATTTTTTTACTCGCATTCCAACATGGCCATATGATTCTGTCAGCTTTACAAAATCCGGTAATGAATTTTGATATGTGCTTTCTGAATGTCTTCCACCATAGTTCATGTCTTGCCACTGCTTAACCATGCCAAGTGCTTCATTATTGATATTAATAATTTTTATAGGTAATCCATACTGCAAGCAGGTAGAAAGTTCTTGGATGCACATCTGAATGCTGCCTTCACCCGTAACACAAACTACCTCTTTTTTTGGGAAAGCCAGCTTAACACCTAAAGCAGCTGGCAAACCGAATCCCATTGTTCCCAAGCCACCAGAATTAATCCATCTCCTTGGCTTATTAAAATGATAATACTGTGCAACAAACATCTGATGTTGACCCACATCTGAAGTTACGTAAGCATCTCCATTTGTTGCATGATATAGCTCCTGAACAACAGCTTGTGGCAAAATTGCCTTAGTTTTGAGGTGTTTCATATAAAGTTCATGATCAAGACCATGCTTCTCTCTCCAAATATTAATTTTGTTTAGCCAATCTTCAATAGCATCTGAATCAATTTTTATCTTTGACCTTTTGATTTCTTTTATAAGAGCCTGCAATGATTCCTTCACTTGCCCAACTATGGGGATATCAGCATTGATAATTTTTGATATTGAGGCTGGATCAACATCTATATGAACAATTTTTGCATTAGGTGCAAAAAGTGCTGGAGTGTTGGTAATCCTATCATCGAACCTTGCGCCTATAGCTAGAATAAGATCTGCATTATGCATTGACATATTTGCTTGATAAGTGCCATGCATGCCCAGCATGCCAAGAAAAAGTTTATTATTTGCAGGGAATGCTCCGAGACCCATTAGAGTACTAGTTAATGGTACTTTTAAGAGCTTATTAAGGTCATTTAATTCTTTAGAAGCATTGCCAATGATTACTCCACCACCTGAATAAATTACTGGCCTCTCGGATGACAAGATAGCTTTTGCTGCTTTTTTTATCTGCCCTGGATGTGGCAATGATTTTGGTTTATACGATCTAATGTCAGGATTAGCTGGTTTTAGATATTTAAACTTTTTAGAAGGATCAGTCATATCTTTAGGAATATCAATTACGACTGGTCCAGGCCTTCCTGAAGTGGCTATATGAAATGCTTCTTGGACTACTTTTGGAATATCCCGAACATCTTGAATAATATAACTGTGCTTAACTATTGGCCTCGAAATACCAATCATGTCAGTTTCCTGGAATGAATCTGTTCCTATTAAATGGCTTTGAACTTGACCTGAGATAACAATCATAGGAATGGAGTCCATGAAAGCTGTTGCTATCCCAGTAATTGCATTTGTGGCCCCGGGTCCGGAGGTGACCAGTACAACTCCAGGCTTTCCAGTAGCTCTTGCATAACCATCAGCTGCATGAGTGGCGCCTTGCTCATGTCTAACTAAAATGTGCTCAATACTCTTTTGACGGAAAACAGAATCGTAAATATGTAAAGCAGCTCCTCCGGGATAGCCGAATATAAATTTAACGCCCTCTTCTCTAAGAGCCCGCATTAACATGTCACCGCCAGATAAGTTCATACCTAATAATCTAAATTGGAAGATGGATTTATACCTTAAATTCTTGTAAAAACAAGTATTTCAAGCATTTTCATTGCTCCTCAATGATTCTATTAAGCCTAAGATGTCATCTGGTGGATCACTCTTATAAGTCTGCATATCATTGCTAGCATCCAGAAATGCTAATTGATATGCATGGAGAGCCTGCCTTGGAAATGACAAAATTTTATCCTTTAAATCTTCAGAAAGGTTCTTGATTAGTTGGCTTCCAGAACCATAAGCCTTGTCTCCAATTATTGGAGTTTTATTTGAGCTTAAATGCACTCGTATTTGATGGGTCCTTCCGGTTTCAATTCTTACTTCAACCAAAGAGTATCCATCAAAACTTTCTAAAGATATCGCTTCGGATATAGCCTCTCTTCCACTTTCATCAACTTTCATCTTAGTTCTATTTTGTCTATCCCTGGCAATAGGCTTGTCTAAAGTAAGAGCACCAAGAATCTCACCCTTTATTACTGCTAGATATTTTTTTTCTACTCTTCTATTTTGGAATTGCTCAGCAATGTGATTTCTAAAACCATTTTTTCTCGCAATAACTACTAACCCTGAGGTATCTTTATCAAGCCTGTGCACTATTCCGTTTCTTGGAAGGCTTAAAACTTCTGGAAAAATTTTTGCTACTGCATTTGCTAGAGTGCCTGACTTAACACCTGCTCCAGGGTGCATTACTATCCCAGCTGGTTTATCTATGATTGCATAATCATCACATGCAAAAATAATATCAAGTTTAATATCCTCTGCGGTCCATGAAGATACTTCGGTATTTGGAATGGAGACATGTATTTGATCATTATGACAGACTTTATCTTTTGGCTTGCACTGCTCATCATTAATCAAAATATCACCCGATTTAATTAAATCCTTGGTCTGATTTCTAGATAATTCATTGCCAAGAAGCTCACTAATTGCAATATCAGCCCTTTTACCATGCAGGATTTCAGGAATTTCTAACTTTTTATGCTTCATAAGGAACTGACAAAAAATTTAATAGTCTAAAAATTTTTATGATTAGTTTACTAAGCTTAGAATTAAAAGGGTAAAATGTTGCCAAATTATGAGTATACATATCAAAAAATTGCTCAAAAGTAACCTAGCCATACTTGCTTTGTTAATTGTATTCACAGGATGCAGCTCAGACGGAAAAGTTATTGAGCAGCCAGAGCAACAATACTACGAAATTGCACAAAGTCGAATGAAAGCAAGTAATTATTTTTCAGCAATTGAAGCCCTTGAGATGATTGTTACAAGATATCCATTTGGAAGGTATGCTGAACAAGCACAGTCTGAGCTTATTTATGCTCATTACATGAATGGAGATGATGAAGCCTCCTACTCTGCTGCAGAAACCTTTATCAGAATGCACCCAAGACATCCCAATATTGATTATGCGTACTTTATGAGGGGCATAACAAATTATACTCGTGATAAAAGCTTCTTTGCTCGACTTTTTCAAAGCACTTTACAAAGGCGTGATATCTCGGGTGCAAAACAATCATTCGCTGAGCTGACTGAATTTCTTATGCGTTTTCCAGAGAGCCAATATGCTCCTTATGCTAATCAAAGATTAATCTATTTAAGAAATATGATAGCAAGGCATGAGCTTACCGCTGCTGAATATTACATAAAAAGAAAAGCATACATCGCATCACTCAGAAGAGCTAAATATGTTATTGAAAATATTCCTAATTCTAGCGAGAATCTTAGGGCTCTATACATACTTCAACAATCATATGAAAATTTAGGATACCTTGATTTACTTGAAGAGGTAAATGAAGTTATTGCAATAAATTATCCTGATCAAGATTTAAAAACATCAAGAGTTACAACTCAAGCAGCTACAGTAGAAATGAGGGCTCCAAAACCCTTACAAAAAGACTCCTAAATCAAATTATCTTCTCTTTGATGAGATAAAGGCTGGGAATATAAAATAAAGCAATTATTGTTGCTCCAAAGACTCCGCCCGCCATTGCCCAAGCAAGGGGTTTAAAAAATATACTTGAAACTAGCAGAGGTAAGAATCCTCCTATGGTAGTCACCGAGGTTGTAATGATATGTCTAGTGGAGCGCATCACCACATCTATCAATCCTTCCTTAGTGAGATCATTATTCTCATTTGCCTCTTTAATATGAGATAGAACAACTATTGAATCATTGATGGATAAACCGACTAGACCTACTGCTCCAACCAAACCTATAAAACCAAAATTAGCATTCCCCAAGACCAAGCCCACAAAAGCCAAGCCTGTACATAGTATTGCAACGCTTAAGATAATTGTTGCCTCTCTAAAAGAATTGAGCGCAGAAATTAGAGCAATAATTATTAGGATAAAAAATATTGCAGCAGAGGAAAAAAGTTGTCCTTGCGACTCTGATCTAGATTCAGCCTCACCAGAAAGCTCTAATCGATATCCGGGAGGTAAAGACTCTTTAAATTTATCAATGGAAGTCTTAATGTAGCGTTCGGTGCCTGATGCAAGTTTGTCTGGCCAAATCCAACCTTGAACAGTATTTGACTTAGAGCCTTTAAAACGAGCTAGTGATGTTGGCTTGGAGGTTAATTTAAGCTCACCAAAACTAGAAGAGTAATTAAGGGAATTATCTCCGGGAATGGAGATGTATTGAATTGAATCATTCAAATCTTGATACTTCATCCCTCTAATTCTTAAAGGAATTTCTTTATTTCCATCAAGCATTGTTCCAACATTAATGCCTTGAGTTGCTATAGAGATTTCATTTAAAAGAACCTGTGTGTTTACACCAGATAATAATAATTGAGAATTATTGAAATCAATTTCAAACTTTGCGCTGATTTGAGATAGATCTGCTCTTGTTAAGAAAACATCCGGTGCATTATTCATGATCAGCTCTAATTGCTCACCCAATACTTGTAAAACCTTTGGATCATCTCCTAATATTCGATACTCAACAGCAGCAAAAACTGGTGGACCAGAATCAAACTTATCAATAATGATTCTGAGATCAGGATTTGTTTCAACCATAGACCTTGCTAATGCTGGGAGGCCTTTCATCATTTTGGAGTAGTCTTCAGAAATAAAAAATGCATCTGCTACATTGTTATTACCTAAAGGTGAGTCTCCTCCGATTACATTGTAAAGAACACGTGGAAGGTTTCGCCCAATAAACCAAACATCAGATTTAATCTCAAAGCCTGCCTTTTCATACATCTCCTCCCTTAATCTAAGAATCTCTTTTTCAGTTGCATCAATTGAAGAGTTTGGTGGTAGCTCAACTATAACCCTGAACATATTTCGATCTAACTCAGGGAAAAAATCTTGCTTAAGTAATGGGAACGCTAGAAAACCGATGGTAGGAAGAATAAGTGCTAATAAAATACCCCGACGAGGTTTGTCAAATGACCACTTTAAGAAGTTGCGATAGTGGCGAGCTAAATCTTCATTTGAATAGCCCTCGGTAGCAAGTTTTTGACTTTTAAATAGTGGAATTTTTTCTAAAAGGTTTAGAAAAACAGGAGTTATGAATAAAGCTAAAAATAAGGAGCCACACACCGAAAGAATTACTGTGATTGCCATACCGCCGACAAATTCTGAACTTGGACCCTTCCCTGCAGCAATCGGTAGAAAAGCAAACGCTGTGGTTGCTGTAGCAGCCGCTAATGGCACCCAAAGATGTTTAAATGAAATTAAAGCTGCACTTCTGGGAGCATGACCGCTTCGCCGTCTAAATTTATAGTCTTCAACCATAATAATTGCATTATCAATAAGTAATCCCAGTGCAATTATTATTCCTGTCATGGATGTTTGATGGAGTGGCAATCCCAATAAATTACAACCCAAAAGAACCAAACAAATAGTCAGCGGAATGGTTACGCCTACAATTAAAGCAGACCTAAGTCCCAGCAAGAAAAAGCTTAGCAATATAACAATATTGGTTGCAAAAAAGATGCTCCAAGAAAGATTGTCAAATTTCTGATTTAGGTAAAAGGATTCATCATAGAGCTTTACCACACTTAACTCATCAGGAAGGTTTTTATCATAGGCTTCGGCAATTTTTTCAAGATTATTTACATATAAATCTATCCTTTGCTGAAAAGCTGCATGTACTTGAATCAAGATTGCAGGCTGCCCATCTACATAAATTATTTCTTCAGAAGGAATTCTTGGAGTTTTCTTAACGCTAGCAATGTCCCCAAGCCTGACTATTTCCGTTCCATCAAAAGTCTCTATTGGTAAGTCTTCTATTTCTTGAATAGTCCTAAAGTTATCCTTTGATTTGACCAATATTTCACTACTTTGATCTGTGAATACTCCTATAGGTCTTTTGTTATCTAAAGCTTGGACTCGATTTGCTATTTCTTGGAATGATAATCCCATGCTAGAGATTCTTGCATTATCAATCTCAATAAGGACTTCTTCCTCGGTGCCACCAAATATAAAGGCTTTATCCGTGCCTCCGCCATACGCCAGCTCCAGCCTTAAATCATCTGCCACCCTGGTCATAAGAATTTTTGGTGGAGGACCATCTTCCATCCATTTAATTGCATAAATTAATGTAGCTGGTGGACCACTACTTCTTATTAATTCCGTATCTACATTTCGCGGTAAGTTAACTTTAGCCTGATCAATCTTGTCCTGAACTTCTGACCATGCATCTTCGATAAGAGATGGATCTACATCTTCTTTTAGCTCAACCAAGGTCAGACTGAAGCCATCTGAAGCTGAGGAGACTAATCTTCTTACTTCAAAAACTTCTCTTAATTTAGCTTCAAGTGGCTCTAATACTTGAGTTTCAATTCTTTCGGGAGAGGCTCCCGGATAAATAACCTGAACGTTTGACCATCTTTGGGCAAGCTCTGGATTTTCTTGCCTTGGAACAGAATTAAGAGCAAAAAATCCTGAAATTAAAATAAATATAATTGTTAGAATAAAGACTCTAGGTCTTTCAAGGAATATTTCTATGGGATTCATGGCGGAAATTAATCGTAGATCTTGCCTTCAATTACTTTTGATGCCCCACCCACAATAACTTGCTCACCCGGAGTTAAGGTCCCAGTTACATAAGCAAAATTACCTTCAATATGCAACAACTCAACAAGCTCTCGAACTACCTTTACTGATCCAAAACTATCATTTTCAGGTGCAAGGACAAACAAACTCCATAAGCCTTGGTCAGATTCTGATAAAGCACTAAACGGAACCCAGACTCCTTTTTCTAGGACTAAATTCTCATAATTGAGATAGCCTATCGAACCAGGATTGATGAACTCTTTAAACCTAAAGATTGCTAAACGATTGGTTGATCCTCCAATAGTCATAGGAGCAACACGGGAGAATTTTGCTTTTGCATTTCCACCTTCAATAGTGAATGTATATTCTTGTCCAATCACAAGGTTCTGAATGATGTTGCTAGGTATTGAGACATGTGCCTCAACGGAAGTTGAGCTTACAAATTGAAAGATCATAGCCCCGGGAGAGATAATGGTACCTTTATCAATCATACGATCTTGGATAAAACCATCGTATGGAGCAGTGATTTTAGTTTGAGAAAGTTTTACTTTGAAAAATTCTAGTTCAGATTTAGCTACATCATATTCTGCACTGGCACGATCAAATTCTTGTGCAGAAATAAAGCCATCTTTTTTGAGGTCCTCAAAACGATCAAGAGCAAGCTTAGATAATTTAAACCTTGCCTCGGCTTGCATAAAATTTGCATTAACCTCTCTGCTATCAAGTTCAGCAAGGACATCGCCCTTTGCAAACCTATCTCCTATGTCTGCATTGATCTTATAAACAATCCCAGGAATTTCAAAAGCAAGATTTGATATTTGAGTCGGAAGTACTTTTCCTGGTATTAATTTAATCTCTTTGTAACTATCTTGAATTTCAACTTCTAAAACCTCCAATGAATCCTGCCCCATCAAAAGAGTCGAAGCTCCAAGGATAAGAAACAAGAAAAGTTTTTTCATAGAATTAACCTATCTTTGTTAGTTGAAACATAGTTATCAAAATTATATTTAAAGAGCTTACTGAAATTAAAAAAGCTACGAGAGTTTGGTTTTTGTATATCAATTTTTTCATTTATTTGACAAATTTATAGTTAAGAATTAATGTTTACAGCGTAAACATAGTACTAAATGTTTACAGTGTCAACATAAATATGAAATATCATCACGGAAATTTGCGCTCAGAACTTATCCGTTGTGCGTGCACCTTATGTGAAGAACATGGTCATGACAAAATTAGCTTAAGAGGTATTGCCAAGGAAGCAAATGTCTCTCAAACAGCACCCTATAGGCATTTTGAAACTAAAGAATCGCTGTTGGCCGCTGTAGCTGCTTATGGATTTGTCGAGATGAAAAAATCAATTGATGAAATCGTGGATACATCTAAAACAAGCAGGATTTCAAAAAAAACACTAGTTGATGGAATGTTGGCTTATTTGGATTTTGCACAAACTAACAAAAATATTTATGAGGTTATGTTTGGTACAGTCATCAAAGATTTTAGAAATTTCCCAGACCTTCATGGTGCTGCACTAGATTCATACAATGCTCTCAAATCATCAATTAAAAGATATATTGTGCTCAAGAATGATAGAGAATATGATGAAAAGTGTGTCAAGGTATGGGCTTTTTTACATGGGATAGTTGGTCTAAACGACAAATTGAATAATTTCAATGAGACTCCAGGGGAAGATGAAAACTCTTTACCTCCTCCAATCGCTGCTCTGAGAGCTGCAAAAGACAATATTGTTCCCTTTATGAATTCTTCAATTGACGCATTAATTAAAAGCTAATTGGCTTTAACTTTTATTGAAATTATTTTTGATTCAATGCTCGGGTTAAAGGGGATATGCAAATAATTACCTAGAACTAATTGAAGTTGATATTCACCTGGCTCTAAATCAAGGACAGTTTCAGTCTGCCCTTTTCCAAAATGTAAATGATTTTTATCAGCTGGAATTGGTTTTGAATAATCTATTCCTGGGCTGTTGACGAAGAGGTGATGGTGCCCTGCAAATTCAAGGTCAATGCCTGCAGGCACAACACCAAAATTCTTAAGGCCAAATATAACCTTGAAGGGACTCGAAACAATATCACCATTTTTTGGAGAAATTACATATGCCTGAGGTTCTGTTTCTTCTCCATACAAATGAAACATTGATAATGCACACAAGGCACATAACAACAAAGATAAGAATGATTTTAATAAGTTATAAGTATTTTCCATTTGCATACATCAAAGTGTCAAAGTCATCATCGTTATGAGATTTATAAACCTCTCCAATTATTATAGTATGGGTTTCATAGTCTAAATATTTCTTAACGTTACAAAATAAATTCGATTGAGAGCCTTGTAAAAAAGGGACACTGTCTAAATTCCAATTTTTATCTTCAAATCTTTGATCTTCTTTTTCTTTGATGCTGCAGAGTGTAGCGATGTCTTGTTGATTTTGCTTGAGCAAATTAACGCAAAACTTAGCCTCATCATTTAATAGATGGTCATGAATTGATGCATCATGATTGACGCATACCAAGATTGATGGGGGTTCAAGAGTTAAAGAAGTAACTGAGGATGCCGTCATTGCATAAGGCTTATCATTTGAATCCTTTGCAGAGATAATACTGACTGAGGCAGCTAAATATCTCATCGATTTTAGGAATTCTTGTTGTAACATTTATAAACTTACTTTTAGAAATATTGAAAACTAATCCAAGCATAAGAATTATCAGTGGTTCTAACAAGGGATTCAAGATAAATTTTAGACCTAGTTCAAAATTAAGGCCTACCAGTGATCGTTTAAAAAAAATTGCTTTTGATTGGGTGCAATTCAATATTCTGGATTCAAATTGCTTGGATTTATTTGCAGGGACTGGAAGTCTTGGTCTGGAATGTCTCTCTCGAAGTGCATCAAAGGTTACATTTGTTGATCATACAAAAGATCACATCAATAAGATTAATAAATTAACTGGTGAGCTTAATTATAAGGATAAGTGTGAATGCATTAGAGCTGATGTTTCTGCATGGATGCATGGCAATGAAGAAGTATTTGACCTTATTTTTATGGATCCTCCCTACGAGTTCAAAGATTATGAAATTCTATTAGAAGCTATTGCTTTAAATAAAATGCTTTCAAAGAATGGTTTTATTTTTTTAGAGCATGCAGCAAGAATCTCCATTAATATACCCGATACTTTAAAAGCCATAAGAGAAAAAAAAGTAGGAGAAGCAAAAGGACAACTCATTCAATGGAAATAAAAATTGCAACACGAAAATCTCCTTTAGCCCTTTATCAAGCCGAAGCTGTAAAACAAGCAATCATTGATAAGCATCCAGATTGTATTTGTGAGTTGATACCCCTTGATTCTGAAGGTGACAAGGACTTAAGGCCAATTCATGAATTAGGTGGAAAAGGTGTCTTTGTTAAACGACTTGAAGAAGCATTAGTGATGGGTGATGCAGACATTGCGGTGCATAGCCTTAAAGATGTTCCAGCAGATCTTAATGATGAATTCCAAATAGTAGCCACTCTAGAGCGGGCTAACCCTTCCGATTCAATTATTTTTAAAGAATCAATAACCCTTCACCAGCTAAAAGATAAATCAATTGTCGCAACCTCATCTCCTAGACGTGCAGCACAAGTCAAATTATTCAATCCTTCTTTGGAAGTGTGTCCAGTTAGAGGCAATATTCATACAAGAATAAAAAAGTTAAAAGATAATGAATTTGATGCATTAGTTATAGCGACAGCTGCTCTGGATAGACTTCAGTTAAATTTAGAAAATGTAGAGAAAATTGATTCATCAGTAATGCTTCCTGCAGCGACACAAGCAATAATTGGAATTGAAGTGGGTAGAGATATAAATCCACAGAAATTAGAAATCATTAAAAGCATTAATCATCATGAAACATACTTTATTGCCTCTGTTGAGAGAAAAATTATTAAATATTTAGAAGGTGACTGTAACTCTGCAATTGCTTTGATTTGCAAAAAAATAAAAGAAAGTACGTTCGAGGTGAATCTTCGTGCGTTTGATCACAAAAGCTTAAAAGTAGAAAAAATTGATATGTGTTTCATTGAAGCTGAATTAGATCAATTTTATTTAGAGTTATTTAATAAAATAGAAGATTTAAAAATCAAAGAATTAATTTCAAATTAATGATCATTAATACCAGACCACACAAACAAGCAAGAAAGCTTAGCTATAAATTAGAAGCATTAAATATTGAACATACTTCATTTCCATTATCAGATATTAAACAACGCAAAAACTTAACATCAGCCGATATTGAGATACTCAAAGATATTCATACTTTTGATGGCATAGCTTTTACCAGTGCCGCAGCAGTAAAGTACGGGATAAAAATTGTTCAAGATTTTATCTCTCTAGAGGAATGCAATGCAAAATTCCTTGCAGTCGGCCCATCTACTCAAGAAAATCTTTCAAACCATGGTCTTCATAGTCTAATCCCTAAAGAATTTCAATCTGAAGGACTTGGACTGCTGATGCAAGATGAGGGATTAAAAAAAGTAATTATTTTTAGCAATTCATGGTCCGAGAAAAGTATCTCAAGCAATGAAGAAACAGAAGTAGTTTATATTGCATCTCATGATTTAGAAATAAATCATGAAATGGTTAAGAATTTACAAAAAGAATTAGAGTCCTCCGAAAACATTGTCTTTATTTACAGCACAAATATTTTTGATGCTCTAACTGCAGACCTTTCTAAAAAGGCTTTATCAAGCACAACATGGATAATTCCATCAACGAGAATAGCCAATCATGTTAGCAAGGTATCAGGTAAGATTGTTCAGGCGAGCAGTGCAATCGATGAAGATATGATTGATGCTTGTATAAAAATTAACTAACTTTTCTTCTTTCCGTTTCCACTTCGCATTGCAGCAAAGAATTCATCATTAGTCTTTGTCATTTTAAGTTTCTCTATCAGCCACTCGATAGCTTGAGCATCTTCCATATCATCTAGAAGTTTTCTTAAAATTATCATTCTTTGTAGTTCTTCATCAGTGGTAAGTAAGTCCTCTCTTCGAGTTCCTGAACGTCTAATATTTATAGCAGGATAGATTCTTTTTTCAGCAATGTTTCTTTCCAGATGAATCTCCATATTTCCCGTGCCCTTAAATTCTTCATAAATTACTTCATCCATTTTTGAACCAGTATCCACTAAAGCAGTTGCAATGATAGTAAGACTTCCGCCCTCTTCAAGATTTCTAGCCGCTCCAAAAAATCTTTTTGGTCTTTCTAGCGCATTTGAATCTACACCTCCAGAAAGTATCTTCCCCGAAGCTGGTTGCACTGCATTATAAGCTCTTCCCAGCCTAGTGATTGAATCAAGCAATATAACAACATCTTTCTTATGTTCAGTTAAGCGTTTAGCCTTTTCAATCACCATATCCGCAACTTGAACATGTCTAGTTGGAGGCTCATCAAAAGTACTGGCAACCACTTCTCCTCTTACAGTTCGACTCATGTCGGTAACCTCTTCAGGTCTCTCATCAATTAACAAGACAATTAACTCGACTTCAGGATTATTTTTTGTAATTGAGTGAGCAATACTTTGAAGCATTAAGGTTTTACCTGCTTTGGGAGGCGACACAATTAAGCCACGTTGGCCTTTACCGATAGGAGCAGTTAAATCAATAACCCTTGATGAGATGTCAGCATTTGATCCAGTGCCTTGCTCAAGCATTAGTCTATTATTAGGAAAGAGAGGAGTCAGATTTTCAAATAGTATTTTCTTTTTAGCCTTATCTGGTGTTTCTCCATTGATGGTATCGATTTGGACAAGCGCAAAATATCTTTCTTGATCCTTGGGCGGCCTTATCTTGCCTTGAACTTCATCACCTTTTCTAAGCGCAAACTTTCTAACTTGGCTTGGTGAAACATAAATATCATCTGCACTGGTACAGTAAGAATTCTCAGTCGATCTCAAAAAACCAAAACCATCATTAAGTATTTCCAAAACACCGCCACCGAAAATATCACTTCCCTCACTGGCTTGTTGCTTAAAAATCCTAAAAATTATGTCTTGCTTTTTAAGTCGCCCGACATCTTCGATGCCAAGATCGGTAGCAATATCAATTAAATCACTAATAGATTTAGTTTTAATCTCTGATAAATTCATATGGTTTTGTCCTCTGGAAAAGAAAAATTACAATGAATGGTGGTCAAAAGACCGTGATATGCGAATGATAGTAGCTTTTTGCTAAAGATGCAAAATTATATTTCTGCTTGAATAAACTCTAAAAGCTGCTGCTTACTAACTGCCCCGATTTGTGATCCTGCAACTTCACCATTTTTAAAAATCAATAATGTTGGTATAGATCTAATTCCAAATTGAACGGCCGTTTCTCTATTTGCGTCAACATCCATCTTGCAAACTTTTAACTTATCTGAATGTTCATCAGCTATTTCTTCAACTACAGGGGCAATTTGTTTGCATGGCCCGCACCACTCAGCCCAAAAATCTACAAGTACTGGTTTTTCACTATTCACAACTTCGGACTCAAAATTATCATTTGAAACTTCTAAAACACCATTACTCATCTTTTATCTCCTTGGCAATTTGCTTTGCAGCGTAGGTAAGAACTGCATCAGATCCAGCTCTTTTTAAACTTACAATCGATTCTAGCATAACGCTTTTATCAAGCAATCCTTGGCTTATAGCATTCGAAAGCATGCTGTATTCACCGCTCACCTGATATGCAAAAGTAGGCATTTGAAACTTTTCTTTTACCTTGGAAATGATATCTAAATACGGCATACCGGGCTTAATCATAACAATATCCGCACCCTCATCTACATCAATTGCAACTTCGTGCAATGCTTCATCTGAATTTCTTACATCCATTTGATATGTTTTTTTTGATGCACCTGCAAGATTGGTTTTGGAGCCGACCGCATCCCTAAATGGACCATAAAACGAAGAAGCAAATTTTGCTGCATAAGATAAGATAATGGTGTCTTTATTTTTATTTGCGTCCAAAGCTGACCTTATGACGCCAATTCTTCCATCCATCATGTCAGATGGTGCTACGATACTAGCGCCAGCATCTGCAAGTAATACAGCCTGTTTTCCTAAGAGCTCATTAGTTTCATCATTTAGAACAATGTCATTGGCCAATATTCCATCATGCCCGTGAGATGTATATGGATCCAGCGCAACATCTGCAATTGAAATTACATCAGGATATCTTTCACTAAACTCTCTAAGAAAATTAATCAAAAAATTATCTGCTGATAAAGCATATGAGCCGCTTTCATCCTTCAAATCACTTGGTACAACTGGAAAAATAGCAAACGCCTTGATGCCATGTTTAATACTTTCCTCAATTTCTCTAAAAAGCTGATCTTTTTCAAACCTCTCAACACCAGGCATCGAGTTTACAGGGCCTGCATCTGATTTAGAGTTTACTAAGAACATTGGCTCAATTAGATCGTTACTGGAAACAGTATTTTCAGCAACTAAATCTCTTATTGTTTTAGATTGTCGAAGTCTTCTAAGCCTTGTGCTTGGGTATTTTCTATTGATCATATGAATCAGTGACAGCTCCTTTAGATGCGCTGCCAACTAAATGTTTGTATTTAGCCAGCACACCCTTTTTTGGGGACGTATTGATATTTTTCAAATTTCTTTTTCTTTCTTGCAAAATTTCCTCATCAACCAAAAGGATTAGTTCATTTGATTCAGCATCAATTCTAATAAGATCATCATCTTCAATTAATGCAATTGGTCCTCCAACTTCTGCTTCTGGAGAGATATGACCTACAACAAACCCATGAGTCCCACCTGAAAACCTTCCATCTGTAATAAATGCAACTTTATCGCCAAGACCTTGTCCCATTATGGCTGAAGTCGGTTTTAGCATTTCTCTCATACCAGGGCCACCTTTTGGACCCTCATAACGGATCACCACAACATCTCCTGCTTTTATTTCCTTGTTGAGAATAGCTTGATTACCGTCTTCTTCAGAGTTGAAAACTCTTGCCTTCCCTTCAAAAGTAGTTCCTTCTTGGCCCGTAATCTTAGCAACTGCTCCTTCAGGTGCTAAGTTACCGTAAAGAATTCTAAGATGACTACTTCCTTTTATTGGATCTTCGAGAGACTTAATAATGCCCTGACTGGAATTATAAGGACTGATATTTTCAAGATTTTCAGCAACCGTTTTTCCTGTTACCGTTAAACAATCCCCATGGAGTAAATTTTTATCCAGTAACATTTTTAAAACGGGCGAAATTCCACCTTGCTCATTCAGCTCAGACATAAAATGATTGCCAAATGGTTTGATATCAGCAATAACGGGAACATTTTCACCAATCCTAGAAAAATCATCTAAATGCAAATCAACTCCAATTGCATCTGCCATTGCCAAAAGATGCAGCACTGCATTTGTAGATCCACCTAGAGCAATAACCGCAGTTATGGCATTTTCAAAAGCTTCTCTGGTCATAATATCTGAAGGCTTTAAATCTAATTCGATTAAATGTTCTATCGCTGCACCTGCCTCTTTGCAATCTTGTTTTTTATTTTTAGAGATAGCATCTTGACTACTGCTGCCAGGAAGACTCATTCCAAGAGCTTCTATGGCTGAAGCCATCGTATTAGCTGTGTACATGCCTCCGCATGAGCCTGGGCCTTTAACAGAAATTTCTTCAATTCTAATGAGTTCGTCTTCAGAAATATCTCCTTTTGCGTACTCTCCAGTCTTCTCACAGACAGTTACATAATCTGTATTTTCATGACTGGGCTTGATAGATCCGCCGTAGATAAAAAGAGATGGTCTATTTAATCTTGCCATCCCAATCAGGGCTCCTGGCATATTTTTATCACATCCACCGATTGCAACTAAGCCATCATAACCAAGACAACCAACAACCGTTTCAATTGAATCAGCTATCACCTCCCTTGAGACCAATGAGTATTTCATGCCCTCAGTTCCCATCGAAATACCATCAGATACTGTAATAGTATTAAATAAGACTGCTTTACAATTTGATTCATCAATTGATTGCTCAACGATCTCAGCCAAATCGTTAATATGCATATTGCAGGGCGTAACTTTTGACCAGGTGGAAGCAACTCCTACTAATGGTTTTTTGAAATCCTCTGAAGAAAACCCAACACCTCTTAGCATTGATCTTGAAGCGGCCTGTAATGGGCCATCTACTAATTTGCTTGAATGTTTTCTTTTAGTCATATTTAACCAGAGGAGTACTTTAATGCTGCTTTTAACAAGTCTACTGTATATTGATTTTTAGGATCTTCAAATACAACTTTTGATGGCCCGGTTTCTATAATTTTCCCATTTTGCATAACAAAAATATAATCTGAGATTGATCTGATAACTTTAAGATCATGGCTAATAAATAAATAGGTTAATTTAAGTTTCTTCTGAAGTTCTTTTAGCAGCTCCAAGACTTGAATCTGGATGGATCGATCAAGTGCAGAAGTTGGCTCATCAAGTATAAGTAATTTAGGTTTTAAAATGATCGACCTAGCAATAGCAATTCTTTGACGTTGTCCTCCTGAAAATTCATGAGGATACTTGAACATATGCTCTGGATTTAACCCAACATCCTCCATTGAATCTTTTATTAGCGATACCTTTTCATTTTTCTTTAAATCAAAATGTACATCTAGGCCTTCACCAATAATCTCGCCCACGGTCATTCTAGGAGATAATGAGCCGAAAGGATCTTGGAAAATAATCTGAATATCTTTTTTAATTCTTTGTCTTTCAGAGCCAGAAATCTTTGCAAGATTTCTTTTATCAAATAATATTTCACCCTCGTAATTTAATAATCCAGCAATTGCTTTACCCAATGTAGACTTGCCCGAACCAGATTCGCCGACTAATCCAACAGTAGAATTTGTATTGATCTTGAAAGTTACATCATCAACTGCTGTAAATTGCTTGCTTGCCATAAAAGAATTATTTTTAAGATTAAATCTTACTGATAAAGACTTAACTTCAAGTGATACAGCTTCATCTTTCTGAGTACTCTCTAGAGGTTTGGGCTCTGAGGCTAAAAGCATTTTTGTATAGGCATGTTGTGGATTTGAAAAAATTTCTTTTGTTTGGCCTTGTTCTACAATTTCGCCTTCCTTCATCACAATTACCTTTTCTGAAAAAGATTCAATCAGTCCAAGATCATGAGTGATAAATAAAACTGCCATGCCGACCTCATTTCTTAATTTTGAGATTAGGTCAAGTATCTGAGCTTGAATAGTTACGTCGAGAGCGGTAGTTGGTTCATCCGCAATGAGCAATTTTGGTTTATTAGCTAGGGCCATTGCAATCATAATCCTTTGCCTTTGACCTCCGGATAATTCATATGGATATGAATGATATCTATTCTTCGAATCTGGAATCTCAACGAGTTTCATTAAGTTAATGGCTTCATTTTTTGATTCTTCTTTTGTTAATTTTTGATGCAAACGAATTGATTCCTGTATCTGCTTTCCAACTTTATGAAAGGGGTTTAAAGAAGTCATTGGTTCTTGAAATATCATGCTTATTTCACTGCCTCTTGTTAGTCGAAGTTGGTTAGCAGGGAGCGATAGAACATCATTATCTCTAAAGGATATCTTTGAGTTTGGTCCAAACTCTGCCTTAGGCTCCGGCAGTAACCTCATCAGTGACATGGCAGTTACTGATTTACCTGATCCAGATTCTCCGACAAGACCAACAATTTCATTTTCTGATATTTCAAACGAAGCATTTTTAACAGCATGAAAAACTGAATCTCTAAGATTAAACTTAACGTCTAAGCTAGAAACTGAAAGTAATTTATTCACAAAAATTTCTCATTTCATCAATCATATCGTCAACTGCAGTCTTGCATGCCCTTAATCCAGTTAAATTTACAAATCCGTGAAATAAATTTGGGTAGTGCAATTGTCTAACTCGAGCTCCTGATCGATTAAGTTTTTTGGCATAAACTTCTGCCTCATCCCTCAATGGGTCAAATCCGGCTGTAATTATAAGAGTGTCTAGAGAATTTGAAAGGTCTTCTTGATGCATTAAGTTGAAATATGGATTTTCATCATCACTGACATTTCCTCTAAATAGAGACCAAAATCTGTACATTGATTCTTTAGTTAATAGGAAGCCATTAGCAAAAAGATCTTGTGATTTCGAATTACAGCTAGGATCTATCATTGGATAAATTAATAGTTGTGTTTTGCTGCTTTTGTATTGATTATCTAATCTGAAGTTAGAGAGAGAAGCTGCGAGATGAGCGCCAGCACTATCACCGCATAATATTATATTTTTAGCCTCACAATTGTACTTCTTCATTATCCATTCAAAAGCAAAATTTGCGTCCTCAAGTGCGCACGGGAATGGATATTCGGGTGCCAATCTATAATTTAGGGAATAAATTTTCATCTCCAACTTGGATGCAAAATATTCCACCCAGGTATGGTGAGTATTTATACTGCCTATCACATAGCCTCCGCCATGAAAATAAAGCATTGAGTTTTTGCTTTTAATAGATTCAGGAATGTATTCTCTCAGGATTAATTCATGACCATCTATGACAAGATTATGATCTTGAGTCGATACTTTTATTGGTGGTTTTGCTGAAAGATTTTTTAAATTATTTTTTTCCCTTTCTGTTCTTATCTTTACGGGATCATCTCCCAATGCTTTCAAAGATTTTTCAATAAAACTTAAAAAAACTTGAGACTGAAAATTTAGGCGCTGATTATCAATAATAATCCTTCTTTTGTAGAAGAATATAATTCTCAAAATAGGTTCAGGTATAGCTAGAAATAACGCTATAAAAAAATTAGCCAGCACTACAACCTCCTACTACCTAATTTTAACTCGTCTCTCAGATCATCCGTGTAGGTTAAACAGTTAATTTGTATTGTGTGACGAGGTGAATCCACATAGTAATCCTTCATCTCATTGTGAATGGATTCAGCATCTTGCCTCATCACCTCTTGTGAAGGCAATTTGTATGTGTTTTTTAGATAACTGGTAAGTAGTTTAGATTGCTCATCTGCGATTGGCATCATTGCGCATAGCGGCTGCACCAAACCCAGAAAAAAAAGTGATGAATATTGAGGATGAAATATTCTTTTATATAAAGCAATATCGTTGTTCTTTACTTTTAAAAAAGAATCGCTAAAAAATGGAAAAGAAATCTTATATCCGGTGGCATAAATGATAACGTCAATTTCTTCCTTCGATCCATCATCAAATGTAACTGTTTTATTATTAAAATTATCTATGTTTGGTTTTATTATTAGGTCGCCTGATCCGATTCTTAGCTGAATCTCGCTTGATATTGTGGGGTGAGCCTGTGTAAATTTATGAGAAGGTTTTGGCAATCCAATATCTTCTGGTCTACCAATATACTTAATAACTCTGCGTGTAAGAATAAAGTCAGCTAAAAAACTAAAAATCTTTTCGAATGCTTTTTGAAAAATATTTGCTTTTATTGATGGATGTCTTTGAAAACTATCCAAGGGTGTTGAACCAAAATATTTAGGCGTTATCCAAACAGGGCTGCGAACAGCAAGGAAAACTTTGTTTGCAGTATTTTTTCTACTAAGTTCACACGCGATATCCATCGCAGAATTTCCTGCACCAACAATGACAATATTCTTGCCCACACAGTCAACTGGGTCATGAGGCTCAAGGTAATGATGAGAATGCAAGGTTTCTCCAGAAAATTTACCCTTAAAATATGGATTAGGATATCTGGGATCCCAATGATGGCCATTTGCAACTACCAAATTATCATAAATATTTGTGACGCCGTCGCTGGTAGATATTTGCCATGATTCATCCTCTAGTAGAATTGCTGAAACTACAGATGTATTAAATTTAATTTTATCTCTAAAGCCAAAGTGATCTACGTAATCATTAAAATATTTAGCAATATCGCTGTGATGAGGAAAGTCTGGAAAGGAATCAGGCATTGGGAAATCTGAGTATTCCATTTTTTCTCTGGAAGTATTGATATGCAGTGATTTGTAAGCGGATGACATTTGGTTCTTATTTTTGTAGACCCAATTCCCACCAATCTGATCGCTTGCTTCGTAACAAATAAAATCTAAACCTGCTTGATGAAAATTCTTACATGCTGCTATACCGGTACTTCCAGCACCAATGATGCAAATGCTTTGATTTTTTTCTATCATTTGAGGATTAAGTTATGCAAAAAATATCTAATAAATACACTTTTTTTATCTTAATGCTTATTTCATTAAGCGCCTTCAGTACTGAAAAAATTCAGTCCATTTTAGGTGATGAAAGGATTATTCCACCTGAACAAGCATTTAAATTTAACTATTTGATAAATAATAATACTTTAAAATTAATATGGGAAATTGAGCCAGGATATTATATGTATAAGGATTCCTTTGCTTTAATTTCAGATCATAAAATCTCACCAATCAACATTGATAAAATAAAATGGATTGTTAAAGATGATCCCTTCTTGGGTATAAAAAAAGTGATTTATAATAAAGTTGAAATCGAATATGATGTTGAGTCTTCATTAAGTAGATTAGACAATCAAAAAGTTTCAATGAATGTTGAATATCAAGGTTGTAAAGAAAATACTTATTGCTACCCAATAAAGTCTACAGTCATTTTTCTATAAAATACGTAAAAATCTGCTAAAATCTTCAAAAATCTATAAAAGTGATGAAAATTTTACTTATTAATGGTCCAAACCTTAATCTTCTCGGCTCAAGAGAGACTGAAAAATATGGTGATTTAAGTCTCAAAGAACTTGAGTCTAAACTTCGTTCAATAGCAGAGGATCAGGATTGTGAACTGCATTGCTTCCAATCAAACTCAGAAGAAAAAATTATCAATGAAATACATGGTGCTAGTGTTGAAAATATTGAAGTCATCATAATTAATCCAGCAGCTTTTACCCATACAAGTATTGCTATCCGAGATGCGATTCTTGCTGTTGATATTCCATTCTATGAAGTCCATATAACTGATATTAAAAGCAGGGAAGCGTTTAGGCATCATTCTTTTTTTGAAGATATAGCTATTGAACAAATTTCAGGAAAAGGGATAAGGGGATATGAAGATGCAGTTAATAAAGCAATCAAAAAATTTAGGAGTAGCTAATGGATATTAGAAAAATTAAGAAGTTAATTGAAATGCTTCAAGCTTCAGACCTCAGAGAGATTGAGGTTAAAGAAGGTGAAGAATCGGTAAGGATTGCGAGAGGGGGCATAGTTTCGCCAACAGAAGAATATGTCATTTCAAATCAGGCAACTCAAGCAATAAAAACAACTACCGAAGAGATTCATATTGACGATTCAAATGCTTCGGGAAATCACATTAAATCCCCAATTGTTGGAACTTTTTATAGAAAACCAGCGCCTGATAAGCCTCCGTTTGTTGAAGTTGGTGATCATGTTGAAAAAGGTCAAGTTGTTTGTATTGTTGAAGCAATGAAAATGATGAATGAAATCAAATCAGATTTTTCTGGAATAATTAAATCTATTAACGTAGAAGATGGAACGCCTGTAGAATTCGATCAAAATCTTATTACCGTTAGTTAAATGACAAAAAAAGTTTTAATTGCCAATAGAGGAGAAATCGCATTGCGTGCTCTTAGAGCATGTAAAGAAGTTGGCCTGAAAACAGTTGGTGTCTACTCTAGCGGAGATCAAGAGCTTAAACATTTAAGATTTGCCGACGAAACAGTTTGCATAGGTCCTTCCAATCCGCTTGAAAGTTATCTATATATCCCAGGCATACTTTCTGCAGCTGAAGTGACCGGCTCAGATGCGATTTATCCTGGATATGGATTCCTCGCCGAAGATCATGAATTTGCCGAAAAATGTGAAGGGAGTGGTTTTAAATTCATAGGGCCCTCCTCGGCGGTCATTAAAAAAATGGGAGATAAGATTACTGCTAAAACAATAGCTGAAAAATCTGGAATTCCAACAGTTCCGGGCTACAAAGACAAACTTCCAGAGAATAAGGGTGAATTGGAAAAAATAGCTACGAAAATAGGGTTTCCCATAATGATCAAAGCAACTGCTGGTGGTGGAGGAAGAGGAATGAGGGTTGCTAATGATATTGATGAGTTAATCTCAGGCATTTCGATTACTCAGCAAGAAGCAAAAAATGCTTTTGGAAATGAGACTTTATACCTAGAAAAATATATTGAAAATCCTAGGCATATTGAAGTTCAGGTCTTCGGTGATGGAAAGGGTAAAGCGATCCATCTAGGAACAAGAGATTGCAGTCTGCAAAGAAGACATCAAAAAATTATTGAAGAAGCGCCAGCTGTGGATATTGATGAGGTTGAAACGCAAAAAGTATTAACAGCATGCGTGAATTTATGTGAATCAATAAAATATGAAGGCGCAGGCACTATTGAATTTCTTTATAAGGATAAAGAGTTTTTCTTTATAGAAATGAATACAAGAATTCAGGTTGAACATCCGGTAACTGAAATGATAACTATGTTTGATCTTGTTAAAGCTCAGCTAAAAGTAGCACTGGGCATGGATTTTGTCCTTGATCAAAACCGAATCACTTTCAAAGGTCATGCAATGGAGTGCAGGATTAATGCGGAAGATCCTGTCACATTTATACCGTCACCAGGCAAAATAACAAAAATGCATCCTCCAGGAGGTTTTGGGATAAGATTTGATTCGCATATATACTCTGGCTACACAGTGCCACCATATTATGATTCTTTGCTTGCAAAGATAATTACTGCAACAAATAAACGCAAATCGTGTATCAAAAGAATGAAAAATGCACTCGATGAATTTTTTGTAGAGGGCATTAAAACCAATCACTCTCTTCATCTTGCATTAATGAATGATCAAACATTCCAAGACAACAAACATAATATTAATTATCTTGAAGATAATTTTATGAAGCAGTTTGAAAATGACTGAAGCATATAATCCCAAAGTAGTAGAAAAAGCCGCCCAATCTTTTTGGGATGAAAGGGATAGTTTTGCAGCAAAAGAAAGTAAAAAACCTAAATACTATTGCCTTTCAATGTTTCCGTATCCGTCAGGAAAATTGCATATGGGTCATGTTAGAAATTATACGATTGGGGATGTGATCTCGAGGTTTAAGCGCATGCAAGGTTTCAATGTGCTTCAGCCTATGGGCTGGGATTCATTTGGTTTGCCAGCCGAGAATGCTGCAATTGAAAATGACGTTTCCCCTAAGGAATGGACAATTCAAAATATTGACGCTATGCGGGGGCAGCTTAAAAGTTTGGGGTTCAGTTACGACTGGAACAGAGAATTTGCTACCTCGTCACCTGACTACTATAAGTGGGAACAATCTTTTTTCAATCAACTCTTTGACCAAGGACTGATTTATAAAAAGGAATCAGAAGTAAATTGGGACCCCGTTGATGAAACAGTTTTAGCCAATGAACAAGTGATCGATGGTAAGGGATGGAGGTCTGGAGCAATAATAGAAAAAAAGAAAATAGATCAGTATTTTATAAAGATAACTGATTATGCAGATAAACTTTTGGAGAATATCCAAGAGCTTAATGGCTGGCCTAACCAAGTAAAGCTGATGCAGGAAAATTGGATTGGAAAATCCAAGGGATTAGAATTCAATTTTCATATTAAAGATCATAATAATGCTTTAAGAGTTTTTACAACAAGGCCTGATACGATTTTTGGTGCAACATATTGTGCTGTGGCTATGGATCATCCCTTGGCGATCTCATTGATTGAATCAAATCCAAAAATCCGTGATTTTATTGAGAATAATAAAAATATAACGACATCAGAGGCAGCAATTGCAACTCAAGAAAAACTTGGAATTGATACAGGACTAAAGGCAATTCATCCTTTTACGAATGAAGACATTCCAATTTGGATAGCAAATTTTATTTTGATGGACTATGGCACTGGAGCAGTAATGTGTGTTCCGGGACATGATCAAAGGGATTGGGAGTTTGCGAAAAAATATAGTATTTCTATCAAACAAGTTATTGAGTCCGATCAAGATAATGGAGTTAGTGATGGTGCATTAGAAGACAAAGGTATTCTTATTAATTCGAAACAATTTAATGGCTTGGATTTTGATGATGCTTTTGATTCGATAACTAAAGAGCTTGTTAAAACTAATAATGCTGAAGTCAAAACAAATTTTAGACTGAGGGATTGGGGAATTTCTAGGCAAAGATATTGGGGTTGTCCTATTCCGATAATTCATTGCGATGATTGTGGTCCTGTAAAAGTTCCAGAAACAGATCTTCCAGTTGAACTACCTGAAATTGATAATATTTCCTCAAAAGGTCTAAACCTTTCAACCTTTTCTGATTGGATGGCTGTTAAATGCCCAAAATGCTCTAAAGATGCTACTCGTGAGACTGATACCTTTGATACGTTTTTTGAGAGCTCTTGGTATTTTGCTAGGTTTGCAGGTATCAGCGATAAAGAAATGATCAGCAAAGAAGCCAACTATTGGCTTCCGGTAGATCAATATGTCGGAGGTATAGAGCATGCAATCCTTCACCTTTTGTATGCAAGGTTCTTTAATATCCTAATGCATGAGAATAAGCTAATTCATAACGAAGAACCTTTCACTAAACTTCTAACTCAAGGCATGGTTTTGGCAGATGCTTTTTATGTGCTAGATGAAGCAGGAAATAAAACTTGGCTGAATAAAGACTCACTCGAAGACAAAAATGATGAGCTTCTTGATAATTCAGGAAACAAAGTTTTTAAAGATGGCATGTCAAAAATGAGTAAATCAAAACTTAACGGCGTGGACCCAAAAGAGATGATTGATAAATATGGAGCTGATACCGTGCGGTTATATATGATGTTTACATCTCCTCCAGAACAGACTCTTGAATGGTCAGAAAATGCAATTGAAGGTTCTTACAGATTTATCAAGAGATTCTGGACCTTAGTTGAGGGCAGATCTAATAATATTGAAGAGCCATCTGCATTTAATAAAGAGGAAGAAACATTAAGAAGAAAATCTCATCAAACGCTTAAAAAAGTATTAAAAGATTATGAAGAAAGAAACTCCTTTAATACCGTTATTGCAGCGGTAATGGAGTTAATTAATGCAATCCCAGAGTCATTTAAAAAAGAGGATGCTTCAGAATCACAAAAATACTGTCTTAATGAAGCAATTGAGTTTTCACTTAAGATATTATCCCCAATAGCGCCTCATGTAACTTTAGAGTTATGGTCCAAATTTAATTCCTCTCAAGATAAAAGTTTATTTGAAACAAGTTGGCCCGAATTCAAAGAGAATTTGATTCTCGATGATAACTTTGAATTAATCATTCAAGTAAATGGTAAAGTCCGTGGGAAAGAGAAAATCGAAAAAACCCTAACAGAAGAGCAAATCAAAAGTATTGCGCTTTCTAATGAAAATGTTTCAAAGCACTTACAGCTAGACAACATCAAGAAGGTGATTTATGTTAAAGAAAAACTAATTAATTTTGTAATCTAATGGCATTAATAACACCCTTTGACGATTTTCCAATACATCAAACAGCTGAAACCTTAGCCGTCCCGTCTTCGTCTGATCGCAATCATTACGATAGATATTGGTTTAATGGGTTCAGCGAAGAAAAAGACTTTCTTTTTGAAATCGGTGTTGGCTTTTACCCTAACAGACACATTATGGATGCACATTTCAGCATCTCAACTGCAGGAAAACAATACTCGTATCATGCTTCAGCAAGAATGAATCCAGCGAGATATCCGATAAATATTGGACCAATCTCCCTTGAAATATTAGAGCCCATGCAAAAGATTAGATTCAGCTTAAAAGATCCTGAAAAAAAACTTAGCTGTGATTTAATTTTTAATGGCATTACAGAACCCCATCTTGAACCAAAATCTTTGATGATTGAAGGAACGAGGAAAATACTTGAAACAAGCAGATTCACTCAGTTTGGTAAATGGGATGGAAGCATTGAAACAGAGTCTGGAAACCTAGATCTTACAAAAGAATACGGAACCAGAGATAAATCTTGGGGTGTTAGGCCAGTGGGAGAACCTGAGATTGGCGCTCCTGGAAAACTTAATGCTGAGCCAGGAGTATATTGGTGCTGGATTCCAATAAATTTTGGAGATACTTTCACTCATTTTGGAACTTTTGAAGATCATGATGGAAATGCTACGCAGCTCTCTGCAGATTTAGTTGAGATTTCGAATAATGAAGTCATTAAGCCTCTTAATAATATTTCACATAAAGTTGATTGGATAAAAGGCACAAGATGGTCAAGCGGTGCTCAGATTTCAGCTAAAGAGGGAGATAAAAAAATTGAGATTAATGCAAAGGCCTGTGGGCCTAGATTTCACTGCAAAGGTATTGGTTATCAACATCCCGAATGGGGCCATGGTTTCTGGAAAGGTGAAGAGGCTGTAGGCTATGAAGTTTGGGATCTAAATGAAATTAACCCTGAAGATTACTCGTTCTTTCACATACATCAAATTATTAAGGCCACAATGAATGATTCAGAGGGTTATGGAACTCTTGAAAACCTTGTAGTTGGAAGACATGATCCTTCAGGATTTAAGGATCTTTTTGATGTTACTGAATAAAAAATCGCTTTTCATACCATTAGTCTTATTAATTTGCTCTTGTAATACTAGTTATCAGTCTTTTCAATCTAAAAGTATCCTCATTGCAAATGATGTTGATGTTCGCTTTGCAGAGTTGGTTCATAAAAGATTTTTTCATGAAATAAAAACAGAGCAAGAGATTTATATTTTGGATCTGAAATATTACGAGAAACCATTCTTTTCTGGCATTGGTGCAAGACCAACTAATCTGGAGATTTACTATGACTTGTCATACAGGCTGGGTAATGAAAATAAAATTCAGAACATAAATGTAAAAGATAATGTTTATGTAAATGAGTTTAATCCGATAGCTCAAAATAATGCGGTCAGTCAAATCTCTTATGAGCTCATGAATCAGCTGATTGACGAATTGATAATGAAGGTAAGAAATTAGTGGAAACAAGCTATATAAAATTTATTCAGAAATCTAAAATCAATCTAAAGAGCTATTTTTTATATGGTAATGAAGAAGTTTTACGACAAGATTGTAGTGAGCTAATATCCAAAAATTTCTGTTTAGAAGGTTACTCTAAATTAGTCACATTTGGTTTGGATGGTTTTGATAATCTTGAGGAAGAAATATTAAAACTTTCAGGTGGATCATTATTTCAAGAAAAATTAATAATAAAAATTAAGCACTTAGAGGGCAGGTTCCCTGAAATTCTTAAAAAACTTATCGAGGAAAAAAAATTTAATACGAATGATCAAAATGTATTTATCATTGATTCAGCCCAAACCAAGCTAAATAAGACTACAAAATGGGTTAAAGCTCTCAACGCAAACCTAGAAATTATTAATTGCAATAAACTTAATATTTACGAAGAAAAACTATGGTTAAAAAACCAACTTTCATTTTTACCAGAAAAATATCTCGGTGTTGTTGGATCAGCAATTCATAATAATTTTACAGGCAATCTATTAATGCAAAAAAATGAAGTCTCGATCTTAAAACTTGTTAAAGATGAAAAGATTGAAGAAACAATTAAAAATTACTCAGTAATGCAAAATCATGAAATATTTGATTTAGAGAATGCCATTATTTGCACTGACTTTGATAGAGCACGAAAAATTATTAAATCAATCAGAAATAATAGTTCTTCGGTTCCGCCATTAGTAAGCTGGATATTATCCAAGGTAATTTCATCATGCTACGGAATCAAGAGTTCTAGTGGGAAACCAAACTTATATGATTTAGGAATATGGCGTGATGTTCAGTCTGAATATATGTCTTTCTCTAACAAAATAGACTTTAATCAAATTGATTTGCTTGCAAATGCTTTTTTACTTGATAAATCTTCCAAAGGAATACATCCGATCAACTCGTGGAATGTGTTAGAAACAATTATTAGTGATCTTGAAAATAGTCTTTTATCGAATTAGTAAATGCCTCTTTAGCATTTCTAAATAGAGCATCGTCTGGGTCCATT
Source organism: uncultured SAR86 cluster bacterium (assembly GCA_902594515.1). Lineage (GTDB taxonomy): Bacteria > Pseudomonadota > Gammaproteobacteria > Magnimaribacterales > D2472 > MED-G82. The sequence goes on along the minus strand of CACJML010000001.1, from coordinate 113,590 downwards.
TCATAGCCGTGATTCAAAATTGATTTTATTGGTTGAACTCCTCTTGTAGAGCTCGTAAACCAGATAGTTGATACTGAATCTAAAAATGAAACTGGACAGTCAACTTGTTTTACATTGATATCTTTCTTTTGCAGAGAAGAAATAAAGAACTCTCTGGTAACTCCAGGAAGAATATTTTCTTCCAGGCTTGGAGTATAAATTTCATTTTTATAAGTCATAAATATATTGCACGCACCGCCTTCAACAATTTTATTATCCCTAATTAAGATTGTTTCGTTGCAACCATCACCATAAGCATCATTCATGTTCAAGACGTTTCCAAGTAGAGAAGTGGTCTTGATATTACAATGAGCCCATCGATTATCTTGATTGAGCTTTGCAGTTATTGGATCAGTGGACAATGTAACTTCACTAGCATAACCAAATCTTTCAGGAACGAGTTCCTCCTTGACAATATGGGATCTTACAGAGTCAACTCCTCTAGAGATTTGATAATAAACGTAAGCATTTGAATAGTTCTCTAAGGATTTTCCTAATTGCTCAATCTCTTTTTTTACAACAGAGAAATTTAATTCGATTTTTAAAAAATCTGCGCTTACTTTGAATCTATCGATGTGTTCATCAAGGCATAAAGGTTTTCCACTATAGTAAGGGATGACTTCATAAATACTATCTGAGAAAGTGTATGCACGAGAAAGTGGTGAAACTTTTATCTCATTAAGCGGCATAAATGCGCCTTGGTAGACGCCTTGAATCAGGTCAGTCATTAAAATTGAAGAGTCCAATAAACCATAAGATAATTTTTGCAATCATTCTGCCAAAAAATCCCTTCTCGTCAATATCTTCAAGCGCAATAAGTGATTCAGAAACAACAATATTATTATTAGAAATAACTTCAACAAGCCCCAGCTCATCGCCAGCTTTTATCGGTGCTTGTATGTTGTTTTGGATTGTGTAATTTATAGTTAAGTTTCTGAAGTCTCCTCTTGGCAGGGTCACCAGAAGATCATCCTCCAAACCTATTGAAACTGATTCTTTTTTGCCACCCCAAACTGTTGAGGACTTGAGCTCTTTGTTACCTTCTAATAATTTTTGTGCTGCATAAAACCTGAAACCGTACTCGAGAAGTCTTTGTGATGCGTCAAACCTTTCTTTATCAGATTTACTTCCAGCAACAACGCTTATTAATCGCATATCGTTTCTTTTTGCAGATGCAATTAGGCAATATCCAGCAGCTTCAGTATGGCCTGTCTTCATCCCATCAACAGATTCATCCCGCCAAAGTAATTTATTGCGGTTGAGCTGCCTTATATTATTAAATGTAAATTCTTTTTCTTTATAAAGATCATAATGCGATGGAAATTCATCAATCAGTGCTCTAGATAAAACAGCAAGATCCCTTACGCTAGTAAAATGATCAGCATCTGGAAGGCCAGTTGAGTTTTGAAATAGTGTATTTCGCAAACCTAGAACTGAAGCATACTCATTCATAACATCAACAAAGATTTGTTCTGAGCCAGCTACATATTCAGCAAGTGCAACTGCTGCATCATTGCCTGATTGGATAACTAGTCCCTTTAGCAAATCATCAACCGTGACACGCTTTCCAACCTCAATAAACATTCGAGATCCTTCCATCTTCCATGCCTTTCTTGAAATTAATACATTGTCATCGTTTGAAATCATGCCCTGGTCAATTTGATCTGCAACGATGTAACCTGACATAACCTTTGTCATGCTTGCAGGCTCAATTTGAGAATTAGAGTTGGATTCAGCTAAAATTTTTCCGGTTGTTGCGTCCATTAAAATATAGCTGGTGAGATTCAATTCGGGAGGCGTTGGTACAATAGATTGAGCCGAAGCACAGACTGCGAACAGTGAAACAATTAAGTAACTTTTTAAAATATTATTTTTCATAAAAATTCTTGTGCTAGGTCATAGACAGCCTTTGCATAAAAATGACTCACATTGTACTTCGTAATAGCTATAAAGTTTCTTGTGCCAACAAAATAATTAGTACTTTTATTAGTCTCATAACTTAGCAACAAAACATCAGTATTTAATCCTTCAAAATTAAAATCAATAGCATTTTTAGGAGACATTGTTTTGCTGTCAAAATTAACTTTTTTTCTTACATTGTTTACGAAATCTGCATTAAAGCCTTCGAAAGAATTATTTACCTCCCAAATGATTGGATAATTAGATTTCCAACCATGCTGAAAAAGATAATTTCCTATGCTTCCTATTGCATCTTCAACAGAATTGAGTAAATCAACAGACCCATCATTATCAAAATCAACTGCGTATGCCCTATAACTTGAGGGAATAAATTGTCCATAGCCCATAGCCCCAGCATATGAGCCCTTAAGCTTAAAAATATCAAGATTGTTCTCTCTAGTTAAAAGAAGGAGGTTGATTAACTCCTGTGAGAAAAAATTTGACCGTCTCGGATAATCAAAGCTTAGAGTAGACAGCGCATCTAAAACTCTGTACGAACCCATTATTTTTCCATATCTTGTCTCTACCCCAAGAATTGCCGTAATAACTTCCTTGGGAACACCAAATTGAGCTTCTGCTCTTTGTAAAGTCTCAAGATTATTTTCAATAAATAGTTTTCCATTTTTTATCCGTTTTGGTTCTATGAACAATTTTCGATATCTATCCCATGTCCAAGTAAATTCAGCTGGAGAATTCATTGAGTCAATGATTTTTTGTTGCTTCTCAGCTTGGCCAATGATCAGCTTGATTTCTTCTGCAGTAAAATTATGTTCTTCAACTAAAGCTTTTTGAATAAGTTCATATTTAGGATGTTCAAAATCATATCCGGACAAATGAAGACTTGACATTAAAAGAAGTAAAAAAATTCTCATTTTGGTATAAATTTTTTATGTGTTGACATCGAGGTTATTATCCCAAACATCAGAAATATTGAAAGTAGAGAGGTTCCTCCTCGACTAAAGAAAGGAAGCGGCATTCCCACTACAGGTATAAGTCCAATTACCATTGCAAGATTAATCATGACATTAAAGCCGAATGTAAAAATAAATCCGCCTATTACTAGACGACAAAAGCGATCACGAGCGTTAACAGCTAAATAAAATGTTCTCAAAAGAACAAAGGTATATAAAAATAGCAATAGTAGTACACCAATAAATCCAAACTCCTCTGCCAAAACAGAAAAAATAAAGTCTGTTTGTGTTTCAGGAAGAAAGTTGAGGTGCGTCTGGCTGCCCTCCCCATAACCTTTTCCAAAGAAGCCGCCACTACCGATCGCAATCTTTGATTGAATAATATTCCATCCTGAACCATAGGGATCTGACTCAGGATTAAAAAGAGTCCAAATGCGATCTCTCTGAAATGGTTCAAGAAGATTATTCCATATGAAGGGTGAGAAAATTAAAATTGTTGCAATTGTAATTCCAATAAAAACCCAACTTAATCCGGCAAGAAATAGAACTAAAAATCCGGATGCAGCAATCAGTAATCCCGTCCCAAGATCTGGTTGAATATAAACAGATAAAAAACAAACCAAAATAAAAAAGATTGAAATAGCTGTTTGCTTTGCGTTGATTGGCAGCTTTTTATTAAATAAAAAAGATGCTAAAAAAAGTGGTAGGGATATTTTGAGGAGCTCTGAAGGCTGAAATGAAAATCCAAAAAGCCTTATCCATCTTCTAGCGCCATTTATTTCTGGACCAAAAAAATAGGCTATAAATACGAGAACTAGGGTTACAAAAAGAATAAGCGGAGAGAACCTCCTATATATGTCTGGATCAGGCTGACTAACAAATAAAAACAATATGAGTCCTAAAACAACATAAATTGATTGCTTGAAAACAATGGTTGTATCACCCTCTGATGCACTAAAAAGAATTAAGACTCCAACCATTGCTAACAATGAGATGCCTATAAAAATATATGGATCTAAATAAATTTTTTTGATCATTCTTTTAATAACTCTTTAAGTATTCTCAAAGCTACTGGGCCAGCTACGGAACCACCACTCTCACCATTCTCTATAATGACACTGACGGCATACTTGGGTTTTTCAACCGGAGCAAAAGCTACAATAATTGCATGATCTCTTAGACCTTGATCCTCTCTAATCCTTTCATACTCCTCTCTAGAATCTAAACTAATGATTTCCCCTGTACCAGTTTTTGCAGCTATAGGAAAATCCTTTTGATCTCTGATTCGTCTTGCTGTTCCGTAATCAGATTCAACTACACTCTCCATTGCTTTATGAAGAAGACTCCAGTCCTGTTGATTAAAATTTTCTAGCTGGATTTCTGATGATTGAATCTTTTCACTTAAGGAATTATTTAAAAAAAGTGGTTTTTTTGTTCCTTTATTTGCCAGTACCGCTGTGTAATGGGCTAACTGAATTGGGGTAGTACTAATGTATCCTTGTCCTACTCCAATATTAACTGTATCGCCTTTAAACCATCCAAAATTTAGGTTATTCATTTTCCATTGAGGTCTTGGAACCAATCCTTCGTCTTCTAAGATGCAATCCATGCAAACAGTACTTCCAAAACCAAATTTTTCAATATCATCAGCCAATTCATTTATCCCAGAGTTATAGGCAAGATCAAAAAAATATGTATTTGAACTTCTTATAAGAGCTTGATTAAGATTTATTAAACCATGAGCAATTTCTCCCCAGCTTCTAAAAATTCTTCCATCTTCCGGTAATTCAAAAAAACCTGGGTCATTTATTTTTGTTGTCCAGCTTATTTGACCTCTATTTAAAGCATGAATGCCCATTAAAGGTTTGATAGTTGAGGCGGGAGGATATCTTCCAGCAACAGACCTATCAAAGAACGGTTTATCAGGATCATTTATTAAATCGTCATAATCTGATTGGCTAATCCCATTTGCCATTTTATTAACTGAAAATGTTGGGTAACTGTAGATTGCCACAATACCTCCTGTTTCTACATCTACAGCAACGATCGAACCCTTTCTTTTGCCTAGTTGATTGGCTGCTACTTTTTGAGCATCAATATCGAGGGTAGTTAAAATATTTTCTCCATTGATTGGGGGTGTATAACTCAACTCCTTGACTAGACGCCCTCTTGCATCAACCTCGAATTGCTTAATACCAAATGTGCCGGTTAAACTTTGATTGTACGTCTTCTCTAAACCTGCTTTACCTTCTATTAATCCATTGGCATATGAAAAAACTGCATCTCTCCAGCTATTGGATCTAAATCTATTTTGTTCATCTAAATTATTCTCTCCAGCACCACCCGTGTAACCAAGAACGTGAGAAAAAATCTCATCATACCTTGAGACCCTTCTGAATCTTTTGCCAACAAAAGCTTCCTTATGCTCAAATCCTCTTACTTCAAATCTTGCGATTTCAATTTCAGATAAGTTTTTTTTAAGAACCAGCTCTCTGTTAAAAAATGCCTTAGAGTTAAAATTTTTAATGTAAAGATCGATCTCATCTTTATCAAGATCAAGGATATTCTCAATTTTTTTTAGAAATTCATCAACATTCTTAATATCCCTTGGAGTAGTAACTAAATCAAACGTAGCTATGTTTTCAGAAATAACTTCGCCATTTCTATCAAGGATCTTCCCTCTAAGTGGTTGGACAGGAACGGAATAGGTTCTGTTATTTAAGGAGGCTTTATCAAATTCTGTAAAGTTTGAAATTTGTAAAGAAAAAGTTCGAAATAAAATAACTACAATAAAAATCACCAAAAGAGACGTCACCAATAGCGATCTCTGCGTAAATGATTGGCGCTCTAACTGTCTTTCATTAAAATCCATTCTTTATTTATGATAAGGGTGATTTGAGATAATTGAGCATGCTCTATAAATTTGTTCTGATAATATTATTTTAAATAGTCTATGGGGGAAAGTAAGTCTTGAGGCTGAGATTACATGGTTTGACTTATCTAATACCTCTCTAGACAAGCCATGAGATCCGCCAATAATAAATTCTATTTGATGATCATTCATGGAGCACTCCTTGATCAAATTAGCAAATTCATTGCTAGAAATTGACCTTCCTTTAATATCCCATGCAATTGCATGATCTATTTTTTCAACTTTGTTTAATAATATTTTGGACTCAGCCACTATTAACTCTTCAGGGTTCTTTAATAAAAGTTTATGCTTATGATTTAAAAAAATAAGCTCGTGATCATGTAGCCTTTTTTTATAAAATTCTAACGCAGTTTCTTCCCAGACTTGAGATTTACTTGAAATTGAGTGAACTTTAAATTTCATCGCTTGATATTGATGAGCTCATTTCAGCCCCCCAGAGACTTTCTAGATCATAAAAGCTCCTTGTCTCATCAAGCATTATATTTATTACAACTTCTCCGGAATCAATTAATATCCATTCAGATTCTTCTTTGCCTTCCACACCTATAATTTCTACATTATTATTTTTCAGTTCTTCAACTACATTATTAGCAATCGCTTTTGCATGCCTATCTGAAGTTGCAGTAGCTATTACAAACCAATCTGAAAAATTCGAAGACTTTGATATATCTAATGTAAGTAAATTTTGTGCCTTTAAATCGTTGAGTGCTTGAATACAAATATTAAGTGATTCGATGCTTTTCATTGAAGGTTATTAACCCATATCTTCATATTCAATAGGTTAAGAATAACTAAAATAGATTGATCAATCCACTCGAAGAGCTATAAAGTATCTATTAAATGAGCATTAGTGAAAAAATTATTTTATGGTCAAGTATGAATAGCGATTTACTATTTTTTTTAGGCAGCTTATCTATATTCATTCTTATCATCTCAGTTTTAATGATGGTACTGATTATTTCTTTTTTGCCAGAAGATTATTTCAAATCTGAAAATAGAAATTTAATTTCTAGCGTTCAAAACTCTCGATATCCATTGATAAAATTATTGGTTTTAATTACAAAGAATTTTTTTGGTATCTTATTATTGCTGTCTGGAATTTTAATGCTCGTATTACCAGGACAAGGAATTCTCACAATCATCACTGGACTAGTCTTCATAGACTACCCAGGAAAATATAAATTTGAGAGGAAGCTTTTAAAGCAAAAAGGTGTGATCAACTCAATAAATTGGATTAGATCTCGTCTTAGTAAACCACCGTTAAAGGTTTAAATTTTTAGCACTTGTTTTCCAAAGTTTTGACCGGTGAAGAGTCTGTTTAGAGTTTGAGGGCAGTTCTCAAGCCCTTCTTGTACATCTTCAATATGCTTAATCTTACCTTCCATAACCCAAGTCCCAATTTCTTCTAAGGCTTTTTCAGCATGAGGGAGATAATCTAAAACTAAAAATCCTTGCATTGTTGCTCTGTTAATAATTAATGAAAAAAGGTTTTTAGGCCCATCAGGTAACTTAGTGGCGTCATAACCAGAAGAAATGCCGCCACATAGAAGAACTCTGGCATTGATATTAATGAGGAATAGGACTGTCTCAAGAAGTTTTCCACCAACATTATCAAAATAAACATCGATACCATTTTTAGCAACCTTTGGTAGCTCCTCATGAACATTGCTATTTTTATAATCTATAACCTCGTCGATTCCACAGTCTTTTAGCCATTGGCATTTTTTTTCACCACCAGCTATTCCGATAACATTACAACCTTTGAGCTTTGCAATTTGAGCTGCAACTGAACCAGTTGCACCTGCTGCTCCAGATACTAGTACAGTCTCACCCGGTTTAGGATCACCTAATTCAACCAAGCCATAATAGGCAGTGATACCTGTTGTGCCTAAAACATTTAACATAGTGGGCAATGGAAGAATATCAGGAATAACTCTAAATCTTTCATCCTGAGTTGGTGCAACCAAGCAATGAGATTGCCATCCAACAAATCCGAAAACTAAATCTCCAACCTTATAGTCGGAGTGCTTAGAATCAATCACTTTGCCAACGCCGCCTGATCGAACTACCTCTCCTATTTGAACTGGAGGTAAATACCCTGGCATATCATTCAGCCACATTCTCTGAGTAGGATCAAAAGACAAATATAAATTTTGTAGTAGAATTTCCTGATCTTTTAATTCACTGATTTCTTCTTTAATTAATTCAAAATCTGAATCTTTAACTAATCCAATTGGTCTTTCTTTTAAAACCCACTTAGTATTTTCCATATTCTCTCCCTTTTAGAATTTCCTTATAAAGCTATATTAAATGTTTGCCTAAAAAAAAATAGTAGGCAAAAAGATTCTACTAGTGTGAAACTAAGAAACACTTAAATTTAGTTCATAATCAAATTAGGCTTTTCTTGACGAACTAGAAATCTTATCAAGCAGTCTGGATAAGATATTTAATCTTTGACCTGCATCAAATGCATCTAATAATAATTGTTTGTCAAGTGGGCTCAAAGGTATTAAGCCTCCAAGATGAAAACTGACCGAATCAGCTGATGATAAATTAATATCTATCGGCAACTCTCTTACTTTGGGATGTTCTTTTAATTGACTTAATACATTAATAAGTTCAGGAAACTTTGCCAATAATGCTTGATCATCAACGGTTGGTTCAGAAATTGGAAAAATTTGACCAACATGATAATCATCCTCATTTATTTCAGCCGAAGAAATTTCAACTCTAGTTGTGCCCTTGACTGTAATCCCAAGCAGGCCATTTGGTAAATCATTAAAATCTATTATTTCTACAAGGGTGCCTTTGTCTTTAAAGGAAATATCTTGATTTGAGTTGCTCAAAAGTGAGATAACAAATTGATTATCACCCCGCATAACATCTTTTATCATTTTTAAATATCGCGGTTCAAAAATTTGTAAAGATTGAATATTTCCAGGGAGTACAACGATACCTAATGGAAAAATTGGAAGGGCTTTATTCATCTAGAATTTTTATTATTGGATCTATTAATTTTTTACTATCACTATTGGTCATTATAAGAATGTTTTTACATTCCCTTAAGTCTTTATTGGCGACATTTAGCAAGTTTTCAAGGTCATCAAAAGCATTCTGATGATCAAGTACACGATTCCTATCAAGCCAATACACATAATCGAGCTTGTGAGCACTCTCTAAAAGAGCTTTTCCATGATAGCCTGATTTCATCGTATTCGATGCTAACTCAATAATGCCTAGCGTCACACCTGAGTGATCCTTAATAACGGCGTCAATTGTTGCTGAAATGGCAGTTGGATGATGAGCAAAATCATCGTAAACGATTTTATTATTTTTGTTATATACGACCTGCAATCGTCTCTTTACACCACCAAACTCCCTCAATGAATTAAATGCAGATTTATAATCCACACCATTTAAGTAAGCTGCATGCATCGCAGCGACTGCATTTTGATAATTGTGTCTTCCAAAAAATGGTAATTTATCAACTGGAAAATGATTATTATCAGTTGAAATAATATTTTCTTGATGGTTATAAGAAATACTTTCCTCTCCTAGACCAAAAAGATTCGACCAGCATCCCATCTGAATTAGCTTCCCTACATCTTTATCATCAGAATGAAAAATGATGTTGCCATTATTTGGAATAATTCTTACTAGATGATGGAATTGCTTATAAATTTCATCAACGTCAGAAAATATATCAGCGTGATCAAACTCAATATTATTTATTATTAAAGTATTTGGAGAATAATGAATAAACTTTGATCGCTTATCAAAAAAAGCTGAATCATACTCGTCAGCTTCAATAATGAAATATTCACCTTTTCCAAGCTTTGCTGATCCCTCTAAATCTTGGGCAACACCTCCAACCAAATATCCTATATCTTTATATTTGTCGTGCATAATTTTACAAAGCATTGCTGCGGTAGTAGTTTTGCCATGAGTACCTGATACTGCTAAGACATTTTTATCTTTGAGGACATTGCCAAGCATCGCGGGCCCAGAGGTAAAATTAAGTTTCTTTTCAAGAATATATTCAACACTTTCATTGCCTCTAGAAAGAGCATTCCCAATGATATACAAATCAGCACCTGGAAGATCCTTTACTGCATATCCAGAAGTTAGATTAATTCCTAAGTCATTAAGTTGATCTGACATTGGTGGATAAAAGGCAACATCTGAACCAGAAATATCATGATCTGACTCAGATAATATCCTTGCAAGTCCGCCCATAAAGGTGCCGCAAACTCCAAGAATATGAATTTTCATTTTTAAATTTTTATCTCTGTTGATACCATAGACGATATTTCATTAATTATAAATATATGTCAAAAAATGCATTTTATTCTCAGTCTGGTGGCGTTACTTCAGTCATTAATACAACTGCTTCGGCTGTAATTTTAGAAGCAAAAAAAAGTAAAAAAATTAACAAAGTTTTTGCAGGCAAAAACGGAATTCTTGGTGCCCTTAATGAAGAGTTATATGACACATCAGTTGAGTCAACATCATTTATAAAGGATTTAAAATTTAGACCAGGTGGTGTCTTTGGATCCTGCAGATATAAACTGAAAGACTTTAGTAAAAATCAAAAAGAATATCAGAGAATCATTGATGTATTTCGTGCTCATGACATTGGTTACTTTTTTTATAACGGAGGCAATGATTCTGCTGATACTGCACTAAAAATTTCTGAGGCATGTAAAAAACTTAACTATGATTTAAATTGCATTGCAATACCAAAGACAGTGGATAATGATCTAGCCGTAACTGATTGTTGTCCAGGCTTTGGTTCAGTTGCTAAATACGTAATCAACTCAACAATTGAAGCTGCTCTAGATGTTGAATCAATGGCGGCTAGTTCAACTAAAGTTTTTATCCTGGAAGTTATGGGTCGGCATGCCGGATGGATTGCTGCATCAAGTTCAGTCGCCATAGAAAGTTATCCTCATGCACCTGATCTCATTCTTCTACCTGAAATTACTTTCAAGGAAAGAGACTTTTTAAGGAAAGTAAAAGATACGGTAGCAAGAAAAGGTTTTTGCGTAGTCGTTGCGTCTGAGGGAATTAAAAATAATAAGGGTAGATTTATTGCAGAAAGTGGCTTGAAAGATGCTTTTGGACACTCGCAGCTTGGGGGCGTTGCTCCTAATTTAGCAAATATTATTAGTAAAAAAACAGGTCTTAAGAATCATTGGGCAGTTGCTGACTATCTTCAAAGGAGTGCTCGACATATTGCATCGGGAGTTGATCTCGATCAAGCCTTTGCGGTTGGGAAGCACGCTGTTAAGTATGCAAGCAAAAATATGCATGGAATAATGCCTGTAATAAAACGCCTATCTAACAATCCCTATAAATGGACGATTGAACCTGCTTCTTTAAAAAAGATTGCAAATGTAGAAAAAAAATTGCCCGCTTCATTTATTACAAAGGATGGATATGGAATAACCAAAAAAGGTATTGCTTATTTCAAGCCTTTAATTTCTGGCAAATTGGAGCATAAGTTTTCATCAATGCCTAAATATAAAAAAGGCAAACTCAAGTTAGTAAAAAAGAAGCTGCCTTTATGGGTCTAAATTATTAAGGAATGAAATTGCCGATCTGATTTCTTTAATTAAATCCTCTTTTTGTTCTTTATTAAGAAAATTACCCACCTCAATATGCTTGCCTTTAGATGAAAAAAATAATTTATTCGTTTCGTTGTTAGTTTTTTTAATCTGAAACTTAACGAATGCTCTAAACTCCTCCCAAACAAAATCTCTAAAAATCCTCCCCTTTTCAATCTTTATTTTTGAGTGGGATAGGTAAATGATTTCTTTTTGCCTGCTCCATTTAAAGTTTGCATAAAATCCTAGGCTTACAAAAAAAATTTCTAAACCTGCAAATGGGAGAATTAGTGTTGCCCCTAACATAAAAAAAGCTAAGCCAATTATTAAGCAAGTTGAAAAAAGGAGAGTAAAAAAAATAACTCTTTGGGTTCCGTAAAGCGAACGGTTAGGCTTAATTTCAAAGAAAAAACTATTTTGTTTATTTTGTTCAACCTTTATCATGTTTACATGGTTACTCGAAGTGATTTTAACAAGTACATATTGCCTGTATATAATCCAGCTAAATTTATTCCAAAAAAAGCAAAAGGCAGTTATGTATGGGATCAAAATAATAATAAGTATCTTGATTTTGCTTCAGGTATTGCTGTATCAAACTTAGGCCATTGTCATCCAACTTTAGTAAAAACATTAAATGCGCAGTCAAAAAATCTTTGGCATCTATCAAACGTATTAGCAAATGAGCCTGCATTAAAGCTGGCAAAATTAATTTGCAATAAGACATTTGCCGAAAAAATCTTCTTTACAAATTCTGGCGCAGAAGCTGTTGAAGGAGCTGTAAAGACAGCAAGAAAATATGCTTCAACTAATTTTTCTAACAAAAAAAATGAGATCGTTGCTTTTAATGATGCTTTTCATGGCAGAACGATGATGGCTATTGCTCTTAATGGTTCCAAAAGGATGACCGAAGGTTTTGGTCCTATGCCAGGTGGCATTAAGCAGCACCCATTTAATCAAGTAGATGGTTTAAAAAAGATCATCAATAAAAATACTGCTGCAGTTGTAATCGAACTAATTCAAGGTGAGGCTGGAATAGTGCCTGCAAAAAAAGTATTCATTAATGAAATTAAAAAGTTATGTAGGAAAAATAATGCTTTAATTGTTATAGATGAAGTGCAATCGGGTGTTGGGAGAACTGGTCATCTTTATGCGTACGAGAAGTACAATATAAAGCCTGACATTCTTTGTTCTGCTAAAGGCATGGGAAATGGAATGCCGATAGGTGCAATACTTACTACTAATAAAGTTGCAAAGGTAATGCATGTTGGCGCTCATGGTTCAACATATGGAGGCAACCCTCTGGCTTGCTCTGTTTCATATGAAGTATTCAAAGAAGTATCTAAAAAAAGCTTTCTTAATTCAGTAATAAAGAAAGAAAAACTCTTTTTAAGCTTATTAAATGATTTAAACAAAAAATATAATTGTTTTACTGCGGTTAGATCTGCAGGATTATGGATTGGTCTTGAGCTTAACTCTAAAATAGAAAATCTAACCCTTCAAAATATTATGTCATCTGCATATGATGAAGGATTGATGATATTAAAAGCAAATAATAATACCCTTAGGCTTGCGCCAGCACTGACAATTTCAGAAAAAGAGATTAAATTGGGTGTCAAAAAATTAGAAAAAAGTCTTTCAAGACTCCTCTGAAGCATCAAAAACTTCAATAACCCTATCAACTTTTCGATATCCTTGCGGCAACATTAAGCCTCGCTTGGCTCTATCTGAGAGATAATTTTCAAGATCTTTAACACTGAAATTTTTAAATTGTTTCCCGCTATGAAGTTGCAGCTTTGACTCTGCTCCTAACAAACATATATGTGTCATTGCTTCTTCACCACTTTCAAATTTAGCCTTGGGAATATTAATGATTTTATTCCCTTTACCTCTTGGAAGAATTGGTAAGCTATCTAATGAAAAAATCAACATTCTTCCTATAGATGAAATGGCAACAATTAACTGATGATGCGGGAGTATCTTGATAGGCGGAACTAGTTTGGATTGAGGAGTTAATTTAATAAAATTCTTACCTGTCTTCTTGTTTGATAGAGTATTCCTAATTTCACTGATAAATCCATATCCAGCAGATGTTGAAATAATAAATTTTTCTTCATCAGCGCCAGCTATTACTCCTTGAAAAGACACACCTGACTCGGCACTTACTCTACCAGTAATTGGCTCACCCATGCCTCGAGCTGAGGGCAACGAGAAAGATGATAACGAAAAACATTTCCCCGTCGAATCAAAGAAATTTGCCATTTGATTATTTCTGCCTTGTGCAAAATGTCTGAGGTCATCATCGCCCCGATAATTTAATGAGCTTGGATCAACATCATGTCCCTTTGCTGCTCTTATCCATCCTGCTTTTGAGAGGATAATGGTTATTGGTTCGTTGGAAATGACCTCCTCTTCAGAAAAAGCCTTTGCGTTAGAGCTTTCAATAATCGGAGAATTCCTTTCATCTCCAAACTGTTCTTTAATTTCAAGCAGTTCTTTCTTAATGTAAGTCTTTAATCTTGATTTGGAGCCAATGATCTTTTCCAAATCCTTTTTTTCATCCTTTAATAGTTTACTTTCTTCTTCAAGTTTTATTTGTTCCAGTTTTGCAAGCTGTCTAAGCTTAATCTCAAGAATTGCATTGGCTTGAATTTCCGAAATCTTAAATTTTTTAATAAGTTCTTTTTTAGGTTCATCACTTTGACGTATGATTTTAATGACCGTGTCTATGTCCACATAAACAATTAGTAGGCCTTCAAGGATATGCAATCTATCATCAACTTGTTGAAGTCTGTGCTTAAGTTTTTTAAGCACCGTTTCTTGTCTAAATTTCAGCCATTCGTAGAGCAAGTCTCTAAGGCCAAATACCCTTGGCGATCCAGATCGGTCAATTAAGTTAATGTTTGCTCTGTAGTTCTTTTGTAAATCAGTGGTTGCGTACAAATGGTTCATAACCTCCTCACCATCAATACGATTAGATTTAAGAGAGATAACAAGCCTAACTGGCTCTTGATGGTCAGCCTCATCTCTAAGATCAACAATCATTGGAAGCTTCTTTTTATTCATCTGATCTGCAATCTGCTCTAAAATTTTTGATCCTGATGCTTGATGTGGAAGAGCATCGATAACAATATCATTGCCCTCCTTTATCCATTTTGCTTGCATTTTAAAACCGCCTCTGCCCGTTGTGTAAATTTCGATGAGCTCCTCATCTGAAGCAATTATTGGCGCATGATTTGAAAAATCTGGGCCTTTGACATGCTTGAGAAGTTTTGAAATGTCAGCTTTGGGATTATCAAGTAGATAAATACAAGCATCTATAACTTCTGAAATATTATGAGAAGGAATATCTGTGGCCATGCCCACGGCGATTCCTGTAGTTCCATTCAATAAAATATTTGGAACTTTAGATGGCAAAATTATTGGTTCCGAAAGAGAGCCATCAAAGTTAGGCTGCCAATCAACTGTGCCTAACTTAATCTCTTCGAGCAAAAGATTTGCATATGCAGTTAATCTTGATTCTGTATATCTCATTGCGGCGAAAGATTTTGGATCATCCTGTGTTCCCCAATTTCCTTGCCCATCAACAAGGGGATATCTAAAAGAAAAGTTTTGTGCCATCAAAACCATAGCTTCATATGCAGCACTGTCTCCATGCGGATGAAATTTACCAATTACATCTCCTACAGTTCTTGCAGATTTCTTGTACTTTGATCCAGCATTTAAACCTAGCTCACTCATTGCATACAGGATCCTTCTTTGAACAGGCTTCATTCCATCACCAATATTTGGCAGCGCACGATCTAAGATGACGTACATCGAATAATTTAAATATGATTCCTCTGCATAATCTTTTAGTTTGATTGCATCAATTTTTTGATTACTCATATGTCCACCCTAGCAATTTTTCCTTTTTTCTCGAGCCATGTCTTTCTATCCCCTGCCCTTTTCTTTGACAAAAGAAGATCCATCATTGCATTAACATTGTCTTTTGAGTCTATGGTAAGTTGAACCAATTTTCTGGTTGCTGGATCCATAACAGTCTCTCGAAGCTGGCTTGGATTCATTTCACCAAGCCCTTTAAACCTTTGAATATCTATTTTTGGGTTTCCTTTTTTAGAACCAAGCTCTTTTACAATCTTATCTTTTTCTTTTTCATCAACTGCATAAAATTTTTCTTTTGCGCAATCTATTCTAAAGAGTGGCGGCATCGCAACATAAATTCGGCCATCTTGAATAAGATTTTTATAATGCCTTAAAAAAAGTGCACATAGCAGTGTTGCTATGTGTAACCCATCTGAGTCAGCATCTGCGAGGATGCATATTTTTCCATACCTGAGGTTTGATAGGTCTGTTTCTCCCGGATTAACACCCATTGCAGTAGCTAAGTCTTTAATTTCCTGAGACTTAATTATTTCACTGCTTTCTAGATCCCATGTATTGAGAATTTTTCCTCTGAGCGGCATGATTGCTTGAAAGCCTCTTTCGCGTGCTTGTTTTGCAGAGCCTCCAGCTGAATCACCCTCAACTAAAAAAAGTTCAGTTTCATTGAGATCAATTGAATTGCAATCAGATAACTTGCCTGGAAGAGCGGGACCTTGAAAAGTTTTTTTACGTGCGACTGTTTTAACTTCTTTTGATCTTTTCTGAGCAGATTCAATAGCAAGGTCAGCAATTAGTTCCGCCTCTTCAGTATGCTGGTTGAACCAAATACTTAAAGAATCTTTTGTAGCTGCACTGACAAAGGATTGGTGGTCTTTAGAATCTAATCTTTCCTTGGTTTGACCGGCAAATTGTGGATTTTTAAGTTTCGATGAAACAACAAATGCGGCATGATTAATCGTATCGTCAGAAGTTAGCTTAATTCCCTTTGGCAAAAGATTTCTAAATTCACAAAATTCTTTAATTGCATCCAAAAGTCCAGATTTAAAGCCGTTAAGATGTGAGCCACCTTGTGCAGTTGGAATAAGATTTACATAAGATTCATTTAGGAGTTTTTTGGAGTTATTCATAACCCAATTGATAACAAAATCAATTGAATTATCTTCGTTAGATTTTGAACTTAAAATTGAATCTTTTAAGAGAAACTCTTCATCTTTAATCTCATCACCTAAATAACCCTCTAGACCATTTGGATACTCCCAAGTTTCTTTATCATCTTTTTTAAATTCACTTGAAAATGAAATTTTTAAACCCGGACATAAGACTGATTTTGCCTTTAGTAGATGTTTTAATTTTTTTACATCAACTTTCGAGGATTCAAAATACTGAGAATCAGGAATAAATCTTATACTTGTTCCTGTATTCCTGTTGCCAACTTCGCCTGTTACTTTTAATTCGTTTGATTTTTCTCCACCACTAAAACTCATTTCATGAATTTTTCCATCTCGCTTTATCGTTGCTGATAAATTTGTTGATAAGGCGTTCACAACAGATACACCGACTCCATGAAGCCCGCCAGAAAAGTTGTAATCCTCTCCAGAAAATTTTGCTCCAGCATGGAGCTTACATAAAATTAACTCAACACCGCTTACTTCATGTTCAGGATGAACATCTGTTGGCATACCTCTTCCATCGTCACTTACTTCAATAAAGCCATCCTTAAAAAGATTAATCTTAATTTGAGAGCAATGACCAGCTAAAGCTTCATCTACTGCATTATCTAGGACTTCTTGAATCAAATGATTAGGACAGCTGGTATCGGTATACATACCTGGCCTTTTTCTTACAGGGTCTAATCCAGAAAGCACCTCAATGGATTTAGCGTCGTATTGTTTAGCCATTAAGCCTTTGAATAGATTGAGTTACCGGCAGCATTAAATTCTTTTGATTTTTCGTGCATACCAAGTTCTATAAGCTCAATTTCATTGCCATGTTCTTTTTTTATGTCCTGTGAAATCTTCATTGAACAAAATTTAGGTCCACACATTGAACAAAAATGAGCTGTCTTTCCAGATTGCTTTGGCAAAGTTTCATCATGGAAATCTCTAGCAGTTTGAGGGTCTAATCCAAGATTGAATTGATCCTCCCACCTGAATTCAAACCTTGCCTTTGAAAGTAGGTAATCTCTTACATAGGCTCCTTTATGTCCTTTTGCGAGGTCGGCTGCGTGAGCAGCAATTTTGTAAGCCATAAGGCCTTGTTTAACGTCTTCTTTATTTGGCAGACCTAAATGTTCCTTGGGAGTGACATAGCAAAGCATTGAGGTACCAAAGCTACCAATATTCGCAGCTCCTATAGCAGAGGTAATATGATCGTACCCAGGAGCTATGTCAGTGGTTAAAGGTCCAAGAGTATAAAAAGGAGCATCGTGACACCAGGCTTCTTCTTTTTCGACGTTCTCTTTTATAAGATGAAGTGGTACATGTCCTGGACCCTCAATCATAACCTGAACATCATGCTCCCATGCATGCTTTGTTAACTCGCCTAAAGTTTTTAATTCTGCAAATTGTGCTTCATCATTGGCATCTGCTATGGAGCCTGGTCTGAGACCATCACCCAAAGAAAAAGATACATCATACTTTTTCATAATTTCGCAAATATCATCAAAGTGCTCATAAAGAAAATTTTCTTTATGGTGAGATAGGCACCAACTAGCCATAATTGACCCGCCTCTTGAAACAATCCCTGTAAGGCGATTTGCTGTCAATGGAACATATCTCAATAGAACACCCGCATGTATGGTGAAATAATCAACTCCTTGTTCAGCTTGTTCGATTAATGTCTCTTTAAAGACATTCCAATTTAGATCTTCGGCTTTACCATTAACTTTTTCTAATGCTTGATAGATCGGAACTGTTCCAATGGGCACCGGAGAATTCCTCACAATATACTCTCTCGTTTGATGAATATTTTTTCCTGTAGAAAGATCCATCACAGTATCTGCTCCCCATCTTGTAGACCAGACAAGTTTCTCAACTTCTTCATCAATTGATGAGCTCAGACTCGAATTACCAATGTTTGAATTCACTTTAACAAGAAAATTTTTACCGATTATCATTGGCTCTAGCTCAGTGTGATTTATGTTTGCAGGGATGATTGCTCTGCCACAAGCAATCTCATTACGAACAAATTCTGCTGTTATCTGTTCTGGTAAGCTTGATTCATAAGGGGCATTAATGCCCAGGATTTTAGCTTGATCAAGAAGTGCATTTTCCCTAACAGCAACATATTGCATTTCTTTCGTGATGATCCCTTTCTTTGCATAATGCATTTGAGATTTATTTTCTGAATCAAGATTTTTAATCCAATCTTTTCTATACTTCTTGATGCCTTTTGTCTCTGCTTTGAAATTTGGATCTGATAAAGGTCCTGAGGTATCGTAAACAATTAAATCTGGATTTTTAACATTCCCATTTTCTGAAATTGTGTCGGTTTGTGAGATTTTCTTAAATGGAACTTTGATATCCTTGGAGTCAGGATGCTCAAAATAAATTTTGTCAGAAATGGTTGAATGTTTTACTAGCATAACGAACTTTTAATAAATATTTTACTCTAAATAAAAGCTATTAAGTTGTAAGTTTTAATAATAGACTAAAGTATTACTTATGTTGAAAGTGTTATCTGCAAAACCTACAATGTGCGGCCTATGAAAAGAAATAAAAACTATATTTTATTGAGCATATTAAGCATTACTTTTTCCATTGAAGCCGACAATCTTCTTGATATTTATAATGAGGCTCTTGAAAATGATCCGCAATTTAGAGCTGCCGAGTACACTTACTTATCTGGCAAAGAAATAAAAAAACAAGGTATGGCAGCATTATTGCCAAATATTTCTCTCTCAGGTCAGACCACATGGAATGAATATTATCAGTTAGGTGAACTTCAGAATGAATATAATAGCTTCAGTCAGGCTGCAAGAATTTCTCAACCCCTACTAAGACTCGACACATGGTTTAATTTCAGGAGGTCAAAATTTCTTACAGATGCAAGTGAGGCAGACTTTGCATTTCAACAACAAAATCTGATTGTTAGAACAGCAGAATTATATTTCAATGTCCTAAGGTCAATTGATAATTTAAATGCAGCTATCTCAGAAGAAGTTGCTATAAAAAAACAGTTGGATCAAACAAAACAACGTTACGAAGTCGGTCTTTCTGCGATTACAGAAGTGCAAGAAGCACAATTAGCTTATGACGTTAGTTTGGCTGCAAAAATAAGACGTGAAGGTGAGGTTTTTACGGCCAGAGAAGCATTAAATGCACTAGTTGGCCGTGAGATTGTTTCTGTTGATGCGCTAGTAAATGAGATGAGAGTCACTAATCCTGTGCCTGATTCAAAAGACGATTGGGTTCAAAAAGGAATAGAGAATAACTTTAGACTAAAAGCAGCCAACCTTAGAACCAAAGCTTCAAAAAATAACGCTAGGAGCGCCGCGGCTAATCATCTCCCCAAAATAGATATTGTAGGTAGCAGGGTGGAGTCAGAAACTAATCAGTTTTCATTCGATGGCATTGACACAGGTTCTGCTTTTCAAATTACTGTTCCTGATGAAACACAAAGAGATAATTATAGCCTTCAGTGGAGTGTGCCAATCTTTCAAGGTGGAGCAGTTAACTCAAGACGAAAGCAAGCTTATGCTGACTATAATAAATCATCACAAGATGCGCTTTTTGTTCAGCGTTCAGTGATTCAAGAAGTCAGATCGCAATATTCAAATGTTGTGACACTTGTTGCTAATCTTAGAGCTCAGCGTCAAGCAGTGATATCTGCTACAAGTGCTCTTGAGGCTACTAGAGTTGGATATGAGGTTGGAACCAGAAATATTGTAGATTTATTGCAGGCTGAGAAAAATTTATATGCTGCTGAAAGAAATTTAGCAAATGCAAAATATGATTATCTTATGTCTACACTCAGGTTGCACTTGTCTGCTGGAACCCTTGAACCAAAAAATCTTATCGACATAAACAGTCTCTTAGGATAACCATCTAAAAACCAACTGCTGACTAAATGCCTGAATTACCTGAGGTTGAAACATCGGTGAGAGGTATTTCCTCGCTTTGTGGGGAAAAGATTCAGCAAATAAAAATACATATCCCAAAATTAAGATGGCCAATCAAGGCAAATGATTTTCTTGATCTTCAGGACAGAAAGATAGTTTCTATTTTTAGGCGAGCAAAATACATAATTTTTAATTGTGAAGAAAAATTTTTAGTCCTTCATCTCGGCATGACTGGAACCCTTCGGATAATCCCGACGAAATCTAATGAATATAAAAAACATGATCATGTTGAGTTGATTTTTAAAAAAAATAAGCTGATTTTTAATGATCCAAGAAGGTTTGGCTCTATGCATATAACTAATAATATAAATGAGCATTTTTTAATTAAAAACTTGGGGGTAGAGCCATTAGATGAAATATTTAATGAAGATTACTTATATACAAAAATTAAGAAATCTAATGCATCCATCAAGTCACTTATCATGAACCAAAAAATAGTTGTTGGTATAGGCAATATATATGCAAATGAAGTTCTTTTTTTATCAAGGATTAATCCTAGAAAAAAAGGTAAATACATTACAAGAAAAAATGCATCTGAAATTACTAAACACTCAAAAAGTATCCTAAGAAAAGCAATTGATGCAGGCGGTACAACGTTACAAGATTTTTTTTCACCCTCTGGGAATAAAGGATATTTTAAAATTGACTTAAAGGTTTATGATCGAGAGGGAGAGAAATGCTTTTGTTGCTCAAATTTAATAAAAAGGATTGAGCAAAACCAGAGGTCAACATTTCTATGTAGAAATTGCCAGAGTTAAGTAAATTTACTTTTTAAAGCCTTTTCAATATGAGACGGAACAAATCTAGATACATCTCCGCCGAATTGTGCAATCTCTTTCACGAGACTGGAAGAAACATAAATTAGCGTGTCTTTAGGTGTGAAGAAAATGCTTTCAATATCTGGTGCTAAGCTCCTATTCATCGTTGCTAACTGAAATTCATATTCAAAATCAGCAACAGCCCTAAGCCCTCTAATGATAGCTATTGCGTTATTTTCTCTAGCCAAATCAACAGTTAATTTTTTTGAGTAGCCTATAGCTCGAATTTTACTGTTACCAGAAAAAACTTCGTTTATAAGATCTAGTCGCTCATTTGTGCTGAAAAGTGGATTTTTAGGTTTAGATTCTGCAACCCCTATCACAACTTGATC
This sequence comes from uncultured SAR86 cluster bacterium, assembly GCA_902594515.1. Lineage (GTDB taxonomy): Bacteria > Pseudomonadota > Gammaproteobacteria > Magnimaribacterales > D2472 > MED-G82. Next base: position 91,992 of record CACJML010000001.1, on the reverse strand, counting down.
AAATAACGATGCAGCCCTTTCTACAATATCAATATGGCCGAATGTAATTGGATCAAATGAACCTGGATATATTGCGACTTTCATTGGTCGAATCATACTAGAAATTAATTCTTCATCAAAATTTTTACAGTATTAGGTGATTGATAGCCAATCATCTTTGCTAGCTCATGAACTTGTTTGATGCGTGTAAAGTTTCTTCTAAAAACGAGGCAAATTTTTCTATTGGCGTTTTGGTCATCAAGTTTCCTTACTAAAATTCCCATGTCAGTTGTCCATGCTGACTGAAGTGCTAATGCTGGAACAAGGGTGCAGCCCTCTCCTGCAGCAACAAGGTTAATAAGCGTTTCAAGACTTGAAGCAATAGTGTTTAAATCAGATTCGTCAGGTTGTGAGATTAAATTTGAAATTTGACTTCTGAGGCAGTGAGTTTTATTTAATAACAAGACATTTTGACTAGCCAGATCTTTAGGTTGCACAGAGTTTAAATGCTCTAACTGATTACCTCTCTTGAAGGCAACCCAAAATGGCTCCTCAAATAAATCAATTGAGGTAAAGGCAGGATTTTTTTCCGTATCACTGATTAGCAATACGTCAAGTTCACCAGAACTTAGTTTATCCAAAAGAATTGAAGTAACATTCTCATCAAAGATTACCTTTGCTTCAGGGATGGTTTTTTTAAGATACAAATAAAATTTTGGAATAAGGTAAGGGCCTAGTGTTGGGATAATCCCAACTTTTAATGGAAGTGACCAAGGGTTTTTACTTTTAAATGAAAATTCAGTTAAAGCATCAACATCCTGAATAATGACTCTTGCTTTAGAAATTATTTCTTCTCCAAATGGTGTTATTGATAGCGATTTTGTCGTTCGTTCAAAAATTTTATTACCTAAATAATCCTCAAGTTTTTTTATTTGGCCACTAAGCGTAGGCTGTGAAACATTGCAATGCATAGCTGCTTTGTAGAAGCTTTTATAGTCTGCGACAGCAATAATGTATTTAAAATCTCTTATATTCATATTTAAATGAGAATGATTATCATTTATAAAAATTATAAATAAATATCATTATATAGGTTTTATCTATATATAAAATAGGAAATAACTTTTTGAATTTAATTTTTTTATAACAATAATAATTGAATCAATACTAAGGAGACTATTATGGAACTAAAAGGATCAAAAACTGAACAAAACTTAAAAGATGCGTTTGCTGGAGAATCTCAAGCTAATAGAAGATATCTTTATTTTGCACAGAAAGCTGACGTAGAAGGTTTTAACGACGTTGCTGCTGTTTTCAGATCAACTGCTGAAGGAGAGACTGGTCATGCACATGGTCATCTAGAATATCTTGAGGCTTGTGGCGACCCTGCAACTGGCGAGCCATTTGGTGACACGATTGCCAACTTAAAATCTGCAATTGCTGGTGAAACTCACGAGTATACAGACATGTATCCAGGTATGGCTAAAAGTGCTAGAGATGAGGGTTTTGATGAAATTGCTGATTGGTTTGAAACATTGGCAAAAGCAGAAAGGTCTCATGCTAATCGTTTCCAAAAAGCTTTAGACGAAGTAGCATAACTTTAATTCTTTTATGATGTAGGGCTGGCAACAGCCCTATTTTCATTATGGCAGAAAAAATAGAGTCATCGAGAGAAGGCGGTATAGACGCTCCAACAAGGCATGCACTTGATTGGACCAATCCAGATTTTTATAACCAAGATAAAATTGATGAGGAGCTTTACCGCACCTTCGAGATTTGTCATGGTTGTAGGAGATGTGTAAGTCTATGTGATGCTTACCCTACCCTTTTTGATTTAATTGATGAATCGCCCTCATACGATATCGATACTGTTGAAAAAAGTGACTATAACAAGGTTGTCGACGAATGCTACATGTGTGACTTGTGTTACCAAACGAAATGTCCATATGTACCACCACACCCTTGGGCACTTGATTTTCCTCACTTAATGCTTCGCGCTAAAGCAAAGAAATTTAAAGATAAAAAAGATGGCTTGCAAAAAAGAATTAGAAATAAGCTATTAAGTAGTACAGACTTCACTATGAAATATGGCTCGATTCCTCTGGTTGACGTAACAATTAATACTCTAAATGTTTCACAAATCGTTCGAAAGCCACTTGAAGGCTTGCTTGGGATACATGCAAAAGCTGATTTACCAAAATTTAAATCAAATAATCTTAAAAAGAGAGTCGAAAAATTAACTAATTCTGTTGATAAAGTTCAGGCAAATGAAAGCACTACTGGAAAAGTGATGGTTTTTGGAACCTGTTACTGTAACTACAGTGTTCCTGAGGTTGGCGAAGACCTATTTACTGTTTTCAGGCATAACAATATACAAACAGAACTTATGCAGCAAGAAAAATGCTGTGGAATGCCTAAATTTGAGCTTGGTGATTTAGAGTCTGTAAAAAAAGCAAAAGAATATAATGCGCCTAGGTTCCTAGAAGCAATTAATGATGGGTATGATATTGTTGCTGCTGTCCCTTCATGCGTTTTGATGTTCAAACAAGAGCTGCCTCTGATGTTTCCTGATGATGAGGGTCTACAAAAAATTAAATCTAGAATATTTGATCCATTTGAGTATTTAAGTCTTCGAGAGAAAGATGGGTTGCTAAAAAAGGATTTCAAAAAAGATTTTGATAAAATTTCATATCAAGCTGCATGCCACCAGAGAGTGCAGAATATTGGTCCAAAAACAAAAGAAATACTCTCGCTAATTCCAGGTGCAGAGATAGACATGATTGAGAGATGTTCAGGTCATGATGGAACTTATGCGGTAAAAAAAGAATCACATGAAACGTCTATTAAAATTCGAAAACCAGTAGTGGGTAAAGTTGAGAGGTTTGATCCAAAAACATTTACCTCGGATTGCCCAATGGCTGCTAAGCATGTTGGCAATGGAGTAACAACAGAAACAGAAACAGTTTTGCATCCGATGAGTATTCTCAAAGATGCATATGGATTATAAAAAATATCTTAGGAGAAAAATAAATGGTAGAGCTATCAAGAGATGATTTATTTACATTAGAAGAGTATTCTGAAAAGAGATCAAGTTTTAGATCTGGCGTTTTGGATGAAAAAAAGAATAGAGGTGTCATGGTAGGAAATCATGTTCACTTAATTTTTGAAAATAAAAATACGATTCAATATCAGGTTCAAGAAATGTTAAGGATTGAAAAGATTTTCGAAGCCAAAGACATTCAGGAAGAATTAGATGCCTACAATCCTTTAATACCAGATGGTAAAAATCTAAAAGCTACAATGCTGATTGAGTATGTTGATGTTGAAATTAGGCGTGAGGAACTTACAAAACTGAAGGGAATCGAAAGAAACGTATGGTTCAAAGTTGGTGATACTGAAAAGGTTTATGGAATCGCTGATGAGGATCTAGAGCGTGAAGATGACACAAAGACTTCTGCAGTTCATTTTATGAGATTCGAGTTTAATGAAACCCAAATAGCCAAATTCAAAAATGGTGCTGGAGTAGTCGTGGGCATTGATCATGATTACTATGACGTCCCACCAACGACACTTCATCATGACGTTGTAAATGCATTAGCATCAGACTTTAGCTAAAAAAACTATTTATTAAGGGCGTAAAAACTCTTGCAAATACCAAAGATCCTAAAAGAAATATAAGCAAGATTGTTTTTTTATTCATCAAATTATATTAAATGAATTAATGTCAGGTTTTGACATTGCCTTCTTAAAGTCTTCATAAGTCCATGGCCAGCTTGCTGGAATTCCTGAAGCATTTAGGTACCAGCTTGAACAACCACCTGTATACCATACGGTTTTCTTTGCAGCCGCAGCTCTTTTCCTTTCATAAGTTTCTGTTACATCAGCCTTGACATCAATATGGCATTGTCTTTTTTTAATTATCTTTATAAGCTCCAGTATGTAATTCATTTGTTGTTCGGCTATATCAATTAGAGAAAAATTTCCTACGGGACCATTAGGACCGTTTAATAAAAACAAATTTGGGAATTTAGGAATAGCGATTGACAGATAAGCTTTTGGATATTCTTTCCAATATTCATTCAGGGAAATTCCGTCAATCCCAAATGCTTTAATTGGTCTTAAAAATTGGTCTACCTTAAATCCTGTTGCAAAGACAATTACGTCAAGATCAATGACATTACCGTCTATCAATTCAATTCCATCATTAGTAATTTTCTTTATTGATTTGGAAATTAATGTACATTCAGGTTTTTGAATTGCTGGATAATAATCTGATGACCAAATTAACCTTTTACATAGTGGTGTGTGATCAGGGGTTAGCATTTTCTTAAGTACCTCGTTTTGTATATTCTTTTCTAGATTTTCCTTGCACGCAAAAGCTATTTCATTTGCACCAATCGAGTCTTTATTAAGAAGAGCTTGGGAATAAATTTCTACCGCATTAAAGTATTCTTCAAAATTCATAGCTTCAGTTAGATTTTTAGGATCTTGGAATAATAGCTTTTCTTCATCACTAAAACTTCCATTCTCAAGGGGCATAATCCATTGTGCAGTTCTTTGAAAATGGTACAAATGCCTGCATTTTCCTGATAAAGCGCTTACTATTTGAATGCCTGTCGATCCTGATCCAATTACGCCTATCTTTTTTTCCTTCAAAGAAAGCTTATGATCCCATCTAGCACTATGAAACTTATGGCCATCAAAATTATTTATGCCCTCTAAATCTGGTAAGTATGGATGATGCAAAACTCCTGTTGCTCCGATTATGATATCGGCTTCATACGTCTCTGCAGTATTAGTAGTAATCTTCCAAATACGATCTTTAAAAGAAAGACTTATAATTTCAGTCTCAAACATACAAATTTGATCAAGTTCATATTTAAAAAAAATTCCTTGAAAGTATTCGCGTATCTCTGGTCCAGAGGAATAATAGTTTGACCAATTAGGATTTCTCTCGAAACTATAAGTGTAATGGTGGGAAGGAACGTCACAATGTAAACCTGGATAACTGTTATCTCTCCATGTGCCACCTACCCCATCACCTTTTTCAAAAATGGTTATGTTTTTAATTCCAAATTCTTTAAGTTTAATTGCAGCCAATATTCCTGCCATTCCTGCACCGATTATTGCTACCTGAAGATTTTTTGACATTAACTTATCTTAGCTTGAATCAATTTTCTTTAAAATATCTAAGTAATCTACTGGGATTCATTTGCTATTATTAAAATTGATTTATGAGGTAATAAGTATGAAAAAAAGTATTTATCATGCAATGTATGAATTTCCTCTCTCTAAAAGAATTGAGAATCAGATTAAATCTTATTTTAATAACCTTGAAAAAATTGATCTCACAATTGATGAGAACATAAGAATTTTTGTAATTGATGAAAATAATGTTGATCCGCCATCAATTGAAATAAAGCAAGTAAAAGAAAATTATGAGCTTCACTTTTGGGATGGTTATTCGCAATCAGAAGTTATTGAAAATCTAAAAGAAAATGAAATCACTAAATCACTTAGAAGATTTCTTAAAAAAATAAATAAGTACCTTGACGTCTCTTGAGATCTACTTAATTCTTGGAGCTATTTCATTTTTTACTTCAATGATTACTGCCATTTTTAGTGTGGGTGGAGGCATGATCATGCTTGCATCCCTAGGGCAATTTGTGGGTGCATCAGCATTAATACCCTTGCATGCCTCTGTTCAACTTCTTAACAACATTTCTAGAGTGTATGTCTATAAGGAGCATATTAACTTTGGGATTTTAAAAACTATTTTATGGGCTTCATTTATTGGGTCATTGATCGCGATATTTATTTTTCAAAACCTTGATGAATATATTCTTACCTTGATCATTGGTTGTTCAATTCTCTTTCTAACCTGGGTGCCAATAAATAAATTTATTAAGCATGGCTTAGCAAATGATTTAATATGTGGTTTGCTTGCAGGAGTCGCTGGTATTTTTATAGGTGCAAATGGACCAATCGTCACAGCATTTATGAGGCTAAAAAGTTTATCACCAGAGTCGTTGGTGGCTAATCATGGGCTGGTGATGGTCTTTCAGCATTCAATAAAAATTATATTATTTATGAGTGTTATCGGTTTCTCGTTATTAAACTATATTCCTCTGATCGTTTTTCTTGGCTTGATGGGTTATTTTGGCACGAAGGCTGGAAGAAGGTTAATTAATAAAATTGACTTTAAACTTTTTCAAACTGTCTTAAAGTTTTTGCTTTCCGTATTGGCAATCTTATTAATATTAAGAGCTGAATAAATTCTTAATATTTTTATGGATGTCTTTTTAAGAATCTAAGATTTTTTTGTTATGTTGAGAATGTGCTTTAACAAACTTTTCAAGGGAATTAAAAAGTAGAAGATATAGGCTCGTACTTAATAGTAGCCTAAAATCAAAAGGTATCGCCGCAATATATATTTCAATTAAAGAGCCGCCACCAGATATCCAAACGGCACCATTAACAACAAAAAACCATAAAAGAACATTGCTTATGCAAGAATAAACAAGATTATTTATCTGTCTGCTTACTATTGGGGTAATGAGAAAAATAAAGATAATGCAAAATAAAATTAATAAGTCTACTGGGGGCAAAAATATGCTCGTAAGTAACATTACTCCAGCAGGCAAAAAAGATTGAATACTTTTTCGACTTGTTAAGCGAGGCATAAAAATTGCGACTGCTAACATTGGTGAAAAATTAGTGGGCAGGCCTATCAGTCGACTGACAATCAATAGACCGACAAGTAGCATTAAACTCTTATTCATGAATAGATTCATTAAATCACACCTCTAGTATTAATTCCTCAGTAGGTTTAATAATCGACACCTTTTCTTGCCATAATTTGAGAATTAAATGCATGCTTAATATCTCTTACTTCTGAAACGGTATCAGCCCAATTCTTTAACTTTTTACCTCCCCCTCTTCCAGTTATAACTACTGACTGATTTTGTGGTCTATTGTTTAGCGCTTGAATGACTTCAGACTCATCTAAATATTTAAAACTTAACATGTAAGTCAATTCGTCAAGTACCACAAGATGTAAACTTTTATCTGCAAGAGCTTTTTTTGCTACCTTCCAAGATGAAATAGCAGCAGCTTTATCCTTGTCTCTATCTTGAGTGTCCCATGTATATCCGGTCTTCATTTGATGAAAGAGGACCTCAGGAAAATTGTCTTGAATAAATTTTTCCTCTCCAGATGATTGTGCTCCTTTTAAAAACTGAATAACTGCAACTTTATAGCCATACCCAAGTGCACGCATTACCATTCCAAAAGCTGAACTTGATTTTCCCTTGCCATTGCCAGTAAGCAAAATACCAACACCCTTATCAATAGTGGCTGCAGATATCGAAGCATCAACATTTTTCTTGAGCTTTTCCATTTTAGCTTTATGAGTAGTGTGACCTTTGTTTTTCAATTGCCCTTTCCTAAAATTGATACCTTATTCCAAGATGTGCTGAAAAGCCCAAAGCTCTATACCCATAAATTTCTTCGTATGACTCATCCAGCAAATTATTAAGTTGGAAGTTAATAATAAATTTATTATTCAATTTATATTTTGCGTTTATATTCAGTAGTGTAACTTCAGGTAAGGTGACTCTATTAGGAAAGACTATATCAATTTGTGAACTTCTGTGCCTAATATTGGCGGTCAAAAACAATCTATTGGATGAGTTCCAATTTATATTAAGGCTTGAAATATGCTTTGGTCTTCTAAGCTCATCAACGTACATTCCGCCGGAATTTGGCTCAATAGAATCAGTATAGGTATAGGATCCATTAATTCTAAATCTCTCAGAAAGTTTTCTTGAAAAATTCAACTCGACTCCTTCTCTAAGACTCTTGCCCTCCAAGTTAATGGCTGTATATCCAAAAGTAACTGGATCTAAGAAATTTCCATTAATCTCATCAACCAATCTGGATTTAAATAATGTAGATGAAAAAGAACTGTTGTAATTTTGCAAATCAAAATCAAATCCAAGCTCTAAATTTTTTGAATACTCCGGCTGTAAATCTGGATTACCAATAAAATTTGTGTAGTAGCCAAAACGCTCAGTGAAAGTTGGATTCTTTATGGCTGTGCCATAGCTGCCTCTTAATTTTAATGATTTAGATAAGGGTAAAATCAATTCTGCCCTTACAGTAGTTCCACTTTTAAATTGAGAATTCTTATCGTAACGCGAGCTGACTGCAAAAATAGACCCCTGATTAAGTCTGGTTCTGTATTCAATTGATGCGCTATCAGTTTTTCTTGTACGTTGTTGATTAGGATCAAAGATGCCATAAATCCCGTAATCATTGATTGGACCCTGTTGCTTAAAATCCTCATTCTCATGCTCAAGTAATAATGAAATACGTTGATTGGAGTTATTCCAAAAAAGCGTGCTGATAGATCTAATCTGATTTTTTGATGACTTTACTTTTGTATCAAAAATATCATTAGTATAGTCAGAGCTCTGATTGTTTGATTCTGAAATTAAGATCTGCTGACTTAGATTACCCTCTGAATCAAGATAATTATATTTAAAACCAAAGTGATGATTTTTAAATTTAGCATATTTATCTTGATCGTCCACCAAACCGTCAAAATCTGCATCAGCATCATATTCATTATTACCCGAGCTGTAGTTTCCGATAAGTGAAAGCTCAGAGGTATGACTAATTTTTAAATTTGATTTAAAGTTTAGAGAATCATTTTCATATCCATCTTTTTCATTGCCAGACCTTGAAATATTCGCACCGTCTGTCTTAAATTTTGTAGCTCCAAAACGGTAATCTAAATTGCTATTTGAAGCCCCATTACTAAATCCATACTTATGAGAATTAAAGCTACCAAGCTCTGAGAAAACATTTGTACTTTTAGAGGTTGTTGCACGTTTTGTGATGATATTAACAACTCCAGCCATGGCATCACTTCCAAAAATTGAACTTTGTGGTCCGCGGACAACTTCAATCATTTCAATGTCAGTTGTGATGATGTTGCCCCAATTAAATTCATCATTCTGGGAGGCATTATTAACTTCAACTCCATCAATGAGAACAAGAAGATGATTTGCTTCACTCCCTCTTACTCTAACCTGAATTTGTGATCCTAAAACACCACTCTGACTTACAGATATTCCTGGAACATCTCTAAGCAAATCTGCAAGGTTTAAATGTGGAGTGTTCTCAATGTCTTGGGAGGATATAACATTTATTGAATTTGCAGAGTCATAAATACTGATTGGAAACAAGGATGCAGCTACAATCGTTTCACCAATTTCTGCTTCCATGCTGGATGAAAATGATAGAGTCAAAATAGTAGTAAGGCTGAAAAATAAGCTCCTAATTCTCATAGTAATAGCAATAAAATTTTTTGTTTAATACCCTAAAACAGGTGAGAGCCAAGTTTCATTTTCATCAATGCTTTCCCCTCTTGACTTTGAGTAGGCCTCAACCTGATCTTTATCAATCCTTCCTAATTGAAAGTAGCGAGATTGGGGATGAGAAAAATATAATCCACTTACGCTTGCGGTTGGCCACATTGCTAGAGAGTCTGTAAGAGATATGTTAATTTTTTTCTCAACATCTAATAAATCCCAAATATCATTTTTAAGACGATGATCTGGACATGATGGATATCCAGGCGCAGGACGTATGCCTTGGTATTCTTCTTTTATGAAAGCCTCATTATCTAGCGATTCCTTGGCAGCATATCCCCAAAATTCAGTCCTGACTTTATGATGGGCATATTCAGCGAAGGCTTCTGCAAAGCGATCAGCCAATGCTTTTAAAATGATTGAATTATAATCATCTAGATCTCTCTCAAAATCTTCAATGTATTTATCAATACCATGTCCGGCTGTCACAGCAAAAGCACCTATAAAGTCATCTGTTGTATCAACAAAATCTGCCAAAGAAAACGAATCAAGGTCATCTCTAGATTTCTGTTGTCTTAGACAATGCAGAATAGCTTCCTCGTTCGAACCATCAGTTTTTGTAACTCCAATTGCATCCCCTAAAGATCTTGCAGGAAATAATCCAATAATTCCTTTGGGGCTAAGCCATTTTTCTTTAATTAATCTTTCTAGAATGACTTGAGTATCTTTCCACAGTTTTCTGGCTTCAGGACCCTTTGAGGGGTCGCTTAACAAGTCAGGAAACCTTCCGCTAAACTCCCATGCATTAAAATAAGGCATCCAATCTATGTAATCTTGTAACTCTTCGAGTGATGGATTTAATTCAGATATACCTAGCTTAAGAGGTGCTACAGTTTTTAATGACATATCTATTTTTGGTCTTCTTGCCCGTGCATCTTCAAAAGGTCTAAGGGGAGATGCTTTTCTTGAAGCGAAAGCTTCTCTTTTGTTAACATGGGCTTTATCCAATTCTTGTTTATATTCATCTGGTTGGTTCATCAATTTTTGCGCAACCCCTACAGATCTTGAAGCATCCTTAACGTAGACTACTGAGCCGCTGTATTCTGGATCTATTTTTACTGAAGTATGTGCAGGGCTTGTGGTAGCGCCACCTATAAGAAGTGGAATCTTTAGATTCCTCCTTTCCATCTCCTTTGCAACCCCAACCATTTCATCCAATGACGGTGTGATCAAACCTGATAAACCAATGAGATCACAATTTTCGGCCTCAGCAACATCTAAGATTTTTTCTGTTGGCACCATAACTCCCAGATCAATTACTTCAAAGTTATTGCATTGCAACACTACACTAACGATATTTTTACCAATGTCATGAACATCACCTTTAACAGTAGCTATAACCATTTTTCCACTTGATTCCATGGCTTGACCGCCTTTCTCTGCTTCGATGTAAGGTACTAAATAAGCAACCGCTTTTTTCATGACCCTTGCAGATTTAATTACTTGTGGAAGGAACATCTTACCAGCACCAAAAAGGTCACCAACTTTATTCATGCCATCCATCAATGGCCCCTCAATAACATCTAAAGGTCTTTCTGCGAGCAATCTTGCCTCTTCAACATCCTCGATGACAAAAGTATCAACACCTGAAACAAGTGAGTGATTAAGCCTTTCATTCACATCAAGCTTACGCCAATCTTGGCTGATATCATTTTGCTGAGATCCTTTTTTACCTGCATATTTAGGTGCCAGATTGAGCAAATTTTCAGTTGCATCAGGATTTCTATTCAAAATTACATCTTCAACTGCATCTCTTAGCTCCTCGGGCAACTCATCATATATAGCAAGCTGGCCTGCATTTACTATTCCCATATTTAAGCCATTTTTAATTGAGTGGAATAAAAATACGGAATGCATTGCCTCTCTCAGTGTATCGTTTCCCCTAAAACTAAAAGAGACATTGGAAATTCCACCTGAAATTGAAGAACATGGACAACAACTTTTTATTTCTTTGCATGCATCTATGAATGATTTTCCATATTCATTATGTTCAGTGATGCCGGTCGCAACTGCAAAAACATTCGGATCAAAAATAATATCATGTGGATCTAAACCAACTTCCTTCGTTAAAAGGTCATATGCACGTTTTGAAATTTCTACCTTTCTCTCAAGCGTATCTGCCTGGCCCTCCTCATCGAAAGCCATTACCACAACAGCAGCACCATATCTTTTAATAAGCCTAGCTTGTTCAAGAAAAAGTTCCTCCCCTTCTTTAAGAGAAATCGAATTAACAATTGGTTTTCCTTGAATGCATTTAAGGCCTGCTTCAATAATTGACCATTTGCTTGAATCGACCATGAAAGGAATTTTTGCTATATCGGGCTCGCCTGCAAGCAAGTTCAGAAATTTAACCATGGCACCTTCTGAGTCAAGCATTCCCTCATCCATGTTGATATCAATCACCTGAGCGCCATTTTCAACTTGTTGCCTAGCAATTTGTATTGCTTCATCAAATTTTTCAGCTTCAATAAGTTTTCTAAATTTAGCTGAACCAGTAACATTAGTTCTTTCGCCAACATTAATGAATAGACCACTTGGGTCAATATCAACTGGTTCAAGACCTGATAGCAGCATTGCTTTTGCAGGATTTGCTGGTTTACGAGGTTTTTTATCTGAGATTATGTCTCTAATCATGGAGATATGTTCAGGAGTTGTCCCACAACACCCACCCACAATATTTAAAAAGCCCTCACTAGCAAATCCTTCTAATATTGTTGCCATTTCAGACGCTGTTTGGTCGTATTCACCAAACTGATTTGGCATCCCAGCATTTGGATGAGCGCTAACGTAGCAATCAGCAATATCGGATAATCTTTTTAGAAACGGACGAAGTTCCTCCGCACCTAGAGCGCAATTCAATCCAATTGAGATCGGTTTTGCATGTTTGACTGAATGCCAAAATGCTTTTGTTGTTTGCCCTGATAAAGTTCTTCCAGAGGCATCTGTAATGGTTCCTGAAATCATGAGTGGAATATCAGTTCCTCTCTCAGTAGATACTTTATCTACCGCAAATATTGCAGCCTTTGCATTAAGAGTATCAAAAATAGTCTCTATAAATATAAAATCTGCGCCACCATCTAACAAAGCTTCGGTAGACTCAGTAAATGTATCAACCAATTGATCATAGTTAATATTTCTATAAGAGGGATCCTCAACGTTCGGACTCAGTGAGCAAGTTCTGTTTGTAGGACCCAAAACGCCAGCAACAAAAATATCTCTGTTTTCTGATTTTCCTAATCTGTCAGCAGACTCTCTTGCAAGTTTGGCTCCGGCAAAATTTAGTTCATAGACCAAATTCTCCATCCCATAGTCAGCCATTGAAGGCGCATTAGAATTGAAGGTATTCGTCTCAATAATAGTTGCGCCCACCCTAATAAATTCATCATGAATATTTTGAATGATCTCTGGTCTTGTAATGTTCAAAAGATCATTATTTCCTTTTAAGTCAAATTTCCAGTCTCTGAATTTATCACCTCTGAAATCTTCTTCGTCTAAGTCATAAGACTGAATCATGGTGCCCATAGGACCATCAAGAAGAACTATCTGTGAATCAAGCAGCTCACTTAACCTTTTTCTGGCTGATGATTCAGGTAAATTTTTCATTAATCTATCCAAAAGTTTAAATTTTGTATTGTGATTAATCCTAGGAATTCCGTTTTAGCAAGTTATTTTTAATCGCCGCAATAGGATCAAATCACGATATTGCATATTTTATAGTTAATTAATTTAATATCAAATTTTAAGATAAATATTTAAGCTGATTATGATAACCTGAGCTTCAAAGGAAAAAATATGAATCAGCTAGCACTTTTAACACCAATACTCACTTTAATTATTTGGACTTTTCTAATCTTCTTAATGATGGCTTTTGGTCGAGTCAGATTCATGAAGAACCCTCAAGATGCAGCAAATTCAAAAGATTACAAAGATCAGCTGCCTAGTTGGGTAAATAGGACTGCAGATAACTATAATCATCTCTTTGAACAACCAGTAGCATTTTATGCACTTACTTTATCAATAGCTTTAATTAATAACTTTAATGAGTTAATGGTTCAAATAGCATGGGCTTTTGTGCTCATAAGAATTCTTCATTCGATTGTGCAGATAACAATCAACATAATTTTAATAAGATTCTTTCTTTTTGCATCTGGATGGTTGATCATTGCTTACATGGCATTTGCTCAAATCTTTTTAAACTAATATGAGTAAATTTTTTAATTTCACATTCATCATTTTTTCAATTTCACTTAGCTCTTTTGAGCAAGAATATACATCTGCCCAAAACAAATTTTCACTCCTTGTTCATAAGACACCTACTTGTGGCTGTTGCAAGAAATGGGTCAAACATCTTGAGGATAATAGTTTTTCTATGATGATAAAGGATCATCAAAATCTTCAAAAAATTAAAACACAATACTCCATTAAACCAAAATACCAGTCATGTCATACAGCCGTCTCTAAAGAGGGATATATTTTCGAAGGTCATATTCCGAGTAAATTTATTAAAAACTTCTTGGCAGATCCTGAACCAAATGCTATTGGTCTTTCTGTTCCTGGCATGCCACTTGGATCTCCAGGAATGGAAGTTGAGGGAAGGTTTATGCCATATGATGTTCTTGTCCTTTATAAAGATGGATCAAGCAAAGTCTATGCTGAGATAAAAGAAGGATAATTTTGTTTACGAAATTAACTTTATGAATAAAAGTTTTATATTTATAGCTCTGATACTGCTTATCTCTCCTTGGGCAGAAACAAAAGAAAATACCAATTACTTTGATCCAATGGATTTATTTGATCTTGAATGGGCTTCTGACCCTCAAGTTTCATCTGATGGAGAAACAATAGCTTATGTAAGAAAGTCCAATGATATTATGAATGATAGAGTGCGATCTAATCTTTGGAGAATATCTAATGATGGAAGTAATCATAGGCCATTGCATTCAGGATTTAAAAATTCATATTCTCCACGCTGGTCTCCAGATAATGAAAGAATTGCCTTTATTTCAAATAACTCTGGCTCAAACCAAATTCACATGCTCTGGGTAGATACTGGTGAAACTGCTGTAATTTCTCAACTTCAAGAATCACCATCAAGCTTGTCATGGTCTCCAGATGGTAAGTGGTTAGCATTTACAATGGAGGTAAAGGCTGAAAGTAAATCTCTCATTGTGGAGAGAGATAAACCTGATGGAGCATCATGGGCAAAAAAACCTATAACGGTCACCACTACGAGATATCAATATGATGGCAGAGGAATTGTTGAACCTTCTTACCGCCATTTATTTTTAGTTCCAGCTGAGGGAGGGTCAGCTCGCCAACTCACAAATGGAGATTATAATCATTATGGTTCGCTCTCATGGTCGAATGACAGTGAAGAGCTTTTTTTCTCTGCATATAGATCAGGTGATTGGGAGCTTGTTAGTAATGAGGCTGATATTTACTCAGTTTCTGTTTCTACTAACGAATTAAAACAAATTACAAAACAATCTGGCGAAGAAAGATCTCCGGTCATGTCACCAAATGGTGAAATGATTGCATTTTACATAAAGGAGCGACGTCCTTTGGCATATACTCCAAGCAGAATAGCAGTCATGGATCTAAAAAGTAAGAAGATTAAAATAATCTCAAAAGATCTAGATGATGATGCAGATAATTTAATTTGGTCAGAGGATAGTAAATCCATCTATTTTGCTTTCGACAACAGGGGAGAAAGAACAATAAAACAGATCTTCTTAAATGGCGATTTAAATGAAATTGCATCAAATGTTGGCGGAACTACAATTGGAAGACCATATATTTCCGGTGGATTCCATGTCTCTAATGGGACTGTTGCATATACCTACGGAAGATCCGATAGCCCTGCTGATATTGGTGTTGTAATAAAAGGTAAAACAAAAGTATTAACTCAATTAAATGAAGATATTCTTGGCTACAGGAAACTGGGCAAGGTTAATGAAATTATTTATAAATCTTCATTTGATGATGAAGAGATACAAGGTTGGTATATAACACCTCCAAACTTTGATCCGGCTAAAAAGTATCCCCTGATACTTGAAATCCATGGTGGCCCGCATCTAGCTTATGGACCTCACTTCTCAGCAGAACTTCAAATAATGGCGGCTGCTGGATACATTGTTTTTTATGATAACTATAGAGGTAGCTCATCATATGGCGAAGACTTTGCATTACTACTTCAATATAAATATTCAAGTTCAGAAGATTTTGCAGATCATATGTCAGGTATTGATGCTTTGCTGGATAAAGGTATTGTTGATGAAAATAATCTTTTCATTGCTGGCGGAAGTGCCGGCGGCATAGCTACTGCTTATGCAATAGGTCTTACAAACAGATTTAATGCAGCTGTATCAGCAAAGCCTGTAATTAATTGGTTGAGTAAGCCTTTAACTGCGGATTCTATGGTTGGACAGATATATCATCAATTCCCTGGGCCTCCATGGGAGCACCTTGAACATTATTGGGAGCGTTCTCCGCTATCCCTTGTTGGTAATGTAACTACCCCAACAATGCTAATTACCGGAGAGGAAGATAGAAGAACCCCTATTTCAGAAACAGAACAGTTCTACCAAGCATTAAGATTAAGAGGAATTGATAGCGCAATGATCCGAATTCCCGACACATCACATGGCATTGCAAGCAGGCCATCTAATCTTATAACCAAGGTTGATCACATACTTGCTTGGTTTGAAAAATATAAAAATAATTAATTAACTGGTGGGCCCGGGAGGACTCGAACCTCCGACCAATGGATTATGAGTCCACTGCTCTAACCAACTGAGCTACAGGCCCAATCTAATAAAATGAAAGGAATGTGATTATATAAGAATTCGTTCTTTAGTGAAGCCTTAAAACTTTCTATTTCATTTGAATTCGTTATTATCTAGCAATGATTGATCTAGGCAGTGCCACTCCGTTTGCTCAGGGAGGCAACAGAAAATGCTTTATTCATCCTCAGGATTCATCAAAATGCATCAAGGTGGTAGATCAAGAATCTTATAGCAACCGCCTTAGAAATCTGCCGTGGCACAAAAAAATCAGGGGCAAGATGTCCTTTAATGATAATCATGAGGAGGCAAAAGGCTATCAGCAAAAATCTTTAAAAAATATAGATCAATCGTCATGGAAACATGTAGCTAAATATTTTGGATTTATTGAAACCAATATGGGTGAAGGTTTGGTTACCGAACTAATCAAGAATGAAGGTGAGATTGCAGAAACTCTTGAAGATTATTTGTTTAAGTTTGGACTGACTGAAGAAATTAAAGAATCGATTCATGTATTTGAAAAATGGCTATTAGATAATTTAATACTTACAAAAAATATTATTCCACATAATTTGGTGATCAAAAAAGATAGCAATAAGTTGGTCATTAAAATCATAGATGGGCTTGGGTCAAAAGCATTTATCCCTTTGCCAGAGTACTTTAACTTTTTTGCAAGGCGTTATGTAAAAAGAAGAATTGATTTGATGTGGTCAAGAATAAATTGGGATTTGAGCGGCCGCAAAGGCGACTGGAAATAAGCCTTACTTAAGGCTCAAGGATTGAAGACTCCCAACCATCTTCGGCTTTAGAGAAAGCCTTTCTGTGATTGAGTCTAAAATCACTACCCCTCCAAAACTCAAAGTAGTAGGGAATAAATGAAAACCCACCCCAATAATCGGGTCGCTTGCCAAGATCGGCATTTTCAAGGGTTTCTGTGAACTTAGACTTTACAGTTTCGAAGTTTGAAATTGGTTGAGACTGATTTGAAGCAATCGCAAGTGCATTTTTTTCTTTTTGTCTTGATTGAAAATGCTCATCAGATCTCTCTTTATTAGTTTCTTTGATGCTAGCTTTCATTCTTATTTGTACATTGGTAGTCGACCAATAGAACATCGCAGAAATTTGATCATGGCTTTGAAATGACTTTGCTTTAGGGCTGTTGTAATTTGAGAAGAAAATCCATTCCTCTCCCTCTATATATTTTAAATTTACAAAACGACTTTCAACTTCATTCAACGTCTTATTAAATGAACTTATTGCTATAGCATGAATTAGGGGCTGATTTGCTTTTTCAGCATCAAGATAATCTTTTTGAAACTGTTGATAAGGTTCAACTTCAGGCAGATCCTTAAAAACAATCATCAAGAATTATTCATCAAGAAAGCTTTTGAGATGACTAGAGCGAGAAGGATGTCTAAGCTTTCTTAAGGCTTTAGCTTCTATTTGTCTTATTCTTTCTCGAGTAACATCAAACTGCTTACCAACCTCTTCAAGAGTATGGTCAGTATTCATACCAATACCAAACCTCATTCTTAAGACCTTGGCCTCCCTTGCAGTGAGTGATGATAAAACATCATCGGTCGCCAAGTTTAAGCTATCTTCGGTGGCATTCTGTATGGGAGAAGAGATAACAGTATCCTCAATAAAATCTCCAAGATTTGAATCTTCATCATCACCAATCGGAGTCTCCATAGAGATAGGCTCTTTCGCAATTTTAAGAACTTTTCGAACTTTATCCTCTGGCATATCCAGCTCTTGACTAAGCTCTTCAGGAGTTGGTTCACGACCCATATCTTGCATCATTTGTCTTGAAACTCTATTGAGCTTATTAATCGTCTCGATCATATGTACAGGTATTCTAATGGTCCTGGCTTGATCTGCTATGGATCTTGTAATGGCTTGCCTAATCCACCAAGTAGCATAAGTTGAAAACTTATATCCTCTTCTATACTCGAATTTATCTACAGCTTTCATTAAACCAATGTTGCCCTCTTGGATGAGATCTAGGAATTGCAGTCCCCGGTTTGTGTACTTCTTTGCAATTGATATTACAAGCCTCAAGTTAGCTTCAACCATGTCCTTCTTAGCTCTTCGCATTTTTGTTTCACCCATAGACATAGCTCGATTTATCTCTTTTATATCTTTAACAGCCATACCAACTCTTTCTTCAACGGACTTAATGCCTTTTTGACAAATGACTACGTCAGCTTTTACTTCTTCAAGTGCTTTCTTAGAATATTTCTTATTCTTCATAAGTGTATCAATCCACTTAACTTTGGTGGCATTATCTGGGTATTGCGCGATAAAGTCTTTTCTTGGCATCTTTGCTGATCTAACAAGTAAAGACTGGATCTTTCTTTCATTTAGTCTGATTTCTGTAAGATCTCTGCGAGCTAAGAATGCAAGATCTTCAAACATTTTTGGTGAAAATTTTAGGAACTTAAAAATTTCTCCAAGCTTATAAAAATTTTCTTTTGTTTCTTTGGCATGTCTGCCTTTTTTATCAAGAATTTTTTGAGTTTTATTGAACTGTTTTTTAAGGTTGGTCATCCTTCTTTGGACTTCTTTTAGATCAGGACCAGTATCTTCTTCCTCATTACTTTCTTCAAGTTGTTGTGCTTTAGCACTTCCGGGACCAGCTGACGGAACTTCTTCCATCTCTTCCAGAAAACCTGTCATTAATTCATTAAGTTTTCTTTCGCCATCTTTATATTTTTGGTAAAAATCCAGGACATACTCAACAACATTGGGATAGTTAACACTTGAGTGAAGGAGATCACGCATGCCCTCTTCGATTCTTTTAGCAATTTCAATCTCACCTTCTCGAGTAAGCAAGTCAACAGTTCCCATCTCACGCATATACATCCGAACAGGATCGGTTGTTCTACCCTTCTCATTTTCAACCGCGGCAAGAGCCTCGGCGGCTTGCTCTAAAGCGATGTCGTCATCGTCATCTGATGATTCAGAGAGCATTAAGGTGTCAGCATCAGGAGCGGTTTCATGAACTTGGAGGCCAAGATCGTTAATCATACCTATGATTTCATCAACTTGATCTGGATCAGAGATATCTTCTGGTAGATGATCGTTTACATCTGCATAAGTTAAATATCCCTGCTCTCTACCTTTATCAATTAACTCAGCAATTCGGGAGCCCTGCTTTTGAATTTTGTCCACTTAAAACCTCTAAAAACTTTTATTTATATTGATATTAGATAGTAATTTTCAAGCTTTTTTTGAGCTTAATTTACTTAACCATTCTTGATCTTCTGTGCCTAATTCTGGCTTTTTTAGAATTAACTGCTGTAATTCTCTTCTTTCGTGTGCTGAGATCGACTCAGTATTATACTTCTCTTTTAGCATTTCCTCTCTATCTTTTTCATTTTTTAGCAAAACAGCTATACAGTCCTCTACAAGTTTGGTGGCATTTTTTTCAGAAATTTCCATCTCTTCAATAGTAGCTTGGCTGAAAAACCCTTTAATTTGCTCGTTTTCTATGGACTCTATGATGTTGGCTGGCCTAGCTTGAGGATTTCCATGATATGCATCCAAGATTGTTTTTAAAAAGTGAAAACGTTCAATTCCTGCGATTTCATTAAAAGCTGGATTTGAAGCAAGTTTAGGGAATGCGATCAGTGCTTTGAAAATATTGATCATTGCTTTGACTCTTACATTTGAGTTAGTGCTTTCAGGCTGAGGTGCTTGACTGATTTGATTACCGGTCTTAATTTCAGAGAGTTGATCGGGATTCATTCCACATAACTGAGCAAGCTCATAAGAATAAATATTCTGAATAACTGAATTATTGATAGTTTTAATTATTGGCATTGCATGGTTTGCAGCTTTCGACCTACCCTCAATTTGCTCGAGATTAAATTCTTTAACCTTTGAAAAAAAGAACGTCGAAAGAGGAATGGAATTCTCTAACAAACTATTAAATGCATCCATGCCTTTTTGGCTTATATAAGAATCTGGGTCTTCGCCCTCATCAAAAAAAATAAATTTGGCATTAATATCCTCACGCATCAAAGGAAATAGATTTTCCAGTGCTCGCCAAGCAGCTATTTTTCCAGCAGCATCTCCATCAAAAGCAAAATAAATATCTTTTGTGTACCTTAGTAACTTTGATAAATGTCTTGAAGTGACAGCGGTACCAAGAGTCGCTACAGCATTTTGTATGCCATGCTGATATAGCCCGATTACATCCATGTATCCCTCAACAACAATTAGGGTGTCTGTATTCTTTGAATCCTTTGCCTCAAATAAACCAAATAATTCGTTTGATTTATTAAATAACTTGGTTTCAGGTGAGTTAAGATACTTCGGCTCACCTGCTTCAATGATTCTGCCGCCTAAACCTATAAATTGTCCTTTTATATTGCGTATAGGGAAAATAATCCTGTCCCTGAATCGATCATAAAAACCTTTTTCTTTTTCAATAAACAGTCCAGATTCCTCAATTTCCTGATGATTGTATTTTTTATGTGCTTGTTTAAATAATGTGTCCCAGGAGTTGGGTGCATATCCTAGATTAAATTTTTTTGCGACCGCTCCGGTAATTCCTCTGGCTTTTAAATAATTTTTGGCATGAGAAGCTTCATCAGATTTAAGATTGTTTGCATAAAAGTTTACTGCTGAATCAAGCAGGTCACTCGAAAAATTTTCTTGAGGTGTTCTTTCATATGGCACTTCCAGGCCCAAGGAGCTAGCAAGCGTTTCAACAGCATCGACAAAATCTAATCCCTCATACTCTCTAAGAAAATGAATAGCATTCCCAGATTCTTGGCAAACAAAACAATAAAAAAATTGCTTATCTTCATTTACCGCCATTGAAGGGTTATTGTCATCATGGAAAGGGCAAAGGCTCCAATAGTTATTACCTTTTTTAGTGAGCGGTAAGCGTCTACCAATAACATCTACAATATTGGTTTGTTCTAAAACTTGATCAATGAAAACTTTAGGAATGCTCATTATTATTCATCCAAGAATCTAAAATAAGTTTTGCTGCCATGGCATCAAGATTACCATCCTTTTCAAATTCTTTTGCCTCAAAAGAGCTTAATCGCTCATCAACTAACTCAATGGCTAGATTAAATTTTTTTGAAAACTGGTTAGAAAATTTTTCTGCCAATTTACTCATCTCACTTTCTGTTTGATCCATATTCAATGGATTACCAATAATAATGAACTCTGGCTTCCATTCAATAACATGTTTTTCTAATAAATTGAAAAGCTCCTGTTTAGATTTATAAAAAATAGTGCTTATCGGCATGGATGTTTTTGTAAGGGTATTTCCAATGGCCAAGCCTACTTTCTTTAATCCAAAATCTATTGCGAGTATTTGCATTATTTATAGAAATTCCAATCCCTAACTATTTCTATAAATTCATACATAGAAAGCATTTGATCATCAAAAGGTAAGAAAGGGGAAGCCTCTTTTAATATATTCATTGCAAGATTATCAATCTCATCACTTCCCGAGCTTTGTAAAATTTGAGCATCAACAAGCTCTCCCTCAGCATTAATTATTGCCTTAATTCTAGTCATGCTGTCCTGTTCAAAGGAAATTCTATTGGTCTCATAAAATCCTATGGTTTCGACTTTTCTTTGCCAAGAATTTAAATACCTAGACTCGCTGTCATTTTGCAGTGAATTAGCTTCAAGCCTCCTAATGGACATAGCCTGAAAAGATTGATTAGAAACATTATTAGCAGCACTTCGCTCCTCATCATTAATTGTTTCTTGGATGTTATTTAGGCTGCTTAAATTACCCAATGAATCATAGTTAGCATTAGCAAACTTAACATTCACAACCCTTTGCGGATCAAAGCGTTCTTGAATTTGGAACAATGTAAATCCTAACCCAAAAATCAAGATGGCATGAATCATCAAAGAAGTAATAAATGCTTTGGAAAAATCCCAACGTCTAAAAGATTCTCTTTTAAGCATTTTTGTCATGAAAGTTTATTAAACAACAATTCAATTGGATTAACTCCTGATTGATCAAAAATCTCTTTGGCGCCTGTAGGGCTTGTAACATTGATCTCAGTTAAATGATTGCCGATCATATCGATGCCTGCAAAAGCAATATTATTTTTAATCAAAATTTTTCCTATCTCTTTTGCAACATTTTTTTGTTGAGTAGAGATTTCTTTTGCAATGCCTTTGCCACCGGCTGCTAAGTTACCTTTAAAGCTTCCTTCTTGAGGAATACGAGCCAAAGCAATTGGGCAGACTTCACCATGAATGATAAGAATTCTAAAATCTCCATCATATATTTCAGGCAGAAAACTCTGCAGCATAACGTGAGTATTATTTTTAGATAGCGATTGGAAGATCTCTATTTCTTTATCTGTAACCTTATCAAATTTATAAATTGATTCGCCACCCATCCCGTTGAGAGGTTTCAAAATGAATGGCTGATGGTTTTTACCAAATTCTATAAAATCTTCATCGTTACAAGTAACTAAGGTATTTGGCATGAACTCTGAAAATTGAAGAGCAAATATTTTTTCATTAAAAGTCATGAGGCTTGTTGGATCGTTAATAACCTTACATCCATCAATTACTGCCTGATTGAGAATAAACAAAGCATTCATGTATTGCTCATTAACAGGAGGGTCTTTTCTCATAAAAACATAGTCAAACTCTAACAAAGCAGATGACTTTGATAATCCAACATCCTCGAGGCTATTGAGGGGATCCATAACCTCCTTAAAGCAAACTTTTACTGATTCCTCTGAATAATAAAGATCTTTAGGCTCACAATAGAAAACTTGATGATTTTCTTTTTTAACATGTTGCATCATGAAAACAGTAGTATCTTTATATGCAATTAAAGAGCTCAATGGATCAATAATGAATAAAATCCTTTTCATTTTTTATATATCTTTATAAATGAGTTTTAACATTGGCAAAATTGTAACAGGTGCTGTTTCTGCTCTTAGGATGTTCGTTCTTAAATAATAAACATCATCTTCTTTAAAAAGCTTTCTCTCAGCATCGCTGTAACCTGATTCACACCCTGTCACTATTGAGACATCCCTTTCGTTTTGCAACGGGTTATAAGCGGTAAGCGAGGTAGCCTCAGGAAGGGTATCTAGCATAACGATTCTTCCATCCTTAGCATCAAGAGCCTCTTTAAGATTATTGAAAAATTTAAGTTTGGGGATAAAGTTATTGCCAGATTGTGAGCAAGCAAGGATAAGCGTGTCGGTTACCTTTTCAGTTAATTTATTAAAGTCTTTTTTTGCCATCGATTGATCGACCTTATCAGGTAAATACAGTGAAATCTTATCAACGCCTAGCTCAGCTAACTTTGTAGCAACAGAAATCAAGCTTTCGCGTTTAAGAATAGGAAGAAAGAAATTAAAAGTAATAATGTTCTTCTTTTTTGAGGTATGAGAATCTAAAAGATCTAACTTGATCTTATTTTTCTCTATTTCTTTTATTTCACATTCAAACGTTTTTCCATTGCCATCAAACAAGACAACACTTTGACCTTGTCGAGCCCTTAATACCTTAATTAAATGATGGATAATTTTCTGATCATGAATTTCTAAAACATCCGATGATATATCTGGACAATAAAATCTAGGGATTCTCATTATGGCATTATAATTCATACAAAATTTATGACTGAAGTAGAAATAATCTTAATACGTCATGGTGAAGCAGCATCTAGTTGGGGTGATGATCCAGATCCAGGATTATCTAATCTTGGCAAAAACCAAGCCGAGGCTGTAAAAGAAAGTCTCGAATCTTTTAAAAGCCAAAATTTCCAGTTAATCTCAAGCCCAAAAAAAAGAGCAATTAAGACAGCCCAACCTACTTCATTGGACTGGAAAAGCGAGATCAAAATAGATCATGCATTTTCTGAAATACCTGCCTCAAGTATAGAGCTTGAAAGAAGAATAGAATGGTTAAAATCCATCATGAATATGGATATTACAATGTTGCCTGAGGACGTTAAAGAATGGAGATCAAGAATTATAGAAAAGCTTAAAAATATCAAATCAAATTCAATAATTTTCTCTCACTTTATGGTAATTAATGTGGTTGTTGGTTATATAAAAAACCATCCCATACTTTTGAGTATGTATCCTGATAATGGATCTCTGACAAAAATAAAAGTTTCTAATGGAAAAATTTCTCTAATCAAAATTGGGAATGAAAAAAATACCAAAATAAATACATAATTGGGTTGAGCATTTTTTAATCAATAGTAAACTTACTGCTCAGTAAATTTATATCGTGATAAAGAAAAAATCTCTCAACCCGCAAACCAAAAAACCGCTTAGCGAACAAGTAAGAAAAGCTATGAAGCGATATTACAGAGAACTAAATTCTGTTGAGCCTATGGGTGTATACGATTTGGTAATGGGTGAAGTTGAACCTGAATTACTAATAGCAACAATGAAATATACAAATAATAATCAATCGCGTGCTGCAAAAATACTCGGCTTGAATCGAGCAACCCTTAGAAAGAAATTGCTGAAGTACAAAATCAAATCCTAAAATTTATGATTAAAACTGCTTTGATCAGTGTTTCCGACAAATCTGGTTTAGATGCATTGGCCAAAGAATTAATTGCAAGTGATGTAAAAATTATTTCTAGTGGCGGTACTTTCAAATACCTTAAATCCATAGGTTGCGAAGTCCTAGAGGTTAGTGACTACACGGGTCATCCTGAAATGATGAACGGAAGAGTTAAAACCCTGCATCCAAAAATTCATGCTGGCATTCTTGCAAATAGAGACTTGCATTTAGAGGAGCTTGAATCCATGGGTTACCCTCCCATTGATCTTGTTGTTGTCAACCTATATCCATTTATCAATACCGTTCAAGGTGGTGCCACTTTTGAAGAAGCTATAGAGAATATTGACATTGGAGGCCCTACAATGATTAGAGCGGCTGCCAAAAATTTTAAAGACGTCGTCGTATTATCCGACCCTTCTCAATACGAAGATTTTTTGCTCAAGCTAAAGAATAATTCTGTAGATCTGGATTTCAGAAAATTGTGTGCCGCAAGGGTGTATGAAAATATGGCGCAATATGATGGTGCAATAAGTAACTATTTAAATTCATCTTCTTATTTTCGCTTATTAAATTCAGATGGATTAAGTCCTGCAACAAAACTTCGGTATGGAGAAAATCCACATCAGGAAGCCCTACTCTATAAATTTAACTCCATGGGTAGTTTGCAGATTGCCAATTGTGACATCATTCAAGGCAAGCCTTTATCTTATAACAATATGGTGGATGCTGATGCAGCTTGGGAATGTGTGAAAGAATTTGATGGGCCATCTTGTGTGATCGTCAAACATGCAAACCCATGTGGTGTTGGTAGCTCAGACAATATTCATGAAGCCTATCTTAAGGCCTTTCAAACAGATCCAACTTCAGCATTTGGAGGTGTTATTGCTGTTAATGATCAATTAACTCAACAAGTCGCAAAGACAATAATCGAAAACCAATTTTTAGAAATTATAGTTGCTACTGATTATGAAGATGGTGCTTTAGAAGCCTTTGGATTAAAGCCTAATGTGAGAGTTCTTAAGGCAAGTCTCAAAAAAGAGGATCCATATCCAGGTACTCTCAAAAAAATTTCAGGTGGGATTTTATGGCAATCAAATGATGACGGAGTGCTTAAAAAACAAGAAATAAAAGTTGTCACAAAACGAGTTCCAACTGAAGATGAACTCAATGATCTTTTATTTGCTTGGAAGGTTGCAAAGTTTGTAAAGTCAAATGCCATAGTATTTGCTAAGAATGATCAAACCATTGGCATTGGTGCTGGACAAATGAGTCGTGTCATCAGCACTGAAATAGCCGCACTTAAAGCCGATCAAGAAAACCTTGATGCGAAAAACTCAGTAATGGCATCGGATGCCTTTTTTCCATTTAGAGATGGAATTGATCAAGCAGCAAAAGTAGGTATTACTTCCATTATTCAACCCGGTGGATCAATGAGAGATGATGAGGTGATTGAGGCTGCTAATGAGCATAATCTTGCAATGATCTTTACAGGCATGAGGCACTTTAGGCATTAGTTTGAATATCTTAATCATAGGTAGTGGTGGTCGAGAGCATGCATTAGCTTGGAAATGTGCTCAAGATCAAAATGTAAATCAGGTTTTCGTTGCTCCTGGTAATGGAGGCACCTCATTGGATCAGGGAATTGAAAATCTGAAGATTGATATCAAAAATGCTGACTCGATTGCAAACATATGTAATCAAAACGGGATTGACCTTGTGATAATTGGTCCTGAACAACCCTTGGTTGATGGCTTAGTGGATGACCTTCAATTGAAAAATATAAATGTTTTTGGACCCTCTGCAAAAGCTTCAAGGTTAGAGGGATCCAAGGCTTTCTCAAAAGAGTTTTTTAAAAAGTACAAAATACCTACTGCAAATTATGCAACTTTTAATGATATTGAAAGTGCTTTGGATCATTTAAAAGATATAAGTTTTCCAACTGTGATAAAAGCTGACGGGCTTGCTGCTGGTAAGGGAGTTCTGATCTGTCAAACGATAATAGAAGGGAAAAAAGCATTGGAAGATATTTTTGTTGATAATGCTTTTGGTAGTGCTGGCAACAAAGTAGTTATTGAAGATTTTCTTGAAGGTGAAGAAGCAAGTTTTATTGCTGTAGTTAGTGGTGAGGAAATTATTCCATTGGCAACCAGTCAAGATCACAAAGCAGCCTATGATGGGGACAAGGGCCCTAATACTGGAGGTATGGGTGCATACTCACCAGCCCCGATAGTAACAGATGAGCTTCATAAAAAAATCATGGATGAGGTAATGCGCCCAACTGTTAAAGGCTTGATTGCTGAGGGTTCATCTTATCTGGGATTTTTATATGCTGGCTTAATGATAAAAGATGATGAGATCAATGTTCTTGAGTTCAATTGCAGGTTTGGTGATCCGGAAACGCAACCAATAATGATGAGACTAGAATCCAGCCTAGTAGAACTTTGTCATGCAGCGATTAATAATACTCTGGGCTCTCATCAAGTTCGCTGGTCTAGTAATCATGCTTGTGGTGTGGTTATTGCGTCAGAAGGTTATCCAGGAAATTATGAAACTGATAAAGAGGTGGTAATAAATAATCACTCTGAAGATGATGTAAAGCTGTTCCATGCAGGTACTAAAATTCAAGATAATCAACTTGTGACCTCAGGTGGAAGAGTTTTTTGCGCAACTGGGACCGGAGCTGATTTAGCTACTGCTCAAAAAAATGCTTATAATCTCGTTTCTGCAGTTTCTTTTGAAGGCGCAGTTAATAGAAAAGATATTGGAAATAAAGGAATTAGTTAATGAGTTTCATAGATAACATAATTAATGAATTTGATATTGCATTAAAAACTCTTTCAAATAAGAAATCGGGGACTTCCAGAGGCTATCCTGCTGAGGAATCACCTGAAAATCTTACTCAAGAGGAAAAAGATTTATCGATTCAGCTGATGAGAGTGAATCTTGCCGGTGAGGTTGCTGCTCAAGCCTTGTATCGTGGGCAAGCTATGGTTTGTGAGGATGATGAAGTCAAGGAACATCTTATCAATGCAGGTCTTGAAGAAACAGATCATTTAATTTGGTGCAAAAAAAGACTCGATGAGCTTGGGGGTAATGGCTCGTTATTAAATCCAATTTGGTACGCAGGATCCTTTGCTTTGGGAGCAATATTTGGCAGTCTTGGCAAACAAACCAGTTTAGGTTTTGTTGAAGAAACTGAAAAACAAGTAGTCAAGCACTTAGAAAAACATCTTGAAAAAATATCCCAAGAGGATAAAAAAACTATTAAAATTCTTGAAACAATGAGAGCTGATGAAGATCAACATGCGAATGAGGCTTCCGAGAGTGGTGGTGAGGAACTTAAAGACTATACAAAAAAATTCATGAGCATGACTGCCAAGGTCATGACCTCAACAAGCGCTCATATTTGAAGATTTTTTCTCATAAGGCTTTCACCGATTAAGAAATTATTTATCCCGTTGTTCATAAGATAATCTAAATCTTCTTGTGACTTAATTCCTGATTCAGCAACAAATGGATTGTCGCCCCGATAAGAATTTTTAAGTTTTACTGATAAGCTGATGTCTACCTCAAATGTTTTCAAGTTTCTATTATTGACTCCAATGATTACATCCTTAATTGATTCAATCCTGTTGAGCTCATCTTGATCATGAACCTCCATGAGGCAATCTAAGTTAAGAGATCTAGCAACATCGACAAAATGACCAATCTGATCATCATTTAAGATTGAAGCAATTAATAAAATACAATCCGCATTCAGGATTCTGGCTTCATAAATTTGATACTCATGAATAATAAAATCTTTTCTCAGTATTGGCAGACTCGATTTTTGTTTAACTTTCTGCAAATGTTCTGCTGAACCTAAGAAAAAGTCTTCCTCAGTTAAAACAGAAATTGCAGTGGCACCAATATTCTCATAATGAATAGCTTGTCTTTCCGGATCAAAATTATTATCTATAATCCCTGCGCTTGGTGAAGCTTGCTTAATTTCAGCTATGATCGATTGATTTGATGACAGTAATGAATCTCTGAATGAAGAAGGTTTATTTTCAAGGCTGGTTGCTTTTTGTTTTATTTCGTCAAGGGAAAAAGTCTTTTTTAATTCATCTAGGCGCAATTTTTTTGCATTTACTATTTTATCTAAAATATTCATAGCGAATTTGTCATTTCAATATACGAACTAAAGGTTTGTTTCGCCTTACCATTATTTAATAGCTCTTTGGCAAGATTGACACCATCTTTTATTGAGCTTGATGCTGAACTTAGATACAAAGATGCTCCTGCGTTTAGAGATATCATGTCCTGAACAGGTGATTCTTTGCCTTCAAAAGCAGCATTAATTAATTCCAAGCTTTCCTCGGGTGTCTCTGCTTTAAGGGCTGTTATGTTTGCCCTACTCATTCCAAAGTCTTCTGGCTGAATCTCAAATTGATTAAGATTTCCGTCCTTAAGTTCAGTTACGAATGTCTTATCGGTAATGGATATTTCATCCAAACCGTCATTCCCATGGACTACTAACACGTGATGCATCTTCAGTAAATTTGAAACATTGCCAAAAGTTTTTAAAAGCCCTTTATCATAAACACCTAGTATTTGCCTTTTAGCATTGCAAGGATTGGTGTGAGGACCTAATAAGTTGAAGATGGTTTTCTTACCAATACGTTGCCTGGCTGGCATAACGAATTTCATTGCTTGATGATGTAGTGGAGCGAATAAAAATATAAACCCTACTTCATTAAGAATTTCTTTTAAATGATTACGATCGTGATTGATGTTAGCTCCAGCAATCATTAATAAATCTGCGCTACCTGACTTGCTTGAAACTGCTTTGTTGCCGTGCTTAGTAATTTGAGCTCCGCCAGCAGCTGCTACGAAAGATGCAGCAGTTGAACAATTAAAAATATTTAGG
Organism: uncultured SAR86 cluster bacterium; assembly: GCA_902594515.1. Classification (GTDB taxonomy): domain Bacteria; phylum Pseudomonadota; class Gammaproteobacteria; order Magnimaribacterales; family D2472; genus MED-G82. The sequence continues at coordinate 62,350 of CACJML010000001.1, read as the reverse complement.
CCTGTCCCTCCGGTGCCGCATGTATCAACATGAGCCCCGTTGCCTAAATCGATTGAAAGAGACTTGCTTCGCATTACTTGAGCCGCTGAACTTATCTCGTTTTCAGTTATACCCTTTGCATTAAGCTTAATTAGAAAATCCTCAATCATGGGATCCTCAACTTCGCCACTCATGATTTGATTTACAGCATCAGTCATAATTTGATTATCAAGATCAATGCGCTCTTCAAGTTTTTTTATAATTTCTCTCATTAAATGTCCATAAAGTTTTGGATCAAATCAATTCCCTGATCTGTTTCAATAGACTCAGGATGAAATTGGATGCCAAAGATTGGTCTTGATTTATGTTCCACACTCATAATTAAATCTTCATGACCCTCAACCCATGATGTAATTTGTAATTCACTTGGCAAAGTATCATGCTCAATAATCAAACTATGGTATCTCACAACCTCGAAACTATTTTTAATGCCAGAAAATAATTTGCTCTCATTATGGTCAACCAAAGACTTTTTCCCATGGAAAATTTCAGGGGCTTCTACAATGTTCCCACCAAAAGCTGATCCAATTGATTGATGCCCTAAACATACACCTAACAAAGGTACATCAGACTGTCTTATGACCTCTACTGAAATACCAGCTTCGCTTGGAGTACATGGACCAGGAGAGATAACTATCTTTGTGGGATTGAGATCAAGGGCTTCACCTGCATCCATTTCATCATTCCTAATGACCTTTATGTTCTTGTCAAAGTTACTAATGTAGTGAACAAGGTTAAAAGTAAATGAGTCGTAATTATCAATGACTAAAATCAATCTAGCATCTCCATAGCATCAGCAAAAACTTTTGATTTTTGAACACACTCTTGCCACTCATTTTCTGGAACAGAGTCTGCTACAACACCTGCCCCGGCACCAACATGAATAAGCCCATCCTTAATTACTGCGGTTCTTATAGCAATAGCTGTATCCATATTGCCATCCCAAGAAATATAACCAACAGCCCCCCCATAAATACCACGCGAGCTGGGTTCAAGCTCATGAATTATTTCCATGGCTCTTATCTTTGGAGCACCAGAAAGAGTTCCGGCTGGGAGCGAAGCCTTCATCGCATCCAAATAAGTAAGCTCATCTTTTAATCTGCCTACAACATTTGAAGTTATGTGCATTACATGGGAGAACTTCTCAATGATCATTTTTTCTGTAACTTTGACGGACCCAAATTGCGCTACCTTGCCAACATCATTCCTTCCTAAGTCAATTAACATCAAATGTTCTGCTATTTCTTTGGGGTCATTAATAAGTTTTTCAGCCAAGATTTTATCTTCTTCCTCAGAACTACCCCTTTTAATGGTCCCTGCGATTGGTCTAACGGTAACCTCCTCGTCTTGCAATCTAACCAATATTTCTGGAGAGGCACCAACAATATTACAGTCCCCAAAATTAAGATAATACATATACGGGGATGGATTAAGTTTACGAATTGCTCGATACAATTCCAAAGGATCATGCTTAAATTCTGCAAAAAAGTCTTGGGCCAAAACAACTTGCATCACATCTCCAGCCTTTATATACGACTTAATTTTTTCTACAGAACTTAAATAATCTTCCTTAGTAAAATTTGAACTGAATGCAAAGTTATTTTTAACTTCTTTTAACTCTTTAAAACTTTGTTGATCATCTTCATTTAACAAGTCAGTTAATTGCTCAAGATCCTTTAATGCATCTTCATATTTTTTTTGTTGAGGATTTACATTGACAATGACTTCTACAGTTTTACTGAAATTATTAAAAACGATTAATTTTTCAGCTTTAATCAGATAAATTTCAGGCATGTGTTCATCAAATTTCGATGGTTTATCTGAAAGATCAAATATCTTTTTCTCGGCATACTTTGAACTTTCATAAGCAAAAAATCCTACGTAGCCGCCATAAAATCTAGGCATATCTTTTTCTTTCAGCGCCTTTTGTTTTTTTATCTGATCAGCAATTACATCAAGCGGTTTAGATGAGGTGACTTTTTTTGTTCGGCCCCCCTCAATTATCTTAACTTCATCATGGTGAACCTGAATGGAATCACTGCAATCAAACCCAATGATTGAATATTGAGCCCATTGATCTCCACCCTCGACGGATTCAAGCAAAAAGCTATCCTTAATGCTTCTTACTTTTTTAAAGAGGCTGACAGGATCTTGGTATTGAGTTTGAATTTTTTGCTTCAAAGGGACAACTGTATAACCCTCTACAGCTAGCTCACTGAATTTTTCCTTATCCATCATTATCGTTAGTTGATTTTAAGTTGCCGTCCCACACCTATTTTATTATCTTGAAACCATCCTTTTTTCATCTCTAGGGCCATTCTTGCCTTTTGATTTGAGCAAACAGATTTCTCTGAAAAAGGCTTAAGGTCATGAATTTCTAAGATATGCCCACTCTTTGAGAGATAAGCAACGCTTAGTGGGATACTGGTATTTTTCATCCACATACATCTTGTATCAGAATCAGACCAAATGAATATCATGCCTTGATTTTGGTCCAGTTGATCCCGGAACATTAACCCTCGTTTTCTTTTACTGTCTGTATTAGCAATTTCAAGGTCTAAGTTAATTTTGGTATCAACAAAAACTGCTTCGACAGCTAAAAGAGGTAAGCTTCCAAACAGCAGAATCAATAAGCTAAGAGATTTGATCTCTAAAATCGTTGATTGTTTCCTCATAGTTTTCAGATCCAAATATTGCTGAGCCTGCAACAAAAACATTAGCCCCTGCATTATAAACATCTGCTATTGTGTCAAGATTGATTCCGCCGTCAACTTCCAAATCAATATCCTTTCCTGATGCATTAATTAAGTCACGAACGGTTTTAATCTTATTAAGTGTATGAGAAATAAATTTTTGCCCGCCAAAGCCAGGATTTACACTCATAAGCAATACCAAGTCTAATTCATCAATAATATTTTCAAGCACACTGACAGGTGTAGCGGGATTAAGCGCTAGACCTGCCTTACATCCAGCATCTTTAATCAGGCTGATTGTTCTTGAGACATGCTTTGATGCTTCGGGATGAAAACTGATTAGGTCTGCACCAGCGTTTGCAAAAGATTTTGCCAGATCGTCCACTGGCTCTATCATTAAATGCACATCAATAAAATCTTTAATTCCATCATCACGCAAGGATTTACAGACCAATGGTCCAATTGTTAGATTAGGCACATAGTGATTATCCATGACATCAAAATGAATCCAATCAGCACCCGCACTCATTACTGAGCGGACTTCTTCTCCTAGCCTTGAAAAATTAGCAGAAAGTATCGAAGGAGCTATTATAGTTTTCATATTTTAATTCTCTTCTTTTACCAGCTTCCTTGCAAGCTCAAGAGTTTCAGGAGTTCCTATATCTACCCATAAATCAGTACTTGTCGAGCCTGTTAATAATTTTTTTTTAATATATGGTTTAAAAATAACATTCCAAATATCAAAAGGAATTTTGTTATTTAAAAAAGGTTCTAAGATTTGTGGATGAATAAGTGAGATGCCGGACCAAGTTAGTTCATTAACCGAATTCAATGTGACAATACCATCAGAGAGACAAAAATCTCCTGAGATGTTGTGTGATGGATTCTCAACTCCAATAATGTGTGCTGCATCAGTAACATCTGGGAGCAAATTGAAGTCAATCTCAGCATGAATGTCAGCATTGCACAATATGAAAGGATTATTGCCTAGTCTTGAAAAAGCATTGATAAGTGCTCCACCGGTACCGTATGGAAATGGTTCCTTAATGAAGTGAACATTTTTTATGCCAGATGTTTCAACACATGAAATAATTTGATCTCCTAAATAAGAAACATTTATTAATATCTCATCGATCCCAAAATCTCTTAGTCTTCCAATGACATCTAGAATAATTGGTTGGTTAGTAACCTCAATCAACGGCTTTGGTATTTTATTTGTCAGCGGACGTAGTCTTTTGCCCTGACCTGCAGCAAGTATCATGGCCCTCATAAGACTTTAATCCTTTCATTAAATTCTGGCAGTACTGTGTTTGATAAAAAATTAGAAAGTTCACTCTCACCAATTTCATCAGCAACGGTTGCTGAATTAGAAATAATTCGTGGTAAATCGATAATTCTAAATTTTTTATTCTTATGAATATATAAACTAGTTAGCGTTCCCATTATTCTGAGATTTCTTTGCAACGCTCCCCATAAAGCATATTCGTAAACCTCGTCTCCGGATAAATCAAACTTTGATAATTGAGCAAATTTATTTGAATATAAACTTACTAACTCTAAATTAGTTTCATAATAGTGATCAATCAAGATTCCCGCCAGATCAATCCCAATTGGTCCAAAACCTAAATCTTGGAAGTCCAATAAAATAATTTCTCCATCTGCGCCCATGTGCAAATTTCTTCTCTCAAAATCATAATGGCAGTTTGCCCACTTTTGATCTAATAATTTGGGAATCATTCTCTTGTATAAGTCTTTGTACCCAGAATACATATCAAGATTTAGAAACTCTTTACAAAGAATTTTTGAAAACTTTTTTGCATGTGACTCAAGGCCCATTTCAAATGTTGTATCTAAGTTAACTAGATTTGCCGACTGCATATCATTCAGAAGTAAAAGAACTTTTTCTACGATTTCATTTTTTTGATAAAAATCTGGGACATCCAACAAGTTATAATCCCCTATATCCTCTAAAGCAGTGAGGTTTGAGTCATCATCATATTTCAAAATTTCTGGAACCCTTACATTGGCATTCTTTAATTCTTTTGCTCTTTGAATAAATGTTGGGTGGCCATTAATAGTAGATGGATCAAAACACACTACAAATGTACCTTGATCATGACTGGCTCTAAAATATTTTCTGCCACTTGCCTCCTCAGTGAGAGGTTGTATTGATCTTATGTCCTCATGAAATGACTTTGCAAAACTGAGAGCTCTGCTTTCTAAGTTATCAGCTATTTTTAATTTCCTCTGGCAAAGGCGTGTCATCAGGTACAAAGAAATCAGGAGCTAACTTGTCAAAACTTACGTCAGCATACTTTGTAAAATCTTTAACACCTGATTCATGCAGCACTAAGTCATCAATGCAAAAGTTACCTGTAAACTCTTTCGAGTCTTTGATAAAAATTTTATAAGCAGCATCTGCCATAATCTCAGGCTTTCTTGAAATGTTCATCAATTCCTCACCGCCTAAAACATTTTTTACTGCGGCAGTTGCAATAGCGGTTCTAGGCCATAATCCATTTACTGCAATCCCGTCAGCCTTTAATTCTTCAGCCATACCAAGCACACACATACTCATCGTAAATTTTGCCATGGTGTAAGCCAAGTGAGGTCCAAACCATTTTGCTTTCATATCCAAAGGTGGAGCTAAATTAAGAATATGGGGGTTTAAGGATTTCTTCAGATGAGGAATACAGTATTTGCTAACCAAGTAGGTTCCTCTTCCATTGATTTGATGCATCAAATCATATCGTTTCATATCCGTATCTGGCGTTTTAGTTAGTGAAATAGCAGAAGCATTGTTTACACAAATATCAATCCCTCCAAAATGAGAGACCGTTTCTTCAACTGCCTTGAGAACATTTTCTTCGTCTCGAACATCTAGAATTAGTGGTAATGCTTCTCCTCCTGCTTCAATAATTTCTTCAGCTGCCGTAAATATAGTTCCAGGAAGTTTTGGATGAGGTTCAGCTGTTTTTGCAGCTAAAACAACCTTTGCTCCGTCTCTAGCAGCTCTCTTCCCGATCTCAAGACCGATGCCTCTGCTGCCCCCAGTAATAAATATGACTTTATTGGCTAAACTCATTTACGTTCCTCATTTATGTTTAAATCGATTATGATTATAACAATCATAATCTGTAACCATAATGAAAATTACTTTTATTTACGATATTGCCAGTCCCAATGCATACCTGTGTCATAGAGTTATTCCTGAGTTTGAAAAAAAGCATAATGTAGAAATTGAATACCTGCCTTGCTTGTTAGGCGGCATATTTAAACTCACTAATAATCAGCCTCCATGGATGGCATTTGCTGAAATAACAAACAAATCGGGTTACATGAATATTGAGATGGACAGGTTCATGAGGTTCCATAAAATTTCAGAATTTAAGCTTAATCCTCATTTCCCAATTAATACTGTGACTATTCAAAGAGGTCTTCTGGCAGCAAAAAAGCTGGATTGTGAAAAAGAGTACATTGATGTAGTTGCTAAAGGTATGTGGGAAGAAGAGGTCAATCTTGGAGATAAAGAAATCTTAGAAGAGTTTTTAACTAAAAAAAATCTCCCTGGAAAAGATATTCTCGAGCTAACAAGTGACGATCAGATCAAACAGCAACTTATCGAGAATACACAAAAAGCAGTTGATGCAGGTGTTTTTGGAGTGCCTACTTTTATATTAAATGAAGAGGTATTTTTTGGAAAAGAAGCTCTCAGAGAAATCCCAGATTTTTTATAAGGTTATAAAACTATTTGGATAAAAAGCTTTCTAATCTATTTATAGATGAAGATTATGGTTAGGTCTTTTGTGTGTTCAGTTTATCTGCTGGCTGTTTGTGTTGTTTATCCAATACAAGCAAATGATGAATGCCTCATCAATCATGACCTAATGGATGAGATTCCATCTTTGAATAATCAAACCACTGTTAATGCTGGATCTATTCAAGTTCAAAATGACGAAACACTTGAGCTTAAAAATGGATTCGAAATAAAACTCGAAAATTTGCATGTTAATGGAGATGAAGCAGTTTTTAATGAAAATAAGAATTCCATAAATGAGATCCTTAATGGTTTTATCTCGAGTCAAAACTATGTATCTAAATTTGAAAAAGGCTCAATTAATCCTCTTACTAGCGAGGCGATTCTAGAGTCTGGTGAGGTTTTATTTAGAAATCGAAACATTAAATTTGGATTTAAAGAGCTAAAAGAAAGTAGCCAAGATAAATTTAAGATCATCAATACTTCTTTCACATCCTGCGCAGATACACAAAAAGGCTGGGAGGTTACAGCTGATGAAGTCCAGCTGAATGACGAATCTGGAAGAGGAATTTTAAAGAACTTAAAGGTTAAGTTATTTAATAGAACAGTTTTTGGTTTTCCTGTTATTCCATTTACAGCTACAGATAAAAGAACAAGTGGTTTTTTAGAGCCGGAAATAGCATTCTCAAGTGATGGATGGGATGCCTACCTCCCAATTTATATTGTTACCTCAGAAAAAACTGACCTTACCTTTGCCCCCAGAACCATAAATGATCGAGGGAATGGATTTGAACTAAATCTAAGAAACCTTTCTGGATTTAATCAAAATAATATTGATGTAATTAAGATAAATAATGATAAGCAAATTTCTAAAGCCTCTAACAAAGATCGTTGGGCATTTGCGATTGATCATAAATATAATCTTGGCAAATTAAATATGCAGATTGAATGGTCTAAAACTTCTGATCCTTTAGTTTTAAATGATATTGAAACAAACTTTAATAAAACCATCGATCGAAGAGCTCATTTTTTACCACAGAAGGTAGCTGTTGAATTTCCATTTATTGGAGGTAAATTTAAAATCCATAAAGAAAGTTATCAGATCGTTAATCCACTATTCCCCTATGAACTCAATAAATCTCCAGCAGCAAACCTTTCAATAGACAGGATTTTTGGATCCACTAGCTACTCACTTAATCTTGATAGTAGTGAATTTTCCATCGACAAGATACCGCTGAAATTTTATAACGCTCTTACTAACGCAAATGGGCTTTTAGATAAATTTGATACTGGAAAAAGAAATTTTGCTACTTTAAAAACGAAAACAGTACTCAACAATAGATCTTATATTGCAGAAATTGAAAATGAATTAATCTATAAAAATTATGATCAAGATATTGGAAAAAATTATGACGATTCCTTTATCAAATCAAAGGTCACTTTCAGAAAGTATTTCTCGAAGAGAGATAACTTAAAGCAAAACAATATTGAATTATTAAGTGGATTTGGGTACACAAATTATAGAGATCAATCCAGCTTGCCTATTTTCGATTCACAATTTCTTTTCGGAAGTAGCCATGCTCTTTTTTCAAACTCAAGGTTTCTTGGGCTTGATAGAATAGTTGATGAGAAATATCTTTTCATAGGACTCAAGCATCTTCTAGATACTAAAAACTATAGAATCAAAACTAACTTTGGAATAAAAGAAAGGCTTGAGCCAAGTAAAGTTCTTAACAAAATTTATGGCTCAGATTCTGAAAGAGACATCGCAACGTTTAATTCTTCCTTTCACACAAAAAATAATTTGTCCTTTGATGTTGGAGCAACCTACGATCAAGATAATAGTAGATTGGAGAGAAGCGAACTTGCATTAGAGTTTGCAAATGAAAAATCAAAGCTTTTATTGGCTAAAAAGTTTTTACGTGGATATAGCACTCTTAACCTTCAAAACCTAAATTATTATGAATTTGGATTTGAAAGAGAATTTACAAGTTCTTGGAAAGTTATTTCTGGTTTCAAGCGGGATCAAAGCATGAAAAAGAATATTGATGCTTTTTTTGGCCTTGGCTATGAGAGCTGTTGTTTGGGTCTTAGGCTCTATGTATCAGATAAAAGATTGATTGATACAAATACCCTATTTGACGTTAGTCAACTCAATGAAAATGAGATTTATGCATGGAAAGAAATGATTTCTCTTGAAAACAAAAGTAGAATCACCTTTGAATTTGAATTAAAAGGATTAAGCAGTAAAAAAAATAAACTTACTCGCTTCTTTAGAAAATAATTTTTAAAATTAAAAACATGAAAAAAACTAATTTACTAGTCTTAATAGCTTTCTTTGTTTCAATCGAATTAAGTGCAGAGCAGCAAATGCTTGATAGAGTAGCTATTATTGTTGACGACGGAGTTGTCCTTGAATCACAAGTGAATTCAGTGATGAACACATTCAAGAAAAGAGCGACTGAGATGAATACTGCTATCCCACCAGAAGATTTACTACTAGAACAAATTAGAGAGCGATTGATTGTTGAAGAACTGCAGCTTCAGACAGGAAGAAGGGCGGGAGTTAGAATAAGCGATTCAGAGTTAAATGAGTATGTTGCAAATATTGCAAATCAAAATAATCTTTCAGTTGATGGTTTTATTAATAATCTTGCTTCGCAAGGTGAATCTTATTCAGATTTTAGAGAACAACTAAGAAAAGAGCTCATTATCCAGAGAGTACAGCGCGGCAAGGTGGGTGGTCAGATTGTTATCACTGAGCAAGAGCTTGCAGCTTTTATTGATACAGAAGAGGCTAAAACACAGCTACTGCCTGAATTTGAATTACATCAAATCTTAGTCCGAGACCTTAATGAAGCTGAAGATATAAGGGAGAAGCTATTAAATGCAGAGTCTTTTGAAGATTTAGCAAAATCTTACTCTATTGCTGGTAATGCTTCGAATGGAGGCAGTTTGGGTTGGAGAAAAGCAGGTGATTTACCAGATCTTTTTTTTAATGCAATTAACTCACAACCTATCAATTTTATTTCCGAGCCACTTAAAAGTGGAGCTGGCTATCATGTATTGAGACTAACTGATAAAAGAGGTATCAATGTTGAATTCCAAGATCAGTGGAAAGTCAGACATATATTAATGTCTCCTACTGCTCTTAGAGACAGTGATTTCACAAGGGAAGAGCTTGAGAATGTAAGGGTAAGACTCATGGATGGTGAAGATTTTTCTCTTCTTGCAAAAGAGTTTTCAGAAGATCCTGGTTCAGCAAATAATGGTGGTGAAATAGATTGGCAGCCATTGGGTGCAACTGCTCCAGCATTTGAAGCGATGATGCTTAAAACTCCAATTGGTACTGTCTCAGAAGTCTTTGAATCACAGTTTGGTTTCCACTTCCTAGAAGTTCTTGATAAAAGAAACTATGATAAAACTCAGGAAAATATTGAAGACAGAGCTTATGGAGCATTGTTCTCAAGAAAATTTGATGAAGAGCTTGAGAACTCAATACGTACAATGAGAGCAGAGGCCTTTGTCGAAATTAAAGATCTAGATTGAAAACAATTTTATTTTCACCTGGCGAGCCAGCTGGTATTGGTCCGGACTTAATAATTAAATTAGTTAATTCTAGAATCTGGGAATCAATTGATTCTAAGATTGTATGTCTAGGAGACAGTGAGTTTTTTCTTAAAAGGTCTAATCTTTTAGAGCAAAAAATAAAAATTCATGAGGTTGAATCTTTAAACAAACTAAAAAAAAATAAGAAAGGCATCCTTCAAGTTTTTAAAGTAAAAAGTTGTGAAGACATCTCTCCATGCAAACCCAACCCCATAAATGCTAAATATATCTTGGATCACTTAGATTTTGGAATTAAATACTGCAAAGCATATGAAAAGACAGCTTTGGTGACTGGGCCTATACAAAAAAGCAACATAATTGATGCTGGTTATAATTTCACTGGACATACCGAATGGATCAAAAAAAAGACTGGCAGTTCAGACGTTTTAATGATGTTGGCATCTGAAAAGTTAAGGGTTGCACTAGCTACTACACATTTACCACTTAAAGAAGTTTATAAAGAAATTAAAAAATCTAGGCTGCTTAAAAAAATAATGATTCTCGATTCCTCATTAAAATCACAATTAAAAATAAAAAACCCATACATCACAGTTCTAGGCCTAAATCCGCATGCGGGTGAAAGCGGTCATTTGGGTACTGAAGAAATTAAATATATTCAACCAGCAATCAAGGAAGCAAAGAAAAAAGGTATTAACGTGAATGGGCCACTTGCTGCAGATACTGCATTTAATAAAGAAATACTGAAACGAACCGATGCATATTTGTCGATGTATCATGATCAAGGTTTACCCGTACTCAAAGCCTTAAGTTTTGGTGATGCCGTTAACATTACTCTTGGAACTCCAATTATAAGAACCTCGGTTGATCATGGAACGGCTCTGGAATTGGCTGGCACGAATAATGTTAGTACAAAATCTTTGTCTGTTGCTCTCCAACAAGCCGATCAGATGCTTTGATGATTGATAGAAAGAAACGTAAAAAATTTGGTCAAAACTACTTAATTGATCCGGTTACCATTCATAAAATTATCAAAAGCATTGGCTTGGATCATCAGCTTCCTTATCTTGAAATTGGTCCTGGTCATGGCGCTATAACCGATGGCTTTGTAGAGGCAATCAATAATTACAGTGCAGTAGAAATTGATAACGAAAATATAGAATTTCTTTTAAAGAAATATGGAAGTCAACAAATTAACCTGATTTCCCAAGATATATTAAGATTTGATTTCGAGAGCCTGCCAGAGAACGTAAAAGTTATTGGCAACCTCCCATATAACATTGCATCACAAATTATCATCAAAATCTTAACCAGCAAGGTTAATCCCAAAGATTTACATTTTATGGTTCAAAAAGAATTTGCAGATAGGCTATGCGCAAAACCAGGAGATAAATCATGGAGCAAGATATCCATTAAGTCACAAGTGCTTTTTTTTAATGAATCACTTTTCGAAATTGATCCAAGTGCTTTTGATATAAAGCCAAAAGTTATGTCTTCATTTATTAGAATGACGCCTTTGAAGAATCCCATTGTTAAGAAAGCAGATTTTCATAGTTTCTCAAAATTTATTGATGTTTGTTTTCAATCTAAAAGAAAAAGTCTAAAAAATAATTTAAAGGATCTATTGCTTGACGCTGACTTCGGTTTGGAGCATTTCAAGAAAAGACCTGAAGAAATAACACTCGATCAATACAAAGAATTATTTAAAATGATCAAATGAGTACTTATGTGATTGGCGACGTTCATGGTTGCTTTGACGAACTCAAAAAATTATTAAAAAAAATTTCATTTAATCCTTCAAAAGATTCAATTATTTTTTACTGGAGATTTGGTCAACCGTGGTAATCAATCTCTTGAAGTTTTAGAGTTTTGCATGAAGGAAAAATCAATTGATACTGTTCTGGGAAATCATGATGTTTTTTTAATAAAAAGCTTATTAGGAAAAAAATCACCCAAACGTTTAAAGAATATTTGCGCACATAAAAATAATAAAAAATTTTTACAATGGCTTGTTAAGAAGCCTTTTCTAATTTCAAAAAAACTGAATGGTAAAGAGTTCATTATTGTTCACGCTGGAATTCCACCTTCTTGGTCAATTAAAGATACTAAAGTTTTTGCTAAAAGACTTAGCAAAAATCTTAAAAATAATCCTGAGCAATTCGTACAACATGCTTGGGGAAATAAACCCAATACTTGGAATAACAAACTTAATGATGAGGAGCTTGATAGAGTTACATTAAACTACCTCACAAGAATGAGGTTTTGTAATGCCTCTGGCAGGATGGATTTAGAATCAAATGGTCTTTTTAGTAAAATGAAATTCAAGAAATGGTTCCAACATTGGAATCTTGATGAAAATAAAAGAATTATCTTTGGTCATTGGGCTGCATTGAATGGCAAGACTCTAAATAAGCAATTCATCGGTCTTGATACTGCATGTGTTTGGGGCGGAAAGCTAACAGCTTTTAGGCTAGACGATGAAACATTCTTCCAAGTAAAAAAAACATGAAGACTTATCAGGTTGGTGGAAGCGTCAGAGATGAGCTACTTGGAGTGGAGCCTCATGACAAAGATTGGGTTGTTGTTGGTTCTTCTCCAGAAGAAATGATCGAGGCTGGATTTAAACCAATTGGTAAGGACTTTCCTGTTTTTCTTCATCCGGATACAAAAGAAGAATACGCACTTGCAAGAACTGAAAGAAAATCTGGCAAGGGCTATCATGGGTTTAAGTTTTACTATGATCCCTCAGTAACACTTGAAGATGATTTGCTAAGAAGAGATCTTACAATCAATGCTATTGCTAAAGATAGTCAGGGCAAACTTATTGATCCCTTTAATGGTCAGGACGATTTGTTCAATAAAAAACTTAGAAATGTTTCCGATGCGTTTTGTGAAGACCCGCTAAGAGCTATAAGACTCGGAAGGTTTCTTAGTTATAAACACATTTCAGATTTTTCAATAACTCCACAACTTAAAGCCATTGTTAAGAAAATCTTAGACTCTGGGGAATTAAACTATCTTTCAGGTGACAGAGTATTTGCTGAAATAGATAAAGCAATGCAAAACCATTTCCCTGAAAAATTTTTTAATTTTGTGGTTGAGAATAAACTTGATAAGCCATGGCTAAAAGATATCAACTCAATTGATAGTTTTAGTGCTACGAGTTCAGATCTTAGATGGGTGGAGCTGTCGTGCCTAAATCATTTCAATGATTTTAATCAAATCCCACTGCCGAGCAAGATTAAAAAACTTATAAGTCTAGCCAGACAACTTGCTAATATAAAGATCGATAATATTCTTATCGATAATATTGACTCTCTTAGAATCCTAAGAAATGAAGAATATATTATGAGGATTGTATCCTTAGGACTAGAATGCATGGATCAAAAACTAATCACGAAGATTGTGTATTTATATAAGGATATTAATTTTGCAGAGCTTGAAAAATTAGATCCGAGTGAGAGAAAAAACGAAAAAATTAAGTTAATAAAGGACTTGGTGGGTAAGTTATGAATAAAGTTGCGCTGATCACTGGCGGTGCCAAGAGAATTGGCTTGGAAATTGCTAAACTCCTATGGAGTGAGGATTGGGATTTAATTATCCATTATCGCTCCTCCCAGCCTGAGGCTGAACTGTTTGCAAATGAAATGAATGAGCAAAGAGAAAATTCAGTTCAATTAATTCAAGCGGATCTTGATAATGCAGAAGATGTAAAAAGGCTGATAGTAGAGACCATCAAATGGCATTCAAGAGTTGATGCTCTTATCAATAATGCCTCAACATTCTTCCCTACCCCGCTTGGGGAAATAAATGAAAACAATTGGGAAAAATTAATTAATAGTAATCTAAAAGCGCCGCTTTTTTTAATTGATGGCTTGGCTGATGAGCTCAAGAAAAATCATGGCAATATTATTAATATTACTGATATGAATATTGAAAAAGGTTTGCCTAATCATGCCATTTACATTGCTGCTAAAGCTGGTCTTGAGGCTATTACCAAAGTATTTGCAAGAGATCTTGCTCCTGCCATAAAAGTAAATGCTGTAGCACCGGGCGCAATATTAGAGCCACCAGGTGTTGAATGGTCTGAGGATGTAAAAAAGAAAATACTTAGAAAAATCCCGCTTAACAGAATGGGAAATGAAAAAGATATAGCTGAGGCGGTTTTATTTTTAATTAATTCGCCTTATATTACAGGTCAAACAATCAATGTAGATGGTGGGAGATCAATTGGCTGATGGATGATTTATTTTCAGGTACTAAAGCTGTAGATCAAAAGCTAAGATTTGACGAGCAGGGTTTGCATGAATGGTTTTCTAAAAATCTTTCTGAATTTGGCTCCATTGAGAAAATTGAACAATTTAAAGGTGGCCAATCCAATCCCACTTACAAAATTACAACTGCTAATAAAAAGTTTGTTCTCAGAAGAAAGCCACCCGGAAAATTATTACCTTCTGCCCATGCGGTAGATCGAGAATATAAGGTTATAACTGCATTAAATTCTACTGACGTGCCAGTTCCTAGGACATTTGGTCTCTGTGAAGATGAAAAAATTATTGGTACATCATTCTTTGTTATGGAATTTTTGGATGGAAATATTTATTGGGATTTATTGCTTGAGGACTTTAATCCAAAAATCAGAAGAGCAATTTATGATAGTAAAAATAAAGTTATTAGTGCATTGCATCAAGTAAATTTTGAATACATTGGTCTCAGTGATTATGGCAAACATGGCAACTATGTTGCTCGTCAAGTTTCGACTTGGACAAAGCAATATCTTGCATCACAAACCGATGATATAGAGGCTATGAACAATTTAATAGAATGGTTACCAAAAAATATTCCTGATGATGATGAAACGTCTATTGTTCATGGGGACTACCGTTTAGATAACATGATCTTCAATGATAATCACGAAGTGATTGGCGTTCTTGATTGGGAGTTATCAACTCTTGGACATCCCATAGCAGATTTTAATTATCATTGTCTTAATTGGAGAACCCTCCCACAACTCCAAGATGAAAACTACTGTAAAGAGTCTGGAATTCCATCAGAGAAGGAGTACATGGATATGTATGCCATGAGAACTGGAAAGGATCTTAATAAGCACTGGGAGTTTTACATTATCTTTAATATATTTAAAATCGCCGCTATCCTGCAAGGTATCCTAGGTAGAGTTAGAGATGGCACAGCCACAAGCAAACATGCAGAAGAGAGAGGTATGCAAGTCTACCCTCTCTCTGAGGCAGCCTGGAATAATGTACTTAAAGAGTACGGTTAATCAGTCTGAAGTTACTTTTTCTAAGTTGGAGTCATCTTGATTGATGCTGAGCTTATCCGATAAATTAGGTGAAATAATTTCATTAATCGGAATTCCAACAAAATTATATTTTTCGAGCTCATCACTAACAAATTGAATATCTTCATCTGCAACAACTAAAATGATATCAATATCTATTGTCCTAGAACTAAATTTTGGCTGGGATCTGTCGCGTTTAAGAAGATTTTCTATTTTTTTTAATTCTTTATTTAAATCATCGAAGTCTAGTTTGCTTTTCATACCTAAAGCGCAGTTAATAAAGTCCTCTCCCTCAAATCCTTCAGAGGGTGATTTGTAAAAGTTTGAACAGCTAATTTCTATGCCAATATTTTTTAAATGATTAATTGCTGAATTCAGGTTAGAAATTGGATCTATGTTGCTACCCAAAGAAAGAAAAAAAGATTTCATCTTTCGATCATAATACCGACATCTTTAGAAAACCTTAATGCTCCTGGTTTCGAGAGCCTAAGCTTAACTTTTTTAATACCGAATTTAGATTTTAAATGATCCACTATGCCCTCACCCAAGGCTTCAATTAATTTATAGTCGGAGCTCTCAATAAAGGCAATTAAAGACTTGGTTATTTTTTTGTAATCCAAAGTATCGTCAATTGAATCACTTTTACCAGGTACTGAGACATCAAATTCAAAATCTAGATCCATGCTGATTTGCTGCCTAACCTCTCTTTCCCAGCCAAAGATTCCAATGATGGTTTCAACTCTTAGATCTCTAATGTATATAGTGTCTTTCATAGCTTTAACTCATGCAGTGGCCATCTAGGTCTAACCGATGAGACTAAATTATATGATGAAATCTCAGAATATAATGAGCCTAGATAAGCAACCATTGCCGCATTATCTGTGCAATGTCGAAGGGGCGGATAGTGCAAATTAATATTTTTTTTATCAGCAAGAGAATCCATTTTTGATCTTAGTAGTTTGTTAGCTGCGACCCCTCCAGCCAAGACAATATCTTTGACAGGATTTTTTGATAAAGCGAAGTCAATCTTTTTAACCAGAATTTCAGTTGCTGACTCTTGAAAAGATGCAGCGATGTCTGCCTGATGCTGATCAGTAATGGTGGATAACTTCTCAACGGCATATAAAACGGCTGTCTTCAAACCACTAAAACTCATATCGCAATCATTAGAGTGAGCCATCGGTTGTGGAAAAGAAAAAGATGAGCAATCTCCTTGCATAGCAATTTTCTCAAGAATTGGTCCTCCTGGATAACCAAGATTTAACAACTTAGCAACCTTATCAAACGCCTCACCTACTGCATCATCTCTTGTGTCACCTAATAATTCATAATCACCAAGCTGATTGACTTTAATAATCATGCTATGACCACCTGAAACCAATAGAGTGATAAATGGGAAATCCAAATGAATGTTTTGATCAATTTTTGGAGCATGTAAATGAGCCTCTAAGTGATTAATAGGCACAACCGGTTTATTAAGACTGACTGAGAGACCGTGTGCCAAATTCTCACCGATTAAAAGTGCGCCAATAAGTCCTGGTCCAGCAGTATATGCAATTTGATCGATATTTTTTAAATCAAACTCTGCCATGCACTGATCCAAAACGTTGATGATCTTGGCACAGTGATCACGAGATGCAAGTTCAGGTACAACGCCTCCATAAGCTGCATGCAAATCAATTTGAGAATAAACTTTTTCAGCAATTATTTGTGAAGAATTGCTGTCATAAAGAGCAATAGCCGTCTCATCACATGAAGTTTCAATACCTAAGGTAACCATAATTTTTTCTTTGCAATAGTATGCCAAAAAGCATAAACTACGCATCTTAATTATGCCTTCAATCAAAATAAAAGACACAGAATACTTTGACGTTGGTCTTCGAAAATTTAAACGTGCTTGCGAAAAAGCAGGAATTGTTCCTGAAATTCGTAAACGTGAATTTTATGAAAAACCAACTGAGATGAGAAAAAGAAAAATGGCTGCAGCAAAGAAACGTGCCCATAAATCAAATAGAAAATTTTCTTTTTCACGTCAAAGGTCCTACAGATAATTGTCCCTACTAGATCAAATCAATCAAGACATTAAAAGTGCAATGCTTGAAAAGCGCGCGCTTGAAAGAGATACACTCAGAATGCTACTTGCTGAAATTAAGCGCTATCAAATTGATGAAAAAGCCGAAGCAACCGATGAGGTCGTCCTGACTATTATTAACAAGATGGTCAAACAGCGAAAAGACTCTATAGAACAATTTACAAAGGGCGGTCGGGATGACTTGGCTTCTAAAGAGAAAGATCAACTAGAGGTCATCAAGCAGTACCTACCAGAGCAGCTTTCTGAAGATAAAATTCGCGAAATTGTTGAAGCTGCTGTTAACTCAACCCAAGCATCCTCCATGCAAGATATGGGTAAAGTTATGGGTGCCATCAAATCTGAATTACAAGGCAAAGCTGATATGGGTCTTGTAAGTCAAATTGTTAAATCATCCCTATCCAATTAGTGCTTATAGGATGAGGGTATATCCCTTTTGTCTGTATACCTTTCGGTTAATCTTGAAGCACGTGTTTCCAAACTGATTTCAGATCCATTTATTATCACTGTTGTTGGATAAGCTGAGGGCTCTAAGGGATCTTCGTTCCAAATTACTATATCTGCAAAGTAACCTTCTTTAATGGAGCCTCTATCCTGAATATTAAAAACATCAGCAACAATGCTAGTCATTCCAGAAATACCTGCTTGATAAGTCATGCCATGTGCCACCGCATTCCCAGCTCCTTGCCTCATTAAATGATAGTTGTGGCTCCTTTGGGTACTAAACATGACCTTGATGCCAGCATTACTTAAAATTCCACCCAACTTAATATTTGAAGCTAACTCATCAAATGAATCCGGAATATTATCCATAGGATCAATAATTACTGAGACCCCTGATGCCAGAATCTGATCTAAAACCAATGGTGCTTCTTCAACACTCATTAAAACTAAATCAAGATCAAATTCTTTTTTAAGACGCAATGCCTGAAGTATGTCTGATGCTCGATTCACCTCTAGAACCAAAGGTATTTCTTTATTAACCACTCTTGCTAGAGCTTCAATATCTTGTAGCTGCATATCTAAAGAGCTTGCAAATGTAGTTTCCAGCAAATCTTCTAACTCAACCCCATCTTTATTTTTTGCTAATTCAAACATTGACTCCATGATCTGAATAGTTTCAGCTCTTGAGCCGCCTGTTGCGCCAATTCTTGAATACATTGCTACATCCGGATCTCCTGTGATTTCTAAATTCCCATCAAGTAAGAAGAAAGATCCCATTCCCTTAAAAATGTGGCTTGAATATCCGGGGGTGGAAATCGAAGATGTAACACCATTACTTCTATTCCATGGAATCAGTGTGGAGTGAGGATTGAAGGCATTGAAGACACTGAAGCCTGGTCCAAAAAAATCTGGTTCATCATCATTAGTAACATCTAAGGCATTAATCTCTACTACCCCCAAGTTACTTATGGGCGAAATAAGTCCTGGAGTAACTGGCTTCCCTCTTGCTTCTATGACTTTAGCCGATGATGAATTTAAAAACTTACCAACTTCTACTATTTTATTATCAGTAATTAAAATATCGCCTATGAAACTATCGCCTTGTCCATCATGGATTTGACCGGACTTAATCAAAATTGAGTTAGCAGTTAAATTAAAAGATAAAAATACTACAAATAAGATTAATCGCTTCATAATGATGCCCTCTCATCAGATGGATTGATAATACCTAAGTCAAAATCAGTAACTGGCTGTGTTTGCTTTTCTCCTCTAACAAAAGCTTCAGCCCCATCAATAAATACATATTCCGCCAACGCATAAACACTAAATGGATTTTTGCTCCAAATAACTAAATCGGCATCTTTCCCAATCTCAATAGTGCCTGTTTGATCCAAAATTCCGGCTGCTTTTGCTGGATTGCTTGTAATCCATTTAATTGCACGAGCCTTGCTGATTTCATAGCCAGCTCTTAATCCAGCAGATAAAGCTTTTGCAGCCTCTTGATTGAGATGCTGAATACCAACCTCATCATCTGAATGTACGATGGCACATCCTTTGCCACCTCTTGCTTGATCTACAATAGCAATATTGGCTGGAACCATGTCGTAGGCCTCATGTTTGAATCCCCACCAATCAGCCCATAAAGCCCCACAAATACCCTCATCTGCTAGCAGATCAGCAATCTTATATGCCTCAACAGCATGATGAAATGCAGTAATTTTATAATCAAACTCTTTCGACATTTCTATCATCATTGCCATCTCATCAGCTCTGTAACAATGATTTTGAACCAATATTTCTCCATCAAGTACACCAGCAAGAGTATCCAGCTCTAAGTTTCTTTTAGGCGGATCGATAAGCTCCTTAGCTTCATCTGATTTAGAGGTGTATTCATTTTTTCGTCTTTGATAGTCAGACGCATTGATCCAAGCTTTTCTATAACCTGCCATATTTCCCATTCTGGTTGAAGGTGCTGACCCTCGATTACCATAAACTCTCTTTGGATTCTCACCACAAGCCATTTTTAAAGAGTGAGGTGCACCCGGGAATTTCATGTCATGAATTGTATTTCTTGGTATGTTCTTAAACGTTGCTCCTCTTCCACCCATCAGGTTAGCCGAACCTGGAAGAACATGAAAAGCTGTAACGCCGCCTTTTAAGGCAAGAGAAAATTGAGGATCTTGTGTCCAAACAGAGTGCTCGGCCCATACCTCTGCTGTTATTGGGCTGGTTGCCTCATTACCATCTGAGCTTGTTCTTACGCCTGGAGCAGGATAAACCCCCATGTGAGAATGAATATCGATAATACCTGGTGTTAACCATTTGCCCTTAGCATCAATAATCGTTGCATTGCCATCTACAATATCTTTCCCTATCTCTTCAATAATCCCATTATCAAAAAGCACATCAAAGTTTGAAAACTCATTACCGAGACCATCATAAAGATTCACAGACTTAATTAATGTTCTCTCCGATGCAAGTGGCTTGTAATTAGATTCAAACGGATCCCTATCAAATGAAGTAGATTTAACTGCAGCATCAACCGTGCTGGATTGAGATACTTCAATGCCCTCTGAGCATGAGTAAATTAGAAGCATAGAGAAGGCTAAAAATAAATGATTTTTCATACTAATTAATTCCAATGAATGATTAAAGAATTATAAAGGATATAATGCTTCTCATGAAAAGATCAAACGACAGAGCTTTTGACCAGCTTAGAGACGTCAATGTTGAAACAGGCATCATTAGTAATGCCGAAGGATCTGCATTAATTAGGTTTGGAAATACTCATGTGATTTGCACGGCGTCAATTGAAAATTCTGTACCCAGGTGGATGAAAAATAGCAATGAGGGATGGATCACAGCTGAGTATGGAATGCTTCCAAGATCAACTCATGAGAGAATGGGAAGAGAGGCTGCCCGAGGAAAACAAAGCGGCAGAACACAAGAAATTCAGAGACTTATCGGTAGATCTCTTCGACAAAGTGTGAACTTGGAATATTTAAAAGATCACACCATCACAATAGACTGTGATGTGATTCAAGCTGATGGGGGAACCCGCACTGCCTCAATTACCGGAGGCTGTATTGCTTTATTTTCTGCAATTCAAAATAAATTAAAGGATCATAGGGCTATAAAAAAACATGTGGCTGCCATTTCCATTGGCCTCCTTAACGATCAGCCTATTTTAGATCTTGACTATACAGAGGACTCTTCAGCTGAAACTGATCTTAATCTAGTCATGGATGAAGATAATGGCATCATTGAAATACAAGGCACTGCAGAAGAAAAACCATTTTCAAATGAGCAACTTGAGCAGATGTTGGATATTGGGAAAAAAGGCATTAGCCATTTGATTGAGCTTCAGAAAAAATGTCTCAATTAAAAGATTATCAAATTAACTTTATTAATGAAGCCATGCGTGTAGGCGCATTAGAATTTGGAACCTTCACCCTAAAATCTGGCAGACAAAGTCCATATTTTTTTAACGCATCAAAATTACTTTTTGATGCAGATATAAACATCATCATCGAAGGGTTTGCTCATAAGTTTTTAGAATTTGGTTCGGACATCAACCAATTGTTTGGGCCTGCCTACAAAGGCACTATTTTTGGAAGCATGTTGGGTATGCATCTCAAAAAAACCAACCCTTCATTATCACTTTGTTTTAATAGAAAAGAAGTTAAAGATCATGGTGAAGGTGGGATGTTTATTGGTCAAAGTCCCTCTGGGAATGTTGTGATAGTTGACGATGTACTTTCAGCAGGAACTGCCGCCAAGGAATCTATTGATTTAATTTTAGAAAATGATGCAACACCGTCTGGTATCTTGGTTGGGTTAAATAGACAGGAAAAAGGTGCATCAGCTCAATCTGCAAGCTTTGAGCTAGAACAAACCTACAACCTTAAAGTTCTCTCTGTAATTTGTCTTGATGATTTAATAAGATTTCTCAAGCAAAGTGATCAAGCAGAATTTATTAATAGCATGGAAAGCTATCGGGATGAGTGGGGAGCCTAGATGTTCACAGGGATCGTAACTGAACAAGGTGTTGTTTCGTCTGTTAAATCTAATAAGGGCTATAGTTCAATTTCAATTAAATGTTCAAAAAAATTTCTAAAAGGGTTAAAGAAAGGAGCCAGTGTTGCGGTCAATGGAGTTTGTCTGACTTCAAAAAAAGGTAGTTCTGAGATGCTCCAGTTTGATGTAATTGACGAAACTCTGTCCTTAACAAACCTTAAGCAGATTAAAAAGGGTACAAAGGTTAATTTAGAACGCTCAATGACTGTAAAAACTGAAATTGGTGGCCACTTATTGTCAGGCCATATTCATTGTGAGGGAACAGTATCAAAAGTAACTAAAGTTTCGAATCAAACTAAAGACATGTTAATCACCCTTCCGTCCAAGATGATGAAATATATTTTTTACAAAGGGTACATTGGCATCAATGGATGCAGCTTAACCATTGGAAAAGTGAATAAAAATTCATTTTTCATTCACTTGATTCCAGAAACATTAAAAATTACAAACCTAGACGAATTATCAGAAAAATCAAAAGTTAATATTGAGATCGAGCAGAGTACTTTGATTACGGTTGAAAGCGTTGAAAAAATTATTGCTCAGAAAAAAGTTTAGCTAAAACTGCCATTCTAAGACCAACACCATTTGCAACTTGATGAGACACTTTGCAATTTTCCAAGTCAGCAATTTCTTTTTCAAACTCGATTCCATAATTAACTGGTCCCGGATGAAAAACCATATAGTCCTTGGCTGCTAATGCTAATCTTGATTCGGTGAGTTGATATCTTTTTAAATACTCAGAATGTTCAATGCTAAGGGCTTCCTGAATTCTTTCTCTTTGTATCCTTAAACCCATAATTAAATCAGCATCCTCAATTGCAGAGTCTAGATCTTCATGGAAGCTGCCATAATCTGTCTCTAAGAAATTAGAACAAAGTTCAGGCAAACCTGAAAATCTTAAACTGGCACAACCTATTTTTTTAGTAAGCTCAATAAATGAGCGAGCAACCCTTGAGTGATCAAGGTCACCAATGATTGAAATATTTAGTTTTGATAAATCTTTTTTAAATTCTTTAACGGTAAGTAAATCTGAGAGTGCTTGAGTTGGATGCGAAGTAATGCCTGCTCCAGCATTGATAAAACTTAGATTTGGAAACTTTGAAGCAAGGTCATAAATTACATTGTCAGGATGCCTGATAATAAAAAGCTCTATACCCATTAATGCAAGGGTTTCGATGGTGTTCTCTAACGATTCACCTTTAGTTATTGAAGAGGAATCTGGATGAATATCAATATATTGTGTGCCTAAATTTAATAATGCAATCTCAAAAGAGGATTTTGTCCTTGTGCTAGGTTCAAAAAAAAGAATTCCTACTTTCTTATCACCATATATAGGTTCTTGGTTGAATCCACCTATGTCTGATCTAAATTGGGAAGCAAGCGAAACAATATCTTCTATCTCTTTTATATTTAAAGACTCAATATCGATTAAATTCATATTAATTAGGTATTACTAAAATGGCATCGATTTCTATTTCTGCATCTAGAGGTAGTTTTGCAGCCTGAATGGTTACTCGAGCAGGATATGGTGCATTCATCCTAGCTTCCATAATCGAATTTACCTCACCAAATTTTGATAAGTCTGATAAGTAAATTGTTAGTTTAACTGCGTCATTGAGATCTGAATCCGCTGCCGCAGCGATTGCTGTTAGGTTATCGAATACTTTATTAACTTGATCTGGAAATGATGAATCAACTAATTTTCCAGAGACATGATCAAGAGGGATTTGTCCAGAGATGTAAACTGTATTCCCTGCTTTTACAGCTTGATTGTATGGCCCAATTGCAGTAGGTGCATTTTTTGTTTTAATAATTTGTTTTTTCATTTTTGCTCTTTGCATCGTTGATGATCCTCACACAACTATTAACAAATTTCTTTGATCTAATTTTTTTCATCAAAGCCTGAAGATGCTGTAAATTGAGAACATCACCCTCAAACATGAACTCAGTAAATTTAGTATCGAGATCCCTAGTTCTGGCATTGGATATGTTGATATTCATTTTTGCAAAGACTGAAGCTAAATCCGCCAAGCTACCAGGACGATCTTCACCAACTATCTTGATATGTGCTCGATAATACCTCTCTTGCCGGTTGTCTCCCCAAATAGCTGAAAAGAACCTTGAGGCGTCATCTCGATTCTTTGAAAGCTGTCTGCATCTTGAATGATGAATCACAATTCCCCTGTCAGTATCTGTATGAGCTTTAATAGGATCTCCATATACGGGCATGCAACACTTAGCATAAACAACGGTAACGCCCTCAATATTGTGATCTTCAAGTATTAATGACCCAGAAACTTTGTTTTTTGAGCCCTTAGCCTGAACCTCTTCAAAAAATTTCTCAGCAACTATTGCGCCTGTTTTTCTTCCCAATCCAAGATCAGTTAAAAGATTATTTAATGAGTCAACGCCAAGCAGCTTAAGGACTCCTTGTAATCTGCTGCCACGATAGTCTTCAAGACTTAGTCCGCTTCTTGCAAGTTCAGATTCAAGCATTACTTTACCGGCTTTCCTTGCTTGAGATATTTTTTGCTGCCTCAAACTCGATCGAATGGCACTTCTGGCTTTGCTTGTGGTAACAAAGTTAAGCCATGCCGGACTTGGCTCAGCATCTTCAGAAACCTCAATCTCTATGCTCTGCCCGCTTTCTAATTGAATGTTCAACGGAGCATATTTTCTGTTAACTTTACATCCAACAGTTTTATTACCAATATCTGTGTGGAGCTCATAGGCAAAGTCAATTGGAGTTGCGCCATTTTTTAGATTAAGAATATCTCCATCTGGGGTAAATACATATACTTCATTATTAAAGAGATCAGATTTTATTGTTTCAAAAAACTCATTTGAGTTTTTGGCTTCTTTATCATAATCAATTATGCTTTTGAGCCATTTACGAGCTCCGAGACCCTCTGAGGCATCGGATTTCTCTGTTTTATATGCCCAATGTGCAGCAACGCCATTTTCTGCAATCTCAACCATATTTTTTGTTTGGATCTGAACTTCAATTGGAATGCCCTCAAGGGCAATAAGAGTTGTATGTAATGCCTGATACCCATTACTTTTTGGAATGGCAACATAATCTTTAAAACGGTTTTCAATGGGTTTATAAAAATTATGAACAATGCCCAAACTCCTGTAAGCATCATCAACAGAATTAACAATTATTCGAAAGGCAAAAACATCTAAAATTTCATTAAACGGTCGTTTGCGATATTTAATTTTTCTGTAGAGACTAAAAAGACTTTTTTGTCTTCCTTTTACCGTTGCCTGCACTCCATTATCTTTTAAGTTTTTCTTAATTTCCTTTTTAAGTTTGTAAACAATTCTTTCGCGGCCTCTTTTTGCATTTTTGATTGCTGATTTAAGGAGTCTTGCTCTCATTGGATGCAAGCATTTAAAAGCTCTATCTTCGAGCTCTTCTCTAAGATTTTGCATTCCTATTCGTATGGCTATGGGTCCATAAACATCTAGCGTCTCGATGCATTTTTGAATTTGCTTATCTCTTGGCAGAAAATCAATTGTTCTCATGTTATGCAATCGATCGCATAACTTAACTAAGATTACACGTATGTCTTTAGACATAGCTAATGCCATTTTTTGAAAACTGCCTGCATTCCTCTCAGCAATATTTTTAAAATCCATTTTATTAAGTTTGCTGACGCCGTCGATAATGCTGACTACATCCTTGCCAAACATTTTTTCTAGAGTGGTTTTTTGAACATCGCAATCTTCTAAAACATCATGCATGAAGCCTGCACATACGGAATCAAGATCAACTTTTAGATCGAGCAAGATAGAAGCTACTTCAACAGGATGAGAAATATAAGGAGATCCGTCTCTTCTAAGCTGGCCTTCATGCGCCTCGAGCGCAACACAATAGGCTAAATTGATTTTTTTAACTTCTTTTTTATCAAAATATGCAGAAGCTTTTTTAAATATATCCTGCGGAAGTCTTACTAGATTTGATTGATCTGGATTATTAAGAACTGAAAGGTTGGTGGCTGCTAATTGATCGCTCAATTAATACTCCGAGGGTTTTTTCATTACCCCACTATATCATCCTTTGGTTTCTGCCTGTCTAAAGAGAATTCATCAAGCAGCATATCTTCTTCAAGAGTTTTTTCTAAGATTTCGTTATTGATTAACCCTTCTTCGATTTCTCTTAAAGCGACGATAGTAGGTTTATCATCTTCCCACTCGACCAGAGGTTCTCGACTGGTTGTTGAGAGTTGTCTTGCACGACCAGAAGCCAATAGAATTAATTCAAATCTACTGTGTACTTTGTCTAAACATCCTTCAACTGTAATTCTAGCCATAATTAACCTCGGAGGCGTATTTTAGTGTTTTTATGTTTATGAATTCAATAGTTTGGTTAAAAACAATTCTTTTTTTGAATTCATTGGAAAACTGTCTTCCCCAGTGATTATTCTTGCAAGATCATTACAACAATCCTCAAAAACATCATTGACCAAGATATGATCATAGTCTTTGCAACTGGGTATTTCTTTCATTGCATTTGAAAGTCTAAGCTCAATGCTTTCCTTAGAATTTGTACCTCTCTCATTCAGCCTTTCAGTTAGCGAGTCAATACTTGGCGGCAACAAAAAAATAGATTCGTGAGCAAAGTTAGTTGATTTAATTTGCTGAACACCTTGGACATCTATCTCCAGGATGATATTTATCCCCTCAGCAATCTTTGTTTCAACGAAATCTTTCGAGGTGCCATAAAAATTACCATGTACTAATGCGTGCTCTAAAAAGAAATCATTACTTACTTTATTTTTAAAATCATCTTCGCTGGTAAAAATATAATAATCTTTACTGCCGCCCCTTTTTTTTCGAGTTGTATGGGAGATTGAAAGTTCTACATTGAAATTTTTAGAATTTAGATTATCCAAGACTGCATTTATCAGTGAAGACTTCCCTGTTCCCGAGGCTGCAGATATAAGAAAAAGTTTGGCTTTCATTGAATGTTTTGTGATTGTTCTCTTAATTCCTCAACAAGAATTTTTAGATTTATTGCAAGCTTCTTAGCTTTAGAATTATCAAGCTTAACTGATAAGGTATTTGCTTCTCTGAATAATTCTTGCAGCATAAAATCAATTTTTTTTCCATGAGGGCCATTTGATTTAAGAATCTTATTTATTTCTTTAATATGAAAACCAATTCTGTCTAACTCCTCAGAAACATCTTGTTTCATAATCTGCAAAGCAATCTCTTTTTCAATTTCCTCACTAGGATTATCTAAAAAATAATTAAGTCTTTCTTTAACATTTTTCTTTCTTTGTTTATTTATTGAGGGAATCATTTTTCGGAGTGAGGCTTCTATTGAAAGAATATTTTTAATTTTAATATTCAAAACTTTTAATATTTTATTTCCTTCGCTCAACCTTGAGCGTTTTAAGTCATCTATGGCCTTATTTATAATTTTTGTTAAGTGCGCGTCACTAATGGCAGAATCTTCAGACAATGAAACAGCGCCAGGAAAATTTTTAATATCACTAAATTTAAGGGTCACATTCTCAAGATTCTTTGACTTTTGAATTTCCTTGTTAAGCTGCGCTAGCACATCATTATTTATAGAAAGCTTTGGGCTACTTCCCCCAAGCACATTTAACCTAACATCAAATTGTCCTCTCCTAAAAATAGATTTAAGTTTTTGATTGAGATGCTCTTCTACTGAAAAGGATTGTTGAGCTGACTTGAAATGAATATCAATAAATTTGCTGTTGACAGATTTTATCTCACAAGATATTTCAAAATTTTTATTGCTAAGTTTTGAAAAACCGAAGCCGGTCATGCTCTGTATCATAGATTGATATTATATATTTTTATCCATCAAGCAATTTACTCTTTAATAAATTTGATATGTCTAATTGCCTGCCAGGATTATCTATACGAAAAAAATCATCGAAGTTTTTTTCAGGGAAGAGCATTTTAAATCGTTCTTGAGCAAGCACCGTTGGTTCGCTTACATTAAGCAGCAATAAATCTGTTTTGTTGATACAAAAATTCATAATTATCCTACCTGCCTGATCCCTACTCAGCCGATTAAGATTTGCACTTATTGGAATTAGCTTGTTCTGAAACTCATCCACTTGTTTATAAAAAATTTTATCCTTCATTTCGGGATCATATAAACCAGATAATCTAAAGATTGTCTTTTGCGATGAATTGATTTCTTTTGAATAGATTGCTTCGCTCTCTAAAAGGCTTTTGGCTCTAAAATCTTCTGAATTGATATTGCTAAGCTCATTAATTGGCTCTTCTGAGTCTTTGTAAACTCGTGTGGATGAAATTAATAATGACTTTTTAAATGATATATTTTTTACTAACTTAGAGATGAGCTTCATGCCCTCCTCATAACCTTTTTTATAGCCCGCCTCATCAAATGATGTTGGGGTTAACGTGATGATGAGACAGTCATAGTTTTTAAGAAGGTCAACTTTTTGAGCAGAATTTTTAAACCAATCTAAAGAGTGGTATTGATCAGGGATAATTCTGGGTTTAAGTGATCGAGAAATCCCAGTTATCACAAGATCGTCATTACCAATCGAAGCTAGACGAGAACCCAGATCTCCATACCCAATAAATAAAATATTCTTTTTCATTCTTTTAAAGTGCTTATATTAAAAGTATTATCCAGTTGTGGCTAATTCAGAGTTACAAAAGCTAAATGGTGTTGGTGCTGCAACGATTTCTCAGCTTAATAGTTTAGGCCTTTTCACAATTCAAGACCTATGTTTCCATTTGCCAAACACATATCAAAATAAGACAAAGGTTACGCCTATTTCAAATCTAGATGTTGGAGAGGAAGCACTAATAGAAGGAGAAGTTGTTTCGGTGCAAGCAATATATCGGCCTAGAAAAATGTTGGTTGCAAAAATTAGTGATGGTTATTCTTATCTCAATCTAAGGTTATTTTATTTTCATCCAAATCAAACACGTCAATTTCAGAAAGGCTTAAGCATTAGATGTTATGGCAAAACCTCATTAAGTAAATATGGTTTAGAAATGATTCATCCCGATTATGAAATAAATCAAAAATTGCCGCCGCTTCAAAAAACACTCAATCCAACATACCGAATATGCAAAGGGATAAGTCAGAATAAAATAAAAAAATTTATCCAAGAAGCAATTAAGGTTTACAACTTTGAAGATGAAGCAATTAATTTGAACCATTATGGTGATGATAACGCCTTGTCCATAAAGGATGCCTTAGAAATCATTCATAATCCAAGTGCTGATATTCCTATCGATGATCTAATTCCAGGAGGAACGCATCCTGCAAGAGTTAAATTGCTTAAAGAAGAATTAATTGCATTTCAAACTGGAATGGTTTCTTTAAGATCAAAAATGAAAACAAGTAAAGCAGAGCCCTGCATTGAAAATGGGAGTTGGCGCGAGGACTTTCTTTCGATGTTTCCATATGAGTTAACTACTGCTCAGTCCAGGGTTGAAAGCGAAATAAATAAAGATCTTATTAAATCTGAGCCCATGATGAGATTGGTGCAAGGTGATGTTGGCTCAGGAAAAACTGCGGTTGCAGTTCTTGCAGCAACAAAAGCGTTAGATTCAAATTTTCAAGCTGCATTTATGGCGCCAACCACTCTGCTTGCCCAACAACACTTCGAAAATATAAAAAATTTTTTTCCAAATCATATCGATGAAATTGAACTGCTGACGAGCGGTCTTACTAAGAGCATCAGAAAAAAAATCCTTGAGAAAATTAAAGCAGGAAAAATTAAGTTTATTGTTGGCACGCATGCAATTTTTCAGGCAGATGTTGAGTATTGCAATCTTGCATTGGCAATAATTGATGAGCAGCATCGTTTTGGTGTTAACCAGAGACTTGCTCTGATTAAAAAAACAGAAAATCAAAATATCCATCCCCATCAACTTACCTTAACCGCAACCCCTATACCAAGAACTTTATCAATGAGCATTTATGCCAACATGGATGTTTCAGTTATTGATGAAATGCCGCCAGGCAGACAACCAATCATTACTTCGATGTTGTCAATGCAATCTAAGGAAAATCTTATATCTAGAACGAGGGAGGCAATCTCTAAAAATAGTCTGATTTATTGGATATGTCCTCTGGTTGAAGAATCTGAAACATTGGACTTAAGTTCAGTGACTCAAACCCATGAAATCTTATGCGATGAATTCGGTGAGGATAAAGTTGGTTTAGTGCACGGCAAGCTTTCAAAAGATTCAAAAAATGAAGAGATCGATAAATTTAGAGATGGAAAAACAAAAATTCTTGTCTCAACAACAGTGATTGAAGTCGGGGTTGACGTTCCTGATGCTGACATAATGATCATTGAGAATGCAGAGCGGTTCGGTCTTGCCCAGTTGCATCAGCTTAGAGGAAGAGTTGGTAGAGGGTCAAAGCAAAGTTATTGCATTTTGTTGCATAAAGATAAACTTAATGAGGTTTCCTCAGAGAGGTTAGATGTACTTTGCCAAACACAGGATGGTTTTAAGATTGCAGAAAAAGATCTTGAAATCAGGGGGCCAGGTGAAATTATGGGTGCACAACAAACCGGAATAGTTCCCTTTAAATATGCCAATCTAATCAGAGATAGCAGGTATCTTGAGGAAACAAAGTTAATTGCTGAAAAAATCTTTAATGAGGATAGGCAGCTTGCAAACAAGTTAATCAAAAGATGGGTTTCTGGATCAATGGCCTATGCTGATGCATAAAAAATCCCAGCAAAAGCTGGGATCTTAAATTTTTTTGGCTTCCTCTAAATGCTTAGTAATGGAGCAATAACTAAGCTGACAATTGCCATTACATTAATAAGAATATTCATTGATGGACCTGAGGTATCCTTGAAAGGATCTCCTACAGTGTCGCCAACAACTGCAGCTGCGTGAGTATCAGATCCTTTTCCACCGAAGTTTCCCTTTTCAACAAATTTCTTCGCATTATCCCAAGCACCTCCGGCATTAGCCATCATTAATGCCAAGGAAACACAACCCAGCAAACCTCCAGCCAACATTCCACCCAAGGCTTGTGCTCCGAGGCCAAATCCTACTATTGCTGGCATAGAAACAGCAATGACGCCTGGAAGCATCATTTTCTTAAGAGCTGCTGTGGTCGCAATTTCAACACATTTTTCAGAATCAGGGTCTGCTTTGCCTTCCATCAATCCTTTTATTTCTTTGAATTGTCTTCTTATCTCATTGATCATTTCAAATGCGGCGTCACCCACTGCAGTCATGGTAATTGAAGAGACCAAGAAGGGAATGCATGCACCAATGAACATACCGACAAGGACAATTGGATCAGAAAGTGAAAGTGAGAATTCAGGATTATTTACAGTTACAACAGCTGAAAAAGCTGAAATAATTGCAAGAGCTGCTAGCGCAGCTGCTCCAATTGCAAATCCTTTTCCAATAGCAGCAGTCGTATTACCTAATTCATCCAATGAATCAGTGATATCTCTTACTTTTTTACCCATACCTGACATTTCAGCGATTCCACCGGCATTGTCCGCAACAGGTCCATAAGCATCAATTGCCATGGTAATACCAACAGTTGCTAGCATGCCAACTGCGGCAATACCAACACCATAAACATCAGCAAGACTGGTAGATACAAATATAATAGTAGCAAGAATTGCGATCGGGATTACAACTGACTGCATGCCCACTGAAAGACCTGAAATCATGACTGTTGCTGATCCAGTCTCTCCTGATTCAGCTATCTTTTCAACTGGCTTTCCGCCAGTATAGTACTCAGTAATTAAACCGATCAATACTCCGCCTACGGCTCCAGCGATAACACACCACCAAACATTCATATCTACACCAGGAAATGAATCTATTAAAAAATAAGCCATGGCAACAAAAATTACTGGAGCCAATAAGGTTCCAGATCTAAGCGCACTAGCTGGTGCTTTGGCAGATTGAAGCTTAACGATAAAAATTCCAATAATTGAAGCGATCAGTCCAGATGATGCCAAAGCCAATGGCAACATCATCATATCTTTTGAACCAAGGGTATAAGCTATTGCTATAGAGGCAATCATGGAACCACAATAAGATTCAAAAATATCAGATCCCATTCCGGCAACATCACCCACGTTATCACCAACATTGTCAGCAATAACACCAGGGTTTCTTGGATCATCCTCAGGTATCCCTGCTTCAATTTTACCCACTAAATCTGCACCCACATCAGCGCTCTTAGTGAAGATTCCGCCGCCGACCCGAGAAAATAATGCGACCACTGATGCACCCATACCAAAGCCTTCTAGTGCGTGAACATGATTTGCGGGAACAAAAAAGTAATAAAGGGCACCAAGACCAATCAAGCCTAAGGATGCTACACATAAACCCATCACTGAGCCCCCATAAAAAGATACTGATAATGCGGCAGCTGCTCCTTCTTTTTTGGCAGCTGTGGCTGTTCTAACATTTGCTTTAGTGGCCGCGTACATACCTATAAAACCAGCAAGTGAAGAACATGCGGCGCCAACTATTACAGCGATTGCAGAATACATTCCAAGTCCAAGCCATACTAAGCCAACAAGGATCACAATGAAGATAAGTAAATATTTATATTCAGTCTTCATGAATGCTAGGGCACCTGAGTGGATTTGATCTCCAATTTTTTTAACTTTTTTCTCTCCATCCGGATACTGCATTACTAAAAGGTATACGACGAAGGCTGCTATAAGACCAACGATTCCAAGCACTGGAGGTATTAATGTATTCATGATTGGTTCTCCCTAAAAGTGGCAAATTTTAACAAAATATCCCTTAAAAAGGTTAATTAGTTTTGGAGAATTGCTTTCTCATTAAGTTTATTTTCTGACCTTGCAACGATACAAGCAACGGTTGCGTCACCCGAAATATTTACTGCCGTTCTGATCATATCCAAGACTCTATCAACAGCAAGAATAATTCCAATAGCTTCTAAAGGAAGATTGAACTGCTGGAGAATGATTACTAATGTGATAATGCCAGCTGATGGAACAGCTGCAGTACCTATTGAAGTGGCTACAGCTAATAAGACAATTTGAATGTATTGAAATAAAGTTAAGTCAATCCCAGAGATTTGTGCAATAAATACCGTTGCTAGTCCTTGCATGATAGCAGTACCGTCCATATTTATAGTTGCTCCAACAGGAACAACAAATGATGCTACATTCTTATCCACACCCAAATCCTGTGAAACTGTTTTTAATGTAACTGGAATGGTGGCAGCACTTGATGATGTGGAAAAAGCAAACAAAATTGGCTCCTTCATTTTCTTAAAGAAAGCAATGGGATTTATTTTTGCTAAATACTTAAGAAATAAAGAGTAAGTAAATAGTGCGTGAAAAATTAGTAATGAGATCAAAAGAGCAACATAAACAAATACATCTTGAAAAATATCTAGACCATCAGTAATTACAAATCTTCCAATCAAACAAAAAACGCCTATTGGTGCAAAAGACATAATCATGATGACCAGCTGCATAAATACGGTGTTAAGCTTTTCAAAAGCACTGCTTAGATTGCCGGTCAGATGATTGGTCTTATTTAATGCTATGCCAAATAAAATACTAAAAAAGACTATTGCCAGCATTTGATTTTCGACAAAGGCTTGAAAAATGTTCTTTGGAAATATGCCTACGATTGTGTCATAAAGTGACTGGCCTCCCGGAAGAGATTCAATGCTTGTTGGCATTGCAGCAGCATAACCGGCACCAGGTTGAAAAATTGCTCCGACCATTAATGCTGTGCTTACAGCTATAGCTGTAGTCAACAAATAAAGTCCGATAGTTTTTAAAGATATTGGACCGAGTGTGCTGGTATCTGAGAGTGATGAAATGCCAGAGACAAGTGAGAAAAAAACCAATGGCACTACCAAGAGCTTTAATAGATTTAGAAAAATGTCTCCGCCTAAATTAAAAATGTATTGGGCAACAAAATTCTTTAACTCTTCGGGTATAAAAGAAGAATAATAAAAAAAACTAGCAACCAAAAAACCAAACAGCAACCCCAAAAGAATATTTCTGGTTAGGTTTTTTGGAGTTTCAATCATATTTCAACCATTTCAAAATCTTCTTTACCTACACCGCAATCTGGGCAAAGCCAATCAGAAGGAACATCCTCCCATCTTGTGCCTGGTTCAATCCCATCGTCTGGCCAGCCCTGCTCTTCGTCATAAATTAAGCCACAAACAATGCATTCCCATTTTTTAAATTCCATAGTCGATCCTTAAGTATTTGAAAAAATAAGCAGGCTATAATATCAGTTTAACTGAATGAATTCATGCATCCTAAACGAATCTCAAAATGGGTAGTTAAGCCTTTTGTTTATTTTATGGGTAGCAATAATATTCAAAGAGCTTGGCTCTTTGAACCCAATTCAATAACCGAACGAATCAAACGCGATCATTCATTTAAGCTTGAGCTAGTTAGTGAGCACATCGAGGAATTAGATCATCTGGATAAAAGGATTGTTGGCATTGCGCAAAATGAGTCGACGGTTCGAAGAGTTAAACTCTTTGGGGATGGAAAAGAATTAGTTTTTGGTGAGAGCATTATCCCTCAGGAAACAAAAGAGCATGGCTTTGCTGGACTTAAAAACCTTGGCTCTAAACCATTAGGTGATCTAATTTTTACCAGCAAGAAATTTAAGAGAATGCGAGTCTTATTCGCAAAATTTGAATTTAATAATAAAAAATACTGGGGAAGAATAACTGTTTTCAGGGTTAATGGTTATCCAATGTCAATTAAGGAGATTTTTATAATTGATTAATTTTGTAAAAGGCTCAATAGCTCTTTGCAGGCTTGATAAGCCTATTGGAATTTATCTTATTTTTTGGCCTGCACTGGCAGCAGCAGTGATCTCAACCGACGTAATTTCAAACCTTGATGTTCTGGCAATTATTTTGATTGGAAGCATTTTAGTAAGGTCAATTGGTTGTGTAATAAACGATATCTTTGACAAAGACATTGATAACAAAGTTGAAAGAACAAAATCTAGGCCCCTTGCATCTGGTCAGCTAACAACTCTAGAAGGATGGATTATCTTTTCAATCCTAGCCATATGCATCATAGCCTTATTGATCCAAACAAACCTTCAAACCGTTATTGTCAGTTCCATTTTTGGATGCATGATTATTCTATATCCCTTGATGAAGCGTTTTTTTCTTGGTCCTCAATTATTCTTAGGGATTACCTTTAATCCCATTTTTATAGTGCACGCCATAACTGAATCAATAACTTTGGGATCTTTTATATTCTTCTTTGCAATCTTCTGTTGGGTTGTCGCTTACGATACTTACTATGGTTTATGTGACATTGAGGATGATAAAAAATTAGGTATTAACTCCACTCCTATTTGGTGGAAAGCCAGAACTCAAAACTTGATTTTTGGATTCCAATTCCTGTTTGTAGTGTCCCTTTATTTTGTAGGGAATTTTTATGCCTTCTCAAGCTATTGGATCTTTGCTCTTATGGTAATTAGTTTATTTTTTGTTTATCAATCGCATCTTGCAAAAAATAATGAGTACCTTTCCGCATTTAAAAACAATAACTTAGTTGGCATGATCTTATGCCTGTTTTTATTATTTGAAATTTATTTCATCCAATGAGTTTTATAGACGGATTTTCAGATCAACTGAAAAAAGAATTAAAGGATTACGCACCAAAGAACCCATTTGAAACATATGAATATTACCAATGTCTTGAGAACAGCGGATGCGCATCTGAGAATTCTGGATGGCAACCAAACCATAACTTACAAACTTCTGTTAATGGAAATTTAATTATTCCTATTTATAAGAAAACTAATAGCTATGGGGAATTTATTTTTGATTACTCCTGGGCGAATGCCTTTGCTAGATACGGCATTGAATACTATCCAAAACTAGTTTCATCAGTACCTTTTACTCCCTGTCATAGCTCAAAATTAATTGGAAATACCGAATTGCTTGAGGATGCTATTACAGAAGTAGAAAACTTTATGTCATCAGAGGGCATTCAATCTTGGCATATCTTATTTCCATCTGATGATGACTTGCTCAAACTAGAGAATCATGGATTTATTAAAAGATTTGGCTATCGGTATATTTGGAAGAATTATGACTATCAATCATTTTCAGATTATCTAAAGAGGTTTAAATCTCGACAAAGAAAAAATATTCTTAAAGAAAGAAAAAGTATCAAAGACGAAAAAATTGAGTTTGAGATTATGTCGGGGAGCTCAATCAATGAAGATGCATGGCAAAAACTGTATAGCTTTTACTGTCAAACTTATTTTGATAGAGGTCAAAGACCTTATTTAAATCTAAAATTTTTCAAGATGATTGCTGATAAAAAAGAAATAAAGCCAGTTATTTTTTTTGCGAAGTACAAAGATGATTTTGTTGGAGCTTCATTATGCTTTGAGGGAAGCGATACCTTGTATGGAAGACATTGGGGCTCAAATATTTTGTTAAAAAACTTACACTTCGAAGCCTGCTTCTATCAAGGAATTGAATACTGCATCAATAATGGCATCTCATACTTTGACCCTGGTATACAAGGTGAACATAAACTAAGAAGAGGGTTTGAGGTTTCAAAAAAAGTTTCAATGCATATGATTTCTAACAAAGATTTTAAAGATGCTATAGCTTCTTTTTGCAAAGATGAAGAAAATGAAATTGATAGGTATATAGAATCTTGCAAAGCCTATACTCCTTTTAGTATTGATTATAGAATTGAGTAATGAATAAACTGAGTAAAACATCGCATCATCTAAGTGTTTGCTCAGCCAACTATCGAAGAATAAAAAAAATTCTTACAAATTTTACTGAAAAAGAATATAAATTTTTGCTTGACGAAACAGATCTGACTGCAAGCTTTAAAATTATTGATAAGCAAAATCATACACTTTTAATTGAAGCGACTCAGTCTACCTGTAACTCAATAATGGAGTTTAAATTTAGATTGCAAATCTTTTTGGATGCAAGACTTGCAGAGGTTGTTTCATATCAAAATGAAAAGCCAGTTCCATTCTATGTAAGCAAGCCCCGATCTCAATCATTGGACGAGAAATATCAACAGAACCGTATGCTATGTGAGTGGCTGGAATTTATTCTGCTTAAAGGGAGAGTTAAATCTGATTTTCTTCCATGAAGAATATCTTATACCTACATGGATTTGCATCTTCGTCTGATTCCACAAAAGCTAAGCTTTTCAAAGAATTCGTTAACTCACATAAAAATCTCAATGTTCTAACCCCAGATCTTCCAAATAATCTAATAGGCTGGTCAAACCTTATTGAGGAATTATGTGAAAAGCACAATCCTGTCGCTTTTATTGGTAGCTCAATGGGTGGATTCTA
The DNA here is from genome assembly GCA_902594515.1 of uncultured SAR86 cluster bacterium. Taxonomy (GTDB): domain Bacteria; phylum Pseudomonadota; class Gammaproteobacteria; order Magnimaribacterales; family D2472; genus MED-G82. Next base: position 25,052 of record CACJML010000001.1, on the reverse strand, counting down.
TTCAACTTTCTATGCAAGAAAGTTAGGCGCTATGGACGTTCTTTTAAATCCTGCTGTTTTGCCGGCAGAAGGCATGAAAAGTTATCTTGGAAAAAATAATAACTATGCTACGGGTGAAGAATTCATAATGAAAAATGATGAAATAGAGCACCTTAAATTTATGGAAAAGAAGATAAAAAAAAATAACCATATTAATGATAGAACAATGGTCTTATTAGAATCAGGTGATGAAGTCCTTAATTACAAAGAGGCAGTTAGTTTCTATTCAGGCGCACATATTAAAATTATTTCTGGTGGCAGTCATTCGTTAGATAGTTTCAGTAATTATCTAGATTTAATATTAAAATTCATTATTTTTGCACTAAAATAGTGCAATTTAATTTATAATGCACAAATATATGGCACTTAATGTGCAATTTTAGTGCAAAATGTATGGCATATAGATTGCATAATATTTATTAGTTATTTAGTTAATTCTATAAGGAGAATATTATGAAAACATATGAATATATTTGGCTAGATGGATACACTCCTGAAGCAAATATGCGAAGTAAAGTAAAAGCTACTGATGAGGATACAGCTCCAGATTGGTCTTTTGATGGTTCGTCAACTCAACAAGCAGAAGGAGGAAGTTCAGATTGTCTTCTCTTACCTGTTCAAACTTATGAAAACCCCAATGGGCATGACTTAGTATTGACGCAGGTTCAGGCGGCAGATCATACTACTCACCCATCTAATTTCAGAGCTGCAGCTGCGGAGGTGGTTACAGATGAGTGGTGGTTTGGATTCGAACAAGAATTTTTCTTTACTGATCCAAATACAGGAGAACCTTTAGGCTGGGAAGACGGAACTCCCAAAGAACAAGGTGAGTATTACTGTGGCGTAGGTGCTGGTAATGTTGTTGGTAGAGAAATTTCGGACGCTCATTTACATGCTTGTCTTGATCTTGGAATCACTTTAACAGGAACCAACGCTGAGGTTGCCCTAGGACAATGGGAGTATCAGTGTTTTGGGAAAGGGATTAAGGCTGCAGATGATTTATGGGTAAGCAGATACATGCTTTTCAAAATTGCTGAAGAATTTGGAGTGGGAGTAAACATTCATCCAAAACCAAAAACAGGTGATTGGAATGGATCAGGAATGCATACCAATTTTTCGAATGAAGAGATGAGATCAAGTGGATCTGAAGCTTTATTCAATGGAATGTGTGACAAACTTGGCGAGGTTCATGAAGAAGGTATTGCCTCATATGGTTCTGATAATGATATGAGATTAACAGGACTACATGAAACTCAAAGTATTGATAAATTTTCGTATGGTGTTAGTGATAGAGGGGCAAGTATTAGGATCCCTGTATACACTGTGGAACACGATTGGAATGGTTATCTTGAAGATAGAAGACCAGCATCAAATGCCGATCCATACAAAATATTAGCTCATATAGTAGGAACTTTAACTAAGTAACGTTATGAGAGCAGCCTCTTTTTGAGGCTGCTTTTTTTTTAAAATATGAATATTCTGTTTCAAGCATTCAATCAGCTATCTACAGAAATCATAATTACGGATTTAGATTTTCATATCATCACAATGAATGAATCAGCCGCTTCAAATGGCTGGAAATCAGATAGTCTGAATCACTCAAAAGCTCTTGAAAGGGTAATCAGTAAGTCAAAAATAAATAAATCAGAATTGCCTTCTCTTGATTCTTTGATTGATGATGAATCTTTTGAAAATCTTAAAGAGGCACTTGAACACACTCAACAAAACTCTTCTGCCACAACAAAAAGAGATCTATCAATTAAATTTAAAAATGGTCAGAAGAGAACTATAGATTTGACTGTGTCCTTATCGGAAGAATTTGAAGTATATATTTTAGAAATTTCTAATGTCGATAACCTAAATAAAATTATTGACTCAACAAGAACATTTGCTTCTCAAAAAATTGCTGCTGGTTTAGCGCGATCACTTGCTCATGAAGTCAAAAATCCTCTTTCGGGAATTAAAGGCAGCGCTCAAATTTTAGAAAAGAAATACTCTGATGACTTTTCCAAAAAATTCCTAAAAATTATTGTTGATGAGACTGACAGGTTGAATGACATAGTCAATAGGATTCTTACTCCTGCAAAAAAACCTGATTTAGATTTCTTTAATATTCATGAAGCAGTTGAAAGAGTTCTGACATTAGCAGGTGCTGACAATATTGACAAAATTGAGATTAGAAAAAATTATGACCCAAGCATTCCAGAAATCTATGGCGATAAAAATTTATTTATTCAGGCACTACTAAACATAACCCAAAACGCAATTCATGCTATTGATGAAAGTAAAGATGCTTTTATAGAAATTTCTACAGGCGTAACATTTCGCCAACCAATTAACGGGAAGATTTTTTCAACACTTGCAACCATTAAAATTGCAGATAATGGACCAGGAATCGATGATATGATCAGAGATCAAATCTTTTTTCCGATGATTTCAACGAAAGAATCAGGATCAGGTCTTGGATTATCAATTGCTCAGGATATCGTGAGAATGCATGGGGGTACAATAAGTCATGAACGAAAAGAAGGCAGCACCATTTTCTCGGTAGTTGTGCCAATTGAAAGTCAATTATTAGCAGAGCAAGTAAATGCCTAAAGTTTGGATAGCTGATGATGACGATGCTATCAGAATGATTCTTGATGAGCATCTAAAATCTGATGGATTAGATGTTTCTTCCTTTAGCGACGGTGAGTTATTACTGAACGAACTAGACAAAGACGTTCCTGATCTTGTAATTTCTGACATAAAAATGCCGGGAGTCAATGGCTATGATCTTTTAAAACATCTAAATAATAATTACGAAGATGTTCCTGTTATTATCATGACTGCGTTTACCGATATGCAAGCTGCCGTAGATGCATATGGTGGAGGCGCATTCGAATATCTTCCTAAACCGTTTGATTTAGAAGAAGCATCATCAATCGTTAAGAGAGCATTAGAGAAAACTGATATTGAAAAACCTAAAAAGATTACTAAGACTGAAATTATTGGATCAGCTCCCTCAATGCAAAATGTATTTAGATCCATCGGCAAACTTTCAAACACCACCGCAACTGTTCTTATTCAGGGTGAGTCAGGTACCGGAAAAGAATTAATAGCCAAATCACTTCATAAAAATAGTCCAAGGAATGATATGCCATTCATTGCACTTAACATGGCTGATATCCCTAAAGAACTTATTGAGAGTGAACTGTTTGGACATGAGAAAGGTTCATTTACTGGCGCAGTTGAACAAAGAATTGGAAGGTTTGAACAAGCCAATGGAGGGACTTTATTTCTTGATGAGATTGGGGATATGCCTCTGGAAACTCAAACCAGACTTCTTAGAGTCTTATCAAATAAAGAGTTTTATAGAGTTGGTGGAGACAAGCCAATCAAAGTTGATGTGAGAATTCTTGCTGCAACACATCAAGACCTTGAGAACCTAGTTTCGTCTGCAACTTTTAGAGAAGATCTTTTTTATAGATTAAACGTTATCAGGATAGATGTTCCACCTCTGCGAAAAAGAATTGAAGATATAGCTGATCTTAGTTCTGCTTTTCTTAAGAGTCATGCTGATGATCTCGTTGAGCCCGTTAAGGTTCTGTCTAAAGAAGCCTTGAAAAAATTATCTGAGTATTCATGGCCTGGTAATGTGAGGCAGCTAGAAAATACATGCTACTGGCTTGCTTTAATGGCACCAAGTAAAGATATTCAACCAAGTGATTTACCGCAGGATATTTTGGACGGAAAAGTTCTTAATCCAAGCAGCGATGACTGGCGCGGTGGATTCAAGGCTTGGATTGATGGGTTGCATGAAACAACTCGTGAAAACTTATTGGAATCAATTGAACCAGAAATAGATAGGCTATTGATCGAATTCGCTCTGGATAAAACTAGTGGGAAAAAGCAAGAAGCTGCAAAATTACTAGGCTTGGGAAGAAATACATTAGCAAAAAAGATTAAAGAACTTAGTCGCTAAGCAACTTCTCAAGGCTGCCCTCTCCATACAAGGCATACAAGTCATCACAACCTCCAATATGCTTGTCATCAATCCAAATCTGAGGAACTGAGGTTTTACCAGCTTTTTCAGCCATATCAGCTCTCAACGAGGGCTTGAAATCAACACCGATTTCTTTATAAGGAACACTTAATTTTTTTAGTAAAGATTTAGCCCTGTAGCAATATGGGCACGTCATCGTAGTGTAAATAGTTACATTTTTCATGGTTTTACTAGAGGCATATTATCCTGTTGCCAACTTGAGATTCCCCCTTTCAGTACCGTTAAATTCGTAAAACCTTTCTTCGAAAGCTTTTCTCCTGTCAGCCCTGCATTTCTTCCAAGTGCGCATACTAAAACAATTGGAGTCTCCTTAAATGCAAGGAGTTCCTCGTAACGAGAATCTATATCCTGATAAGGGATGTTAATTGAGTTTGTAATGGTTCCTTTTTCAAATTCATCCTTAGGTCTTACATCCAGTATTTTTGCGTTTTCTTTGTTTACCATGGTTGTAAGTTCGCTTGTAGAGATTCTTTTACCACCTCTTCGAGATTCAGTTCTCCACCAAAGAACTAAAAACAAAAATAAGGGTAACGAATAGTACCAGTGGTCGATTAAAAATAAATTGAACTCAATCATTAGCGTATTATCGCTTAAAATAGATTTAATGTGAGGAGATAATGGAAGATTTGAATTACTTAATCTTAGTGCGTCATGGACAAAGTGAATGGAACGCAAAAAACCTATTCACTGGATGGAAAGACCCAGATCTAACTGATCAAGGAAGAAATGAAGCAGAAAAAGCTGGCAAGCTTCTGCTCGAGAAGAAAATTGATTTAGACGAACTCTTTACCTCAGTTTTAATTAGGGCAATTAATACTGGGAATATAATTTTAGATCAGTTAGGCATTGAATCATTGCCAACCACAAGGGATCAATCGTTAAACGAGAGGAATTATGGTGATCTTGCTGGCCTCAATAAAGATGATGCAAGAAAGAAGTGGGGAGAAGATCAGGTTCATATTTGGAGAAGATCATACGATGTACCTCCACCCGGGGGTGAGAGCCTAAAGAATACTGGGGAAAGAGTACTTCCATACTTTGAGAATAAAATTAAACCCCTCATAGCAGAAGGAAAAAATATTTTGATTGCGGCTCATGGTAATTCGCTGCGGTCTCTTATTAAGGAGCTTGATAATCTCAGTGATGATGAGATTGTAAAGCTGGAAATTCCAACAGGTGCTCCAATTATTTATTCCTTTCGAGGTGGGTTAATTGAAAACAAAGAAGAGCTTTTTGGTAACCAATAGTTTTTCAGAAAAAGTCATTAAGTGGTATGAATTGCACGGTCGTCATGATTTGCAATGGAGAAAGGCAATTACCCCATATCGGATATGGATCTCTGAAATTATGTTGCAACAAACTCAAGTTGTTACAGTTAAACCCTATTTTAAAAAATTTATAAAAAAATACCCAACCCTCAAATCTATTCAAGATGCTTCAGAAGATGAGATTCTTGCCCTATGGTCAGGTTTAGGATTTTATAAAAGGGCAAGAAATATATTTCAAACCAAAGAAATTATCCATTCAGAACATAAGGGACGCTTTCCAAAAACTTTTGAAGAAATCATTAAGCTGCCTGGAATTGGTAAATCAACAGCCGGTGCAATCATGTCGATTGCACATCAAATACCTACTCCCATTTTAGATGGAAATGTCAAAAGGATCCTTCAGAGATATTTCTCTGATGGCAAAAATATTTTAAGCGAAAAAGAGTTATGGGATTTATCTTTAAGCGTTTCGAATGCAACTAACTCAAATTTCTACACACAAGGGATCATGGATATTGGTGCAACTTTATGCACTCCTCAGAATCCAGAATGTTCACAGTGCCCCTTAAATGCTAATTGCAACTCAGCATTTTTACAGGTAGAAGCTATAAAAAGTAAAAAAACAATTGATCTAAAGACCCTAAAAATAGAACTTAGTTTTTTTGTAGCAGATCAAGAAGTGCTTTTGAGAAAAATTGATGATCAAGAGATATGGAGGGGTTTATGGTCACTTCCTCACACTAATGAATCTTCTTTAAAAGTTAGGTCCTATAATATTGAGAAAATTAAACATAGGCTTAGTCATAGAATTTTGGAGATTGATATTAATTTAAAAAAAGTTACTAAAAAGTTTATCCCTAAAAATAATTTTCAATATCAATGGGTTAAAGTAAATGATGTTGAAAATATTGCTTTACCAAAACCTATAAAAAAAATAATAAAAAATTATGGAAAAAAAAATTTTTTGTAAAAAACTAAATAAAAAACTGCCCGCACTTGACCGGCCGCCTATGCCCGGTCCAAAAGGGATTGAAATTATGGAAACTATTTCATCAGAAGCTTGGGAGTTATGGAAAACTCATCAGACAATGCTTATTAATGAGAAACATTTAGATTCATCTAATGCTGAAGATAGGCAATGGCTTTTTGGTCAAATGGAGAAATTTTTTAATAACGAAGAAGTTGAACAGGCTGCTGGATTCAAAGAACTCGACTAAATATTAAGAGTGATTCCACCAAGAAGTGTCTGTATAGGATCTTAAATCTAACTCATGCGTCCAAGTCGATCGATGCTGAGAGTAAAGGTAATAATAGGCTTCTGCAACTTTCTCAGGAAGCACAATGCCATCTTCTTTGCCACGAGTTTCTCGAAGTTGATTAAATAAATCATCGCCTAGCATTTTGCCCAAAGTATCAGGCGCATCAACCATGCCATCAACAACAACATGTGCAACATGAATACCCTTCTCCGCAAACTCATCATTTAGAGTCTGACAAAGCATCCGCCTGCTGCCCATGGCAGCGGCATGAGAATGTTGTGTTTTATTTCCACGCATTGCAGCTGTAGCAGAGGTTGCAATAATTGTTCCGCTGCCTCTCTTAATCATAAGCGGACATAAAGTTTTTGCCACTCTAAATAAACCAAAGCTTGCCATTTTCCAACCCCATTCAAACTCTTTATAAGAAGTCTCATCCAATAGCTTCATCCCTGATTGGGCGCCAAGGTTGTATATCAAAACCTCAATGGGACCAATATCCTTTTCAACTGATTCAATTGTTTTCTCAATTACACCGTCATGAATTGCATTGATTAATTCTCCTGTTGCCTCACCACCTTTGGCTTGAATCTGATCTAAGGATTCTTGCAGTGCATCACCATCACTCCTTCTGCACAGATGTGAATGAAGTCCTTCCATGGCAAACTTTTCTGCGACGGTTGCACCTATTCCTCTTCCGGCTCCTAAAACTAGACAAACTTTTTTCATAATTGATTTTTTGAATTAATTTATTATTTTATAGAAGTATTCTACGGTTGGTACAGTTCGGTTATAATTTCGGTCTTCAATCAATGCCCAGATAGCTCAGTCGGTAGAGCAAAGGACTGAAAATCCTTGTGTCGGTGGTTCGATTCCACCTCTGGGCACCACTTTTAAAGCATTTCTCAAATCTTGGTTTTATGAACACTTATGAACACTGATCTTAGTGTTCATAAAAACTAATCAAAACCAGTTATCTGTTGAATATTCAATCTCATACTTGTCACACAATTCCCTCAAATCAGCAACAGTAAATCTTTCTTCAAAGGTAAAACCCTTCCAAAAGCAACAAAGAATAAATTTTGCTACATGTTTTTGATGAATCATCATAAAGTATTCATACTCTTCGGTTCCCCAAAATTGCCTTACCCCATCACCAAGATCTTGCTCAGCAAAATGTAAGTTGCCTTTATCATCCCAATCAACATGAACATTATGATTAATCTTCCCTTGGGGAAGTTCGTATTCGCATTTAAATACTTGCATATTTTTCTCCATAAGAAACACACCCGGAATTGGGTATGTAAATGTGAGTAATGGAATTTGAAATAAGAAGATATTTCTTTCTTTACACTTATTTATATGGGGGTTTTTTCACAAATTTCAATCTGAAAATTGTTATAATAATTGCACATCAAGAGTGGGATTAAGTTCTCCTCCAACCTGCCAACTCCGGCAAGGTGGAAAAAATGATGAGGTTAATCAACAAGTAAAGGAGTAATAATGAAAAATAATAGAAAAACTACTGAAGTAAATGAAAACCTTTGGGTTCATGACTATGGGGATGGAACCTTTGAGGTATGTCTTAGAGCATGGGGTCCTTTAGGTGCTTATGTTTATAGGTATGAAAAAGGAAGACTTAAATACAGTCAAAGAAGAAGTTATGCAGGTGCATCTTCACCAAAATACTATAATTTTTTTAAATCGGATTGGTCATAACTTGTGTTCACTGGTGTTAAATTTTTAATTAGTTTTCATATGAAAATATGAACACTGTTATGAACACTATGCACTTAAGCGCAATATTTATATGGGTTTACGACTTCGACACAAGGACTGAAAATCCTTGTGTCGGTGGTTCGATTCCACCTCTGGGCACCATTTCTAAAAATCAAATATCTTATATGTAATAATTATCTTAAATGAGCAAATCAAATCATTACTCACTTGCCAATCCAACCTCATTGCTTTTGGATGATGGTCAAATTATTGAGCGTGTTTTTTCTCACATTGATAACAAAACAACTGATTTAGGCGATGAGGTTTGGAAAGAGCCTGTTAAAAATTATATAAATCAAGAGCGTTTTGATAATGAAATTAAATTGCTGAGATCCCTGCCAGTACCCTTCTGTCCCTCAAGTGCTCTGCCAGAAAAAGGTTCATACGTATCAAGAATTGCAGCTGGAACTCCGATTCTTATAACTAGAGATGATGAAAATAACATAAATGCTTTTATAAATGCTTGCAGACATCGAGGCATGCAAGTAGCTTCAGGCAGCGGATGTAAAAAATCTTTTGTTTGTCCCTATCATGGTTGGACCTATGGATTAAAGGGAGAGAATAGACATATTCCAGGCGCTGATGGTTTTCCTGGCATTGACCCCCGTGAGCATGGACTTAAGCAAGTTAATGCTGTTGAGAAAGGTGGAATTGTCTATGTATGTCAAGATAGTGATATCGATAAAAAATTTCTAGATGAAACTCTAGACTATTTCACTGAAGATCAAGTTTTGATTAATCAATCTGCAATTGAAGATGAGGCTAACTGGAAGATACTTCACGAAACACTGCTTGAGGGGTATCACATTAAATCTCTACACAAGGATACTTTTTATCCCTATGGATTAGACAATATTAACGTTGTAGAGAACTATGGTCAGAATTCACGTGTCATCTTTCCATTTAAGCGTATTGAAAAATTAAGAGATATTGAGCCATCCAAAAGAGTGATTGATGGGACCATTACCTCAGTATATAGCTTATTTCCAAATGTGAGCATCTCAGTGCTGTCAAAGCACACAAACCTTGTAATTTTGGAGCCTATCAGTCCCACTCGATCAAAATGGGTTATTTATACCTTGATCAATAAAAGTAATAAGAAAGAAAAATTGTCAAAGAAAGATGCCATGAGAGATGCAAAATTTGTTGGGAATACCGGGCAAGATGAAGATCGTGAAGCGGCCAGAGCTATCCAACAAACATTAGGCACTAAAGCTAACGATCACTTAACCTTTGGTTACTTTGAGAAGGCAATAGTAAATTTTCATCTTCATTTGGCTAAATATTTAGATGCTGATTTGAACACAGAATAAAATTTTTTGTTGATTACTGAATTCTACTCTGATGCCTTCCTTTAACTGATTAACGGATAGAGATTAGGCACTAATTTCTTAGTGCCCTAAGATACTAATCAGCTTCTTGTTTTCCACTTATAGGGTTCGTTTCCTGTAATCTTAAAATATAAAATAAGATTGATTACGTGAATCCCTAAAAGGATGAAACCAATAAGAAGTGACCAACCTATATGCTGGTGCAAGCTTAATATTCCTGAAAAGTATATAAGTGCTCCAGCTGAAGCTGTCCATAACAATATCGCTATTAATCCCAAAATATTCTTCATGATATGTTTCCTTGTTTATTTAGTTTTACAGAGACCTTGATATCTGTCTTAAGTGTTGACTGACATGCCAATACGTAACCCGATGCAACATCTACTGGATCAAGCACATAATTAAAATCAATTTCTGGTCGAATTGAACCCTCAATGATTTTGCATCGACAAGTCCCGCAACTTCCAACCTGACATTTATGTGGCCATGCCAAACCTGAACGTAATGCTCCAGATAACAGAGTCTCACCTTTATTGATTATTATTTCCTGTTCCTCAGGAAAAATATTTGCTTTGTAATCTTTTTTCTTTGCTAGACCTGCAAATATCATGATGCCTCCTTGATGGCTAAGGCTGGATACAAAGCATTAACAATATTCTTTTCTTCCTGCGAAGCATAATGTGCATCCCAATGATCAAGATGTTTTTGAACAAATCTTCTAAAAAGACTTGGGATTAGAGTTAAAACAAATAATGAGAAATAACCAATGCCATAATTTGGCCCTTTAACGTCATCCAATTCCCAAAAATAAGTCTCACCTCTAACGTGATGGTCGCATTGCCTTCCAATCTCAATAAAAAACCAACTGGTAAATAAGTTGTCGTTGTCCCAAGAGTGCCTATGTTCTACAGGTTTTCCGTGCTCCCGAATAAGCCCATAGTGCCCCATAAAGTTTAAGGCCTCCAATAAAAAGTTAGAAATGATCCAAACAGTAACTAGGGCAAAGATACCAATAATCCCACCAGCCCAAACGAAGAGAACAATTGAAGGAAGGCTATAAAGGTAACCTAGTAACCATTTGTTATCAAATGAAAAAAAAGATTTGCCAAGTTTCTTTAATTTTTCAGCTTCAAGATCATAAGAAAACTTTGATTGTCCTACATGAGACAACCAAGCATGTGCGTAAACATTCCTACCTCTGGGAGCAGTAGCTGGATCATCTTCATGAGCTAGATCAAGGTGATGATTGTATACATGCGCGTAAGTAAAATGTGCGGCACCACTTAGAGCCATTATTGCTCTTGAAACTCTAAATCCTTCTTTCTTATTATGAGACAACTCATGACCGTAGATAATTCCTAATCCAGCCCATAATCCACAGGATAAAGTTGCTCCAATAAGCTCCACAGATGAGATTGTCCCAAGCGTGACAAATTGATAAAGGTTGTAGGCAAGCAACACCTGAAGAACAACAAACGTTGGTAACATCAAATACATTACTGAATATTGAAATGCTTTTATTCCGTAAGAATTACCCTCATTATCAAAGTCAGCTCTTAAATGTATATCCTTTGTAAGGGTGTCAATAATAGTATTTATGACAAATAGAGAAGCCCCTATCCAAGCATAAATACCCCCAAAATACAGCCCGATAATTGTTATCACTGTCATAACAGGAACAATTAAATAACGAGCATTTACATATAGCGTTTTCATAGAAAAACTCCATTTCGTTAAATTAAATCCTGGGAATAAATTCCGTTTTAGCTCCTTCTTTTATGTCGCGGCAATAGGATCAAATCACGACAAACCTATTAAATTAAAAAAAATATTATTTGTAAATACTCCAAATAAAAAAAGTAATTATTTTATTAACACGAGGAAATTATCAGGTCACTTTTGAAGCCCTTTGTGCCTTAACTAACAAGGGGACGCTAAGGCACAAGACTATAGTTCTTAATTAGAAATTAAGGTTAAATTTCACTCCATAATTTTTACCGGGCAATGGAACTTGAGATTTAACATACGACGAATGATTTCTGGCTACTTCATCAAGCAAGTTATTTCCAAATATAGAAACACTTAAATTTGAGTTACCTAAATCAAATGTTTTAGTTAATCTTGCATTAAGCATCTGGTAGCCATCGGTAGAAGTTTCCCCCTCACCAATCTCATCTTGCTTATCAACATCTTTCAGCAGAAGTTTAAATAACATACTGCCTTTTGAGTAAGAAAGTGAATATAGATTCCTTGCAGGAGTAATTCTTGGAACATCATGTCCATCATTAAAGGATGCGGTGAGTTCATCCCTAGCATATCTAATGTCTAGCAAACCAGACCCAAGGTCGTATACTCTGCCGATTTCTAGCTCATAGCCTCTAAACTCTGCGCTTTCTTGAAGAAAATTAGCAAGAATCAGGCCTTCATGATCATCATGGCCCTCTTCATGCTCCTCATCATGATCAGCATGTTCTTCTTCAGATTCATCCTGCAAATAAATATAGTCATCTATATCATTTTGGAAAGCAGTGAATGATGCATAAACTCCTTCGTTAGCATATCTCAGTGTAAATTCAACATTTCTAGCCGTTTCAACATTGAGATTGGGGTTGCCCACCTCAAACCTTTGCGTTACCAAGTGAGGTCCGTTCATGAATAACTCACTGACAGATGGTGCTCTTTCCACAACAGATGTTCCGATCTCTAAAGATAAAGATTCGTTAAGGTCCCTTGATAAAGCAATAGCAAAACTTCGATTATCAAAATCCTTTTTGTGGTTTACTGTCTCAGTCTCTTCCTCATCATGATGCTCTTCTTCCTCATCGTGATGCTCTTCCTCTTCATCGTGATGCTCATCTTCATCATGATGCTCTTCATGAGTAGTAATGGAACCTTTTCGATCTATATTATCTATCCTAAGTCCAGCATCTAATTTGAATAAACCATAATCTCCGGAAATATAGTACCCGACAGTTGCTTCCTCAGAAGTTGCAGGATTCATAAAAGATTCGCTTCCAATGACTGATGACTCCTCTTCAGCAAAATTAAAAGCAAGCTTTTGTGAAAACAGTGAGGTATCAGCTAGATTGAAAGTATAGCCAAATTCCGTTGCTTCGTTAGCAAATGTTGTAGGGCCTTCTTCATGTCCGTGCTCATCATGCTCTTCATCTTCATCATGATGTTCCTCTTCTTCAGCATGTTGCTCAACTAATTCATAGTCGGTATCTCTAATAAAATAATCAACTGAACTAAAAATGGAACCATCAATATTTAGGGAACCCCTGAGATCAAGTTTATCAGAATCAGTAACAGCAAAGATTCTTTCACCTTCATGCTCTTCTTCTTCACCATGCTCTTCCTCATCACCATGCTCATCACCATGCTCATCATGACCGTGTCCATCACCATGAAATGGAATTCCATGCATATTTTCTAATGACTTGGCAGAAATACCAAAGTATCCCCAATCTCCAGTTTTTGAAATACCAATACTAGTTGACTCTAACTCATAATCTGAGTTTGCTAAAAAACCGGCATCATCATGGTGCTCTTCTTCCTCATCATGATGCTCTTCTTCTTCATCATGGTGCTCTTCTTCTTCATGCATGATGGCACCTGAGGGAATGTCAAAATTTCCAAATTCAGAACTTTTATGAGAAAGGACTATATTTAGACCACCAACATTATCTGTATAAGAAAAATTTTGAGACTCACCATCATTAACAGACTGAGACTCAAGACCAAGTTGAAAGCTTGGCTTGTCAAAGTCTACTTTTGAAATGGTATTATCAACAATATTGATAATCCCGCCAATGCTTCCATTAGCGTATAAAAGTGATGCAGGCCCTTTGATCACTTCTATCTGTTGGATATTATTTAAATCTGTGTCATTTGGATGATCTGGACCCAATGCGGAGACATCCCTGTTAACCACTCCATTATCAAGAACTTTCACCCTTGTACCTGACATACCCCTTATTATTGGTTGGCCAATGGCAGACCCAAAATCAGCTGAGGAAACTCCCAGCAAATCGTCGATTGCTTCACCTAAACTTGAATTTGCAGCAGTATCGATTTCATCACCATCCACCACATGCAATGCACCATTTACTTCAGAAGAAACAAATGAGGCTGTAACCAAAATTTCTTCTGTTTCCTGTGCGGTTATATTTAATACTGAAAGTGCACCTATAACCAAAAATGCTTGAATTTTGTTCTTCATATGTACCTCCTTGAAGAAAAATTTAAGAAAAAAGAAATCTTAGATTCTTGGAGGTGCTCTTGATATATAGCTTGTTGAATGAATTAAGCTGACTAAACTTTCAGTTTTGATGCTTACAACAAGCTCGTACTTAGAATTTTTTCGATGGCTAGTTTGGATTCTAGTTTCAGCAAAATCATTGCTGCAAAGTTGGCACTCTAATACATGACCTTCCTCAGGAACCTCATGATGCAAAAATGGATCAGCAGAGGTTAGAGCAGCAAACAAAATCGCTGAATAAAGAAAAACTTGCTTTGATTTGAAAAAACTAGCACTCATATTAAGTGATATAATATAACACAAATACAGTGCAAATGTTTTTAAATTTGGGGCTTGATTAGCAAGCCCCGACTACATTAATTTAACTTATATTTAATATTTAGTTGAAATGTATTTTGAGGAAATGAAAAGTTTTGAGCGCTAAAATTTGAATTTTCATAATTAATTTCACTATCATGAAAATTTATTTCAAACCTACTTTCATTAGTTAACTTTGAACTAAAGGCATCAGCCTCATCTTCACCGTTATCCCTAATGAAAAAGTAATAAATTCCACCCAGTAACAATAATCCACCAGCAGCACTACTGCCACCACCATAACCACCACCTGAGCTTCCTCCATAAGAAGTATCACTAGATCCTCCACCGCTTCCGCCGCCTCCACCAGTGTGATAATCGGCAAAATTAAAAGGGGATATCAAGGCAATGGATAATAATAATATATATCTCATATTTATCTCCTAAATTTAAAATTTGCTGGGCGTCCTAAGTATGTAAGGTTTAAATGTGCCCATTTAAAACAAGACTTAGGCAAAACAACGATTGTTCTATATAAATATGGACAAAAAAAATAATTACAAGCTTTTGAGTTTGAATGTAAATTTGGCGTATCGCATAATTGTTGGATGGGTTTACAGGTTAAAGAAACTAATTCAGCATGCGGTGCTTTTGTAACAGGCATAGACCTAACCCAAAAAATTTCAAATGATCTAAGTGGCAAGCTGCGAGATTATTGGTTAAAACATAAGGTTTTAATTTTCCCTGAACAAAACTTATCAAATCATGATTTAGAAAATTTTACGCTTGCTTTTGGTGAATTTGGAGATGATCCTTTTTTTGGACATATAGAAGGTCATGAAAATATTGCAGCAATTCGAAGAGATCCAAATGAAACAACTTCTATCTTTGCTGAGGTATTTCACACTGATTGGAGTTTTTTAGATATTCCTCCTGCCGGAACTTGTCTTTACGGAATTACTATTCCGCCAATTGGTGGCAACACCTTATTTGCTAACCAAGTGAGAGCATACGAAAGTCTGCCCTCCAGTCTTAGAAACAAAGTTGAATCGCTAATAGCAATTCATTCAGCCGAACTTGGATATGCCCCAACTGGAGCATACGGCGATGAAGATAAAAAAAATGGTAGATCAATGAACATAATTCCAAGCGAGGAGGCAAGGAAGAAATATTCACATCCGTTTGTAAGGACGCATCACGAAACAGGTGAAAAAGCACTGTACTCATCAGCTGCTTATATTCAGGGGTTTGAGGGTCTTGAAAAAGATGAAAGTGATAGCTTGCTCATTGAGTTATACGAATGGCAAACAAGAGAGGAATTAATATATTCACATCGATGGTCAGAGAAAATGCTTATTATTTGGGATAATAGATCTCTTTTGCATGCAGCGACTGGTGGGTATGATGGATATCAGCGTTTGTTGCACAGAACTACAATAGCCGATACTCAATTTTAATTTAAACAGAAAGTCTCAGCTTATCTGGCTAATTACTAAAAGCCCAGCTATTGATAATTGAAGAATTAGAGTAATAGTGAGTATTTTTTTTGTGAGGTTGCTTGGTTGGAATTCTTTATCAAGTTTATTTACAAGATATAGTGCTCCAATATTCACAATCGGTAATCCTAATGCTGCCCAAATCCCAGCGATCATTAATAATAAAACTGGATTGGGAAGAATGAAGTATGCTATACAAGAAAATGCTGGGATTAAAAATGCTATTAAATGAACAAGCTCCTGCCGTGTATTCCCTCTCTCAATAATTAGCCCCATTGAAATAAAGTAATCTGTGATGGTTCTAGTAAAAGCAGCAGTGCCAGAAAGAAAAGTTGAAAATAAAACAAAGAATGTTAGTGGGATGAAGAACCATCTTGCCCATTCTCCTAAAATGCTAGTGAACATCACTAAAAGTGTTTGGATAATATCTCCGTTAGGAGGTGGGTAAAGGCCCTGCGAATTTAAAATCGATGCCCCCAACAAAAAAAATGGAATGGTGCCAATAGTAACCAAAAAAACTGTTATCCAAACATCGGTTTGCATAGTCTTGATCCAATTTCTAACTTGTCTTGGATCACCGTCATGGTTTGAATATCCTTTTTCTTTGCACCAGTATGTATACGCCATAATTTCGCCGTAACTAATTCCTGTGAATCCAAAAACCGCAAGCGCTAATGCTGTATGCTCGGTTGGAAACTTAAAACTTAGGCCTCTAAGGATATCCTCCGCTTGAATCGAGAAAGTCGTAGATTGCATGGCAATTGCAATGATTAATGTGACAACGGAAAAAATAAAAACCATAGCCAATAAAATTTTTTCAAGGGACTGGTAACCTCCGATATACAAAATCAGCCAAGTTATAAGACACAGGATAAATACCCAGGTCTCGATACTGATAATTGAAATCATCAAGTATCCGGATTCGGCTACCGCACCGATTAATCCGCCCATTCCAGCTACTGATGGAATGACTCCAATGAACATAAACCATACCAACCATGAAGCCTGCTTATTATTCAAGTTAGTCTTTGGACCAGGCATTTCGGCAAATGATTCAAGAAAGGTCTTTTTCGTTACTACAACATAACGACTAATCTCCGCTTGTATCAAAGGTTTGCTCCACAAGCTTAATAAAATCCACCACAATAATGAAAAACCTGCGGCAGCCCCTAATAAGGGTGATAGAGCTATAGAGCCACTGCCAACAATACTTCCAGTGACAATTACACTTGGCCCTAAAAACAGTAATCTTTGTTTTAAATTATTTGGTGCGGCTTTCATTTTTAAAATATTTTTATGTATTAATTACTTTCTGATAATCTTATCTTGAATGAAGAACCTAATTAAGCACTTTAAGTGCGATGACTCAATTGATTCAATGCTGGAAGCCTTAAATGATGATGCTGGCATTATTATTGATGATGTTATGAGTGATAAACAATTACTCAATATTAAAATGGAGCTTGATCCATTTCTAAAAAGAACTTCATGTGGACAAGATAATTTTACGGGTTTTAAGACTAAAAGGGTTGGAGCCCTGATTGCTAGATCTAAAACTTCAAGAGATTTAGCTCTTAATCCAATGATCAATGAGATGGCTGAAAAATTTCTAGAGCATCATTGTGATAATTATCAGCTTCACTTCACTTCGGCAATTAATATTGGCCCTGGAGAAACGCCACAGATTTTACATAGAGATCGAGGGGTATGGGGCGGATATGTCCCAAGAAAAATTGAGACTCAGTTTAGTGCAATATGGGCAGTTACAGATTTTACTTTTGAAAATGGTGCCACACAAATTGTTCCAGGTTCCCATAAATGGGATAAAGACAGGGAGCCCAAACCTGACGAAATTGCTTATGCCGAAATGAAAGCTAAGTCTGTACTAATTTACACAGGTTCAGTTTTACATGGAGGGGGAGAAAATAATTCAAAAGAATCAAGACTGGGAGTATTTTTGCATTATGCTCCGAGCTGGCTAAGACAGGAAGAAAATCAATACCTCTCATGTCCTCCAGAAATAGCCAAAGATTTTTCACCTGAGTTAAGAAAGCTTATTGGTTATTCAAAAGGTGGGTATGTACTTGGTTTTTATACAGACCCAAAAGACGAATCGGGTGAGCTTGAGTCCGTCTCTCCCTCAAGGCTGTTTAATGATCAAAGAGATGAGTACTCAAGAATTGAAAGTGCGAGTGAATTGGTAAAAGAGTCCTTAAAAAAAGGAATATAGTTTTTTATTTACCAAATGAAAACACTTTATCCAGATATTTCTCCTTTTAATTCTGATTTCCTTATCAAGGGCTCTCATAAAATTTATTTTGAGGAATCAGGAAATCCAAATGGTAAACCCGTAGTTTTTCTGCATGGAGGACCTGGAGGTGGCGGAGATAAAAATGTCAGACGTTTTTTTAATCCTGAGGTTTACCGAATTGTTAACTTTGATCAACGAGGGTGCGGACGCAGTAAGCCACACGGACTGCTTGAAGAAAATACGACTTGGCACTTAGTTGAGGATATTGAAGCCATTCGTGAAAAATTAAACATTGATAGGTGGATGGTTTTTGGTGGTTCTTGGGGAAGCACATTAGCCCTGACTTATGCTCAAACCCACCCTGAGAGGATCACTGAAATGGTATTAAGAGGGATTTTTCTCTTAAGAAAAAAGGAGCTTGATTGGTTTTATCAAGAAGGTGCGAGCAAGATTTTTCCAGATAGCTGGAAAGCGTTTATCAAAGTTATTGAACCAAATAAAAGACATAACCTCATGGACGCTTATCATCAAATCTTTAAAGGTTCTGATAAACAGAAGAAGGAAAAAGCAGCTGTAGCCTGGTCGCAATGGGAGGCTGCAACCAGTAGCGTCATAATCAATAAAGCTAGGATAGAAGGTTTTTCAAATATTGATTTTGCGATTGCATTTGCAACTATAGAAAATCATTATTTTGTTAACGGTGGTTTTTTTGAAAATGAGAATCAGCTTATCAATAATATAGATTTAATAAGGTCTATCCCATCAGTAATTGTACAAGGCAGGTATGACATTGTTTGTCCTATGAATACCGCTTGGGAACTTCATCAAGCATGGCCTGAAGCTGAATTTATTGTTGCTGAAAACTCTGGACACAGCGCATTTGAAAAAGAAATTACTCACCATTTAGTTAATGCAACCGATAAGTTTGCTAGCCAATAAAAATCTTTCCTTTCAAATAAAGCACTGCACTACCGCCAATCAAGACCCTCTTGTTTTCAATGATGCAAGTTAGCTCACCTCCTCTATTAGATAATTGCGCAGCAAGAAGCTTTTTCTTGTTAAGTTTTTTTGCCCAGTAAGGCGCTGTAACACAATGAGCTGAGCCAGTAACTGGATCCTCATTGACACCTGTCTGAGGAAAAAAACATCTTGAAACGAAATCATAAGTTGATGATTGTGCGGTTACTATCAGGCCCATCGCGTCAAGCTTAGCAACAGCAGAAAAGTTCGGTTTTAACCCTTTGACTATTTTCTCATTATCGACCACGACCATTAATTTAGTCTCTCCCACCAAACATTCTTTCACTTCTGCTCTTATTGCCTTTGAAATTTCTTCAGATAAATTAGTTGGGGTCGCAATGTCTGCAGGAAAATCGAGAAAAATTTTATCATTAGTTTTTTTTGCAATTAAAGCTCCGTGCTCCAAACAATTAAACTCAATTTCCTCATCAATAATTTGGGGATAGTATTCAAACAACACCTTTGCAGATGCAAGGGTTGCATGCCCACATAAATCAACTTCAATGGTTGGCGTGAACCATCTAATCTCAAATGGAGTTTTAGAAATATCTACAAATGCGGTTTCAGATAAATTATTTTCAAATGCGATTTCTTGCATCAACTTAGCTGTGATATTTTTTTCTAAAATAACAACTGCAGCAGGGTTTCCTTTAAACTGAGTGTTAGTAAATGCGTCAACTTGAAAAATTGGTAAGTCCATTCATTAACTTTAAACCTTGATATGTTGGAGAACAATAACTCTGGGTATTATTTAGAATTGAGATTTAAAAGGTTTGATTAATTAGAATAATTTTATGAAAGAATTAGTTTTGGTGATTGGTGGCTCGGACTCCTCCGGTGGAGCAGGTATACAAGCAGATATTAAAACAATTACCGCACATGGTGCTTATGCCTCGAGCGTCATTACATCAATCACTTCTCAGAATACACTCGGTGTCCAAGATATTTTTGATCTTCCAAAAAATGTTATTTCGTCCCAAATTGACTCAGTGATCTCAGATCTTGATATCGAAGTCGTTAAGATTGGAATGATGAATAATATTGATGTAATTGAATATATCCTAAAAACATTTGTAAATAAAAAACTAGTAATAGATCCTGTGATGGTTTCAACTTCAGGTGACATTCTTGTTTCTGAGAAAGTGATGAATTCTATAAAAAACTCATTGTTTGCTAATGCAGAAATTATCACTCCAAATATCCCAGAAGCAGAGATATTATCCAATTCAAAAATTGATGGTGTAGAAAGTCAATTGAGTGCAGCAAGAGCGCTTCTTGAGTATGGTCCAAAATACGTATTATTAAAGGGTGGTCATAAAAATGATAATTTAATAACTGATGTATTGATATCTAAAACTGATGAAAAAATCTTTCAGCACGAAAGAGTTGATACTGAAAATAATCATGGCACAGGCTGCACACTTGCAAGCTCTATTGCAGCAAAAATAGCACAAAATAAAAAAATGAAAGTTGCTGTTGAAGAATCAATAAATTATGTGGTTCAGCTACTAGAAGTATCACCAAAAGTCGGATCAGGTAATGGGCCTTTAGTTCATTGTATTAAACTAACCTAACTCTTCTTTTTTGTACCTCTAACAAAACGCATTCTGATTGAATAAACTCTTATTAAAGCTACAAATGTAATTATTAGCTGAGTAAAAATTGAAATCATAATGGTGTTTCGCCAATCCCAAATATCTATGGTGAGCCACAAAAGAAATGTTTGAAGGGGAAAATTAATTACCAACCCCATTAAAACAACAATAATACTTTCTCTAAATGCAGTTTTTTCTGTTTGATTCATGCTTTTTTAAGGAAGCAAATTGTAATTTAATTCCTTCATTAAGTCTTTGTCTAAATAATGATTAATAACTTCGATTTCTTCACGCGAAAGACTAGGTATGCTTAATGACTCTGTAACACTTTTATCACTACTTTGTCCCCTACCATTTAAATACCTTTCCATCGGAATGAAATTACCATTAAATTCTATTTTTGAAGATATCTTATCGAAGTAGCTTTGCTGATCATTATGAAAATCCTCTACTTTTACTAACATGCTGATTGGCACCTTATTGATCATTTCTAAGTAACTCAAGTTTTTTTGATTCCACAGCATGATTAAGTTTTCATAATCCTCAATTTGAAATTGAACAAATTCAAAGAAGTTGAGTTCGGTAATTTTTGGGTAATGATAATAATATGGATCACGGTGCATTGCCTTTAACCAGCTGTATGGATTTCTAAATGTGAAGAGGAAAATAGTTTCTTGCGTAGCAAATTTTTGAATTTCAGTCTCATTGGGGGCAAGTCGATGTTTCCAACCTAGATAATCATAATATAAAAATTTAATATTGAAGTTTTCAATAATAAATGAGCTTAAGGCATTGGTTCCGGTATGTCTTTCTCCGAAAATTTTAAAACTTTGGACTATCAATCTTCTAATTTAACAGCCGTTCCGTAAGCAATAACCTCTGATGCGCCTGGGGTGATGGTAGAGGTTTGATATCTAAAATTAACCACTGCATTGGCTCCCATAGAAGTTGCTGTCTCAACCATTCTTGATAGAGCCTCTTCTCGAGCGCCTTCAAGCAAGCGTGAATAACTGATTAACTCTCCCCCAACGAGATTCTTAAGATTTGCCAAAATATCACTGCCAACATTTCTAGCTCTTACAGTGCTGCCAGTCACAATACCTAAATATTCTTTTATATTTTGATTTTCAAGATTTGGTGTGCTTACAATTAACATAATGATCTATTTTTTGAACTCATGATAAATGAAACGCACATAGAAACAAAGTTCGCTATTGGTGAACTTGTCCAACACAAGTTCTTAGCATTTAGAGGAGTGATCTTTGATATTGATCCATCATTCAATAATACAGAAGAATGGTATCTTGCTATTCCAAAAGATTTTAGGCCAAGAAAAGATCAACCTTTTTATCATCTACTAGCTGATAATGGAAACACGTTTTATAACGCTTACGTTTCCGAGCAAAACCTTGTTGTTGAACAATCACCAAAACAGGTCAATCATCCTGACATCAGTTTTTATTTTGCAGAGTTTGATGGAAAAAGGTATCAACTCAACAAGCAAAGGGTCAATTAGCTATTTTTCTGAGCAGGCTATTTTCACAGCCACCACAAAAACATCAATTGCGTCCTCCAATTGTTCTATGGAAATAAATGTTGGTGCTAATCTAATATTTGAATCATCAGGATCATGCATGCCTGGATAGGTTGAGCCAGCGGGCGTAAGAGATACTCCCAAATCCTTACAAATACTAATTATCTTTTTTGCTTTACCCTTTGGAGCATTAAAGGAAATAAAATATCCTCCAGTAGGAATGGTAAAGCTTCCGCATTCATCATCCAGAGATTTAAGTTTATCAATGACTAAATCGAACTTTGGCTTAACAAGTTTTGCATGTTCTTGCATATGCTTTTTAACATCCTCTACGGATTTAAAAAATAATGCATGACGCATTTGATTAACCTTATCAGGAGCAACAATCATTGATCCTCTTTGATCATTGACTAGATCAAATAGCTCTTTGCCAGCTGCAAAGAAAGAAATACCCCCTGCCCCAAAAGTTACTTTTGAAAATGAGCTGATAACAATTGCTTGATTAGCCATCTCTGCCTCCTCAATTAATTTCCAAGTAGCAGATTGATGTGTGGTTTTATCAAAATCATGAAGTAGATATGCGTGGTCAAAGATGCAAACCAGTTCAGTGGAATAATTTTTAAACATTTCAAGGGTGTAGATGAGATTCTCATCAGAATAAACATCACCAGATGGGTTTGAATGTCTTGGCACAATGATTGCTCCCATTATATTATCCGTTTTATCTAAAACTCCCCTAAGCACATTCAGATCAATGCCCTTTCCGGTTAATGGGACAGTAATAATTTCAATTCCTAATTCTTCGAGCATCCTAAAATGCCTATCAAAACCTGGAACTGGGCAAATAAATTTAGGATTTGATACATCCTTCAATGGCTTTTCTAAACCTTTTAGGTAAAGTGCCAAGCAAGTTTGATAAGTCACAAGCAAGCTTGATTGTTCTGCTACTGCGGTCAGTTCAATAGGTGATGACAGTAGTTCTGAGGCAAGCTTTCTTGCTGATCGAATCCCTAATGGCTCACCGTAATTTCTTAAATCTACTCCATTGTCATCATGAGAAGGAAGATTGATTGAAAGTAATTCATTGGACAAATCGAGCTGATCGGCCCCTGGTTTCCCTCTCGTTAAATCAATATTCAATGATTTTGATTTTAATAATTCAAATTTAGATTGAAGATGTTCATCCATAGTATGATAGAAATCAATTGCGTTCATATTAAAACAATTTTGTTATGGAGAATATAACTTTAGTACTAATAATGGTTTTTATGGTTCTATCTCTGGGGCTATTAATAATCTTTTACTTTAAGAATAACAAAACAGAGAATATTGAAAATGCATTCAAGGTAATTGCCTCGCAAGTATTAGAAGAGAAAAACTCCTCTCTTACTAAAGAAAATATTGAAAGAGTAAATGTAGTTCTTGAGCCATTCAAAGAACAAATAAAAGAACTCAATAATCAAATTAGCGATTTAAAAAAAGAACAGGCTGTTGCAAAGGAGTCTTTTAAAAATGAGGTCTCAAAAGTCATTGAGCAAACATCAAAGATTAGTATTGATGCAGAAAACTTAACAACTGCATTGAAGGGTGATTCCAAAAAACAAGGCAGTTGGGGAGAAATGGTTCTCGAGAAAACCTTAGAAGAGTCTGGTCTAAGGCTTGGAAAAGATTATCAACTGCAACAAAGTTTTAGGAATACAAAAGGGGAACTTCTCATACCTGATGCTGTGATTTATTTACCAGGTGAAAGAAATATTATTATTGACTCAAAAGTTAGCTTGAAGAGCTATAAGGCATATATTGATTCGGATGATGAAATAAAGAAAGATGAAGCGCTTAAAAATCATATTACGTCTTTAAAGGACCACATAAAAAATCTTAATTCAAAAGGCTATAACCATATTGAAAAGTTAAATCCGCCTGATTACATACTAATCTTTGTACCTTTAGAGTCTGCTCTATCACTTGCTCTTACAAGTGATTGGGACCTTCAAAGACTAGCAATGCAAAATCAAATTGCTTTTGTAACACCAACAAACCTAATAGCAATTTTAAGAATGGCTGAGAGCCTATGGAAATTAGATGCACAAAATGAAAACGCATCTAATATTGCTAAAAGAGCTGGACATCTCATTGATAAATTTTCAGGCTTAAATGATGACTTAGTAAATATTGGTAAATACTTAAATTTGGCAGGCAAGGCATTTGATGCTGCTGATAACAAACTCTCAAGCGGCAAAGGGAACCTCTTCGATCAGATTAAAGAACTTGAAGCTCTTGGAGCAAAATCAAAGAAACTTATTTCAAAGAAATAAAGATGGAGCATTTAAAACCATGGTTTCAGATCGCATTACCAGTAGTTATTGCAATAAATATTTTCTTTCTTAGCTTTATCGCTCTGATTGCTTTTGCAGAATCTAGTCTGACTTTAGAATATCAGAGAATAATAAGTGTGAGTATCAATACGATAACTTTAGGTCTTTTCACTTCATTCTTATCAATTTTATTTGGTACTTTTTTTGCAGTACTAACAACATATTATGATTTTCCTCTAAAAAAAATAATATCGGTCGCACTTGTTCTTCCGATTGCATTTCCGCTCTATGTATATGCATTCATATTTGTAGGAGGTCTTGAATACAGCGGGGGTATTGCAACATGGGTAAGATCTTTTGATATAGAAATAGGTTCACCTAGAAATATATTAAGTGGAGCGATTATTTTTAGTTTGTGTGTTTATCCATATATCTACTTATTTACAAAATCTAGGTTAAGCAATATTTCCTTTAGTGTTTTTTTAGCATCAAAGTCATTAGGCAATTCAAATGTTAAGACAATATTTAAAGTCATATTGCCTTTAGTTAAGCCAGCAATAATTGC